>CACXKA010000041.1:430-2511 GCA_902768125.1 uncultured Bacteroidales bacterium | reverse complement strand
CTGCACTCATAAAGAGCGAGTTGGTCTGGATTACTACATTCTTGCCTATTTTCACGTTCTTTCCTCGCACAACCGACGTGGGAGCCATCAGACGGCTTCCCTCGCCAAACTCACCGAACAGCTCGTGAACCAGTTCGTCGTACTCTTTGGTAAAGGGCATGGTGTTGTTCAACCTGAAGCAGAGCTGAACCTCCGTTACGCCTTGCGCCTGCTCCTCTGGGGTCTGCTTGCGCATGTCAATCCTTATTTCTTCCATGTTCTAATCCCATGTTTACAGACACATTCTGAAAATCTTCTCAACGCCGGCAGGAGTCAGATCGGTGAATCCGTGGAGCACACCTTCTGCACCGCAGGCCTTACGTGCCATTGCCGCAAAGTTCTTGTCGTCGATGCCCAAGTCTGAGAGACGGCTCTTCAGTCCAAGGGTCTCGAAGAAGAAGGTCTCAAGAGCCTGGATAGCGGCTTTGGCTCCTTCCATGACGGGCAGCGAAGCATCCAGTCCCATAACATTCACACCGAAACGCTGGATGATGGGAGCGGTCTCATCGTCAAGCACGTAGGTAAGCCAACGTGGAGTAAGGATTGCCAAGCCGTGGCCGTGGGTGATATCGTAGAATGCCGACAACTCATGCTCCATAGAGTGGCAGACGGTGGCCTGGAAGAATCCCTCGTAGAGGAAGTTGTTCAGTGCCCACGACGATGCCCACATCAGGTTGGCGCGAGCCTCGTAGTCATCGGGCTTAGCCACTGCCACAGGGGCATATTTCACGACAGTCTTCAGCACCTCTTCCTGTATGCGCAGCAGCATGTCCATCGACTGCTTCTTGCTGAAATATGCCACGTCGAAGATGTGCGACATGATATCCACGCTGCCGCAGGCTGTCTGGTAGGCACTCACCGAGAAGGTGTTCGTGGGGTCAAGGAACGACACATCAGGATTGTTGTCGGGAGCGAAATAGCCCAGTTTCTCGTTGGTCTCCACATTGCTGATGACACAGCCGCCATCCATCTCAGAGCCTGTAGCCGAAAGGGTCAGCACGGTGATGATAGGCAGCGTCTCGCTGACAGAAGCATTCTGTGTAATCAAGTCCCACACGTCATCACCTCCATACTTTGCTCCTGCCGCAATGGCTTTCGTGGCATCGATGGTGGATCCGCCACCAACGGCCAGCAATACGTCGATGCCCTCCTGTTTGCAGATAGCGGCACCCTTGTTTACAGTCGTGTGACGAGGGTTAGGCTCCACGCCAGCCAGTTCAAACACTTTGGCTCCTGCTTTCTGGAGTTCGGCCATCACCTTATCGTACAAGCCGATTCTCTTGATGCTGCCTCCACCATAGACCATCAGTACACGCTTACCGAAACGTGCCACTTCCTCATGCAGTTTACACAACTGCTCCTGTCTTGTTCTCAAATACAAAGTCTCTCATATTGCTTCACTTTTTATTTTTCACTCAAACTTCTTATCCACTTCTCGACCTTTTTCTTTTCCGTGCGCACTTCGTGACCATAGATGCTGAAGCCCTTTTGGACGTTTGCACCAGGGAATGCATCCTTCACATCCTCCACACAGTTGGCCAATCCTGAGCCTTCGTGAGTGGTGAAAGGAATGATGGTTTTACCCTTCAGGTCGTTAGCATGCTTCTTGAAGAAGGTGAACATCACTTGCGGATAGGTGCCCCACCATACGGGGCCACCGATAAACACAGTGTCGTATTTATTTAGGTCGATGTCGCCTTCATATTCAGGCAACTCACCGTTTTTAACTTCTTCCTTTGCCAGATTGATGAGTGGTGTATAAGCCATGCCGTCGTACTTGTGGGTAACGATTTCAAACTGCTCTGCACCTGTCACTTCTGTGATGTAGTCTGCCACAATCTTCGTGTTGCCCACCTCAATGTTCCCTACTGCGTAGTTGTCTCCCGCATGCGAGAAGAACACTACCAATGCTTTTCCGTCCTTTGCCATAACTGTTTTCACGCTTGTCGTTGTTTGTTCATTCGCAGCAATCTCTTTCTTGCTGTTTCCACCGCATGCAGTGGAAACCAGCATACACAGAGCTGATGCAAGTATCAGTTTCA
>CACXKA010000041.1:0-420 GCA_902768125.1 uncultured Bacteroidales bacterium | reverse complement strand
TTATCCCAGAGTCTGATTCGTTGACCACTCAAAATGCTGCTCACGCTCACTGATCCACCAACGACCGTCAATCTTCTCGTATTTGTCATAGTAGCGTACGGCATGGGTAGTCAGCACATCCTTACCGTCCTGCTCTGTCACCAGCGTAGCCAGTGCATAGCAAGTACCTGTGGCATGAGTCTCGTCAATGAAATCCACACTCTGCTGACCGTTCATGTGGAAAGACACCTTAGCGGCACCGAAAGCCTTGTACTGACGGATCATGTCTTGCACGTCGTTTGCTGTCATGCCCAGCTTACCACCGAAATACACGTTCAGTTTGATGTCAGGACGGAAAATCTCAACGTAGCAGTCCTGGTTGTTCTTGTCACTCTCTGTTGCATAGAAGTCTACTAATGCCTTCAACTCCATGCGGTCTTG
>CACXKA010000040.1 GCA_902768125.1 uncultured Bacteroidales bacterium | reverse complement strand
GCCTTCGTGAGGGTGGGTGATACCTATGAGTTGCTGGACTTTGACAAGGCGCAGACGCGTGCTGAAGAACCGGTAATCACGGAGAAGGATTGTGAATTTTCGATGGTACACGACAAAGATAACAACCTGATCAAATTCACAGTTAAGGAGAAAAAGACTTCCGGTCTCGTGCTGACCGCTGTCATCGACATTAAGCAGAGTACTATGGAGGTGACACCAGGCGATCCGAAGTACAAGATATCCGGTGTGAAGATGAAGGTCTCCAACGTTGAGATAACCAATCTGCTGAAGAAGAAAGGCGAAGGTGTTACCTTGACCGACGCTCTGGTGAAAGGTGCAAAGGTGGAGGTGTCCTATTACTGGGAACGAAGCAAAACCCCAACCGTCTTCACTTTCACCAACGAAGGTGGAACATTCTCTTGCAAGACCACTGGGTACAATAATGATACCTTTGAAAAGGGTAGTCTGAGGTCGGAGGGCAACTTACTCCGTTTCAGTGTCATCAACAACGTGAATCCTTATTGCTCCCTCGAGATCGACTTCAATGTACCGAATATGAGCTACAAGTTCTTCACGGTCTTCCATGACTATTACGACTCCTTCAATATCAGCGTGAATGACACCGACATCACGTCGAATATTAAAAGGGAGTAGGGCTAATACGCTATCTCATAGAGGATGTGTCAAAATATATGCACATCCTCTATGAGTTTGTTCCAACAGGCGTTTTAAAGGTGAATCTTGCTACCATTAATGCGCGCAATTTCTAGATTTAATCCTTGCAATTTTTATCCTTAACAGGCTGTATTCTACCTCACTCATTTGGCACTGCAAAGTATAAAAAAATCAGCATTCCTGCAAGCGTTTTTCGAATTAATTTTGAAATGTTAAAAAGCCATAGGAAAAGACAGCTTGCCGAAACGCCTAAACGCTGAAACGCCAACGCGCCTCAGTGAACCCTGGAAGAGTGTAGTTTCCGCCATTCCTTGACCCGGACTGTGATGTTCTCCGCCAGACATTCGCTGTAGAGCCACGGCTCACAGCTGTGGATATCGCCCACGTTGAGGAAACCTTTGTAGGCTGCATATTCCGAGCCGCTGTAGCCGCTGACGACGAGAACATGGTGCTCGGGCGACAGCGTGACGGTAATTGTGTCATGGAGCGTGGCGGGAATGGCGTCAGTCCGCCAGTTCACGGGGTTGATGCAGATGTCGGAGGCTGAGATAACAGGGATTACGTACTTCACATCTTTCACCGTGTTGTAGCAGATGGTGACGCCAGTGTCTGTCTCTCCCTCGGCGGGACGGATGTGGCTGCACTGAGCCATGTCAGCATTGGTCACCTTATAGCCTAGCACGTATGCCGCAGCCAATTGGCTGTATGTCTCGTCGTCGATGTGCTTCAGCAGTTCCACCACGGCCAGACCACCCTGACTGAAGCCCGCGATAACGAGCGGACGACGCTTGTCGCGCTGAGCCTGGAAGTGGTCGAAGGCTGCGCAGACGTCGCCAATTGAAAGTCGGGTACGATTCTTGATTGTGACTTCGTTCTGAGTCATCCAGGCCTCCATGGTGGTGTGGCGATAGAACGGCGCGAAGAAGCGGTGGCCAGGCGACATATACGCCACCACCTTGTTGGTCTCCAAATTGCCCATGTGCTTGCGATGCTCGGAGTTCCACACGTCGGCATAGTGGCATATCCTTCCATCCTCCGTCTTCCAGTCTTCCTCCCACGAGCGGTCACCCACATGGTAGGGTCGTTGTAGTCGGGTGCTTGTGGAATATACGTTGCCTGTTCATACGAGTTCTCTGCGTTATTACTCTTCGACGAACACGATGCAAACGTGGCTGTACTACCAAGCAGGATGGCGGCTATCACCCATTGCAAAATTCTGCTCATAATTATTTACAGCGTTTTTAGGATATCTTCTACCACTTTGGGGAAATGCTCCATTTCAAGCATGTGTTCTTTCTCGGCGATGATCTCCACGGAGTCGTTTGGAGAAAGGGCTACACGGAACTGTGCGATAATCTCTCCTGCATCACATTCGGGGGTGACCCAGTGGACTGTCATACCTGTCTCCGTCTCTCCTGCGGCTTTCACGGCCTCGTGCACATGATGGCCCCACATGCCTTTGCCACCATATTTCGGCAACAGGGCTGGATGGATGTTGATAATCCTGTGGGGGAAGGCATCGATCAGGAAGTCTGGAATCAAAGGCAGCCAACCCGCCAGAACGATGAAGCCGATGTTGTATTGACGCAACAGG
>CACXKA010000039.1 GCA_902768125.1 uncultured Bacteroidales bacterium | reverse complement strand
CAGCAGGTCGGCATTTTGTCTGTGCTCCTTGTCGTCTTTTTCAAAGTAGTAGTCAACATTGTGGATATAGCCCTTCACTTCTGAACTGAGCAGCATCCAAGTCTTCATGTTGCCCTGCTTGCCATTGGTCATGTTTTTGGCATCAACAGCAGAGAAAGAGAGGTTGGCATTGGGTTGTGTCTGCAATTCCAATTCCACCTTTCCACAAGGTTTCAGTTTACTTGTCTTAGCCACAATGCGGATGCTGTCCCCCTTGTCTGGCTTTGGGCAAATGAAGAATAATCTTTCAGCCACAATCCTGCCCCAACTGTCAAAGAAGGTCATCTGGTTCACTCCTTCGGGCATTGTCTGTCTGTCCAGTTCTATCTCGATGAGTGGGGCAGCGGTCAATGTGTCGCATCGGAAGATATTGCCGTTATGCATCAAGACCCAACTGGTTGCCACACATCTTATTGGTGCATTGAAGGGTGGCAAGCATATTGTCATTGATGGCATCCACAGCCAGGGCGCATCCCTCTCTTTTTGCTTCAGGCAATGTGAAGTACTGAACGCTTCTCCTCATGCTCTTCTTGAGGTTTCTCATCTGGAAGGTGAGCTTGCCTGTATCTGGCACCACTTCGAAGATACCCCTTCCCAATGTGTCCGTCTGGACGGAAGCAAGCACGTCGCCTGCCTCGTTCATCACGAAGCCCTCTCCCTCGTGCGGATGTCCGTTGTCATCCACAGCCAACACCGCCACACGGCACTTCTTGCCCACGATAAGGTCACCACCTTCAGGGTAAAACTTCACGCTGATGGTCTTCATGAATCCTCGCTGATGCGGTTGTTAGGGTCGCGAGCTGAGTATAGCATGGTTCGGATGGTCAGGTCGGAGTAGTCGCCCTCCTTCTTGGGAGCCTTGAACACGGGGAAGACACGGGAGAACACAGCGTTCGTTCCCCAGTTGGTCATGTAGCGAGTGTAGGCACGAACTTCATAATAGCCCGATGTGAGCAATGTGTCCAGCTTGATGTCCCCATGAGAAACACCCAGGGAATCTATAGGATACTTTCGTGTCTTGACCACATCGCCGCTCGGATTCAGCAACTCCACATACAGCACCTTGCTCAAATCGGACAGATGCCCGTTGTCCGTCCTTGTCACGTAAGCCTTGAACCAAAGGGTTTCATTCTCGAAGTACCCCATGTTGTCAAAGTGCAGGTACACCTTCTCCTGAGGCACCACCTTGTTGAAGTTCATCGCCTTCTGGATGTACGACAAGATAGGGGATTTGGGCTGGTTCTTGAGTGTCGGTATCGGGTCATTGGTGACGTCATGCTCCGCAATCTGCCGTTCTTCTTCCGTCCGTTGGAGGAATTGTGCATTTTGCTGGAAGTCGGGGTTGGTGCCTGCCGCCAGAATGGCTTTCAGGAGATTTTCCTTCACCAAGACGCCTTTCTCCGAAGGTGCTGCCACATCCTCTGCACCAGCCAACACCATGCTGGCTACCAGCCCACGGGCTTGAATCTGTGCAGAAGCCTTATCCACTTCCGTGAATCCTCTTTGGTGTGTGTAGTGGACTTGGATCCGAATCGTGGCATCCTGCACTTGGTCTTCGATTCCTCCATGACGGCTCACAAGCACTCGCATTCCACGCAGGGCACCATCGAAGCGGAGCAGACGGAACGTCTTGGCGTCAATATACAAATTCCCATACAGGACATTCTTCCAAGTGTCCACTTTGGGTGTCATGTTCACCACATACATCAGGCTGCCTCCATCTGTCTGCAGCGTTTGGCAGGAGGTGGCAAAGTAATACTTCAAGAAGGAGGATGAGAATGTCTCAGGGAAAGGCTGAATGATGAATTCTTCCAAAGGAACCTTTCGCATCATGGGACCTCCCTCCATGAGATTGTGCAGGTTGGTGTATTGCATTTGTGACATCACCTGTTCCCCTGTGATGATCCTTGTCCAGTACTGTCCTGAGAGCACGCTCATATTGCGCACATTCACAGCTGAGCGAGCCGTGAGGAAGTCTTCCACCATCTCCTCGCACTCACCGCTTCTGATGGTGATGCGGTTGAGGTAAGTCCTCCTCTCTTTGGCGTGTGACTTGAAATCATTCTTCAAGATCTTGTATGTCCTTGTCAGAATGGCCTCGTCGGAAAGCACCGTCACGCCGGCAACGGACAATGCCGATGGCTGCATCTTCACCACCTGCGGCATCTCACCTGCTCTCCACTTGCAGGTCTGATACCCCACGAATGAGAAGCGCAAAGAGTCCTTCGCATCTGCCACGATGGTGAAGTCACCCTGCGCATTGCTGACACATCCTCGACCAGATGTCTGATAGACATTCACGAAGGGCATCGCCTCTCCCGTCTCTGCATCCACCACACGGGCATGAAAGCTTTGCTGAGCATGGATGGACAAGGCAATGAGCATCAAGAATAATATGTGGAGCAATCTATGCATGAGTTCGTTGATTCTGCGTGTATAAATTGGAGTTTCTTCTATCCCTATATTACCCATTTTACTGAAAATGTATAATCCGAGAGGCACTTTTTTTACCTCAAAGGTGCATTTTTAACATTTTGGGAGCAAAGATTGTGCAAACCGAGAGCAGAAAAGCTTGCTTTTATGCCGAGGTGCAGCCAATCTTCGCTTTTCGGAAGCAAAGTTACGTGTTTTTCATGAAATAACAGCGGATAGGGTGTGGAAAAGTTTTGTCGCCCCAAAGCAACAACTAAATTATTCTAAAATAACGAAAACGCCTCCAACTCTGAAGATTAGGGGAGTGGAGACGTAAGGGGTACCAGCACTTCTTCTGTCCACTTTTTCCGATGCACCCACCTGTGGCTGGTGGGTTAAAGGGTTAAAAAGTTAAAGAGTTAAAGAATGGGTCTCTTGCGCGTGGGTTTTGATATTAAGTAATATTTATATATAA
>CACXKA010000038.1 GCA_902768125.1 uncultured Bacteroidales bacterium | reverse complement strand
CTTTGATCTCCATCTGCTCATGCTCGGCAGAAAAATAGTTTAGCGTACCATTGGTGATCGCCTTGATGTATTCCTGCTTCGACTGGTGCATCCCTGTCATGTGAGTCAGCACAAAATCATCGGCATGGACACGGTTTAGTGTCACCGTGTCCTTTGCCACCATTGCCTTGTACATTTCTCGGTAGAGGGTTCCTATCTGTTCTTTGTCCGTCTTTGCTTGCATGATAATTGCCGTCATTCCAAGAAACAGTATCGTAATAAGGCGGTTCATTAATGTGTAGCCTTGAGATACTGTAAGTCACCATACCAATAGGAAGCCGTGCAACCGCCATCAATCAGAAAGTCGGCACCGCTGATGAAACGTCCACGGGAGGACATCAGGTACTCAGCCATATCACCCACCTCGTCAGGTGTTCCGGCTCGACGCGCTGGCATCCCCTCAATCATCTTTAGGTAGCCTTCCTTGCGAGGACCATGCAATTCATCGTTGGCCAATGGCGTAATGATGATACCTGGTGAGATTGAGTTAATGGTAGCACCACGTCGCCCCCAGCGGGTAGCCTCGAACATCACGCGGAGCACATTGCAACGCTTGGAATATTGATAGGCTTTCAGCGTGTCGTTGATTTCCTTTAGGAATGACAAATCTAACAGTTCATCCACGGGAGTTGTTGCCAATGCGTCGTTTTGCTCCTGTGGCAAAGCAGGAAGACGATGACCGCTTTGCGATGAGATAATCACACCAGAGCCACCCTCTGCAATCACTTTGCCGAACTCTTCCAACAGAACACTTGTTCCGTAGAGGTCAACGCGCAGAATTTCTCCAACAGGAGCCTGTGAAGGTGACACGCCAGCGGCATTCACCAAGTTCGTCACTTCACCTTTGTTGGTGGCAAACTCCACCAACTTCAGGATGTCCTCTTTTGAACCAAGGTCACATTGGATAGTTGAACACACAAAACCTGCATCTTCAAGTGTCTTTGCAGCCCGTTTTGCATTCTCCTCACTATAATCTGCCAACACGATGTGCTTACCAGCCGACACACGACGGATGATGGCTTGTCCGATGCTGCCAGCACCCACTAATACTGATACTTTCTTTACCATACCCCAAAAGTTGTTTTACGCCAACCCGCGCCAGCCCATAAACATTTTAGTCACTTCACCATCGTGGTGATCGAAGAACAGGCTTTGCTGGGTGTCGAGCGCTTCGATGCGAGCCATCTCGTCAGCAGAAAGTTCGAAGTCGAAGATGTTGATATTCTCAGCCATGCGTTCTTTGTGGGATGACTTCGGTATGATGACAACACCACGTTGCAGCAGGAAGCGGAGACCGATTTGTGCCACGCTCTTGCCGTGAACTTTTCCGATTTCAGTCAGTACCTCATTGGTGAAGAATCCATTGCGTCCCTCGGCCAATGGTCCCCACGACATAATCTGGCATCCGAACTCCTCCATGTATTTCTGTGGCTGTTTCTGTTGACAGAACACATGTGTTTCCACCTGGTTCACCATCGGCTTGATTTCCACATTCGATGCCAGGTCGATAAAGTGGTCGGGAAAGAAATTGCTCACGCCGATAGCCCTCAACTTGCCTTCGCGATAGGCATCGATTAAGGCTCGATAAGCGCCGTAGCGGTCGCAGAAAGGCTGATGAAGCAGCATCAAATCGATATACTCCGTCTGCAGCTTGCGCAGACTCTCGTCTATAGATGCCTTTGCCTTTTCATAACCGTAGTTCGAAATCCAAATCTTTGATACAAGGAACAGTTCTTCACGCTTGATGCCGCTCTTGCGCCAGGCATTGCCAACACCTTCCTCATTCTGGTAGGCCTGTGCCGTATCTATCATCCGATAGCCCACACTCAAGGCGTCACTTACGCAACGTTCACACTCTTCAGGTGATACCTGATACACTCCGTAACCCATCTGCGGCATCTGAACACCGTTTGATAATTTAATAGTTTTCATTGTCAACAATCTTTTTCTATTTCACAGTTGCTTAATCAATAATTATGCATTACAGACACATTCTGAAAATCTTCTCAACGTCGGCAGGAGTCAGGTCGGTGAATCCGTGGAGGATGCCTTCTGCGCCACAGGCCTTACGTGCCATTGCCGCAAAGTTCTTTTCATCGATGCCCAGGTCTGAGAGGCGGCTCTTCAGCCCAAGGGCCTCAAAGAAGAAGTTCTCAAGAGCCTGGATAGCGGCCTTGGCTCCTTCCATGACGGGCAGCGAGCCGTCCAGTCCCATGACATTCACGCCGAAGCGCTGGATGATGGGGGCTGTCTCTTCGTCAAGCACGTAGGTAAGCCAACGTGGAGTAAGGATTGCCAAGCCGTGGCCGTGAGTGATATCATAGAAAGCTGACAACTCATGCTCCATCAAGTGGCAGACGGTGGCCTGGAAGAATCCCTCGTATAGGAAGTTGTTCAGTGCCCACGACGACGCCCACATCAGGTTGGCGCGCGCCTCGTAGTCATCGGGCTTGGCCACTGCCGCAGGTGCATATTTCACGACAGTCTTCAGCACCTCTTCCTGTATGCGCAGCAGCATGTCCATCGACTGCCTCTTGCTGAAATAAGCCACGTCGAAGATGTGCGACATGATATCCACGCTGCCACAGGCCGTCTGGTAGGCACTTACCGAGAAGGTGTTCGTGGGGTCAAGGAACGACACGTCAGGATTGTTGTCGGGAGCGAAATAGCCCAGTTTCTCGTTGGTCTCCACATTGCTGATGACACAGCCACCATCCATCTCAGAACCAGTAGCCGAAAGCGTCAGCACGGTGATGATGGGCAGTGTCTCGCTGACAGAGGCTTTCTGCGTAATCAAGTCCCACACGTCGTCACCTTCATACTTTGCCCCTGCCGCAATGGCTTTCGTGGCATCGATGGTAGATCCGCCGCCAACGGCCAGCAGCACATCGATGCCCTCCTGTTTGCAGATGGCTGCACCCTTGTTTACCGTCGTGTGAGTCTTGTTCTCAAATACAAAGTCTCTCATATTGCTTCACTTTTTATTTTTCACTCAAACTTCTTATCCACTTCTCGACCTTTTTCTTTTCCGTGCGCACCTCGTGGCCGTAGATGCTGAAGCCCTTCTGGACGTTGGCCCCTGGGAAGGCTGCCTTCACATCCTCCACACAATTGGCCAAACCCGAGCCTTCGTGGGTGGTGAAAGGGATGACTGTCTTGCCTTTCAGGTCATTAGCGTGTTTCTTGAAGAAGGTAAACATTACTTGCGGATAAGTGCCCCACCATACGGGGCCACCAATAAACACAGTGTCGTATTTGTTTAGGTCGATGTCACCTTCATATTCAGGCAACTCACCGTTCTTAGCCTCTTCCTTCGCCAGATTGATGAGTGGTGTATAAGCCATTCCGTCGTACTTGTGGGT
>CACXKA010000037.1 GCA_902768125.1 uncultured Bacteroidales bacterium | reverse complement strand
TATTGTTTTATTGAATTCGTTGTTGATGTCGTT
Organism: uncultured Bacteroidales bacterium; assembly: GCA_902768125.1. Taxonomy (GTDB): domain Bacteria; phylum Bacteroidota; class Bacteroidia; order Bacteroidales; family Bacteroidaceae; genus Minthosoma. The sequence goes on along the minus strand of CACXKA010000037.1, from coordinate 3,511 downwards.
CCTTTTGGATGACGATGCAAAGTTACGGTGTTTTGCCATGGGTTTCAAACTGAAAATCCCCAAACAATAGGGGTTTTCCTATAACAGATATAGGGATATGGATTTAAACCTTTTGCAACTCATTGATTGATAGATAATAAGATGATAGAGCATCCTCTCTCAAGGCATACAACGAACAAAGAAAAAAATAAAAATTTTTCACTTAAGCAAATAATCACTAACTTTGAGCTACACTCGAAGTTACTCACGCTCGACAATAAAAATAAGTTTATATTTTGTATTGTGCTCACTTAATCGTAACTTTGCAGCATGAAAGAGACGATGAAAAGATATTATTCTTCTTGGATGCTGTTGGCGGTGTTCCTGCCAATGCTAGTGTTGTCGTCTCTTCATGTGCATCCAGAGGCACATCACGAAGAGGGTTATTGCAAGGAATGTGTGCACCATTTGCCCCATGCGGGTCACTTTGGCAGTCAGACGTCTTGTTCGTTTGATTGTGTGCTTTGCCAATTCCTCACGTTACCTTTCCTGGTGGCTCCTGTGGTTGTATTCATAGCAAAAGAATTTTTACATATAGCTCCCCTATATCCTGAAGAACAAAGTGTTGTTTCCAGAGAGAGGAGCTTTGTCTTCTTAAGAGCACCACCAATGGTTAATTGACAGTTGACAATTAATAGGTGTACTAATTTTTTAATGTAAAAAGTAAATGAAGACAAGATATGTAATCCTGTCGTTGTTGTGTTATAGTGCAGCAATGACAGCGCAGAACCATCGTATGGCTAACGGTGGTCAGCAGGTGAGTGACAGCACGGATGTGTTCTATCGCCACTTGCAATTGAATGAAGTGATGGTGACCGGTGTGACGGGTGATACGAAGTTGAAGCACTCGACGGCGCCCATTTCGGTGGTGACAGGCAAAGAATTGCGGCAGACGACTTCCACCAATGTGATTGATGCTGTGGCGAAACAGCCAGGTATGGCTCAAATCTCCACAGGTGGGGGCATCTCGAAGCCCGTCATTCGTGGTTTGGGTTATAACCGCATCATCGTGATGAACGAGGGTGTGCGTCAGGAGGGGCAGCAATGGGGCGATGAGCACGGTGTGGAAGTGGACGGACAGAATGTGGGTTCCGTGGAGATTCTGAAAGGTCCTGCCTCGCTGATGTATGGCTCGGATGCGATGGCAGGCGTGCTGATTCTGCATGGGACGCCATCACCATTGGAAGGCGAAGTGAGGGCGAATGTCAGCACGGAATACCAGACGAACAACGGACTCTTTGCCTACTCGCTCAACGGGGCGGGCAATCATGGCGGATTCGTGTGGGATGCGCGATTCTCAGATAAGATGGCACATGCCTACAAGAATAAGTATGACGGCTATGTGCCTGGCTCACAGTTCAGGGAACGGGCAGGTCGTCTGATGTTGGGATTGGAAAAGAGGTGGGGACAATCGCACTTGACGTGGACGTGCTACCACTTGACTCCCAGCATTGTGGAAGGTGAACGTGATGAGGAAACGGGCGCGTTGGAGAGAAGTGAGGGGTTTGGTGTGAAGACCTACAAGAAGACACTTCCTTTCCAGCAGGTGAAGCACTACAAGGCAGTGTGGGACAACTCGTTCAATTTCTCGGCAGGTATCCTGAAGGCGATTGTGGGTTATCAGCAGAATAGGCGCCAGGAGTACGAAGAGAGCGCGGATGAGTATGAACTGTTCTTCAAGCTGCATACAGTGACCTATGACGTGAGGTATCTGACCCATGAGTTTGACGGTTGGAAACTGGCTGTGGGAGTGAACGGTATGTGGCAACAATCGAAGAATCTGGGTGAGGAATCGCTGATTCCTGCATACAAGTTGTTTGATATCGGCGGTTATGCCACGACCAGTAAGAGTATAGGAAGTTGGACGCTGAATGGCGGTTTGCGTTATGACCATCGCCACCTCGACTTCCACTCGCGCGATTTCAGCGGAGTGACAGGTAGTGTGGGAGCCGTGTGGAATGCAACGGAACAGTTGAATGTGAGGATGAACGTGGCTCGTGGATTCCGTGCTCCCAACATGAGCGAACTGGGCAGCGACGGTGTACATGAGGGGACGGTGAGATACGAGCAGGGCAATGCCCTTTTGGATGCCGAATACAGTTGGCAGGCAGACTTGGGTGTAGATTTCGAGTCACGCCATGTGTCAGCACAGGCGGCGCTCTTTGCCAACCGCATTGAGAACTACATCTTCGCAAAACGTGTGAATGTGGTGATGGAAGAGGGGTACAACACGTATGAATACACGCAGGGTGATGCCCGATTGCTGGGCTTCGAGGTCGGTGTGGATGTGCATCCGATTCATCGCTTGCATTTCGGCAATACGTTCTCGTATGTGAATGCCCGTCAGTTGAACCAACCTGAGGAGACTCGTCATCTGCCCTTCACACCAGCACCACGCTGGACATCGGAGATGAAGTATGAGTTGACACATCACGGCAAGGTGCTGAACAATGCCTATGTGGCGTTGGGATTGGAGTGTTTCCTGCGCCAGAACCACTACTACAAGGCAGATCAGACGGAGACAGCCACTCCCTCCTACACGCTGCTGAACCTCTCGGCTGGAAGCGACCTGATCATCGGCAAGAAGAAGGTGGCAGAAATGTATCTGACTGCCGAGAACCTCTTCAACCGCGCCTATCAGAGTCACCTGAGTCGCCTGAAATACACGGACATCAATAATGCTACAGGACGGATGGGTGTGTATAACATGGGTAGAAATGTGGTGATGAAGGTGGTGGTGCCGATTGAGATAAGAAGTAAGATTTTAAAATAATAAGATTATGGCAAACTTTATTGAGAAAACGTTGGAACCAGGTGAGAAGGTCATCTTCAAGGGACGCTTGCACTGGTCGTACAATTTTCGCTACACGGCATGGGGCATTCTGCTTATACTGCTGAGTGTGGCTGGTATGGGAGTCATTGCTTACACCCACTACAATGATTTCAACAACAACATGCTGGCACTCTTCTGCTTGTGTGTGGTAGTGTGTGTGGTGGGAATCGGTCTTATCGGCTTTGGTTACTTCATCCGCAACCGCACGGAGTTTGCCATCACCACTAACCGCTTCATCCAGAAGGATGGCATTTTCGACATTAAGATGACGGAGATTCCGCTGTTCAAGGTGGAGACGGTGAACTTCTACCAGACTTTCTTCGAGAGGATGCTGAAAACAGGTGCTATCGAACTCGTGGGTAGCGGTGGCACCAATCACAAGGTGGAATTTGTACAACACCCCTATGAGGTGAGGAACATTATCGCCACCTATATGAAGAAGAGAGCAACGGAATCAATGCCTGTGGAATAAAAGAACGAAGAGACTCCCGTTTGGGAGCCTCCTCGTTTTCTTTATGACGTTGAAAGGGCAAAGTGGGCGATTAGCGGCGATGGCGACGGAAGCTGAAACGTGCGCGGTGCTTCGTGCTGGATGACTCCTGCATGGAGTTGCCAATCTCGTAGTTGATGCTGCCAGGA
>CACXKA010000036.1 GCA_902768125.1 uncultured Bacteroidales bacterium | reverse complement strand
GTGTTCCACCTCTTCCCATCCCGAACAGAGAAGTTAAGCCCGGGCGCGCCGATGGTACTGCACCGCAATGCGGGAGAGTAGGTCGCCGCCTTCTTGAGAAGAGACGCTTTCAGGAGCAATCCTGAGAGTGTCTCTTTCTTTTTTGTAAATCTATCTAATTGTCTGTTTCTGAACAATAATAGATGTTTTATTTGGTGCTTATGATAATTATTACTAACTTTGCAGTTAAATCATTAAACATAATCTACTAATATTGAAATAGAAAGAAGATGAGAGATGTCAGAAATCTTTTGATATGGTGTTTGTTGACTTTGTTGCCGATAGGGGGGGATGCAGCGACGATGTCGTCGTTTTCTGATGTGTCAGCAGCTCTTAAGGATGATGATGGAAATCGTGTATTACATGGTCGTGTGACGGATGAGAAGGGTGAACCATTGCCTGGTGTGGCGGTGTTCCCCACGAATTTTGTGGAACGAGGTGCTGCTACGGATATGGACGGTAACTATGTGCTGAAAGATGTCCCGGCAGAGGCGAAGTCACTGACTTTCTTGATGTTGGGTATGAAGAAGGAAATCGTGATGATTGGCAAGAAAGACAAGGTGGATGTGATGCTGATTGAGGATGTCAATTCATTGGAAGATGTGGTGGTGACGGGTTATCAGAAGATAGACAAGCGTTATTCGACGAGTGCGGTGACTTCCATTAAGATGGAGGATGTTCAGATACCTGGTGTGGCAAGTCTTGACCAGATGTTGGAGGGTAAGATTCCAGATATGGTGTTTACAGCTAATAGCGGAGAAATCAATGCCACACCTCGTCTTCGTATTCGAGGAACTTCCACGCTGATTGGTAACCGTGAACCGCTTTGGGTGTTGGATGGCATCATCCTGACGGATCCTGTGGCTTTAAGTCCTGATGTGTTGAATGATCCCGATTATGTGAATCGTATTGGTAATGCTGTTTCGGGCATTAATCCCCAAGATATCCTTCGTATTGACGTGCTGAAAGATGCTGCTGCCACAGCCTTGTATGGTACACGTGCGGCGAATGGTGTGATTGTCATCACTACCAAGAGCGGTAGGGAGGGCAAACCCATTCTCTCTTATTCTGCCACGATGACAGCACGTCGCCGTCCTTACTATACGGATTCCAAGATTAACCTGATGAACTCCAATGAGCGCATTCAGTTCTCTCAATATCTTGTGGATCAGCATTATTTGTATCCAAACGGGATGCCATTGGTGGGCTATGAGAATGCCCTCAACAATCTGTATGCAGGGGTATATACCCAGAGTGAGTTCAATGCTGCTGTCAATGAGATGGCGGCGATGAATACCGATTGGTTTGACATCCTTTGTCACAATTCTTTCTCTCACGATCATAGCGTGTCTGTTTCTGGTGGTAGTGACAAGATTCGTTATTACGCTTCCTTAGGTTATACAGATCAGGATGATGTGGTCAAGAACACAAAGAATCGTCGTTATACAGGTATGGCAAAACTGGACATTCAGTTGAGGAAGAAACTTGATTTGTCGCTGAATATCAATGGTTATCACAATGACCGCAAGTATAATGTCAGCGGCATCAATCCAACTGACTATGCCTACAACACATCCCGTGCCATTCCTGCCTACAACAAGGATGGTTCTTACTATTATTACAAGAAAAATACGGGTGGGTATGCTGGTTATCTGAATTACAATATCTTGAATGAGTTGGATAATTCAGGTCAGGATCAGTCGGTCAATAACATCATGGCGACAGCAAACCTGCATTTCCAACCTTTGCAATGGCTGCATTTCAACGGAATTCTTTCCGTGAACTCGTCATCAAGTTCTTCCGAATCCCTTTATGGTGAGAGCACTTTCTACAGTTCTTCCTTGCGTCGGAGCGAGGTGGGCGTGTTGCCTTCTGCAGATAGCGAGATGCCATACGGAGGAGAATTCACGAAATCCACCACCAGCACCAAAGGCTATACGGCTCGTCTTCAGATGGATATCAATAAGTTCTTTGGTGAAGAGCAGCAGCATCTCATCAATTTCTCTTTGGGTGGTGAGGCTTCTTCCACCCTCTACAGAGGTTACAAACGTACGGATCGTGGTTTCTATCCCGACCGTGGTGAGACGTTTGTGATCAATGTGCCGACATCCTATACCAGTTATTATGCTTGGATGAGCGGTAATGTACCAGAGATTCAAGACCAGAAGACCAATCTTCTCTCGGCATACGCCACTTTGTCCTACACCTTTAAGGACTTGTTCACGCTGAATGCCAATACTCGTTATGACGGTTCTAACAAGTTTGGAAGCCGTAGTAACGAGAAACTTCTGCCGATTTGGTCTGTTTCTGGTAATGCCAATCTGAAGAGCATCGCCAAGATCAATGCAGATTGGCTGGACAACCTGACGGTGAAGGCATCCTATGGTGAACAGGGAAATATGTTGGATGACCAGACTCCGGTGATGGTCATCAAAAAAGGTACGATGGATGCCTATTATGGTGAGATGGTGACCACTGCAGCCTATTTTGCCAACCCTGACCTGAAATGGGAGAAGACTCATTCCACCAATGCTGGTATTGAGTCCAGTTTCTTTGCAGGACGCTTCCAGTTGGGCTTTGAACTGTTCCATAAGCGCACCACCGATGCCTTCATGTCGAAGACCATCAGTGATGTGAATGGCTACACCTCATACATTGTCAATTCGGGAACCGTCATCAACAAGGGTTACAACATCACCTTCTCAGCCACCCCTGTCAAGTTGCACCATTTCTACTGGATTCTTTCCGGAAACTTCTCGAAGATCAAGAACAAGGTGACTACCACACCTGGCGGAGAGTCGTATGAGTTGCAGGATTTCCTGAATGGTACAGCTGTGGTGGAAGGACAACCGGTGGGTACTTTCTACAGCTACAAATTCGTAGGTTTGAGCAGCGTGGATGGTGGTCCTGTCTTTGAGGATTGGGAAGACCGACAGAGCGAGATAGAGAATCTGAACAACTATGAGGCATACACGAAGGTGCTTGTGCCGAGTGGTAAGCGCGAACCCGACATCACAGGTAGTGTGTCCAACACCTTCACTTACAAACAGTGGCGTTTGGGTGTGACATTCACGTATTCCTTCGGTGCCAGCACCCGTCTGTTCCGTCTCTACGATGGTTTCACGGGCGGTTATTCCAGCGAGGCAAATGTGAGTCGTGACCTGATGAACCGTTGGCAGAAACCAGGCGACGAGGCTCACACCAACATCCCTGCCATCATGGGCAGCGGCAACAGCAGTTATTGGCAATACGCTAACCATTGGAGCAGCAGCGACCTCTACACGGGTCCTCGTTTCAATGACAACGCATGGACCATGTATGATTACTCCACCGCTCGTGTGGTGAGTGCCGACTATGTGAAGTTGCAGAACATCTCGCTTACCTACGAGTTTGACAAGAAGCTGACACAGAAGTGGCATCTCGGTCGTTTAGCTCTGACCGCATCAGCCACCAACCTGCACACCTTCTGCGATAGCCGTCTGCGTGGTCAGACCCCGATGCAGGGAGGTTTCTCAGAGATACAGCTTAGTGATACACCCACCTATACGATAGGACTTAATGTGGAATTTTAAGATGAAACAGATACAGAACATATTACTCTCTCTCGTCACAGGACTTTCAGCCGTATGCTTGGTGTCGTGCAGCGATTTCTTGGAGGAATACTCACAAGACACCGACTATGTGCGTACTTGGAAAGACCTTGATGAGTTGCTGATAGGAGACTGCTATCTTCCTGTAGAGACATCCAGTTATTTGAGTTACACCTCCACACCGGGTTCCTGGATTCACTTGTTGGGTGATGAGGTGCAGGAGTCGCAGACTGGTTACACCAACCAGTACGCTAATGGTGATTACCGAGAAAAATCTTTCGGTTATTTCACTTGGCAGCAGCGTGTGGGACAGAATGAGTCCTACACCGATTTCTTCCCAGAGAATGCTACGTGGACTAAGATTTACTATTGTATCAATGTTGCCAACAACATCCTTTCTTCTGTGGAAGACGTGCCTTGTGTCACGGAAGCCGAGAAGCAAGGTGTTCATAAGGTCAGGGGTGAGGCACGTTTCCTTCGTGCTTACTATTATTTCTGGTTGGCGAACTTGTATGGGAAACCGTACAATGCAGCAACGGCAGAGACCGATCTTTGTGTGCCGTTGAAGACCAGCGATGTGGTGGAAGACAAGAAGTTCACCCGTCAGACGGTGGCAGAAATCTATCGTCAGGTGTTAGCAGACCTCTCTATTGCTGAGTCGGAAATGAAACAACTGCAGACACCGAAAGTCAGCATTTATCGTGCCGACTCCACCGCTTGTCATCTGCTTCAGAGCCGTGTGTACCTGTACATGCAGCAGTGGGACAAAGCTTCTTTCTATGCCAAGAAGGTGATGGCAGCACATCCTGCCTTGACCAATCTGAATACCGCCAGCGGTAAGTTCTTGGTGAAGGACAACGTGGAGAACATCTTCTCGATGGGAGGCAACGATGTGCATCGTATCTTCAATTATATCTGCCAGTCTTATTCAGTCAGCAAGGAACTCTACGATGCATACTCCAGCAACGACCTCCGCAAGTCCCAGTGGTACTGGAGGAAAGGTTTGTTTGTGGGTCCTGTGCGTGTGACGCTGAATAATCTCTATTATTCCTATGATGCTTCCAGTGGTGATTACTATGAGCGGGCGTATTCCGAGAAGGGCAAGCAGGAAGAGGTTTCTGGGCAGTTCCTCATGCGTTCCGCTGAAGCCTATCTGAATGAGGCGGAGGCAGAGGCTTACATGGGCAATGAGGACGAAGCAAGACGGGTTCTCAACCTCTTGAGAGACAATCGTTTCTCTTCCTCCACTAACAGCGCCGTGACAGCATCAGGTGCAGAACTCATCACTGCTATCCGCAATGAACGTCGTCGTGAATTGGCATTGGAGGGACACCGCTGGTTCGACCTGCGTCGTTACATGGTGTGCAGCGTGCAGCCAGAAAGCCAGTCAATCACCCACGAATGGACTTATTATTCCTCCCACACCTCCACCACAGTGACTGAACGTCATCGCTTTGTGTTGGCGGCGAACGATGAAGCCTACACGCTTCCCATCCCACAGGAAGTGCTGAATTTCAACACGGGAATGCCTAACAATGTGCGTCCTTGGCGCGAATATACTGTTGTACAATGAAAAAGTTCTATTATACATTATTGATATTGGTGTCAGTCATAGCCACTTCTTGTTCCGACGATGACGTGACCCCTCAGCTGAAAGACACCACGCTTGCCTTTCTTCCCGCTGCTGATGACAACAGCGAAGAGGCTCAGATACGTCGTGATTTCTATCAGACATACGGCTCTTTCCTACTCTTCAACGACACTCTTCAACACGAAGCCCTTGGCAAGGATGTGAATGGCGATGTACGCTATTTCACCGAAGTGCTCGATTTGAACTATCAGGTGGGCATGAGCACCAATTCCAACGAGAAATTTAAGTTTAGTGTGATGACGGATATGGAGGCGAAACGTGTTGCTGTACAATACGTGAAAGACTACCTTCTGGTGCATCTGACGGGTAAGTTGAAACCCTATTCCTGGCTGTTGGTCGATAAGATTCAGCGTAATTTCTTGGGTTCCGTCTCTTCTCCTTATGCGGCAACAGGAGAACGTGCTATCGCTCTGGCTTGCAATGTGTTGCCCCGCCTCTCCGATGAACAGAAAGAACAATACACCGCCCAAGTGATGACCACCATCATTGCCAAGTTGGCGAATGACAACGCCGCTGCTTTCGAGGACTTCCTTCGGGTGAGTGCCGCTTACTACGATGGCTCGTTCACCATTCCTTCCTCCAATGCAGAGAACACGGAGATGCTGAACAAGGTAGGCTTCATTGTTCGAGGCACCGACGAATTCAAGTATGAGGCTAATGGACTCTATCCCAGCCAGGAGCAGGACATCAAGTCATACGCCCGTCTGATTGTCGTCAACACGGCAGAAGCCTTGCAAACCAAATATGCAGACTATCCCCTCGTGCTGGAGAAATGTGGAATCATGCGTGAAACTCTTAAATCATTAGGTTATGTGGAATAAAGTGACATATTATATCCTGCCGGCTCTTCTGTGTTTGGTGTGCCTCACGGGGTGCTCCAGCGATGATGATGTCAGCATCGAGCAGCCCTCTGCACAGGGAACTTTTGTGGATACCCGCGACGGGAAGGAGTACCACTATATTCATGTGGGCGGTCTGGATTGGTCAGTCGAGAATTTGGCATACGACTTAGGCAATCAAGACCTTGCGTGTGTCTATCAGAATGCCGATGATTATGAAAAGGACGATTATTCCACCGCCAATGCTGCCAAGTATGGTATGCTCTATTCTTACGAAGGGGCAATGCAGGCAGTACCCGATGGATGGCGCCTTCCTACGGATGCTGACTGGGCCGCACTTGAAGCCTCTCATGGCTATCTGAGTGAAGCATTCAATCTCCTTTATGCAGGTTATTTCACGAAGAATACGGCTGCGACAGCCTATAATGGCAATCGCTTCATGGGTTCTTGGGCATACTTCTGGACGGCGACCGCCGATGAGAGCAAGGTGGGTGAGTACTATTTTGCCCGCAAGAAGTTCTATAGTACCCAGCAGATGGAGCGTCTCAGCATCGCGCCTTCCGCTTACTTCCTCAGTGTGCGGTTCGTACGATAACCATAAACATTGAGTATGACTCGGTTCCTGACAATACTCTTATCCTTGTTCCTGACGTTGACGCTTCAGGCACAAGACGAACAGAAAGACAGCACTGAAGCCTCTCTGCCCACCGATGTGTATGCTTATTACGTAGTGGTCACACCAGGCAACACCGTTGCATCTTTGTTCGGTCATGCAGCCATTCGTATGTCGTGTCCATCGGCAGGATTGGATTATTGCTTCACCATCAAGACCCCCGAAATAAAAGACGAGCTCTTTGACATCCTCTTTGGACATCTACGTGTGGGACTCGTTCCCGAAGAGACTGCCATGTTCCGTGATGACTACACGAAGCAGGGTAGGGGTGTGACCGAATATCAGCTGAACCTGACGCTGGATGAAGCACGCCAGTTGTGGAAGGCGTTGGACGATCAGGTGGCACGTGGTTTGTATTGGGATATGGATTATGTGAACAACGGTTGCACCCAAGTGACCTTCGATGCCCTTTACGACTTGATGCGAATGCGTGAAGGCTTGAATGTGGATGAGGTGATTCGGAAAGCGTTGCCCATACAGACCCGGCGAGATGCTGTGCTTCAATGCCTTGATCCCAACACGTGGTGGGGCTTTCTGCTTCATTCCTGCTATGCAGGCCCCATCGATGAGGAAGTGGCACCCCGTCGTTTGGTGGTTGTGCCAGCCGATGGCGCTAAAGTGTTGGAACAGGCAGGGTTGGTGCTGACAAAAGAAGAATTTTCCCGTTCATCGGTGTCGCCCCTCTCCAAACAGCATACCTGGTTCACACCGCTCATGGCATCGGTGTTGCTGTTGCTTTTGTGTCTGGTGCCGTCCCCAAAGGTGGATTATGTGACGATTCCCCTGCAAGTGGCATTACTGCTTCTGCTGGTGGCATTGGCAGTATTTTCCCGTTCGTCGGGCTTTGGGTGGAACTGGCTCATCTTGGCACTCTTCCCCCTCACGGCACCCTTGGGCATTCTCTACATGCTGTTCCATATGGGCAGCATCTTCAGCCTGCCGCAGTTGGTGGTGGCTGTGGCGTTCCTGATTCGGACGCTCTATTTCATACAAAGAAAACGAGATTATTTACAACATATTATTCATTCTAAAAAACAAAAGGACTTATGAGAAAATTTTACGTTTTCATGCTTTTTGCTGTCTTGAGTCTTTCCGCTTTTGCTGAGGGCGACGGCAAGTATTATTGGTTTTACGACAAAGTGGAGGCAGCTCCTACAGGTAAGGGCGTTGTCTATGCATCCGATGGTGCGGAACCCGCTTCTGACAGCGACTATGCAGCCTCTATGGAAGTAAAGTTCAATGTCTATAACTATTCGTTTGCTCCTCTTCATGTATGGGCAAAGCCTGCAACTGGTTATCAGTTTATAGGATGGTTTACTCCAGAGGAGGATATGACTGTCAACGATTTGACGATGGCTTATCAGACTTCTACCGAACCAGAGACCTCTCTGAATGTGGATGCGAATCAGAGTTCCGACGATGATGTCACAGAACACTATGGCTTTGAGCCTGATGCCACCTTCTACGCACTCTTCTCCAAGGTGAACGTGAAAATGGCAAAGGGTCTGGAGACCGCTGGCTCTGTTGAAATCAGCAAGCTGATGAACGACACAGATGACGAAGTCACCATCGAGGCAACACCTGCCGAGGAAGGCATCAAGTTTGAGTATTGGATCAATTCCAAAGGTGAGAAGATCACTCAGAACCCCTACAAGTTCACGGTAAAGGAGATGGATACCTATACCGCTTACTTCTCTGGCGACAAGATTCTGGAGATTGATTTCGAAGATGGCAAGTTCATTCCATTCTCCAACGCCCTTTCTGCTGCAATCGGCGATTTGGAAGGCTATCGTATCATAGCTGTGTCACAGACTTTCTCTGATGGAGAGGGAAACACCATTGAGTTCGACGAGACGGAAAATGCTTGGGGCTATTGGAACATCGAGACAGATCCTGAAACATACGAGGAAATCTCAAGAGAATTCGTTAAGTATACAGGTGAGATTCCTACTTTCGATTCTTCTTATGAGGTGCAGCCTTTCGGCTACAACTACAATGCAACAGATGGTGTCATCCTTCATGGTACAGGAAAGCACTTCATTGTGCTCTACAAAGACGAATTCTATACTCCTTGGAATAACACCTTCCTGATAGGCACCAGCGATGGTCCTTGTGATCTTAGCGCTCTTTCTCCTTATGATTTGGACGGAACCACCCCACTTAACTACTACGTTTTCGACGGTCAGGACTTCGTAAAGACAAAGACCGGCGTTGTGCCACAGAACCAGTGCTACCTCGTGTTGGATGGCAACCAGTATCCACTTCCTGACAAAGTCGTCCTCGCTACTTCTGAGGCTGTAGGTGTTGAGGAAGTGCCAGCTGCTCAGCCAGTTCAGTTCAAGGGCATCTACACCATCGACGGCAAGCAGGTCGTTGCACCTGTCAAGGGTATCAATATCATCGATGGTCGTAAAGTTTGGGTGAAGGAATGAGAAAGACATTTTCATTATACACTTTGATGGTCTGCTGTTTGGTTTTCCTTTCTGCATGCAAGGAGGAGGCTGAACGGCAGACCTTCTGCATTCATGGTACCATCCCGGGACTCAAGGCAGGCGTGGAAATCGGACTGCTGAATGCCGAAGACAAGGATGCTGGTGAAATTGCCAAAGCCACCGTTCAGAAAGACGGTGAATTCTGGCTCGAAGGGGCGGTAGAGCATCCCGTGCTTTGCACCCTCACCACCAACAACCTCGCCATGATTGAGGAAGAAGTGGCTGCAGGCAATACCCAAGAAATCAAGTGGACATACACCCCTGTCTTTGTTGATAACTCCGATATGGAGATTCAGGTGGCATCCTACGACCTCGTGCCTGATGCACCTGAGACTGCCGACTTCCATATCGTGGGCAGCCCATCCCATCAGGACTACTGCGAGTTCGTGGCACTCTGCGGTAATGTCGAGTACGAACGTCCCAATGTCGATGCAGCCCTGCAGTTCTTTGTGGCACACCCCACTTCGGTCGTGTCCATCTATGCTGCCAACAAGTTGCTCGACAATGCCTACAACCTCACAGCCGACCAGGTTCAGCAGATGAGGCAAACCCTCACTGAGTGTCCTACCGATACTGCCCGTTTCAACCGCTTTGCAGAACGCCTTCAGTTGGCAGAGCAGACCACAGTGGGCAATCCCGTTGTTGATCTCGACCTCGTCAC
>CACXKA010000035.1 GCA_902768125.1 uncultured Bacteroidales bacterium | reverse complement strand
AATGCTTGTGGTTTGGTCACTACAAAGTTACTAAAAATATCGCTAATGTGTTAATAATTAAACAATTATTTTTAATAAATTTTCATCGAACTCACGTTATTTAATATGATTTTACTTGATATAGACCTTTTTCGTAGTCCCGTCAGAGTAATGGATAATATTAACACCTCTCTGTAAAACATTAACAGCTTTTCCATCCAATGTGTAGATTTGGTATTCTCTATCATCGGCAATGACATCCTCTATGCCATCAGCACCTTTCACAGTGATGTCGAAGAAGAATTCATCATAAGTGGGACCTGTCGCATCTGTCTTCGAGAGGCTGACGTTGCGGAAGGAACCTGTCTTTGCTCCAGGTGCAACATTGCCATCTGCCTTCAAGGTGATGGTCAGGATATCACCACTGTTGCCCGAGAGCGGGTTCTTTGCTGTGCTGTAGAGCATGCATACATAGTGACCATCCGTGTAGGAGAAGCCAATGGTGTGCTTCTTGGTGCATCTGTCACCTTTATCCACCATGAACTCATCGTCCTCATCCTGCACCACCGTGATGCCTTCGGGCAGGTAGAGGTCAAACTGCAGGTCACGGTACTCTGCGTCAGGATTGTTCAGAAGGATATTCACCTCCTTCTCTTCACCTGGTTCCATCTCGAAGTCCTCGATATACAGCTTTTCCGCTCCTGACTGTCCTTCAGCCTTACGTGTCTTGGCTTCAGAATCATCCACTCCAAGGATGATGTTCACCACCTTGGTCACGTCAAAGACATTCACGATGCCGTCATTGTTCACGTCTGCTGCAGCAAACACGAAGCCATCGTTGGGCGAGCCAAGGATGTAGTTCACCATCGCTGTCACATCGAAGACATTCACTGTTCCATCACCATTGGCATCACCAGCAAGTTTAGGCTGTTCCGGTGCTTTATAGGTGGCAGTTACAGTCACGGCTGATGCAGGCATGATGAAACTGTTGCCTGTGAGTTCTACAGCTTTTCCTCCAGTTGTGGTGACCTTCAGCGACTCCAGAGTGCAGCCTTCGTCAGGGGTTGTCGTGATGAACACTCTTGAGTCCTTCTCGTCTGCCGTCACGTCTGTTGTAGTCTTTCCATTCTTCTCTGAAGCGATGCTAATGGTGTACGTCTTGGGAGATTGTACATTAGAAGCAACATAGACGATAGACTTCAGCCTTGCCACGAACCAGTTGCCAGAGAGGGCAAGGTTCTTGATTCCATACTTCAGCGTTCCGTCAGTCACGGTGGCTGTGAGGGTGACGAGTTTCTGCTCCCCTTCGCTTACCCAATCTCTCTCAAGTACAGGGAGATTGCGTTGTGTATTGTTGGCGAACACCACTGAAAGTCCATCACCAGTTGGGCATTCGAAGCCTCGTTCTGGCGTGAAAGAGGCTGCGACTTCCAGCAGCACACGGTAGGTTCCGTTCCTGAGTCCACTGACCGTCTGTGTCAGGATGTCGCCCACATCCTTCGGAGTGCCGTGCGTGTATCGTTCAACTGAGGCATTGGCCAAACCGCCATAATCCCCTGTCTTGCCTTCCCAGTCAGCTGTGGCAAGAGAAGTGATGTCATCACCTACTTTGTAGTCGGGCTCTGGCTCATCCTTCTTCAGAATCGTCAACTTACCCTTTTTGTAGGACAGTTCGTAGTTCTTGGCTGTCCCGCCACTTACGGTGATGTCATAGGTGCCCGCCTTGCTGGTGGCTGTTGCCGCAGTTGTGGCTGTCGGCTTGGTCGTGAAGGCTGTCGCCTCCGTGTCACTGTTCTTCCATCCGCTATAGGTCAGCGTGAAGGTCGGGATGGCATCACCCTCTGTGATGGTCACATCCTGCACTCCAACAGCCAAAGGAGCCTTGGTGATGGTAAGGGTTCCATCCACAGACTTATACTGTATCTTTAGGGTTCCCTTGCCTACAATAATAGGATAGCTGCCCACAGTGGAATTCTTGACAGCCTTGGTCGTAAGTTCCGGCACGCCGTCTTCATCCTTTAATTCACCTTCCGTCACCTTATAGGTGAGTTGAGGGTTTTCTTCCCCATACTCGCGACTGAGATTATTCGAAACAATTTTAGGTGTGATGACAGTCGCACCCGTCATATATTGGAGCGCAAGCGGTGTGTTGGGATCTCCGACACAGGAGGTGTCAGCAAAAGTGACAGCTGTTTCTGATGTCAGATCGTATTCCTTGTCCTCGTCGTAATCATAAAGCTTGAAAATCACCGCTTTGCCATTAGTAGCACTGTTGCCCCAGATGCGCATGATACCATAATTTGTGTTCGGGAACACTGCATATCCAGCACATTCACCATCAATGAAAGCACCAACCGCCACTGATGTGTAGTTCGTTAACACCTGATTATCTCTCGTTACAGCAATATAGGCGGACATATCATTCTGATAGTTGAGGACGTTGATGCTCCAAGGAACCTTCACCATATCGAATAATCCTCCAGTACGGTTCTCAGCGCCCTTCACGTTGTAGGTGCGCGCCTCCTTTCCCAATGCGGTGATGCTCAGCACACCCTCCGTCTGCATGAAATCCGCATCCACACTCATACCCATGCACTTGTCCACATCTACAACCTCCTCCTTCGTTTTGGTCAAATCGCCACCCGTCACCTGCATGTTAATCTCACCGCCTGAGATGTTAACGAATCCACCGTTCTGTACAGTGGCATCAGTTTCACACTTGCTTTTGATGCCTTTCGAACCATTACCGGACACAACAATGTCTATCTTGCCGCCACTGATGGTGGTGGCATAGCATGAACGCATACCCTCGGCATCATCCCCTGCCACGGAGAGGCTCACACTGCCACCCTTAATCAAAATAAGGCTGTCTGCCTTCAGACCTGTGCCATCAACAGGCACATTGACGCTGATTGAACCGCCCTCTATGCGGATCACTCCGTAGTCATCACTATCGACACCGTCACTGCCCACGCCCTGAATGTTGACAATGCCACCTTTCATGCGGAAGTAATTATGTCCTTTACTTTTATTGCCCTTGCCGCAATGAATGCCATCACTCACGGCACCAAGGATGTTGATGGTACCTGTCGTATTTTTCAGTTCAATCTCCTCCTTGGCAGAGATGGCATGCTTCGTCTTGCCTGTCACAAAGACCGTGCCCTTTCCTTCAAATTCGGCATGTCCCTTGAAGTAGAGGGCACCCTTATGCGTACCGCCTGCCGCATCGGAAAGACGGTTTATCGTGCCATCGACCAGCTCCACTGCAATTCGCTTACCACACTGCACGTCAATGGCAGGACCTCCGTGGGCGTTGGTCAGCTCCACGCCTGCCAATTGGAGGGTCAGCTTATAGTCGCCCTTGATGGTGAGCGAGCCATCAGACGATTTGCCTTCCACACGATAAACATATTCTGCATCTGCTGTGGCTGACGTGAGCACCACGCTTGCCCCCTTCACATCGGAGGTCACATCCTTTATCTTCGACGGGATGCTCACCGTGGCAGTGCCACCATTATACTTAATGTTGATCACTTCCTGTGCTTGAGCCATGAGCAGCGAGGATATTGCCATGACTATTGTTATTGTCAATCTATTCATCTTGTACATGTATATTTAATTATTATAATGATTCCATTGCGTTGATTCCTTATTTAATATAAATCTTTCTGAATGAACCATCAGCATACTTGACCACGTAGATTCCAGAAGTGAGCGAGATGTCACGGCTACCCATGCGCTGACCGCTCAGATTGTAATACCCTTCCACGCTCATGTGCGGTGCACTGCCATTAACTGTTCCGACAATATCGGTAGGTTCACACTCACCCAAGTGGAAGAGGCATGGTGTCTGCTCGGCCCCCTTGATGTCTGCGACAAAATCATGCTCTTCGACCACATGCCACATCGTGCCGTCCTGCTCGTCAAAGGCAAAGAACTGGAGTTTCTCATCTCCCTGCCCGTATGCGGTCAGATAGATCTTTCCTTCCATCCATGTGCCGACGCCACGACATTCCTCACCATTATATGCGAGAAGTGTGAAGCGGTCAGGTTCTGCGGCCAGGTTCTCGTCTTCAATGACGAGCTGCCCAATGATACCCATCACGTTAGGATAGGCGTACTTGTCCACTCCATAGCGGTTAGCGACATGCGCCTTGGCAAG
This sequence comes from uncultured Bacteroidales bacterium, assembly GCA_902768125.1. Classification (GTDB taxonomy): domain Bacteria; phylum Bacteroidota; class Bacteroidia; order Bacteroidales; family Bacteroidaceae; genus Minthosoma. The sequence goes on along the minus strand of CACXKA010000035.1, from coordinate 7,023 downwards.
TCGGGCACGGCTCAGGTTCACACTCAAGTCTGGCTTATTGAAACAGAACGACTTCGCCTTCTGGGTGTAGAGCATGTACCCCTTGCCCGTCTCAAGGGTGGAAAGGGTTCCCTTCCATGCCCCCGATGTGTAGGTGGCGAAACCGTCCTGACCCACCAGTTTGTCACCTTCTTCAGCCAGGAAGCCGCCCAATGCGACCTTGATGGTCTGTGCGCCATCCACGGGATAACCAATCCAGTTCCATCCTGGCAGCAAAGCGATGGGCAGATTGTAATCGCATCGTGGCAAACTGCTGGTGAAGGTGCCAGCAGTTTTCATCTGCACCTTATAGAGCAATCCGGCAGCCATCGATTTTAGTGTCCCCACCATCTTGCTACCGTCACGAATAGCCTCACGGGTCTGTGAGAGCACTTGGGTGGCGTTCTGTGGCAGTTCGGCAGGAGCGATGGACACACTCAGGTTGTGCGAAACCCAATTCCAGCCTTTCGCCAACTCAAGAGTGAAATCATCACCTAGAAGGGGCATAAGGTTCTCGTCTTCACCGGTCTTCTCGTCACTGGTCAACAGCGTATTGGCACGTTCTATGGTCGGTCTTCCCATCCGATAGAAATCCCTTCCACCGTCTGGATAGCGTCCAACTGTCTCATCACCACGGTGTGCTGGATAGGAGAGGCCATCAACGAAGCGGAGCATTTCTGGGTGCTGGTCGAAATAGGTGGAATTGTTTTTCACGAAAGCGTCTCCACTGACAAGGAACACCTGCTGCTCGTTGCTGTTGGAGAGCTTGAAGTTGGCATGCAGCTGGTTACAGTTGGAGTCGCTGCCTTTTCCATCCGCCCAGACGACGAGGTGTCCGCCGGCAGGGATGACCGTGTTGCAGACCTCGGAGTTCTTTTCAATTTGGAACTTCAGCGGCTGGTCGGCATCGTCACTCAAGAAGAGACCTTCCACGTCAATGTCCGTATCTGTTGTGTTGTACAGCTCTATCCAGTCGCTGCGCTCCCACCTCTCGGAAACGAAGACCGTGTTGTTGGCACTCACCTCATTCACCTTGATAGGCATAGCGAGATCTGCCTTGCGCTGCGCGTTAGACATCTCTTCATATACAGCCTGAATGTTGAGAGTTTCTGTTAATGCCTCTTTATCAGCGAGCACAGAGAGGTCAAGAGTCGGGTTGTTCTTCAACAGCCACTCACCGCCATCGGTCTTCCAGCCCTTGAAGGTGTAGCCTTCGGGGAGAGCTGCTGTGATGACTGTTGGTGCGAAGAGGCTGCCTTCGAAGGTATTGGTCGGAACAGGAAGCCCATTCACACGGAGTTTGCCCGCTTCAATACTGCTGGTGAGTTTCAGTTTGTACTCTCGTACACCGCTGAGCTGCACATAGCTCCAATTGCGAAGGGAGTTAATCATAGTCTGCTGTCGGGTTGTGGTAAGCACCTGCTTCATGTAGTCAGCCGTTGGTGAAGTGGAAAGCCCTTCAAGGGCAAGGGCAGGATTCATCTCTGCCGACATGCGATCGATGATAGCATGACAACGTGTTGGCTCCATCACGCTACCGCCGAAGAGACAGAAGCTGTCGATGAACTGCTTGCGGAAGGTGTCGTTGTCGAGCATGTTCTTGAAGATCTGCATCAGGGGCTCGCCGGCATTGCCAATGCGGTCCAAGGAACCACGGTCGAAGCGGAGTGCCTGATCCACATCGAAAAAGACAATGTGGAACTTGCCATCATTCCCCTTGAATCCCTTACAATTATTGCCAGGCCAGTCGTCACCGCCAAGGTATGCCTGAGCAGCCATGTAGTTGGCAAATTCGTCCACATCCACAATATTGCAAATCTGTTGATAGGCATTCTTGTCAGATGCGTTCTTTGCAAGGTTCTCCCACTGCGTGAAGCTGTCACGAGAGCCTGCCTTTACATAAATACCCCAAGTCATTTCCATAGCGTCCATCTCGTCAGTGTCGATGCCATAGTCCGCCAAGCCGTAATGCTTGTTCGATGGCTCACGCAGATTCTGCATGCCATAGTACAGTCCGTTGATGTAACAGTGGACTGGCTGATAGTCAAGCACATCGAGGTAGAAACCACTGGTAAGAATGATATTGTGAAGCGATGCATCCTTGATGCGGCAGTTCACGTCATTACCGCCGTTGCGAACCTGCAATACTTTATGCTTCAAGTATGGTTTGTTGTCCTTGAAGAAAGGATACTCCAAATAGTTGTTACCTTCATATTGCTTCTGTGCTTTCAGTTTGAAGTTGTAGGGTACCCACGAACGACTCCATCCACCAAAGCGGGCGATGTTTACATCTTGCTGGAAGAGGTTTTCGCCGTCCTTGCTAAGCAACTGCATGTTGGCGGAACGATCCCATTCACGGTTCCAGTTGCAAGGATATTCTATACCAGAGCCAGCCTCACCATTGGTGCCTGTGACGAAGATGCCCATCTCATCGCTGTAGATATCTTCAGGAGCTGCTGTAATCATAAGCACTGGCAGCGTATGGTTATGCTTCTGTTGTACATAAGTGCGAGTCACCACAGGGCTTGGCAACTTACCCTCTTCGAAGGCACGTATGCGCAGCACTGTTGTGCCATCGAAGGCAGGCAGTTCTGCGACTGGAATACTTTTTTCAGTTGGCACGGTGCCGTCGATGGTGCAATATATCTTTCCTGATCCTGTGATGACGGGGGTGAAGCCACTCATGGCATAGAAACCACTCTGTGTAGCCTGTGGACTAGGCACGCGCTCAGCTTTCACCGGCAGGATTTCCTTACTGCCGCTGTTGCTGGAACCAGGGGTGGGATAAGCGGTCATGCCCCAATTAGAGCCACCATCAGTAGTACGAGCATATGAGGTACGAGAGGTAGCTGCAGGATAGGTCACACTTGTAATCAGATTACCATTCTGATAGATACCGATAGTGCCGCCATCCATCTCAAGTTTAAAGTTGGCGTTACCTTCGTAGTTGCCACTCTCGCCGCTGTTGTGATCAAAGAATATAACAGAAAAACCTTGGGGTGGAATGTTGTCATTCTTGCTATTGAGTCTGTGCTTATAAGGATTCGTGGATTCATCACTAATGTAGAGTCCATCAAGCGAGATGCCCTTGTCTGTTGGATTGTACAGTTCTATGTAGCCACCATAGTTATTGGACTTGTCAGGGAACATGTCTAGGTTAGACACCTGTATCTCGTTGATAACCAACTTGGACGGGTCGCCACTGCCGTTGTCCTTCACTGTGAAGGGGATTGATGTGTAAACGATTCCTGTCTCATTATTACTGCCACGTGTAAAAACCTTGATATAACCTGTGCCAGGTGCTTTAGCTGTCACAAGGCCCGTGTTGTCAACGGATACATACTTCTCACCGTCTGTGCCCCACTGAAGCGCTTGGATGCTTGCATCTGCAGGAATGACGCTAACATTGAGTTGCTTTTTTTCGTAAAGGTTAAGTGTAAGTGTTTCAACCGAAGGCTTTATCTCCTGAACGTAAACGAGTCCTTCTGTACCAAGATACTCAAGGCGGAAGTCATCGAACACAGTCCAATCGTACTTATACCCTCTATCCTTGCGGATGCCGAACTGTATACTGCCATCGGTGACTGGTACAAGGAGTTCCACCTCGTAGTCATCGCCCACAAGTGCCTCTGATGCACCCGTCGTGTTATTAGGCACCCAACCGAACTCAGTTTCGTAGTCATCGGAGTAGGTTGCCATCTCCTTTGCGCCTATAAAAATGAGTGGCAGACCAATCGATATCGTGTTAGCATAGAGTGTGGCAAACTGCCGCTCAATACCATAACGATGGGAAAGCGTAGCGTATGGGATGGTGTAGGTCGCATAAGCATTATTATCGTTGTTCTCGTTCTGACCGCCATAACTCTTGTATTCCTCATGCTGCACGTCTCCGTAACGATAGAAGCCCTTCACCTTCAGGCGATAGATACCATTGCGAAGATTGTCAAGGGTCTGATAGACATTGAAGGTCACATTTGCCACCCATCTGCCTCCATAGCTGACGATGCGGTTGTCATTACCTGCCAACAATGGGTCACCTTGCCAGCCACTCTTTTTATCGAAACTTGGGTTCTTTATGAGAGAGGTGCAGTCCACGGGGTTGTCGGGCGTTGCTTCGTCCCATGGTATGTTGTCCACATCTGGATTGTCCTCATCTATCTTATAATCGGAGTTGTCGCCAATGGAAAGTAGGGTTAGTTCGAAGTTATCCCAGATCGTCCAGTCGCAACCTGGATGCAAGTCCTTCTTCACACCGATGGCAAGTTTGTGGTTGGTCACATCAATAGTGATGGCATCTGTCATATACTCCCCGTTCGAGAAAGCGTTGCTCGCCGCTTCCATGCTCATCGGATTGCCTGTTCCACTAGCAACGCTAGGTAAGGAAATGCTCTGCGTGATACCCCCGCTGACCATATAGAGCTTGGCATAAAGCACATCGTCATTGCCTTTCCTATATTCCTCTATAGCACGATTGTTATTATTTTCCCAGTTGTCATTGAATCGGTAGTAACCCTGCGCCTTGAGCTGATAGCGTCCGTTTGGGATGCTAGTAAGAAGCTGATTAACGTCGAATTTGTTGTTCCACACCTCGGCACACTGGTTTCCATAGCCAGAGTCGTTAATACCACCAAAGCCAGGATTGACATCCGAATGCCATTCCGACTGGTCATTATGGTTACGGTCGAAGCGTGGATCAGCGATAAGGAAGGTGGCATCAGTTTCTGCACCTTCCGCTAGTGCTTTTAGACGCTTGGTACGTGACACAAACTCCCACTGCGCGGCATCGTCTTTAGGATCATCCATATAGAGATCCACCCCTTCGCTACCTGAATAGCCTAAGTATCCATACTCAGAATGGATTGTAAAGTAGCCCTCATTAGAGGCTGGCTCAATGGTCCAGTCGTATTCGTCAGCTTCCACGTAGGCGCAATCGTTATCAGGATATGGAGTAAGATGGTAATAGCCATTAGCAGGATTGGTGAACTCGGAAGTGAGCTTGTAGATGTTCTCGTTCGTCTGTATGGCAGTCACCAGCACACCATGTTGACCCAACATCAACTGGGTACCCCAGTTGCCACCTGCCTGCATCCATTCACCTGTCGCCTTGTTACGTACATAATATTCACCAGGTTCGAGAGTTTGGAGAAAACCTTTTTTTTGGTAAGCAATTTTTATATCTTTCCACGCAATCCAGTTCAATTCAGTCGATGCAGCGTCTTCGGTCACATTGATGCCGAAGTCAAGGATACCGTCATCGCCTACTTCAAAGCTCAACTCAGGATTGGAAGTGGCATGTATACCACCATTGTAGTCAACAAGCTTAACGCTTTCACACACGTCATCACTTTCAACGCCGTTGGCGTATATTTTTACACCAACAGGAGGGTTCTTGCCATTATATATCTCTGCGTAGCAGCGTATGAGCATGCTCAGTTTATACTTGCCTTTGGACAATCCCTTGATAGTTTGGTGACGAATTTGAACAGCCGGCATATTGCATTGACTGCCCGTATGGGAATTCCCTGCGTTTCGGTGGAACTCCATGAATGGCGTCATCATGTTACTACCATCCTTATCACCACGACTCGACCATGTATCGTATTGGAGATTAGTTGCCACACCATCACCTCCTATCACAGGGTTGGATTTATCCACAAGATACCAGCTCTGTCCGTCGTTGGATACATCTTCAACAATCTCCTCAAAGGTATCAGACTGTTCGGATACAGCAATGAACTTCACTTTGTCAACATTGCAGTTAGCTTTCGTATAGGTAATACGGAGAATCTGCGGTCCTTCTACTAAGCTCTGTTGCAAATCGCCTTTCACGGTTTGGTAGGTGTCCCAGTTGTTCGTCTTCGGTACGTCAACATTTGCAAGATTGATAAGATTTCCGCCCTTGCCAACAAGGCTGATGCTGAAACCTCCGTTTCCCTCACCAGAAGAGACTGTTGCCTCGTAGGTGTACTTGCCAGCCTTGACCACGTTCACGGTGTACTCTATCCATTCGCCCTCACTAGTCCAGCCAACGACCTTGCCGCCATTGCCTGCCACGATGTCCACACCCTCCCCGTTCTTACGGTAGTTTATGCCACCCTTGTTCTCGGGTTCATAATCATGGTAAGTAATACCCTCACCACCCACGTCGAAATCCTCTGCCTCAATCGTTCCAGGAAGGCTAACGGCGCTCTTGAAGGGGGTACGTAATGGAACTACCTCAAATTCAGCTATCTCATCTTTGGCGATTATTTCGGCACTTCTTTTAACGATACTTGCATCGTATGCACTTACGTTGAGTGATGATAGCACATATGAGACTATTATTAAGAGTTTAATAGAATAGACACTTTTATAAACCGTTTCTTTCATGTTTTTGATATTTCTTACAATTTAGGTTAATATTTATATTCTATTCTTATGTTTTTTGAGTATTAGGCACACCCCGAGGGCTGCACCTGCCATTTGCAACTCCGAAAAGCCACCTTTGGCAAGTTCTCGGGGGCAAAGATAATATAAAAAATGTGAAACTTCCAAATATTTCCCCAACTTTTTTCACTTATGCCCATATTTATATAATATGTATGACCCTCCAAGAAGCGGGTTTCGCATCCTCAAGAAGATGGCTTCCACACCCATTTTTTTGTCTTGCCGTTTTCCATTTTATAACGTTGCCGTATTCCAATTTGCAGTGTTGCCGTATCGCGTTATAATTTGAAAGTTGCAAAAAACAATTTGAAACTTTCAAAAATAAATTTGCAACTTTCAAATTTTAAATTCAAAGTTTCAAATTATATTAACGTGAGTTCGATGAAAATAGATACAAAATAATTATCTAGAAATTAGAAAATTAGCGATATTTTTAGCAACTTTGTAGTGACCAAACAACAAATGTCAACTAAAACGTACCGCTAATGTTTACCGAGGACAAAGTTACTGAAATTTTCTGTATGGCAGATGACTTTTGCAAGTTTTTTGATGCAATGATGTCAAAATACACGATAAAGG
>CACXKA010000034.1 GCA_902768125.1 uncultured Bacteroidales bacterium | reverse complement strand
GGACATAACCCAGTTGGTTGCCACACATTCCGTCTGTGCATTGAAGGGTGGCAAGCATCCTTTCGCTTACTGCGTCTACATGAAGGATGCATCCCTCCTCCTTCGCCTTAGGCAGGGTGAAGAACTGCACCTGACGCTTCTCCTTCTTCTGAAGGTTCCGCATCTGGAAAGTCAGTTTTCCTGTATCTGGCACCACCTCGAAGAGTCCTCTGCCCAACGTGTCGGTCTTGACGGAAGTAAGCACGTCGCCAGAAACGTTCATCACGAAGCCCTCACCCTCGTAAGGATGTCCGTTGTCATCCACTGCCAACATTGCCACACGACACTTTTTCCCCACGACAAGGTCTCCTCCCTCTGGATAGAACTGCACGCTGATGGTCTTGGCGAGACGATCCGTGTAGATTTCTTCTGCCACAGCATGGACATAAAGGGTGTCAAGGGGGTTCCTCCGGTTGGGAATCCTTTCGTGATAAGGGATAGTCGCAATCGTCAGGTCAGAATAATCACCCTCCTTGGCTGGTTTCTTGAAGATGGGGATGACGCGTGAGAACACAGCGTTCGTGCCCCAGTTGGTCATGTAGCGAGTGTAAGCCCTCACTTCATAAAGACCTGAACCCAGAATCGTGTCCAGCTTCATCTCTCCATGCGACATACCCAAAGAGTCGATAGGATATTTCAAGGTCTGCAGCACATCGCCCGTCGGGTTCAGCAACTCCACATACAGCACCTTGCTCAAATCAGACAAATGCCCATTGTCCGTCCTTGTCACATAAGCCTTGAACCACAGGGTTTCATTCTCGAAGTATCCCATATTGTCAAAGTGCAGGTACACCTTCTCCTGAGGCACCACCTTGTTGAAGTTCATCGCTTTCTGGATGTACGACAAGATGCGCGTTGTCTCCTCACTTTGTGCATGCATGGACAAAGTAAAGAGCATCAAGAATAATATGTGGAGCAATCGATGCATGAGTTAGTTGTTTTTTTATGATAATCTTCTACTCCTATATTCCCCTTTTTCAAAAAATGTATAACATTGCGGCAACTTTTTTTACATTATAGTTGCATTTTTAACATTTCGGGAGCAAAGATAGCGTATTGTGACCATATAACCAAGAAATGAATCCTTTACCAAGCTGGGACAATGCCATTTTCTTTCCCTGTGGCACGAAGCACACGTAATTTCTCTTCGCGCGTGCTGATGGACCAGATGATATATCCGGGCTCCGTGGGATGCCCCAGCACAAAATCTATTTGTTCTATTCCGTGCCGTTGACTTACGCTTGGGTTGATGATTGGCTTATTATGCCTGAGATAGAACCATCCTCCTGTGTAGAGATGCTGATAAATGGTTTCCTCAAACTGCTGAAAAAGCAAAGTGTCCACCGTTTCATACTCATAGATGATGCCTTCTGTATTTTTAAGCAAATCCGGCTTCAATAGAATGAGTGTCATTTCGTAATTCTTGGGAACATCGTTGACCACTTTGTAACTTTTGTGTTTCCCCCTCTTCACGATTCGGCTCAGTGCCTTGTCTATCTTTCTGAGTGTTTTAGGGTCGCCCTTCTTTATGATGGTGTCCTGTTGAGCGAAAGACATGTCGCACTTGATGATATAATTCTCTGTGTCCGGAAATCTCTGGGCAGTCAGTCCTTCGTGTGTCCAACATTTACCGCTGACAGAACATCCCATCATCTCATATCTTTCTTCCGATTGGATGTTGCAGTGAGAATCGATTTGTACGACACACTCGTCTCCTCTCTCATTATGGATTTCATGATGGTAAGACTTCTCACTGTGTTCCATCTTGTCGTAGAAGAGTGTCTTCAATTCCTGAATCTTCTCATCAGAGTGAGGTGGAAGGAGGTTGATTTCCATTTTCCAATATGGGATTCGGGCTATGCATCCATAGTCAATCATCAGTTCGTAGGAACCTGCTTGGGATTCTTTCATGATGGATTTCAGTTCTTCTGACCGCTCCAGAAGACTGTACTGTGCATGTGCCGTCAAGGTCGCACACAGGATGATAAAGAGGAGAATATACTTTTTCATACGATAGGGATACATTATTTGGAGGATTTCAGTTTGTCGGTTGAATGGGCTTGAATCACTTCATCGTGAAACCAGAGGTCATCAATGTTGATGCCCTCATCGCCCTCTGCACGAAGAATGGAAAGTTTCCGCCTGTCCAGACATATCGCCCAGGTGATGTAGCCTGGCTTTTGGGGACGCTGGACGCTGAACACAATATGACCACGCTGGCTGTAATTGGCAAATATCTGCAATGCGAATCTCTCTTGGTAATCAAGATGTGTGTAGGCAGTGGCAAGCAGCTGTTGGTAGAGGTTTTCAATGATTTCTTGATTCTCAATTTGATAGATGACAGCTTTTGTGTCAGTCTTCACAAACGGATTGGGAACATCCCAAATGAAGCCATTTTTTTCGGATCGGGGTTCGAACACCACATGATGGATTTTGTGTGGGTGTTCTTTCAGGATTGTTGTTAATGTCTTATCCATTCGTAGGGAACTCTCCTTTACGTGCTCAAACGATGCTTTTTCCTGATTACAAGCGAGTAACACACTTGTGCACTTTCCCCACTTATCATATTGATGTTGGAAGTCAGCATAGAGATGGCAAAGCCCTTCCATATTCATGCCCATCACCTTATAATTGTCCTCTTTGGCTATCCACACGGAGTCGGAAATAGTTATACTAATAGAATCTTTACCATCCTGATGAATCTCACAGTGAAAGGCTTTCTTGCTTTTCGTCATTCCTTCCATGAAAATATTTTTGATGGCCTGTATTCTTTCTTTGGGGACATCATCATAAAAATTGTGCTCAATAATACATCCGGCAAAATCCTCTAGATAGACACCATAATCTATCTCCAATTGAGAAAACCCTCTTTTCCCATATCCAATTAAATTGAGCGTGTCTTTATAATCGAAAAAATTAAACTGTGCAGCCATCGATAGGGCGCTCAACCATCCGATGATGCATACCAAAATCTTCTTCATACGCGTTCTTTTTATCAGTGATGGGTTAATAATCTTTATAATAGGTCATCATTTCGTTGTATTCTCTGTCCACTGCCTCAATATGCGCTTGCATCTGTGCCTCCATCTGCTGGATGTAAACCTCCCAATTCCTGACATAATGAGGATGGCTGATGCTGTCTTCTTCATTCTCTGCCAGCATGACGTCTGCCATCGGAGGCTCATCTGTTATTTCTATCATAGAATCTTTGGCCATAGTCGTTTGCGCCACAGGCAATCGAGGCATCTCATATTGAAGTCGTTCGATTTCCTTTATGACATTGGCAGAATCTTTTGTCACCTCTTCCGTCTCCTTCTCAGGGATGGAGTCGTTCTTGATCTCCACCTTTTTCGCCACTTGCGGCTGAGGTTTTTCAACGTCCTGATCGAACACATGGAGGGCAACACCCACCAAGAGTGCCAAAGCTGCTGCAATGCCCACAGCGAGCCATCTGCGTTTGCGTTGCAGAGCTGTACGCTTTAGGGCTTCTTTCTGCTCGATGCGTTGCATCAATTGGTCAGCCAAGTCCTCAGGAAACTCCATCTTTCGGGTTTCCTCTGCTTGTTGGCGCATGATGATGCGCAGCGCTTCATCGTGATAGGTTTCAGTCTTTTTCATTTCTTTCGAGTTTGATGACGGTTTGATAAATCTTCTTTCTGAGCCACTGAAAGCGTGAGCTGAGGTAACTATCAGTTCGGTCGACAATATAGGCAATCTCTTTAAGGGGATGCCCGTCATAATAGTAGAGGCTGATAAGCATCTGGTCATCGGGAGCGAGTTGACTCACAGCTTGTTTGAGTAATGTAAGGCGATGGGAGGTAGTATCTCCCAACACGGCATCTGTTGCCTCATCGGAAATGGTTTCAAGTCTTAATCCTTCCAGTTCCACCAATTCAAGACGTGATTCATTCCGAAGATGTTTCAGGACAGCGTGGTAAGCTATGCGCAACAGCCAAGTCTTAAAATTCGCCTTTTCTGTGTCAAAACGTTGCAGACTTTCGTATGCCTTCATGAACACATCCTGTGTCACTTCCTCTTCATCTTCAAGCATTGGAATAAAACGCGCCACAAACATCCGCACAGTTGCAGCATGGCGATTGATGAGCATACGAAAACTCACTCTGTTTCCGTCCAAAATGCTCTTAACCAGCCGTGCATCTTCTTCTGCTGTGACTGTCTGCCGATTTCCCATTTGTCGCTCCATCTTACTGCTTTCTACTAATATATTCCCATTTTTTCGAGGAATCTATAATATATGAGCAACTATTTTTCATGAAAGCCGCATTTTTAACATTTCGGGGGCAACGATTGTGCAAACCGAGAGCAGAAAAGCTTGCTTTTATGCCAAGGTGCAGCCAATCTTCGCTTTTCGGAAGCAAAATTACGTGTTTTCTACGGAATGACAGCGGATAAAGTGTGGAAAAGTGATAGATGTTACATCAGATTTTGAAGATTAGGGGAGTTGGAGGGGTAAGGGCAAATTAAACGAAAGAAACGAATGAGTCATGCACGGCTCATTCGTTTCTTTTGCCACTAGTGGCGATGTAAAGAAAAATCTTTGTAAATATATCAGAGTGGATAGTTCTCGAAGTCGTAGAGGACAGTGGAGAGGTAGCGTTCGCCGGTGTCGGGCAGGAGTGCCACGATGACCTTGTCCTTGTTGGCTGGGTCTTTGGCTATCTGAGTGGCTGCATAAGCTGATGCGCCAGAAGAGATGCCGACGAGGAGTCCTTCGGAAGCGGCAATCTTGCGGCTGGTGAGGATGGCTGCGTCGTTGGGTGCCTTGAAGATTTCATCGACTGCGTTACGGTCGAAGGTCTTGGGGATGAAGCCTGCACCGATGCCCTGAATCTTGTGAGCACCAGGAGCCTCGCCGCTAAGCACGGCTGATGTTTCTGGCTCGACTGCCACAATCTTGATGTTGGGGTTGAGTTCCTTGAGTCGTTTGCCGATACCGCTCACGGTGCCGCCTGTGCCGACGCCTGCCACGAAGATGTCAATCTTGCCGTCGGTGTCGCGCCAGATTTCCTCTGCTGTGGTGGCATAGTGGGTGGCAGGGTTGGCGGGGTTCTCGAACTGCTGGAGGATGATGGAGCCTGGAGTGGCATCGCGAAGTTCCTCTGCCTTGGCTATGGCTCCCTTCATGCCTGCCGAACCTGGGGTGAGCACAACGGTGGCGCCGTATGCCTTGACGAGGTTGCGACGCTCAATGGACATCGTCTCTGGCATCGTGAGGATGAGCTTGTAGCCTTTCACGGCACTAACGAAGGCGAGACCTACGCCGGTGTTGCCTGAGGTGGGTTCGATGATGGTGGCACCTGGCTTGATGACGCCACGCTTCTCGGCATCCTCAATCATGGCGAGGGCGATACGGTCTTTCACTGAGCCTGCTGGGTTGAAGTACTCGAGCTTGGCGATGATGTTGGTGTTCAGGTTCTCCTTCTTGGAATAGGAATTGAGCTGAAGGAGTGGGGTGTTGCCCACGAGTTCGGTGAGCTGTTTTGCAATTTTAGCCATAGTTATGAAGTTTTTTGTTTGTTTTGTTTTCTGATGCAAAGGTACGAATATTCTATATATATGTAAAGCTTTTAGGTGAAAAAGGGTGGCAAAATACCATGTTTGTGGTATGTCGCCAGCCCTTTTTATACCCTCTTTGTAGGACAACACTCCGAATGGAGGCAGTCCCCAGCGCATGGGCTGGTTATGAGATTTGTGCAAATGCTTGGTCGAGGTCGGCGATGATGTCGTCGATGTGCTCCACACCGATAGAAAGACGGATGGTGGTAGGCGTGATGTGCTGCTCAGCGAGTTCCTCAGGAGAGAGCTGTGAGTGCGTGGTGGTGTAAGGATGGATGACCAGCGACTTCACATCAGCCACATTGGCGAGGAGTGAGAATATCTGGAGAGAGTCGATGAACTTCCAGGCGTCCTCCTGTGTGCCCTCGATCTCGAAGGTGAAGATGCTGCCGCCACCATTGGGGAAGTATTTCTTGTAGAGGTCGTGATCGGGATGAGAGGGGAGGAGAGGATGGCTCACGCTCTTCACCTTTGGATGCTGGTTGAGGTATTCCACCACCTTCTGCGCGTTGTAAGAGTGACGCTCGATGCGGAGTGGGAGTGACTCCACGCCCTGCAGGAGAATCCATGCGTTGAAGGGAGAGATGGTGGCACCTGTATCGCGAAGGATGACGGCACGAATGCGAGTGACGAATGCTGCTGGACCTGCCACGTCAGCAAAGACTGCACCATGATAGGATGGGTCTGGCTTGGCAATGGTTGGGTACTTGTCGGCATTGGCTTTCCAGTCGAATGTGCCTGCATCCACGATGACACCACCGAGGGATGAACCGTGACCACCGATGAACTTGGTGGCTGAGTGAACCACGATGTCGGCACCATGCTCGATAGGCTTGAAGATGATGGGAGCGAAGGTGTTGTCGACAATCACAGCCACGTGGTGCTTGTGGGCAATCTCAGCGATGGCATCCAAGTTGGTCACGTCGCTGTTAGGATTGCCGAAGGTCTCCACATACACCGCTTTGGTGTTGGGTTGGATGGCAGCCTCCAGCGCCTGAAGGTCGTTCACGTTGATAATTGTGTTTGTGACACCCTGCGTAGAAAGTGTGTGGGTGATCAGGTTGTAGGAACCACCATAGAGGTTGTCGGCTGCTACGATGTGGTCACCATTCTGGGCAATGTTCTGAAGCGCGTAAGTGATGGCTGCGGCACCTGAAGCGACTGCCAAACCAGCCACACCACCTTCGAGGGCAGCGACACGCTCTTCGAACACGCTCTGTGTCGTGTTGGTCAGACGGCCATAGATGTTACCTGCATCGCGAAGACCGAAACGGTCGGCTGCATGCTGTGAGTTGTGGAACACGTAAGAAGTGGTCTGATAGATAGGCACTGCGCGTGAGTCGGTTGCTGGATCTGGAGTCTCCTGTCCTACATGAAGTGCCAATGTCTCGATGTGAAGTTTTTTTGCCATAGTTGTATGAGTTTTTGTTTGTTAATAATTTGCTTTGTTTTTGAAATCTGGTGCAAAGTTACGGGGTATGGAAAATATGTCCAAGCAAAACAAGAAAGAACGGATAATATTTCTACGAACAAGTATTGTAGAAGAAATATTATATTGTTATATATCCCCATCCCCTCGAAAAAAATCATGATGAATATTTTGATGGTATTTCTTTTTTCCCTAACTTTGTGGAGTAATTCATTCAACGATTCAACAGATATGGCGAAGAAAGTGTTTCCTCCCTCCGAACTCATTATCAACGAAGATGGCTCTGCGTTTCATCTTCACCTGCGTCCCGAACAATTGGCCGACCGCGTCATCCTTGTGGGTGATCCTGGCAGAGTGGCTACTGTGGCTGCACATTTCGACGAACAGGAATGTGAGGTGTCCAGTCGTGAGTTTCACAGCATCACGGGCATGTATCATGGGAAACGCATCACGGTTCTCTCCACTGGCATCGGATGCGACAACATCGACATTGTGATGACCGAACTGGATGCCCTTGCGAACATCGATTTTACCACACGCACAGAAAAGGATGAACACCGCACTCTGACCATCGTGCGCATTGGCACTTGTGGCGGATTGCAACCTTTCACCCCTACAGGTTCGTTCATTGCCTCGGTGAAGAGCATCGGTTTTGACGGGCTCCTCAACTACTATGCAGGAAGAAACGACGTCTGTGACCTCCAGTTGGAAGAGGCATTCAAGCAGCACATGGATTGGTCGCCGCTCAAGGGTTCTCCTTACGTGGCAATTGCCAATCCGGAACTCATTGAACGGATTGCCCAAGACGACATGGTGCGTGGATATACCATCGCCTGTGGTGGTTTCTATGGTCCGCAAGGTCGCCAAATCCGTTTGCAGATTCAAGACCCCGACCAGAACAAAAATGTGGAAGCGTTTGAGTATGACGGTATGAAAATCTGCAACTTCGAGATGGAATCCTCTGCCCTGGCAGGTCTTTCCTCCCTCCTCGGACACCATGCCATGACCTGTTGCATGGTCATCGCCAACCGCTACACCACCGAGATGAACACAAACTACAAGAACACCATCCACACACTCATTGAGAAAGTGATTAGTAGGATTTGAGGTTTGAGGTTTGAGGTTTGAGGTTTATGGAGACGGTAGAGAATAATGTATACGAGATAACGAGTAGCTTTGCTATTCGAATTGTCAATTTATATAAGTACTTGACGGAAACCAAGCATGAATATATCATGTCCAAACAACTATTCCGTTCTGGTACAAGTATTGGTGCGAACACGTTTGAAGGGAAAAATGCGCAGAGTAGGGCAGACTTTTCCAACAAGATGAATATAGCTCTTAAAGAAGCGACTGAATCAGGATTCTGGATAGACTTGTTACACAAAACCGACTATCTCGACGAAGAACAATATACCTCATTGTACAATGATTGGAACATCATCATGGGAGTACTAACAAAAATTGTCAAAGCAACAAAACCATGAGCATCACCCAAACCTCAAACCTCAAACCTCAAACCTCAAATCAAACGATTTGTGCAATAGCCACTGCTACAGGAGGTGCATTAGGAATTATCCGTGTCTCAGGAGACCAATCTCTGGAGATACTCTCCCGCATCTTTACCAAGGACTTGACCAACGCCAAGCCCAACAGCATCCATTACGGTCACATCACCGACCAAACCTCAAACCTCATTGACGAAGTGCTCGTCTCCGTTTTCCGTGCGCCCCACAGTTATACAGGTGAAGATTCCGCAGAGATTTCCTGTCATGGTTCCCGCTATATATTAAATAAGGTGTTGGAGTTGCTGGTGCAGAACGGTGCCCGAATGGCTCATCCAGGAGAGTTCACCCAACGTGCCTACCTCAACGGCAAGCTCGACCTCAGCCAAGCCGAGGCCGTTGCCGACCTCATTGCTTCCTCCAACAAGGTAACCCATGACATCGCACTTTCCCAACTCCGTGGTCATTTCTCCTCGGAACTGGCACAACTTCGTGACCAACTCCTCAAACTCACGTCGCTTCTCGAACTGGAACTGGACTTCTCCGACCACGAAGACCTCGAATTTGCCGACCGCACCGAACTCTTGCAACTTGCCCAGAAAATAGATGCCCGCATCACTCATCTTGCCAAGACATTCCAAGCTGGCAATGCCCTCAGGAACGGCATTCCTGTTGCTATCGTCGGAGCACCTAACGTAGGCAAATCTACACTCCTCAATGCCCTTGTAGGTGAGGAACGTGCCATTGTCAGCGATATTCAGGGCACTACTCGCGATGCCATCGAAGACACCATCCAATTGGGCGGCATCACTTTCCGATTCATCGATACGGCTGGCATCCGACACACCGATGACCGCATCGAACGGCTGGGCATTGACCGTTCCCTCACTGCAGCCCAACGTGCCACCATCATCCTGATGATGACCGAACCCGGTGTGCCTTATCCCGACCTTCCCATCCGTGAAGGTCAGACCGTTATCCGCATTGAGAACAAGACAGAGGCATTCCAAGCCAAATATGGAGTCGGACTGGATGAACTCCGCACCCAACTCCTTGCCGCTGCGCCCCAAGCTGCCGACACCGACATCATCATCACCAATGCCCGTCACCACGAAGCCCTCCTTCGTGCCCATGATTCCCTTGCTCGTGTCATCGACGGTCTCCAACAACAATTAAGCGGAGACCTCCTTTCCGAAGACCTCCGCCTCACTCTCGATGCCCTTGCCGACATCACAGGAGGTCAAATCACCCCCCAAGAAACCCTCAACAATATCTTTAGCCATTTCTGCGTGGGTAAATAGGTTTAGTTTAACCCTCTTTATATATATAGTGGTGTAAACTAAACCTAAACCCCAAGGGTAATTCTTTTCTTCAAACTAAAACGAATTTTGCTAAGAACTAAAGTAAAACTATAGAAAAACGCATACTTTTTAACCAAACATTTGGTTTTATCAAAGAAATAATATATCTTTGCGGTTGAAATATTCAACGTATTATAAAATATGGCTATAGAAACGAAGAGCAAAATCAACTCATTACTAATGAATATACTCCCTGGAGGAATACTATTTTCCGAGGGACTAAAGAAGCAGGGGTATTCTGATCAGTTGATGAAGCAGTACCGTAAATCTGGCTGGCTGACATCCTTGTCTAAAGGGGTGATGTATCGTAGTGGAGATTCTCTATCAGCATTGGCAGCTTTAGCAAGTTGCCAGGAGCAAACTGGTAAACAGTATCGTGTAGCAGCCCACTCTGCTCTTGAGCTTTCTGGTTATTACCATTTTGTACCAATTGGGAAACCCCAACTTATGGTTGCTAGCAATGAGCCAAGAACACCTCAATGGGCAAAAAGTGATTTGTTTGATATGACAATAGAGTTTTTTACGACATCGGCTTTCGGCCTAATCCAGAAACAAGCAATAAAGCAAAATAATTATACCGTACAAGCATCTTCACCTGAACTTGCTTTCATGGAATGTCTTCTATTGGCCCCAAATAGATATAGCTTCATGGATTTATATTACATCATGGAGCAATTAACGGCACTTCGCCCAGCCAAAGTTCAACAATTGCTTGAAACAACTAATAACATGACTGTCAAAAGAATGTTTTTATATATGGCAGAAAAGGCTAATTATCCTTGGTATCAAGCTATTGATGTTGGCCGAATAAACCTTGGCACTTCTAAAATACAATTGTGCAAAGGTGGTGTCTATGTCTCAAAATACAAAATCACAATTCCAAGAGAATTAGCAGAATATGAATAAACAAGATATACAATCAAGCGTTTATGCTCAGAAGGTTGACCTTCTGTTGCGTCTTTTACCTTTGGTTATGGAAGAAAAGGTTTTTGCTGTACACGGAGGAACGGCAATCAATCTTTTCCTAAGGAATCTGCCTAGGTATTCTGTGGACATTGATCTCACTTATATTCCCTTAGCTGACCGTAAGAAAAGTATTGATGACATTAACTTTCATCTGAAATCGATTAGCGAGAAAGCACGTAAAGCATTCCCTGGTATGCACATCATTCCGAACTATGATACTTGTAAATTGCTATGCGAATATCGAGGCAAACAAGTCAAGGTTGAGGTTAACCAAACAAAACGAGGTATCGTAGGTGGTGAGTTAATGCATCTTCCATTATGCGAAAAGGCCCAGGATGAGTTTCAGGTTTATTGTATCGCTGACATTGTGCCTGTATCACAGCTCTATGGAGGCAAGGTTGCAGCAGCACTCTCA
>CACXKA010000033.1 GCA_902768125.1 uncultured Bacteroidales bacterium | reverse complement strand
GCCCCTTGCGTTGGTCACTCCTCACGGCATCCACTATCTGTTTGTCTGTCTTCACTATCAATGAACTTTTCTTCGTTTCTACTTGTTATACGACAAAAACCAGGAAATATCCCGCCCCTGCACGGATTTTTTTCTTATTCATGTCACATCTCCTCCCATTCAACCACGCATGAGTCGTCTGATTATATATGAAAAAAAAGAAACTCCCACCCTTGTAGGGGGTGAGAGCTATTTTGTCAGCCGCTCATCACTGACTGAATGCCGTTTGGGGGATGAGGGCTGTCTGGTTCGATGTTATTTGTTCAGCTTGTTATTTCTGTTGGTTTCATTGCTTGGGATTCTCCATGCTCTGGAGAATGTAAAGCGCTCCCTCCATGGTGGAAACGCCCTTGATGAGGAGGGATTTCCGTTCGCCGTCGCGGAAGGTGCAGCCTCTGCCGTGGGAGGCGATGTAGGTGAGGACTTTCTCGAAGGCGCGGCTCTGGAAGTAGGCGTCGTCGGTAGCGAAGTAGAGAATCATGCGACCCATCTTGAGCACGATTTTCTCAAAGCCGAGACGCTGGCAGGTCCACTTGATGGGCATGACGTTGAGCAACTCCTCGCCAACGGCTGGGATGGGTCCGAAACGGTCGATGAGATGTTTCTGGTAGTCTTCCAACTGCTGGGGCGAGGTGAGGTTGTCGAGGTCCCGATAGAGGCTCATGCGCTCAGGACTGCTGGGCACGTATTCCTCAGGGAAGAAGGCGGGAATGTCGCTCTCCACCATCGTCTCAGTCACGAATTTCTCGCCGCTGATTCGTCCCTCCTCGTCCTTGTCGTCGGCAAAGAGTTCCGTGAATTCGTTCTCCTTCAACTCAGCGACTGCCTCGTTGAGAATCTTCTGGTAGGTTTCGTAGCCGAGGTCGGTGATGAAACCGCTCTGTTCGGCGCCGAGCATATTGCCCGCACCACGAATGTCGAGGTCCTGCATGGCGATGTGGATGCCACTGCCGAGGTCGCTGAAGTTCTCCACGGCTTGCAGACGGCGACGGGTCACATCGTTCAGGGCAGCGAGTGGGGGAGCGATGAGGTAGCAGAATGCCTTGCGGTTGCTGCGACCCACTCGTCCACGCATCTGGTGGATGTCGGACAGTCCGTAGTTCTGTGCGCTGTTGATGATGATGGTGTTGGCGTTGGGCACGTCGATGCCGTTCTCCACGATGGTGGTGGAGAGCATCACGTCGTAGTCATAGTTCATGAAGTCGAGGATGATTTTCTCCAACTCCTGCGGATTCATCTGCCCATGACCGACACACACCCTGGCATCTGGCACATATTTATGAATCATCTCCTCCAGTTCGTGGAGGTTGCTGATTTTGTTGTTCACGATGAACACCTGACCGTTGCGGCTCATCTCGAAGTTGATGGCCTCAGCGAAGATTTCAGGTGAGAAGGTGTGAATCTCCGTCTGGATGGGGTAGCGGTTGGGTGGTGGTGTCTGGATGATGGAGAGGTCTCTGGCGCCCATCAGCGAGAACTGCAAGGTGCGCGGAATGGGGGTCGCCGTCAACGTGAGGGTGTCGACATTCACTTTCATGGCACGCAGTTTCTCCTTGGTCGATACGCCAAACTTCTGCTCCTCGTCGATGATGAGGAGTCCGAGGTCTTTGAACTGCACTTGCTTGCCAATCAGTTTGTGCGTGCCGATGATGATATCGACTTTTCCCGCCTTGAGGTCGTCCAGCACCTCCTTCGTGTCTTTCGGGGTTCTGGCTCTCGTGAGGTATTCCACCCTGACAGGAAACTCTTTCAATCGGGAGGAGAAGGTCTGGAAATGCTGATAAGCCAGCACGGTGGTCGGCACCATCACCGCCACTTGCTTGCCGTCGGTCGCCGCCTTGAATGCCGCACGGATTGCCACCTCGGTCTTGCCGAAGCCCACATCGCCGCAGACGAGTCGGTCCATCGGACGAGCCTTCTCCATGTCTGCCTTCACATCTTGTGTGGCTTTCAACTGGTCGGGCGTGTCCTCATACACGAAACTTGCCTCCAACTCATGTTGCATATAGCTGTCCTTCGAGTAGGCAAATCCCTTCTCCTTCAGTCGGGCGGCATAGAGCTGGATGAGGTCGCGGGCAATGTCCTTCACCTTCGTCTTCACCCGTTCCTTCATGCGTTCCCATGCTCCACCACCTATCTTGTTCAGTCGTGGCGGCTCACCCTCCTTGCCTTTGTATTTGGATATCTTGTGCAGGGCATGAATGGACACATAGACCGTGTCCTCGTGCTGGTAGGTGATTTTGATCATCTCCTGCATC
The DNA here is from genome assembly GCA_902768125.1 of uncultured Bacteroidales bacterium. Lineage (GTDB taxonomy): Bacteria > Bacteroidota > Bacteroidia > Bacteroidales > Bacteroidaceae > Minthosoma. Next base: position 21,148 of record CACXKA010000033.1, on the reverse strand, counting down.
ACATTGCCCTGTGGCACTCGTACCAGACCTCCGAAACGTCCCACACCGTGGTCGATATGCACCACATAATCGCCAATCTCGAACTGCTGAATCTCTTTCAGTGTCAGTGCCACCTTACCCCGACGAGCCTTGTCGCTCTTCAGGTTGTACTTGTGGAAACGGTCAAAGATTTGATGATCGGTGAAGAAGCAAATCTTCAGCGAATGGTCGATGAACCCTTCGTGAATAGCCTTATTGACTGGATTGAAATGGATGGCATCCGCCTCCATTTTTGATTGTTCCTCAAAGATGTTCTGCAAGCGGGCAATCTGCTTTTCACTGTCGGAAAAGATGCACATCTTGTAGCCATCATCCATCAAACGATGAAACTCCTGACTGACCAAATCAAAGTTCTTGTGGAAGAGGGGTTGAGGCTCTATATGGAAATGGATACTCTTTTCGTCGGTAGTGCTTCCCTGTTTCAATTCCAGATGTCGGAACTCCACGATTTGTTTCTTGAAGGTCTCTTCGTCGATGATGAACAGGGCGGCTAATGTCTCTGCATTCGTGTCTGCCTCGGTCTTCGCCTGATTCGAGAAACCTTCCTCGTGAATCTGTGCAATCTTGTCACAAATATAGACAAGACTCTGTGTCACGATGAGCGTGTCCTTGGGCAAGAACTCCAGGAAGGAGATAAGCCCCCCTTCGGGGGTCGGGGGGCTTACAATCGTCATCATCTCCACCTTGCCCTGACTCAACTGGTTCTGCACATCGAACGAACGAATGCTGTCCACCTCATCGCCGAAGAAGTCAATTCGGTAAGGCATATCGGAAGAGTACGAATACACATCCACGATACTTCCTCTCACAGCGAATTGTCCAGGCTCATAGACATAATCTACTCGTTGGAAACCCAATTCGAAAATCTTCTCCTCCAACTGGCTGATGTCGAACTCATCGCCCACCTTCACCGCCAATGTGCGCTCATCCAAGTCCTGCTTCGATATCACTTGTTCCGCCAAAGCATCGGGATACGTGACAATCAGAAAACCTTCTCTGTCAGGATGGTCGCCCTCCTCATGATGGGGAAGGGTCAGGGAGAGCGTCTTTGTCCTTAGAATCTCGTTTCCTGCATCCTTCTGATTGTATTTGATGGCTCGCTTGTATGATGACGGGAAGAACAATACTCGTTCGTCGCCCATCATCTGGATGAGGTCGTGGTACATATAGCCCGCATCGTCCATGTCGTTCATCACCACCAGCATATTCGGGTAGTTTCCCTTTCCGCTGGCGATGGCTGCCAACAACAGAGCAGCCGACGAACCACAAAGTCCGTCAGCCCTCATTTGTTTCACCTTGCCATTTCTGATGCGCTTGGCAAGTTCTCTCACCTCATCCGAGGAGGCGAGAGCAGAAAGTACCTTACTTGTGTCCAAAAAGCGTTAACTCATTTATGCCACGCCCATCATTATCTTGGGCTCATAAACTCTTGCAAACAATTGCAGGAAAAACAGCGTGTCCTTCGAGGGACTCACCAATTTTTTCAATTCGGCCATTTTGGATGTTTTGTCAGATGGAGTAGAATCGTTCATAGGCATTTGCTTTTACGTTTTTCTCTTTCTACTAACAATAACGAACCGAAAAAGAGTTTATTATGCAATTCAGCACATTTATTTTTATGCCTCCAAATTTCCCGACTTGTCAAGCTCCAATTGTGCCGTGATTTTCTTCTTGCACACCTTGTGCATCTTCACGCAGAAGAAGATGAGCAATGCCAAGATGGGCAGGACGAGATATTCGCTGATGCCGATGTTCATCACGATGGCGTCGTAAACGCCGTGGGCAATCACAGGCACTGCCAAGATGTTGATGCCATTCAGGAACGAACGCTTCACGAAGTGGTGTTGAGCGTAGTAGTAACCCATCAGCACTGCAAAGGCATAGTGTCCTGGCACGGAGAAGATAGCTCTGGCAATACCTACAGAAGCCCAGTTACCGTCGCCCACCACATAGAAGATGTTCTCGATGGTGGCAAATCCCAAGCCCACGCACACCGAATACACGATGCCGTCGAAATGCTCGTCGAAATATGGATTCTTTCTCAACACGAGCCACAAAGCCAACAGCTTGAAACCCTCTTCTGGAAGGGCTGCAACAAAGAAGGCGTCCGCACAATGTCCGAAGAAGGATGTTGCCTCTCCGCCCTCTCCGAAGAGAATGACACTAATGATATTCTCGATAAACACAATCGGGATGACTGTGGCAGCACCCAGCAGAATCGCTTTCCAAATCTGTCCCTTCGGTTCGGGTTTCGCATCTTTCTTGAAGATGTAAACCAATAATAGGATGGCGGGCAACACAGCCACCGCCAATGCAATCATGAAACTCATTTGCTTATAAGATATATGTGAATTCTTTATTTGAAAATCATCTGGGCAAACTGGTAGATGCTTTCACGCCATACAGGCCATGTGTGACCACCAGGGTACTCATAGTATTCGTACTTGATGCCAATCTCATCGAGACGGCGACGCATCTCCTTGCAGTTCTCATAGGCAATGTCTTCCTGACCACCCATTGAGAACCAGAACTTCTTGATGTTCTTGTTGTAGATGTCCTTCTTCTCCTTCAGCACGGAGTAGTTCTGGTCGTTGCTGCCACCCATGCCAGGACCGCCATTGTTCTTGAACCAGCCAGAGCTGAACACGCCCACATAGCTGACAAGGTCAGGCTGAGCGATGAGGGTATTGAGCGTGTGGATACCACCCATCGAAAGACCAGCCAAACCGCGGTTCTCCATTCCTTTCTTGGCACGGAAATTCTTCTCCACGAAGGGGATGCCCTCCTTGGTGAGTTCGGCGGTGAAGTCGCTGGTGTTACCATCCAACATGGCGATAATCATGGGCACAGCCTTACCCTCAGCGATGAGGTTGTCGAGGATGATGTCGGTGAGACCCTGCTGGTTCCAACCACGCTCGTCCTCGCCACCACCATGCTGGAGATAGAGCACGGGATAGTCACGCTTGTCCTGATCGTAAGTGGGTGGCGTATAGACATACATGGTCTTCCAAGCGTTATCTACATGAGAATAGTAACGCTTGCGATGCACGTCACCATGAGGCACATCCTTGAAGGCGAAACGGTCAGCCTTGGTGGCATCGTATGGAATTTCCAAACCGCTCGACATCATGCTGCACCCATAGAAGGATTCGCTGTTGGGGTCTGCCACTTGCACACCGTCGATATAGAGGAAATAGTAATGGAAACCTTCGGTCTGTGGGTCTGTGGTGCAAGTCCATGCGCCATCCTCACCCTTCTGCATATCGTAGCGTTTGCCGAGGTCTATCTGCACTTTCTGGGCATTGGGAGCCTGAATGCGGAACACGACACGATTGTCGGGTAAAACGCGGGGATATTGTCTTCCGCGAATGTTCCAAAGTGATGGCTTGCCTGGCAGGTCTTGCTGTGGACGAGCTGGTCCGAACTGTGCGCTGGTTGTGAGTGAAATAGCGCACAAAAGAATTGCTGATAACAGGTGTTTCATGTTTTTGTTGATTGATAAATGATTAAATTGTAGTTTCGTGATGCAAAGTTACACATTTTTTCCTTACCTTTGCACACAAAGCAAGCCAGAAATGATAGATTCGAGCATATTGCAGGGCAAGAAAGCGGCGTTTTTCACGCTGGGATGCAAACTGAACTTCGCTGAGACGAGCACGGTGGCGCAGGAACTCATGCGCTATGGAGTGACGAAGGCACAGCGGGGCGAAGTGGCGGATATTTGCATCGTGAACACATGCAGCGTGACTGAGGTGGCTGACCACAAATGCCGACAGGCGATTCACCGTTTGGTGAAGCAGCATCCAGGTGCGTTTGTGATGGTGACGGGTTGTTATGCTCAATTGAAACCCCAAGAAATCAGCGAGACCCCAGGCGTTGACCTCGTCTTGGGCAGCGAACAAAAAGCCAACATCATCCCTGCCATCCTCAACGGAATGACCAACACACCAATTGGCTCTCTTCCCATCGAGGGAGAGATGTTCGCAGAACAGAAGGGGGCTTGGCCTTTCTTTGGAGCTTGTTCCCGAGGGGACAGAACCCGCTATTTCCTCAAGGTGCAGGATGGTTGCAACTATTATTGTACCTATTGCACCATACCGATTGCTCGTGGTAAGAGCCGTAATGGAAGCATTGCCTCGTTGGTGAAACAAGCCGAGCAAGTGGCTCAGGAAGGTGGCAAGGAAATAGTCATTACAGGTGTGAACATCGGTGACTTCGGACGTTCCACAGGCGAGACCTTCTTCGACTTGGTGAAGGCACTCGACCAAGTGGAGGGCATCGAGCGTTATCGCATTTCCAGTATCGAACCTAACCTTCTGACGGATGAAATCATCGAGTTTTGTGCGGGTTCCAAACGCTTCATGCCGCATTTCCACGTGCCTCTTCAGAGTGGATGCGACGAGGTGCTGAAACTCATGCACCGTCGTTACGACACCGCCTTGTTCCGTCATAAGATGGAGAAGATTCGTGAAGTGATGCCCGATGCTTTTATTGGAGTGGATGTGATTGTGGGCACTCGTGGCGAGACTGCCGAATACTTCCAGAAAGCCTACGACTTCATGGAGAGCATTGATGTGTCGCAATATCATGTGTTTTCCTATTCCGAACGTCCAGGCACGAAGGCATTGGAGATTCCCCATGTGGTGACCCCGCAGGAGAAACACGAACGCAGTCAACGGGTTCTTGCTCTGTCGGCACAGAAGACCCACGACTTCTACGCTCGCTTCATCGGCACCACACGGCCCGTGCTGCTCGAACATTCCTCACCTCGCAAACCCTTCATGAACGGCTTCACCGACAACTATATTCGTGTGGAAGTTCCCAACATGCCCGACAAGGACAACCAGATTGTGCAGGTGAAACTCGGAGCATTTAACAAAGAGGGTGATGCACTCATAGGTGAGATCGTAAGTTGAACATTGAAAATGAAGAAACTCGCAATTGTCATATTGAACTGGAATGGCGTGGAGATGATGCGCCAGTACTTGCCCACGGTTATTGCCAACAGTGTGGGTGAAGTCATCGTGGCGGACAATGCTTCGACGGATGGAAGTGTGACGATGCTGCAGAGGGAGTTCCCCGATGTTCCCGTAGTGGTGTTGGAACAGAACTTCGGTTTTGCGGAGGGTTACAACCGAGCGTTGGTACAATTGCCCGACTATGAGTATTACCTCCTGCTCAACTCTGATGTGGAGATTCGTCAAAAGGATTGGGACGCGCCCATGATTCAGTATATGGATGAACATCCCGACTGCGCCGCCTGTCAACCCAAACTCCTCGCTCTGCGTCCAAATCTCAAATCTCAAACCTCCAACCTCAAATCTTTTGAGTACGCTGGTGCTGCTGGTGGCTTCCTTGACAAGTATGGCTATCCCTTCTGTCGAGGTCGTGTGATGGATACGGTGGAGCAGGATGAGGGACAGTATGATGAGATAGTGCCGCTGTTATGGGGAACGGGGGCCGCCTTGATGGTTCGTGCTTCCGACTGGCGAGAGAGTGGGGGACTGGATGGTCGTTTCTTTGCCCACATGGAAGAGATTGACCTCTGTTGGCGACTCCGTACGATGGGCAAGTCTATTGTCTGCATTGCCCAAAGTCAGGCGTATCATCTGGGAGGTGCAACGCTCAATCAGGGCAATCCTCGCAAGACTTTCCTCAACTTCCGCAACAATCTCCTGATGCTCTACAAGAACCTGCCTGAACAGGAACTGAAGAGTGTGATGCGTGTGCGTTGTTTCCTCGACTATCTGGCAGCTTTCCAATTCCTCCTCAAGGGCGACCCAAAGAACTGCACTGCTGTCTTCAAGGCGCGGCGAGCCTTCCACAAGATGCGTCCAGATTTCGAAAAGGACCGTCGCCACATTCAGCAGATTCGTCAGAACGAACGAGTGCCAGAACGCGTGGAGTTCTCCCTCCTCTGGCAATATTATATAAAAGGTAGAAAAACGTTTAATGAATTAATGATAGCAAGAAAATGAAAAAGACAATGGCTTTGATGGTGGCGGCGCTGATGTGCTGTGCCACCACGATGGCGGCAGAACTGAAGCAGCTGGTGGTGAAGACAACCCCCGAGGTGCAGACGGTGGAAGCCCTGACAAAGGTGAAGAACCAATTGCGCTTGACAGCTGGCGTGAAGAAGGTGGAGAGCGACCCAGCCACCAAACAGGTGATGGTGACCTACGATACCGCCAAGACGGATTCGAAGAAAATCCTTGCCGCCCTGAAGAAAGGAGGCTTTGAGGCAAGTGTGGTGAGCGACGGTGCACCAGCTGAAAAGAAGCAAGTGCCGGTGGATGCCACTTCGGGTGCATCGCAGCAGAAGAAATGAGGGAGGGACGTGAAAACGTCCCCCTTTTTTGTCTTTCATTTCCTAAATAATGTTACATTTTCCACTTTTTTGCCGATTTATTTGGTGGACTTTATTATTATGTCTATATTCGCAAACCAAAATCAACTAACCTAAAAAACACCGACTAAAACGATAAGGTGAATATGGACAAACGAAATTATTGTGTGATATTGGCAGGCGGACTGGGATCTCGCCTTTGGCCAATGAGTCGTGAGAAGAAGCCAAAGCAATTCATTGATGTGCTGGGGACAGGAAAGACTTTGCTCCAAATGACCTATGAACGATTTGCAGGCTTTATTGATACGGACAACATCATCATCGTGACGAACGAGAACTATCGTCAATTGGTGAAGGAACAAATACCCGGAATGAAGTATGATAACATCCTGATGGAACCGATGCGTAGAAACACGGTGCCTGCTGTGACGTGGGCAGCGTTGGAGATCAAGCGTCGCTGTCCAGATGGAAGGTTCATCGTCAGCCCCTCCGACCAGAACATCACGGACTATGAGGCTTTTCAGCAGGACGTGCTGAGAGGCTTGGATTTCGTGGGGAAGAATGAAGTGCAGCTGACGATGGGTGCCAAGCCCAGTCGTCCCGAGGTGTCTTACGGTTATATCCAGATGGCAGAAGAACTGGAGGAAAACTCCCACATCTATAAGGTGAGGAGTTTTACGGAGAAACCTGCCAACGACTTTGCCAAGATATTTTTTGAGAGTGGTGAGTTCTTGTGGAACACGGGTCTTTTCATGTGGAGCGCCGATTCGTTCCTGGATGCGTTGAAGGGTGCCAGCGAGGAATTCTCTATCATTGTGGAAGGGGTGATGGCGAAGTATAAAGCAGGTGAATATATCGCTGACCAGTTGATGGAGCTCTTCTCGAAATGTCCGAATATGAGCTTGGAACAGAGTGTGCTGGAGAAGTCGGACAATGTGGATGTGATGCTTTGCCACTTCGGATGGGCAGACCTTGGTACATGGGCAGCTGTGCACGAAGCCCTGCCTCAGTCGGATATGGGCAATGTGGTCATCGACTCGAAGTCACTCCTCTACGACTGCAAGGACTGCATCATCAAGTTGCCCGATGGACACGTGGCAGTGGTGCAGGGATTGGAAGACTACGTTGTGGTGGAAGAAGGCAACGTGCTGGTCATCTGCAAGAAGGGTGACCAGAAGAACATCCGCAAGTTTGTGAACGATGCACAAATCAACTTAGGAGAAGAGTTCGTGTAATTCCTCCTTAAAGAAGTTTCTGAATATTGTCCTCCAAGGTGCCTTCCATGAAGTCGCTGCGGAGGACAATCTCGTTTTGTCGATTAACAAGGAAGAACGTGGGGATGTTGCTGACGTTGTAGATGTTGGTGGTGGCTCCATCCGTTTCATGCACACACACCCAAGGGAGGTTCTCGCAGGAGAACTTCCAGAAGTGGATGTCCTCGTCGAGGGAAATCTGGTAAATCTCGAAACCCTGTGCATGATACTTCTCATAGAGGGAACGCATCTGTCGGGTACGTTCAGCCGATTCATTGGCTTCGTAGATGGTGAAGTCAATGAGCACCACCTTGCCTTTCAGGTCGCGAATGCTGTGTGTCTTGCTGTTGATGTCGGGCAAGTTGATGTCAATGATGCCAATCTCTGACACTTTGCTTTCATCCACATCCAACACCTTCTGCTGCGGGGAAGCAGTGTTGTCCATTCCCTTGATGGCCATGTTGCAGATTTGCTGTGTGCGTGGAGCATCATGATAAGTTGCATCCCACGCATTTGCTACTGTGGCGTAGCACTTCACGTCGTTGCGGTCGGTGAGGGGATTGAACAGCATGAAGGTGCCGCCTAAGTCGGTGATGCTTTGGCACACCGCATAGTATGCTGCAGCCGATGTCGGATCGGCAAAAATGAAGTCCGTCTTCATGCGTTCCTTATAGTTTTTCAGGATGTTCTCAATACTGTCACGCTGGTCACCCGGCAGCATATCCTGATTCTTCTCGAACGCCACAATCCGTGCTTGCACTTCCTGTTGCATCCGACTGATTTCCTTGATTTTCTTGCTGCTCTCATTGCCTTCAATCGTGTATTCCTTTTCCATCGTCGGCAACTTGGCGGTGATGGTGATGTTCTCCGTGCTGTCCACCGAGAAATTGATGACGTGCCCTCCAATCTGCAAGGCATAAAACTCAGGTGCTTCCGTCGGAGCCACCGCCTTGAATGCAAACGCTCCGTCTTCCTTCAGCTTCGCAGAATCCAACTTCTGCACGCCATCCAACGTGCTTTGAGTGAAATACAGCATTGAATCTTTTGCCCCTTCAATCGTTCCTTCCACTTGGAACTTCTGGGTGTTGTCGCAGGAAGTCATCATCAAGGCTCCTGCCACTATTATTGTCATAAATTTCTTCATTGTTTCCCAATCTTTTTGCAAAGGTACTTCTTTTTTGATTTCCAACAAAACAACTGCCGAAGAAAACGGTTTTTTCGTTTTTTTATCCGTTTTCTTTTGTGGAAAAGAAGAAAATGCCTACATTTGCAATGCGTTTACGCTTTTACGAAGATATAAGACTAATATAATCTGGAAATGAAAACGATCAAGATTCTTCTCGCGGGAGTTCTGCTCACGACGTTGGTGTCATGCGACAAATTCTATCAGGCTTTCGCGGGTGCTGATATGGAAGAACTGGACTCTTTGCAACAGCGAGATGTTGAACAAATGACTGAAATGCTTAATGCTGTGGCATTGAGCCTTGACTCTATTCAGCAGCAGGAGGCTTTGCTGACTCAATTTGATGATTCAACTCCTCGTGATGTGATGCTCTCACAATTGAAGACATTACGGGAAATGTTGGATAGAAAGAAGGCTGAGATTGACCAGATGACAGCTGATAGCCTTTCGAACGGAGATGCTATCAACAATCTGAAAAAGGTGTTGGAGTATTTGAGCTTGCAGTTGGAAGAGAAGAGTGCCGGAATTGCCAAGCTGGAGGAAAGCATGAAGACCAAAGATGCCAGGATTGCGAAACTCAGCGACCAAGTGGGGGCACTGACGGTGGAATCGGGTAATCTGAAAGCCCAGACAATTGAACAGGAGAACCGTTTGAACCAGGCGTTCTACATCGTAGGCACGAAAAATGAATTGAAGAATCTGGGTCTGATGTCGGGAAATCTTCTGGGTAAGAAGCGTGCCAACTATTCCAATATTGATAATAGTGTGTTCCATCAGGTGGATACGCGTAGCTTCAACACTTTGGTGATTGCGTCGAAATCACCTAAACTCCTAACCGAGAAGCCTGAATCGAGCTATACGCTGACCAAGAACGATGACGGCACTTCGACGCTCAAAATCACCAATGCAGAACAGTTCTGGGGTACTTCCCCTTATCTGATTGTCTTGCAGTAGTGCGTGCGTGAAGAATGAAGATTGTGGCGGTTTTTGAGGCTAAAAGCCCTCGTAAACTGCTAAAAAACATAAGAAAACGAAGATTTTCGGGCAAAGATGGCTGACGAATGAGAAAAAAAGGCTACCTTTGTCCGATTTTTGACTATTTTAGAGTAAAAAGGATCGTGCCGTGCGAGATGTTTTTATATATTTTTCAACAAACAAGATGAACGTAATTACAAAGAAGGTTTCGTTGCCTGATGGAAGAGAAATCAGCATCGAAACAGGAAAGCTCGCAAAACAAGCGGATGGTTCCGTAATGCTCCGTATGGGAGACACGATGCTCCTCGCCACTGTTTGCGCAGCGAAAGATGCAGTACCGGGAACAGATTTTATGCCACTCCAGGTAGAGTATCGAGAGAAGTATGCGGCTAACGGCCGTTTTCCTGGAGGTTTCACCAAGCGCGAAGGCAAGGCAAGCGATGAAGAGATTCTGACCTGCCGTCTCGTTGACCGCGCACTCCGCCCCTTGTTCCCATCGAACTATCATGCGGAGGTGTATGTGAATGTCATTGTATTTTCAGCCGACGGCAAGGATATGCCAGATGCGTTGGCAGGTTTCGCTGCCAGTGCTGCTCTTGCCGTGTCTGATATTCCTTTCGAGGGACCCATCTCTGAGGTGCGTGTTGCACGCATCAATGGTGAGTTTGTAATCAATCCTACTTTCGAGCAGTTGAAGGAGGCAGACATGGACCTGATGGTCGGTGCCACCGAAGAGAACATCATGATGGTGGAAGGTGAGATGAAGGAAGTGCAGGAGAAAGACTTGCTCGAGGCTCTCAAGGCTGCGCATGCTGCTATCAAGCCACAGTGCCAGTTGCAGAAGGAGCTGATGAAGGAGTTGGGTAAGGATGTGAAGCGTGAGTATTGCCACGAGGTGAACGATGATGACCTGAAGGCTGACCTCGCTGCCAAGTGCTACCAGCCTGCTTACGACGTGACGAAGCAGGGTCTTGAGAAGCACGAGCGTGCTGAGGCTTTCGAGAAGATTCGCGAGGACTACAAGGAGGCATACGCTGCTGCACATACTGACTTGAGCGAAGAAGAACTGGAAGAGAAATATACGCTGATTGACCGCTACTACCATGATGTGGAGCGTGATGCGATGCGTCGTTGCATCCTCGACGAGGGTATTCGTCTTGATGGTCGTCAGACGACTGATATCCGTCCTATCTGGTGTGAGGTATCTCCTCTGCCTGGTCCTCACGGATCATCTATCTTCACTCGTGGTGAAACACAGGCTTTGGCTTCTGTGACACTCGGTACGAAGTTGGATGAGAAACTGGTGGACGGTGCTTTGGAGCGTTACTACCAGAAGTTCCTCCTCCACTACAACTTCCCTCCATTCTCTACGGGTGAGGCAAAGGCACAGCGTGGTGTAGGTCGTCGTGAGATTGGTCACGGTCACCTCGCATGGCGCGGTATCAAGGGTCAGCTCCCAGAAGATTATCCTTATACGATTCGTGTCGTTTCTGACGTGCTCGAGTCTAATGGTTCTTCTTCTATGGCTACCACTTGTGCGGGTACACTTGCTTTGATGGATGCTGGTGTGCCCATCAAGAACCCTGTTGCTGGTATCGCAATGGGTCTGATCAAGAACCCTGGTGAGGACAAGTATGCAATCCTCTCTGACATCCTCGGCGATGAGGACCACCTCGGCGATATGGACTTCAAGACCACCGGTACGAAGAATGGTCTGACTGCCACTCAGATGGATATCAAGTGTGACGGTCTTTCTTACGAGATCCTCGAGAGAGCACTCATGCAGGCTAAGGCTGGTCGTGAGCACATCATGGGTGAGATGATGAAGACCATTTCTGAACCTCGTCCAGAACTCAAGCCACACGTACCACGCATCGAGCAGATCATCATTCCTAAGGAGTTCATTGGTGCTGTTATCGGTCCTGGTGGTAAGGTGATCCAGCAGATGCAGGAAGACACTCAGACTGTCATCACGATTGATGAAGAGGATGGTGTGGGTAAGGTGCAGATTTCTGCTCCAGACCGCGATGCTATCGAGGCAGCTATGGCGAAGATCAAGGCAATCGTTGCTATCCCTGAGGTTGGTGAGGTTTATCACGGCACCGTTCGTTCAGTCATGCCATACGGATGCTTCGTGGAGTTCTTGCCTGGCAAGGACGGTCTGCTTCACATCTCTGAGATTGACTGGAAGCGTCTCGACACCGTCGAGGAGGCTGGCATCAAGGAAGGCGACGAGATTGACGTGAAGTTGATTGACATCGACCAGAAGACTGGCAAGTACAAGCTTTCTCGTCGTGTCCTCATTGAGAAGCCTGCTGATTATGTGGAGCGTCCACAGCGTGAGCGTCGTCCTCGTCCTGAGAAGGGTGAGCGTCGTGACCGCGGCGACCGTCGTCCACGTCCAGAGCATCGTGAGCCACGCAATGAGGCTCAGGCACCACAGGAGGGTGGCGACTTCAAGTCTGCGCTCGACGATCTGTTGAAGTAATCCACATTACTTATATAAGAAAGGAGGCATCCGCAGGGGTGCCTCCTTTTTATGGTTTCTATCGAAGTCAGTTCTTAGATGTTCTCGTAGCTGGTGTCTGTTCGGATAATCGCCTCCTTCTCTCCCAAAGTCGCCGAACGCTGAGCCTCCTCCATGCTGATGTTGCTCCAACCACGTCCCTTCAGTCGGATGAGGAAGGAAGCCCCACGCCAACAGAGTTCGACACACATGGCAATCCACACACCCACCAAACCCATCGTGGGCACTAAAAGCACGGCAAGCGTGAGCCTCACCACCCAAATGCTGCCCAGATTCATCAGGCTTGGCACAAGTGTCTTTCCCGAACCGACAAACACGCCGTATGCCACGATGCTGGCTGCAAACATCGGTTCTGCCCAGGCTTCGATTCGTAGCACTTCTGCACCCAGCTTCACTACATTCCCGTCATTCGTGATCATCTGCATCAGCTCTGGCGCAAACACACCCATCAGCAGACCCATCACACCCATGATTGCCATACCTAATCCTACCGACATCCATGCGAAACTTCTCATCAGGTCCTTTCGCCTTGCTCCAAGACTCTGTCCCACCAACGTGGTTGCTGCTTCCGAGATACCGTAGCCAGGCATATAGCAAAGGCTCTCGATATTAATGCCGAAGGTGTTGGCTGCAATCGCCACGGGACCCAAAGGAGCAATGATGCCCGTGATGGCAATCTGTGCCCCACACATCGCACCCCTTTCGAGGCTGATGGGCGACCCAATCTGCAGCGCTTTCTTCAAGGTATCCTTGCAGGGAAGGTAAGGAGAAAAGTCCCACGTTCCCATGCTATCTGCATCGAGCATAAAGCATAGCTGCTTGTCTCTCACCGCCATGAAATAGAGCATCAACACCATCGTGATGGCATAAGCCAGAAAGGTGCCGTAAGCCACACCAATCGTACCTAAATGGAAGATGTAAAGGAAACAATAGTTGAATACGACGTTCAGCAAGCACATCATCGCATTTAGCAAACTGGGTATCTTAATGTTGCCGCTGCAGCGCAAACTTCCTGCTGCCAGCATGTTGATCTCCAGCACGGGAAGTGCCAACGCCACAATCGTGAAATATTCTGAGGCTCCCTGGCAGATTTCCTCGTCAGCCCCCAGCCAAACGGGTAGGTGAGGGGCAATGAGAACGCCAATCAGTGCCAGCAAAAGGCTGAACACAAGTCCTGCAAGCAATCCTTGCCGAACGATGTTTCTTGCACCTCGCAAATCCTCCGCTCCCACATCATGAGCCACTTGAACCGTGAAGCCTGCTGCGAAAGCAGAGCACAAACCTCCGAAGAGCCAGATGGTCGTCGAAACCAACCCGACTGTCGCTGCTTCCTTCGTGCCCAGATGCCCCAGCATCGCCGCATCGATAATCTGCATCGCAACCGAAGATACCTGAGCCACCATTGCCGGCATACTCAACAGCACAGTCAGTCGCAGCTTCTCTTGCCACGACATGTTCCGCGCCCCTTTCCTCACCAGCGCCAGCAGCTCATCCTTCGACAGCCTCATTGTTTCGTCCTTGTTCCTAGTTATCAGATAATATGTTGCGAAGTTACGACTAATTGAGAGAAATACAAAATAAAAACGATAATATTTCACTCATTCACCAACACCTTTCCGTCTTCTGTCATTCCTTCCACGCTGATGTACATCTCCTCGCAAGTAGAGTTATTAAAGAATTCCACCTTTGCCTTGCCCTGTTCGTCAGTTTTGATGTCGGGCTGCCACCAAATGGTACGTCGGAAGTCTGCCATAGGAGGAATGATGCTGTAGTCCTCTGTCTTGAAAGTGGATGCTTGGTTGAAACCTTGGAAGTAGGTGCGACGGATACCTTTGTTGCTCTCGCTTGTGAAGACGAAATGCTCGTAGATATAGATGTAGATGAGATGTCTGGGGTTTTCAATATCAGCCCATTCCAAAACCGTGGGAGAGCCCATCTCATTATATACCACATAGATGGACTTGATGTCGTCAAGATAGGTGGGACGGATGCCCTCTCTGTCATTGTTGTCCCAGATAATCTTGAAGTCTCGTCCCGTTCCTGTTGGCACATAGGTGTATTTATCCAAATCAACACCAATCCGCTTCATGATGAAGTCCATGATTGTCGGCACAGGTTCCCCTTTGTCAAGATAATCGTCCACGACTCTATCGATATCGTAGTATATGGAAGCGTACTGCTTTCCGTAATCCTCGTTCTTGTATCGCCAGTTGTCATTGGTGAAGTATCGCTTCTTGGCCTTCACCGTCACGTTCTGCAACACGTGGTCTCTTTCTGTGATGGGGATGAATTCATCCTCTTCCTCCTGATCCTCAAGCGGTTTCTTCACGTAGGCATTCGCTGCCAGTGGATGCAGGATTTCTGTCTCAAGGGGTGTCAGGTATCTGGGCATAGGCGAGAATTGTCTGTCAATGCCCACATAGTAAGTCTTTCGCTTCTCCTTGTTCTTTCCGTCCCTTGTCGTGTAGATGCACATTTTCCACTCGCCATCCACGAAGGGCATTTCGAAGGCATAGTTTCCCAACGAATCTGTCCTGGTGTTGCCGATGAGGCTCTGTCCTTTCTGGTTGTAGAGGATGGCATACAGGTGCACATTCGATATGGGGTTACGCTTCCGATAGACGTTCAGCGTGCCATTCAAGTAGAATTTGTCCTCGATGGGTTGTGCCTTGCGGAAGGTGTAGCGTTCCGACATCAGCCGCCAGTCATAGCGTCGCCAGCCTTGTGTCAGCATCAGCAGGTCAGCGTTTCTTCTATGCTCCTTGTCGTCTGCCTCAAAGTAATCATCCACATGATGGATATATCCTCTCACCTCAGAGCTCAACAACATCCAGGTCTTCATGTTGCCCTGTTTGCCGTTCGTCATCGTCTGTGCGTCAATAGCAGAGAAAGATAGGTTGGCATTGGGTTTTGTCTGCAATTCCAACTCCACCTTGCCACAGGGCTTTAGCTTTTTTGTCTTTGCCACAATGCGGATGCTGTCTTCCTTGTCTGGCTTGGGACAGATGAAGAACAGTCTTTCTGCCACAATCCTTCCCCAACTGTCAAAGAAAGTCATCTGGTTCACGCCCTCAGGGATCGCTTGCCTGTCCATCTCGATCTCGATGACTGGGGCAGCCGTCAACGTGTCGCATCGGAAGATGTTGCCATTATGCATCAAGACATATCCCAGTTGGTTGCCACAAATCCCATCCGAGCATTGCAGCTTCGCCAGCATCTGCTCATTGACTGCATCCACAAGGAGTGCACATCCCTCTTGCTTTGCTTCTGGAAGTGGAAATTCCTGTACGCTCCCTCGTTCCGTCTTCTTCAGGTTGCGCATCTGGAAGGTGAGTTTTCCCGTGTCGGGCACCAATTCAAAGATTCCTCTGCCCAAGGTGTCGGTCTTGACAGAGGCAAGCACGTCACCTGCCTCGTTTCTCACGAACCCCTCTCCTTGGTAAGGACGTCCGTTGTCGTTCACAGCCAACATTGCCACACGACATTTCTTGCCCACAATCAAGTCGCCTCCCTCTGGGTAGAACTGCACGCTGATGGTCTTGGCAAGATCATCGGTGTATATACCCTCAAGAATGGCGTTCGTGTAGAGAGAATCGATGGGTGTCCTGTGGTTTGCCAATCTTTGGTGGTAAGGGATGGACGCAATCGTCAAGTCAGAATAATCGCCCTCCGTTGCAGGTTTCTTGAAGATAGGCAAAACCCTTGAAAACACAGCGTTCGTGCCCCAGTTCGTCATATAGCGCGTGTAGGCTCTCACTTCATAAAGACCTGACCCCAGAATCGTGTCTAGCTTCATCTCTCCATGCGACTGCCCCAAGGAATCGATAGGGTATTTCAAGGTTTGCAACACATCACCTGTTGGGTTCAGCAACTCCACATACAGCACCTTGCTCAAGTCCGACAAATGCCCATTGTCTGTCCTTGTCACATAGGCCTTGAACCACATAGTCTCGTTCTCAAAGTATCCCGTATTGTCAAAGTGCAGATACACTTTCTCCTGCGGTACCACCTGGTTGAAGTTCATTGCCTTCTGGATATACGACAAAATACGGTTTGTCTCCTCGCTCTGTGCCTGAATGGGCAGAGTCAGGAACAATAGTAATAATATGTGTAGCAATCGATGCATGAGTCCGTTGGTTTTGGCTTGGATAACGAATAATCGATGCAAAGTTAAACAAAATTTCGCAGTTATCTTCATATTTAACAATTTTCTTCTTCTCAGGAAAACAACTGAGCGAGACTTCACAGCCTCGCACAGTCAGCGATTATAAATCTTTTACTAATTAAAAAATATTGGTTCATTCGTTGAATAGTGCTTGCCCATCGTGGGTGATGCCCTCCGTGCTGATATACATCTCCTCGCAGGTGGAGTTGTTGAAGAACTCCACTTTTGCCTTGCCTTCAGCATCGGTGGTGACGTCAGGGTTCCAGTAGATGGTGCGACGGAAGTCTGCCATCGGAGGAATCACGCTGTAGTCCTCCATCTTGAAAGTGGATGCCTCGTTGAAACCCTGAAAGTAGGTGCGACGAATGCCCTTGTTGCTCTCGGTCGTGTATTTCGTGTGGAGATAGACGTAGATGCGGGGATGACCATCCACCACCTGTGGATGGTTGGGCACGATATAGACCGATTTCACGTCGTCCAGGAAAAGTTCGGATACTTTTGTTCCTAGCAAGGGGCGTTCATTGTTGTCGAAGATCCATTCGACGCCCCGTCCGCCATACGTGTAGGTATAGTGGTATGAGTTCGTATATTTGGGTGCGGCAATATGCTCAACAAACCAGTTGTCGCTCGCCCCACTAGCTTGTCCTGGAGTTGGCGCAGAGGCATCCCAGAGATAATCGAAGAGTACATTCTTCTTTTTCAAGAAGTCCAAAAGGTGAGGCATAGGCTCTCCCCGGTCGAGGGCGTTCTCACGTTCCCTGTCGATGTCGTAGTAGAGGGTGGCATATTGGCGTCCGAATGCTTCGTTCTTGAATCGCCAGTCGTCGTTGGTGAAGTAGCGGCGCCCCTTCACAGTCACGGGCTTCAGCACCACCTCTTTCTCCGTGATGGGGATGAACTCGTCGTCTTCCCAAGGCTCAAAGGGCTTCTTCACGAAGGCATTGGGTGCCAGCGGATGCAGGATGTCTGCCTCTTCTGGGGTGATGTATCTGGGTTTGGGTGAGAACTGGCGGTCGATGCCCACATAGTAGGTTTTCCGCTTTTCCTGTTCTTTGTCCTTCTTCTTGAGATGCCTCGTTGTGTAGATGCACATCTTCCACTCCCCATCCAAGAACGGCATCTCGAAGGCGTAATTGCCAAGGGAGTCGGTGCGTGTCTGACCGATGAGGCTTTGCCCGTGCTGGTTGTAGAGGATGGCATACAGGTGGACGTTCCCCACGGGGTTGCGCTTTCGGTAGGCTTTCAGCTGACCGTTCAGGTAGAAATGGTCTTCGTAGGGTTGTGCCTTGCGGAAGATGTATCGTTCGGACATCAGTCGCCAGTCGTACCTTCTCCATCCCTGAGTCAGCATCAGCAGGTCAGCACTCTTTCGATGTTCTTCGTCGTCTGCCTCGAAGTAGTAATCGACATTGTTGATGTAGCCCCTCACTTCGGAGGAGAGCAGCATCCAAGTCTTCATGTTGCCCTGCTTGCCGTTGGTCATGCTGTGGGCATCCATGGCAGAGAAGGACAAGTGGGAATTGGGCTGTGCCTCCAGTTCCATCTCCACCTTGCCACAAGGTTGTAGCCGCTGGGTGAGTGCCTTGACGCGGATGGAGTCGGTGCTGTCGGGGGTGGGGCATTGGAAGAAGAGTCGCTCCGCCATGATTCTGCCCCGACTGTCGAAGAGTGTCATCTGGTTCACTCCCTCAGGCATCATCTGCCTGTTCATCTCAATCTCGATGAGGGGCACAGCGGTGAGCGTGTCGCAACGGATGATGTTGCCGTTGTTCATGATGACATAGCCCAGCAAGTGACCACATACACTATCCGTGCATTGAATGGAGGCGAGCATCCTTTCGCTGATGGCATCGACAGAAAGGGTGCATCCCTGCGGACTTGCCTTGGGAAGGGTGAAGAACTGGATGGCACGCTTGTCGTCGTCTTTGAGGTTCCGCATTTGGTAGGTGATTTTCCCTGTGTCGGGCACCAGCTCGAAAAGTCCCCTTCCGAGGGAGTCGGTCTCAACGGCAGCAAGGATGTCTCCTGCCTCGTTCATCACGAAACCCTCTCCCTGATGGGGATGCCCGTTGTCGTCCACCGCCAGCATCGCCACCCTGCAGGGCTTGCCGGCGATGAGCGTGCCTCCCTCTGGATAGAACTTCACGCTGATGGTCTTCATCAGGTCGTGGGTATAGACACCTTCATCGATGGCTTTCTGGTAGAGCGAATCTTCGCTGATGCGGTTGTTGGGGTCGCGGTTTTCGTATAGCTGGGTGCGGATGGTCAGGTCGGAGTAGTCGCCTTCCTTTTGGGGTTTCTTGAAGACGGGGAACACGCGGGAGAATACAGCGTTCGTGCCCCAGTTGGTCATGTAGCGGGTATAGGCACGTATCTCGTAGAAGCCCGAACCAAGCAAGGTGTCCAAAGCCATATCGCCATGTGCCTGTCCCAACGAATCGATAGGATATTTTTGCATCTTGAGGACGTCACCGCTGGGATTGAGCAATTCCACATACAGCACCTTGCTCAGGTCGGTGGCGTGCCCATTGTCAGTCCTTGTGACGTAAGCTTTGAACCACACGGTCTCGTTCTCGAAGTAGCCCATGTTGTCAAAGTGCAGGTACACCTTCTCCTGTGGCACGACGCTGTTGAAGTTCATCGCCTTCTGGATGTAGGTGAAGATGTTCTTCTTCGTAGGATTGCCTTGGGCATAAAGCGAAGAGAGGGAGAGCATCAATAGGAAGATGTGGAGTAGTCGTTTCATAGGGCATTCTTTAGTTTTTCCCACAAGAACTGCAGGTGGGGTAATCCAACAGCGCCAAGGCATCTATATAGGAATAGGTCTGTCCGTCTGCATTGAGGCGGGCTTTCTTGTAGTAGATTCGCAGGTCGGACGACAAGCGATGACCCTCTTGCAGGTAAACGATGTCGTTCTCTTTCTTCTCTCGTTCATACACATACATGGCTCCACGCGTGATTTCTCCAGAAGGACTCTTGATGAGGACGGTGTCGTTCTCCTTGATGGTGACGCATTCCATTGACGAAATGTTGGCAGCATTTGCCTCACCCTCTTCCCAGCTCAGGTGGCACTTCAGGGCAAAGGGTGTTCTGGGAATGATCACCAGGCATTCGCCAATGTCATCGTCCTCTTCCCACATCTCCTCATCATCCAAATCCTCCGCTGAATGCGTCTCAACGTCAGGCACGTTTGCCAAAGGAGATTGAGCCACTTCGTGCTGCATCATTCTGATCTCTTGTATCAGCTCGGCAGTGTCTTCAAGTATGCCTTTCTCTTCGTGGATGCCATCCTTCTTTCCCTCCACTTGCTTCACCACCAAAGGGGATTGAGTCGAGTCTTCACCCCTGCGGAACACCTGAATAGCAACGCCCACCAAGAGTGCCACCGCTGCTGCAATGCCAACGGCAAGCCAAGTGCGTCTGCGTCGCAAAACGGAACGTCGCAGCGAGTTTTCTTCCTCAATGCGTTGCATCAGTCGGTCAGTGAAACCATCAGAGAGCTTCACTTGTTCTGCACGCTCGCCCAGCTCCTGCATGACGATGCGCAATGCTTTATCTTTATCAGTTGTGTTTGCTTTCATTGTGTTCGAGGTTGATAATGGTTTGATGTATTTTCTTTCTGAGCCACTGAAGGCGGGAACGTAAATAACTGTCGTTGCTGTCCACGATGTAGGCAATCTCTCGGAAGGGGAGCTCGTCGTGATAGTAGAGGCTGAGGAGCATCTGGTCATCGGGAGCCAGTTGGCTGACTGCCTGTTTGAGCCTCGTGATGCGTTCAGAGGTGGTGTCGTTCAGCATAGTGTCCGTCTCCAGGTCGGGATACTCCTCAATGTCGTTCTCCTCCACCTGAGTCCACCCCTTGCGCGACGCTTTCCGTAGACGTTTCAGCGCGATGTGGTAGGCGATGCGCAACAACCAAGTCCTGAAACTCGCCCTCTCCGCATCAAAACGTGCCAGGCTTTGAAAGGCACTCACTAACGTGTCTTGCGTCACTTCCTCTGCATCCTCTGACAACGGAATCATTCGTGCAACAAACTTCTGCACACGATGTGCGTGTCGGTCGGCAAGTGGACGGAACTGTTCTGTATGCCCATCAAGCACACGTTGGATGAGAACCGTGTCGTCAGTGTCAATAATCTTTCTAATGTCTGCTGTTCGCTTCATTTTCATTGTCTTCTACCGACATATTCCCCCTTTTTTGCAAAATGTATAATAAAAGACAAAGTTTTTTTGTGAAAAAGCCGTTTTTTTAACATTTCGGAGGCAAAGTTAGCCATCCTTCCCCACAAAAACAAGAGAATAAGCAACAAAAAACTGAAGGAGAGGCATCCATTCGGAGCCTCCCCCTTGTTCTCGTTTAGCGTTCAGCGTTTAGCGATTAGCGACCCCCCGCACGGCTAAACCTCCAATCTCAAACCTCCAATCTCAAACCTCAAACCCTTAGTCTCCTGTGTCAAATCCACCGCTACCGCCGTTGTTGCCTCCGTTGTTGTCACCACCCTGGTTCTCATTTGAACCATTTGAACCACTTGAACCATTTGAACCGTTCTCTTCCTCGCCATCCTCGATGTCGCCGCTGTCGGAGCTGGTCACGCGCTTGAGCACGTTGCCGTCCTCGTCGAGGCAGGTGATCTGGATGGAGGTGTTCTTGAGTTCGTCC
>CACXKA010000032.1 GCA_902768125.1 uncultured Bacteroidales bacterium | reverse complement strand
AAGAGGTTGGTGTCGAATTCCTTGCGGAGTTCGTCGATGAGCTTGATGCCCTTCTCGAGACCTTCCTTCGTACGACCCATGCCGATGTACTCCCAGCAGATGTGGCCGAGTTCCTTGTGGATAGAGTCAACAGAACGCTTACCCTTGATGTTCATGAGCTTCTGGATGCGCTCCTCTGTAGCCTTCTCCACTTCAGCGAACTCAGGTGCATCGGTAGAGATGCGAGGCCAGATGCTCTGGTCAGCGAGGTAGTTCTGGATGGTGTAAGGCAATACGAAGTAACCATCAGCAAGACCCTGCATGAGGGCAGATGCACCGAGGCGGTTAGCTCCGTGATCGGAGAAGTTACACTCACCAATGGCGAAGAGACCTGGAATAGAGGTCTGGAGTTCGTAGTCAACCCAGATACCACCCATTGTATAGTGGATAGCTGGGAAGATCATCATTGGGTTATAGTAATCCATGCCGTTCACAGTCGCACGCTTTTCGCCTGGATTCACATCGGTAATCTCCTCGTACATGTCGAAGAGGTTGCCATAACGCTGACGAATCACGTCGATGCCGAGACGCTGGATAGACTCAGAGAAGTCAAGGTAAACGGCGAGACCTGTGTTGTTCACACCGAAACCCTTGTCGCAACGCTCCTTCGCAGCACGAGAAGCCACATCACGAGGAACGAGGTTACCGAATGCTGGATAGCGGCGCTCCAAATAGTAGTCGCGATCTTCCTCTGGAATTTCCCAACCTTCCTTCGTGCCTGCCTGCAATGCCTTGGCATCCTCAAGCTTCTTTGGCACCCAGATACGACCATCGTTACGCAGAGACTCTGACATCAAGGTCAGCTTTGACTGCTTGTCGCCGTGTACTGGAATACAAGTTGGGTGAATCTGCACGTAGCAAGGATTTGCAAAGTAAGCACCCTTACGATAGCAAGCCATCGCTGCAGACACGTTGCAACCCATTGCATTGGTAGAGAGGAAATATGTGTTGCCATAACCACCTGTTGCGATTACGACTGCATTAGCAGAGAAACGCTCCAACTTACCAGTCACAAGGTTCTTGGCGATGATACCACGAGCCTTTCCGTCGATGATCACCACGTCGAGCATCTCATAACGAGTGTAGAGCTTCACCTTGCCGGCATTCACCTGAGCAGAAAGTGCAGAGTAAGCACCGAGAAGGAGCTGCTGACCTGTCTGACCCTTAGCATAGAAAGTACGGCTCACCTGAGCACCACCGAAAGAACGGTTAGCCAGCGTGCCACCATACTCACGAGCGAAAGGAACGCCTTGAGCCACACACTGGTCGATGATAGAGTTAGACACCTCAGCCAGACGATACACATTAGCCTCGCGAGCACGGTAGTCACCACCCTTCACTGTGTCGTAGAACAGACGATAGACAGAGTCACCATCGTTCTGGTAGTTCTTGGCAGCATTGATACCACCCTGTGCAGCGATAGAGTGAGCACGGCGTGGAGAGTCCTGGATACAGAAGTTGAGGACATTGAAGCCCATCTCACCAAGAGATGCGGCTGCTGAAGCACCTGCCAAACCCGTACCAACGACGATGACATCGAGCTTCAGCTTATTCTTTGGGTTGACCAAACGCTGGTGTGCCTTATAGTTCGACCATTTCTCAGCAACTGGTCCCTCAGGAATTTTAGAATCGATATTGATTGCCATAATGTTTTTCAATTTTTAAAGATTTTACATCCAGAAAGGAACAACCTTGCCTTCGCAACCACCGAGGCAGTCGGGGCACACAGCAAAAGCGATGGCAACGATGGCAAACATTGCCATCACCACAGTTGACCAAACATAGCCGATGAACTTCCAGCGGCAGAACCAAGTGTGACCACTCCAGCCGAGCGTCTGAAGAGCCGACCAGAAACCATGAGTGAGGTGGAACCAGATAGCCACGATCCACACGAGATAGATCACTGCATAGACGGGGTTAGAGAAAGTGAACTTGATCCACTCGAAACCATCAGTAGGGCTGTAGGCACCTTCTGCACCAACGATTTCAGCCCACATCATGTTGTACCAGAAATTGTACAAGTGCAGCACGATGCCGAGCACGACGATGATGCCGAGCACCAGCATGTTCTGGCTTGCCCATTCCACAGCCTTAGGCTTGTCGGTGATTTCGTACTTGTTGTTGCCACGAGCCTTCCTGTTCTGGAAGGTGAGGATGAAGGCATAGATGATGTGAATCACCACCAGGGCACCCAGAGCGCAGGTAGCCGCAATGGCATACCAGTTGCTACCCAGCAATGCACAGATCTGGTTGTACGCCTCCTTGCTGAAAAGAGCAACTACGTTCATGCATCCATGAAACGTCAGGAAGAGAATCAGTGCCAAGCCTGTCACAGACATAATCACTTTCCTTCCGATTGAAGAGTTACATAACCACATAAAATGTTGTAAAATTTAAGTTATTAATTTGAGTTTATTTGTTTTTCGTTGAAAGAGTAACTGCAAAAATACCTTAATTTCCCCAAACACCCAAACCTTTTCAAGAAAAAGTGCGTTTTTAAGCCTCATTTTCTTCCACACTCCCCTATTTTCACCCCACGAGGCATACATTATTATATAATTAGAGCATGAAAGAGGGAGTTAAACAGAGAGGATAAATGAGTGTCAAAAAAAGAGTTTAATGGGAAGTGATAAGGGGAGTATATTCGGGATTCCAAAAGAGGCTTCCAGACAGCCCTCCCAAAAACTGTGTGCGCACACAGAAAAATGGCGTTTTTAGTGTGTGTGCGTACACAATTATTGATTTATGTCAACAATATGGCATTTTTTCTGCAAAAATCCGTTATTTTGTTGGTCACACTTCAAAAAGCCCGTAACTTTGCATCGTCAAAAGGAAAAAAGACAGTCACAAGCGAGTGAAAAACGGTTCCTGAGACAACCGAATAACAGACACAAAAAGAAAAAATTTTCTATCATATAGGTTTTGGTAAAGGTATTAGATTTAGGTTAGTAAAAGATTGTTATTTAGGAGTTAGGTCTTTGTGAAAAGCCCTCCTCCAATTTTTAGAACTTTCAGCCTTCGGGCTACAACATATAAAGGTAAAAAGATTAAATTGGTTTAGTTAAACATTAAACAGTAGTATTAATTGATTAAAGGAAAGGAGATTGTTTTATGGAAACTATGACTATTATCGCAGTAGCTATCGTAGCTGTAGCAGCTATCGCAAGCAATGTTGCAATCTTCAAATAATAGTAGGAGATTGTAGTTCTGCAAAAAAATCATTCCGTAAAAAACTCAGTGCAATCGGGCACTTGAGTTTCAACCGGAGGGAGAGAGAAAACAAAAGTAATTAACAAATATAAGAGCGGTGAATCCAATTCGGACTCACCGCTTTCTTTTTGTTTCAAGTTCAGTACGAGCGAGAGAAATTTTGCGCCCTAACCAGGAAAATATTTTTTTCTAACTAGGCAGCAAAAATTGCTTCCCCCTAAGGGAAAATTTTGCAACCCTTAAGGGTAACAAAAATTTTCCCTAATAGTAGCAAAAAATACCTCTCAAAAATTGCCGACGGCAATCCCACCTTTTGCTGTCGGCAAAACGATGCTTTGCCGCCGCCTCTTTCAATTGATGCCGTCGGGGGTGTTTTTTCAAAACAATGACATCGATAAAGCAGAGGGTGGCAGGGCAAGCAATCAGAGGCTTGAAATTATTTGTATTTATGACAAATGATAACCCTTTTTCATGCACTATTATACAAAATAACTTTAAAAAATGCACTTTTTAGGGGGCAGGGACAGAAAATCAGGGAAATAAACACTATCTTTGCATGATTTTGTGCACGCCTGCATGTGTTTGTGGGTCAATATGGTTATGGGCATGTATGGGCGAGCATGGAAAGAGATAATGAATAATTCACTAAATCTAAAAAATAACAAGACAATGAAAAAAATTATGATGATGGCAGCTGCTGTTGCAACGACTGCCATGACTATGGTTTCTTGCGATGGTAACAATGCCGCTAACCTCAAGGACAGCACAGACACGCTGGCTTATGACTTTGGTGTGGCTCAATCTGCAGGTTTGAAGCAGGTGATGACCCTGCAGCTGGGCGTTGACTCAGCTTACCTGGATGACTTCCTCAAAGGTGTGCGCGAAGGTGCAGTGAACGAGGTGGATCCCAAGAAGGATGCTTACCTGAAGGGTCTGGAAATCGGTCAGCAGGTTCAGCAGATGGCTAAGGCTATCGGTCAGCAGGTGTATGGCGAGGATACCACCAAGACTATCAATGCCAAGAACATCGTTGCCGGTCTTGTGGCTGGTTTGAAGAATCAGGATGCACGTTCTGCTGAGCAGGCTTACAACGACTTCCAGACAAGAATGGCTCCCCTTCAGGAAGAGCAGTTGCTGAAGGATTTCGGCGACAACAAGAAGGCCGGTGAGAAGTATCTGGCTGACAACAAGAAGAAGGACGGTGTGAAGGTCACTAAGAGCGGCTTGCAGTACAAGGTGCTCGTGGAGGGTGACGGCGCTCTGCCAACTGACACTTCCACGCTGAGAGTGAACTATGAGGGCAAGCTCATCGACGGTACTGTATTCGACAGCAGCTATGAGCGCAACATGCCTTTCACCATCGATATGCGCATGCCTGGTGTGATTAAGGGTTGGGTTGAAGCTCTGAAGATGATGCCTGCTGGTTCTAAGTGGGAGGTGACTATCCCTCAGGATTTGGCATACGGCGCCCAGAATCAGGGTCCTATCAAGCCTTTCTCTACACTCATCTTCACCATCGAAGTTTTGAAATAGTTGACTGATTAGAGTTAGAATAAAATGAAGAAGATTCTCACATGCACTATAGCAGCGTTTGCAATGGCAAGCGCTGTTTTCGCTCAAACAGAGAAAGAGGTGGCTGCATTGGAAACAAAGGCGAATGCAGCAGTTGATAAGGTGGCTGCCAAAGCGAAGAAGGCTGAAGATGCCGCTGCCTTGAAGGCATTCAAGGAGAAGCAAAAGGCAGATTTGGCAGCTTTCATTGAGGCTCAGAAAACGGGCAAGGTAGCTGTAGCTACAAGCAACTTCAAAGTTGAGAAGCCTGCAATCGCCAATGTTGACGAGGAAACGGCTTATTTCTTCGGCATCGCTCAGTCGAACGGTTTGAAGAACTATGCGACTGGTCAGCTGGGTGTGGACGAGCAGCATCTGAGCAAGTTTGCAGAGGGTATCCTCAGCCGTGCTAACGCTGACCCCAACGACAAGGAGGCTGTGGCGCTGAGTGCTGGTAGCGAGATTGGTACCAGAATTGTGGATATGACCAAGCAGTTCTCCAACGACTACTACACACCCGACGAGGGTAAGACAGTGAATCCTGCCATTGTGGCAAGCGGCATCGTGGCTGGCTTGCTGGGACAGAACGACGTGTCGGTGGATAGTGCCGCTCAGGTGTTCCAGAAGCGTATGACAGAGCGTCAGGCAGCCAACAAGGAAAGACTCTATGGTGCTAACCGCGAGGCAGGCAAGAAGTTCCTCGAGGAGAACAAGACCAAGCCAGGCGTGGTTTGCACTGCCAGCGGTCTTCAATACAAGATCATCACTCAGGGAACTGGTGAGAAGCCTAAGGCAAGCCAGAAGGTGACGGTGGATTACGAAGGTCGCCTGATTGACGGCACTGTGTTCGACAGCAGCTACGAGCGTGGAGAACCAGCATCTTTCAAGGTGACTCAGGTGATTGCCGGTTGGACAGAGGCTATGCAGCTGATGCCAATGGGTTCGAAGTGGGAGCTGTACATCCCTTACGAGTTGGGATACGGCGATCAGGACATGGGCAAAATCAAACCCTACTCTGCCCTCATCTTCACGGTTGAATTGAAAGGCATCGAATAGTTTAGAGTATAGAGCTAAAGCAAATGAAAAAGTACAATATCATCAATAACGTGGTCGGTCTTTTGGGATTGCCCTGAGTTCATCACCACTGCCTACAAGCTGGAAGTGGGTCACCCCCCTGGCGCACCTTTCTTCATGCTGTTTGGCAATTTCTTCTCTCTCTTTGCCAGCGATGCAACGCAAGTGGCAAAGATGATCAACATGATGAGCGCCTTGCTCAGTGCAGGATGTATCTTGTTCCTCTTCTGGAGCGTGACGCATCTGGCAAAGAAGTTAATCGTGAAGGACGAAGAAGAACCTTCTGTGGGTCAGTTGCTCGCAGTGATGGGCAGCGGTATCGCTGGTGCCCTCATTTACACTTGGAGCGACACCTTCTGGTTCTCCGCTGTGGAAGGCGAAGTGTATGCTTTCTCCAGCTTCTTCACAGCCCTCGTGTTCTGGCTCATCCTGAAATGGGAAGACAATGCAGACAAGCCTCACTCTGACCGTTGGCTCGTGTTCATCGCCTATCTGGTGGGTCTTTCCATTGGTGTGCACCTCTTGAACCTGCTTTGCATTCCTGCCATCGTGCTTGTTTATTACTACAAGATGAGCAAGGAACCAACAGGCAAAGGCTCACTTCTCGTGTTGGGCGTGTCGGTCATCATCGTGGCTGCTGTGCTCTATGGTATCGTGCCAGGTATCGTGAAGATTGGCGGATGGTTTGAGTTGCTGTTTGTCAACACGTTGGGCATGCCTTACAACATCGGTCTTTACATCTACCTCACCCTGCTGGCGATTGCGCTGGTGTGGGCTTTGTGGGAAACGACCAAGGCGAAGAGCGAGAACCGCATGTACACTTCGTTCATCGTCTGCACAGGCTTGCTGGGCATTCCATTCTATGGTCACGGCGTAGCATCTGTGGTGATTGGTATTATCGTGCTGGGCATCATTGCTGGCGTGCTCTTCTTCACCAAGAAAGCAACCCCACGCATCCTCAATACTGCCATCCTTTGCATGACGTTGATGACAGTGGGTTACAGCTCTTACGCTGTCATCGTCATCCGTTCGACAGCCAATCCTCCAATGGATCAGAACTCCCCTGAGGATGTGTTCACACTGGGTGAATACTTGGGTCGTGAGCAGTATGGTGAGCGCCCTCTCTTCTTTGGTCAGACCTACAAGTCACAGCCAGAAATCAAGGACAATGGTGACGGCTACCTCACTTACGCCACTGTGCAGGGAGCACCTGTCTATCAGCGGAAAGACAAGGAGAACGAGAGCGAGAAGGACGAATACGTAAAGATTCGCGATAAGTTCTCCCTGAAATACCCCACCAACCAATGCATGCTCTTCCCTCGCATCTACAGCGACGAACCGCTGCATGTACAGGCATACGAGTCTTGGTTGGGCACCGTTTCTTATCATTCTGTGGAATATAAGATACCAGGACGTGAGACACAAACCCTTGAGATTCCTGGTCAGATAGATAACATCCGCTTCTTCCTCTCCTATCAGATGAACTGGATGTATTGGCGCTACTTCATGTGGAACTTTGCTGGTCGTCAGAACGATATTCAGGGTAATGGCGAACTGGAGCATGGAAACTGGCTCTCTGGCTTCGACTGGCTCGACGATTGGCGTCTGGGCAATCAGGATTTGTTGCCCTCCGACCTGAAGAACAACAAGGGACACAACATCTTCTTCTGCCTCCCACTTATCCTCGGTTTGCTCGGCTTCTTCTGGCAGGCATTCCGCGACAAGAAGGGCATTCAGCAGTTCTGGGTGGTGTTCTTCCTATTCTTCATGACAGGTATCGCCATCGTGATTTACCTGAACCAGACACCCCTTCAGCCTCGTGAACGTGACTACGCTTATGCTGGTTCGTTCTATGCGTTCTCCATGTGGTGCGGTCTTGGTATCGCAGCCATCTTCGAACTGCTCGGCAACTGGTTGGGCAAGAAGATGGAGAAACGGATGGCTGGCATCATCGCAGGTGTTGTGGGTTTGTTGCCCGCAATTGCCGTTCCTGCACAGATGGTGAGCCAGACTTGGGACGATCATGACCGCAGCGGTCGCTATGTGTGCCGCGACTTTGGATTGAACTATCTGGAAACCATTCCTCACGATGGTGTGATTTATACGAATGGTGACAATGACACCTTCCCACTCTGGTACAATGAGGACACAGAGGGCAACCGCACCGATGTGCGTGTCTGCAACCTCTCCTACCTCCAAACTGACTGGTACATCGACCAGATGAAGCGTCCTGCATTCTCTGGCGAAGGTCAGTCAAGTCCGCTTCCTATCTCTTGGAAACGCTACCAATACACCAGTGGCAAGCACGAGATGACGGACATCAACCCAGAGGTGAATATCGGTGGTGGTTTGTTGACAATGAAAGACCTCATCCGAGAGGTGACCGCACAAGACCCAGCACTTGCCAAGCGTCTATGGGGTGACAACCCATTTGAACTCAAGACCGCCATCCGCAAGTTCCTCCTACATGACTATGAAGGTCTGTCAGAATCGGACAAAGAACTGGTGGAGGCACTTCCTGCCTGCTTGCCAAGCGATACACTCTACGTCACTGTTGACAAGGAGGCCGTGAAGCGTTCAGGCATGAATATTCCTGATGATAACACAGATTCTATCCGTGGCAAGAAAATGGATATTCCTGACCAAATGGTCATCAGTTTGGCAGGACAGGGTCGCGTGTCAAAGAGCTTCATCATGATGCTCGAGATGATTGCCCAGAGCAACTTCTCTCGTCCACTCTATATGTCAACAACAGTAGGTTCCAGCAACTACGGCAATCTGTGGCGTCACTTCATCCTCGAAGGTATGGCTTGGCGCATCACTCCATTCTCTATCCCTGAGAATGAGATTGTGCGTGGTGTGGTGCACTCTGTGGCTGACACAGAAAAGATGTACGACAACATGATGAACAAGTACCGCTATGGTAACCTGAAGCAGCCTGGTCTCTACATCGATGAAACGACAATGCGTATGTGCTACACCCACCGCCGTTGGTTCGCCACCCTCATCTCCAACTTGGTGAAGGAAGGCAAGAAAGACAAGGCGCTGAAGGCATTGGAGAAGTGTGAGACAGAGATACCTGCATACAATGTGCCACACGACCTCAGCAGTTCTTCGCTCGACATTGCCGATGCGTACATTGCTTGTGGTCAACCAGAGAAAGCAAATGCCATCCTCGAAGCGATGGAAAAGCACTCTGTGGAATACATCAAGTGGTATCTGTCACTGAGCAACGTCTATTTTGCCAACAGTTCACGTGATTGCCATCAGGAAATCTATGCACTAGCAACAATTCAGGACATCTACAACAGTCTTGCCGCTTCTAACGTAGCCAAGAAAGCTGACTACGCAAAGAAAGCGCAACAAATTGAAGACAACTTACAGAGACTCTATAATGCCTTCCTCACTAAATGTGAAGGTGCAGGCATTCAGTTACAATGATTATTGAACAACCCAGCAAATGGTTGAGATGGCTCTATCCTAGCGCCATCTGGAGAATGGACCCGACGGAGAAGGCAGTTTATCTGACCTTCGACGACGGGCCCATCCCCGAATCAACCCCCTGGCTGATTGAGACGCTTGACCGTTACAACGTGAAGGCAACCTTCTTCATGGTGGGTGACAACGTGAGGAAATATCCAGAACTGTTGGAACTCATCCGTTCTCATGGTCATCGTCTGGGCAACCATACCTTCAACCACATTGGAGGCTTCACAGTGGCAAGCAGTCGCTATTTGCGCAATGCCAACGAGGCGGACAAGCTGATTGGTTCCAATTTGTTCCGTCCCCCAAGAGGATGGATGAGGAATGCCCAATACATCCGACTTCGTCGCCACTACACCATCGTTATGTGGGACTTGGTCACTCGCGACTACTCCAAACGCCTTACGGCTGAAGAAGTCTTCGAAAATGTGAAAAACTACACACGAAATGGTTCCATCATCACCTTCCACGACTCTCTCCGAAGCATTGACAAGCTCAAGAAGATTCTTCCCAAATGCATCGAATGGCTCCGTAATGAAGGCTACGAATTCAAAGTGTTCGACGAAAACCAACATCATTCACGTCATCTAAAGTAAGGAAATAAAAGAAAGGCTAAAGAGTTTCATTACTCCTTAGCCTCTTTTCTTTTTATGTGTAGGTAAATTATTCGTCGTCGTCAAGAATAATCTTTGCTTTACCACCCTTCTGCACTTTCTCCTCAGGTTTGTCTGTCACACAGATGGGC
This sequence comes from uncultured Bacteroidales bacterium, assembly GCA_902768125.1. GTDB lineage: Bacteria > Bacteroidota > Bacteroidia > Bacteroidales > Bacteroidaceae > Minthosoma. The sequence goes on along the minus strand of CACXKA010000032.1, from coordinate 8,575 downwards.
ACTTCCTTCTTGATGCTTTGATCAAGCGAAATAAGGGTCTCTGTGGAATCAACACCAGTAATGCCCTGAATCTTGCGGTTGAGCAAATCCATCAATTGTTCGTTGTCGCGAGCATAGAGTTTCACGAGCATGGTGTAAGGACCTGTCGTATAATGACATTCAACAATCTCAGGAATCTTGTTGAGTTCACTCACCACTCTTTCATACATCGAACCCTTTTCCAGACGGATACCCACATAGGTACAGGTCTTATAGCCGAGGCTCTTGGGATTGATGACGTAGCCAGAACCCACAATAACGTTGGTGTCAATCAGACGCTGCACACGCTGGTGGATGGCTGCACGCGAAACACCACATACGGCTGCCACATCTTTAAAAGGAATACGTGCGTTGGAGGAGATAATCTCCATTATTTGCTTGTCAAGCTTATCAATCTTTTCCATTTGTCAGGAAGTTTATCGTTTGGTTTTATCTTTCTTTTAACAGTAGTTGAAGAACAAACTGTAAACAAAAGTAGGTCATTTTTTTCTATTTGTCAAACATTTTTCAAAAAAAATCACCTTTTTGAAGAAAAAAGTAGAAAAGTGCTATCAGAAACGGAATAAAAGTGCTAATTTTACCAACTGAAAAGAACATAAGGTGTGTTCTAAAATGAAAGGATAATAACAATGAAAAAATTGGTGTTTGCCAGCAACAACGCACATAAGCTGGAAGAGATACGTGCCATTCTTGGCACACAATACGAGGTGAAAAGTTTGAAGGACATTGGTTGCGAGGTGGATATTCCTGAAACAGGTTCGACATTTCGGGAGAATGCCTTGCAGAAAGCAACTTACGTGAAGGAGCAATTTGGCTTCGACTGCTTTGCCGATGATTCTGGACTTCAGGTGGAAGCACTTGGTGGAGAACCTGGGGTGTATTCTGCCCGCTATGCTGTGAAGAACGGGGTACAAGTTGAGGGAAATAAAGATGAGGCCAACATGAACGTGTTGCTAGAGAAACTAGCGAATGAAGAGAATCGGAAAGCCTGCTTCCGCACCAGCATCGCCCTCATTTTTGAAGGGGAAACCCACTTCTTCGATGGAACAGTAGAAGGTCGCATCATTCGTGAAAAACGAGGCAACGGTGGTTTTGGCTACGATCCCATTTTCATCCCCGATGGTTATGACAAGACTTTCGCTGAATTAGGCAATGAGGTGAAGAATGGTATCAGTCATCGAGCTCGTGCTGTGGCAAAGTTGGCAGATTTCTTAAGGTAACTTAGATTTTTCACTCTTCACTTTTCACTTTTCACTTAAAATCCGTAACTTTGCACCCGTAAATTATCGGAAATGAAGAAAATACTATATCTTTCTCTCTTTTCATTACTACTGATTGGTTGTAAGGAAAAGAAAACGGAAGTGACGGATTATGTGTCACCAGCACCCGTCTTTTGCGAAGACTCCGCCTATGCCTATGTGGCTGAACAATGTGCATTTGGTCCTCGTGTGATGAATTCTGCTGCCCACGATTCGTGTGGAGAGTATATTGCTCAGAAGTTCAAGAGTTTTGGAGCTGTGGTATATGACCAATATGCTGATTCCAAACTTTATGACGGGACTCCTATCAAAATGCGCAATATCATTGCCTCCTACAATCCCGAAGCATCTGTACGCATTCTGATTGCAGGTCATTGGGACAGTCGCCAATGGGCAGACAACGACCCAGATGAAGCAAACCACAACACCCCTATTGATGGTGCCAACGATGGTGGCAGCTCCATTGGTGTGATGCTGGAGATTGCCCGTCAGTTGCAGTTAGCCAGCGATTCTAACAAGGTGAAGATTGGTGTGGATTTGATTTGCTGGGATGCAGAAGATAGTGGTGAAGCCGCCAGCAATAATGCCAGCAGTTGGTGCTTAGGCAGTCAGTATTGGTCAGGTATCCGTCACATTGAAGGCTACACGGCACGTTATGGCATCAACCTCGATATGGTAGGAGGAAACAACACCGTCTTCTATCGTGAACAATATTCCATGAGCTATGCTCCAACAATTGTGGATAAAGTCTGGGGAGCAGCAAATCGCATTGGATACGGAAAGTTCTTCAGTTATGACGAAGAAGGTGGTTACATCACGGATGACCACTTGCAAGTGAACCAAGGCGGCATTCCTTGCATCGACGTGATTGGCTCTGACACGAAAAACGGCGGTTTTCCAAGCACTTGGCACACTTTAGATGATAACATCAAGAATATCAACAAAGAGACACTGAAAGCGGTGGGACAAACCATGCTGGAGGTGATATGGACGGAGGAATAGTTTAGGGTTTAGAGTTTAGAGATTAGAGAATAATATGACAATAGAAGAGATACAGCAAGAAGTCATCGAAGAGTTTGAGGGTTTCGATGATTGGATGGACAAATATCAGATGCTCATTGACTTAGGTAGCGAACAGGAACCCCTGCCTGAGCAATACAAGGTGGAGAGCAACCTGATTGATGGTTGCCAAAGCCGTGTGTGGTTGCAAGCAGATCTCACCCCTGAGGGGAAGATTCACTTTCAGGCAGAGAGTGATGCACTCATCGTGAAAGGCATCGTGACTTTGCTCATCCGTGTATTGGACAACCAAACCCCAGATGACATCCTAAATGCCGACCTCCATTTCATTGAGGACATCGGCTTGAAGGAGCATCTTTCACCGACCCGTAGTAATGGATTGTTGGCGATGATGAAGCAGATGAAACTCTATGCGATGGCATTCAAGGCCAAGCAGGGATAGTTTCCAAATAACAGGCAATAGATGAAAGAATTTTTCAGTCAGATGGGCAAGTATTTTGCCCGCTATAAAGGTTACATTGCAGGTACGTTTGCCATGAATATTCTGGCAGCGGTGTTCAATGTGTTTTCCTTCTCCATCCTCTTACCTATCTTGCAGATTCTCTTCAAAGTGAACACTGAACGATATGAGTTCATCGAATGGGGAACAATCGGAATGGGCAATCTGGTGGAGGTGCTGAAGAATAATGGCTATTATTACTCACAGCAGATGGTGGACAGTTATGGACCTTCCACCACACTCTTGTTCTTGGGTATCATTCTTGCCTCACTCACCTTGCTGAAGACCGCCACTTATTTTGGCGGTTCTGCCTGTCTGATGCCACTTCGTACAGGCATTGTCAGGGACATCCGTTCCGACATCTACAAGAAAATTCTTTCTTTGCCCCTCTCGTTCTTCTCTGAAGAGCGAAAGGGCGACATCTTGGCACGTGTGAGTACCGATGTGAATGAAATTGATGGCAGTATCACCTCCTCCCTCGATATGCTGATCAAGAACCCTATCTTCATCTTGGTGTATGTAGGTACGATGTTCGCCATGAGCTGGCAACTCACCTTGTTCACCCTTTTGGTGGTGCCTCTGCTGGCTGGAGGTATTGGACAAATTGGCAAGAAACTCAAGCAACGTTCCCTCTACGCCCAATCGAAATGGAGTGATGGCATCAGTCAGATAGAAGAAACTTTGGGCGGCCTTCGTATCATCAAGGCATTCATTGCTGAACGGAAGATGGATGAACGCTTCACGAAGGTGAACAATGAATTTCGTGATGCCTCCATGCGAGTAGCCATCCGTCAGTCGGCAGCTCATCCTGTCAGCGAGTTCTTAGGCACCTGTATGATTGTGATTGTCTTGTGGTTTGGCGGCTATCTCATCTTTTCAGGCAACAGCCCCATCGATGCCAGCGGATTCATTTATTACTTGGTGATTCTCTACACTACCCTGCAACCTATCAAAGACCTCTCCAAAGCTGGTTACAGCATCCAGAAGGGTTTGGCTTCAATGGAGCGCATCAACAAGATACTTCGTGCCGAGAACAACATCAAGGAAGTAGCTGAGCCCAAAAAGATAGAGGCACTGAACGATTCGATAGAGTTGGAAAATGTTCATTTCTCCTACAATGAAGGGCACGAGATTCTTCACGACATCAATCTCTCCATCAAGAAAGGGCAGACGATCGCCTTGGTGGGTCAGTCAGGCTCTGGCAAGAGCACCTTGGTTGACCTCATTCCTCGTTATCACGATGTTTCCTCTGGCTCCATCAAGATTGATGGGGAGGATGTGCGTAACCTCTCTCTCCACTCCTTGCGTGGCTTGATTGGCAATGTCAACCAAGAGGCGATTCTCTTCAACGACACCATCTTCAACAACATCGCCTTTGGGGTGGAAAATGCCACTCAGGAAGAGGTGGAGGCAGCAGCAAAGATTGCCAATGCCCACGACTTCATCATGGAGATGGAGAAAGGGTATCAGACGAATGTGGGCGATCGGGGTGGAAGGCTTTCAGGAGGTCAGCGTCAGCGCATTTCGATTGCACGAGCCATCTTGAAGAATCCGCCTATTCTTATTCTCGACGAAGCCACTTCAGCACTTGACACAGAGAGTGAACGATTGGTGCAGGATGCGTTGGAGAAACTGATGAAATCACGCACGACAATCGCTATTGCACATCGTCTTTCCACCATCAAGAATGCGAATGAGATTTATGTGCTCCACGAAGGTAAGATTGTGGAGCGTGGCACGCATGAAGAACTGATTGAGATGAACGGCTATTACAAGAAACTGAACGACATGCAAGCCTTATAATGTATCAATGGTACATCATTTTGTATCTGGCTCCTCCAAGTGCCTTGACCACTCCCTTCATTTCCAAATCGAACAGAATCATACTGGCGCGTGAGTAAGGAATATTGGCGTCTATGGCAATCTGATTGATGTGCTTGTCATCAACATTTTTCAGCGTATTCACCAAAGCACGTTCTTCGTCTGTAAGGTCAGGAAACAACTCTTGCTGAACCGCTTTGGGTTTCGATGCCTCTGTCAAAGGATTCTCCCACCCCATCGCATCCAGCAAATCAGCAGCACAAGTGAGCAAGGTTGCTCGTTGATGACGAATCAAGTTGTTGCATCCACGACTGTATTCGTCATATACTCGTCCAGGAAAAGCAAACACATCACGATTGTAATCCAACGCCAACTCGGCGGTGATGAGGGAACCACCTCGTTCAGAGCTTTCCACCACAATGCAAGCATCGCACAAGCCAGCCACAATGCGGTTTCTACGCACAAAGTTTCCCTTCTCAGGTGTTGTTTGGGTAGTATATTCAGTTAGCAAGCCTCCTTGCTGATGCACCATTTCTGCTGCTACCTGCCGATGCATCGAAGGATAGATGGTATCTAATCCATGCGCCAGCACACCTACCGTCGACATCCCGTTGTCGAGAGCGGCACGATGGGCACAAACATCGATACCATATGCCAAACCGCTCACAATCAAGGTGTCAGGATAATAGCGTTTCAGGTCAGCAATGAAATTGTTGCACACTTCCCTTCCATATTCCGAACACTTGCGGGTACCCACCACACTAATGATGCGTTGGGTGTTCAGGTTGAAATTACCACAGCCATAAAGCATCAAGGGGGCATCCTCGCACTCTCTCAATCGTTGCGGATAACCCTCATCTAGTAAGGCAAACACCTTCAATCGCTTCTTCTCTATGAACTCCATCTCTGCCTCCGCAAGCCTCATCGCCTCATCCACATCAGCAAAAGCAGACACAAGGCGTTGGCTGGCTTCGGGAATGAGACTCACGATGTCCTTCCGATGGGCAAACACCTCACTCGCCGACCCCAATGCTTCCAGCATGGTTCGGGCATTCAACAGACTCAAACCCTTCAGTTTAGTCAGTGCGATGGAAGAAATGATTTCCTGCGTGTCCATTATTGAAGGAACGGTGCAAATTTCTCGTTCAATTCAGGGCTTTCAGCCAATGTGCCATTCACCAGACACACAGAATCCACCTGAGCACGGATGCACAGCTTCATATCGGGTAGACGGAATATGTCCTGCATGAAGATATAGCGAACGCCCTCCTTCTTAATCCAAAGCTTCGTCACATATTCATCCTTGCTCTTCAGAGGCACCTTGAACTGCATTGTCAATCTTGCCACCACAGCATCCGTTCCCTTCTCGTGCAGTTCCGCGAAACTGATGTTATGCGCTAATAAAAATTCATGTCGGCAATGCTCCAGATAATGCTGATAATTCGCGTTGTTCACGATACCCTGCAGGTCGCACTCATAATCGCGCACCTTGTCCTTCAACTCAAAAATATAATTCGCCATATTCTCTTTTTTTTTGCAAAGGTAGTGAAAGCCGAACACAATACAAAATAAAAGAGTTTTTATTTTTATTGTTGAGGCGCATCCTACGTTCGAGCATAGCTCAACGGTAGTGAAAGCCGAACACAATACAAAATAAAAGAGATTTTAATTCCAAAAAACATCGAAAAGAACGAAAAATACGAAAGCCTTTTTCTTATACAAAAACTTGTATATTCGAGATTTTTTTCGTATCTTTGCAAAAGAAATCACGCAGAGAAAAGCAAACGCTTCTCAAGCAAAAAGAAAACAAAACAAGGTTTTTGCCGACCGCCCCCACATATAAGGGCGGACGCTCGCAGATGTACGGGCGCCCGCCCTTATTTATGCGTCCGACCGCCCGTGACCAGCGAAACCCTATCTCCGTCCCTGTTCTCCCCCGTCTCTTCCCCTGTTAGATGCCGTTTCTTCCCCTTATCCCTCGTGAGAAAAAATTTACGCTCCAACGAGGGAAAAAGTTTTCCCTAATTAAGCATCAAAAATGGCATTGTCTTATCTGTTCAAATTAGAACTCGATTAGAACTCGATTGGAACTCAATTAGAACTCGATTGGAACTCAATCGGAACTCAATCGGAACTCAATCGGACATCCTTTATCGAAAAGGTTGCTAAAAACGAAGGTGAACACTTGATTGTGCCCACCTTCATTTATTGATAGTTTATAAGGGTTGCTTCATTACTACTTTCACACTCTTCTCACCAATCTTAATGATGGCAATTTCACCACTATTAATATTGGTATTGATAGTGACCACACCATTAGTTGCGATGCCGTTACCAACTTCAACACCATTAATAGTATATACTTCCACCTTTGCCTTATCAGCTACGCCTTGTACAGTAATTAGGCCATCATTACTTTGAATCAGTACAGGATATGCCTTCACATCTTCCACCTTGTTGGTGATGTCCTCACTCTTAGGATCTGTTTCAATCCAGCAGAGAGTGGCAGTGGCAGCATCGGAGTCCTCATACCCAGTTGCCTTAGCATAGACACTGATGTTATAGGTTGCTGTCAGGTTTACTTCATTTCCGTTGTGTATCTTGATGTCATCATCTGTGATATTTGCCACGCATGAAGCACCACTCGTCTCACAAATGAAAAGAAGCTTGCCTTTGTTATACGAAATAGTAGGCTGAGCGCATTTATGTTTTTCCACCTCTGTCCCTGATATAGCAACTATTTTGTTAAAACCAGACCAAGGGGATTTGCTCTTATATGATTCTATAGCCGATGCCGGAACATGCAGAGTGGCATATTCCATTTCGCTGTCAACAAAAGGATTATACGACCTTTCTTTGTCATATGTCGTTCCCGTAGTCTTGGGAGGATTTTCATTATAACAATATACATCAGTAAGTTCTGAACAGCCTGAAAAAGCCCTTTCACAGATTTTGTTTACATTTTCGCCAATAATAATAGAGGTCAAATTTTGACACCGATTAAAAGCCTCTTCACCTATTGTTCTAACGCTGTTCGGAATGGTCACGGAGGTCAAATTGCCACAATATGCGAAAGCACCGCAACCGATTGATGTAACATTGTTGCCGATTGTTACAGAAGATAAGTTATTGCAACATTCGAAAGCGCCATGAAATCTCCACGTACCAATAGCAGAAGTCCATTCACGCCCGGTAATTTGATTGACTCCATTTCCAATAGTTGCAGTTGTTAAACTATTACATCCATAGTATTTGCAACTTGTTGTGTACCAATTTGTTTTGATTAAAACGGTAGAAAAGTGATTGCGCGAATTTAATGGAGTATGAAAAAGACGAAGATTTAACGTATTTAACTTTCGTAAACCACAAAAAACGTAAAAATGTGCAGTTTTTTTGTTGGCTTATGTGGATTGTTTCTTCGATTGTAATTCAAAACTGCGACAGCTGTCGCAGTTGTACATTGAGGACATACGGGTCTTGATGTACAAATTCGCAGACGATGATAATACCATATCAGTATAAACGCGCGTGTGATTATGTCAAGAGGTTGGAATTACGAACTACTATCCAATGCACTCCCCTTGTTGATGTACAAGAAGATTGTATTATCGGGCAACAACTTTGGACAGTAAATTGTACAAATCTGCTATCTCTACACACAATACAGAGTTAAATATATACAAAATCGTAGGATAATTACAAAATTTATCCAAATTTATTTGATTGAAAAGAAAATAATATGTAATTTTGTATCGAAAATACAATAATATCACAAATACCGCTTCTATGATAAGAGATTTTTGGGTAAAAAATTACCTTTCTATTCGAGACAAGCAAAAATTGAATTTCTTAGCTAAGGGACCATCGTCGGAACTTGTTACAGAAGTTGCCGATGGTGTATTCTTGTATAAATTAGGCATCCTGTATGGTTCGAATG
>CACXKA010000031.1 GCA_902768125.1 uncultured Bacteroidales bacterium | reverse complement strand
CTATATTGTATTTCAAGAAATGATGTCGCCCACCTTGGGAATGTGGAATATCATTGACAGCCCTGAACATAACATTATCGTCTATCTCTACACCCATCGTATTTTCTCCTCCGAGAGCCAAAAGGGGCTTCGCCGCACTTACTTCCAAGGTTTCAATATTCCCTCCACCTTCAAGACGGAGGACTACAGCGTGATTCCCCCAATGGCAGACTTCCGTCGCACCATCTGGTGGCAACCCGATGTCAAGACCGACGAACAGGGCAAAGCCAAAGTGGAGTTCTTCAACAACTCCACTTGCGAGGAGATGTACATCAGTGTGGAAGGAATGACAGAAGACGGAAAAGTGTTAGTGAATGAGTGAAAGTAAATTTTTCCACAAGGGGGGATAAGGGGAAGAGACGGGGGCAAACAGGGAAAAGCCCCCTAAGTAACAGGGAGAGAACCTAGGTGTAACCAGATTTGGGCGGGCGGCCGTATGAATAAGGGCGGGCGCCCGCATATCTGCGAGCGTCCGCCCTTATATGTGGGTGCGGTCGGCAAAAACCTTGATTTGTTTGTTTATTCCTTTCTCAGTGGGAAATAGAGCCAACGGCGGCTTTCCCTGATTTTTCTGAGGCGTGGCTGGTCGCCCTTGCAAAGGCTGTCGAGATATTTCTTGGCTGAATCGCGCTTCAAACCGCTGAATATCATGAATTCGGGCACGGTGGCGTAACCAAACTTCAGGCATCGTCGCAACGCCTCTTCCATCGTCTTCTCATCGTACATCTGACTGTTGCCCACAATGGCTGGGCTCTTGCGATAGCCCTCTCTGTTACGACCACATTCCTCTACGAATTCCTTGGAGGGAATGAACTCAACGCCCGCATAAGACACATCCCTGCCGTGAATGGTCTTTGGGTCGGTGTGTTCGCCCTTCAACTTCAGCTTGGGGGCGAACGAGCCGATCGGTGTCTCCACGCGATAGCCGTCTGACAGCCAAAGTCCTACCACGTCCATCATCACGTTGAAAAGCGCCTGCATTTCTCCTGGGCGCATTCCCCGATACTTATTGCAGAACGTCTCCAACTCCTTGAAGCTCTTCTTCCATCCTTTGGCAGGACGCACATAGAGCAAGGGCTTCCCATCCTCACCCTTTGTGGGGCGCGGATGAATTTCAAATTCTATTCCGTCAGTCTTTCGTGGCATACTTTTCTGTGTTTTTGTGTCGGGTTGCCCCAACGTGAATTCTTTTGCAAAGGTAAGAAAAAAATCTCAGAAATACAAGAAATGCGTTGAAAAAAAGACGAAGTGTTGGAGGTGTAAAAGAGTTAAAGATGTGTAATAAAAACTGAGGGATGGATGCCATAAGGAAAAAAGTTGCTACCTTTGCATCATAATTCAAAAAACAGGATGATTATGAAAAGATTGTTATGGATGCTCGCTTTGGCTGTCTGCTGCCTGCAAGGAGGGGCGCAGACGAGCAAGACAACGGCAGGAAAGACGACGGTGGTGAAGAAAACGACGGTGGTGAAACCGAGTGCGACGAAGCAGGCAACGACATCGAAGCAGACGACTACGACCAAGCAAACAACTGCCAAGCAGACAACAGCGACGCCTCCAAAGTCGGACAAGACGGCTTTCAAGGAGAAAAAAACGGCGGACACGCAGGCACAAAAGGAAAGTGCTGCTTTGCAACAGTCGACGCCTTATCTCTACAACGCTCCCCTGCCCTATATGCCCAGCAAACTGGACGTGCTTTTCATCGGCAATTCGTTCTCTATCGACACCAGCACGGCGTTGCCTGAGATTCTGAGGTCGATGGGCATCAACAACGTGAATGTGTATGTGCTCTACCGAGGTGGATGCTCGATGAAACAGCATTATGAGTACTTCAAAAGTGGCGAAAAGGTGTATGAGCTGTATCGCTACAACAGTTTGGGAGAACAGCAGTTGGAGAAGACGACGAGCATCGGAGAGGTGATGCAGCGATTCCCTTACGATGTGGTGGTGTGGCAGCAGTATTCTGTGGATTCAGGCGACTACAACACTTACGAGCCTTATCTCTCCAAGTTGATTCAGGCATACAACATCACGAAGCTGTCGGCTCGCACCACGTTCGCCTTCAACGAGACTTGGGCTTATGCGTCGAACCACAAGAACCTCTCCAAGTACAAGACACCGAAGAATATGTGGAAGAGCATCTGCACGTCGGTGAGGAAGATGAAGGCGGCGTCGGGCGTTGATGTGGTCATCCCCTGCGGAACGGCTGTACAGAATGCCAGAAGTGTGGAGGCTTTGAATGTGGACAACGAACTGACGCGCGATGGCACCCACATCAATCTCTATGCTGGTCGCTACCTGTTGGCTTGCACGTTCTTCGAGAGCATCATCGCTCCTTGTCTGAACCGCAGCATTCGCGAGGACAACACCGTTTATGGCAAGACCTCCGACATCGGAATGGTGAATGATGAGAACCGCAGGTTGTTGCAGAATTGTGCAAGACTGGCTGTCGCCAACAATTACGAAGTCAGCGAGTTTGCAGGGCAATAATGTTAAACTACTTTAATAAAGAAACATTTATGTTGCATTCTTTCCTTTTCTTTCTCGATAAAAGAGTAACTTTGCAACATCTTATTGATAAAGTAACAAATAGCGATATGAAAAGAATCATTCTCTCTCTGCTTGTGCTGATGGCATCGGTGGCAAGCATCCAGGCGCAAGACCTCTTCAAGACCGTGCGTGACAATGCAACGAAAGTTGTGAACAACCCCAAATCTTCCGACGAGGAAATCCAGATCAACCAGTTCAAGGTGACTGCCCTGAACTACCTGTCTATGATGGTGACGAAGCGTGGCTTGAAGAAGGACACTTACTTCTACGACAGCCAGGCAGTCAACATGTCTTCATTCGTGACAGACTTCCAGGTGAATCTCGAGAAGGCTCGTGCCATCTCTCCAGCCAAGCGCATGGAAATCATCAAGATTTATACAGAAGCCAGCAAGTTCAACCCAATGTTCAAGGACACAGACAAGGATCGTGCCAATGCTTATGTGAACGATAAGACAACCTTGACTCCTTTCTGTCTCGACACTGACTGGGAGAAGGCTTACGACCAAGCCACCACACTTGCTAAGGCAGCCCTGAAGTAAGGGAATATGCTAAAACATCAGCAATGAAAACCATCAAGATTAATCCTGCCGACAATGTGGCGGTGGCCATCGAGCCGCTCAGGGCTGGCGAAACCATCCACATTGAAGGACAGACCATCACGCTGAACAACGACGTTCCAGCAGGACATAAGATTCTCCTCTCCGACCTTGTCGAAGGGGAGAATGTCATCAAATACGGTTACCCCATCGGGCATCTGAAAGAGAGCCACAAGCAGGGTGACTTCATTTGTCACGACCACATCAAGACGAACCTCTCTGGTTTGCTCGACTATGAGTACAAGCCTGTGGGCAAGGAGGAACTGACCAATCCTGCCTATGAGGAATGGTTCCCCAAGGAGCAACTCACTTTCCAGGGTTATCGTCGCAAGAACGGTGAGGTGGGCATCCGCAACGAAGTGTGGATTGTGCCTACCGTCGGATGTGTGAACGGCATTGTCAATCAATTGGCAAACCGACTCACCCAAGAAGTCGCATCTCAAACCTCAAACCTCAAATCTCAACCTTTAGCTCGGCGAAGCCAAACCTCAAACCTCAAACCTCTCCGTATCGTGGCTTATCCCCACAATTATGGCTGTTCGCAGCTTTCCGAGGACCACGAGAACACCCGCAAGGTGCTTCGCGACCTCGTGCTGCACCCCAATGCAGGTGCTGTACTTGTCGTGGGTTTGGGATGTGAGAACAACCAGCCCGACCAGTTCGAGGCACTCTTGGGCGACTACGATAAGGAGCGCATCCGCTTCATGGTCACTCAGAAGGTGGAGGGCGACGAAGTGGAGGAAGGCATGAAAATCCTTCGCGAACTCTATGCCATCGCTGCCCAAGACAAGCGTGAAGCCATTCCGCTGTCTGAACTCCGTGTAGGTCTCAAGTGTGGCGGTTCCGACGGCTTCTCTGGCATCACAGCCAATCCTTTGTTGGGTGTATTCAGCGATTTCATCGTCAGTCAGGGCGGCACCACCGTGCTGACCGAAGTGCCTGAGATGTTTGGGGCAGAGACCATCCTGATGAATCGTTGTGAGACACCCGAACTCTTCCAGCAGACGGTGACCCTCGTCAACGACTTCAAGCAATACTTCCTTTCTCATGGAGAGCCTGTGGGCGAAAACCCATCACCAGGCAATAAGGCAGGCGGTATCTCCACTCTCGAGGAGAAAGCACTGGGCTGCACCCAGAAGTGCGGAAAGAGTGCGGTGAAGGGCGTGCTCCCCTATGGCGAACGTCTCTCTGTGAAAGGACTGAACCTCCTCTCCGCACCAGGCAACGACCTCGTAGCTTCCACCGCTTTGGCATCTTCTGGTTGCCACATCGTGCTCTTCACGACAGGACGAGGCACCCCCTTCGGCACCTTCGTTCCCACCATGAAAGTAAGCACCAACAGCACCCTCGCCAAGAACAAACCTACATGGATTGACTTCAATGCAGGCACCATCGTGGAGGGTGAACCAATGGTGGAGGTGTTCAAGCGTTTCTGTCAGAAAGTCATAGCGATAGCAAGTGGTGAACTGACTTGGAACGAGAAGAAGAACTATCAGGAAATCGCCATCTTCAAGAACGGCGTTACACTATAGGTGAAGCATGAAAGCATTAAGTCCACTCATCGTATTCCTCATCCTTTATCTTGCCACCAGCATCATCGCGCAAGACTTCTACAAGGTGCCCATTGCTGTGGCGTTCCTTGTGAGTGCCGTCTATGCCCTGCTGACGGTGAAAGGTTCGATGAACGAACGCATCAAGATCTTCTCGAAGGGAGCGGGCAATCCGACGATGGTGCTGATGCTTGCCATCTTCATTCTTGCTGGCGCATTCGCGGCATCCGCCAAAGCGATGGGAGCGGTGGATTCCACAGTGAACCTCGCTCTGAAATTTCTGCCTGAGCAATTCATCCTACCAGGCATCTTCTTAGCTTCCTGCTTCATCTCGCTGAGTATCGGCACCAGCTGCGGCACCATCGCCGCACTCACGCCCTTGGCTGTCGGCATCGCCCAACAATCAGGCATCGACGTGCCTCTGATGGTGGGACTTGTAGTGGGCGGCACCTACTTTGGCGACAACCTTTCCTTCATCAGCGACACCACTATCGTGGCAACCCAGACGCAGGAATGCAGCATGCGGGATAAGTTCCGTGTGAACATTCGCATCGTTGCTCCCGTCGCCATCATCATGCTGATTATCTACTACTTCCTCGGCGAAGGCATCACCACACCCACCAACATTGGCGAGGTGAATTTCTGGCTTGTCCTCCCCTACCTCGCTGTGGTCATCCTTGCCATCTGTGGTGTGAACGTGCTGCTCACGCTCGGCATCGGCATCATCCTCACCGGCATCATCGGCACAGCAATGGGCACTTACGACGTCTTCGGCTGGTTCACCGCTATGAACGAGGGCATGATGGGAATGTCTGAACTCATTATCGTCACGATTCTTGCAGGCGGCATGCTCGAAATCATCCGCCACAACGGAGGCATCGACCTCATCATCAAGGCACTCACCCGCAACATTCACGGCAAGCGTGGCGGCGAATTCAGCATCGCGGCACTCACCTGCCTCGTGAATGTCTGCACCGCCAACAACACCGTCGCTATCATCACGACAGGTCCTATCGCCAAGGACATCGCCAAGCGGTTCCGCATCGACCCTCGAAAGTCGGCGTCCATCCTCGACACGGCCTCTTGTTTCACTCAGGGACTCCTTCCCTATGGTGCCCAAGTGCTGATTGCGGCAGGACTCGCCACTCTCAACCCTATCGCCATCATCCCTCACCTTTTCTATCCCATGCTCATCGGCGTGGCACTCCTGTTGGCGATACTCTTCCGCTATCCAAGAAAGTATTCATAGAGAATGAAATAGGTTGCGCCGTTGGCGCCGAAGAAAGAATAGATAAAAACAAATAAAGATATAAAAAAATGTTTTTCATTATTTTTCCCTATCTTTACCTGTTTTTCTTTCGGCGGCTTGCCGCAATTAAAATTTAAGATTTAGAAAATATGAAACACTTGAAAACATCACTCAAAGTATCAGTTCTGGCAATCCTGTGCCTCACAACACTGGCTGCCTGCGAAGAAAAATCAGAGTACAGAACCTACGAGAACGGACGCCTTCCCTACATCCTCGAAGTTCCCGCCACATGGGAAATGGACGAGAGCAACCCCGTCCTCATCAAGTTCCTCAATGCTGAGCACACCATCGTCATCAGCTGCGAGATTGGCGATCACTCTCTCATTCCTGAGAAACACTTCAATGACTTCTATGAATACCTCTATAAGGAGCACGAGGATTCCCTCTTCAACAAGGAAACCCACCAGAAGACCGACAGCCTTTACATCCTCAAGTGGAAAGGCAAGAACGACCTTTACGTCTTCGATGGTTCCAAATGCATGAACGGTTACCTCTGCGGCATTCAGGTGAACGCCACTCCCGAAGCCACTCAAGAGGCACAAACCATCTTCCAGCACGTCTTCGAGAGCTTGCGACCCAACCCCAACTTCATCGCTCCCGCTTCTATCGAGGACGAAGAATTTGACGAGGACTAATATCAGCCAAAGAGACCGAGTTCGTTGGCAAAAATGAGGAAGATGCAGAGAGGAGCGAGATAGCGGATGATGAAACGGTAGGTGGGATAAAGAGGCGAACGAATCGTGCCGTTGTTGGTCAGCTCGGCACAAAGCACTTTCTCATCAACCACCCAACCCAAGAAAATACACATCAGCATACCGCCAATAGGCATGATGAGCTTGGCAACAAGGAAATCGAAGAGGTCGAAGAAGCCCATATCGAAGAGGGTGACATCTTTCCAATCGCCAAAGGACAGCGAGCAGAATGTACCCAAAACCAAACATACAAGGCTGACAACAACAGCTGCCATAGGACGCGACATTCGCAAGTTCTTGTTGAAATAAGCTGCAGACATTTCCAACATGGAAATGCTACTGGTCAATGCCGCCATCACCAGCAACAGATAGAAAATGAGAGAGAAGAGATAGGCGAGCCAAGGGATGTCGCCAAACACCTGTTGGAATACATTGGGCAAAGTGATGAAGACAAGCGAAGGTCCTGCATCGGGCTGCAATCCCGGAATGGAATAGACAGCAGGGAAAATGATGAGTCCGCTGAAGAGTGCCACAAGCGTGTCGATGCTGGCAACAGAAAGTCCGTCTTTCATCAAGTCAATATCCTTGCGGAAATAGCAAGCATAAGTACAAAGACAACCCAAACCGACACTCAGCGAGAAGAACGCCTGCCCCATCGCACTCAGGATGACTGAGCTGGTCACCTTAGAGAAATCAGGTTGGAAGAGGAACTTCAGACCAAGACTGGCATTAGGCAGCGTCAACGAACAGCCTACCAGCACGAGGATGAAGATAAAGAGGAGAGGCATCATGATTTTCGCTCCACGTTCGATGCCCTTCTGAACACCCAACGCAACGATGCCACAAGTCATCGCAATGATGAGTGCCATCCAGAAGACAGGTTGCAGAGAGTCGGACGAGAACGCCACGAAATCGTTGGTGAATGCCTCGGGAGTCTTGCCTGAGAAACCTCCAATCAAAGCCTCATAGGCATAATAGAGTGTCCATCCCGCCACGACGGCATAGTAGCTAAGTATCAGGAAACCGCTGACCACT
Organism: uncultured Bacteroidales bacterium; assembly: GCA_902768125.1. GTDB lineage: Bacteria > Bacteroidota > Bacteroidia > Bacteroidales > Bacteroidaceae > Minthosoma. The sequence continues at coordinate 6,315 of CACXKA010000031.1, read as the reverse complement.
GGCACCAATCCCATCCATTTCCAACCGCGGCAACCGCCTCCCATTTTTTGGAAAGCATCCGTCACATCGCTACCACCATAACGGCCAATGGCAAACTCCGTCACCATGATAGGCACACCCAGCACCAGCATGAACAACACATAGATGAGGATGAAGGCAGCACCACCATTGGAGCCGACCTCTGTAGGGAAACGCCACACGTTGCCCAGTCCTACAGCACTACCAGCTGCAGCCAATATTGCTCCGACTTTCGATGCAAAGATGTTCTTGTTTGTGCCCATCATTCATTAGTTTCTTAATCGAAGTTTCCAGTCTTCGCCATACCGCACCATCTTCTGCGAGGAAACCTCGTTGGTGCCGTCGGCAAAGGTGTATTGATAATATACCGTGCAAACGCTGTCGCTTTGCATTTTCACATCCTGCACATCAATCGCCACCACCGCTGCACGTTCAGAGCGACGCCATCCCACATGCTGACGCAACGCCTGCTTCATATAGAGCGTCTGGGTGGAATCCATCTCCACACCCCAATCCACTCGTTGCAAATAGGCATCATAATCCTCCCGGTTCAGTGCCTCCAACGCATTCTTCAGCACAACCTCGGGTTCGCGTTCTTTCTCCTCACACGACACCAGGCACAGCAAACACACCAATATGATTCCTACTTTCTTCATACTCTGACCGCTACCCTATTTCTGTCTGATATACACATTGATAGGCGTTCCCTTGAAGTTCCAGTGATCGCGAATTTGATTCTCCAAGAAACGCTTGTAGGGTTCCTTCACATACTGAGGCAAGTTCGCATAGAACACAAACGAAGGCACTCTCGTGTCAGGAATCTGCATCACATACTTGATCTTGATGTACTTGCCCTTCAGCGATGGTGGTGGTGTTGCCTCGATGATAGGCAGCATCACTTCGTTCAGTTTTGCCGTCGAAACCTTATTGGTGCGCGCCTCATACACTTTCTTCACTTCTTCCAGCACCTTGAAGATGCGCTGCTTCGTCACAGCAGAAGCAAAGATAATGGTGAAGTCCGTGAACGGAGCAAAGCGGTCGCGGATGGTGCGCTCGAAGTATCGGATGGCCTCGTTGCTCTTGTCTTCCACCAAGTCCCACTTGTTCACCACCACCACAAGACCTTTCTGGTTTCTCTGAATGAGCTGGAAGATGTTAATGTCCTGACCTTCAATGCCTCGCGTGGCATCCACCATCAGCACACACACATCGGAATTCTCAATCGCACGGATACTTCTCATCACAGAGTAGTACTCCAAATCCTCCGTCACCTTGTTCTTCTTGCGAATACCCGCCGTGTCAACCAGATAGAAATTGAAGCCGAACTTCTCATATTTCGTATAGATAGAGTCACGCGTGGTGCCAGCGATATCCGTCACCACATTGCGGTTATCCTCCAGGAAAGCATTGATGAGCGAAGACTTGCCCGCATTGGGACGACCCACAACGGCAATTCTTGGGATATCCTCCTCAATCACCTCCTTCATCTCCTTCGTGAAGCTTGCCACCACAGCATCCAACAAGTCACCAGTTCCACTACCAGTCAGCGAACTGATACACATTGGATCACCCAGACCGAGACTATAGAATTCAGCCGAGTCGTAGCGATGCTCATTGCTGTCCACCTTGTTGGCAACCACAAACACAGGCAACTTGCTGCGACGCAAGATGTCTGCCACTTCCATGTCGAGGTCGGTCACACCCACACGCACATCCACCATGAACAGAATCACGTCGCACTCCTCAATGGCGATGAGCACCTGGCGACGGATTTCCTCCTCGAATATATCATCGGAATTGACCACCCAACCGCCAGTGTCCACAACGGAGAACTCCTTGTTTCCCCATTCACACTTGCCATACTGGCGGTCGCGTGTCGTACCTGCCTCGTCACTCACAATGGCGTGACGGGTCTTTGTCAATCTGTTGAAAAGGGTCGATTTGCCCACATTCGGGCGACCCACGATAGCCACTAAATTTGCCATAAACTGTCTGTATTCTTAAATGAAAATCGCCAAGCGCATGGGCTTGTTACTCAGGATTATATCCGAACAAGTTCAGCTCCTTGGTGGAGTTTCGCCAGTCCTTATCCACCTTGACGAACGTCTCCAGGTAGATGCTCTTGCCGAAGAACTTCTCCAGACTCTTGCGGGCCTCCGTCGCCACCTTCTTCAACGCCTTGCCCTGATGTCCGATGATGATGCCCTTCTGACTTTCACGTTCCACATAAATCACGGCGTTGATATGAATGTGCGTCTTGTCCTCCTTGAAACTCTCCACACCCACCTCCACGGAATACGGGATTTCCTTGTCGTAGTAGAGGAGAATCTTCTCGCGGATAATCTCCGTGACAAAGAACTTCGCCGGCTTGTCCGTCAGCTGGTCCTTGTCGAAGTAAGGAGGACATTCAGGCAGCAACTCCTTGATGCGTGCCAGAACAGGCTGCACATTGAACTTGTGAAGTGCCGAAATGGGTAAGATTTCAGCCTTGGGCAACACCTCGTGCCACTGCTCCACCAGCCCCACCAGACTCTTCTCGTCCGTCAGGTCTATCTTGTTGATGAGCACCAGCACAGGCACTTCCATCTTCGCCACCTTCTGGAGGAAATCGGCATTCTTGTCAATCGTCTCCATCGGGTCGGTCACATAGAGCAGCACGTCAGCATCCACCAACGCACTCTCAGAGAACGCCAGCATCGACTCCTGCAACTTATAGTTAGGCTTCAACACACCCGGCGTGTCGGAAAAGACAATCTGCGCATCCTCGTCGTTGATGATGCCCATGATGCGGTGGCGTGTGGTTTGCGCCTTGAAAGTGGCGATGGAGATGCGTTCTCCCACCAGCAAGTTCATCAAGGTGGACTTGCCCACGTTGGGATTGCCAACAATGTTCACAAAACCTGATTTATGCATGAACCGTTTCTTTAATGAAAAAGAGGCGCACCGTTTTGTGCGATGCGCCCCTTCTGTATCTTACTATTTTCTAATCTCTTATTTCTTGCCTCTTTTAGCGTACCATTCTTCACGGCTAATCACTCCCTCCTTGTAGAACTCAGCTGGAGTGTCAGCAAACTTGCTTCCGTCATAGCCCCAGATCATGTAGCTTGCGCCCCATGTGAAGCCTGCGCCGAAAGCGGTGAAGATGAGCTTGTCGCCCTTTTTGAGCTGCTGCTCATACTCCCAAAGGCAAAGTGGAAGTGTACCGCCAGAAGTGTTGGCCATGTGGTCCACATTAATCATCACGTGGTCTTCCTCCACACCGATACGACGGGCAACGGCACTCTCAATGCGCACATTTGCCTGATGAGGAACAATCCATGCAATGTCATCCTTGGTGAGGTTGTTGCGCTTAGCCACCAGTTCCACTGCGTCCGACATGTCCGTCACAGCGTGCTTGAACACGGTGCGACCTTCCTGATAGACGAAGTGAAGACGCTGGTCAACCGTCTCATGGGAAGGCATGTTGGCAGAACCACCAGCCGCCATGTGAAGGTGCTCATAACCCTTACCATCCACACGGAAGTAGCTGTCCATCAGGCCATACTCCTCTTCCGTCGCCTCCATCAGCACACAAGCTGCACCGTCACCGAAGATAGGACAAGTGTTGCGGTCCTGATAGTTGGTCATGGATGACATGTGGTCACCACCACAAATGATAATCCTCTTATAACGTCCGCTGCGAATGAAGTTTGCTCCAGTCTCCATCGCATACAAGAAACCTGAGCAAGCAGCCTCCATGTCGAAACCGAAAGCATGCTTCAGGTCCAGATTGCCGATGATGAGCGAAGCAGTTGAAGGGAAATGGTAATCAGGTGTAGTCGTGGCAACAATCACCGCCTCAATCGAGTCAGGATCGGCGCCAGTCTTGTCAAGCAATTGCTTCACAGCCTTCGTCATCATGAACGAAGTGCCTGCACCTTCTTCTGGCTTCAGAATGTGGCGAGTCTTCACGCCGATGCGCTCCATGATCCACTCATCGCTGGTCTCAACGATTGTGGACATCTCCTCGTTGTCGAGGATATAAGTAGGAACCCATCCACCTACACCAGTTATAACAGCATTTATCTTTCCCATAAAGAGATGAATGTTTAATTAGATTGCAGCTTCCTTGACGATAGCGACCTTACCACGATAGTAGCCACAAGATGGGCATACAGTGTGATATACATAGAACTCACCACAGTTTGGGCAAACTGCCAATGTTGGAGCTACTGCTACGTCATGCGTTCTTCTTTTTCTAGTACGAGTCTTTGACTGTCTTCTTTTAGGATGTGCCATTTTTCTTTTATTTTTTTAATTGTTCTTTAAATTGTTTCAGTGCTGCCCAACGACTGTCCACGGGTTCGTCGGAATCCTCCCCCATCGACTCGTCCTGAACATCACCATTGGCTGAATCCGCCTGCCCATCATCCGCAATTCCACTTCGGGTGGATTGATGCCTGCTGAGTTCTTGCATCATCGCGTCGTCACATTTTCCAGGTTCGTGACAACACGTAAGCGGCATGCTGAGTGCGATAAATTCATAGATGAACTGTGCAAGGTCAAGATAACCTTCTGCCTCAGGAACAACCACACAGTCACCCTCGTCAGCATACTCATCACCCAGCTTCACGTTCAAATCGTCTGTCGTCTCAATCCGCAATTCGAGATCTGACAGACAACGGTCGCATGGAACAATGATTGTGCCGACGCTATGGATTTGGAACTTATAGACAGAACCAGCACTTAAACAAGCCACTGTCGTATGGATGCTTCCACGCTGTACGAGTCCCTCCATTTCAGCGAAAAAATCATCGCTCAAGTCATACTCAAAGGTCTTGCCTCCAAGTCCAGAACTCAATAAATCAATCTTATAAGTATCCATCATACCCATTTGAAGTGCAAAGGTACAAATTTATTTCCTAACAAAGATGGATTTTCACCAACTTTTTCTTTCTCCAAAGGAAAAACGCCCCTCAATCCCCCGTTTTTACACTTCCAACGGGGCTTTGGGAAGCTCAATTCGGAACGTCGTGCCCACGCCAATCTCCGAATCAGCCACATAAATCTTGCCCTTGTGGTAATCCTCCACAATGCGCTTAGCCAAAGAAAGTCCAAGCCCCCATCCACGCTCCTTCGTCGTGAATCCCGGCTTAAACACAGAATTGAAATTCGACTTCGAGATGCCCTTTCCCGTATCCTTCACCTCCACATACACACACTTGTCATCCTCATCCACCTCCAGGTCAATTGCACCCGCGCCGCCCATCGCATCCACAGCATTCTTGCACAGATTCTCCACCACCCATTCAAACAAGCTCGAAATCAAGTTCACAATCACAGGCTCCTCAGGGAAATGCGTCGTGATCGTCACCTTGTTCGACGTCCTTTTCCGCATATAAGTCACCACCCTGTCAACCACCTCCAGCACATCCTCAGGCTTCGGTTCCGGAATCGAACCAATCTTCGAGAAACGGTCCGCAATACGTTCCAGACGCTTGATATCCTTCTCCATCTCAGGCAGAAGCGCATCATCAGGATAATTATCCTTCAGCACCTCATGCCAGGCAATCAGACTCGAAATCGGCGTGCCCAACTGGTGAGCCGTCTCCTTCGACAGACCCACCCACACCTTGTTCTGCTCCGCCTTCATCGCCGAGAACAAAGCAAAAATAGCAATCAGCACAAACAGCACCACCACACCCAACTGGATGTACGGATAAATCGCTAACCGCTTCAGCATCAGCGACTCATCATAGCAAATCGTGATGTAATCATCAGGGTCAAACTCCTGCGGCATGTCAATACGGATAGCACGACCATCAGCCCGATACTCCCTCGCCAAAGCTGACAAATACGACAGCGAATCCTCATCCATCGAGAACGACCGCTCGATATTGCGCGACGACAACGCATTCCCCTGCTTATCCACGATAATCACCGGAATCGTGTTATTACCGTTGATCACCTTCAAGACCAGGTTCATGTCCGTGTTCTCATCCGCCATGTTCAGCGAACGCATCGCTTCAGCCCACACCTCCATACGGTTGCGCTCCTCCTGCTCCAAATCCGTAATCAGATAATTCGACGTCACCAACGAGCCGATCGCTATCAAGATAGCGAACAGCACCAACATATATCTGATATTACGTATTTTGTCGAACATCTGCATACAATTATATATAACGAAAAAGCCTCCGCAATATTGTATTGCAGAGGCTCCTCTCAAGAAGGCGGCGACCTACTCTCCCGCATTGCGGTGCAGTACCATCGGCGCGCCCGGGCTTAACTTCTCTGTTCGGGATGGGAAGAGGTGGA
>CACXKA010000030.1 GCA_902768125.1 uncultured Bacteroidales bacterium | reverse complement strand
GCGCAGCAAATGGCCGAAAGGCGAACCGAACCCTTACGGCAAGTATTTCATCGGTCAGAGTTATCTGGCTGACGTTGGCGGTGGTGTTATGAACGTCACCTTCGAGCCTCGCTGCCGTAACAACTGGCATATCCACCACAAAGCAGTACAAGTACTCATCTGTGTTAGTGGTCGCGGCTGGTATCAGGAATGGGGCAAGGCTCCCGTTGAGATGACTCCTGGCACAGTCATCGCCATTCCTGCAGAGGTAAAACATTGGCACGGTGCCGCCAAAGATTCATGGTTCCAACACCTTACTTATCACCGTGATGCTCAGGAAGGAGCCTCGAATGAGTGGCTTGAGCTATGGAAAAACAGGAGCGTTAGAGGCTGAAGGCTAAAAACGAAAGTAAAAGTTACCTTTCAGACAGGATGCCAACACCCCGAATGGCAAGGTAACTTTTACTCGTTGATTTGTAGTTGAAGTTTGCTTTCGTTGAGCTTGAAGTATGCCTGTGCTCAACTTCTTCGGACGTTATCGAAGCGCATTTACTGGCTTAATCACCACCTCCCTGTCGAAAGCGACGGGCTTCACTCGATACTCGTCCAGCACATAGATGCAGGTGCAGCCCACACCCGTGGTGGAGTAGTCGAGGTTGAAGGTGTAGCGGTCTGCCTGTGGCTGCAGCTGATAGGTGAACTGGCTCTTCGTCAGGTTGTCCGTCGTGAACTGATAGGCGTTGAAGTTGAAGGGCTCGTTCATGGAAATCTGCACACCCTGGCCCTCCTTGTTGAGCAGCTGCACATAGCGGTTGTCGGTACGCAGCGCATGGTCTTGCGGGAAGAGGTAAGGCTCGTACATGTCAGCCACACTCTTGCTCCAGATGCCCACCTGATAGCCAGTCTTGCGGTCGGGATAGTTCTCTTCAGGACCACGGCCATACCAAGTGATGCGGTCGAAGTCGTTCGCCACCGAAGTGGTGAAGCCAACGCGTGGCAGGATTTCGGGCAACTTGCCGTTCGGGCTCAGATGGTTGTGAATCTTGACGGTGCCGTCGTCGTAGAAGCTGTATGTGTATTCGAGCATATAGCCTGCAAACTGCACGCCAGAGATGTAGAGGTCGAGGGCACCGTATGAAGATGCGCCCACCTGCACAAACTGGCTCACCGTGACGGTGGTCTCGTAGTCAGAGTGGTTGAGACGGATGGATGTGGGGCGAGGAAGCACTTGGTTCACACCCTTGCTGTACCAGAGCGTGGCCACCTGATTGCCATAACCCTCAGCATAGCCGCCATTCACACGGAAGGCGTCCCAAGAGTCGAACTCATTGGCGATGGGAGCTCGCCAGAGGTTGAAGGTGACAGGGGCTTTGAGCACAGCCTTTCCGCCCACTTCAATCTGCTCCAGATTACCCGTTTCCTTGCTGATGACATAGCTGAAATCCTTGCCGCTGATCTTGATTTGCTTCTCATCCTCCAGAGCGTTCACCTGCTTGGCAGAAAGCTGTGGAGCAGGGGCAGGAAGGTTCCACGATGAGAGTTCCAGCTGATTCCAAGCCACCTCATGACCTGCCTTGGCCCACACCTCGTCTTTCTTCAGTTTCGAGGTGACAAGCACACGGTATTCCTTTCCTGCCACAATCGCGGGCTTATGATAAGGTATCTTGATGAGCTGAGTCTGCTGCGGAGCCGTGGTGAACTGGATGTCACCCTCTTCCAGCACTTGGTCGTCAGCCATCAATGCCCAGTGTGAGGCGTATTGAGTGAGGTCGGTGAAGAAGAGGCGGTTGGTCACTTCTGCCTCGCCCGTCTCAGCATTGAGCAGACGCACGCTGACAGGCTGGGTGGTCCACTTCATCTGCTTCATCTCGGGCTGCACGGTGCGGTCAGGCCAGATGCTGCCATAGGTGCGCATATTGCCGCCAATGGTGTAGAAGGTGCCTTCGTCCCGATTGCCGTCGAAAGTGAGATAGAGCACGGCATCTTCTGCTTTACCCTCGCCGTCGGCAAGACATTGGCTGTAAATGGCCACATTGTCCATCTCGGCATCGGCAGTGTAGGTGGTTTGAGGGTCTTGAGCGTGGTTGCCCGCAATTCTTCCTATATTGATGGGGTAAGGGAAGTTGCTCAATATGCCTCTTTCACCCCCTCCGTTATTGCCACGGCGGTTGTTGTTAGGTTCGGTCTGTGCAATGGTCTCGGTGCCTTTGAGCTGTCCGTCGATGTAGAGCTTCATCTCCTTGCCGTCCCAAGAGGCGGTCACATGGTGCCAGTTGCCAATCCAGCTGGCTGGCAAATCGACGGTCAGGGCATGCTTCACACCCGAATGCAGATAGAACTGGAGTTTGTCGGCTCCCTTCTGCACCACACCAAACTGCGTGTTGCCCTTCGTGATGTAAGGTGCTCCCTCGTAGGTGCCACACAGTTTGCCGGGCTTCACATCGAAACTGATGGTCAGTGCCTTGCTGGCAAGTTCCACATTGTTGCTGCGATACACTTCCACCCATTCGTCGTGTCCGCTCAGGTGCAGCACACCCTTCTCCACCTTGGCGTTACCCATCAGGTGGACAGGTGTGTTGTAAGGTGAACTGTCAGTCAACGGACGGATATGCTCCGTGAGACCAGGGTTCACAAAATCCCAGATGGCTCCACCCATCAGGCGTGGATGACGGCGGATGATGGCCCAGTATTCGTCCATGCCGCCACCAGCATTACCAGCCACCGACAGGTATTCGTCCATGAACGATGGACGGGGGTCTTGTGCTTCAGGCGTCATCGCCGTGTTCATTTCCAGCTCATAAGGGGCAGGGTAGCGGGGGCCGATGATTTCCTCGCCGGGATGAGCGTAGGCGTTACCGCCATACATGAAATAGCGAGTGGGGTCGAGTCGCTTACCCTCCTTGATGACTTCGGTGATGAGGGGACCCTCGCCACTCTCGTTGCCAGCACTCCAGAAGAGCACACAAGCGTGGTTGCGGTCGCGCAGCACCAGCTTTTGCACACGTTCCAGATACATCTCACGGAAGCGCTGGTCGTTGGAGATGAATTCCGTGGCATGCGCCTCTGTGCCAGCCTCGTCGATGATGTAGAGACCATATTCGTCAGCCAGTTCCAGATACTTGTTCACAGGAGGGTAGTGCGAGGTGCGCACTCCGTTGAAGTTATGCTGTTTCAGAATCTCCATGTCCTTGCGGATGGTCTCCTCGTTCATGGCATGACCTAATTCGGGATGCTGCATGTGGGTGTTCGTGGCGTTCACCTTGATGGGTTTGCCGTTCAGGAAAAAAGTCTGATGCCTGATTTCCGTCTCCTTGAATCCCATCTTGCTGGCGATTTCCTGCATCACCGCGCCCGACTCATTCAGCAGCTCGAGCTTCAGACCATACAATACAGGCGTTTCACAAGTCCACTTGTCGGGGTTTGTGATGAGCGACGAGAGTTCCACCGTCTTCTTTCCCTTACCGTTCATCGTGAATCGGTCGGATGTCAGCTCCTTCACCTTGTTGCCCTTGGGGTCGGTCAGCGTGGCGCGAACAGCGTAGGAACCCTGTGCGTCCTCATATTTCTTCACATCCACCTGCACCTTCATCGTGGCATCCCTGTATTGGTCGTCAAGGTCGGTGGTCACGTACCAGTCGAAGAGGCGCGTCTTGGGTGTGGCATAGAGCGTCACATCGTCGAAGATGCCAGCTAGTCGCCAGTAGTCCTGACCTTCCAGATAATAACCGTCACAGTACTTCACCACACAAACAGCCAACACGTTCTTGCCGGGCTTCAGATAGGGAGTCACGTCATATTCAGCAGGTTCCTGTCCACCCTCGTTATAGCCTACTTGCTGACCGTTCAGCCACACAAACGAGCCGCTCTGTGTTTTCTCCATACGCAGGAACACCTGCTGTCCCTTCCAGTTGGCAGGCAGGGTGAAGGTCTTTCGATAAGCGCCTGTCGGGTTATAATCTCTCGGCACAAAAGGCGGATTCGCTCTGAAGGGAGCAGGCACATTGCGGAACTGCGCATCGCCATATCCCTCCATCTCCCAGTTGCTGGGCACATGGATGGTGTTCCACTTGCTGTCCTTGAAGTCCGTCTTGAAGAAAGTCTGCGGCACCTCCTCGGGCGTGTTGGCAAAGAAGAAACGCCAATCGCCATTCAGCGACAGATGTTCCTTGGCAAGGTAATAAGCATGTCCCTCCTCTTGGTTCTCCTCAAACACCGTGGTGTTCTCGATGTAGTCATAGATATGCTCCAGATACTGAGCGCTCGCCTGCAGCGAGCAAGCTGCAAACAGGCAAAAGGTAAGATGTTTTATGTTCATATTGTTTTTTTTTTTTGTATTCTCTACAGATAGGGTTAGTTTTGCTTTGCAAAGTTACAACAAATTTTCAACATCCAATGGCATAATAATAAACAAAAATAGGACAAAAGTAATATTGGGGCATCTTATAGATAACGATTACGCCCCCCTTATCTACATGATGCTCTTTTCTTTACTCTGTTGTATATTCAAACCAATCAAAATCTGCATATCCGTTATCACCCTGGGCAAACAAGCCAAGCATCACGCCTGTGAACCCATCGATCACCTCGGTGGATAGGTAGCGGTAGTCCATCTTGCTGAGTGTGGTGAATGAATTGCCATTGGCGGAAACTTGCATGTAGTAATAGTCCTTGTCGGAACTGATGCGTATGTAAGCCTGGGAGTCTTTCAGTTCAACGGGTTGGCCGGCATGACTGAGTGCTCCCACACGGATATTTGACTTGGCCAAAAGCTTCCCGTTCTTTCGTTCTACCATCACATCATAATGGTTCAGGGGTGCTGCATAGGCCGTGATTCCTGCCTGAGAGCCTTCTGCCAGATGGGATGCGTCAATATATAAATACCGAAGATGTCCTCTATGGCATCCTTATGACGGGCGAAAGTTGAACGGGCCAGTTCTACGCCTTCGCTCATGTCTGTGTCCAGCCACTTTTCCTGAATCTCTGCAAATGAAATCCTACGGGCCTTGCGAATCGTGTTCACAAGCCAGATGTACTCTTTGAATTTTGCTGGTATTGTCATACTGTTAATTAATACAGTTTAACGGTTTTACCTTCTGAATTATAAAAAAAAATTACTGAGTCACAAACACTCTCCAACTTCCGTCCTTTTCTCCACGTTCAACATACTTTTTCTGAATCAGCTGGTCAAGGAGTTTTTGAATAGCTGCAATACTAATGCCTGTTACTTCTTTCATATCTGCCAATGTAAGCGTAGGTTGTGTTCGCATAGCATTCAGTATTTTAGTATAGTTTGGTGTACGGAAAGCTATCCGTTCACCATCATACCACCATACATTTTCATCCTTTTCACTCACAAAGAGTACATCATTATAAACCTCTGTAGCTACCAGTTCATTGAAGTATTTCAAGAATGGTTTGATTTCCTTAATATCAGCATGTGCACCATCAGCGGGTACTGGGCCGACTTCCATATCAGTCTGATGCAAAGACTCTAAATACTCACTCTTTTTACGACTGCGCACTACAATCATCGGATAATCGTGACGAGTCAGAATAAAGTTTACCATCAGACGGGCTATACGTCCATTTCCATCCTCAAACGGGTGAATGCGGATGTATCTGTAGTGGAATAGAGCCGCTAACTCCACAGGAGAGAGTTTTCCGTCATGCTCTTCCTTGTTGTACCAATCCACCAAATCTGTCATCAAACCGGGAGTTTCTTCTGGTGAGGCATATTCGAATCGATCGCCATAGCGAGTGATGACGCTGTTTGGACGAGTCTTATATTGTCCAGCATGGATGACATAGCTTGTTTGTGCACCTCCAGGGAGTTCTCGATAGACAGTATAATCTTCACGTAGCAAGGTTTTATGCAACGTACGGATAAAGTTCTGTGTTAACGGAACCTCCTTTACTGATGCCTCTTCAGACATCATACGGAGCCCCACGTTACTCGCAGTCATCTCCTGTACATCACGCACATCAGCTTCTCCAATTACCTTACCAAATAACAAAAGAATTTCCGTCTGACCATAAGTCAGGGTATTACCTTCAATATGATTGCTATTGTAATTGAAGTCCACAGTGAAACGACGGCTAAGTCTATCCCTGTCTTTTTCAGACAATGGTTGTATATTTTGCCATGCTGCTAATGCCTTCTTAATATTCAGATACTTCATACTCCACTAAATATATTAATTTATGCTACAAAGATACAAAATATTTTTAAATGGTTGTAACATTACAACCTTTTTTAATACAATTCACTCGTTTTTTTGTCGGAAAATCACAAAAAATACATTAAAAACGACCTTTTATCTGAACGTAACGAAAACAAAAATAGTAGGCTTCAGCCGAACTGTACTGCGTATTGCCGAACTTCAGCAGACAGTAGTCATAGTTCTTCAAGCCGGATATCTGACCACTACGAATCTCACCCGTCTTTCGATTGATGGCAAGGATGGCTGGAAGCTTTGGCTTTTCATCGAAAAATTGCATGAACCTGAGTCTGTTGTGTATGGCAATCAGCTGACTACATCCCAACATTTCGGCTAATGTCTCTGTTGAATACTGAGCCATATTCCTTGCGAAACCTTCTGCTTCACTTTGGAAACGGGGTGTTGACAGGTTGATGTCCGGAACGGATTTCACCTTGTCATTCATAATCTTTGCGGAAGCGAGTATTATCTGCATGTGGTGCTATTTTGTTGGGCCTGTTTTAGTGTGATTGCAATGTTGCTGGGCAAAGATACGAAAAATCCTCCATATCATTGCGATACAGAGGATTCTTTTGTGTTTTATTCGGAGAATTATCTCCTTCCCTATAATCCTTTTATTCAAGGAGATGCAGAATTTTTACACATCCAAGAGTTTTCTTTCCAGAACACAGAAGATAAGTTCAAAAGGAATTGCCACCTAAAGAACTAGTTCTATTAATCAAATTCAGTCTTTGAACTCGAACAGGTTGATAAAGCCAGTCATGGTGAAGACTTGGCGAAGATCCTTGTTCAAACTACGGATGTAAACGTGGTGACCAGTGGGTTTGACATTCTTCAGGATGCTGAGGAAGATTCTCAAGCCACTGGATGAAATGTATTGCAATTTTTCGCAGTCGAGAATGACATCGCTTTTGATGTTGTCGATGAGAGGTTGTACGTCTTTCTGCACTTGCATGGATACAGCTGTGTCAAGACGTCCGTCAAAATAGACGACTTGGTTGTTGTTTTCTTCTTTAATTGTTGTTGTCATTGTTTCTTGTTTTATTGATTGATGATATATGATAATATTTTCTATATTCGTTTTATCTTATTCGTTAACCGTTGAAGGTGTTGCGGGCAGTTTCTTGCGCAAAGTCAGTATGTTCTTATTGTCCTTGCGTTCGTAATTAATGCTGTCCATGAGTTGGGTGATGAGATGGATGCCAAGTCCACCAATGGGGCGTTCCTCAGCGGTGAGGGTGGTGTCCACTGCTTGGCGGGTGGTGGGGTCGAAAGGCATACCGTTGTCGCTGATGGTGAACTTGAGACGCTGGTCGTTGGCTTGTGCCATGATTTTGATATCGCCCTGCACACCCTTGGGGTAGGCATAGTTCATCACGTTCACTACAGCCTCCTCAATGGCGAGATTCATCTGCATCGAGGTGGCAGCATCAAACTCCATGGCTTCGCACACGGTTTCCACATACTCTGCCAGCTGTGGTATCTGCTCAATGTTGTTGTTGAGGGTGATTTCCTTCTGGAAGCGCACAAGGTGCTGAAGTTTGGTGTATCGGATAGTGAGCATGGTCAGGTCGTCACTCTGTTCTGCTTCGCCCGTGAAGGCATTCACCTCCTCTGTCATTTTGTTAATGATTTCCTGCGAGTTGCAGGAGAACGGAATGGCATTGATCATCCGCTCTTCTCCAAACAGTTGATGATTCATGTCCTCTGCCTCAGTCAATCCATCTGTGTAAAGGAAGAGGGTGGTGTTGACATCGATGGTTGTCTCTTGTAGTGTGAACTTCCAGCCGCCCATGATACCAATGGGGAGATTGCTGTCGCAGGGGAGGAACACTTTCTGCTTCTCGTTGCCATTCTCGGTCAGGAGGAGTGGGGCGTTGTGTCCTGCATTGCAGTAACGAAGTCGTCCTGTAGGCAAATCGAGCACGCCCAGGAAGAGAGTAACGAACATGTTCAGCTCGTTGTCCTCAGCCATACGGTCGTTCATCTGCGAGATGATACGTTCGGGATGTGGCTCATGCATGGACAGCGTGCGGAAGAGAGAACGTGCCACTGCCATCACCAGGGATGCAGGCACACCTTTACCAGAGACGTCGCCAATGCAGAAGAAGAGCTTCTCGTCACGAATGTAGAAGTCGAAGAGGTCGCCACCCACAGCTTTGGCTGGTGTTTGTTGCCCATAGATGTCAATATCGTCGCGGTCAGGGTAGGGTGGAAATATCTTCGGAAGCATGGCTCGCTGAATGTTGCTTGCCACTTTTAATTCACCTTCAATGCGTCCTTTCTGCTCGTTCACCTGCTTGAGTTCCTCCATCTGTCGTGTCAGCGATTGCTGCATGGTGATGAACGAGTTGCGCAGACGCATCATCTCATCCTTCGTCTTCACCTTGGGCAAGGTGGCTTGCAGATTACCGTTTGCCACCTCGTTCACAGCATTGGTGAATTGCACCAGCGGCTGAGTGAGATGGTGAACGCCTTTACGCAGGATGAAAGCGAGCAAGAGCAACATGAGCAAAATGATGATTGCCACGATGAGTCCTGCCTGAGTGGCATTGTGGAAGAATTCTTCTGCACTGCACACAATTGCCACTGACCATCCTGTGCGCTTGATAGGTTTGTAGAAGAGGAAAGAACGTCCCAAATTCGGTGATTTGAACTGCCGCATGTCTGTCTTTCCGCTAATCATTTCGTGACCTAACTCAGTCAGTTCAGCATCGTTCACCCTTTTAGCAAAGGAGAAAATATTCTCGGTTAGCACTAATTCCTTGCTGAGATGCGTCAGGAAGGTGCCGTCTCGGGAAATGATGAAACTATAGGATTGCTCGTAGTATTTCAGAGAATCCATCATCTGAGAGAGCCAGTCAAGTGACACGTCGGCAGTCAACACGGCAAATACCTGACCTTTGTCGTCCATCAGTGGATAGCTATATGTGGTCATCGTGATCTCACCTCCTCCAGTGTCACAATAAGGTTCACTCCAATAGCCGCGCTTCAACTTCTTGGGTTCCTGATACCATTCCATCGTAGGATAGTCGTAGGTGGCTGTGCCCAACTGCTTGGAGAGAATGGTGTCATTCTTGCTTTCCATGTCGCGGTAACTATAAGGTGAGAAATAGCGACCCTCTTCTGGATAATAATTTGGTTCAAACGCGATGGCAGACCCCACAATCATAGGGTTGGTCTCCAGTATCTCACGGGTGATGCGGTACATCTCTTCGTGAGGTGCTTGTACGTTCTTCTTAATTTCGGAAGTGTGATTCTTGACTGCAGTTTCCACAGCGATGAATACATCTTCAATATGTTCCTCCGCATTTTCCAATGCTCCTTTGGCTCTCAACTTTTCTTCGCGAAGGATGCCGTCACGCACAAAAAGGTTGGCCACAACGGCTGTAACCAACAAAATGGCAGCCACCGTCAGTATCACCCAAAGGCTAAGGCGGGCTGCGAATGACCTATAATTCCACCATCTGTTTTTCATCTTGTATATTTTTGTTGTGGCAAAGATACGTAAAAAAAATTAGGAGATAGAAATTTGAAGGTGAGAATTGTTCTTTTTTTGATGAAAAAACACATTACACAACACAAAAGTGAACTTAAATAACGTGATTTCTTTTCATGATGATGTTATTTAAGTTCACTTCTGTGTGACCTTCTAGGTCAGTTTTTCTATGGCTTACTTAATCTTGTAAGCAGCAAAGTATTCTCCATGACGTAGATAAAGGATGCCGTTGTCGATGTGCATGTGTGCCCAGTAAGGACCGCTACCTTGGGCAATGCGGAACTTGCTCACCACATCAAACTTCTCAGGGGTGGGGTTGACAAGACCTACGAAACCACGACGCTCGTCATAGATGAAGAGCTTATCGTCGGCTGCAATGATGGAGCCCTTGCCAGCACCACCTGTCCATTTCTCTTCGTAGTTAGTTTCACCCGTTTCCCAATCGATACAGCACCAGTTACCATCGTTGTTGGTCACCCAGTTGGAACCATAAATCTTTCCGTTGACCAGCACGTAGCCGCCGTGATGGGTGTCGAGGGTTTCGGTACGCCATACGCAAGTCACGCTCTTCATGTCGTCTGCCAACTGCAACTGGAATCCATTGATGTCGTAACCGTGGCAGAAGAAAATCTTGCCGTCCTTGTATAGTGCTGAGTTGGGCACGATATTCTGGAAGTTGCTCTGCTTTCCTGTGTGACGAGGTCCCCAATCGTCGAATGTCCACTCAATCTCACCATTGTCGGGATTCACGCCGAAGACCGTGAAGGCTGTGGAACCTACAATCTGACGCTTGCCTTTGTACTCAATCATGATAGGTGACACGTAACCAGACATTTCGCCGATGGCACGGGTCTTCCAGATTTCTTCACCTGTGTTCCTGTTGAGTGCCACCATTGTAGTCTGCTGACCACAAGGAGTATAGATGACTTTGTCGTCATAGACAAGTGGACACTCCGAAGTGCCCCACATGCCAGTCTCACGTCCGTATTGTGTGCCAGCATCCACCGACCAGAGAATCTTGCCATCACTGGTGTTGATGCAGACCACCTCACCCATGCCGCTGACCACGTATGCCTTACCGTCGACAATGGCTGGTGTGGTACGTGTCTCAGGATATGACTGTTTCCAAGGATGACCATAAGAAACGGTGTACTGCTTCTCTCCCTTGAGGTTGTAGCAGTTCAGCACTTCCTCGTTCTCGTCTTCATTCATACCGGTGAGGAAAACCTTGTCGCCCACAACGAGCGGGGAAGAATATCCCTTGCCTGCATCGCTGGTTTCAAAGACAAGTTCGGGTCCCTCAGCAGGCCACTCCTTCAGGAGCCCCTTATCAGGATAATAACCATTGTGTTCTGGACCACGCCAACCATAGGGCGTCACTTGTGCCAAAGCTCCGGTGCAGATGGTTGCACCCAAGAGCAGTGTAAAAAACTTTTTGTTCATACGCTTTTTGTTTTAATAAATGAATATGTTATGTTAATCATTGATTGTTGAATCATGTATTTGATACCATAATATAATAGGAGGCAAATGATGATGAGCACGGCGAAAGCCAACAAGAGGGTGGTGAAGCCTGCCCCTCCCACATTGGCACTGATACTGATGACTGACCCAATGGCACCGACACCAACAGCATAGAGGGGAACAAGCAGATTCTCCCGAAGCAGCAACTGTCCAACGAGTGATTCAGAGAAGCCCATGGCACGATACTGCTGAATGGTGGTAGCCTGGGCTGCAAGGTTCTTCCGTACGATAATCATGAGACTGAAGATGCCAAGAAGCAAGCCCAATCCGCCTAAGGTGAGGAAAATGATGAGATAGGTTTCCGTCACCTCGAAGAACATCCTGATTCGTTCCTCGACGGTCTGGATGTTGAGCCCGTATTCACTCATGGCCATAGCTAATGTTTCAGCAGCTTCTTCAGGACAGGGTGACTTCATCAGCAGCACTTCCACACCCACTTCCTTGGGCCACAGACGACGGAAGTCCTCTGACGACATGATGGCATTTCCATGGAATATTCCTGTGGGATAGGTTCCTGCAATCACCACTGGCACACTTTCTCCTTTGTCATTTTGATAGACGAGGGTGTCACCCACAGACTTCATCAGACTCCATACCAAAGCTTCCTCATCGATGTATATATGAGGTGTGAGGTGTGAGGTGTGAGGTTCTTGAATGAGACCAAAGGATTCCATTTCTTTGAGATCGACACCCAATACGGTGGGAGTGTTGACCTGATTGAGGTTGAGACAGCTGGCTTCATCTTGTTTGTGTCGTAAGAAGCTGAGGAATAAGGTACTGTCTGGTAACGATTGGAGTGATAGTTTATGACGTACGGCTTTGTTGTTTAGGTCGTATTGGATGGGCACACGGCTATCCACATAGAACTGATAACCACCCGTTGCCTGAACAGCCTGACTGAAATCAGGACGGTTCAATCCCACGGCAAAAACCGTGAAGACACCCAGGGAAAGTGTCCAATAAGCCAGTAGGTGTTGCTTCATGGATGCATGGATGGAAGTCCATATAAGTTGGGTGCGACTCATCGTGCCACCGATGGATGCTGCGGATTGACGCTCTACCTTCATACGGAGAAAAAGTCCCCAAGCGCATACCCATAAAAGTCCACAGACAATGAACAGCACCATGTTGTGGAAGAAAATGAAATTGAGGGCTGTCAGGGTGATGGTCAGCAGGAGGATGATGGCTGAAGTTTCTTGGCAAGCCAAGCGTGCTAAAGATACGATAAGAGGGTTGAGGGTTGAGGTGTGAGGTGTGAGGTTTGGCTCCGCCGAGCTGAAGGTTCTTGGCAAGCCAAGCGTGCTAAAGATACGATAAGAGGGTTGAGGGTTGAGAATGTTGCGAACGACGAACCATAGAGTGATGGCACTTATGAGCAGGGCAACGATCCAGCCTGTTAGGAGGGTGAGGGGTTGGATGTGCAGGGCAAAACCCTCTGTATGGGTGGCTCCACTCCACACATTGCCTAGCAGCCAAAGCGTCAGACTTGAATATGCTAATCCAGCAATGACGCCCAAGGGTGAGGCGAGGAAAATCACGCTGAAGGCTTCACGGAACAGCCCCTTTCGGATGTCCTTGTCTTTGAAGCCCAACTGTCGGTAGAGTTGTATTTCACTCCGACGAAGGGTGAACAGTTCCACCAACAGATTCTTCATCAGCAAGATGGCTGACAGGATGATGAAGAAACCCAATGAGAGGAACAAACTGGCAAAGTCCACACCGCCTTTTGCCCCTTTCAGACCTTGGGCACGGGGATGATAGAGCTGCACATTGGCATCGGAAGGTGTGAGTTTTCTTGGCAAGCCAAGCGTGCTAAAGATACGATAAGAGATTTGAGATTTGAGGTTTGGCTCCGCCGAGCTGAAGGTTGAGGTCTGGGGGGTGAAACGCATGGCTGTGGCATTGCCAAAAGCATTGCTCCAGTCGGACTTGACCGCTTCGTAGGAAACAATGGCCTTGGGAGTCTGGCGATAGGCATGCCAGAAATCTTCGTCCTCTTGGTGTACACGATTCATGTCGATGGGCAGATCGCTGTCCCAGTCTGTGCACTTTTCCACTCGGGTCAGTCCTGGAAAATCTGCCATCAACAGACTGTCATCCTGAAAGGCTGAGAGTGGTACAATCTGCTTCACTCTCATGGTCTGTTCACTTGTGTCAAGATTCTTCAACTGCTTGGTGATGAAATAACTCATGTGGATGGAGTCACCTTCATGCACATGCAGGCGCTCTGCAGCATAATCGGATAGAATGATGTCTTGACCATCCAGCGGTTCACCTTGCCACTCATTGACTGCTGTCACAAAGGAGTAGGGGATGGTGTCGGATTGGTGGATGAGGTCATTGACGAAGTAGGAGAGGTATACAGTTGACTGTTGACTGTTGACTGTTGACAGTTTTTGGACGATGTCTTGGGGGATGAAGACGCCGTCGTAGGTGAGGGTGGTGTCGGTGATGTGGAGTCCTGAATATTCTGGTGCCCAGCAAGTAGCCAGCTCTTCTTCGTCGATCATTTCGTCGGAGAGAATCATGTTGATTTTGCCCTCCAATTCCATCTTCTCAGCCAGATACTTCCGATTGACAAAGATATTCAGGGGTAGGGTCTGCTCATTCTTCAACAGCAGATTGCCTCCATCTTCCACAGGCTTCACACCCACCACTTGAACACGCATCTGAGTGGCATAACTCTTGCTTACAAAAAGGCTGCCAGAAGGAACTAAGTTGTGGGTAGGAAGATGCAACACGAGAGTCGAGAGTTGAGGACTGAGGGTTGATAGTTTGGCGTTGAGGGGTTCATTGACCATTACCTCCCCTGGCGACAGAGCATCGTCATCGGTGCCCCATACATAGACGGGAAGCAATTTCTCATCCACCGACACAAAACCATCCATCAAGAGATATCCTTTTGCATGTTTCAGCAAGGGCTGCTGTGTCAGGGTCTCACTCATGAAACCCGTGCCACTGGTGATGATGGTCTCTGTCTTGCCCAGTCGTTCACTGACTCTTTGCACCAACGTACCACGCACCGAGTCGCCCAACAACAAGCTACCCGTCAGCACTGCTGTCATCAGAATGACAGCGAGGGCTACAAGACGGTAGAATCGTCGGTAGTGTTTTCTGCTTTGTACTATGAGCGACTTCATCATAAACTATAACCTTGACTGAAATATCAAACCTCCAACCTTAAATCACCATCCTCCAGCACGTACGTCTTCTGAGCCACCTTTGCCATCTCTGCCGAGTGGGTTGCCATGATGATGGTTGTATGGAACTGGGTGTTCACCCGCTGGAAGAGTTCTGCAATGGTTTGTGCGTTGGCTGCATCCAGTTGCCCTGTGGGCTCGTCGGCAAGTAGAATGGAGGGACGGTTGATGAGGGCACGGCAAATGCCTACACGGGTCTGTTCACCACCAGAGAGTTGGGCGACAGGATTGTCTTTCAGGGAGAGAATGCCCATGAATTCCAACAGATCCAAAGCACGTTTCCGTTCTTCCTCCGTCGAAGCAGTTTGGGTGGCAAGGGTTGGAAGCAAGATGTTTTGCAACACCGTGAACTGGGGCAACAGGCGATGGTCTTGATAGACAAACCCAATTTCCTTGTTGCGCAAGTGGCAGATTCTTTCCGTCGGTTTCTTGTCGTTCACTTCCACTTTCTCACCTCTCATCAAATACTGTCCTTCGTCAGCAGGCAACAAGGTGCCGAGAATGTTGAGTAGGGTGGTCTTGCCGACCCCCGACTCTCCTGTGATGGCAATAAACTCACCTTCCTCTACCCGCAGGGATAGGTGATTAAGGACAGTCTGCGAACGCTGTCCGTCGGCAAACCGTTTTGTTATATTTTCAAGTTCAATCATTTTCTTTTTTCAATTCTTCAATTCTTCAACTTTTCAATTCTTCAATTCTTCAACTTTTCAATTCTTCAATTCTTCAACTTTTCAATTCTCAATTCTACCCAAAGCACAACAGCGTGCCTCGACTGGTCAATATGAAGAAACGGTCGCCGATGATGGCAGGTGAGGCGATGATGGGCTCTCCAGCCTCGTAGTGCCACAGTTCGGTTCCATCTTCACTATCGAGAATAGACACATGTCCGTCCTTGGTGCAGACTATCACCCTGTCTTGTGCCACCAACGGCGAACATTCGCCTGTCACTCCTCTCAACATTTTCTTCCAGCGTACCTTTCCCGATGTCCGTTCAATGCAGCTGATATGGCGATCTCCCGACAGAATGTATACGTTGGTACGGGTGAGCGTCGGCATGGACACCACGCCTCCATCCTGACCCTCGTTGTCCGCAGATGATGCCAGCAATTTTCGATGGCTCGAAATCTTTCCCCCCTCCAGCGTCATCTCATACACGTTGCCGTTGTAGTCGCAGGCACAAGCTACTCCGTCGAGGATGGCAGGAGAGGCAGGCACGTACGTGTCCAGTTCGAGCGAGTCGGTCATCTTTCCTGTGGAGACATCCACCACACGTACCCATGAATCGCAGCCTCCAAACATCATATAGTGCTTCCACACGGCAGCTGTTCCGTTGATGTAATAGCCCGTCTCAAATTGTCCCGTCCGTTTGCCCGTCTTGGCTTGGAGGGTGTACATGTTTCCGTCGTAACTGCCTACCAGCAATTGGTCGCCCACCAGATTGGGAGAACCGGAAATCTGTCCCAGCGTCTCAAATTCCCACAGGTTCTTGGTCTTTCCTTTATCAGAACAGTCCAATGCCGTCACAAACCCATCGATGCGACCGATGTAGAGCGTCGTGTCCATCGCGATGAACGAAGCCTCCACAGGCGTTTTCAGGTCATACTCAAAGCAGGAATCGCCATCCGTCGTATAACCCCTCAATTCTCCTTTTCTGCTCAGCACATAAACCACCGAATTGAATACGATGGGTGATGCCACCGTGCGCGTCTGGGTCGTCACGCTCCAAAGCAACTGAGGCACATCGGGTAGGGCACAGTCGGTGTAACCACAGAGCGAAGGACTTCCACGGAAAATCGTCCAGTCCTGCACCCCTGCATGGTCACCCAGGAATTCCTTCGTGCCCACACACGCTGTCAGCAGACAGATGGACAATATGTACCCAATTCGTTTCATTCTTCCCTGCTTTCTTTCTTTTTGATGAACAAAGCGCCAGTGGGACAAAGTTCCGCCAGACATTCCTCCACATGCGGCTTGCTGGGCTCAGGAATCACCACTTGCATGTTGAAACCACGCCCTTGGAACGTGAATCCATCCTTGGAGTTATACACACACAATCCACAGCGGATGCACTTGGCAGGTTCGTAATACAGATGCCCCGTCACATGTTCCTGCACTTTCTCCCCGACGGGTGTCAACGCACCATAACGTGTCCACTTCGCTTTCAATTGCACTGACAACTCTCTCAGCTTGCACTTCTCCTTACCTTCACATCCACCACAGCGGGCATGATGGTCGCTCAGGAGCAACTCCACAGCCATGCGCCGCAATGCCGTCACATCCTCCGATTCTGTGTCGATGCGCATTCCTTCTGTCGGAAATGTGGCACAACTTGGAATCATTTGGTCGTTGGCTTCGTTGCGCACCATGCACACCATACACGATGGATGGTGCTCAGCTCCAGCGGCATAACACATTGAAGGGATGTTATAGCCTGCCTCACGCAATTCTTCAATCAGAATGCGCTTTCCACTGACTTCCAGTTCTTTATCGTTGACAAATATCTTCATTTTTTATCTATACTCTTTAAAATCTAACCCTTTTTCACCTTCACGATTGCTTGATAATCGCATTCACCCACACACAATCCACACTGTGTACACCGCTCCGTGTCGATGACATGTTTCTCATAGGGCGTATAGGCAATTGCCTCGCTCGGACACGAACGGGCACACTTTGTACAGCCCACACAATCATCTGTGATCTCCAGTTTCACCATCTCCTTGCACGACCCCGTCCGACAGATTCCCTGTACATGCTCTTCATACTCTTGACGGAAATATCGCAAAGTGGAGAGCACGGGGTTTGGTGCAGTCTTGCCCAATCCACATAGGGCAGTGCGTTTGATACTCTGTGCCAATTCTTCCAGGCTGTCAATGTCCTCCATTGTGGCTTCTCCCGTTGTCAGACGGTCGAGGATGTCGAGCATGCGACGGATGCCCACACGGCAGAAGGTGCATTTTCCACACGACTCCGCACTGGTGAAGTTGGTGAAGTAGCGAGCCACATCGACCATGCAACTGCTCTCACTCAGGACCACCAGTCCTCCCGAACCCATGATGGCTCCCATTTGGTTCAATGCATCGAAGTCTACCTCGGCATCACACAACTCTGCAGGAATGCATCCTCCCGATGGTCCGCCAATCTGAACAGCCTTCAACTGTTCTCCACCTTCCACGCCGCCACCAATCTCTTCCACAATCTGTCTCAGCGTCGTGCCCATCGGCACCTCAATCAGTCCGCCATGATTCACCTTGCCAGCCAGGGCAAACACCTTTGTGCCACGACTGCCTGGAGTGCCCACCTTTGTATATTCCTCAGCTCCATGACGGATGATGTATGCCACCTGACTCAGCGTCTCCACATTATTAATCAATGTAGGTCTGCCATTCAATCCCTCTTGGGCAGGATAGGGTGGACGAAGATGGGGGAAACCGCGTTTACCCTCCAACGAGGCAATGAGTGCTGTTTCCTCACCACAGACAAAAGCACCAGCACCTTCAAACACTCGAATGTCAAACGAGAAGTCTGTGCCAAAGATATGTTCGCCCAAGAGACCCTTCTCATGGCACATGTCCAGTGCCTTTCGTACACGGATGACAGCCTGGGGGTATTCTGCACGGATATAGAAAATACCCTCATTGGCTCCCACAGCATATCCTGCCATGATCATACCTTCAATTACACGTAGCGGATAAGACTCCAGCAGGATGCGATCCATGAAAGCACCAGGGTCACCCTCGTCACCGTTGCAAATAACAATGGGGAGTTGAGAGTTAACAGTTGAGGGTTCAGAGTTAGGGTTAAGGTGAACGTTGTCTCTCACCAACTGCCACTTTTTGCCAGTGAGAAAACCACCGCCTCCTCTGCCTCGAATGCCACTCTTCAGCACCTCGTCAATCACCTGCTGGGGTGACATGCCCGTCACAGCTTTCTTCAGTGCCTCAAATCCACCTTGTGAAAGATATTCATCAAGGTCAAGTGGATTCAGATGTCCATATCCTTCGGTGGAAATGCGGAATTGTCCCCCCAAGAAATTGTTGATACTCTGTGTACGCTCCTTTTCAGGAGTGAAAAGGATGTTGTTCCATGTCTGGTCGGTGTGAAACGTGTCAATCTGGTTGAGGATGGCATTCCGCCAACGGCGCAGTCGACTGGCAGGACGGAAGTGGTGGAGCAGAATCTCCTTCACCTCATCGGGTTTGATGTTTGGATAGCGAACGATGTTGCCATCAGGAGTGGCCACATCAATCAAGGGCACTTGATTGCATGTACCCACACAAGATACGGGTTTGATTCTCACATGGATGCCCAAGTCTTTGCATGCATCCACCACAGCGGCATGCACCTCGGCTGTGCCACTTGCCTGACAGCAGTTTTCCATGCCCAGTCTCACCTCACCTTGCACCTCTGCCTCTTGTTCTACCTGCTGAGATAGGTTTTCCGCTTCCATCTGCTCAAACTCATCCAGCACCTCACGCACACGACCTGGCAACACATGTCCGAATATTTTCTCGTCTATTTGTACCACAGGTGCCAAAGCACAGCAGCCCAAGCACGCCACTTTCTCAATCGAGTACATCCCGTCGGCAGTGGTGATGGCGTCACCCTCCAGTTGCAACTCCCGTCTGAACGCATCATACACGTTGTTGGCACCCTTCACATGACACGCCGTTCCGATACATACCTTGATGATGTGCTTGCCATAGGGAACCATCCGCAACTGCGAATAGAAGGTTGCCACACTGATGAGTTGAGCACGGTCAATCTCCGTACGTTCATACACACGGTTCAGCGCATCGGAAGGCAGGTAATTGAATTCCTGCTGGATGGCTTGCAGAAGCGGAATAATCAGTTCCCTTCCCGTACCAACCCTATCGATGATGGCATCCGTTTTGCGATATGTAATTTCCTTCGTTTCCATTTTTCATCTCTAACCATTTCACTTTTTCACACAATACAGTGACTTATCTGTCCTCACAATCATCATCCCATCTGTGAAAGCTGGGGTGGCAAAGGTTTTCTCCCCCGTGTCGAACGAAGTGATGAGGTCGAACGTGCTTGCCGAGAAAATATACACTTTGCCACTGTTGCTGAATAGATACACTTTGCCATCTACCACCACTGGAGAGGAGTAGAACGGCGTCGTCAGGTCGTGCTCCTTCTTCACCTCACCTGTCTTGGCATCGTAGGCACACACCATGCCATAGCTGGTGGCACAAAACACAAGGTCTTTGGTGGCAGCCAGACTAGAACACTCTGGCAGATAGTCGCTTGCCTCCCACAAAACCTCGCCTGTGGCACCATCGATAGCCACACACTTGGCATATTCGCTGGCACCAAACACTACGCCTCCTGCACAGGTTGGACTGGAACCCACCTCGCCACTCATGCATTCTACACGCCACAGCTCACTGCCATTACCAATGTTGTAGGCAGCAATGGCAGGATTGCCCATCACCACTAAAGCTGTTTTGCCTCCTAATGTGGCAATGATAGGTGAACTCCACGAAATTTTGTCATTCCCTTTCTTGCTCCATGCCGTGTTACCATTCTTCGTGTTGAGTGCCAATATCTGGGCATTCGAATTGTTCTGATATTGGATGATGAGTGTGTTGCCATAGATCAGCAACGAAGAAGCATAGCCGTAATGGTTGTCAGGCTGTCCTATATTTTTTGCCCACAAACGCTTGCCCTCCATGTCGGCACAAATCACGTCACCTGTGGCAAAGATGGCACATACTTCCTCGCCGTTCGTCGCCACTGTGCTGGCAGCCAATCCCGTGTCGGCATTCACTTTCGGCATACTACTAGGCGACCCGGCAATGCCATCAGCTTTCACCGTCCATTTCAGTTCACCCGTCCACACATCGTAGCAATATAATTCACGTGCCTTTGCATCTGCACCCGTGATGAAGACATTCCTTCCTGTAATGACTGGAGAATTGTAACCATGCTTGGGAATGGACGATTGCCAGAGAATGTTCTTCTTGGCACTGAGGTTCCATGAAGTGGCAATGCCTCTGGCAGCCGATGTGGCACTGGCATTGTTCCCTCTGAATGCCCTTGAGGCAATCTTGAGTTCTGGCATATCATCCAC
>CACXKA010000029.1 GCA_902768125.1 uncultured Bacteroidales bacterium | reverse complement strand
CATCCGATTCACGCTTGATGGTCGGTGTCAATTTTGGAAGACCTCAAAGGTCGTCTCATCACAAAATGTCAAGTCAAAATCTGAGATTACAGATCCCCATGTTCTAAGTTTTTGCAGTTCGCTAATTCTTCAATGGATGGAGAAACTCAACCATGTAGATTATTCTACATGGAACCTAAAGGAAATTGTTGAGTATGTTACAAATGATGATTCTCAAGTATCTTTCAGTAGTTATGCACGTACTTACATTGAAAAGATAGATAAACCAAGGACTGCCAAAAACTACACCCTTGCTTTAAAGCATCTGGAGAGATATATGGGAACTTGTGAACTCATGTTTCAGTCACTGACAGAAAACAGTCTTAATGAATGGATTAACACAATGGTAAGAGATGGAAAAAAGAGAGCAAAGGAGATGTACCCCGTATGCATACGTCATATATGGCAAAATGCTATGAAAGAATTGAATGTTCCTGAACAAGGAATTGTAAGGATAAAGTACAATCCATGGGAAAGAATAACTATTCCACAATCGGACGAGACAGTAAAACAGGCAAAAAGTCCCAATGCTATGCGTACATTTTTCTCTTGCCCAATACCAACAAAGCCTTTTGCCATCGAGATGCTCTTTGTCGATGACATACATCTCGTCACCAAGATAAAGAAGAACATGAAGAACTCCCTGATGAATCTTTATGACAAGATTCTGCTCAGGAAACGGGCGCTTGTCGAGACTGTAAATGACGAGCTGAAGAACGTTTGCCACATCGAGCACACCAGACACCGTTCCGTGGACAACTTCGCAGTCAATCTCCTCGCTGCACTCATCGCATACAACATGCTCCCAAAGAAGCCTGAAATGAACATCGAAATCATTGACAAAAGCAAGCTAATCGCATAGAGCTTATGCCGAACTCACGTTAATAATAGAAGAATGAACAAAAAAGGGAAGGCTGCTGCAACGCTGCAACCTTCCCTTTTTTAGCAGAAAATCCGACTGCTTGTCGCAGTCACCCCATCACGCTTCTATTTCAGTTCCTCCGGTATCACAGGCATGGCACCATGTTGGGTGCAGACAAAGGCACTCACTTTGACAGCACGTTCATGCGCTTCTTTTACGCTCTTGCCCAAGAGGAGAGAGGATACGAAAGTGGCTGTGAAGGAGTCACCTGCTCCTACCGTGTCGGCCACTTCCACTTTGGGTGTGCCCTGTACACTCACCTCACCATCGGGAGTGAACACATACGAGCCATTTACGCCACAGGTGAGAATGAGCATCCGGAGGTTGTACTTCATCAGGATGGCACGGCACTTACTCTCGAAGTCGATGCTTTGCCAGATGGTGTCGAAATCGCCGTCCCCCTCGGGCAATGCGCCAAACACACGGCTCACTGTCACCAGTTCCTCATCGTTTATCTTCAACACGTTGCACATTTCCAATGAGGATTCAATCACCTCTTTGGTGAAGAAGTTCTGACGCAGGTTGATGTCGAACACTTTGAGGGAGTCCTTGGGCATGTTCTCGATGAAACTGCGGATGGTGTTGCGGCTCACATAGGAGCGTTGTGCCAGCGAACCCCAGCACACGGCATCTGAACGACGTGCCAAGTCAGCCAGTTCTTCTGTGTAAGGGATGTTGTCCCATGCCACATCCTTCTTGATGTCATACTGGGGAATGCCGTTCTTGTCCAGCGTCACCTGTACGGTGCCTGTATCGTAGGGCACCTTGGGACACACCACCTGTTGACCGACACCTTTGCAGATGTCCAGAATCTCGTCACCCAGGGCATCGTCGCCCACAGCACTTGCTGCCCATGAGTTCAGGCCGAACTGTCCACAATGATATGCAAAATTTGTTGGCGCACCGCCAAACTTTCTTCCTTCTGGGAGGCAATCCCAAAGTGCCTCGCCTATTCCTACTACTGTCTTCATATTAATTTTGGTTTAATTTAGATTTTGGAAATACGAGATTGGTCAGCACCACCTCGCCGTTGTTGCCAAACACCTCCACCGAGCAGTTGTCGATGAACACACGGATGCTGGTCAGTTTGCGATGTACGGGAGCCACCGTCACCGCAGGAAATTTGTCACTGAAACTGGTGTCGCCACACTTCGTGCGGTCGCACGTCAGGGTCATCGCCTTTTGGTCGTAGGTGATAATGAACGTATCGCCCTCAGCATTGGTCAGCGTGATGGTGGTCGCACCCTTCACCTTGTAGGTATTGTCCAACCCCTTGCCATCATACTCCTTGGCGGGTCGGCTGCCTAAGAAGAACTCCTTGTCCACCTGATAGAGGAACAGGTCGCGGGCAATGGAATTGGCAGAACGGAACTGCTGGGTGGGCACATCGTTGGCATATTCCCAGTTTGACATCCAAGCAATCACTGTCTTGCGACCTTCTGGCGCATTCGACCACGACACGGTGGCATAGTGATCCTTGCCGTAATCCATCCAGAGTGCCTTGCCATTGGTGTATCGGCTCGCATCATCCACGGTGAAAGTGTGGCCATCAAAATCTCCCACAAAATACTGTGTGGCAGAGCCTCCGAAGGGACCACCTGGGTTGATGTTGCATAGGAGCACCCAAGACGATTTACCATTTGACGATTTACCATTTTCAGTGGGCACTTGAATCAGGTCAGGGCATTCCCACACACCACCATGACAGCCAAGCTCTGCACCAAAGCGCGACTCCTCCTTCCACGTTTTCAGGTCGGGCGACGAATAGATGCGCATCTCCTGTCCCACAGCCAGAATGAGGTTCCAAGCCTTGATGTCCTCGTTCCAGAACATGTTGGGGTCGCGGAAGTCTTTATCCTCTGCTGTCAACACAGGGTTGCCCTCATATTTGGTGAAAGTCTTTCCTCCATCGGTCGAATAAGCCAGACATTGTGCCTGCACGTCGCCGCCGAAGGGAGTGGGTCGGCTTGCCGTGTACATCGCCACCACAGCCCCTTTGCCGAAGCCTGCCGTACCCTCCTTGTCAACCACACATGATCCACTGAACATCGTGCCCCATGCATCGGGTGCCAAGGCCACAGGTTCGTGTTGCCAATGGATGAGGTCGGTCGAAGTGGAATGTCCCCAGTGCATATTGCCCCACATTGAGCCGTATGGGTTGTATTGGTAGAACAGATGCCACACTCCGTTTAGATAGAACATACCATTGGGGTCGTTCATCCAACCACGTTGCGGCGTGTGGTGATACGCAGGACGGAAAGGTTCTTCCTTCAGCGCATAGTCAGCATCGTCGTTCTGCACCAACTTCTTGAAACAGATGCTGCCTGTCGGTACATTTTGCACGCATACCTTCATACCATTCTTCTTCAGATAGGGCTGGAGGTCGAGCGCCACATAATAATCCACCTGCTCACGAGCCATGCGTACATTCTGCTCTGTCAGCGTCTTACCATCTGCAATCACCAGCACTTTCCCTTCGGGAGCCTTCTCTTCGATGGGCAGCCACAGATAGCGTCCCGATGTCTGAGGCGTGACGATGCTTTGTTCGCAGGCCTGTGGAGTGACCGTCTGTGCCTCACAGACACCTCCCAGAGGAAGTGCTGTGAGTACAGTCATCAGGAAAAAACATTTCATTGTGTTCATATCGACGTTGTCTTTATCTCAGTGTTCAATATTGAAAAACCTTCACATCGCTCACAGTGATGGAACCGCCATAGTTGTTGACGCTCCAGCAATTCTTCTGGATGCCATAGATGCGGTTGGTGTAGGCGCATACATCGTTAATGTACATCACCATCACGCTATTGTCGGTGTAGATGTCAATCTTATAGGTGTTGTCGGCAGGACGGGCAAAGTTATAGCCGTCGATGCCCTCAACGAAACCTTTGGGTTTTTCAGATGCGTCCTTGTTCTTATCATCATCTTCTGACCATGGTCCTTCCTGCTCGAAGTTCACCTTGCGGCCATCCTCCCATTCAGGATTCACCACCATCGTATAATATTTCTTGGAGTCAGAACCACGAACAAGCGAGATGCCGAACTTGTCCCAGTTGTTGGAGGTCTTCACGGTGAGCGAAATGTGGTTGTGGGCATCCAAGCGGTTGTAGAGCACGTAAGCATCGTTCCCAGAGAGTACCCCATCGGCATAACCATTGCTCTCCATGACATTGACGGGCTGTTCCTTGGTGTATTTGCTCTTAATGGCGGGAACCTCGCCCAATGTGAGCGTTCCATCTTCGTGCTGGACGATTCTGTGGCAGACAAGCGCACCTGACCAATTGGGTTCACTACCAGCACCCACATCAAGATTCTTCTCATGGATTGTGGCTCCCTTGCGGTATGGACACCAGCCCCAGATGTAGCGGTCTGTACCATTGGAAGCAGTCTTGCCTGCATAAAAAGCACGGCTGTCGAGCACGCCCTCATGTCCATCCTTTGGCCAATTGGCTCCAGGGTCACGGAAGCAGTCTTTCAATCCTTCGAACGAGGTGGCCATCATATATTTCACCTTGCGGCTCCAACTGGTCTTGTAACCCTCGCTGTAGATGAGGTACCAATAGTTGCCCATCTTGAAGATGTCAGGACACTCGCACATACGATCCCATATCATCGGGAAATCGCCCACATGTTCCCATGTCTTCAGGTCGCTCGACTTGAATTCTGCAAACTTCAAGTTGGAGGCAATGACCATGTGGTAGAGGCCATCCTCGGCTGTGAAAATCTGCGGGTCGCGGAAATCGGTGGTGGAGTAGCCATAATCATCACCTTTCAGCATCCACACGTTGTCCTTCGTCCATGTTTTGAAGTCTGGAGAGGTAGCTCGCATCACAGCCTCAACATTGGCACAGTTGGGATTATGACCTGTATAATAGATGTAATAGAGACCATCCTGCTCATTATAGATGGCACAACCCGTACCCAATGCGGCATCCTGCTCCGTGGAAGAAGTTCCTGTTGGCAAAACCTCGCCCAACGAAACATAGTTGGCGCCATCCTTGGTGGATATGCCCCAGATGGGGTGATAGTTGTAGGGATTGTTCACTTCATACTCCTGCAAGTAGAGTACCTTGAACTCTCCAGCCTTCTGGTCATAGAAAGGCATGGGGTCGCCACAACGTCCGATAGCAGGATTGTAATAAGTCTGGAAGCCCTGTTCGTCTGAGGAGTTGAAGAATGCTGTCGTGCCAGCCCAATCCTTTGGTGCGTCGGGACCATAATTGTCATCGCTGCATGCTGTCAGCACGGAGGCTGACAACATAAGTGCGAATGTGGATAATATCATGATTCTTTTCATAACGTTTACTTCATTAAGTGATTAAATGCATTTTGAGTCATAATCTCGATGTTCTTGTGGTATTTCTCCACATAGCCATCCTCGTAGGTGTAAGAGTACCAGTCGTAGCAACCTGAACCGATGCAGATGATGCCACCCTTGCCAGCGTTGGCAGGATATTCCCAAGCCACAACAGCACCATCGCCACCTACACCAAGAATCTTGCCACCTGTGCGGTTCACCCATGCTGCATGGTCATCATAGCCTCCCCAGTCGGCGGCAATGTGATACTGAGCCGTGGAATTGGTGATGTGGTAGCCAGCATCCGTGCAATACACCTCATTGGCATTGTCACCCTGTACCAAGTTCTGCCACAGCGGATGATCGTTCTGTCCGTCGAAGATACGGAATGACCATGGGCCTCCACAAAGTTCGGCTTTATCCTCGTCTTGTCCCCAGCAGTTGTTGGGCGTTGTCCACTCATCATCACCAGTCACACCGATGAATGATGGCAAATTAGTAGCATAGCGCGTCAGGAAGAATGAACCACCATTCTCATAGTAGGAGCGCAACTCGTTCTTGGCATCGAGCGCATAAGGAGCCTTAAAGACAAATGCATCATGACCGTCCACACCGCCATCCATGTGGTAGTGCCACCAAATGACTTTACATTCAGAGAGGTCGATGGTTCCAGCATGCAGGTCGGCAAACGAGACATACAGCGAGTTGGATACATTACCAAGCATCCACTGGCAGGCAGTCTTTGCTTCTGGGTCAAGCTCGTCCATCACCGAAGGTTCACCAATAAAGAGTGCGGAGGGCTTCTCAATAGCAATCACCGTAATGGTGTAAGTGCTTTCAGCCGAATTGTTGATGACCTGATAAGTCACAGGCTGTGAAAAGTCCTGAGCCACACCAGAGCCAGGTGTCACCGTAGCATTGGCGCTGCAAATGATAGTAGGCGCCAAATCCGTGATGTTTACAGAACCAGGCACATACACAGTAATGGTCTTCGCTTCTTGGTCAATGGTGCCTTGATAGATGTCGTTGAGAATGAATTGCTTGATGCGAGCTTCATCGTGAAGCACACTAAGCGTCCAGTCCAAATAAGTATCACCATTCGTTACGTGCAGTGCTTTGGCGGCATCCATGTTCAGGGTTTCGCCCTGTTTGATGCTGCAAGAAGCTCCATCAGAGAGTTTCAGTGCAGTCACTTGCATGGCAGATGTACCATACGTTTCTGGCAGACGAACCACGATGCTGCGAGAGGCAAAGTCAATCTGACCCTCGTAATTGTCGAGTTTGATGTACTCAACCATGCAGTCACCTTTCAGTTGCAGGTCACTCACGTTATCGTCGGAGCAAGCAACTATACCAAGAATGATGCAGATGGCTCCTATTATATTGAATATCTTTGTTTTCATAATAATCATCTATTTTGCAATTATCAAATTACCAGTTACCGATGTTTTGAGTGTAGTTGCCGTTGGATGCAGCCATCTGCTCCATAGGAATTGGCAGGTATTCACACTGATTGGCTGTAAAGTGGGCATCCTTATAGAAAGCGCAATTGTCAATTTCCTCAGCATAATACTTGTTCAGCACTGTGGCAGCTTCACCCCAACGAACGAGGTCGAAGAAACGCTCACACTCCATGCCGAGTTCGAGGCGACGCTCCATCTTCACAATCTTGATGGCTTCGTCTTGTGTGTAAGAACCCTTATAGTTGGTGATGTACATCTTCACACCGTAAGTACTTGGATATCCCGAAATCATCTGGGTGCTGCCAGCAGCACGGCTACGAATTTGGTTGACCAGTGCAATGGCCTCATTCACTTTTCCCAGTTGGGCGTAAGCCTCTGCACGTTCCAGCAGCACGTCGGCATAGCGGAACACAATCCGATTCATCGAACTTGCCCAATAACTTCCCTTGATGAGGTAGGAGCCAATCAAAGCTGGGTCCACATTCTGTTTCAGCGACACGTTGTAGCCATAGTCACCATTCGAACGGCTCCAGATGCTGGTCTCATCCATGATGTAGTTTTTGTTGAACATATAGGGAAGTCCGGGGATGCCTATGGTCAGGAACAGACGTGGGTCGGCATTGTCAGTGGTCTTGTTGTAGTCCTTATTGTTGAAAGCGTCCAACAGCGGAAGTCCATCGTCTCCAGTGCGATAGGCATTCACCAGATTCTGCGAGGGTTTGTAGAAGTCACATCCGCCATCCGTTGCACCAGGAATATTGGGTGGAATCAAACCATAACTCCAATTCAGATTGCCGTAGGTGCTGCCATCGTTACGTGAGTACTGGATAGCCCACAGGCTCTCCTTGCCGTTTTCATACTGCTCTTCGGGTCGGAAATTGTTGTGGATGTCATCCTCCAATCCGTAGTTGGTGTAAAGCGATGGATCCGTGAACGCTAACACTTTCTCCAAATCTGCCTTTTCGATGCTGGTCACTTGGTGGCTGGCAGCATTGTCCTGATGGTAAGCCTTATAGAGATATACCTTAGCAAGGAATGCTGCGGCCGAAGCCTTGGTGGGACGGCCTTTGTCGGCCTGAGTCACAGGCAGTGTGTTGTAAGCCTCCATCAGGTCATCAATGATCAACTGCCATCCCTCGTCATTAGTATAAGCAGTATTCGAGAGTGAATTGTAATCGTCGTAGGAAAGGTTCTCATTGTTCACGAATGGAATGTTTTTGTACAGGCGTTTCAGCAAGAAATGTCCGTAGGCACGCAGGAACTTCATTTCAGCAAGACGCTGTTGCTTCATGTCGTAGTCACTTACGTTGAGCAGTGCGATGGCACTATTGACACGTGAAATACTTTTGTAAAGACGCACCCACATATCGTTGATGTTCCAGTTGGTGGTCAGCACACCCTGCTGCACCTCCAGCTGATGGAACACATCACCGTCGCTGGTACCGCTGCCGCCCTTATAGGCATCGTCGCTGCGCACATCGAAGTTCCACATGGAGAAGGAGGAGTTGATGTCCTCAGACGAGGTGAAGATGGCATAAGCCGAAACCACCATAGCCTCCGCATTCTCAGGGGATTTCACCTGCTCGTCACTCAGAGTACCCTGTGGAATGTGCTCATCGAGAAAGTCGGAGCAAGACCACAAACCACAAATGACACAGGTCGCAAAAATTGCTTGATATATTTTTTTCATAATGGTGAATTCTTTAATGGTGAATGAATGATTAGAATGATACATTAAGACCAAATGTCACGTTAAGAGGAATAGGATAGCCAAAGTTGGCATTCTCTGGATCGACACCTGTAAAGTTCTTGCTCTTGATGGTCAGCAGGTTTTGTGCCGAGAGGTACATGCGCAGACGTTCCATGTGCACTTTTTCACAGATTTTCTTGGGGAAATTATATCCCAACTGAATGGTACGCAGTTTAGCATATGAACCGTTCTCTACAAAGTAAGTGCTGACACGCTTCTCGTTGTTGTTGTCCATCGTGCTGACAGCTGGAATGTCACTGCCGTTGTTGGCAGGGCTCCAAGCATCCAACAAACGAACGCCCTTGTTAAGGTTAGAGATGTTAAGTCCGCTCCACAAGTCTGTCTCTTTCTTCAGGTCGCTGATGACATCCACACCCTGCACACCCTGCCAAAACATGGTGAAATCAAAGTTTTTGTATTGCAGGTAAACATTCAGACCCCATGTGAAGTCAGGCACAGGGTTGTAAATCCATGTCTGATCTGCCTCGCTGATGATGCCATCATTGTTGAGGTCTTTCCAACGGATGCGACCTAATCCTGCACCATTCTGTGTGGCATGGTTGTCTATCTCCTCCTGACTCTTGAAAACACCGTCATACACATAGCCGACTTGTGCACCCATAGGATGACCTACCACACTTTTCACGCCATTGCCACCAAAGGTTCCTTTAGCTGCTATTGTACTGGGGAGACGAGTAACTTCGTTGCGATATGTACCGATATTGCCTGTGAGATCGTATTGGAAATCACGGATGTTTCCACGATAGCCCACATTGAATTCAATACCCTTATTTTCCATCTCGCCAGCATTGATCCATTGGTCGCTGCCTTCGCCCATCACACCAATGCCAGGCATATAGACCAGAATGTCCTTCGTCTTTTTGTAGTACCACTCGAAAGAACCATAGAGGGCATTGTGGAAAAATCCGAAATCAAAACCAAGGTTGGTCTGCGTGGTGGTTTCCCACTTCAAATCATCATTGCCGAGCTGATTGCGCTTGAAACCGCTGGATAATGTCTGACCACCATTCGTGCCGGCAATGTCGTAACTTGTACCAAAACTCTGACCGCCAAATCCAGCCTCACCATAGTTGCTCTCGAAGAGTGTGTATCGAGCAGTGTTCGAAATCTCTTGGTTACCGGTCTGTCCCCAGCTGGCTCGTAGCTTCAGATTGTCGAGCCATGAGATTTCTTTCATGAAATCCTCTTGATTGATGCGCCAACCTCCACTGACTGAAGGGAAGGTACCATAACGGTTGTTCTTACCGAAACGGCTGCTGCCGTCACGTCGTACCGTGAAACTTGCCAGATAACGGTCATTATAAGTGTAGTTCACTTTTCCGAAGAAAGAAACGAGTGTGAAGCCACCACCTAAACCATAAGCCTCAGCCTCACCCACACCTGCGTTTGGCCACATATAATCGGTTGTCAACAGGGCATAGTCATATTTCTTGCCACTGAACCAAGTATCATCCTCACGATTCAACTCCGTACCAATCATCGCATCGCCTCGATGCTTGCCCACCTCAAAGTTGTAAGTGGCAATGGCGTTCCATATCCACTTCGTCCAATGTTCCTGCTTCGCCTCCACGGCATTGATGGGGTTCGCCACAGTGCCCTCGGTGACAGGATAGGTGAAAATGCGCTGTTGCTTCTGTGCATAATCCAAACCAAAAGTGGAACGGATGTTGAAATCCTTGAGGGGGTTGATATTGATGTAGGCATCGCCGAACATGCGCCAATAACTGTAGCGATTGTCGGCATTACGCTCCAGTCGTGCCACGGGGTTTTCGCGGTCAGGATAACCACCCACAGGACCTGCATAGTCGCCACTGACAGTACGGACAGGGATGGATGGGTTGAACTGCAGCACATTCTCCAAGAATCCTCCAGGTGCCTGCACTTCGCTGGTGCGGTTGACCGTGAAGTTCTCGCCGATGGTGATGATGTTTCTGTCGCCCAACTTCAACAATTTGTAGTCAGAATTCATGCGGGCAGAAAAACGCTCGAAGTCGGAGTGCTTGATGATACCGTCATTCTTATAATATCCTAATGAGAAGAAGGAAGAACCTCTTTCTGAACCATTGCTGAGCGAAAGATTGTATTGCTGTGCCAGGCCTGTGCGTGTGGTCTCGTCAAACCAATCCGTGTCGGCAGCGGGAGTCGTACCTGCTGCATCAAGATACTTGCTCATGGTGATGCCGTTGAGTACGGGCTGCCCTTGGGCATTGTAAGTCCAATCGTAGTGATAGCCCAATCCGTTGGAATTGGGGTCGATGCCGTCGTTCACGTAGCCCTGCCACATCACTTGTCCGAATTCCTTCGCATTGAGCACCTTCATCTTGTGGGCATAAGTCTGTGCAGAGATGCTGGCGTCGAAGTTGATTTTCACCTTACCTTCCTTACCACGCTTGGTGGTGATGATGATGACGCCATTGGCTGCACGGCTACCATAAATGGAGGCGGAAGCTGCATCTTTCAGAACTTGGATGCTTTCGATGTCGTTGCCATTCAGTTCATGCATACCAGCCTTGGTGGGTACTCCATCAATGATGTAGAGGGGATCATTGTCATTGAGGGTGCCAATACCACGGATGCGCACTGTAGCACTACCAGAGGGAGAACCGTCGGCGGTGATGTTCATGCCAGGCACACGTCCCTGAAGAGCCTTCATGGGATTGTTCTCATTCTGCTTGGCTATCTCGTCCACGCTGACTACAGAGACGGCTCCCGTCAAATCTGCCTTACGTTGAGTGGTGTAACCCGTCACGACCATCTCCTGCAGCAGTTCTGTGTTTTCTTCCAGCAAGATCTGCATGGTCGCCTGTGGCTTCAGCACTTGCGTCTGATAGCCGACGAAGGAGATGGTGAGCGTGCTGTTCTTGTTGACAGTAAGGGTGAACTTACCATCCATGTCGGTAGCGACACCATTGCCGGTGCCAGTCTCCACAACAGTGGCTCCCATGACTGGCTCGTTGAAGACATTTTCCGTCACAGTGCCGCTCACCGTGATGGTCTGTGCCCAAAGTGCCAGAGGAGCAAGGAGTGTCAAGAGACTCAATAAAACCTTTTTCTTCATAATGGGTTTGTTTTGTTGTTAGTAATAAAGTGATTTGTTTGAAAATTTCTGCCACAAAGGTAGGGCAAATCACTATCATTACTAAAAAGAAATGTTGCAACGGCTCGCAATTATGTTACCTTGAAACATGTTTGCGATTGGTTGCAACATTTTTGTGGAAGGATTATCGCTGACGGAATGAATCTGTCGGGTTTTCTCCGAAATGATCCTTGTAACACTTGGCAAAATAGGAGGGGCTGGAGAAGCCTACGGCATAGGCGGCCTCGGATATATTGTGCTCACCTTTTGCCAGTAATTCCCGTCCTCGGCTAAGGCGCGCAATCCGTAGGAGTTCGTTGGGCGAATGGCCTGTAAGGGCTTTCAGACGGCGGTATAGTTGTACTCGACCCAAATTCATCTCCGCTCCCAGCATATCGACGGTCAGTTCGGAGTTGTCCATCTGACGTGCCAAGACGGCATTGAATTTGTCGATGAACTTCTGGTCTTGAGGTGGCAGGCCTTCGCCCCGTTCTTTCAGTTCCTCGCTGTGTTCCATCTCCCTTTCTATCTCCTTCCTTTCTGCTGAAGTCATCTGAGCCTCAATCAATTTGTCGCGCTCTGA
Organism: uncultured Bacteroidales bacterium; assembly: GCA_902768125.1. Lineage (GTDB taxonomy): Bacteria > Bacteroidota > Bacteroidia > Bacteroidales > Bacteroidaceae > Minthosoma. The sequence continues at coordinate 3,170 of CACXKA010000029.1, read as the reverse complement.
TTCCAATTCATCACGCTGACGTTGCAGAAGATCGTTCTTGTATTGCAGTTTGGCATTCATGCGGTGTTTCATCAGGGCAAAACGAACTCCCAACAGGATGGTGATGGTGAGCAACACAGCCAAGGCAATGAATGACCACATGACCACTTTCTGTGCGGAATATTCTTTGAAGAACTCATCAAGACGATCGTTCAGAAATTCTATCTTGCCCTCCTGCTCCTTAATGTGGCTGGCTTGTATGCGCATCAAGTGGACGTTGCCCTGATTGACAAGACCTGTCTCAAACACTTGTTCACGCTCATAAGGCAAACCATTGAGGATGCAGGCTGCGGTATGAATGGCTTTGTCGCCTCCCGTCTGGTAGAGGAAGGAAGCTTCGAGGGTTCCGTCTTCCACTCGTCCCACGCCAACCGTGTCGTTGAGCAAGGCATCCACGCCAATAAAGAGAGGCAGACGAGGGAAATGCAACTTGCCTGCTTTCATGTTCTTCTCGATGGACTGGCGAGCTCCAATCGCCATACGGTCATTGTAGGCAAACACAATATCAACAGGGGCTTCAGCGATGGACTGAACCACACTATCCATCACTTCGACGGCTTTCTGACGTTGCCAGTTGGCCACCACATCACAGGCTATCTTGATGTCGGGGAAAGAGTCGAGCACTTCATGCAGACCCTGCTTACGCTCTTGAGAAGAAGTACTGCTCGCCAAACCCTCAATCTCCACGATGGTACCACCTTGGGGAAGCAAGTCACGAATGTAGTGAGCTGCCTTTCTACCCACTTCCACATTGTCTCCACCTACAAAGGCAGTGTATTTTTCGCTGTTGATTTTACGGTCAACCAACACTACGGGTATGCCTGCATCGTAGGCTCGCTCAATGACTGGACGAAGGGGTTCCCACTCGTTGGGAGCCACCACGATGGCATCTACCCGACGTTCGATGAAACTCTCGATGTCGGCAATTTGCTGTTGGGTGTTATCGGGCGTGGAATGGATCTCCACATTGAGGTCGGTGTGGAAAAATGCCTCGTGTCGCATCTCTTCATTCATCTGGTTACGCCACTCGTCCATCGAACACTGCGACACAGCAACAATCTTCTTCCGTTCACCTGTGCAGCCCAAGAGAAGCAGTGCCACACAGAGGAAGGTAAAGAAACGATAGGTTTTTATTTGTGTAAAGTTAGTCATGATTGCCGTACGATTTGTCTCTTATTGTTATTCATGGGCAAAGGTAGTATAAATTGAGCGAAGAAACAAATAAAAAGCAAAAAAACTGGAATCTTCACAGACTCCAGTTTACTTTGTTTACTAATCAATACTAAAACTAATTCTAATCCTTTATGTTGTATATCCTTATTTTTTCAGATAGAATCCAAAGAGATACACCACGCCTATCGTCATGATGAGGACGGCTCCAGCTTGTCCTATCAAGTCTGAAGCAAATCCCATCAACAATGGGAAGAGGGTACCCCCGAAAAGTCCCATGATCATCAGTCCACTCACCTCGTTCTGTTTGGTTGGCACTGTTTCAAGAGCCTTTGCGAAACAGAGAGAGAACACGTTAGAGTTTCCATATCCCACCAGTGCAATGGCAACATAGAGCACCCAGCGGTCGGTGCCGATGAACATGCCCACCATTGAAAGCGCCATCAAGATGACAGATATGAGCAGAAACGTGCGGTTCGAGATGTGACGAAGGATGAAACTGCCCGTGAAACAGCCGATGGTACGGAAGATGAAATAGAGCGAAGTAGCGAAAGCTGCCTCGTTGAGGGTCATGCCTACACGTTCGATGAGGAGTTTGGGAGCAGTGGTATTAGTGCCCACATCGATGCCCACATGACAGACGATGCCAAAGAAGCAAAGCAACACAAGAGGATTGCCCAACAACTTGAAACACTCTGCAAAGGCACGGCTCACAGACAGCTTGCGGTCTTCAACAGGTTCTTCCTGAATGGGAGTGGCAAAGAGCAATAAAGTGGCAATAATACCTATTATTAAATAGGTGGGGAACAGAATGCGCCAACCCAATCCGAAGGAAGGGATGCTCGCCTGTGCGCCCCACATGGCAATGTAAGGAGCCATGAAAGAAGCGATTGCCTTGACAAACTGTCCAAAAGTGAGTGTTGAAGCCAAATTGCCACCATGCATCACTGTGGCCACCAGCGGATTGAGTGATGTCTGCATCAGTGCATTGCCGATGCCCAACAGAGAGAAAGCGATGAGCATGACTGGAAAATTCTCACCGAAAATAGGGATGAGCAATGAAACAACGGTGACAACAAGGCTGAGCACCACCGTGTTCTTGCGCCCGATCTTATTCATCAGTAGGCTGGTTGGCACACTGAAAATGAGAAACCAGAAGAACACGAGCGAAGGGAAGAGGTTTGCCATCGAATCGCTCAGGTCGAGGTCAGCCTTCACATAGTTGCTGGCGATGCCCACAAGATCGACAAAGCCCATCGCAAAGAAGCAGAACATCACGGGGATGATTTTGGTAGATTTTTGCATAAGTCTTATCATTTAGGATTTCTTGATTGTTTTGTTTTCGGTGCAAAGTTAGCGGAAAAACATACTCCCTGTCATCAAAATATGTTGCATCGGCTCACAAACATGTTGCATGGAAACATTTTTTGGTTTCCATGCAACGATTTTTCCACTACCGAAGGAACATGTTCTTATTCCCTATCATTGGAGGAGGAACTGATGCCCAGAAGATGTTGAACCTGACTTTTGCCTTGCTTGACAACAACAATGACCGCTACATGAATGCCGATGTACTATGGATTACCGATTTCTTGATTCCTCGCACCGATAAAGCACTCATGCAACGGTTCAAGGAGTATCAAAAAACAGGCACAAAGTTTTATGGTTTCAAGATTGGTGACGGACATTCTGATTGGGAACAATACTTCGACAAGATATACGAGATTCGATACGTACCACCAAGAAGATATTAGCACGAACATGAAGGGTAGGGGCTATGTGATGTTTCAGCTCCAGTAGTGTAAAACACTCTATTTTTTGCAAAATTTGGATATAATCCGCTATTTGACTACTGAAATGGTGTATGATGCCTATCGCTGTCATACTCGAAGATTCTAAATATCTCCATTGTTTAACCGAGTTTAAAGAATTGGCAGCATCGTATAACCGAGTTTAAATTC
>CACXKA010000028.1 GCA_902768125.1 uncultured Bacteroidales bacterium | reverse complement strand
GGATTGCTTACGGAGAAGATGATGAACAAGGCCTATAAGAATGCAAAGGAGGATATGGTGGTGGCAGCAGGCATCATCCTCGACCTCTGCAAGAATGCCTCCTTAGACGACGACGAGCGCAAGATAGTCGCCAACCGCCTTTATCAAGTGGCTGGATGTTTCGACAGCGACGAAGACTTGTACATCCATGATATGCTGACACTAGCAGCGAGGAAAGTGCAAAAAGAGTGACATACAAACAAGATATAAAGATAGGTTTTTCATTATATATTCATAATAAATAGTATAGGAGATGAAGACTTCATCATTGGGCGTGCAGGACTGTGAAGTTCTGCATTGCCGTAACGTCGAAAAAGAGGGACGCGATTACTCGCATCCCTCTCTTGTTTTATATTTGCTTTCCGAAGAGAATCGCCCAGCGCGTGGGCTGGTTAATCAATCTCCTCGTCTGGCTCGTAACCACCCATTTCGCGGATAGCGTTCTTCAGCATGGTGTATTGCTGGAAGAGATGGTTGACGGGTTCCTCGCCCTGCGTGTAGTCGTGCATGGGGGCTTTGAGGAAGAAGGAGAGGAAGCGCTGGATGCCGCTGCGACCTGCACGGGCAGCGAGGTCGCTGAGCAGGCAGAGGTCGAGCAGGAGGGGTGCGGCGAGGATGGAGTCGCGGCAGAGGAAGTTAATTTTGATCTGCATGGGGTAGTTCATCCAACCGAAGATGTCGATGTTGTCCCATCCCTCCTTGTTGTCGTTACGTGGAGGATAGTAGTTGATGCGCACCTTGTGGTAGTACTGGTTGTCCTCGTCGTTGCCGTGTCCGTAGAGGTCGGGCTGAGCCTCAGGCTTGAGGATGGTCTCGAGAGTGGAGAGCTTGCTGACCTCCTTGGTGCGGAAGTTGGCAGGCTCGTCGAGCACGAGTCCGTCGCGATTGCCGAGGATGTTGGTGGAGAACCAGCCGTTGAGTCCGAGGCAACGGGTGCCGATGATGGGGGCGAAACCTGACTTCACGAGGGTCTGACCCGTCTTGAAGTCCTTGCCGGCGATGGGCAGACCGAGCTTCTCCGACATTTCCCACATGGCGGGAATATCGACGGTGGTGTTGGGAGCGCCCATGATGAAGGGAGCACCTTCTGCCAATGCTGCGTAGGCGTAGCACATGGAGGGAGCGATGTTTTTGGTGTCGTTCGCCTTCATGGCTGCCTCAAGATGAGCGAGGGTGTCATGCACTGCCATATTAGGCTCCACATAGATTTCTGTGGATGCCGCCCATGCCACGACGATGCGGGCACAGTTGTTTTCAGCCTTGAACTGGCGGATGTCGGCACGGAGCGCCTCGACCATGTCCCAGCGGGTCTTGCAGTCCTTCACGTTGTCGCCATCGAGACGCTTGGCAAAGTTCTTGTCAAACGCTGCCTTGAAAGGCACAATCTTCTCCAACTCATCTTTCACGGGGAGGATGTCCTTCTCCCTCAGCACCTCTGCATACATCGCACTCTGGAAGGCGTTGGCGGGATAGACGTCCCAGGCACCGAAAGCGATGTCGTCCAACTTTGCCATCGGTACAATCTCACCATAGGAAAGATACTTCTTGTCGGCACCTTTGCCAACACGAATCTTATCATACTGAGTCATTGACCCCACAGGCTTTGCAAGTCCTTTGCGAGCCATCAACACGCCTGTCATGAAGGTGGAAGTGACAGCACCAAGGCCTACGACCATGATGCCCAATTTACCTTCTGCAGGCTCCACATTTTTATTCTCCATTTCTACTTATTCTATTGAACACAAATCTTCAAAACTTTGCAAAGGTACTGAAAACTAACCAAAGTATCCGTATTTTCGGGAACTTTAACAAAAAATAAGGGGTTTTATTTGGGCGTGTGAGCGGTTTGTGCTAACTTTGCAATCAATAAAAACCAACGCACAATCGTAGATGAACGAAAGCGATAGCATAATAATCATACCAACCTACAACGAAAAGGAGAATATTGAGAAAATCATCCGTGCCATTTTCGCCTTGGAGAAGTGTTTCCACATCCTGGTGATTGATGATGGCTCTCCTGACGGCACCGCCTCTATCGTGAAGGGACTGATGCGCTCGGAATTCACCGACCGCCTGTTCTTGGTGGAACGTGGGGGAAAACTGGGACTGGGCACTGCCTACATCACAGGCTTCAAGTGGGGTCTGTCTCATGGCTACGACTACATCTTCGAGATGGATGCCGACTTCTCCCACGCACCCAGCGACCTGCCTCGTTTGTATTCCGCTTGTGCGGACGAAGGGTATGACCTTGCCATCGGCAGCCGTTACATCTCAGGCGTTAACGTCGTCAACTGGCCGATGGGCAGAGTGCTGATGTCGTATTTCGCCTCCAAGTATGTGCGATTCGTCACAGGCTTCAAGGTGCACGACACCACCGCTGGCTTCAAGTGCTACAAGCGTCGGGTGCTGGAGACCATCGACCTCGACTCCATCCGTTTCAAGGGCTATGCCTTCCAGATTGAGATGAAGTTCACCACCTACAAGTGTGGCTTCAAAATCAAGGAAGTGCCTGTCATCTTCGTCAACCGCGTGGAAGGTGTCTCGAAGATGAACAGCGGCATCTTCGGCGAGGCATTCTTCGGCGTGATGCGACTGAGATGGGACGGATGGTTCAAGAAATACCCGAAACCCGTGGACGAACAACCTAAACAAATAACAGAGAAATAAGACTAACCGAAGAGAAAAACCTATGAAAACGATCATCAGAAATGCCACAATCGTGAACGAAGGAGAAACGTTTATCGGTTCGGTGGTGATAGAAGACGAGATGATTCAGGAAGTGTTGAAAGGTGATGACACAACCCAATCCTACGACACTGAGATTGACGCCACAGGATTGTACTTGTTCCCTGGCGTGATTGATGATCATGTGCATTTCCGTGAGCCAGGCATGACCCACAAGGCAGACATTGCCAGCGAGAGCCGCACGGCGGCAGCAGGTGGTGTGACCTCCTACATGGAGATGCCCAACACCAATCCCCCCACCACGACCCTCGACCGATTGGAAGAGAAGTTCCAGATTGCCGCACAAAACAGCCGCGTCAACTACTCCTTCTATTTCGGTGCCACCAACGACAATGTGGAGAGCATCCAACTGCTCGACCGCCGTCGTGTGCCGGGCGTCAAGGTGTTCATGGGCAGCAGCACTGGCAATATGCTCGTGGACCGAGAGGAGTCCCTGTATCGCATCTTCGCCACATCGCCTCTCCTGCTGATGGCACATTGCGAAAGCACCAGCATCATCGAGGCAAACATCCGAGCATTCAAGAAGAAATATAAGGGCCAGAACGACTTCCCCGTGCGTTACCATTCCCGCATCCGAAGTGTGGAGGCTTGCTATGCATCTTCCTCTTTGGCTGTGCAAATGGCAAAGGACACGGGAGCCCGTCTGCATATCGCTCATGTCTCCACAGCAAGGGAGTTGGAGTTGTTTGAGCGCAAGCCCATCGAGGAAAAAAAAATCACGGCAGAGGCAGTCATTGCCCACCTGATGTTCAGTACGGAGGATTATGACACCCTCGGCACTCGCATCAAGTGCAACCCTGCCGTCAAGACCCCTGAAGACAGAGCTGCCTTGCGTGAAGCCCTCACCAACGGACTCATCGACGTGGTTGCCACCGACCATGCGCCTCATCTGGAGAGTGAGAAACTGGGTGGCGCACTCAGAGCCGTCTCTGGCATGCCGATGATTCAGTTCTCGCTGGTATCAATGCTGGAACTGAGCGAAATGGGCGTCCTGCCTATCGAACGCATCCCCGACCTCATGGCTCACAATCCTGCCAAACTCTTCCACATCGAGAAACGCGGATTCATCCGTCCTGGCTATTATGCCGACTTGGTGCTGGTAGATCCCGATGCCAACTGGCAGGTGAGAGAAGGACGATACTACACCAAATGCGGTTGGACACCGATGGACGAACGTTTCTTCAAATGGCGTGTGAGCCGCACCATCATCAACGGCATCACGGCTTACAGCAACGGCATTGTGGTGGACGGAGTGAGAGGGAAGGAGTTGAGGTTTGAGATTTGAGGTTTCTTGACGAGCCAAGCGTGCTAAAGAGACGATAAGAGGTTGGGAGATGAGAAAGAACTACCGTATCAGTGACCTGAAAGACTACATCAACTGGGTGTATTTCTTCCACGCGTGGTCATTGCCGCAGCAGTCGGAGGAGGGACAGCGATTGTATGAGGAAGCACAAAAGATGCTGCAACGCCTCCAACCCTATCTCAAGGTCAAGACGGTGGTGGAAATCCTGCCTGCATGGAGCGAAGGGGATGACATCGTGGTGCAACCCGTGAGACCCTGCGAATGTGGACAAAGCCATCCCTACGGCGACCCGATTCGTTTGCCCATGCTACGGCAACAAGTGCCAGGAAGTGACGGTATGTGCTGCTGTCTGAGCGACTTTGTACGTCCCCAGTCAGCCATCCGACAAGATAAGATAGGTGTCTTTGCCACCTCGACCAGCATCGACGTGAGCAAGACATTCCCCGACGACAACTACAACCAGATGCTCCTCCAAACCCTTGCCGACCGACTGGCAGAAGCGGGTGCGGAACGGCTGCATGAGGAAGTGAGGAAAACCATCTGGGGATATGCTCCTGACGAAGCACTCTCCATTGCCGAACTGCATCAAGAGAAGTTTCAGGGCATCCGACCTGCAGTAGGTTACCCTTGTCTGCCCGACATCTCCATCAACTTCCTGCTGGACGAGTTGATTGGCTTCCAGAGCATCGGCGTCACACTCACCTCTTCTGCCATGATGCAGCCCCATGCCTCCGTGAGCGGATTGATGTTCAGCCTTCCTCAGGCACATTACTTCTCCGTTGGCAAGATTGGCGAAGACCAACTCAGCGACTACGCCAAGCGACGACATCTGACACGAGACGAAATCAACAAATACATCCAATGCTGCTAAGAATACTGTTATTAATCATCCTCTTACTGATTGTGCCCGACCTGTACATCTATTGGGTGTACATCCGCAATTGGACGAAACAACGATGGCTGCGCCTCTTGTGGTTCCTGCCGTTGGTTGCCATTGCCGTTGCCGCTGCTGTCATCATCTCCAGCAACGATATGCGTCCCGAACATCAGGCGTGGGTCAGCATTTTCATGTATGTGTTCCTCGCTTTCTGTGCACCCAAAGCCTTGTTCATGATGCTGGACGGCATTGGACAAGGAATCAATTGGATGGTCACAGGCGGGAAAAAGAACAATGAAGGCTATGACTGCATCTTTGTGCGCATCTTCCGCATCATCGGAATGGCACTTGCCCTCTTTGCCTTTGCGTTAGTGACATTCGGCTATTTCATCGGACGAAACCATTATGTCGTCCACCAACAGACATTCTACTTCCCCGACCTGCCCAAGCAGTTCGACGGTTATCGCATCGCCCAGTTCTCCGATATGCACATTGGAACCTTGCGTGATGGACACGAAGCAGATGCCAGAAAGATGGTGGACCTCATCAACGCCCAGCATTGTGACGCGATTCTCTTCACGGGCGACCTCGTGAATCACCAAAGCGCAGAACTCGATGGATTCCGTCGTGACCTCAACAAGCTCCATGCGCCCGACGGTGTCTATGCCGTGATGGGCAACCACGACTACAGCATGTATATCCGATACCCCAAGGAGGAAGAACGCGCTGCCGACGTGCAAGAACTGCAAAACCGCATCCGCAGTTATGGCTGGAACTTGCTGCTGAACGAGCATCGCATCATTCGTCGTGGCAAAGACTCCCTCATCATTGCTGGTGTGGAGAATGACGGACGACCTCCCTTCCCTGCCCTGGGCGACCTGCCCAAGACCATGAAGGGACTGAAGCGCAGTTGTTTCACTGTGCTGATGAGTCATGATCCAACGCATTGGCGACGCAACATCATTCCACAAACCAACATCCAACTCACCCTTTCGGGACACACCCACGCGGGACAGTTCAAGGTGTTTGGATGGTCACCTGTGGCACACGTCTATCGTGAATGGTCAGGTGCTTACAGCGAAGGCAACCAGATTCTCAATGTCAGCGATGGCATCGGAGCCGTCATGTTCCCCTTCCGATTTGGCGCATGGCCAGAGGTGAATGTCATCACCCTCCGACGTGCCTCCTCTAACAACCAACAAAAGCATTAAGCATTATGAAAGTACTCAAGTTCATTCTCAACATCCTCTATAAAATCTACTCTTTCACCATTGCATTGCCCATCTTTGTGGTCATCACCATCATTGTGGCAACCAGCGTCATCATTGCAGGATTCCTCGGCGACACCGACGTGGTGGCATACTATCTGCCCAAGTTCTGGGCAAAGTGTGCCTTCTGGCTCTTCCTGCTCCGCGTGAAGGTGGAAGGAAGGGAGAACATCAAGAAAGAAGACAGTTATGTGTTCCTTGCCAACCACCAAGGTTATTACGACATTTTCTTGGCTTACGGCTATCTGGGACACAACTTCAAATGGATGATGAAGGAGTATCTGAAAAAGATTCCGTTTGTGGGTTATGCCTGTGTCAAGTCCAAGCACATCTATCTGCCCGACGGCATCTCAGGTATTGCCAAAGCGGTGCAGCAGGCTCGTGAAACCCTGCAAGGCGGTATGTCCATGATTATCTTCCCTGAGGGAACCCGTACCCGAACGGGCAAAATGTCGCCCTTCAAGCGCGGCTCCTTCATGCTTGCCAACGAAATCGGTCTTCCCATCGTACCGATGACCATCAACGGTTCCTTCGATGTGTTCAGTCGCAACGACAAATCCGTCAACCTGGGCACCGTCACCCTCACCATTCACAAGCCCATCACGGCTGAAGAGCGTCAGGGCAAGCAAACCAAAGTCATCATGCAGGAGGTGTACGACATCATCAACGCAGGACTTGACGAGAAATATCGCGATTGACATTCCCTCCCCCTAAAATAATACTGGCAATACGAACCCGAAGGTCTGTATTGCCAGTCATTGTTTAATATCTGTATTTCTTTTATTTCACCTTCACCACAAGGTACTTGCTGACACTCCAGAACTTGGCAGCGTCGGTGATGCGGAGGGTGTACTGACCCTTGCTGTCCTTCAGCAGCGTGTAAGAGCCTGCTGGATGGTTGGTGAGGATGGAAGCAGACTTGCTTTCCAATGGAATGGCTGACACCTTGCGGATGTCAATCTGAGTGAAGTAACTCTTGTTGTAGTTGCCTTGCAGCACCTCACCCTTGCTGAGGATACCCTCTGCCTTGAGTTCCTTGCTGGTGCCAAACACATACCAAGCTGTGTTGAGCTGAGCGTCTTGGTTGCGGGCAATCTGAGCCGTCTCATCACGCTGCTGCTTCACTTGGGTGTTCTCTTCCTGCAAGTTGCTGACGGTACCTGTCAATTCCTCAATCTTCACATCCTTCTCAGCGAGTTGAGCACGCAAAGTTTCCAGTTCGGCGTTCTTTTCAGCGAGCTGCTGAGTGAGACCGTTGATGGCTTCCTTCAACTTGGCAGAATTGATGGAGCTGCTCTTCAGTTTGCTCTGCAATTCTTCAATCTTACGCTTGTTCTCGTCGAGTGTCTCCTGAATGAACTGCATGTTCTCGCGGATGTTCTCGGCAGAACCATTGTTCTCGGCGCCCATACGCATCATGTTCACGCGTCCTTCAGCCTCGTTAATCAGGTCGAATCCCTGCTGAATCTCGTTGAAAGTACCCATCAGGTCATTCAGTTCACTATCCTTCTGGTCAATGACATTGCGCAGAGAGTCGCGTTCGCGGTCAGCGCTACTGGTCTTGAATCCTTCGTTACAGCTGGCAAGCATCATGACTGCTGCCACCATGATAATAATCTTTTTCATTTCGCTTTGTTTTACTTATACTTATTCTTTTTCTTTCCTGTTCCCATCAAAAGGGAGAGTTGAGCGTTTTCGTTAGCGTCATCGTTAACGTTAACGTTAGGGTTAGGGTTATCGTTATTTCCTGCCAAGATGATCACGATTTCGCCCAAGGGTTCTGTCTGCTCGAAGTGGGTCAGCACCTCCTTCAGCGTTCCCCTCACATGTTCCTCGTGCAGTTTGGAGATTTCCCTTGCCACACTCACCTGCCGCTCTTCGCCAAAGACCTCCACCAACTGTTGCAAGGTCTTCACCAATCGTCGGGGTGATTCATAAAACACGATGCTGCGTGTCTCCTCTTTCAATGCCTCCAGCCTCGAATGCCGTCCCTTCTTCTGGGGCAAGAACCCCTCGAAACAGAAGCGGTCGCAAGGCAATCCGCTGCTCACAAGGGCGGGCACAAACGCTGTGGCACCCGGCAAGGTCTGCACCTCCACACCTTTCCTCACACATTCCCTCACCAACAAGAAGCCTGGGTCACTGATGCCTGGTGTGCCTGCATCGCTGATGAGCGCCACGACCAGTCCTCCTTCAATGCGCCTCACCACCTGCTCCACCGTCTCATGCTCGTTGAACTTATGATGAGACATCAGTTCTCCGTGAATGTCGTAGTGCTGCAACAGCACACTCGAGGTGCGAGTGTCTTCTGCCAGGATGAGGTCAGCCTCTTTCAGCACCCGCACAGCCCTGAAGGTCATATCCTCCATATTCCCCACAGGCGTTGGCACAACATACAGTTTACCCATTGCTTTTTGGCTGCAAAAGTATGAATAAAAAAACTCACAACCTATTATTTAGTATATTTTAGGCTTAAAAACAACTTTTTTTCACATTAAAAGGGAATAAAACACAAGTTTTTCGGTGTATCAGACTAATAAATCACGTCATTCGTATGGCGTGCGCAGACTTTTTTCGTAAATTTGCGGGCAAATTAAAATGATTCATATGAAGACGAAGACATTTACTTTCGACCGCGTGGTGCGCATCCTCATCAGCATCGTCATCATGATTGGTCTTTACTTGCTGATTCAACGGCTCAGCGGTGTGCTCATTCCCTTCTTGGTGGCTTGGCTCATCGCCTACCTGCTCTACCCTATCGTGACGTTCATCCAGTACAAGTGCCGTGTGAAGTCGCGTGTGCTGAGCATCATCATCACCGTGCTGCTCATCGTGGGCATCATCGTGGGAGGCTGCTACCTGATTATCCCTCCCATCGTCGAGGAAATGGCACACCTGAAAGACATCGTCGTGGAATACGTCACGACCGATTCAACGGTGGCTTCTGTGTCGGGAGAAGTGCAGAACTACATCAAGCACAACATCGACCTCGAAGAAATCACCAAAGCACTGACCGTGCAGGATGTGTCGCAGTTCCTGGAAGAGAAAGTGCCCCAGTTCTTCTCCGTCATCAGCAGCAGCGTGAGTGCCATCGTGGGCTTCATCGCCTCCCTCATCGCCATCATCTACCTGTTCTTCATCCTCGTGGATTACGAACTCATGGCTCAGGGACTTTTCAAGATGGTGCCCAAAGGTCAACGCAACATCGTTCACGACATCATGATGGACTTGCAGAAAGGTATGAACGGCTATTTCCGTGGACAAGCTATCATCGCCATGTGTGTGGGTGTGCTCTTCTCCATCGGATTCCTCATCATCGGACTTCCTTTGGCAATTCCACTTGGACTCTTCATCGGATTCCTCAACCTCGTGCCTTACTTGCAAGTCATCGGCTTCATCCCCACCATCATCCTTTCCCTGCTGAAAGCCTACGACACAGGACAGAGCTTCTGGGGCATCATCCTCTCCGCCCTCATCGTGTTCGCTGTGGTGCAAGCCATTCAGGACTGGGTGCTCACTCCTCGCATCATGGGCAAGGTGACAGGTCTCAATGCCGCTGTCATCCTCTTGTCACTCTCCATTTGGGGTAGCTTGCTGGGATTCGTCGGACTCATCGTCGCCCTTCCGCTCACCACCCTCATCATTTCCTATTATAAGCGATATGTGCTGGAAGAGGGGGACGAAAAAAAGGAAGAGGAAACACGAAAAGAGGCATAAAACTCAAAAAAACGTATCTTTTATTTTGTAGTGTCTAAAAAATGCACTACCTTTGCACCCGCTTACGAGAACCGACAGGATTAAAACCCTGCCTTGCCCCTAAATAGTAATTCATGCTCGTAAGCTTTTTAGGTAGATCCGCTAGCTCAGTCGGTAGAGCACAACACTTTTAATGTTGGGGTCTTGGGTTCGAGCCCCAAGCGGATCACAGAAAAGGACTTCCTCTGAAGTCCTTTTTCTTTTTTATCCAGTATGTTCTCAATCTTAAAGTTGTTCCACCACTTGTTCCAGCGTGATGGTTGGGTCGGTGATTTGGAAACCCTTCTTCTTGAGTGTGGATTTGCGTTTCTTGACCGCTGAATCACTGATGCCGTAGATGTTGCCGATGACGGCGTTGATAACCTTCTGACGAACCAGCATGCACAATTGGATGTCCGCTTCCTTGAATTCTGTATGCTGCTGACGAAGTCGTTGCACGAAATTGTCGTCGGAATCGTTGATGAGCCTTTCATACTCATGCCAAGTCGCCTCAGCCACCCTTTCCCTTTCGTTCTCAGGGAACTGGCTGATATGTTCCAACTTCTCCAGCAGATGCTTTTGGAGCAGCGTCTGGTTGAGGGCGTTCTTTTGGATGACCTGCTGCTGAAGCTGCAACTCCTTCAGTTGGTCAGCCTCATCCCGTTTGCGATATTTCATCACCCCATAGATAATCAGGGCGGCAATCAACAACAAACACAAGCCGATGGCAATCCACAGACCTTTGTTGCGCTCCGATTCCTCCTGCACTTGTTCACTCTCCACCACCTTGGTGATGCTGTCCGTCTGCGTCACTTCCATCTCACGCTGCGCATGAGAGAAACGGTTTTCCAGACACTCATAAGCAGAATCCACATAAGCATAGAGGGAATCAAAGTCCTTCTTTTGGATGGCAATCTCCGACAAGTCGCGGAACTTGAGGTACTTGCTCACATAGTCGTCCGAGTCGCACGGAATGGTCACCAGCACCTCCTTCGCCTGATCCAAGGAGTCGCAGGCAAAATAACATTGTGCCAACACCTGCTTGGTAGGCACCAACGCCACACTATCAGCAGTTTCCATCGCCAGCTTGGCATATTGCAACGCCCGCCAATAATCACCCAGATACAGGTAGGAAGTCGCTATACCCGTACACAATTCATTCTTCGAATCGTGGAACTTCGTCTTCTCTGCCAACTCATAACCCTGATGATAATACTGCAAGGCATTCTCCGCATCTTCAGCCGACAGGTAGCAAGCCGCAATCTCTCCCAAGATCAGCACCTCGTTCTCCTTGTCGTCCTTCACCTTTTGATAAATCTGCAACGCCTTCAAGGCTTGCTGGGTGGCATACTCAGGGTCATTCAGTCGGGAGACCATCGCCAACTCCGTGTACGCGACATAGCAAGTGTGCCAATCCTCACACCGTTCGCTGCATTGCACGGATTGCTTCAACAGCTGCTCGCACAACTGGGTGCTGTCGCAGAAAGAATAGTAGCAAGCCATGTAGTAGCAAATCTGGGCATAGCGACGTAAGAGTTTGGGGTCGGAAGTCTGTCCCTCGTCAGAGGCATCGAGGAAGTAGTCATAGCTTTCCTTGATCAGGGAATCGCTCTCGATGGCATTCCCTCTTCGGTTGTCCACGATGGTGCGCAGCAAACCATACAACGCTCGCTGAGCATCATTCAGCTGCTGTGGCTGCTCAATGCTGTTCAAGCAAAGCTCTGCGCTATCCTGTTGTGCTGGAAGAAAGCCCTCTGCACGTTCAAGCAAAGCGTCTGCTTCGTGGTTGCATCCCGTGAGTGCGACCAACAGCCACACCACATAGGAAAGGAACAAAATCTTCCTCATTTTCATAGAATTCCGGGTGCAAAGTTAGTACAAACCGAATACAATACAAAAAGAAAAGACATTTTTTTTCATTTTTATTGTTGAGGTGCAGCCTAAGTTCGGCGTAGCCAACGTACGACTTTCCCCCTTTCGTTCCAAACTTTTTGCCAAAAAACGGGCTTTTTCACCCCTACTGCTTTTCCGTCATATACTTCCAGTAGCGGCGCGGCATGTCATTCAACTGCTTCTTCGGGTTCATGCGTTCCTTGATACAAATCGCCTTGAAATAGGTGCGCCAAAGCTCCTGAAAAAGCTTGTCATCCTCACTCAGCACCTCCTCATTCAGTTTGCCATTCTCAAGGTCGAAGGGCAAGGTTTCTTCCTCCTGAAACGTGATGCGCGTCACCTCCTGCTGGTCGTAGTAGAAACCATAACGGCGCTTGGCATCGTAGATGAGCCAGGGTTGGGTGCCAAAGCGGTCTTGGAAATGGTTCACCACCAGCGGCAGCACATCATGGTCGGGCGACACCACTCCCAGATACGTGCCGTCCTTCGCCTTCTGAAAGCGCACAAACTGCATCATCCGCAAGCGTTCGTGCATCACCTTTCGAAAGATGTTCGTCACCGCCAGCACATCAGGGTCGGAGAAGTTCCGTTCGATGCTTCGTGCCCCTTCGGCTTGCTGAAACACCTTATATATATAATGAAACAGCGGCGTGTCCAGTTCTGACAGTTCCGACAGATAGCTCACCGCCAGCAGCCGCATCGCCTCCTTCGACACCCGTTTCTCCAATCCTGCCCACACCCGTTGGGCACGGTCGTCGGAGGTCACCACCTCGTGCACCTCCTCACAGAACAACGGCAAGGGTTCTCCCTTCCCCATCAATGCGTCAGGACATTGGTGCAGCGAGTAGGCATCGAAGACGGCGGAAAGAAGTCCGTCCAGCGTTTTATCAAAAGTATATACCAGCATCTATTCCTCTTTCGGTTCTTCTTCAAAGTTCAGGGTCAGTTGCAGTTCTGCCGCTGCCTTCTTCTGCTGGGCTTTCGACACGAGCAGGGGTTTCAGGCGTTCGGGGTGCAGTTCGTTGATGCCCACAATCGGGTTGGCATACCCATCGGTCAGTTCGTGGCAAGTGATGAAGTACTTCGCCTTCTTCATCACCACCCCCATCTTCTTCAGGTGATAGGATGTGATGCGGTTGAAACGTCGGGAGTTCACGATGAGCAACGCCGACTTCACACCGATGCCTGGCACCCGCAAAATCTTCTCGTAGTCGTCACGGTTGATGTCAACAGGGAACTGCTCTGGATGCCGCAATGCCCACGCCAACTTGGGATCTACCTCCAAGTCAAGGTTCGCATTCGCTTCGTCCACAATCTCCTCCACCTTGAACTGATAGAACCGCATCAGCCAATCCGCCTGATACAGACGGTTCTCACGCACCAGCGGTGGCTGTTTCAGCACAGGCAGTCGCGGGTCATAGGTGTTCACGCTCACATAGCCAGAATAATACACCCGTCGCATCGTAGGTTGGTTGTACATCGCCGACGACATATGCAGGATGTCCCTGTCCGTCTCAGCCGTTGCCCCCACAATCATCTGAGTGCTCTGCCCTGCCGGCACGAAACGAGGCACATGCCGCAAGTGCTTCCTGTCCTCCTTGTTCTCCAACACCCCCTGCTGAATGAACCGCATTGGCGTGAACACACTCTGATGGTCCTTCTCTGGTGCCAGCATCTTCAGCGACGTCTCGTTCGGAATCTCGATGTTCACACTCATACGGTCAGCATATCGTCCCGCCTCACTCAGCAGTTCACGACTCGCTCCTGGGATGCTCTTCAGGTGGATGTAGCCATTGAAACGGTGCACCGTCCGCAAGTCCTTCGCAATCGCCACCAGACGCTCCATCGTGTAGTCAGGATTCCGCACCACTCCACTGCTCAGGAACAGCCCCTCGATGTAGTTGCGCCTGTAGAACTCCATCACGATTTCCTCCAGTTCATGCACCGCCAGCGTCGCCCGCTTGATGTCGTTGCTCCGACGGTTGATGCAATACGCACAGTCATACATGCAGTAGTTCGTCAGCATCACCTTCAGGAGCGAGATGCAACGCCCGTCATCCGCAAAGCTGTGACAGATGCCGACGCCTCCCACCGTGTTGCCCACCATGCCCTGCTTGCCGCCACGCACAGTGCCGCTCGACGAGCACGACACATCGTACTTCGCCGATTCAGCCAGTATCCGCAACTTCTCCAAGGTCTTTTCTGTCAGCATCTTCTTTTCGTATAAAGCCAAGACAAGAGTGGCATCCTAAAACACCACTCTTGTTCTTTTCAGTCGGGAAGACCAGACTCGAACTGGCGACCACGCGCCCCCCAGACGCGTACGCTAACCAACTGCGCTACTTCCCGTTGATTTTGAAATCGGGTGCAAAGTTAGTATAAATTGACAACAATACAAAATAAAAAAGAATAATTTTCAATGGTCAACTTTCAATTGTCAATTAAAATCCCTACCTTTGCCCCATCAAAACCGACAAAAAGACGATTCAAATGAAAAATATCATTGCCATATTGCTATGGACCTGCTGCCTCGTGTGCATGGGATGCACCGACGGAGGACAGGAGACCGAGGTGGTGCTCGAAACCACCGCTGGAGAGATTCGGGTGAAACTCTACGACGACACCCCTGGACATCGTGACAACTTCGTGAAGAACGTGCAAGACGGGATGTACACAGGCGTCACCTTCCACCGCGTGGTGCGTGACTTCATGATTCAGACAGGCGATCCCAAGACCCGTCCTGAAGGATACCCCGTCAAGACGACAGCCGAGGGCGACACCATCACCGAGCGCATCCCAGCCGAGATCGTATGGCCCAAGCACTTCAACAAGCGAGGCGTCTTGGCAGCAGCCCGAGACGGCGACGACGTGAACCCCGACCGCGCCAGCGACAAGTTCCAGTTTTACATCGTGACGGGCAGAGTATGCCAAGACCCCGACATGGACGCCTTCGAACTGGCACGCGTGCAACGCGACACAGAAATCCTCTACCAGAAGAAGCAATTGGAAAACAAAGAAAAGCTCGAAGCCCTGCGTCAGGCACGTGACCGCGAAGGTGTGAGCAACCTCTTGGAAAAGCTGCTCGACCAAGCCAAATGGGAAGTGTCCGAGAACCCACCCATCACCTACCCTGCCGACCTCCGTCGCAGCTATGGCATACGAGGCGGTGCCCCCTGGCTCGACAACGAATACACCGTCTTTGGTGAAGTCGTCGAAGGCATGAAAGTGGTCGAAGCCATCCAAAAAATCAAGACCAACGCCCAAGAAGTTCCCCTCAAGGAAGTCCGCATCGTCAAAGCATACGTAGTGGAATAATCAAAAAAGAGCATCCTGCCGCCCCAGCAAGATGCAGTCGTTGTAAACGCAAAATATCGGACGTGCTTCGTTCATGATTGAGAAAAAGGAAAGGAACGTCACTTCCCTATTTCGTCCACTAAGAAACTGTAAACATAGCCAGAAGACTGAAAAAAGAGACCGGTCTTGGGGTCGCTCAGTTTTTCAAAAAGACGAGAGGTGTAGACGGCATCAAAGGCTTCTTGCATAGACAGATTGCGTTCATCCATCAACCGGGCAATCATGTCCTTTACTATTTCTTCCTTCATGTTCTGAAATTCAGCCTGAGAAACATTCATAGTTTTATGAGTTTATCAATAGCTTCTTGGGTGCAAAAAGCATATTGGAAGGTGATACCCTTGATGTACTTGATTCGTTGCAGAAACTCATCAAATGTGATGTAACCCTGTTTGAAGCGCGCAATCTGTGCTCCGATGCGATCATTGGCTATCGGACCATAGACAATGTCGTAGTCGTGCAAAGTGAGACCATTCGGCTCCGTACGGTGGTCATAGACAAAGTGCGCCCATTCAGTGGAATACTCCTCGAAACGCTTGTAGCGAAACTGTTGGAAGAGCGTCTCGTCAAATTCATAGACGTTGACAACAGGAGATGTCTCGTCAAATTCGGCTCTAAACTGTGCCATCTCCAATGCCTGCTGCTCGTCATCAGAGAGGTAGAAAGCTCGCCCGAAGTCCTTGTTGGGCTTAGACTTGGTGAGTTCAATACGTTGAACATCAACAGTAGAGCCATGATAGAGTTTCATAGCGATCCTCCCTTCCGTTGGCAATATGATTGCAAGGTCTGGATATTTTCTTCAAGCGAGAGTGTGTGCATGATGCCATAGTGCTTGTCGCAGAGAGCCAACGCGCCATACTGGCTCAGATAGCGGTAAGCCTTTGCCTCAGAAACCTTGCTGTGAGCAGCGAATGCTGCTACCAAAAGGATTATATATTCAATTTTATTAAGCAGTACTGTAGCCATAAAAATTGGGAGGTGTATGTTTCCGCTGCAAAGATACAACATTTTTTTCTCATTCCAACAAATTCACGAAAAAAACAACGGCGTTCTTTCATCAAAACATCGGTGTAGGAATGGCAAAACAACGAATACACCGTCTTTGGTGAAGTCGTCGAAGGCATGAAGGTGGTCGAAGCCATCCAAAAAATCAAGACCAACGCCCAAGAAGTTCCCCTCAAGGAAGTCCGCATCGTCAAAGCATACGTAGTGGAATAATCAAAAAAAGAGCATCCTGCCGCCCCAGCAAGATGCAGTCGTTGTAAACGCAAAATATCGGACGTGCTTCGTTCATGTCTTTAGAGTTGCGGTTCGTCAAGCATGATGGTATGATGCTTTTGATAGTCATCCGCCCATGCCTTACATTTGCAGTTTTCCCTCTTCACCTCTTGAATCAGAGGTGTTTCCCCTTGAGGATAGATGAATCTGATTGTTTCCATTTTCCACTTTTTCTCATCATCTGGGAAGGTTTCCTCTCCATTCACTTCCACATGAACAATCCTTCCATCCTTGATGAAGACAATAGGAATTGCGAATTCATATTTGGACAAAGAAAGTGCATTAAGGCTGAAGCCATAAGCTTTCTCTATGGCGTCTTTCTCATGATAGGCACATATGAGATAGTCGTTAAAGAACAAAGCCCTGTCCCAATCAAAGTCCGTATAGTTCGTCAGTACAATCGTGTCTTGATGATTCTCTGTCACATCCACATGAATGTCGTGAATAACAGGATTCTTTTGGCAGCTACAGAATAAAAGCAAGCCCAAAATGAAAGATATGATCCTTAAAGTCTTCATGAAGATTATCTATTTCTTATATGGTATTTTTTTGTAAAACGTATAAACCTCACCATTCAGGTACTTGTACTGAAGCAGACCTTTGGATTTGCTCCAGATGAAGTACACAGTATTCAAATAATAATTATCATAAAGAACCGAATTAGAATTCTCAACTTTTATTAAATCCATGTATTTGATTCCCTCAAAAGTGAAACTATCAAAGTGCAATTCCTTTTCATTCTCACATTTATAATGTCTGTTCCCAAAGTGAATGCCCAAATATAAGCAATCCTCTTCCTTTTTTATTATCACTATGTCGCCTTTAAGCAATTCCCCATCATGCTGTATGCCATATTTGATTGAAGCATTGCCCAGATACATATCTGTTCCTTCATTTTGCACAAATGGCCAATGATCGTTGTGCAAAGTCTTGCTTTCGACAATCATAGTGTCTATGCCATTCGATGACTGAAAGAGAATGGTATCACCCTGTTCGTATGGTGCCATCCACTCCAAGTCCTTGTCTGTAAGAAAATACATGGCATCGTACAAACACGATGTCAAGAGAAACGTTCCAATTATTGTATATATTATCTTTTTCATTCTCTTTTACTTATTATGGAATCCTTTTCAAGGTGAAAGTGGCATCAGAGTTGCCGTTCTTGTCATAAACCTCTTTTCTTTTGGTGTATCCTCCACTGATGTGTCTATTTGCTTTGCAAAGTTAAACAAAAAAATGCAACTTTTCCACATTCACCATTTACTTTTTTAATTGTTGACAGCACAGAACTTCACAGCCCCGTGCTGCCCTCAGCGTGATTTTTCTTGCATGTGTTGCTACTAAATCTTTTACTAATCT
>CACXKA010000027.1 GCA_902768125.1 uncultured Bacteroidales bacterium | reverse complement strand
TCCTACCGATACTGCCCGTTTCAACCGCTTTGCAGAACGCCTTCAGTTGGCAGAGCAGACCACAGTGGGCAATCCCGTTGTTGATCTCGACCTCGTCACCACTGACGGCAACCGTTGCCAGTTGGTTGACATCGTCAAGTCCCATCAAGGGAAAACCCTGCTCATCGACTTCTGGGCATCGTGGTGCGGCATCTGCCGAATGTCCACTCCTGACATCAAGACTCTCTACGGCACCCTTGATCGCACGCAGTTCGAGGTCATCTCCGTCTCCTGCGATGAAGACGATACCGCTTGGCGTAAAGCCATGCAAGACGACCAGATGCCTTGGGCACAATACTGCCTCACCCCCGAAGGCTACAAATCCTTCTTCGCCCAATACCAGACCCTTGGCGTCCCCTACTACCTTCTCGTCAATCCCGAAGGCAAGGTCATCGCCAATCCCCCAGGTGTGGAATCCGTTGCTGAAATGGTCACAGGGATAAATAAGTGAACAAAAAATAAAGGACTATAGTTATAAGGAGTAAAAGAAAGTTCGTATCTTTGCAAAAAATTGAGAAGGATGAGGAAGAGGGGATGATGTTGAATGTAAATTAGTTATGCAGATAAAAGTAGTAAGACCCAATTCTTTGAGAGGGCGTGTTGTGCTTCCCTCGTCGAAAAGTATCAGCAACCGTGCGTTGGCAATTAGTGCATTGGCGGGTGGCGATGGTCGTGTGGAGAACGTGAGTGATTGTGATGACACGAGGGTGATGTTGGCGTGGTTGAGATTGCGTCCCGACACCATCGACATCGGTGCTGCGGGTACCGCCATGCGTTTCTCGACTGCCTTGTTAGCGGTGAGTGAGGGAACGCATATCATTACGGGAAGTGAGCGAATGAAGAATCGTCCCATTGGTGTCTTGGTGGATGCTTTACGTCAGTTAGGTGCCCATATTTCATATATTGATAAGGAGAATTATCCCCCTTTACGTATTGAAGGCGACCCTCAGTTAGGGGGTGGAAAGGTTAGTCTATCGGGAAGTGTCAGCTCTCAATATATTTCTGCTCTGTTGATGATAGGTCCGATGTTAAATAATGGATTGATACTGAATTTGATAGACAATATTGTAAGTCGCCCATATATTGATATGACTTTGGCTGTCATGCGCAGTTATGGGGCGAAAGCGGGGTGGAAAGATGACCATACCATCGTGGTGGATCCCATCCCTTATCAGACAGGTTCTTATCTGGTGGAGAGCGACTGGAGTGCTGCCAGCTATTGGTATGAGATGGTTGCACTCTCTGACGATGCTGAAGCAGAAATTGTGCTGCCAGGATTGTTTGTCAAGAGCCTCCAAGGTGACAGTCGAGGTGCAGAGGTTTTTGAACGATTGGGTGTCAGCACCGAGCATCGAGGTGAGGAAGTCGTGTTGCGAAAAAATGGAAAATGCGTGGAGCGTTTGGATGTGGATTTTGTGGAGATGCCAGATTTGGCTCAGACGTTCGTGGTGACATGTTGTCTGTTGGGAGTGCCTTTCCATTTCACAGGTTTGCAGAGTCTCAAGATCAAAGAGACCGATCGCATCGAAGCCTTGAAACGAGAACTGGCGAAATTGGGTTTCCAGATTGAAGACCGAAACAATAGTGAGCTTTTATGGGATGGAATCAGAAATAAAGCATGTATTTCTACCGATGAAATCGGAATCGACACTTATGAAGACCATAGAATGGCGATGGCTTTCGCTCCTGTCGCTCTGAAAGATGGAAATATAGCTATCAATAATCCTCATGTGGTGTCTAAATCTTATCCTCGTTTTTGGGAGGATTTGGAGAGTTTAGGGTTTAGAGTTGAGAGTTTAGGACTTAAGGTTTAGGAAATATGACGTATCTGATTATAGGTTTGATTGTCTTGGGCGTGGTTGCTTTTGTTGCTGGTTCTCTTCGAGAGAGGAAACTAAAACGGCAGCTTTTGAACGGTGAAATCGATGAATTACCGAATATCCAGCAAGTGCAGGATATGGAGTGTTGTGGTCAGCATGAGACCTGTGAGAAGGAAAGTCTGTTGGCAGCCGTGAGTAAACAGATTGAATACTATAATGATGAGGAGCTTGATAGTTATAGAGGAAGGAAGAGTGATGCCTATTCCTCCGATGAAATCGACGAATTTCGTGAAATTCTCTATACGATGCGTGATGATGAAGTTGCAGGATGGATTCGTTCTTTACAGCTGAGAGCAGTCGAATTGCCCGATGAATTGAAGGATGAGGTGTATATGATTGTGGGGGAGAGGAGAGTGTAGAGTTCAAAGTTTAAGGTTCAAAGTTTAAGGTTCAAAGTTCAAGGTTCAAGGTTTAAGGTTAGAGGTTCAAAGTTCAAGGTTTAAGGTTAGAGGTTAAAGATTAAAGACAATAAGGGAAGGATTTTTTCGTTATAAGTATTAAAAGGGGAAAGATGCCCCTTTTGTTGACTTGTTTTGAAACGGCTAGTTTACATAGTGTGCAGTTGTACGGCATTGTTCGTGCTGTTGGTGGCGTGTTCTACGAATAAGAATACGGCATTGTCGCGTAGTGTTCAGGGTTTCAAAGCCAGATACAACACCTATTTCAATGGTCACGAGGCATATAAGGAGGGTCGTCAGTTGCAGGAAGAGGGTAACAAGGACAATTTTACCGAGGTAATTCCGCTCTATATAGCTGGCAATAAGGCGACGGTGAAAATTGGTTCGGGCAATTTCGACCGAGCAGTAGAAAAGAGTCAGAAAACCATTAAGACGCACAGCATCACGGTGCGCCCAGAGTGGAACAAAAGTCGCCCCAAGACAGCGAAGGATAAGATATGGCTGAGCCAGAAGGAGTATAACCCATTTTTGTGGAGAGCGTGGTTTCTGATGGGCGAAGCACAATTCCGCAAGGGTGAATACATGGAGGCAGCATCGACGTTTGCCTATATCCAGCGTCTATATTTCTCCCACCCCAATTTGGTGGCACGTGCCCGACTATTGGAGGCTCGTTGCTATGCAGAGATGGAATGGTTTTATGATGCGGAGGACTTAATCACTCGTGCTCAACGTGACAGTTTTCCAACCAACTTGGAACCCTTGAAGGCTTCTGTGCTGGCGGACATTCAATTGAGACAAAAGCAATATCCAGAAGCCATCCTCA
Source organism: uncultured Bacteroidales bacterium (assembly GCA_902768125.1). Classification (GTDB taxonomy): domain Bacteria; phylum Bacteroidota; class Bacteroidia; order Bacteroidales; family Bacteroidaceae; genus Minthosoma. The sequence goes on along the minus strand of CACXKA010000027.1, from coordinate 16,552 downwards.
ATATTGAGAAGGCATTGAAGGCAGAACATCGGCGTTTGCCAAGAGCACGAATGTACTTGTTGCTGGGACAGCTCTATCATCGCATCGGTCATGATCCAGAGGCATACCGATACTTCAAGAAGGTGATTCGGATGAATCCGCCCTACGAACTGGAGTTCAATGCCCGCATTCAGATGAGTGAGGCGTTGTCGAAAGGGCAGTCAAAACAGATGATTCGCAAGTTGAAGGCGATGGCGAAAAACCCCAAGAATGAGGGGTATCTAGATCAAGTATACTATGCCATCGGTAACATATACCTGTCGAAAGGCGACACGACCCATGCCATCTGGGCATATAGGGATGGTGTGGACAAGAGTACCCGCAATGGTGTGGAGAAGGGTGTGGTGTTGTTGCATTTAGGACAGCTATATTGGGATCGTGAGAAATTTGTGGATGCACAGAAATGCTATTCGCAGGCTTTCGGCTTGTTGGACAAAGACCACGAAAGCTACAAAGAGGTGGATGAACGCAGCAAAATCCTCGATGAATTGTTGCCTTTTGCCTCTGCAGTCGAGTTGCAGGATAGTCTTCAGATGATGGCAAGGCTGGATTCTGTCACTCGTATGGAGAAGATTAAGAAGACCATTGAAGAGCTGAAGAAGAAAGAAAGGGAGGAAGAAAAGAAAGCAGCCGAGGCTGCCAGTGCCCAAACCAATAATAGTGCTAGAAGGCCTGGGGCAACTAACAATCAGCCAGGTGCTGCTAATCGGAATGCTCAGCAATCGACGGCGGTGTGGTATTTCTATAATCCAACGGCTGTGGCGGCTGGTAAGACGGAATTTGAACGGAAATGGGGTAAACGACAGTTGGCGGATGATTGGCGTCGCAACAACAAGACGGTACTCAACGACTTCAATGAAGAGGAGCTGTCGGACAGTTTGAAGGCGGTGCAAGACAGCATTGCCGCTGTGGAGGACAGCATCTATCAAGCCAACAAAGGCAAGAAACAAACGAAGGCGGAGAAGGATTCCATCAAGGCGGAAGAATATGCCAACGACCCCCATCGTCCCGAGTATTATCTGAAGGACATTCCCTTCACCGACGAACAGATGGCTGCCTCGAATGCGGCATTGGTAGAGGGATTGTATGGTGCTGCCATCATTTATAAGGATCGAATGGACAACTTTCCATTGGCTGAACGGACATTCCAGCGTATTTTGCTAAATTTCCCTGAGTTCCAGCAGATGGACGAGGTGTATTACAATATGTTCCAACTCTATTCGAGGATGGGACTTCAAGGGGATGCAGATGATTACAAACAACGGCTGATTGCGGAGTATCCTGACAATGAGCACGGGAAAAAGATTGCAGACCCGAATTTTGAAAAAAAGGCGCGATATGGCAAGCAGATAGAGGATTCGGTGTATCAAGACACTTACGATGCCTTTAAGTTCAACGACTATCATACTGTTATCAGGAATAGTCGGGAGATGGCACAGGAGTATCCAGAGGGTGACAACCGGGCACGCTTCATGTTCTTGGAGGCATTGAGCAATCTGGAATTGGGTGACAGGGATAATTTCATGAATGACCTTCGTACAATTGTTGAGAAATATCCTCAGTCGAGTGTGAGTGAGTTGGCTGGACTTTACGTGAAAGGGCTGAAAGAAGGGCGTCTCTTGCAAGGTGGAAAGTTTGAGATGGGCAGCATCTGGGAGCGTCGTCGTGGTCTCTTTGACGAGGTGGATTCGTTGGCAAACGATTCCACGTTCAATCCCGAGAAGAACACCAATTTCGTGTTTGTGATTGCCTATGAGCGTGATGCGGTGGATGAAAACCAACTGCTGTATGAAATGGCAAGATACAATTTCACGGCATTCACGGTGAGAAACTTCGACATTTCGACAGAAAAAGGTGACGGTATTGACATGATGCAAGTGCGCACTTTCCTTAATTATGATGAGGCGTACATTTACCTCCACCGACTGCTGAACAATGATGATATGTCGTATAAGTTGCAGGGACTCAAGTGCTTCATCATCAGCGAGGAGAACTTGAAGAAGTTGATGAAGGGACTGAGTTTTGCCGATTATTTCGATTTCTACGATGAACATTTCGACCGCGTGGGATCTCTGCGTATTAGTGAGGACGAGCCGACTAGCTTGGATGAACCGACGGAGTTGCCAGAACCAGTAGAGGAAGAAGAGCTGGATGAAGAGGAATGGGAAGACGATAACTACATCTTTTAAGATATGAACGGAACATTGTTGTGGGTGGATGACGAAATGGAGCTGCTGAAGGCTTATGTCATCTTCCTTGAAAAGAAAGAATATGAGGTCGTTACGGCAACGAACGGTCAAGATGCCCTTGACTTGTGTCAGGAGCGTTCTTTCGACTTGATCTTCTTGGATGAACACATGCCAGGATTGAGTGGTCTGGAGACGTTGTCCCGTATCAAGGAAATCAGTCCTACCACTCCCGTCGTGATGGTGACTAAGAGCGAAGAGGAGAATATCATGAACCAAGCCATTGGTTCGAAGATTGCCGACTACCTCATCAAGCCAGTCAATCCCAATCAGATTTATCTCACGTTGAAGAAACATTTGCACAAGCGTGAGATTGAGGCGGAAGTCACCAACACGGGTTATCAGCAGAACTTCTCTAAGATTGGTATGCAGATCAATGACTCCTACACCCTCGAGGATTGGATGGAAGTGTATAAGCGTCTGGTGTATTGGGAGTTGGAACTGTCTGGAACTGACAGCGAGATGTCGGAAATGCTCAAGATGCAGAAAGCGGAGGCCAATAATGAGTTTGCCAAGTTTGTCCGCAAGAACTATCTCCATTGGGTGCAGAACAATGAGGAGCGTCCGCTGATGTCGCCCGACATTTTCAAGAAGACGGTGTTTCCCCTGCTGAATCAAGGCGAGAAAGTGTTTCTGATTGTCTTTGACAATTTCCGCTACGACCAGTGGCGTGAGATTTCCAAAGACTTAGCGGATGACTTCACCTTTGACGAACAACTCTGTGTCAGCATCCTTCCCACTGCCACTCAATATGCCCGTAATGCCATCTTCTCGGGGCTTATGCCCAGTCAGATAGCAGAGATGTTCCCAGACCTTTGGGTGGACGAGGATGAAGAAGAGGGCAAAAACCTCAACGAAGAACCGCTCATCAAGACACAGCTCGACCGTTATCGCCGCAAGAACACGTTTTCCTATTTCAAGCTCAACAATTCTTCCGATTCAGAGAAACTGGTGGAACGTTTCAAAAACCTAATGGGCAATGACCTCAACGTGCTGGTCATCAACTTCATAGATATGCTCAGCCATGCGCGTACCGAATCACGAATGGTGCGTGAACTTGCCAGCGACGAGAAGGCGTATCGCAGCATCACCGCTTCGTGGTTCCACAACTCGCCTGTGCGTGAACTTTTCAAGGAACTCGCCAAGACAGATGCAAGCATCATCATCACTACCGATCACGGTTCCATCCGTGTGAACAATCCCATTAAGGTGATTGGCGACAAAAACACTAACACCAACCTTCGCTACAAACTAGGTAAGAACCTCAGCTACACTCCCAAGCAAGTGTTTGAATTGAAAGCTCCTAAGGCTGCTTTTCTTCCTTCACCCAACATCAGTACCACCTATATTTTTGCTCAGAATGACGATTTCTTCGCCTATCCCAATAACTACAACTACTACGTCAATTATTATAAGAACACCTTCCAGCACGGTGGTATTAGCCTTGAAGAGATGCTCGTGCCGTTGGTGACAATGAAAGGAAAAAGGAGAAAATAAGTATGGACATAAAAATCAATTCGTTGGATGAAATGGGGAAAGCTGCTCAGGAGTTTGTGGCAGCGATGGGTGACAGGACGGTATTTGCTTTCTACGGCAAGATGGGAGCAGGGAAAACGACCTTCATCAAGGCGGTGTGTGAGGAATTGGGTGTGGAGGATGTGATCAACTCGCCTACGTTTGCCATCGTGAATGAGTATGTGGATGGCAAGGGTGAACCTGTCTATCACTTTGATTTCTACCGCATCAAGAAGGAACAGGAAGTGCTGGACATCGGTTATGAGGACTATGTTTATTCAGGGCATGTGTGCTTCATGGAATGGCCAGAACTGATAGAAAATCTCCTCCCCGACGATGCCGTGAAGGTCACCATCGAAGAGGAGACGGATGGGAGTAGGAAGGTGTCAATCCTCTAACTGCTCGTTGTATTCCAACTCAGCATCAATCAGAAGGATGAGGGCATCGAGTTCGTAAGGACCCATGCCTTCTTTTTTTGCCTTCTTCTGGATGTGCTTGGCGATTTCTTCGGTGTCAATGTCGATGAAACCGTCTGCATCAGCCTTGTCGTTGAGTTTGTCGAGATATTCGAGCATTACGTCAAGGCAGTAATAGATGTCTTCCTCCGTGAACAATTCGCGGTTTTCTGAACCCATGTAGTTCTGGATGAAGGCAACCTCTTTCGCATCCTCTTGTGCACCAAGGAGGATTTCGTCGTCAATGGCAGCCATTAGAGGAGTGCTTTGAGTTTCTCTTCGAGTGTAGCTTTAGGTGCAGCACCGACAACTTTGTCAACAATCTCACCATTCTTCATGTAAATGATGGTGGGGATGTTGCGGATGCCGAATTGTGCCACAAGGTCATCGGCATCTTCTTCGATGTTCACTTTGCCTACAATTACTTGTCCCTCATACTGATCTGCAAGTTCCTGAATAACAGGACCCACCATACGGCAAGGACCACACCATGTTGCCCAGAAATCAAGTACCATTGGCTTGTTCTGTGCCAATACGTCGCTGTAGTTAGAATCGTTGATTACCATAATGCTTGTTGTTTTTTGTGGTTAATACTATGATGTGTCAATTCACTTTTATTTCGATATCTTCGTTCTCTTTGATGTACTGAACCAGTTGCTTCTCCACTTTCACTTTGACTTTGCGAGACATCAAGGACACTTTATTGCTGTCGGAAGTGTGGATGTTGAAGATGAGATCGGCTTCGCCAGGGTTCTCTTTGACGATTTCAGCCAAGTCTTCTACCATCGTGGAGGTGAGTTTGTCAAGAGGCACATCAAAGGTAATCTTATGGATGGATTTATCTTTCACTTCCGACATCAACTCAATGGATTTGATGTTGATATTGAAGATGCCTGGACGATATTTATGGGGTTCCACCTTGAGGCGAATGAAAAGAGAGGTGCCTTCGACGAAGAAATTGCGATAGGTGACCCAATCGGTGCCGAAGAGTGGTATCTCTCCAGTGCCTGCGAAATCTTCCATCTTAACGATTCCAAACGGATTGCCGTTCTTGGTTTCTCCTGTTCGCACAGCGGTGACGATGCCACCAACGGTGACTTCTTCCATTTTGGAAAGTGCTTCTTTCTGCTCCAGTTGGTTGAGTTTGGTGTTGCACACATAGTCGAGCACGATGGAATATTCGTCAAGCGGATGTGCCGAAAGGTAGATGCCCACCAAATCACGCTCTTTGTTCAGACGTTCCAGATTGCCCCATTCAGGTATGTTCTTGGGGATGGCAGGATGGGTGACAGAAATGTCCATTCCTCCGAAAAGTGATGTCTGTGCCTTGTGTTTGTCTTGCTGATAACTATTTCCGTAGCGCACAAGCACATCGAGGAAAGTTTCCCCTGGGCGTGCTCCAGGCGCAAAAAAGGTCTCTCGGCGGACATCTTTGAAGCTGTCAAATGCACCAGCCACAATCAAATTTTCAATATTCTTCTTGTTGCATTGCGAGAGGTTCACACGCTCCATAAAATCAAACACCGAGGTGTAAACTCCGTTCTTTTCACGCTCTTCGATGATGGCTGTCACAGCTGCTTCACCAACGCCTTTAATGGCTGCCATACCGAAACGGATGTCACCTGTGAAGTTGACGGAAAACTTATGTCGAGACTCGTTGACATCCGGACCTAATGTGTTGATACCCATCTGCTTGCACTCGTCCATGAGCTTGCGGATTTCAGTGATGTTGTCAAGCGAACGACTCATAACAGCTGCCATGAAGTAGGGAGGGAAGTTGGCTTTCATGTAAGCCGTTTGATAAGCCACCCATGAGTAGCAAGTGGCATGAGATTTGTTGAACGCGTACGATGCAAACTTCTCCCAGTCACTCCATATCTTGTCCAATATCTTCGGGTCGTGTCCGTTCTTCTTGCCTCCTTCGATAAATTTCGGTTTCATCGCATCAACGATGTCCTTCTTCTTCTTACCCATCGCCTTACGAAGGGCATCGCTTTCACCACGTGTGAAATCTGCCAACTGACGTGAGAGCAACATCACCTGCTCCTGATAGACCGTAATTCCATAGGTGTCCTTGAGGTATTTTTCCATACATGGAATGTCGTACTCTATGGGCTTTCTTCCTTGTTTTCTTTCGATGAAATCGGGGATGTAGTCCATAGGACCAGGTCGATAGAGAGCATTCATGGCAATCAAATCCTCAAACACATTCGGTTGCAATTCGCGGAGGTATTTCTGCATACCCGCTGATTCGAATTGGAAGGTTCCGATTGTTCGCCCGTCACAATAAAGCTGATAGGTGGCAGGGTCATGAATATCGAATTGATTGACATCAAGGTCTATGCCTAAACTTTCCTTGACATTCGTTGCAGCCTCCTTTAGTTGGGAGAGTGTTTTCAACCCTAGGAAGTCCATTTTGATAAGTCCTGTCTCCTCAATCACATGGCCATCGTATTGGGTACAGCGCAGTTTCTCCCCTGTCTCTTTATCGTCGGCAGTACTTACAGGCACCCAATCGTCAATGGCATCACGACAGATAATGGTGCCACAAGCATGTACACCCGTATTGCGCACATTGTTCTCCAACATCTGTGCAAATTTCATGGTGTCTCTCAGCAAAGGGTCAGGCGAGGTGACCGCATCCTTCAGTTCTGGCACGCACTCGATGGCATTGGCAATGTTCATTTTTTTGCCGTTGGGCAATCGGTCAGGAATCGCTTTACAGAGAGCGTTCACTGTTGCCAATGGAACTTTTTGCACACGTGCCACGTCCTTGATGGCCAACTTTGTTGCCATCGTACCGTAAGTAATAATATGAGCTACCTTTTCAGCACCATACTTTTCTGTCACCCATTGCAAGACCTTACCACGACCGTCATCATCGAAATCGGTGTCAATATCGGGCAAAGAGATACGGTCTGGATTGAGGAAACGCTCAAAAAGGAGGTCGTATTTGATAGGATCTATTTTTGTGATACCCAAGCAGTATGCCACAGCGCTTCCTGCAGCAGAGCCACGTCCGGGACCGACCCATACACCCAGTTCTTTTTGGGCGGAGTTGATGAAATCTTGCACAATGAGGAAGTAGCCAGGGAAGCCCATCGTCTTCATGACGTGTAGTTCGAAGTCAAGCAGAGTTTTCACATCATCAGGAATAGGGTCTCCATAGAGGCGTTTGGCGCCGTCGTAGGTGATCTTCTTCAAGTAGTCAGCCTCAAACTTAATACGATACAATTTGTCGATTCCACCGAGCTTTTTAATCTTCTTCTCGGCTTCCTCTTGAGAGAGTACCACATTACCGTTTTCATCGCGAGTGAACTCGTTGAAAATGTCCTCATCAGTGAATTTCTCCCGCCATTCCTTTTCTGTTCCGAACTCTTCGGGGATAGCAAAGAATGGCATGATAGGGGCATGGTCAATTGAATAGGTTTCAACCTTGTTGAGAATCTCTATCGTGTTGCTCAATGCCTCTGGAATGTCCTTGAAGACGTCGTTCATCTCTTCCCGCGTCTTGAACCACTCTTGCTTGCTGTAAAGCATGCGGTTGGGGTCATCCAAGTCTTTGCCAGTGGACAAGCACAGCAGTCGGTCGTGCGCTTCAGCATTTTCTTCATCGACAAAATGGGAGTCGTTGGTGCAGATCAGCTTCACATTGTGCTTTCGCGCCAATTCAATCAGAGTAGGCTCAATGGCTTTTTGCTCTTTGAAAGTCTCTCGGTTGGCACGTTGCATCGGGTTTTTCACCTCGTGGCGCATCAGCTCAATGTAGAAATCATCACCAAAGAGACTTTTGAACCATTCAATAGATTTCTCGGCCTCTTCTATTTGGCCATTCTTGACGTAACGTGGAATCTCTCCAGCCAGACATGCTGAGGAGGCAATGAGTCCTTCGTGATATTTTTCGAGGGATTTATGGTCGGTGCGGGGACGGTGATAATAGCCGTCCACCCACGCTTCGCTGACAATTTTAATCAGATTGTGGTAGCCCACCTCGTTCTTGGCTAAAAGAATCAAGTGCCAACCACTTTTGTCGAGGGCATTGTTTTCTTTGGAATGAAGATCTCGTCGAGCACAATACACCTCGCAGCCAAAAATGGGTTTGAACTTTTCTTCGTCGGACTTACCCTTATTGACCTTGTTGCAATAATTAAAGAATTCCTTGATGCCGAACATATTGCCGTGGTCAGTCACTGCCATTCCACGCATTCCGTTCTTGATAGCCTTGTCAACTAACTTCGGAATGGCAGCCTGTCCGTCAAGGATGCTATATTGAGTGTGTACATGTAAATGTATGAAATCTTCCATGTGTTCTTATTTTCGTGCAAAGATAATCATTTTTTTCATTCCTTTTGTTGTTTAATGCTTGTTTTTGCCTAACTTTGCAAAAAAATAACATTTGAATGTCGCAGAGGCTCACTCAAATACAGGCTCAAAAGACGGAACAACAACTTCGATTGTCACAACAGCAGCTTCAGTTGGTCAGGTTGTTGGAGATGCCTATTGCTGAATTTGAGCAACAGGTGAAGAAAGAGTTGATGGATAATCCAGCGTTGGAAGAAGGTGCGCCTGTGGAAAAGGATGAGGTGGGGAATTCTGCCGATGAGATGGATAGTAATGATACTGGCATCGACACTTACAGCGATGCGGAGAATGAGAATCTCACAGAGCTATCTGCATATAGTGAAGATGATTTGCCTATCTATACTCCTTCGGGGGGCTCGGCAGAACGTAATGAGTTACCCTTGGGTGATAGTGGCTCATTCATTGAGTACCTGGAGTCACAGATGATGAACTATGATTTGAGCGAGGAGGAAGCGAAGATATTGAAGTATTTGATCGGATCGTTGGACAACAGAGGATTTATCGATAGACCGATAGCGACCATCACGGAAGAGTTGGCTTTCAAGGAATATATTTATGTGTCGGAGCAGGAGGTGGAACAAGTGTTGCGTATCTTGCAGAATTTTGATCCTGTTGGCATTGGTGCCCGCTCCACACAGGAGTGTCTCCTTTTGCAGATTGACCGCCAGCTGAACAATGAAGAGGAATCGGTTTCTGATTTGAAAAAGAAAGTGCTTCTGCTGGAACGTGAAATCATTGCTAACTATTATAATTTGTTCATCAACAAGAACAAGGAAAGGTTGAAGAACAAGCTTGGTATTTCTTCCGTACAGGTGGATGCCTTGTTTAATGAGATTCGAAAATTGAATGTGAACCCTGGTTTTGCGTTGAGTGAATCGTCGGCAGATCGTGTGCAGACACAAATACCCGATTTCATCGTTGAAACAGACCCGGAAGGGAATATAGAGATGCGGTTGAATAGTGGTGAAGTGCCACGACTTCATGTGAGTGGAGATTACATCAATCAGTTGAAGACTCTTCAATCTCGTCCTTCTAAGTTGACACGAAGCGAAAAAGAGGGACTGGTTTATACACGCCAGAAGATAGAGGCTGCACAGATGTTTATTGAGTCAGTGAAACAACGCCGTCGGACACTTTATGAAACGATGAAGGCAATCATTGAGTTGCAACGCACTTTTTTCTTGACAAAAGATGACGAGGATAAGGTCCGTCTGGTGTTAGATGATGTGGCGAAGCAGTCGGGATATGATGTTTCCACGATTTCCCGTGTGTGCAGTTCTAAATGTGCGCTGTTGGATGGGCGCATTTACCCATTGTCTGAGTTTTTCAAGTTGACTCGCAAAAATGCTGTGGGCGAGGAGATAGATGGTCGCAGGGTTCGGGAAATGATGAGGGAGATTGTTGATGGTGAAGATAAGATGAACCCTTATTCTGATGATAAGATTGTGGAACTGATGAAAAAGAGGGGAGTGACACTGGCTCGCCGTACGGTGGCAAAGTATCGCACAGAGATGGGTATTCCTGCGGTGAATAGTCGTCGCGGATAAATATTTGCATAGATAGATTGTAACGCATATGGATAATAAAAGACTGATCAAGATTGCGAAAGTGTTTTCGACACTTTTCATGCCGTTGTACGCCCCGATGTGGGTGTTCTTCGGGCTGTTCTTGTTCAGTTATATGAGGATGCTGCCTTGGGGCTACAAATTGTTTATCCTTGGTTTGGTGTATCTTTTTACGGTGTTTGTGCCCCATTTGGGTATCACGACATTTCGTTTGTTCAAGAAATGGACGCACCTTGAACTGAGTCATCGTGAGCACCGACACATGCCATATCTGGTCACTTTGTTGAGCTATGGGGCTTGCCTGGTCATCATGACAAAGATGAACACAGCAATGTTCTTCCGAGGCGTGGTGATGTCGGCACTCATCTGTCAGATTATTTGTGTCATTATCAATGCGTGGTGGAAAGTCAGTACACACATGGTGGGAATGGGAGGCTTGGTAGGAGCGCTCAATGCATTCAGCATTCTTTTCTTTTACAATCCTATCTGGCCATTCTGTGCCTTGCTTCTGCTTTCAGGAGTATTGGGGACTAGCCGTATCATCCTGCGTCAGCATAGCCTTGCTCAAGTGCTTGTTGGCTTTGGCATCGGTTATCTATGTACCATGACTTTTATCTTGATAAGTTGGATGTAATGTTATTCGGTTGAGAGTTTAGGGGTGAGGGTTTAGAGATTAGAGAATCATTTAATTTAAAGAATATGAAACCAGTTGTATCTATCATTATGGGCAGTACATCAGACCTTCCAGTAATGGAAAAAGCTGCCAAGTTCTTCGATGAAATGGAAATTCCTTTTGAGATGAACGCCTTGTCTGCTCATCGCACTCCTGATGCAGTGGAGGCTTTTGCCAAAGGGGCAAAGGAGCGTGGAATTAAGGTTATTATTGCAGGTGCAGGTATGGCTGCTGCATTGCCTGGTGTGATTGCTGCCAGTACGACACTTCCAGTCATTGGCGTACCAGTGAAGGGTAGTGTGCTGGATGGAGTGGATGCTGTCTATTCCATGTTACAGATGCCTCCAGGCATTCCTGTAGCAACAGTTGCTATTAACGGCGCCCTCAATGCGGGCATTCTTGCTGTGCAGATGCTTGCCCTTTCTGATGAGGCTTTGGCAGAGAAGTTTGCTGCTTACAAGAACAACCTCCGTCAGAAGATAGAAAAAGCAAATTCGGAGCTGAAAGAGGTGAAGTTTGCTTACAAGTGTAATTAAACGAAACACATTTCTTTTATGGGTTATCAAAGAAGAAAGACCATTGATGTCAAGATTGGTGATGTGGTGATAGGAAGCAATGAGCCTATCCGTGTCCAGTCGATGGCAAACACTTCTACGATGGATACGGAGGGTTCCGTTGCCCAAGCAAAGCGTATCGTCGATGCCGGTGGCGAACTGGTGCGTTTCACCACTCAGGGACAGCGCGAGGCACAGAACATGCGGAACATCAGTGAGGCCTTGCGTGCTGACGGCTACACCGTGCCTTTGGTGGCTGACGTGCATTTTAACGCATCCGTTGCTGACACAGCTGCCACCATCTGTGAGAAGGTTCGCATCAATCCAGGCAACTATGTTGATCCTGCCCGTACTTTCAAGAAGTTGGAATATACGGATTCAGAATATGCCGATGAAATCAAGAAAATTGACGAGCGTTTCGTGCCATTCCTGAATATATGCAAGGAGCATCACACGGCTGTTCGTATTGGTGTGAATCACGGCTCTTTGAGCGACCGCATCATGTCCCGTTATGGTGATACGCCCGAAGGTATGGTGGAATCTTGTATGGAGTTCCTGCGTATCTGTGTGAGGGAACATTTTTCTGATGTTGTCATTTCCATTAAGGCAAGCAATACGGTCGTGATGGTTCGTACCGTCCGTTTGTTGGTGGCGCAGATGACGAAAGAAGGGATGGCATTCCCTTTGCATTTAGGTGTGACAGAAGCAGGCGAGGGTGAAGATGGACGTATCAAAAGTGCCGTTGGAATCGGTGCCTTGTTGTGTGAAGGAATTGGTGACACCATTCGTGTCTCTTTGTCTGAGGCTCCTGAAAGGGAAATCCCTGTAGCCAAGAAATTGGTTGATTCCATCGAGGAATGTGCCACGCTACGTGAACAAGCAAAGAATACGATATCCGATGATACCGTGACGCTGGAGTTTCATGAAAAGAAGTGGGAAGACCTGCAACTAAAGGCTGCTATGACTGTGGGTGCCCTTTTTATCGACCAATTGGCTCACAAACTTGTCATCAGGAATGACGGATTCACCGAGGAAAAGTTGACAGAATTAGCAGATGCCATCCTACAGGCAGCTCGTATCAAATTCACCAAGACGGAATATATCAGTTGCCCTGGTTGTGGTCGTACGCTTTACAATTTGGAGGAGACGATTGCCAAGATTCGTGGGGCAGTCAGTCAACGTGCCCAACATGACAAGCGTTTTGCTACTTTGAAGATTGGCATCATGGGATGCATCGTGAATGGTCCTGGTGAAATGGCTGATGCCGACTATGGCTATGTGGGTGCTGCTATGGGTAAAGTGTCGCTTTACAAACAAAAAGTATGTATTGAGAAGAATATTCCAGAGTCAGAGGCTGTGGAACGATTAATGAATTTTATAGAAAATGATTTAAATAGTTGAAAAATGGTTACTTATATCGTTATTGGTGTGTTGGTGGTGCTGGCAGTGCTGGTATTATTCACCTACAACAGTTTGGTGCAGCTTCGCAACAAAGTGAAGGAGGCATTCTCCACAATGGATGTTTATCTCAAGAAGCGTTATGATCTCATTCCCAGTTTGGTGGAAGTCGTGAAAGGTTATGCCAAGCATGAGACAGACACGCTTCAGGAAGTGACTCAGATGCGTGTGAATGCACAGAAGGGTGACTTGGACACAGCGATTGACAGCGAAATAAGGATAGGCGATGCGCTCAAGTCCATCTTCTTGGTCGTGGAGAAATATCCCGACCTGAAAGCGAACACCAACTTCTTGGATTTGCAGGAACGCCTTTCCAAGATGGAAGAGGAGATTGCCTTCTCTCGTCGCTACTACAATGGTAGTGTTCGTGAGTTCAATGACAAATGTCAGATGTTCCCCTTCAACCTCATTGCGGGTATGTTCGGTTTTAAGGCATTGCCGATGTATCAAGTGGATAGCGATAAGGAACGTCAGGTTGTGGATGTGAAATTGTAAGAACATGAAGAAAAGCAGGTTTTTATGGCTGTTTGTCCTCTTGGCGGTCACGCTGACAGCCAGAGCGGACAGAGGCGGATTCTATTATAAGAATTTCCGCATTGATGCCGTTGTGCACCAAGACAATGTGTGGGACATCACGGAGACCATCGACGTGTTCTTTGAGGAACCGCGTCATGGTATCTATCGCTACATCCCCACCAAGTTCTCCTTGCAGCATGATGTCTCTCTGGATGAGGGCAATGAGCCGCAGGTGATCCAAGGACAGGTGGTGCAAGATTGGCAAACTTTCAATTACCGAAGCAAGGTGACGGATATCAAAGTGGAAGGTGGTGACTATACCACGGAAGATAGCGATGAGAATAATTGCGTCATCCGCATCGGTAGCGAATGGCATGAAGTGACGGGCGACCAGCGGTATGTGATTCATTACAAATATGTTTATCGCGAAGACCGCCGTCCAAACTATGACTATATCTTCCACACCATCTTGGGTACGGATTTTGGTGAGCGCATCGAGAACTTCAGTTTCAAGATTGAGTTTGAGAAGCCGTTGCCAGCCGATATTCAGAAGCGCCTCGAAGTCTATAGTGGAGTGTATGGCAGCACAAAGAATGCGGTGGAGGATCTACAGATAAAGGCAAATCAGAATTTCATTCGTGGCTGGGCGACAAACATCCCTCCCTATCATGGCATCACGCTTTATGCCAAGTTGCCAGAGGGGTATTACGAGGGTGTGCTGACCGCCAACCACGTGTTCCACTACATCAGTTTCGGTCTTTCCGTCATGCTGATCATACTGATTGTCTATTACTTGTTCAAGGCGAAAAGGGACAAGCCCGTTAAAGTGATAGAGTTCTATCCTCCTGAAGACATCAGTAGCGCGGAAGTGGGCACTATTATTGACGACAGCGTTGATGCAGAGGATATGGCGTCGATGATACCTTGGTTCGCAGGAAAGGGTTATATCAGCATCGAAGAGAAGGAAAAAGGTTCTCTGCTGAAACGGACAGAGGTGGTGCTGACCAAGTTGAAGGATTTGCCCAAGGATGCGCCTCTGTATCAGCAGAAGATGATGGAACTGCTCTTTAAGGGAAAAGAGACGGCTAACCTGAGCCATATGGCAGAAAGACCTAAGGTAGTGGATGAATTCAAGGCGGAATTGAAAAAGAATTTCAAAGGCGAAAAGGCTTTGTCTTCCTATGATTGGCCCATTCTTCTGTACTTCCTGTTGTTGCTCTCCACGACCTGTGTGTTTGGCACGAATTCTGTGCTGGAAACCTTTGATACAGATGAGTGGATTTATGCGGTGATTATTTGGTCGATTCCCTTTGCTGTGGGCACATTCTTCCGCTTGTATGACAGTGACAAGGACCTCTTTGGAAGCAAGTGGAAACAAGTGCTCATTTTCTTGGGAAAGGCTTTGGTGATGGCACTGGTGTGCTGGTTCTATGTTGGGGTGGTTTGTGCTTATGGTGCCCCGATGGGTAAGATGACGTCCATCGCCATGTTTGTGGTGTGCTTCTTGTTGGGCGAATCCATCGGACGTTTCAATGTAGACACCGACTATCGCGTGCAGATGATTGGCCGCCTGTTAGGTTTCAAGGAATTCATCAAGACTGCCGAGAAGTCGCGTCTGGAAACCTTGCAGAACGATGATCCAGAATACTTCTACAAGATATTGCCTTATGCGATGGTGTTTGGCCTCAGCAGCAAGTGGGCAAAACTCTTCAAGGATATCGAAGTGAAGCAACCTGATTGGTACCATACCGTGACACCGCTCTATGGCTATGACCTCACTTCCCACATGGCAGACAGTCTCTTCTCGTCCTCGAAGAGTGCCATCAACGTCGTGAGTCATGACAGCTCCAGCAGTGGCGGCGGTTTTGGCGGCGGAGGCGGCTTCTCTGGTGGCGGCGGAGGCGGCGGAGGCGGCGGCTCCTGGTGATGAGAGTTGAAAGTTCAAAGTTCAAGGTTCAAAGTTAGGGGTATCGTTATGAAACTATTGATAGACATAGGTAACACATCAGCCAAGTTGGCGGTGATGGATACCGACATCGTGCATTTCGAACGTCGTCATGAGTCATGGGAGGACACCTTCTCTCGGCTCATGGCTGCGTTCCCTATTGATGATGTGCGTCTTTCTACGGTCGCAGGTGAGGATGCGGAACTGCAAGAGACATTGGCGCAGCTGGACATCCCCGTGCTTTGGCTCACTCCTTCCGTTCCTTGCCCTGTCAAGTCCGTTGCAGGCGTTCCATCCGCTTATGGAGCAGACCGATGGGCAGCAGACATCGGAGCGATTGTCCAAGACCCTGACCACACCCTGCTTATCATCGATGCTGGCACCTGCATCACCTACGACCTTTTCTCTGCTGAGGGTGCTTTGTTGGGCGGTGCCATTTCTCCAGGCGTTCAGTTGAGGCTCAATGCCATGCACGAACACACAGCCCTTCTCCCTCAGATTGAGGCGGAGAAAGAGGCGTCGCTATTGGGAAATGACACACGCACCCACATGCTTTCAGCAGCAGTCAACGGTGCCCGTTTCGAAATGGAGGGCTACATCCGCAATCTTCTAAAGGAATACCCCGACCTCCACGTCTTCATGACAGGAGGCAACACCTTCCAATTGGCAGACGACATCACCTGCCCCATCACCTACGACCCCCACCTCATTTTCCGAGGCTTAGCAGCCTTGTAGCATATGAAACCACCAAGGAGAGGCATCCGATTCATTTCGGAGCCTCTCCTTTCTATCACATCTTACATCTTCCTTCTTACATCATGCATGCGTGCATGCAACTCGTTGTTCCCAACGCGGTCAGGAATGCTGTGAGTGCGGCTACTACGATCTTCACCACAATCTCCAATGCTCTTTGCTTCTTTTCCATAATCATTTGACTTTAATTTCACACAGATAACACAGATTTCACTGATTTTTGATTCCGAAAACTTCTAAAAAGACGAAATAGACCAAAACCCTAAAAAACCTCTTTCTCAGGTTGAGACTGCGTCTTGATGTTGTGTCTGCCCGCTTTTCCTTGTGAGCCAGCTCGCAGATAAAAGCCTTCATCCACCCCATCAGCTTCTACGAAGCAACAACCATCGAAAGTAAAACCAAGAAAATTAGGGCGTATTCATTTTTCTCCGACTTTGGTTTTCTCTGTTTTTCTTGGAAGTGCTGCCAGCC
>CACXKA010000026.1 GCA_902768125.1 uncultured Bacteroidales bacterium | reverse complement strand
TGATACTGTTTTCATAATTATAATTTTTATAAGATATAACTCTTATATACTCTTATAATGTAAAACAGTTGCTCTTAAAAAAGTTATCCCGTTTGCTATTATTTGCGATTGGCACATGGAATAGCGGCTATCTTTATAGGGTTATTATAACAAAAAACAAGGAGTCAAAGTGTTATAGAACCGCTTTAACTCCTTGTAATTAACTAGTTGTATATCAGTCTATTAAAACTACTCCTCGACAGCTGCCTGCGCGGCTGCCAAACGTGCGATTGGCACACGGAATGGAGAGCATGAAGCGTAGTTCATGCCGATCTTTGCACAGAACTTCACAGAAGATGGTTCACCACCATGCTCACCGCAAATACCAGTGCGCATGCCTGGACGAACAGCACGACCCTTCTCAACAGCCATCTTGATGAGCTGGCCTACACCCTTCTGGTCGAGCACCTGGAATGGGTCAACCTTCAGGATCTTCTTCTCCAGATAAA
This sequence comes from uncultured Bacteroidales bacterium, assembly GCA_902768125.1. Lineage (GTDB taxonomy): Bacteria > Bacteroidota > Bacteroidia > Bacteroidales > Bacteroidaceae > Minthosoma. Next base: position 26,184 of record CACXKA010000026.1, on the reverse strand, counting down.
CTGGGAGGAAGGATGCGATGTCGTCACGAGAGTAACCGAAGGTCATCTGAGTGAGGTCGTTCGTACCGAATGAGAAATACTCTGCCTCTGTAGCGATACGGTCTGCTGTGAGGGCTGCACGTGGAATCTCAATCATTGTACCGATTTCGAATGGAATCTCAACGCCTTCTTCAGCGAACACTTCCTTAGCCACCTTCTGGATGATTTCCTTCTGCTGCTTGAACTCGTAGAGGATACCGATGAGTGGCACCATGATTTCAGGATGTGGATCGAAGCCTTCCTTCTTCAGCTGACAAGCTGCACCGAGGATGGCGCGTGTCTGCATCGCTGTGATTTCTGGGAAGGTGATACCGAGACGGCAACCACGGTGACCGAGCATTGGGTTGTTCTCTGCGAGAGAAGCCACACGCTGCTGGATAACCTTGATGTCAACGCCCATTTCCTTCGCCATCACTTCCTGACCCTTCAAGTCGTGTGGTACGAACTCGTGCAATGGTGGGTCAAGCAGACGGATGTTCACGTGGAGACCATCCATTGCCTTCAGGATTCCGTAGAAGTCTGCCTTCTGATATGGAAGCAACTTAGCGAGTGCTTTCTCACGACCCTCTACTGAGTCAGAGAGAATCATCTCACGCATTGCGATAATCTTCTGGTCGTCGAAGAACATGTGCTCCGTACGAGTCAGACCGATACCCTTGGCACCGAATGCACGAGCAACCTGTGCATCGTGTGGCGTATCCGCGTTGGTGCGAACCTGAAGCTTGGTGTACTTGTCGCAAAGATCCATCAATGCCTTGAAGTCACCTGACAGTTCAGCAGCCTTCGTCTGGATTTCACCAGCATAAACCTGACCTGTCGTACCATTCAGAGAGATGTAGTCACCTTCCTTGTAAGTAACACCCTCTATTTCAACAGTCTTAGACTTGTAGTCAACGTTGATGGCACCTGCACCAGACACACAGCACTTACCCATACCACGGGCAACCACAGCTGCGTGAGAAGTCATACCACCACGAGCGGTGAGGATACCTTCTGCTGAAGCCATACCTGCGAGGTCTTCTGGAGAAGTCTCAATACGAACCATGATGACCTTGTGACCGTTTGCGTGCCATTCCTGAGCGTCGTCAGCATGGAACACAATCTGACCGCAAGCTGCACCTGGAGATGCTGGAAGACCCTGAGTGATCACCTTTGCCTTCTTCAGAGCGTCCTTGTCGAATACTGGGTGGAGCAATTCATCCAGCTTCTGAGGCTCGCAACGCAAGATGGCAGTCTTCTCGTCGATCAGACCTTCGCGAACGAGGTCCATCGCAATCTTCACCATGGCAGTACCTGTACGCTTACCGTTACGAGTCTGGAGGAACCAAAGTTTGCCTTCCTGTACGGTGAACTCCATATCCTGCATATCCTTGTAGTGCTTCTCCAGCTTGTCCTGAATGTCATTCAGTTCTGCATAAAGAGCAGGCATTGCCTCTTCCATAGAAGGATACTTGGCAACACGCTCAGCCTCAGAGATACCAGCACGCTCAGCCCAACGCTGTGAACCAATCTTCGTAATCTGCTGTGGAGTACGGATACCAGCCACAACGTCCTCACCCTGTGCATTGATCAGGTACTCACCGTTGAAGAGGTTCTCACCATTACCAGCATCGCGAGAGAAGCAAACACCTGTAGCAGAAGTGTCACCCATGTTACCGAACACCATTGCCATCACAGACACAGCAGTACCCCACTCGTCTGGAATACCTTCCATCTTACGATAGAGGATTGCGCGCTCGTTCATCCAGCTGCGGAACACGGCGCAGATAGCACCCCAAAGCTGAACGATTGGGTCAGTTGGGAAGTCCTGACCAGTCTGCTCCTTGATGGCAGCCTTGAACAGTTCCACCAACTTCTTCAGAGACTCTACAGAGAGGTCCTTGTCAAGGGTCACACCCTGCTCTTCCTTCACCTTTTCGATGATAGCCTCAAATGGGTCGATGTCTTCCTTGTTCACTGGCTTCAAGCCCATCACGACATCACCATACATCTGAACGAAACGGCGATATGAGTCATACACGAAGTGAGGATTGTTTGTCTTCTTTGCCATACCTTCAGCCACTTCATCATTCAAACCGAGGTTGAGGATGGTATCCATCATACCTGGCATGGAAGCGCGGGCACCAGAACGTACAGAAACGAGCAATGGGTTGTTCACATCACCAAACTTGCAGTTCATCAGTTTCTCCACATGAGCCACTGCTGCATTCACCTCGTCCTGAAGAAGTTCCTTGATCTTTTCCTCTCCCACTTCATAATACTCATTACAGCAGTCTGTAGTGATTGTGAAGCCCGGAGGCACTGGCACACCAATGAGGTTCATCTCGGCAAGATTGGCACCTTTGCCACCGAGAGCCTCGCGCATTTGCGCATTACCTTCTGCTTGTCCATTTCCGAAGGTATAAACTCTTTTTTGAGCCATAACTTTTCTTTTTTTTAAGTTATTTAAGGTTATTAATCAATGTAAATCTCGTATCCATAAGAAGGAAAAAAACGCTTTGTTCGGGAACTCGTTCCCTACGAATTTTGCAAAAATAACGCATTTTGTCCGAAGTAACAAATATTTTGGCAAATTTTTAATGAAAACCACCATTATTTGTCTGAAAGCTTACGAATAAAGCCATTCTTAATCTTCGGAATGCGCGGTCCTTTCCTCATATTCTCCTGTATTAACTCTTCTGTTTTATTGTACATATTTTTGAATTGTTCAGTGATGAAATTCTGCACTCTCACCTCCACCCTCGGTAGACCTTCTTCAGCAGGACAAACACACATCAAACCATTGTGAACAATCTCCACTGCCACATTCTGATCGGTCTGCATCGGGTCACCATCATAGTGCACCACCCCAGGTCTGGAACGACGGATAATCGCCTTCTTGCATTGGAATGTCTTGATGCGTGAGTTCTGGTCAATCGTTCCGTTGAACAACTGGATTGCCATTTGAGGAGCTTCAATCGCCAAGAACGGTTCGATAATGGTCACATCCATCAATCCGTCCCTGACCGAAGCCGAGGGTGCGATATACGCATTGTTGCCGTATTGGGAAGCATTGGCGAAGGAAATCAGGAATGCTTTGTAAATCTGGTGCACTTCCTCCCCTTCCGTATCGTTGACGATATCCAAATCGTAAGTCTCTGGATGATAATTGAGGCTACTGTTCAACACATTTTCAATATAAGAGACAGGACCTCGCTTGCCTGATTCTGCAAACCGTTGCGAGATGAACGCATCGAATCCCACGCCACAGGTGCAGAAAAAGGGACGCTTGTTCACGATGCCATAATCCATCGGAAGCATCAATCCTCTGTTGATGATTTTAATCGCACTCAGGGGGTCGGTTGGAATACGCAGATGACGAGCAAGTCCGTTTCCCGAACCAGAAGGGATGATGGCAAGAGCCGTCTGGGTGTGGATAAGTCCCGTCGCCACTTCATTCACCGTACCATCTCCACCAATCGCACACACGATGTCTGCCCCCTGCTCTACAGCCTGCTGCGCCAGTTCCGTTGCGTGCCCACCATATTCAGTCTTCATCACCTCATAGTCATACTGGGACTTGTCGAGATAATCCTCCACCAACTTCAGGACGAAGTTTTTCCCAGACGTTCCCGACACAGGGTTCACGATGAATATGATTTTCTTTTTTTCTGCCATAAAATGAACAACTCCACTCTTTTCCCCGGCTGCCTTCTTGCTCTCTTGTATATATTATTAATGTGTATGCAATGTCCATTTATCAAAAAGTACCTTGTTTGGAATTGCGGTGCAAAATTACGACTTTTTTACGTCAATTTCTCTAATTACAACTATGTTTTTTGACTTTCTTGTTTTTTTTTCAGAAAAGATGAGAGTTAAACGGTCTTTTTTTACTACCTTTGCATCGTTTTTGTATTAACAATAGAAAATAATAATCACAAATAGCGTGTCTCTTTCGGGGTCGGCGGAGAATTTTTTCATGTGAGATGGACATTTCACGAGCTGACAAAAAACCGAAATGCACAATTCAACTATGGGTTTATTACAAGAAAGAATGAGTAAGTATAGAGAGCCGCAGAAGTACATCAATGCGGGTGTCTATCCTTATTTTAGAGAAATTGACAGTCATCAGGACACAGAGGTGATGATGAGCGGAAAGCGAGTTCTCATGTTTGGCTCAAACTCTTATATGGGTCTCACTTACGACAAGCGCATTTGCGAGGCTGCCATCAATGCCATCAAGAAATACGGCACAGGTTGTGCTGGATCACGTTTTTTGAACGGCACACTTGACCTTCACATTCAGCTTGAAAAGGAATTGGCAGACTTTGTGGGTAAGGATGAAGCATTGGTTTATTCTACGGGCTTCACCGTCAACTCAGGTGTAGTATCTTGTTTGACTGGACGCAATGATTACATCATCGGCGACGACCGTGACCACGCATCTATCGTTGATGGACGTCGTCTCTCATTTTCACAGTTCTTCCATTATAAGCACAACGATATGGAAGATCTCGAGCATCAGTTGATGCGTTGTAACGCAGATGCTCTCAAACTGATTGTCATCGATGGTCTCTTCTCTATGGAAGGTGACCTTGCCAAACTTCCAGAAATCATTGAACTCAAGAAGAAGTACAACGCCACTGTGATGGTGGATGAGGCACACGGTTTAGGTGTGTTCGGTAAGCAGGGACGCGGTGTCTGCAACCACTTCGGGGTGACAGAAGACGTTGACCTCATCATGGGTACCTTCTCCAAGAGTCTTGCTTCCATTGGCGGTTTCATCGCTTCTGACAGCGACACCATCAACTGGTTGCGTCACAACAGCCGCACTTACATCTTTAGTGCATCCAACACTCCTGCTGCCACAGCAGCTGCTCTCGAGGCGATTCACATTCTCAAGACTGAGCCTGAGCGTCAGGAGAATCTCTGGAAGACTACCAACTACGCCCTTGAGCAATTCAAGCAAGCTGGTTTCGAGATTGGCGATACAGAAAGTCCTATCATTCCACTTTATGTGCGCGATGCTTTCAAGACTTTCCAAGTCACCAAGCTGGCTTTCGACAAAGGCGTGTTTGTCAACTCAGTCGTTCCACCAGCATGCGCTCCACAAGACACACTCATCCGTGTGGCACTGATGGCAACCCACACCAAAGAACAGGTTGACCGCTGCGTAGCTATCCTCGTGGACACGTTCAAAGAACTGGGATTGCTGAAATAAGAAACAAATAAAGTATCACATACGTGTAGGACGAAGGGAAGCTAACAACTTCCCTTCCCTATTCTCAAACAGAATATCATGCTTACACTTAAACTCATCACCGAAGAGACCGAAAGGGTCATCAAGGGTCTCGAAAAGAAACACTTCCCAGAGGCAAAGGCTGCCGTAGAGAAAGCCATTGCCATCGACAAGCAACGTCGTGAAGCACAAACCAAACTGGATGCCATTCTCGCTGAAAGCAAGAAATACGCTGCTCAGATTGGTCAGTTGATGAAAGCAGGAAAGAAGGAAGAGGCTGAGGCTGCAAAAGCTGAGGTGGCAAAGCTCAAGGCATCTGCTGCTGAGCTCGAAACCGTGAAGGCGAATGCAGAGCAGGAACTGACTGCTCACCTCTGCACGATTCCTAACATTCCTTACGATGAAGTGCCTGAGGGTTCCTGTGCTGAAGATAATGTGGTGGTGAAGTCTTCCCTCCGCGAATGCAAGCCAGGCGACACCGTAGGAAATTGGGACACCGTTCCATCGAACGGCGAAGCTAAACTTCCTCACTGGGAACTCGCCAAGAAATACAACCTCATCGATTTCGACCTTGGTGTCAAGATCACAGGTGCTGGTTTCCCTGTCTATATTGGCAAGGGTGCACAGTTGCAGCGTGCCCTCATCAACTTCTTTCTGGCTGAAGCCAACAAGGCTGGATATACTGAAATCATGCCTCCAACGGTGGTGAATGCTGCTTCTGGCTATGGTACAGGACAGTTGCCAGACAAAGAAGGTCAGATGTATCATTGCGAGGTGGACGACCTCTACCTCATTCCTACTGCTGAGGTGCCCGTCACCAACATCTATCGTGACGTTATCCTCGACGAGAAAGACCTTCCCGTCAAGAATTGCGCCTACACCCAGTGTTTCCGTCGTGAGGCTGGTTCCTATGGCAAAGATGTTCGCGGATTGAACCGTCTGCATGAGTTCTCCAAGATTGAGATTGTACGCATCGACACCCCAGAGCACTCGAAAGAGAGCCACAAGGAGATGCTCGACCACGTGGAAGGTCTCCTGAAGAAGCTCGAACTGCCCTACCGCATCCTTCGTCTTTGTGGTGGTGACCAGAGCTTCACCTCAGCCATCTGCTACGACTTCGAGGTTTATTCTGAGGCACAGGGACGTTGGCTCGAGGTTTCTTCTGTCAGCAACTTCGACACCTATCAGGCAAATCGCCTCAAGTGCCGTTACCGCAATGCCGACAAGAAGGTGCAGCTCTGCCACACGCTCAACGGTTCTGCTTTGGCATTACCCCGCATCGTTGCTTCTATTCTCGAAGACAACCAGACAGCAGAAGGCATCCGCATTCCAAAAGCACTCGTGCCTTACACAGGTTTTGAAATGATCAACTAAATTCATTCTGACGATAAAAAGAAAACGGCAAGCAGATTCTTCTGTTTGCCGTTTATTGTTTCATGAGGTCAGACGACTTCATTTATATTGTTCCAATGCACGAAGGGCTTTGCCTCGATTGAGTTTGAAATAGACCTCACGAAGCCCCTCGAGCCATAAGGAGGTGTTCTTCTCGTCAAATTTGCGAGCTTGCTCAAACGCTGTGCAAGCCTGACGATAGAGTTGGGTGATGGCGTTCTTCTGTTTGTTGTAGGCTGGATTCGACTTGGGCAAGTCAAAGTTCTCATACGCCACATGAGCCTGATGGAGGTGCACACTTCCGATAGAAGCCCACGCCTCTGCATCGTCAGCCTTGATGTTGACGCATTGCTGGAATGCTTGAATAGCCTCATCGTATTGGTTGAGCAAGACCAACTCCGTTCCTTCCATATACCAATAGTCGCGTCGCTGAGGATAGAGCGTCGTCATGCGATGCACTTTCTCCAAAGATTTCGCATAGTCCCCATGATCGTTGTAGTACTTGACGAGCGTGACAAAGAAGTACTCCACATCAGGATAAGCATCGAATCCTTGTTCCAGATAGCGTACCATCTGAAGGGTGTCTGAGAGTTCTGCTGAAGTCTTGGCACCAATCTCAAGCAACTGAGGTAGCAAGCTTTCATCCTTCAGACTTTCAGACAAATACGTCATTACTCCTGAATAATTACTCGAGCCATACGCACTTAACACAGAGAGCACGGAGGCATCCACGATATCATCAGGATCGGTGAGGATGGAGTTGCCTTTTGCGTCAATGAACACATCCGCTGTTTTGGTCCTGACATACATATCAAAGAAGCGGAATGCCTCAGCATAGGATTTCTTGGTGTAGTGAAACTTGCCTGCATTGAACAGGTTCTTTCGATAAAGCAGCAGACTCTGCCCCACTCCAGCACGGAATTTCGACACCGCCTTCTTGTCCTCGGCTTGCTTCTCCAACAGCGCCTTTTGTTCCACGCTGTCACATTGAAGTCCCGTCACGTACAACTCATACATGTGGTTAAAGAAACTGAGGGTGTCGGGTTTGTTGTTGAGGTAAATCTTTCGGTTCTCCACCCCAATCAGTTCCCCCAATGCTTCCATCTTGTAGCGATACAGCTGGGCATCAGCTGCAGCCTCGGGATATTGACGGATAGCGTCAGTAAGCACCTGCCGCGCCTGCGCGAAGTTTTTTTCCTTCATGCAGGTGCGGTAGGATTTGACAACGCTGGCTCGCCTGTAAGGCTTTTCAGCCCCTTGAACAGAGGTGGCGAACAGCGTGAAGAGTGCGATGCAAATGGTGATTAGTTGAACCATTTCACGTAGCAGAAGTCCTGACGGTGTGGCAGGTCGGCATTCTTAGGATACAGACGATATGCCACCTTGAAGCTACCAGCCGTTGGAATCACGTGCGTGCCCTCGAAGGTGTAGAGGTTGCCCTCACGCTTCGTCACCTCGAATGGTTCCACCTGACTGATGTGGTCACGGCCTTCCTCGTCACGATAGAGAGTGACAAGTTCGAAGCCGATGGCATCGTCGAGTCCCTGCTCGTCAATGACATACTTCACATGATATTTCTTGCCAGAGAGCACGTCGCCCTTGAGCATGTCTTCTTCCTTCTCGAAAGAAACCACGTTGATGGCATCCCAACGAGAAGCCACAAGCTCCTTCCAAGCAGCGATTTCCTTTGCCTTCTTGAAGTTGTCGGCGAAGAGCACCTTGCGACGCTTTGCCAATGGGCAATAGAACTTCGTGAAGTAGTCGTCGAGCTGACGCTTCATCGTATAGTGAGGTGCAATCTGTGCGATAGAGTTCTTCACTGTCTGGATCCAACCCTCAGAGTAACCCTTAGCGTTACGAGCATAGTAGAGAGGCAGGATTTCGTTCTCAAGCAGCGAGTAGATAGTGGCTGCGTCAAGCTGGTCTTGCTGTTCCTGATTCTGGAAGGTGCGCTTGTCTGTCAAAGCCCATCCAGCACCCTCACGATAGCCCTCAAGCCACCAACCATCGAGCACAGAGAGGTTGACCACACCATTCATCAAAGCCTTCTCGCCAGATGTACCAGAAGCCTCCAATGGACGAGTTGGGGTGTTCATCCAGATATCCACACCAGTCACCAAGCGACGAGCCAGCTTCATGTCGTAGTTCTCAAGGAAAATAATCTTGCCCAAGAACTCCGGACGGCGGCTGATCTCATAAATCTTCTTGATGAGACCCTGACCAGCACCATCCGCTGGGTGTGCCTTACCTGCAAAGAGGAACTGCACAGGATAGTTAGGATTGTTGACAATCTTAGCCAGACGGTCGAGGTCAGAGAAGAGGAGGTGTGCACGCTTGTAGGTAGCGAAACGACGGGCGAAACCGATGGTCAATGCGTTAGGATTGATCTTCTCCACAATAGACACGATGCGAGATGGGTCACCCTGATGCTTCAGCCAATCCTCCTTGAATGCCTTCTTGATGTATTCAATCAGTTTTGCCTTCAACGCCAGACGCGTGTTCCAGATTTCCTGATCTGGCACATTATAGATAGCCTCCCAGATTTTCTCGTTCGACTGGTCAGAGAGGAAGTTCTTGTCGAAGTTCTTGGCATAGACAGCCTTCCACTCAGAAGCAGTCCATGTTGGCATGTGCACACCATTGGTCACATAGCCCACGTTGTCCAATTCCTCTGGGAAGTAACCCTTCCAGATGCCGTTGAACATATCCTTGGAAACCTTACCGTGCAACCAGCTCACGCCGTTCACCCATGTAGAGGTGTTGCAAGCGAAGGTGGACATACAGAAGCGCTCACCCTTGTCGTCTGGGTTCACACGACCCATACCCATGAAGTCATCCCAGCTGATGCCGAGCTTAGCAGGATACTGACCCATGTACTTGCCGAAGAGGCCCTCGTCGAAGTAGTCGTGACCTGCAGGCACAGGTGTGTGTACGGTATAGAGAGAAGAAGTACGAACCACCTCCAGTGCCTCATTGAAAGTCAAACCGCTTTCCACATACTCAGCCAGACGCTGAACATTGGCAAGGGCTGCATGACCCTCGTTGCAGTGGATGATGTCCTTCTTGATGCCCAGTTTGTTGAGCAACAGGATACCACCAATACCGAGCAGAATCTCCTGCTTCAGACGGTTCTCCCAGTCACCACCATAAAGTGCATGAGTGATGGAACGGTCATATTCAGAGTTCATGTCGTTGTCTGTGTCAAGCAGATAAAGCTTCACACGACCTACATTCACGCGCCAAACGAGTGCATGAACTGTATAGTTGTTGTAAGGGACATCGATGACCACCTGATTGCCGTCAGCATCCAGCTCACGGTCGATAGGCAGGGTTGGGAACACCTGAGCCTCGTAGTTAGCCACCTGCTGACCCTCCATAGAGAGTGTCTGGGTGAAGTAGCCATAACGATAGAGGAAACCAACAGCGCAGAAGTCGATGTTGGAGTCAGATGCCTCCTTCACGTAGTCACCAGCCAAGATGCCGAGACCACCAGAGTAAATCTTCAGGACATTGTTCAAGCCGTACTCCATGCAGAGATATGCCACAGATGGACGTTTGGTGTCAGGCTTCACATCCATGTATGCACGGAACTCCTTATATACATTGTTGATGCGTTCAACAAGTTTCTTGTCTGCTGCAATCTTTTCCAGCTTCTCGTAGTTCATTCTGCCGAGGAACAACACAGGGTTCTTCTGAACCTCATGCCAGAGCTTTGTGTCCATATCATTGAAGATATGACCCACTTCGTTGTTCCAAGCCCACCAAAGGTTGTGAGCAATTTCGTTCAGAGGTTCGAGAGCTGCGGGTACAGACGACCTCACGCTGATTTCACGCCAATTAGGATTGTTAGCGTTGCTTGCTTGAATTCTCATAGTTTTATAAATTGGTTGTTTTTATTCTTATTAATTATTTTTTCGACAGACGCGCATCACGTTTTGTAAGCGCCTTGTCGTATGCTTCGTAGTAATACTGGATGAAATGCTTCCAAAGGGCTTTCTCTGCCACCTTCTCGGCATTCTTGCGAGCCGCGTTCACCTGCTTCTTGTTCATCTCCGAGAACTTCAGCACTGTGTCACGAATCACGTTGCTCACCTCGTCGAAGTTGTAGTCGGAACGATGCACCGTCTTCACGCCATCCTCAATCTCGCTCTCACCACCCTTCAGACTGTTTGCCCAAAGACCGAAACCAGCCAAGTCGGTTGTAATGCAAGGTACATGGAAAGCGACCGACTCTGTGGGGGTATAGCCCCAAGGTTCGTAATACGAAGGGAAGATGGTCAGGTCGTTACCGATGAGCAAGTCATAATAGTGCTTGTTGAAGATGCCGTCATTTCCATCCAGATAGCAAGGAATGAAGATGATCTTCACCTTGTCCTCAGGACGGTTGTGGATGTCGAGCCAGTTCAACTGACCCAGCACCTTGTCACTCTCAGGCTCATACAGCACGTGCGTGATGCGGGGGTCGCCAATGGCACCATACATCACAGGGTTATGCTTCTTATTGGAAAGCGCTACCTGCAAGTCCATACGAGGTTCCCTCATCCAGGCAGGCACCATCACGAATGCCAACACGTTCTTCTGCAACCTGTCATCCCAGCGCAGACGGTTCAGTGAGTCAATAAACACGTTGATGCCCTTGTTCTGGTACTCGTAGCGGCCGCCTGTGGTCACGATGATGGTCTCATCGTCCAAGTCCGTGCCCATCAGCGTGTTCGCCACTCTCAGCAAGAACTTGCGCGCCTCTTTCCTTTTCTCGTCAAACTTCGCAGCAGGTGAAGGCACAAAGTCATTCTCGAAGCCATTCATCAGAATCACGTCTGCTGGCTTGTCCAACAACTCTGCACATTCCTTGCCGGTAATTTCGCTCACGGTCGTGAAGCAATCCACATTCCAAGCTGCCTGCTTCTCCACCGAGTGCTTTGCCTCCACATTCAGTTCCGAAGCCATCTGATCACCATTGTAGGCGTACAGATAGTCGTACAGCGGCTTGTTGTTGCCAGCGATGGAACGACCAATCGTCGTCGCATGGGTTGTGAAGATAGTGGCTACCTCAGGCACGAATTTCTTCACGTAGAGTGCAGCCAGACAGGTCTGCCACTCATGCGCCTGGAACACCACATTGTCCTCCTTCTTCAGTCCAAAGAACTTGTAGTAGCTCTCCACCACCTTGCCTGCTGCCCAAGAGAACATCAGGCTCTCATCGTAATCGCCGTATGCGTTCAGCGAATTGACCTGGAAATTCTCCCAAGCCCATCCGAATATCTCATTACGCTGTTCGAAGAAAGGCTTGAAGTCCACCAGAATGGCGATAGGTTCACCTGGCACCTGCCAACGTCCCACACGGAACGTCACACCATCATTCCTCTGGGCGTTCTTTCGCCAGCTTGCCAACAGCGTCTTGTTTTCCTTGAAGAGTGGGTTCTTCTTTCCTTCCCAGAAATCGGGACCGATGAAGAACACCTTGTCAGTGAATTTCTCTTGCAGGGTTTTTGCTCGTGTAGATAACACAGTGTATATGCCACCTACCTTGTTACATACCTCCCAGCTCGATTCGAATATGTATTGAGGTTCTTGTGTCTTTTTCAGTGTCTTCTTAGCCATAAATACCAGTGAAAAATACTTTTACCTTAAAAAACTAATTCGGTGCAAAGGTACTGATTTATTTTGATTTAAGAAATTTTTAGAATAAAAAAACGTGCTCATCATGAGAAAAATGACGGCACGTTCTGTTTTTTCTATTCCAACATAGCAAGGAACTCCTCTTCCGATACAATCGGAACCCCCAGACTTTGTGCTTTTTCCAACTTGGAAGGTCCCATGTTGTCACCCGCCAGAATGAAAGTGGTTTTCTTCGAGATGCTGCCCACGTTCTTACCACCGTTCTGCTCAATGATGGCTTTGTATTCGTCTCTGGAATGCTGCTGGAACACACCCGAGATAACGATGCTCTTGCCCGCCAACTTATCTGTCTGTCCAGCCAATTGCTCTTCAGACAGTTGCATCTGCAAGCCTTCACTCGCCAACTTGTCCACGATTTCCGCATTCTTGGGATCTTGGAAGTACTTCACCACCGACTCGGCAATCACCTGCCCCACTCCATCTACTTCCATCAACGCTTCCACCGTCGCATTCCGCAACGCCTCCATCGACTTGAAGTGACGGGCAATCAGTTTGGCAGTGGTCTCTCCCACGAATCGGATACCTATCGCAAAGACCACTCTTTCAAACGGCACACTCAGCGTTGATTTCACACCATCCACCACCTTCTGAGCCGACTTCACGCGGTTCTTGTTCACCCCACAGATATCTGCAATAGTCAGTTTATAAAGGTCTGATACATCGTGAATTAAGCCTCGTTGGTAATAGTCATCCACCGTCTCTGGACCCAAGCTGTCTATGTTCATCGCCTTACGGGAAATGAAGTGCTCAATGCGACCCTTAATTTGGGGCGGACAAGCACTGTCATTCGGACAATAATGGGCTGCTTCACCCTCAAAACGCACCAGTTCGGCACCACATTCTGGGCAGGTCTTGATAAACTGCACCTTCTGCAAGCCTGGCTGTCGTTGGTCTTTGTCCACACCCACCACCTTGGGGATGATTTCGCCTCCTTTTTCCACATACACCATATCCCCGATGTGCAGGTCAAGTTCCTCCATCACATCGGCATTGTGGAGGGAAGCACGCTTCACCACTGTTCCTGCTAACTGCACAGGGTCCATATTCGCCACAGGCGTCACAGCACCCGTTCTGCCCACCTGATACGTCACCTCATTCAGTCGGGTGCAAGCCCTCTCCGCCTTGAACTTATAGGCAATCGCCCAACGGGGACTCTTTGCCGTATAGCCCAAATGACGCTGTTGACGCAAGGAGTTGACTTTCAGTACAATGCCATCCGTTGCCACAGGCAGGTTCTTGCGTTCCTTGTCCCAGTAATCGATGTATGCCAACACCTCCTCAACGGTCTTGCATTTCTTCATTCCCTGCGAAATCTTGAAGCCCCAAGATGCAGCCTTTTGCAGGTTCTCGTAGTGAGAACTATCCGACGGAATCTCATCCCCTAATAAATAATAGAGGTAGGCATCCAAGCCTCTCTCAGCCACCACCCTCGAGCTTTGTGACTTCAACGTGCCACTTGCCGCATTTCTCGGGTTGGCAAACAGTTGTTCCTCCCGTTTTGCCCGTTCCTCATTCAGTTTCTCAAACGAAGTCCAGGGCATCAGAATCTCACCACGTATCTCAAACTCGTGGGGATAGTCGCTCCCCTCTCGCAGTTTCAGCGGAATCGAGCGAATCGTCCTCACGTTGTTCGTCACATCGTCACCCTTCACACCATCACCTCGTGTCACCGCCTGCACCAGTTCTCCATCCACATAGGTCAGCGAGATGCTCAACCCATCATACTTCATCTCCGCACAAATCTCGAAATCCTCCCCCTCAAGACCTTCCTTCACACGCTCGTAGAAGTCTCTCACCTCACCCTCGTTATAGGTGTTTGCCAGCGACAGCATCGGATACTTGTGTGCCACCGCCTTGAACGACTGGTTCAAGTCGCTTCCCACGCGTTGTGTAGGTGAATTGGGGTCAGCATACTGCGGATAAAACAGTTCTAAGTCCTCCAGGTGATGCATCATCTGGTCGAACTCAAAGTCCGATATTGTCGGCTGATTCAACACATAGTAATTGTAGTTATGCTGCTCCAACTCTTTCCTGAGTTGTTCAATTTCTTCCTTAGGTGTCATGATGTTCAGATTTTGCTGCGAAGTGACGACGAACAGAGCTTCTGTCCCGTGTCTTCAGTATGGCTTGAATCAGTTCGTTATCTTTACAAATTCCGGTTTATAAATGCCATCCGTACCCGTGGGTTTGATGGTGGCATCGAAGGTCACCCAAAAGATGGAGTAAATGCGGTGCAACTTGTCGCAGTAGTAGTACAGCATGATTTTCTCCTCCGTAGCGTTGGAACCTACCGTGATGGTGAACTTCCATAATCCGTTGATCTGTTCCGGCACAGACACACCACGTATCTCGTCACCGACTTTCGCACAGAGCAGGTCGTTGGCAGAGGCATAGGTCTGCAGTGTGTCTTGCAGCCACACATCCACCGTCGTCATAGTCTGCTCGTAGAGGTCGTAGTTGGGAGCCTGAGCAAGCCAGTCAGGACGGGCGTCATTCCCTGCTTGAAGACTTGATGAAGCAGGCGGATTCTGTTGGTCATCGTCGCTCGATGAGCAGCCCCACGCCAAGAAGGCGAGGGCTACTATTGCTAATATGGTCTTTTTCATTTTCATGCGTTTTTACTTAATTAAAACAACTTTTCCATCATAGATGTACAAACCGCTCTCTGTTGGCTTCTTCTCCAACAGGATGCCGCTGACGGTGTACCACTTGCCATCATGTGGCATTTCTTCGAGTGAAGTGAAATTGATGGCAGTAGGCTCGTTAGGCGTACCCAGCACTTGGTTTGGAACATAACTGATGCGGCTTGACGTCATCGCGATAGTCTCACCGTCGCGCTCGATAGCGAAGGTCAGTGGCTCATTGTCCTTCGAATCGCTACCAATGTTCAGATAGAAGTTCTGCTCACTGTCGGCTACAGCTTCTGCCATACGGTCAACACCGCTGAACACTACCAGACGGTCGCCTTCTTCCGTCTCGATGCCTTCCACCGCTGCAACGATATTCATAGTAGAAATCGTATTCACGCTGCTGCGTCTTGGAGCAGCCTGGTTCGCCTCTGTGCTACTATAGCGGTTGTCACCATAATAGAGTGGGTAGAAGAAAGAAACCTTTTCATCGGACAGTCGCTTCAACATGTAACCCTTTCCAGCTTCCATGTATTGCAGCGTGCCCTTCCACACGATGCTGGAACTGCTTCCAGAAGTAACCTTAGTGGCAATGGCGAATCCGTCTTGAGACTTCACCACATCGCCCTCAGAAGCCTTTTCTGTATAGTCAGACAGTGCCTGTGCGATTGGCAAGTTGATGGTGGAGTTATAAGCGATACGGTTCCAGTCCTTATGTACAGCAATCGATCCGTACACGAGATCACCTTCTACATAGACGGTCTTGTCGCTCATCGAATAGATATTATACATCAGTCTGGAGTTGATGAAAATCATGTTGTCCTCATCATCCCACTTGTAACCACGGGTTGTTGTTTTGTCCTCACGACAAGTGAACTGCTGGACAGTGGTACCGTTGATAGAAGTGATCTTGTCGCCAGCTTCCCATTTCGAGATTCCGTTCAGGAACTCACCTACAGTGACGCTAGAGACAGGGGGGTCTCCATCAAAGTAAGAATTCTTGGGTACGACATTGAACGTTACCCAGTTCCAGCCTTTCTTCAGTTTGAGCGTCTGAACGTTGTTGTTGCCGTTCACCAATACGACAGGATTAGAGGCAGAACCCAAGGTGGCATCCTTCTGGAATTCGTAGATCACATCTTGTTCTGGCAATAAGCTGAAAATACTACCAGCAGAAGCATCGTAGAAGCGGAAGTTGAGCTTAGGCTTCGAACCATCGGTATTCGTGTAACCGTAGATGGTCATGTAGGCCAATGCTTCGTTCGCCATTGCCTTGTTGTTCACCTCGATGTGAGCGACACCCAATGTCTGCTGATTTTCATCAAATGCGGCAAGGATATCTTCCGAAGAGTTGGCAATCACGCCGTCAATCTTCACGCGACAGATCATCATCATAGTCTGGTTCATCTGCTTCAGTCGGTCGCTGACAGTCCATTCAGGTTCTACATCTCGAACGCGCAACGTGATAGGCAATGGCTCCGACATACTGTTGTCGCCCACCAAGCAGACCTGTTCGTTGTACGTGCCGACATTGATAAATTCAGAGACGGTGAACTGAATGGTCTTCTCATCCAACGAACCGATAACACCTTGCGTCTCAGATGCCTGAATCCATACTGGCAGATCATCAATTCTGAAGTTCTGGCGAACACCACTCAGATTCTTGATGGTTGCCTCAAAGGTGCATCCTTCACCATAAGCGATTTTCTTCTCGATGCGTTTCACAGTCCATCGGAGCGGGTTGCGATAAACGTAGAGGTTCATCGTCAATGGTGACGCCAAGAGGTTGCCCTGAAGATCAGGAATATCCTTCACTGTGACATAGACATTGGTCTTCTCCACCATGAAGTCAGGTTCGGTGACATCAATCAGCAGTTCGTTGTCCTTCGTAGCGAAAGTGTAGTTGAGGTTATCCATCTGAGAATTGCTGACCATCGGTGCATAGTAGTCACGAGCAGCAATTGCTTCCACCTCGGCAGTAGCCACCAACGTATCCTGTCGGGCAGCGATTTTACCCTGAGAGTCAAGGTAGCGCTTGATACTGATACCAGTAGGTTCTAAGTGCTGCAAATTGTTGTCCATCTTCTCGGACCTGCCGAAATCGAGATAAGCCATCAATGCACTCATTGTACCGATAGGAGTATGGGTTGAATATTCCTCGAGGAGGTTCACTGGAAGAACGCTGGAGAACATACCCACCTCATCAATGTGGCCTGTCATCTGGTTCTTCGGAGTGTTCTTGTCCACATAAGTGGCACCCAGAGCGATGTGGTCACCTGAGATACCTTGCAAACTATCGGCAGCGAACGACTCTGTGAGTCTCCTGTCAATATAGACGTTAGCCACGTTCTGAGAGCGGTTGACGGTCAGGGCGAAGTGATGCCATGCTCCGTCGCTCACGTGTACATCCACAGGTTGTTCAAAGCCTGACGAGCGGACATAGGGGAAACCATCGTTGATGCCGATATTGATCTTGTCTTGCTCATCAGCTGTTGCTGGTCCATTGGAGAACAATGTAGAGGCAAGATCCCTCGTGCGGAACCAGAATGTCAACGTATAGTCGTGATCAGCGGTACGGGCGAATTTGTCTGGCTTGAGGCGCAGACCCTTATCACCTTTCATCTCCAATGAGATACCGACGGGTCGTTTCCAGTTGGTTTCGTCCAAGATGAGGTCCATGCTGCCTGGAGCCTTGTCGTAAGCAAACTCACCCTCACCTTCGTTGAGTGGATAGTAGTCGAGCAATCCGTACTCATATCCATTAAGTTTCTTCATTCCGTATTCGCTCAGGTTGGCAGATGTCATGGCACGGTTCCAAAGTCGGAACTCAAGCATATCGCCCTTATAAGAATTTTCTGGTGCGACGATGTCGTAACCGAGTTTCAAGTTCGACTCACCTTCATACTTGCCAGACAGAGGTTTGTGACCAATCTGTTTGCTTCCGTCGAAGAAGTTGATAGCCATACTGTCGCCCGACTGGTCGAGTGCGTACGCCACCTCATGCAAAGAGTTGGTGAATTCAACGGGTTCATCTGACTGAACGGTCTGTCCGTTGATGGTGGCTTCAAGGTGACGGTCTGCTGTGAGTCCGAATCGGAGGCCCCTTTCTTCACCTCCGTGTAAGAACACGGTCATCGGTTGAACGTCAGGGGCAGGATTAAGCATCACGTCAACTGTGAAGTTCTTTCCCGTCAAGTTACGAGAACCTTCGGTGAAGGCATAAGAGTCACCGTTGAAGGAGAGCGAAGTGGAGGTCGAGATATCGTTGCTATTGATGGTACCCAATACCTCAAAGTTGTTGATATTGCGTAGATAGTTACCTGCAATCGCCTCAGAGAACTGCACCTTGATATCACTACCAATTCCGAGGATACCGTCGGTTGGTGAAGGAGTGCCGAATACAATCGGCAGGCGCGTGTCCTTAATACCTGTGAGCACTTCAGAACTACCGGTGAGGAATCCGCCAGCATGACGGCAATAAGTCACCGCTCTAATGTCGTAGTGCTGTTCCACAGGATCATTCTCGCCATAGAACGAAGCAACAATCACACCGCTGTTTGGAATAGTGTCGGTCACACCGCTGGCCTTGCTTCTCAGCTCTTTGTCAGCATAGTATGAGCAGACGTTCACCCAATCCTTGTCGCCTTGCGTAGAAAGTTTGTATTGCAGTTCAATATGGTCGAAGTTCGGCCAGTTGATGTCAAAGCCTTCGATGCGGACAGGCATGTAGTGAGCCTTGCGTTTGCCATCGTAAGGACTTTCAGTATTCATCACCCAGTTGTTCGAAGGAACACTGATCTTCACCTTGCCTCCCGTAGGAACGAAGTGAGCAGAGAACTTCTGGGTAAACACACGACCTGCATCCTCTGGGTCTTTCAGAGAAATGGAGAGGTCTTCATAATTGAATGCCTTGCTGGGATAGACAGTGATTTCCTTGGTGAAGACAGTATGCTTACCATCACTGCCAATAGCAGGATAGAGAGTAATGTTCTCACCGCCAGGTCCTAACACCTTACCATCAACACACACCTTGGCACCGTTGGGGTTGCAGCCAGCATCAAGGACATAGTTGAAGATAAGCGTAGCACGCTCAGGATAGTCGGTCTCGTTAGCCATATGGAGGACGAAGCGGGCTGGCTCGTCGAATGGCACGTTGCTCACCACTGGTTCGTCAATCCAGATACGAGGTTTGTCAGCAGCAATCGTAGCGACGTCAATCACCGTTCCAGGCTGATACCACTTGGTCTTGCGTTCACCTTCGTATGGCTGGCAAGTCACACCACCCCTTGTACGGAACACAAATGATGAATAGACTTTAATGTCAGATTCTGGATGATAGGGTTGTCCGAATGCCAGTTCTTTCAAGGTGGAGGTTGTCAGTTTCAGGAACGGATCAGGCGTATCGCTCTTGATGCCATACTGACCGCTGACCGTACGATAAACGTCAACATTCAAACTTGACTTGCTGGCCATCGAAATGGTAAAGCCGATCTTCTTCGACTCCGATTCGTTGTTGCCGCTCTTGTCGTTAAAAGTGAACGCCAAGATAGGTGTGAACTTAATTTTCGTTCCGCTGGTGGCTGTCGCGAAATTCAGATTTACTGTTTGATTTCCATCTAAGTCATTTCCTTGATAATGACTTGCTTCCCATCCCTTCGAGATGTCCTCAATCGACTTAATAGCCCATTCTGGGAACAACTTGCTAATATCAGCATTGTTCAGTCCTGGCCATTTCACGAAACCGCTCTTGTTACATCCAGCCGAGAAACTCTCACTGTATTGGAGTGAAGACACACCACCATCGATGTCGTAGTTCTTCACCAGATTGGTTGGAACAACGTTGATCTTCTCTTGTTCATTCCGCATCAAGAAATTCAACCAATAGCACATCTGCTGGTTGTAGTCGCTCACTTTATTGATGGCATGCTCTTTCTCCGAATCACTCCAGCTCGATGGGAAATAAAGATCCATGTGCTTTTCATCGCCAAACCAGGCATCACCTGGTTGTACGGTGCTGACATAGACCAACTCTTTCGTCTTGTTGGCCAAAGCCTGTCCGTCAACACCTGGCACTTGAACAAGCGCATTGCGCATCTTAACCAAAGAAGGAAGCAATTCATTCTCTATATAGTGCTGAGAGTGGATGAAGGTGGATTGTACCTTTGTTGTCACGCTCATCACCTCGTCGCGCACCAAATAGACATTCTTTCCGTCGGCATCCACACCCTTCGTGATCAGGCGCATGCAGCCAACAGGAACTTTCACTGTAGTAGAGGATTTACCATCTTTGCTTTCCACCTTGAAAGAACCACCCTCGTTGTGCTTCATCAGCAAGTACTGGTCTTCTGGGATGGCACGTACGGCAATAGCATCCTGCAGAATGAGGTTCTCATTAGTACCCATGAAGAGGTCAGCCTTACCTCCAATCCACTTCTGGCCGGTCTTCGTCTGGATACGCTCTGATACGTCGAAGTTATAAGAGGTGGTCCAACTACCGTTGAAGGTGGATGACAAGGTGAATGAAAAGACCTTATCAGCGTGTGCCTCAGAGATGGTACCAGTTTCTGTCGCCATTCCTGATGGAGGCACCACCAAGGCACCCTTGTAAACCGTTGCATAAGTTCCATTCTTCACAGCCATAGAAGCACCCAGAGAGCCTTCGAACGTAGGAGAATAAGAATAGCTGAGTTTTGAACCAGCCTCTATGTAGGAAGAGCTACCGCTTCCTGGTGGGTCGCGAAGAATATCGACAAGAACAGGATAACCAGCAGCGATGGTGGTGGTTCCACCCGACTTCGCTTGCGTAGCCATCACATAACCCTGCATGATCTTGCCATTAAGCGGCTTGATGTCGTAATAGCCTCCGTCGTATTCCAAAGTGATATCCACACTTCTCAGACCCATCTCATCGGACAGGTTGAAGTTAGCATTGCCAGGGGTGAACACATACGAGCCGAAACCAGTTTTGTCAAGTTCTATGGTTTTCGTCAGCTTCGCGTCATCGGTGTCCACCATGTAGTTCTTAATCGTCACATTACCACTGTCGAGGTTGACGATGTCCACCTGTTTGTTGATATCGTTGTTCCAATAGTATTTCTCACAAGCCTGGAGCATCCATGCGTAAGGTGAATTGGCCATAAACACAGGATAGCCGAACGAGTACATCGGAACACTGTCGTTTTCAGTAATATGCTTGTAGCCCCAAAGAACCACCTCCGAGCTATTGCCAATATTGTCGGTCGCTTTCGTCGACTTCACACCATAATAAGGCTGGTTGCCAGAATTAAACTGTGTCACCTCGAGGTTAGGCACAGCGTGGTAGATGCGGTTATAGACGCAGGTGTCGCCCTTCACATTGAAAGAAAGGTCAACGGTCTCGCCCACCTTACCCTCTTGGAACAGGGTGGCATAGCCCTGAGCCGACACTTCAATCACTTTATACTTGGCAGGAGGCAACTCCAGTTGGTATTCACCCGTCGTGGAATCCGGACGGATGGCAAGCGTGTATCGATTCACATTCACACGGGTCACATTCTTCTTGTTAGGACCAAAAGCCACATCGTAGCTGGCAGACTTCACGGTCTCGTCCTTCGGGTCGAGAATGAGGTAAGAAGCATTGTCACCCTCCAGTTGCATCACAATCTTGAGCGAGTCGCCCAGGTTGTTCTTCGACAGACCCTCGCCGAGCGGCTTGCTGCCCTGAATATCGCCACCGACAACACGTCCGCGAAGCATCACCTTGGTGGAGTCCCAGATCACTGCGCCAGAGACGTTCTTTTTGAAATCGTAGAGGGTCTTGCTCTCACCCTCACGTGCATCTTCGTTGATGAGGAAACCGTCAGCAGCAAAGATGTGACCGGCCTTCACCGCCTGCACGCTATGAGTACCAGCAGGAATACTCAGTGTGAACGCACCCTGCGTGTTGGTCGTAATCGCATTCTTGCTGGCATCATGCATGATCTTACCATCGAGCATGAACGATACGCCTGGCACAGGGATTGAAGTGTTGCGATAATATACATTACCACTATAGACATAATAGGTGTCCATATAGTAGTTGAAGTTCTGTGTCCAGTTGGAGTCCTCCGAGAAATCAACAGTACCCGCGTCGTTAGGACCCGTGTAACTGCTGCCTGATCCAGAAACAGGTACGGTAATCACATAAGTACCTTGACTCTGATAAGGAAGACCAGAGAACTCGTAGTAACCGGTTTCGCTCGTCGTTTGGGTGTAGAGAGCATTCGCACCGCTGATGTTGCCCTGCGGACGGCATTCCACCACCTGACCGGCGATGGCAGTTCCGTCAGCCATGCGTACATAACCGGAAATCATACCCGTTTTCGCACACCAAGCAGTACAAGTCGCGCTTTCGATATTGGTGCCTTCGCACTGCCATACACTCTCCACGCGATAGATGTAGTTGTGCTGCGGACGAACGCTCTTGTCCTCGTACGACATCTGTTCGAGGTTGGTGGCAATCGGTTCAAAATCCTTGGCAGAGCCTTCTTCCTTACGCATGATGCGGAAGAAGTCATGGTCACCACCACTGGTCTTCCAGTGCAGTTCCACAGAACTCTGCTTCTGCACAGGGGTCAACTCCGTAATCTTGTTGGAGTTCACGAAGCGATAGTTGGCGAGGTCGCCCGTCTCCACCTTCGCGACAGGCACGACGAGGGTGTCCTTGTCGCAGAACGCAATCTCCAGAGGAGAAGAGTCGCGGATCACCAGCAGGTCGAAAGAGTACTCCACACATTTACGGCTGAGTTCCTGCGTAAACTTATGATTAATCATAGCATCCTTATTGTTCGTGATGTCCACAGTGCGCGTTTCCACACCGTTCTCACCATGCATGTTGATGCACAATTGCATCTTTGCGCGCGGATCAAACACGCTATACAGGAAGAAGTTTTCAGCCGATGGGAGCATCACAGGATAAGCCGCATTATTGCCAGCCTTCCAGTTGTCGGCACCTAACTTCGTGGCAATGACGTCGTAGGTCATGCTGGATGCATTGATGGCACCGTTGTCACTTCCGTATGTACGGGTGTAGTAAGTGTTGTTCAACGAGAAGGAAGCAGTGTTGTCGTAACGCGCAAATGTGCCGCAACCATCAGTCTTGGTGCTGATTGCAATCGGCGCAAAAAGACAGTTCACGAAGTCCAATCTCGTATCTTTCACCGCCACACCGACGAAACCACCATTCGAATGGCTGGACGCACCCGTGAGTTCACCACGGAAGGCACAGTTCTTAAACATGACGGTAGCGCTCTCCTCGACGATACCCACGATACCGCCGCTGCTGGCATCACCATTCTTATTCGACACGATGGTGACTTCAACGTCAATGTTCTCCAAGTTCACAAACGCATCCCTGGCAACTTGACCAATCAAACCACCATTCCACATACTGCTTGCAGTCATTTTTCCATTGACCTTCAAGTTCTTGATGGTACATGATTCAGTCTTCCTGATGGGAGCCGCGTATGCGTCACTTGCATTATAGTTCAAGGTAATCGTGTGACCACCTCCATCCAAATTTCCCAAGAAGCCCCTGGAACCTGAGCCACCCAGTTTTTTGTCGCTGCTGGTCAGTGTCAGGTCGTTGGTCAGGACTACCGTCATATTGCCAGTCACCTCCTCACACATACGGTTCCAATCCTCTGTAGAGTTAACGACGAATTTAGCATGATCCACCTTACCGGCTTGACGCAGACGACCATACTCTTGATAGTCCTCCTCAGAGCGAATAATGAAGTTGCCAGAAGCGTCATAGGATGTGGACTTTTCGGTAAATTGCACCTCCACAACGTGCTGTTCATCGTTCCACACGTCGGTCTTACGCACTGTTGCCTGTTCCGCATGTGGCAAGACAAATGTCCAAGGGAGCAATCCTGTCACATGACCGGCACCCGTTTTCCACTGCCACATGGCGCTGTACATACGACGCACACGGTAAGTCACGGGCATACCCTTGTTCATTTGCAAGAACGTCTCATCTATGAAGCTATAGATATCTTTTCCCTTCTCAAATTTCTCTTTCGCCGAGACGGTCGTCCAGTTCTCATCGTCAGGGTCGGTCGAACCCGTCAGGTTGCGCTGCACCTCGAAGTAGTCATCCGCAATAATATCATCTTCATTGGCATTGTTCACCTTCCAAGTCAGTTGGACGTTGCCTTCAGCCGTGGGGGCAAAACAGAGATTCGATGGATGGTGCATCATAAAGGAGGAAACAGGCTCAGACCAAACAGGGTCAGCCACAGTTTTTCCTTCCGAATCCACCACGCCGGCCTCCATCTTGATGTAACTATAAGGACGGTCGGCAGGCAGATACAGAATATCCACCAGGGCACCACCCTTCACTTCCATCACCTTCTCTTCATTTGAGAGGGCATCTTTATAATGCAATTTCGCCCAGTTCACCTTACGCGCTGAGAAACTGTAAGTGAACATGATCGTGTTTACATGGTCGGGATCGAAAGCCACCATAGGTTCACTCAGTTGCACACTTGCCTCTGGAGCCGCAGGACAATCCCATTCAGCCATCTTGTAATAGTCAGTCTCATACTCGTTGTCTTTAGGGATGTACCAGCTGTTGTCACGGTCCCTACTCCTACACCACAGGTAGAACACCAGTTTATGACCACGCAAATTGCGCGGAACCGTCCAGTCCACCGTCGTCGTGTAATGGTCTTCATTTTCATCATTACACCTCACCACGTAGGCAGTCCAGTCCCCATCCGGCTTGAACGCTTTCTCACCGCCATCGGTCTTTCCAGTCAACTTGAACGCTCCACCCACGTGACCCTTGACGCGACATGTGGTACTGTACTTGCCGTTGATGTCACGATAGTTCTCACCCGCATTCCATTCTAACAGCAGGGTTTTGGGTGCACCATCGACGGACACATAAATGTGTCCATCCGTGATACCTTCATTCAGATACGAACTCCACATCTGCGTTGGCAGCGTGAACCGAATCACATCAATACCCTGCACGTAAGCAGTGAAGTTTGCTGAATTCTGAAGGAAATTGTCAGCCCATGCACAGATTGCAAGGGTCAACACCATCATAAATAAAGTAAACCTTTTTTTCATAAGTATTAATATTTGTAAATTGTAAGTGTCAAAATCTATCTTTTCAATTCTTTTTTTCAACCATCTTTTCCAAGATGCAAAAACTGGTGTGTTTCATAAGGGGATGTTACCAAACATCCACACATGAATGTTCTTCTTTTTCATCATTTTCTGTTTTTGGCTTTAATATTTCTGGGCAAAGGTAAAACAAATTTTCAACACCACCAAAAAAATTACAAAAAAAAGAAAGCCGATTCTCAAGAACCGACTTCCTTTTTCGTTCAGCGTTCAGCGAACATCCCGCATGGCTAAACTTTGAACTTTGAACGTTTGAACTCTTGAACTTTTGAACTTTGAACTCTTGAACTTTTTGAACTCTATAACCGATAACCGTTAACCTTTAACCGTTACAAGAACGCCAGTTCATACCCTTTCCTAATCTCTTCCCTCCTAATGAGGTCAGCACAGCTATTGCCATTTTCCACCAGCGCCATCGCTCGGACGAGTTCGCAAGCCCAGTAGGCATCATCGTCTTGGAGGCTGCCGATGTTCAGGATGAAATGTGGTGGCACCTCCATTTCTTGGCACACCCTGTCGATGTACGCTTGCGTGTTGTTTTCGTTAGGTGGTGCCCACCGTTCGATAATGGTACGCACGGATGTTCGTTTGTACTTCACTCGGTAAGTTCTCAGCAATCGGAATGAGGCACGATAGCCCCATTCCATTGCCTTGAACTGATAAAAGCTCTTGTCGTTCTGCTCTTTCAGCAGCCCCTTCCATTGATCCTTACCCTTACGGATATTCAACGGATTACAATTTCTAAGTCCTCTTGGAATCATAACTTCAACCTTGAACTTCTTGAACTTCTTGAACCTTGAACCTTGAACTTTTGAACTTTGAACCTTGAACCCTTTACAAGAATCTCATACAACTGGTCGTTCCTAACGCGGTCAGGAATGCTGTGAGTGCAGCTACTACAATCTTCACCACAATCTCCAATGCTCTTTGCTTCTTTTCCATAATCATTCGTTTTTTAATGTCACACAGATTTCACGAATTTCACAGATTTTTTATTCCGAAAACTTCTAAAAAGACGAAATAGACCAAAACCTTAAAAACCCCTTTCTCAGGTTGAGACTGTGTCTTGATGTTGTG
>CACXKA010000025.1 GCA_902768125.1 uncultured Bacteroidales bacterium | reverse complement strand
TCCTTTTACATCCAATTGCTGAACTCCCACAAAGCCAATGACCAATAGTGCCACTACAGCGGCTGCCCATCCGAGGTACTTGCGTGCACGACTCTTTGCCATCCACTCATCGATGGGGTCGAATTCCTTCTCAGGCAGGTTCTTCGTTTCCTTATAATAAAGGTTGAGGCACACCACCAGTACGAGTGCCATGCCGAGCAGGAGGTAGATACCCACCTTCAATTGACCTTCTTTGACGAAATAGGCTTTTCGCGACAATAGGTCTAATTCACGAATCTGCTGTTGCAGCGACTCATTCTCACCATTGGTCTCGTTCAATGCCTTCAGGGTCTCCATCACCCCCGTTTCCAGTGGTGATACCTGTTGCATCTGATAATAGCTCACACCCAACATGACCGTCAGTGCCAACATGAAGACGGTCGTGACAATAGCAATATTACGATATAGTTTTCTCATTTTTGATGGTTTTACGATTGGAAATAGTATAGCGAGTAGACTGGTTTTGAGGACAATAATTGAAACACTTTCCACATAGAGTGCAACGTGCCATGTCGATTTCGTAGGTCTTGCGTCCACGTTTAAGGGACAGTTTCAGCAATTTGAATCCTATCACAAACCCGATCAGTGCACCTACTAGATAAGCATAAAACGAGTAATCACTGCGGATGCCGTCCACCTTGGCTTTCAGTTCTTCCATGTCGCCACCCAGTGCGTGGAAAGTCTCCACCTCCAACGGCTCCTCCAACTCAGGCTGAGCTTCCTGACGAAGCAGCATCTCATAGAGATACACATCCTTGTGAGCAAGGCTCAAGGCATCGCTCTGACTGCCAACAAGCACGGAACCTGCCAATGTGAACACCGGTAACAAGAGGGCGAACAGGATGATGCGCTTTACGCCTTTCTTGCGTTCTTCGTTCGTCTTGCTGTCCTGAGGAGGGCGAATAGCATCGACAGGACAAGAAACACTACAGAGTGCACAGTTGATGCATCCCTTGTCGGTCATCTCTAGTTTTTTCCATGACAAAGCACTGAACACGCTCAGCAAGGCTCCGTATGGACACAGGAACTGGCAGAACGGACGACCGATGAACAGCGACATGACTAGCAGTACGATGCCAAAACTCATCACCCCTAAGTCACCTCCTAGTCGGAAGATACCGATAAACGGATCCAAACGACAAATGAGAAACTGACTGCGTGTGGCAGCATAGAGGATAGTGAAAGCCAGATAGACCCATGGAATCATGGTCAATGTGGCAGAGACAGCACGTGATAGACGGAAATTCCTCACATTCACAAGTTCCTGTAGTGCACCCAACGGACAGACACCTGAGCAGAACACCCTGCCAAAGAGCAAGGCAAACACAATGGGAAGAAGAAACACCAAAAGCACGTACCATGGCAGATGATAATCTGAGGATACCGCTGCCGTCACAACATTCTGGATGGATCCTACACTGCACACACAACCGCTACGGAAGAAACCGAAGTACAAGACTGACACCAACGACATCGACAGGATGATGGTGCGACTACGCTTTCGATAGGCAGCCCAAACGACCAGTCCCATCATGCCAACGAGCAGCACCACATCGAGGATGTTCCAAAACAATTCGTAGGGAGCACTATGCACAATGTTAGGATATTGGTAACCCGAGGTGAAATCTGGCTTGGGGAATCGTGCCACAGCAAACGCTTGGAAGCTGTAGATGATTCCGATGAGTATGGTCAACGTCTTACGCATGGTCTTTCAGTTTATAGGCATGAGCATTCGATACACGCTGAATGGCATCGGAAGGACAAACCCTGGCAATGGCACATTCGTTGCACTGCTGGCACTTCTCTTGGTCAATCTGCAAGAACAGGGAACCATTGCCGAAGGAAGTGCATCCCTTTACGCATTTGCCACAACCCGTGCAGAGATCCTCATCAATGGTATACTCGAAATAGGGCTCCTCCACAAACTCCCGGGTGATGGCTCCTGTGGGACACATCATGTTCTCCGCAGCTGTGTTCAGTTCCTTCACATTGGGGCGATAATACCCGCCACACAAGTCACAGTAACCACACACCTTGTTGGCATGGAAGCACTTCACCGCCGAGACCGTCAACACACAATCCGTCTCGCATCGTCCGCACTGAGTGCATTTGTAAGGGTCAATCTGCCAAAAGACTTCCCCTTCCTTCGCACTCGCTTTCGCTGCAAGTAATCCTCCCGAAGCCACAGCCACACCTCCTGCCACGAAAGCACTGCATGTGCGCAGGAAATCCCTGCGATCCATCGGACTCTTCAATTGATCTTTATCCTTCTTTTCCATGTTGCCTGTACATTGATTTTTTTAACCTAACTTTAACGGACAATCCACTTCACACTGTCCACAGTCCGTTTGCTGACTGAGTCTCTTGTCATATTGAAAAACAGACACCTTGTCTCTGCCTGTCACAATGAGTTTGTCTTTCATCACACGAACATCGTATGCTGCCGAACCACGTCCCAAAGCTTTGCTGTCCAACAACACACTGCGGAATTTGCCGTCAGCACGATAGCAGCTGATGCGTGGAATGCCCTTCTCTGAGGTCAGCAACTCCCCATGGTTTGAGGGAGTGAGGATGGCTGGATTACAACATCCACTGAAAGCGCCTGCTTCGGCTCCTGATTTTCCAAATGCGGCGATGAAATCCCCTGCCGTAGTGTAGCTCTCCACCAGATGGTGACCAGGGTTGGAGCAATAAATGGTGCCGTCCATATAGGTGATGGCAAAGCAATAACTAGGTACGATGAAACCTTTAGGACTTTCGATAAAACGTGCCAGGGTTCCGTCAAGATGGTACTTGCAGATGTTTTTGTTAGCGGCATCAGTGACAAAGACACCTTCCTCGCAGACTGCTAGAGAACAATAGTCTGAGTTGTCGCTGCAAGCATCCCATTCCTGTGTGATATCTCCCTGACGATCATACACTTCGATTCGATTGGGGAACAAGGCATAGATATGTCCATCATACACTGTGATGTCACGAATGTCGCTGGGGGTGGGGAAGTTGGTTTGCAATTCGCCACTCAATCCATATACATAGATGTTGTTGGGTGTGGCGAGGTAGAGGCTGCCGCCCTCCACTTCCATCGCACTAATTTCGTCGGGGGCGACGAAACCATACACACGACGGTAGGGAGAAACGAAATTTTCATCTTCTTTCAGCAAAGCCGACCCTTTGGCACGCTTGGAGTCATAGAAGAGCTTGTCTGGACGCTTGAACATTTTCCACATGTCACGTCCTACAACGGAAAGAATCACGCCTCCGACAACTAACGAACCTGATATTTTCAAAAATTTACGTCTATCCATATCTGTAAAGTTTAGCGTTTAGCGGTATTGTCTTCCGCTATCTTCAGACACTTGATTGTTTTAGAATCTCTTACGATCAACATCCCATCTGCGTATGCCATAGGTCCCCAGGCATCCACTCCTTCATCCATGACCCTTTGCTTCTTTAAGAGCTTCATGGAATCAGTGTTTAACTGATATACATATAATTCTCCATCTTCCTTGAAAGCAAAAAGTCTGTCATCAATAATAATGTATGGACCCAGACCGAAACGTTCGTCAGCGGCTGATGTCCAGATGGGATTGTGTAGGTTGGTGGGACGATACATGGCAAGACGTTCACGCATTCCACCTCCATCTTTGGGAAGAATGGTGATGAGGGTCCCTTGATAGTTGATGGGGGTCTGTTGCTCACTTGACATACCTTCGTTTGCCTTGTAACTGTCCTTGATGGAAGCATTCCATGATGTGCCTGATTTGTCCACCTGCAGCAATGCACCACCTGCTCCATAACCAGCTACAAGGAAAACTTGATTTTGGGAAATCTGTGTGGGTGAGGGTGCCACCACTGAAGGCTGCCACTTGTTGGCACTCCATAGTAATTGTCCTCGATTTGCCTCTTCGGCAGAGACACCGCACACACCGCCAACGCCTATATAGACATAAGTCTGTGTGCCGCCCAACGTCATTGGAATGACGGAGGAGTGCGACATCTTGAAGTTAATCGTGTTAGGTGTGCCCCACAAGGTTTTGCCTGTCTTGACATCGACACCCACCATCAGGGTGTCTTTGCCTGCAGGGGCAAGCACTAGCTGGTCATGGTCGATGAGTGGACACTGACCCGTATACCAGAAGGGAATCTCTGTGCCAAAACGCTTCTTCATATCGATACTCCATTTCATATCGCCCGTGAGCTTGTCGCAACACATGACGTGTCCCTCGGGTCCGATGGTGACAACCAACCCGTTGCTGATGGCTGGGATGGTACGCGAGAATCCGTGATTACGCTTCATGGGCACACGATACCAGCGTCGCCACAACTGTTGGCCTGTCAAGAGGTCGAAACAGCGCAAGGCATCAGAACTCAGTTGCTCATCATAATCGAGTACATACACTCTGCCTTCAGAGATGACAGGTGCGGCATGTCCTTCTCCCGTCTCCACTTCCCATATCTCTTCAAAATCGCCTTCCACCCATTTCATCGTGGAGGATTTGGATGTCTGGTTGTTGTGGTTGATGCCACGGAAACAAGGCCATTCTCCCGTCAGTTGTGAGGAAGGCTGGTTGGAGGTTTCTTTCATGAAGAACTCGCCAATGAGCACATCGTCTGCTTTGCGAATATGACCAGCAGGACGATGGTCAGCACCAGGCTGCAACTCGGTGAACGAGGTGCTGGGGTCGTAGAGGTGCCAGCCGATGAGCAGGCACGTGTAGAAGACGATGACGCCGATGGTGATGTATGTGAGTTTTTTCTTGTTCATTCGGTCATTCTTTTCATTGCGTTCAACAGAAATAGGATGTTATAGAGCTCCTCAGAATACCAGAGCCGGGAGAAGTACAAACCGATGGGTTCTCGGTCATAGAGGGTGCCAGCCTCGAAACGCTGGTAGAGATAATTCCATCCTCGCTGCCTGGCTTCTTCATAATTGTCGGGGAAATGGGACAATGCAGAAAGGGCACGGCTGGTGAAGGTGACTTTGGACTTCACCCCCTTGTTGCCTCCCCAGCCACCATCGTCGTTTTGCGTACGGAGGATGAAGTTGATTTGTGATTGCGCCAATTGGGTGGCAGCAGGGTGGTGGGAGGACATCAAATAGTCGATGGCTGTGGCTGTGCCATACACGGGTGCTTTTTCGTCTGCAGCATCTTGGTCACCAAACCACAAAGGCACCCATCCCTCTCCACTTTCTGTTAGGCTATGCTCCATCCAAAGGAACATTCGGTCAAGACTTTTCTGCACATCGGCTTTTAGTTTGCCTTCGAGTGTAGGCAACCAAAGTCCCATGGCAAGGATGGCGTGGGCGGTGATATCGGGTGTACTGCGGTCGAAAGGCAATTTCCCCCATCCCTTGCAGAAGGTGGGCATGCCACCGTCGTTGTTCTGTAATCCCATCAACCACCGCAGTCCGTTCTTCACTTCAGGGGAAACCTCATTCATCTGACTTCTTCCGTCTTCCATCATTAGATGATGCAGTGCCACCAATGCACCACTTGTGTCGTCACCATCAGGCACCGATCCGCTCAGGTCGCTCCATCCCCATCCTCCAGCATCTGCTCCCGTGAATGGATGTGGAATGGTGGTGGCGTTCCTTTTAATGAGGTTTGAGATTTGAGGTTTGGCTCCGCCGAGCTGAAGGTTGAGATTTGAGGTTTGATCAACGGGAAGCACTTTGGCTGCCAGACTTGTCACCCATCCTGAGAGATTGGTGTCAATAGGCCATGAACCGTCTGCTCGTACCGTGTCAATGAGGAATTGAGCGCAACGCTGTGTCACCTCGTGCTCACGGAATCCTCCTTCTGCCAGACACATACTGACAAAGGCAGTCAAGGGGGCTGCTTCAAGGTAGCCACCATCGGTTGGTTGCATGTGAAGCAACACGCGCATCGCTTTGGGCACGAAAAGTTGACGGACGGGTGAGAATAGTCCACCTTTCTGGTGCATCTGACAAATGCCAATGGCAATCAACGCTGGAATGGCATAACTCACTACAGGTAGGTTGAGATGGCGGAAAAGTCGTTGGGGCAAGGTGGCAAGTTCGAATGGGAACGGGGGAATCTTCTTCCAGTTGGTGGTCACTCCTGCCAAGGCACACATCATGAGAATGGGCACGGAAAAGGTGAGGTCGCGACCATAGTAACGAAGCACGCCTTGCGTGAGAGCCTCTTCGCTGTCACCATGAAAATGTTGGTTGAGGTATTGTCGAGACTCTGAGGGAGCCTCTCCTACTGCATAGAGCGAGACGTAGGTGAGCAGTGTGGCAGTCATGTTGGAAGGACTTTCCACGCTGTCGCCCCACGAACCATCAGCCTTCATTGTCTGATGCAACCAACGCACACCTGCATCAATCTGGGTGGCGTATTTTTCAGCATCGATGCGTTGAAGGGCAAACACGCTGACAGCGGTGGAGATGGCACTGCTCGAAAGCGAACCTCTCCACATGCCATCTTCCGAACGGCTCTTCATGAGTCGCTGGAGGGCATCATCCTGCATGCGTTTTATCTGCTCTACGTTCATTTTGATCCTAACGCTAATAATCCATAAAAGACGTATTCCACATCACTGTAATCATCGTATAGGGTGGGGGCAAACCCTCCGTTGTCCAGCCAGTGGGCTTGAATGAATGGCGTGGCTTCCTGTACCTCCACTCCGATGAGACGAAGGGTGAACAATGCCACGGCTGTGCTCAGCATATCAGGTATGGGAGCCTGATCATTGGCAAAGAATCCTCCAGATGCATCTTGCCGCTGCTGTAGCCACTCCACGAACTTGCTTTCCAACGGCTCGTCCATCTGATGTTGCATGGTGAGAATACAACAGACGGCATTGGTGGTGAGCTTAGACAGTTGGTAGTTGGCCATTGATGGTTGAGGAGTGCCGGCAAGGAAATCGAAAAAACGTCCGTAGGCTGTATCTTTCAGTCGACTCTCCTGCACGGTGAGGTTCATCCTCTTGTACAGAAGCCTGCCAGGTTTGAAGACGGTTTCGAGCAGTTCGCCAAACTGCTTGTAGTATCCATCTTCGTGACCTCCTGCATTCATGTAGCCATGGGCAGTCTTTTGTGAGGCGACGAACGTCTTCACAGCTTGTCGTGCCTCGGGGGTCATGCTGTTCCACCCTCTGCGCAAAGCCCTATATACTTTATATAATAATGGCGTCTTCATCCCAATATCTTTTCTGTCACCTGGTAAAGCAGGCGTTTCAGTTCCAGTTCGTCCATCCCGTTGAGGGCATCGAGAGCCTGCTGGTGGTAGTGGTCAGTCAATCGTTGCAGTTCAGCCTTCACCTCTTCCTGACTCCATGTCGGGTGTTCTGTCTGTAAAGCTAAAACAGCAGTGGGACGTGACTTTTGATTTTCGACCTTCGACCATTGATCTTCATCATCCTCCAAATCGTCTTTTAACTGGTAGGCAATGCCCAGAGCTTCGGAATAGTTCTTCAGTATGGGACGGAGGTGGGCGAAGTTGCCAGTGCAACTCAGTCCGAGCATGAGCGACACTTCGAAAGCAGGCACGGTCTTGTGACGGAAGATGTTCATGACGAAGTCCATGGTGACAGGTGTGTGATTCCACATCAGTTCATCGCCTTGTCCACGACACAGTTTGACGTGCGCATCGGCAATGAGGCGTAGCAATTCAGCATTGTTGCTCTGAGCCAGGATACGATAACCCTGTCCCAAGAGAGCATCGCCAACATTGATGGCAAAGGCGTCACCATAGAGGGCATTGATGGTGGGCTGACCATAACGGGTGTCATCTTGATCCTCCACATCATCGTGGATGAGGGAGGCTTTGTGGAAGCATTCCACTGCTACGGCAGCTCGGTGCACATCATTGGTCATCTCGGTCTTTCCCGTCAGTGCTTGCCACACAGCTGAGAGCAGGAAAGGTCGCCAACGTTTACCCTCTCCACTCATCCAGTCGAGACAGATTTGCTGGGTGGGGTCGGGGGCTGGTTGCATGAGTTGCTCCAGCTCAGGACGTGTAAACCAACGGCTGACTTGTTCGTGAATGGCTTCATGGTCGAGCAGGGTGGGAGTGACCTCATCACTCAGGAGGGAAATCAATTCCTCCACATAGTCGGTGTCCACATGGGTGTTCTGACAACCCGAATCGTTGAGAGCAATCGCCAGTCCTGGCACAGCATGGCGTACCAGCAATGGGAAGGCTTTTTCCAACGAATCAAGACAGCTTACACCAATGACGGCATCGACCACACGGTTCTCAATCAGTTCAATGACCTGTGTGAATCCCTCAGCCACGATACTGAGACCGCCCAATTGCTCTACCTTGTCCTGTAAATTAGGAATGTGGCAACGTCCACAACGATGGCAAAGCAGTCCGTACTCATCATACTCTGCCTGACACTCCCCATATCGACTCAGACATTTCGGCAACATCAGCAACCGACGTTCATGAGGGATGCCTGCCACAATGGGTAACCAGATTTGGTTGTGAATCTCCACCATGAGCCAGGGGAGAAGAGAGTTGAGAGTTGAAAGTTGAGAGTTGAGAGTTGAAAGTTGAGAGTTGAGAGTTGAAAGTTGCTCTGCTTGTTGTATGAACGTCTCTGCCAGTTGCTCCAGTTGTTTGAGTGACACAGGAGGACACAGGTGTTGCATCTGCACAAAGGCTTTGATTGCCCTACGCAGATGCATCCGCTGTTCCAGCGTTGGTGGTATGGTGTACTGTTCGCTCATTTAACTGTCACTTTTATTTTTACAGCTTTCGACCTTTGACCTTAGTCTTTAACCTTTAACCTTTAACCGATAACCATTCAACTACCCGTAAGCCCCGAATCCGAAAAAGTAATGTCGTTTCAACCATCGGTAGGGGCGGCTCTGCTCTGGAATGGATTTTGTGTTCATGTCGTGGCTTGGAATAGTGTTCATTTTTGAGTATTCTTCCATTGCAGTGCCTCGGGTAGTGGTTTCACGGGCTTCGTAGCCCTGTATGATTTTTGCCATGAGATGGGGATTCTCCATGATGATGCAGCCTCGTGTGGCTTGGGCTATCTGTTGCCGCATCCCAGTCAGGAACTGAGATTGTGCATAGAGTTCGGTCATGTTGCTGGCATCGGCGTTGAGGAAGTCGGTTGCCATCTGGATGACAGGACAGAACTCCAAGGCTCCAGAAGGGGATATGTGGTGACTCATACCTGTAGCTCCAGGACAAATGGCTTGTCCCTCGTCGTCCCAGTAGACATCAACGAGGATGACTGGAGCATTGAGGCGTTCGTGGACAAGGAACTGACGTAGTCCGCGTATCTGCTCCTCACTCAGTGCCTGTTCTGGATGGGCATCGGCTCCAACGGGTCGGTAGATGTAGTACCAAAGATAAGCGGCTCCTTCCCGAGCTACTCGCTCGATGTGCTCTCGGCTCACCAGTTCGTCGTAGTTGTTTTTGCAGATGCTGGCGGCTATGCCGAAGATGAGTCCTGCCTTTCGACAAGCACGTACACCGCGAAGGGTGCGTCCATACACATCACCAGCCTGACGTCGACGGTCGCTTTCCTCTTCTAATCCCTCGAGGCTGATGAGTGGGGTGACATTCCCTGCTTGGCGTAGTTGATGGGCGATATCGTCTGTTAGCAGCGTTCCATTGGTGAATAGCTGGAAGTAGCAGTCATGATGCTTCTGGAAGATGTCGATGAGTCCCTTGTAGAGAAGAGGCTCACCTCCCAATATGCCAAAGAACTTGGAACCGTGACGCTTGCTCTCACGGATGATGCCGTCAATCTGTTCCAGGGTCAGACTCTTCCTGCCTCCCTGGCTCACCCAACAACCACTGCAAGCCAGATTGCAAGCCTCGGTGACGGAAATCATATTAAAGGCAGGAAAGAACGGTTCACCTTTCTCTTGCCTCTGTTGAAAGTGGCGCATATTTGACAGGTTGGGTAGGCAGAAGTTCCAGCAGAACTTCCACAACAACCTGATTGGGGTTTGTCTGAATACCCTCCAGCCGACTTTCATGATGGATTTCATATTTGGCTTGGTATTTTGTGGCTTATTAATTTAATGACTTAATCGTTGAATAGGGGTTGGGACTATTCGGTGACGAGTTTTATCTTTCTGGATGCTAGTTTCTCACGAAGAGTCTTGGCATACAGTTCTTTCGAGTCCAAACGGATGGCGCTCTCTTGTCGTTCCTCCCCACCATTGATAGGGCTTCGGTCGTATTTGGGGAAGATGATGGCACTGGCAGGACAAGTACGGGCACAAGCTGGGCAGTTGTTCTTGCAGTTCTGAGGATGCACCACTCGGATGCGTTCCTCCACCATTTCATATACTCCAAAGGGACAAAATTCCAAACACTTTCCACATTCAGCACACACGTCCTTGTCAAGCGTGGGATACCATGCATCCTCACCCAATTTACGGGGCATCGCTTCCAGCTGCTCTTGCCACTTATCTACCTGCATATTTCGTCCTTCAGCCATCTGACTCTTGTTGACGCCCAAAGCTTCAATCACCTCTTCTACCGAAAGGCTCCGAAGATTCAACGTCGTGACACCCTCCACTCCTGCATAGGCAAGGAGGCTCTTTACAGCTCTGGGGTGACAAGCCACGATGGTAGAATCAGCCATCTCTTGCACCTCTTTCGACTTATTCTCACATAATTCACAGAGGTCACTCACCACCTTCACTTCCATCCCTGCCTCCTGAGCAGCAGCAGCCACCTTTGCCACCGCCGCACGGTCAATGAATGTCCTCGACGAACAAGCGCATATCGTTATCTTCATCATAATCTATAACCTTTAACCTTTAACCTTTAACCTTTAACCGATAACCGATAACCCTTAACCGATAACCGATAACCGATAACCTTTAACCGATAACCTTTAACCGATAACCGATAACCTTTAACCCTTAACCCTTAACCCTTAACCCTTAACCCTTATCCCTTATCTATCCTCCCGTTGTCATCCAGTTCTTGAACTCTGCCGCCTTGTTCTTGCTGATGAAGAGAGGTTCTGGCAGTTCAATCGGCATGCTCACGAGGAGACGGCTATCGAACCATACGACAATCTCCCTTACACAGTCTCTCGCCACGATGTATTGTTTGTTGGCACGGAAAAACCGAGTGGGATCCAAACCGCCGATGATGGAATCAAGTGAACGGTTGTAAAGCATCATCTGGCCCGACTTTAGGTGGATTTGAGTCTTACGGTCGGTGCTGTAGATGCATGCCACATCATCCATGCTGACAGGCACGAGCTTATCTTTCACGGGTACGAGCAATGAGGTCGTGTAGTCGTTGGAAGCAGCGGCGGGTTTCATCTTCATCATGCGCTGCAAATACTCAATCACGTCGCTGTGTGACCATCTCTTGAACTTCTCAAGGGCACGTTCCAGCTCGGAGGTCTTGATGGGTTTGAGCAGGTAGTCAACGCTGTTCACGGTGAAAGCATCGAGTGCATATTGGTCATAAGCCGTGGTGAAAACGATGGGGACGGTGACTTCCATCTCCTGAAAGAGGGTGAATGCCGAACCATCGCTCAGATGGATGTCCATGAAGATGAGGTCGGGGGCTGGATTGCTGGTCAGCCACCTGACGGTCTGCTGGACACTCTCCAACACCTTCAGAATCTCAATCTCAGGATCTATCTCTTGCAACATGGCGATGAGATTCTCGCTCGCCGCAGTCTCGTCTTCTATAATCAGTACTTTCATATCTGTCGTTCCCTCCTTTTTCATTTTAGTGGTAAAATGACTTTGAACTCCTTGTCTGTCTGCTCCACACGAATCAGACGGTTCATCAGCAATGAGAAGCGTTTCTCCAAATTGCTCAACCCCGTTCCATGCGTTTCGGGCTTGTACTGCTTGGGATATAGGGGATTGATGACCATGAGTTCCTTCTCATTATTCATCACGATGTCCACTCTCATCCTATGCTCGCTGTCTATCATATTGTGAACGGTCACGTTCTCAATCAATGGCAAAAGTGCCAGTACGGGAATGGACAGATTCAGGCAGTCGGCTGGTACGTCGATGTGAACATCCAGTTTCCCTGCATATCGCACTTCCATCACCTCACTGAACGAACGGGCAAATTCCAGTTCTTCCTCCAGTGGTACGAGTCCCTTTCGTTCGCTCTGAAGGATGTAACGGAAAATATCGCTTAGATGGTCGATGTAACAGATGGTCAACTTGTCATCTTTCTTTCTCACCAGACTGCTGATGCCACCCAAGGAGTTGAAGAAGAAATGGGGGTTGATCTGATTGGTCAAGGCTGTGCAACGGCTCTGCAAACTTTCAATTCTCAGTTGTTGCAGCTCTTCCTCCTTTTTCTGATGGATAATGCTCAGATAGTTGGTGAAGCCGAGCAGCAGACCCATCATACCCATGACGATGAACTGGAAGTTGAGGATGATGGGACGTACATCGAAGCCTGTGCAGATCAGTGCCGTGATGCCTTTGTAGATACCGTATGCCACGATGGTGAACACCACGTTGGGCAGGATGCGGCGTGAGAGCGATTGCATTTTCAACCATCGTTGGTTGAAGAACAATAGTCCGATGGAGATAGCCCAGAAAAGGAGGAAACGGATGAGCATGTTGTCAATGAAACAAGTCCGTCCCTCGGCAGGCACACAATTCCAGTCCCAACTCAGAAAAAGTAGGTTAGGATAACTGACGAATGCCGTGCACACCAGGCTGGCCAGCAGAATCTTGTTGAAAGATTTATCGTATTTCATTCGGTAAAGTTCATTAATGACCTTTTTGACGTGGCAAAGTTAATAAATAATGTGGAGCCCTCCAAACCTCCTTGCATGAAAACGTAAAAACAGCACGTCATGCCGATTTTTACAAGCAAAAAGAAACCCTCCTTTGGGGGAGGGTCTCATCTGTTTTACACGATTCGGTGGGTGGGGTTCGGTCGTCCTGGTTGCAAATACCTCCAGGCGAGCACTTCGTCTTCGTATTGTCCGTCAATCGCCTCGACCAACACTCCCCGAATGATTTCATCGAGATGTTCTGGGGTGGTTTCCACACGGGCGTTGATGATGAGTTTCACATTGTCGCTCACACCCGCAGAACCACGCAACTGAAGGGTGGATGCTTCACCCGTGATATTACCAACGGCATATTGCTTGCCATTTTCGGCAATCACCTTCACATGACCCACACGCAGTTTCTCCTTCTTGATGACTTTGGCGATACCTGCCATGATGTCCTTCAGCACGGTGTCCCAAAAGACGTTCTGACCGCTCAATGCAATGGTGCCGTTGAGCCAACCCAACACTGCCTCACCATGTGCATATTTGTCGTAGTCAATATCGAGAATCTTCGTGCCTTCGCCCTGACGGCTGGAAACCTCTTGGAACCATTCCTTGATACCTGTTCCCCTCATCGTGCTGGCTGCCATCACCTTTGTGTGGTGGAAGCAAGCCTGTGTGTCCTTGATGAGTTTCTCCAACTCTTCGTCACTTAATAAATCAGTTTTAGTAATCAATATTATCTCGCTCTCTTCCAATTGCTTACGGTAGATATAAGCAGCATCTTCGTGTAGTCCACCATCACCTCCATAGAGGATAGATTTTAGACGGGCAGGGTCGCTCAGTACGGTCAACGGAGAGACAATCACTTCCGTGTTGTGATACTGCTTCAGAGGACGCACAATCGTGGCAGTCAGGTCGGCACAACTACCTACAGGTTCTGCCAAGATCACATCAGCCTCCACATCCTTTCGCAAGGAATGAATGGCATCCACAAAGCCATTGAAATTGCAACAGAAACAACTGCCAGCCACCTCTGCCACTTGCAAATTTGCTTGCTTCAGCAGTCGGCTGTCTACGAGTTCGGGAGCCTGGTCGTTGGTGATGAGTCCCACACGCTTGCCCTGAGCCATCAGTCGCTGGGCAACGTCCCAAATCAGGGTGGTCTTTCCTGCTCCGAGGAAACCACCACATAGAATCAATCTAGTCTGGTTCATGTTCATATTGTTTTTTTGACGTTATCACGTTATTTAGCCATTCCACATCCGCACGTCTTGTTCTTCTTCTCATTGATGGGTTCGAGTACATATTTGAAGAACAATGCTGCCAAACTGGAACCTATGATAGGTGCGAGCACATACACCCAGAACCAACCGCCGACAGCATCGGGAAGGGCTGCGTCGCCCCATCCAGCCAAATACGCCACGATGCGAGGACCCAAGTCACGGGCAGGATTGAGGCCTGCTTGTGTCAGGGGGGCGATGAAGAAGATGATGCTGCTCACCGTCAATCCGATGAACACAGGCTGCAAGTCGGAAGAGGGGCGTCCCACGTTGCAATCTTCTGTCAACGCAAAGATGAACAGTGCTAACAGGAACGTGCCGAACCCTTCAGCACACATGGCCAAAGGCAGCGAAACCACAGAGACAGTGGCATCGCCAGGGTTGGGGTAGAACTCGCCAAACATACGGGCTGTGTCCACCGATGCTGCTGTGCCACGCACGATTTCGTGAGCAGCCTCATAGTGTTCGATGGATGCAGAAAACAGACCGAAGAGTATCAACCCAGCCAACAGGGCGCCCAACAATTGTGCCACTAAATAAAGTGGGAGTTTCTTGGCACCCATACGACCTGCCAGCACCATTGCCACAGACACAGCTGGGTTCAAGTGTGCACAACAGATGTTGCGGGTCAGGAAAATGGCCAGCGTCACACCCAACCCCCATACCAATCCAATTTGGAAAATGCTGTTATATTCGCCAAAAAGAACTGCCACAGCCACACTGCAGCAACCTAAGAGTGTGAGAACAAACGTTCCCATCAACTCGCCAATAAAGTCTCTTACCATCTTTGTTGTTGATTGTCTAATATCATAATTTTTATGCAAAGATAATCAATTGTTTCTATCCATGCACCAGTCTTCTTCGTCATCACGAAAAGCACTTGTTTCATCACGAAAACCTTTCATGCTCCAGAAAAAACTCTAAACCGTAAACTCTAAACCGTAAACTGTAAACTATTTCGTACTCTCGTTCGAAAATAAAAAGACAGGAATTTATTTTGTATTTCTCTCACTTACTCGTACCTTTGTACCCAAATTCAGAAACGATGACAATCAATCAAGTAGAAATCATACTCCAATCCAAATCTCGTGGCTTTCATCTGGTGACGAACGAGATTGTACGGCAGTTGCCCTCATTACCCAAGACGGGCATCATCAACATTTTTTGTAAGCACACCAGTTGTGGACTGAGCATCAACGAGAATGCTGACCCCGACGTTCGTGTGGACATGGAAACCATCTTCAATCGTTTAGTTCCTGAAAACCGCCCTGAATATGAGCACACTTTGGAGGGAGCCGATGATATGCCTGCTCATGCCAAATCTACCCTGAGTGGTGTGAGCCTCACCATTCCCATCACCAATGGTCGCCTGAATCTTGGCACCTGGCAAGGCATTTATTTCTGTGAGTACAGAAATTATGGAGGGTCAAGAAAGCTCGTGGCGACCATCATGGGCGAATAGCTCATGGCAACGGGGTCAGTGGATAGACGATATTTACGATAAAGATGTTGGCGGCGAGGATGATGAGGTTCATCAACAAGCCGATACGCATGAAGTCACTGAAACGGTAGCCTCCAGGGGCATAGACCAGCATGTGAGTGGGTGAACCGATAGGTGTGGCGAAACTGCTGCTCACACTGATCATCAGGGCGATGAGGAAAGGATATGGCTCATAGCCCAGTTTCTCTGCTGCCTCATACATGATGGGGAAAAACATGGCACCCGCCGCCGTGTTGGAGATGAACTCGGTGATGAACGTGGCAACCAGACAGATTGCCGTCATCACGACGATGGGGTTGGTGCCGCAGACATCGAGGATGCCGTTGGCCAACCACTCGGCAATACCTGTCTTCTGGATGGCAACACCGAGTACGGCACTACCGGCAAAGACCATCAGAATCTCCCAGTTGATGGCATGCATAGCCTGCTCCGTACTGCAGCAACGGAAGATGAGCATGGCAGCGGCAGCGAGAAAGGCACAGTGCAGCAGCGGCAGGACACCGAGGGCAGAGAGTGCCACCATAGCAATCATAATGATGGTGGAGATAATTGTACCATAGCCGAAGTTGGGCACCTCGTCGGAGTCGAAAAAATGGAGAGCGTTCTTCAATGAAGAGGTGTTGACATTGATGTGCTTCGGACATACCAACAGCAGTGTGTCGCCAGCCTGTAGCACCACCTTTCGCGGTGCCTCGTTGATGCGCTCGCCTCGTCGGGAGACAGCAGCCAGCACCAAATTATTATCCTTTTCAAACGAACTGCCTCCGATGGTCGTTCCTATCAGCCGGCTGCCAAAATCGACGTATGCCGTGCGTAATTGGCAACTATTGTCCACCTCGTTCATGGAAAAGACATGATGGTCGGAACTCACCAGCTTGTGGTTATACGCCACCTCAATCAACTCGTCTATCTGTCCGGCATAGACCAGATGGTCGCCACCCATGATGGGCTCGTCCTCCGTGATGGGCAATGGGACACCGTCGAAGTGATACATCCCTATCAAGCTACCACCATTGACGTGGTAGAGACCAGCCTCGCCCAGTGTCTGGCCGATATGAGGATTGTCAGACGGAACCTGTAGTTCCACCGTGTAGTCGCCCGTCGATTCGAAGGCACTCTCAGGAGCCTTTCGGTCGGGCAGCAGACGGCGCATGGCAATGATTGACAACACTCCGACGCCCAGGCAGAACAGTCCTGGTATCGTCGTTGCAAGAATGTTCATGGCCACCCCCGTGTTCTCTTCGTAGAGTCCACTGATGATAA
The DNA here is from genome assembly GCA_902768125.1 of uncultured Bacteroidales bacterium. Taxonomy (GTDB): domain Bacteria; phylum Bacteroidota; class Bacteroidia; order Bacteroidales; family Bacteroidaceae; genus Minthosoma. The sequence goes on along the minus strand of CACXKA010000025.1, from coordinate 13,480 downwards.
GGTTTGGCGGTGTACCGATCAACGTACACACGCCACCCATGCCTGAGGCGTAGCTCAGGGGGATGAGCAGTTTCGAGGGCGCAATGTTCAACTTCTTCGCCCACATCTTGACGATGCCCACGAAGAGCGACACTACTGTCGTGTTGCTCAGAAACGAACTGAGAGCAGCCACAGGCAGCATCAGTCGCATCACTGCCTTCGAATAACTGTTGGGCGTACCGAGCAGATACCTCACAATACATTGTAATACGCCAGTATGCGTCAGACCTGCCACAACGACAAACAATACACCGATTACAACAACGGATGTGCTGCTATAGCCAGAAAATGCCTCTTTGGCATCCAATACTCCCGTCACAAAGAGTATGGCAGTCGCTCCGAGGAACACCAGGTCGGCACGCAGTTTCGTGAACAACATCACGGTGAACATCGAAAACACCGTGACGATGGTGATCCATGCATCAAGACTAAACTCTCCAATCATCATGTTTGTTTATTAATAAAATAGGTGTGTACTCAATGTCACCTTACCTCATGTCCGTTTTAATGGCCTTCTTGCCATGCTGAATGATGATGCCGTTGGCAGTGCCTGTGCTCCGATGCTGCACACAGCTAACATGGCGGTGCTCATCCATACATGCATTTTTTCATTGTTTCTATCATGAAGGTTATTTAGGTTTTCGTAGCCTTTCGATACAAAGGTATGCAGATAAATCCAAATAACCAACACCCCCAGCCAATTTTTTAAGATTTTGCAGATTTTGAAACAATTTTTGCAAATTTTGAAAGTCGCGTTGCAAATTGTTCCCTTTTTCACTCAGTATAGTCGTAGTCCATCACGACGCTCACGTCTTCGCCTATGACGAAGGCTTTGATTTCGTAATCACTCTATCGTGCCCATCAGTGGTTGGTGGGGTGGCTCACATGCTGTGAGGAAAGCCAATCACCCAGTCAGAAAATCAACTCGTCACAGCCTGTGCCACTTACCAAGAGCGTGTGGCTGAATATCGTCGGAAGACAGATATGGAGTAAATGACTTCTTCTTGTTATTTGCTGAGTTCAACGATGGTGCCGCATGAGAAGGGCTGAATCTGTTCACCCATCACTGCCTTGAGCGTGGCGAAGACTTTGTCGCCTGTGCAATGGCTGGTGTAGAACTGTGTGTTGGGATAGGTTCCCATGAGTCGCTTCGCCAGTTCGGTGAGTTCTTCCTCTCCTTCATGGCCATCCAGCAGATGGAATCCTCCGACCACCATCTTGACAGGGTAGGGGCAAGCCGCAAGGATGTTCTCCAAACCACTATGGGCGCATCCCGTGAAGAGCAAGCCATCCGTGTAGAGTGCCAGTTCGTGACGGAAATCATCGTTCACATAAATGCCCTCTGCATTCTGTACAAATAGATGCTGGTTTCCCTGAGGCATCGGATGCTTTTGTGGAATATGGGCAATGACATGAAGTCCTTCGGTAATCTCTTGTGTTTGATGGACCAGCAATAGATGTTCATCCATGTTTTGGGGCCACTCTGTTGTGATGCTGTGCAGACATTTCCGTTTGGAGAAAAACTTTCCCTTGACCGCATCGGGCGACACGATGACTTGGACTTGATCGTTGAGGCTCATGAGGTGTCTCAGTCCTCCTGCATGGTCGCTGTGTCCGTGAGAGAGAAACACGTAATCCATCCTGCTGAGGTCAATGCCCAGTTGCTCGGCGTTACGGACAAACACATCGCTGGCTCCCGTGTCCAACAGGATACGATATTTGTCTGTCTCTAACAGGATGGACAGGCCATGCTCTGTCTGGAGATGGCTGTCACAACTTCGATTATCCGCTAAGACTGTCCACTTCATATTGCTTCTTCTGAACCGAAAAACCTTTACTTGAGATAATTCGTTATATCTGTTTCGATATCAGCTATTTTTACAGCCGATTCGTACCGCTTCAATACTTGCCCGTCACGAGAGATGAGGAACTTGGTGAAGTTCCATCTGATGTCACCTTCAAAGCCCTTTTGTGCTTTCAGCCAGGCGTAGAGTGGGTGCTCGTTCTCACCGTTCACCTCAATCTTGTCGAACTGTGGAAACTGGATGGCAAAGTTGGCTGTGCAGAACTGGTGAATTTCCTGAATCGTGCCAGGTGCCTGCTGTCCGAATTGGTTGCAAGGGAAGTCGAGAATCTCCAGACCCTCATTGCGGTACTTTTCATACAGTGCCTCCAAGTCCTTGTACTGAGGCGTAAACCCACATCGGGTGGCAGTGTTCACAACCAGCAGCACTTTCCCTTTATAGTCAGCGAGTGATACCTCCTTGCCTCCATCGTCTTTCACCTTGAAATCATAGATACCCTGCGCTGATACTGTCAGCACACAAACCATTGCCAATAGGCTAAAAATAATTCTTTTCATATCCGTTCTGTTTTTGCTGGCAAATTTACTCATTTTTTTGCGAAACATGAGCCAGTTTCTTATACATTTTAGGGTTATCTTCCATTATTTGAAGGATTCCTTTAGCGTTTTAGCTCGATTAAAGGAAGGGTGGCCTCGTAAGACCACCATAGCTGTCGGCAGCCTTTTCCAGAGCATCCTCGGTGGTGTATTGTTGGTACAAGGTGCAGCGGGTCACGATGGTCTGTGGCGAACAGCGCTCATTCTTCACCAGCACCAGCGCCCATCCTTTCATGTCATCGGCAAATGCTTCACCCTTCAGCACGTAATGACCATCCACCATACTCATTTCCTCCCACGACACTTCGCGCACGCTGAACCTGACCAGAGGCATATCGCGTTCGATGCATTGGTCAGCGGTGTAAAGCAACAACCTTGTTTGGCAGTCGTAATCTTTTCCCTTGAGGTCCGTTATCAAGGCAGCCACACCGTCAACCTCACCCAACTCTTCATGGATGGCTGGCAGCTTGCCGTCACTCATCGGAATGCCAGGTATGAGAAATGATGCTCTATTCATCAGTCCAATGTTCGGCACAAATACCACCGGCAGGCGATTTGCCAGCGATGCGAAATTCGAATAGGCTGTTGGTCGTTCCGTAAACATCGGCTCACAGAATTTAAGCAACTTCCATAATGCAATGGTATGCCGCATTTTCTGCCGCTGAACGAACTGAGGCAGCGTGTTACTACGCCTCTCGTCGGAATTTGAAACGCGCGTGATCATCTTTCCCTGCTTCAGGTAGGTCGTCACTCCCGCTTTACGGAGGCTGCCAATCAGCATCAATCCTTTTGTAGTACTGTTCTTTTTCATGACTTAATTTCCTTTCTGATTATGATGATGTTCTACTCTAATTTATATCTTGTTATACTCCAATACTACTCATGCACAGCTCCAATACTACTCATGCACTCCTCTAACACTACTCATGCACTCCTCCCATACTACTCATATATAGTACCAATTCATCCCCGACCTACCCCTAATTCTTGTTCAGTTCTTATTCTGTTCTTTTTCTGTTGTTGTTCAGTTAAACACTGGACAACAAGCGGACAACAACTGAACAACAAGTGGACAACAACCGAACCACAATAGGAGATGGATATGAGGTGCTCATGCCTTACTTATGGGTTACTTATGGGTTACTTATGAGATGAGTTGGAGAAGTTTATGAGATGAGTTGGAGAAGTTTATGAGATGACTTCAGCAAAATCCGAAGAACTCCTTCAGACCCTCTTTCTCCTTCAGGTCATCTACGGTAAAGCCATAATGCTTTGCCGCAGCAAGGGTAATGACGTGTTCGAGGAAGTCATCGTAAGATAGAGCGAACCACTCCTTGGGGATATCCACGTCGATGGTTCCTCCGCCATAGTGGCTACCTTCGTCCCAGGCTTCATCAAGCTCAGCTTCATAGGTTCCATCCTCCTTCTTGTTGAAGCAGTACCACGAAGCCCATTCTTCCATTCCCTCTACGTAATGTCCTACGAAATGCGGGGCAGAGTGCGACTTCGGTGAATAGGTAGGCTCACCCTTCTTCGCATCTCTCCGATAGATCATGAATTTCTCCTTTTGCATAATCTGGTCAATCATAAGCGTATATTAATCCGTACTTCTCATGTAAACGACGGAGCGTGCCGTCCGATTTCATTTGGGCGATGACGGCGTTGACAAGCGTGAGCAGATCGTCCTGACCCTTGCGCATCAGCACACCAATCTCTCCGTGGGTGAAAGGAGCATTCAGAAGCGGCGCAGCGAGGCGTGGGTCGTTCTGCACATACCACGGAGCTTCTGTGATTTCGGTAATCATCACGTCGGCATTGCCCTCTGCCACCTGTTTGGGGATTTCCTCATTCTTTTGATAGACAATGATGGTGGCATGGGTGAGGTTCTCGTTGGCAAACTTCTCGTTGAGCCCACCAGGGTTCACCATCACGCGCACCTCTGGTTTGTCTAAATCTGCCAGAGATTGGTAGCGGTCAACTTCTGAAGAGCGGCAAAGGATGGTCTTCCCATTGGCAAGGTATCCGTCACTCATCAGCATCGTCTCCTTTCGGGTGTCGGTGATGGTGATGCCACCGATGGCGAGGTCAAAGGTCTGCGGCTCCGCCTGAACGTCAGCAGTCAGCGTTGGCCATGAGGTATGTACATATTCGATGTCCACACCGATACGCTCGGCTATCTTCTCAGCCACCTCGATGCCGAAGCCCCAGTAGTCACCATCGCTTTCTCTGTATGAAAGTGGGCGGTAGTCGCCCGTGGTGCCTACCAACAACTTGCCGCGCTCAACAATTCGCTCAATGGTGGGTTGCTGTGTCTCAACAACAGGATTGTCGTCACTGCATGATGCCAACGCCGTTGCACTGAAGATGAGGATGGCGGCAAGGAAAGTATTTCTAAGTATCTTTACATTCATCTTTCAAATTATTTGAAGTTCCAGAATCCAGTTCCTGTCTCAGGGTCAAACTTTCTGCCGATAGCCCCTCCAACAGTTGGTCGTAGTTCTATTTCGGCAGTATAGAGTACAGTTGTCGATTTAAGATGTCCTCCTGCCATACCATGCTGACCGTCTTTCTTGAAAGAGAACAAGGCATGAGTATGGTGATAGAGCAGTCCGTCATCACCAGAAACTACATTACCGTTGAGGGACACCAGTTCCAGCATCCCCTCTATTTTCTCTGTCTCAAAGCTGCCACTTGCCGGGATAAACACCTGCAATTCGGCACTGCTGCACCCACCTATGCCAGAGAAAATGGCAGACGGGATCAACTCTTTACGACAAATCTCGAGGATGTTGCTGATGATTTCATCACCCCGATCCATCCTGACATAGTACGTTTCACCAATCTTTTTGTATTCCATACATCAGTTCTATTTTCACTCGCTATAATTATGGTCCATCACGATAGCCACAGAACTGGCCAGCATGCCCACCACGGCTTTGAATGAAGCTAACAGCACATTGGCAGCAATGCCGATGATACTGGTACGTATAATTTTCTGGGAGCGTGTCATAACAGTCAAACGATTCTTTGTCTCAACAAATGATTTCATTTGCAAAGATAAGGCTAATTAGTGGATTATTGTTATCTTTGCATCGAAATATATAATACTTTAGCAAGAAATGATAGAAATTGGACTGAAATACACAAGTGAATTAACGGTTACGGATGCTGTAACCGCAAGGACAGTGGGTTCTGGTGACATGCCCGTACTCGCCACTCCGATGATGATGGCTCTGATGGAGAATGCCGCTATGCTTGCTGTCAAGAATGAGCTGCCGGAAGGTTGTACGACTGTTGGCGGTCATATTGAATCCTCTCACCTGAAGCCCTCAAAGATGGGGGATGTGGTAAAAGCAACTGCAGAGGTGACCAAGGTGGATGGCAAGAAAATTGAATTTAAGGTGTCTGCTTATTCAGGCGAATGTTTGCTCGGAGAAGGAACACACCTGAGATTCATTGTGGATCGGGAGAAGTTCATGTCAAAACTATCATGAAAGTACCACATCAAGCACCATCATCAGGACAAATCCGATGGCGAAACCGATGGTGCTGAGATTGGAGTGTTCACCTTCGCTGGCTTCTGGAATCAGTTCCTCAATCACCACATAGAACATGGCGCCAGCGGCAAACGCCAGCATGTAGGGCAAAATGGGTGTCATGAACGACGCCAACAACACGACCGCCAAACCGCCAAGGGGTTCCACCGCACCACTCAATGAACCGATGATGAATGACTTCCACTTGGAATTGCCTGCTGCCCGCATAGGCATCGAAATGATGGCTCCCTCTGGCACGTTCTGAATGGCAATACCCAATGCTACGGCAACGGCACTTGCTAACGAGATGTTCGAGATGGCACTCTCAGCTCCTGCGAAGACCACGCCCACAGCCATTCCTTCAGGAAGGTTGTGGATCGTGACAGCAAGGGCAAGCATGGCTGTTCGTGAGAGTCTGGAACGAGGTCCCTCGGGTTTGTCAGTACCAATATGCAGGTGAGGCGTCAGCTCATCAATTATCAGCAGGAATCCCATACCCAACAGAAAGCCCACGGCAGCAGGAAACACCGACCAGGTTCCTTTCTCTGATTCCATGTCCATCGCAGGAATTAGCAGCGACCACACCGATGCCGCCACCATCACGCCCGATGCAAAGCCAAGCAGCGACTTCTGTAGTCTCGGCGACATGTCTTTCTTCATGAAAAATACGAAGGCGGAACCGAGCATCGTGCCCAGCAGCGGAATCAGAAGACCTATAGCAATACTCATGTTTTATATTTTATTTTATGAAGTAAGGATACTAAATATCCAATTTGTAACACACACAATCCTCATCGTGGTAAAACTCCTTTGCCCCCCAGCGTTGCCAGTATTGATGAGTTTTGAGGCGATATAGCACAGGAATGAAGATGAAATCGTAGTGGGCTTTCAACTCGGGCATGATTGACATCAGCATGTCGTAATTCAATCGGGTGCCACGATATTTTTCTGCTACGATGAACGAAAAGACAGCGATATAATGCTGAGCGTTCAGGCTTTTTGTCAGCTCTGGTTGGTCTTTCAGGATCTGCGGTGTTTCCTCTTCAATTCGATAGTCACTCATATTGAGCAGCCCTACGACATGGCCATCTTCATCTAAGGCCTTGACACTCAATGGCCAGTTGAAATGCAGGTCTTCCACCCACGACTCCACCTCAGCACGGTCAAAACCGTATTGTCGCACCATCCAGTCTACGGTCAACGATGCGTCATCTTCAGTCATTCTTTGTAATATGCACGACATTGTAGGTCAATAGTATTTCAGGGTGATACGACAATTTCGCTTGGCGAAGACCAGGGATTCCCATATCTTCTTCACGGTTCAGATAGATATACTGCTCAGACAGATGCTCGGCGAACTGCTGGTTGATGATGGCAAAAGCACCCTCCACGTGACGATCTGCTTTCTCCACACAAACGTCCAAAGTGTCGGTTGTCACAGCGGAGCCGTATGTGAAAGCCACCATACGACCGTCCACAAAGATGCTTCCGCCTGTCATGCCGAGAGCGTCCCAATTCGAAAAGATGTTCTCCATCACGCGATGCTCGGCATCGATAGTCTCATTCTTGTTCCCGTTTCCGTTTTGGTTTTGGTTCTTCTCTTCCTGCCATATTTCCGTCAGTCGGCGACATTCGTCAAAGGATTCCGGCGTAAGAGGACGATATTCAAAATCGGGATGCTCCGCACGGAAACGATTGATGTGATTACGCTTGGCGTCCAGATGTTTGCCATGAAGCGTTGCAAGATCAGTGCGACGGTAGATGTAATCGTATTGGTCGCGCACCGGCTCGGTTGTAATTGACAATGGACCATTAAGCATTGAGAGTTGCTCCACTTGCGAGTCTTCAAGCCCCATCAAGGTCAAATCTCCATTGCTGTCATCAAATAATGCCTCAATCAATTCCAACGACAAGTCTTCTGAAGTACAAACCATATACGCTCGCTGGCCATCGAAGGTATAGCGCAGCACCATGGCTTTTTCAAGCACGCACACTTCGGTGTAGTACCAAAACTGCCATCCCACAAGGTTAGCAAAGGTGTAATTGCAGTTACGCCGCCCCGAGTGCAGCGTAACTGCTTGCATTGCCTCGCGGTCAAACAATGTCAAAGGATGAAATGCGAGCGTCATACGTCTTATAACTGCGTGATCAGCCAGTTCTGTGTGCCGATCTTCTCGATGAGCTCCACTGCACCCTGGCTCCAGAAGAGGTCTTCCTCTTCGTCCTTCAGGTAGTCCTTCAGCAGGTCGTAAGTGTTGGGATCGTCCTTTACGCCCTCCATGCACTTCATCAGCAGCTCAACACTTGGCTCCTGAATAGCGAGGTCAGCCTTTACATATTCTATGGGGTCGCAGATGAGGTCGCGGCTCTTCATAAAGTACTTCTTCTTACTATCAATAATTCTCATATATTTTTTTCAAAATCAATTGCAAAGATAATGATTGTTACCTGAATTATCGTTATCTTTGCATCGATTTATATGAATGTTTACCCAAAGAATGACAATATGAAGACTTTGAAGCACTTTTTCGGGACAATGCTGATGGCGTGCATCCCATTCGCAGCAAACGCACAGTTCATGATGTTCGGAGGCGGTAATCCTGCCAGACAGGACAGCCTTCGCAAGATCGCTGCTGCCGACTATGCCGACATGCTGGCAAAGGTGGGGGTAGGGCAGCCTCGTGAAGGTCGCCAGCCCAACAGTCAGGACGAAAGCAAGCATCCCAACTATGATGAGCTGATAGCGAATCCTTATCCTTTCTATCCTGATCCGCTCGTGACTGAAAGCGGCAAGAAAGTCACCAGTGCCAAGATGTGGAATAAGGTGCGCCGTCCAGAAATCGTGCGCTTGTTCGAGGACAATGTCTATGGGCGTATTCCCGACAATGTGCCAGGTGTGAAATGGGAAGTCACCAACGAAGAGAAAAAGGAATTTGCCGGAAAGCCTGTGGTGGTGCGTTATTTGAAGGGTGTGGTCGATCATTCGAGCTATCCTGCCATCACCGTGGAGATTCAGGCCAATGTGGTCTATCCTGAGGGCAAGCAGAACCTGCCTGTCATCATAGAGTTTGGATTCGGAGGCGGTGACCCCACGCGCAGTCGTGCTGGTTCCGTGTCGTGGCAGCAGATGGTCATCGAACGTGGATGGGCTGCCGCCACCATCAACCCCTCTTCCATCCAAGCCGATTCAGGCTCTGGTTTGACGAACGGCATCATTGGTCTCTGCAACAAAGGGGAGCATCGTCAACCCACCGACTGGGGTTCACTCCGTGCATGGGGCTGGGGACTGTCACGACTGATAGATTACCTTGAGACCGACAAGACCTTCGATGCCACCAAGTGTGCCATTGAGGGCGTGTCCCGTTATGGCAAGGCTTCCCTCGTGGCGATGGCATTCGAGGAGCGCATTGCTGCTGGATTCATCGCTTCGTCAGGCAAGGCTGGTGCAGCAGGATGGCGTCGTGACTGTGGTGAGAGCCTCGGCAACATCGTCTCCAACGAGGAGTACCATTGGGTGTGTGGCAACCTCATCAAGTATGGTACAGACCCCATGACGGAAAACGACATTCCCGTCGATCAGCATGAACTGATAGCCCTTTGTGCCCCACGCGCCTGTTTTATTTCCACAGGCAGTTGGAACGGTGATAAATGGCAGGATGTGGTGGGCTCGTTCATCTCAGCCTCCAAGGCATCGCCTGTCTATGAACTGTTGGGTTACAAAGGTGTGGGCACCGACCTCTTCCCGGGCATGGACAATGGTCTGATGGAGGGGCGTCTCACTTATCGTCAGCACCACGGCGGTCATGAAGCAGGTCCCAACTGGCCGTTTTTCCTCGACTTCTTCGAACGTGAAGTGGTCAATCAGTCCACGTCAGACTCTCTAAGGAGCATACAATAGCCTTCAAAGAGGAAAGGTTAACATCAAAAAATGGTTCCTCGATGTGAAAGCATAATCCATGCCTCTCATCGTTTTTGGGTATCAGGTTACGCCAAGTGAGTATGGTGTGATAAAGAATAGGTATCAGCCACCCCCTTTCTAACAGGGAGTGGCTTTGTTTTACTGAATTTAAGGTATTGCAGGCATAGTTCTTTTCATCGTACCTTTGCAAAAAAATTATAACTGTTTTACAAAAGAAGAGCATAAGGTATGAGGATTAGGATCTTTTTATTGGCGCTGGCAGCAATCACAGACCTCTCAGCGCAGAATTCATTAGTTCAGGATAACACAGAGCCTATCGACTACAATTTGGAAATGGCAGACGTGACCGTCGTGGGTCATAACGAGATACGCAAGTTGCGCGAAGCGGCAATGCCCGTTTCGGTCTTGGGTGCCCGACAGCTGGAAGGAACGGCAACAAGCGTCAACGATGTGCTGACACGCACGGCAGGAGTCACGATACGCAACACAGGCGGCGTAGGAAGTGCCTCACGCATATCCGTTCGTGGTCTTGAAGGCAAGCGAATGGGTATCTATGTGGATGAGGCAGCCATCGGTCAGTTGAGCGACTACATGAACATGCTTGCTAAGTGCTATTATGTTGGCAATGGAAAACTCTATGCCTATGGCTTTGCCTATGCCCTCGACCCCGACAATCCCAACACCTATATTGCCCGACTTGGCGTTCCCGTGATTGTTGACATCTACAACAAGACGGCAAAGGTCATTGAGGGGTTGCCCCTCTCCAACGGTCATGGCATCGCAATGGGTCGTCACGGCAACAAGATGGTATATGGCTCTGCCAACGACGAGTACAATGGTTTCTCCACCGTCGATCTCATCACTGGTCAGGTAGAGACCAAGGTCGCCACCGTCGATGGCTTCCCCTCGTTTTTCTATAGTTTCGAATAAAACTTTCAAAAAACAAATAGAAAATTATGATGGCAGAAATTTGGTGATGTCATCCTGTTCGTTGCAAAGGTTATCAAATCAAGTAAAAGATAAGAACTATGGGACTTTTAAAGACTTTTTTTACTAATTGCGCGCATCCGCAAGGACGGATGGGACGCGCGATGCTGAAGTTTATGAATTGGTGTCATGCACCATTGACGAACTGGGGACTGAGCCTCGTTGAGATTCAGGACGGATGGACGATGCTCGACATCGGATGCGGGGGTGGAGCAACCCTGCAGCGACTCCTGAAACGAAGCAAGAACGGAACGGTCTATGGCATTGATATCTCGGAGGAGAGTGTGGCAAAGGCTCGTGCGGTCAATGCAGACGTGCTCAACAAACAGGTGTTCATCCGTCAAGGATCTGCCGAGAAGCTGCCTTACAAGAACGAGTCGTTCGATCTTGTGACAGCTGTTGAGACGGTGTATTTCTGGCCAAACCTTCCCAACTGCTTGCAAGAGGTGCGCCGAGTGCTGAAACCTGGTGGCCATTTCGTCATCATGGTGGAGGTGGCTGACGAGGACTCCAAGTGGACGAGACTGGTGGACGGTATGACGGCATATCCACCAGAACAGCTGAAAGCCATGCTGGACGATGCAGGCTTCATCCAAACAACGTTCCATCGTAAGAAACCTTCATACGCCACTATTCTCGGTGTGAATGCATAACAAAAGTGGATAGGGCAGACATCCTGACGTCTGTTTTTCTCTGTTTTTCTTGGAAGTGCTGCCAGCTGTAGGCTATTCTGAGTTGTCGGGCAAGGACTGTTGAGCTCGTTTGAACAGAACTTGAACGATAACTTAGAATGAGTGCTCGTAGAGCCAGCAGCACCTCCAAGGATTTTCGTAGTTTTTGTTATTTTAGTCTTTTTCGGAATCTAAACCAATTCGTACGATTGACTCCGTCGAGCTAAAGGTTCGTGTTATTTGTGGTCAAATAAACAATTGTGAACCGTAAACTGTAAACCGTAAACTATTCGCTAATCGCTAACCTCTAACCGCTAACCTTTAAAATTAATCAGTAAAATATTTGGAGGAGTGGGGAAGAAAGTTGTACCTTTGCCCAAGAAACCTAAATTTATAATTAAAACATACCCAAACTACAAACTATGAAACAATCAAAGTTATGGATGCTCGCCGCCATCCTTGCCTGTGGCACACTTTTATTCACATCATGTTCGGACGATGACTCATCCTCTGGTTCATCAAATGAGGTGGAAGAACAACTCCGACAAATGACGCTGCGCGAAAAGGTGGGACAGATGTTCTACGTTCGTCCAGAGACGCTCGCTCCCTCGATAGAGTGGAATTCTTATGATGACTTGCAGATAGACCCTCTGCAGGAAGTGACGGATGAAATGAAGCGCGTGAATGAGCAGTACCCTGTGGGCGGTGTCATCCTCTATGCTTGGAACATTGATGATGAGAAACAGTTGGCACAGATCATCTCAGACATTCGGAAACTCAAGGGACAGCCCGTGCTGTGCATCGATGAGGAAGGCGGTCGTGTTGCCCGCATTGCTCAGAACCCGAACTTCGACGTGGAGGTGATTGGTCCGATGGGTGATATTGGCAAGACGGGCGACCCGAAAAACGCTTATCATGCAGGCAACGTGATAGGCACCTATCTGAGCAAGTATGGCTTCGACATTGACTTTGCACCTGTGGCAGACGTGAACACGAACCCCGACAACATCATCATTGGCGCCCGTGCGTTCTCAGACGATCCTCAGGTGGCTGCCCCGATGGTGACCAACTATCTGCAGGGCTTGAAGGATGCCGGAATCGTGGGATGCGTCAAGCATTTCCCTGGTCATGGAGACACTCAGAACGACTCGCACACAGGCTATGTGCAGTCGCTGAAGACGTGGGAGGAGATGAAGGACAGCGAGATGGTCACTTTCAAGGCTGGTATCCAATGGGGCTGTCAGTTGATCATGACCGCTCATATTGCCGTGCCTAATGTGACGAACTCCGACATTCCCTCTACACTCTCGTCTGTTGTTCTGCAAGACAAGCTCCGTGGTGAACTGGGCTATCAGAACATCATCATCACCGATGGCATGGAGATGGGCGCCATCACCCAGCACTATTCCAGTGGCGAAGCTGCTGTGCGCAGCATTCAGGCAGGTGTGGACATCGTGCTGGGTCCAAAGGATTTCATCGAAGCCTTTGATGCAGTGATGAAAGCCGTGGAGACTGGAACCATCACCGAAGACCGCATCAATCAGAGTGTGCGCCGCATCCTGAAAATGAAAAAGGGCTTGAAAAGTAATCGCTAATAGCTAACCGCTAACCGAAAAGAAGAGACTCTCACTCAATAGGGTGGGAGCCTCTTCTATGACCTTTGACCGTCTTTAACCTATAACCGTTACAGGAGTCTCATGCAACTGGTCGTTCCCAATGCTGTCAAAAATGCTGTGAGTGCAGCTACTACAATCTTCACCACAATCTCCAATGCTCTTTGCTTCTTTTCCATAATCATTTTCTTTTTTGAACACGAATTTCACAAATCGTTCGAATTGAACTCTTTAACCTTAACTTAGTTGCGCCGGTGGCGCCGAAGAAAAAATATAAAAAAACAAGTAAAGATATAAAACTATTTTTATTTATT
>CACXKA010000024.1 GCA_902768125.1 uncultured Bacteroidales bacterium | reverse complement strand
CACCAAACAGAAATATCCTGCTGTTCTTCGTCGCGTCACATACTATGCGGCTGACAAGAACAAGACATTTGTCTACCTGACCAACAATATGGAGATACCTGCCACACAGGTTGCTCTCCTTTATAAATATCGTTGGCGCGTAGAGCTTTTCTTTAAGTGGATTAAGCAGCATCTCAAAATCAAATCCTTTTGGGGTACGACAGAGACTGCTGTCAGAATCCAGATATACTCTGCCATCACTGCATATTGCATGGTGGCTATTGTTGAGCACGACCTCAAACTGCACAGGAGTACCTACGAAGTGTTGAGAATTTTGAGCGCTTCGCTGTTGGACAAGACTCCTATTAAGGAACTCTTTACCAAGGAACCTGAGTATGTTGCTGATGATGGTCAATTGACTCTTAATTTTATTTAGTGGACACTAGTGAGAAGATTTTAATATGAAAAAGAAAAGTACAAGTAAAGGATTGATGCTGGTGGGCAGCCTCCGCACATCAGGAGTCACCACCTACATGAAACAAGGGAAATTGATTACTCGATCTTCCAACTCAAACCAGAAACGCAGTAACACCATGCCACAGTTTGTGCAGCGACAGAAGATGCGCCACTCCGTCTCATTGTGGATGATGCTGAAATATTGTAAAACGATGTTCACACAGCGTCCGACTGCCTATAACAACTTCATGTCACTGGCCAACCGACTCCCTGTGGTGTATGTGGACAAACTGAATGACCAGGCTTCATTCCTGATGCCCGGCATTCCGATGAGTGATGGCACACTGCCAGAGATAAAGCTGCAATTAGACGAAGTAAACGGTGTCGCTGCATTGATAACCAACATCAAGACAGGCGAAAGGCATTTCCACGAGAAACTGTGGCTCTATACCGCAGTACAGGACATGAGTGGTGTGCCACGTGTACGGTTCAGCATGCGTGAAGTGTCGTGGAGTGAAATGACCGTCGTAAATGGAAATCTGGCTTTAGTGAATGATGAGTTTACCGACAACATGAAGGGTTGGGCACTGGTACGTGTAATTGATGACCGCTGTTCAGCACAGACCATCGTGACCCGCTGCACGCTCTATCAGCAATACACGACGGAAGAAGCCCTACAAGCTGCTGCGAAAAGTTATGGCGGTATTACTGAGACACCCTTCCTCTCACCGAATTAGACAGACACCAGTATATTTCCGAGCTTTCCGTGCTTTCTGCAGGACATAAAGGTCATCGGTTAAAGTTTAAGGTTCAAAAGTTCAAGGTTCAAGGCTGTAACGGTTGGAGGTTTAGCCGTGCGGGGTGTCGCTAACCGCTAACCGATGAACGATAACCGAAAAAAGAGAGGCTCCCACCCTATTCGAGTGAGAGTCTCTGTTATCTGCTAAAAGATGGGTTATTGCACCTTGTTCATCTGGAAGGTGGCGATGTAGGTGCTGCCGTCTTCACGCATACGAAGGGCTTTCCACTTCATCACGCCGTTCTTGAGGCTCTCGATTTCCCACCACTCGCGATGTTCCTCCATACCTTCGCCGACATTCTTCCAGCGAGTGCAGAGCAGATGGCCATCGACGAAGTAATTGGCATACTCGTCGTTGCTGAGCTGCCATTGGCCGTTTACTTTGTGGTAGTAGCGGAAAGTGCCATCAGCTAAATACTCCCAACGGTGGTCTTCGCCATCGTCAAACTCGGAAGTTTCAGCACCTGTACTACGACCTTCCCACGTGCCGAGGATCTCCTGAGTGTAATCGACATCCATCCGCAGGAAGTGCTCCACGCCATGGATTTCACGCAGAACTTGTCCGTTTAAACTGTAATTTTGCGTATAGTCCACGTCCATCTCCTTGTCACTAATAGAATGGATCGTGTACTCGCATGTGAATAACATACCGAAAGCCTGGGTAGTGACTGTTGCTTTGTTACCCTTGAAGGTCACATTGCAATCCTGATGAGGAACCCAACCTGATGTTGCTGGACTAAAAGCAGAGAGACTGAATTGTGCTTTGGTCGATGAAAGGAAAGTGAGCACCATCTTTTGGTTGGTAGGAGTATCGTATCCGTCATCCACTACGTTAATCCACTTACCAATAATCTTTTCGGGGAGATTATCGACCTGGTTAGACTTGTCATCGTCTTTTGAACATGCAGTGAACAGAGTTGCGCCGCAGATGAGGGTGGCAGCAAGCACCCAAAGTTTGGATAGTTTCATAGTTTTGTTGTTTTGGTTGATATGAATGTGATTAAATTGGTTAGATGATGCAAAGATACGATTAAGTGAGTATAAAACAAAGAAAAGTGAACAAAAATTTAAGGTTTTAGTTCTTTTCGTCATTTTCGATATTTTCGGAATAAAAAAATGGTCAAAATTTGGTATTTCTGTCATTAAATCGTAACTTTGCATCGCCAACCATTAAGAACTATCATGCAATGAAAAGATTTGCGTTTTTTACTATCCTGTCTCTTTCAGTGTGTACGGGTGTACACGCACAAGATTCTCATGTAGTGAATGTGAACGATGCACTGGATGCCGCTGTCGGCTTCCTGCCCCTGCGTCGTGGAGGTGAAAACAAGAAGCCTGAACTGGCGCATGTGGAAAAGGACTCGCTGAATGACCACCCTTATTACTACATCTTCAACCGTGGGGATGAGCAGGGTTTCATCATCGTGAGTGCTGACAAGCGCACGAAGAAGATTCTTGCCTACTCCAACGAAGGTCATTTCGACATCGAGTCACTGGCTCCTGAGATGAAGGCTTGGCTGGGTGGCTACACGGAAGCCCTGAGCGACTTGGCGATGACGCCTGACTCGCTGCTGGCACAGTTGCAGTCGGGTCCGCTGATGAAGGCGGTGAATGATGACTCAACGCTGGCGCCTGAGGTGAAGCCGCTGCTGGGCAATATCTGCTACGCACAGACTTTCCCCTACAATGCCTTGTGTCCCAACAAGAGCCTGACGGGCTGTGTTGCCACAGGTGCCGTGCAGATCATGCGTTTCTATGAATATCCCAAGACGCCATCAGGCAAAACCCATAGTTACGACAATGAGGGGGAGACGGTGAGCTGCTCGTTCACCACGCCTTACGACTGGAACAACATGTTGCCCACCTACAGCAAGACGGGCGGTGAAGAGGCGCAGAACTCTGCCATCAGCAAACTGATGTTCGATGCTGGTGCTGCCTGCAACATGGAGTATTCGCCCACGGGTTCGAGTGCCAGCCGCATCGACATGGCACAGGCGTTGGTGGAGTATTTCGGCTATGGCAACAACATGGTGAACTTCCGTCGCGATGCCTTCACCCCTGCCGACTTCGTCTATTACCTGAAGAAGGAACTGTCGGAGGGTCGCCCTGTGCTGATGGGCGGCACGGATGAGGAGGACTACGGACACTGCTTCGTGTGTGACGGCTACGACACCAACGGACTATTCCACTTCAACTGGGGCTGGAACGGACAGAGCAACGGCTACTTCGAAATCACGAATCTTTCGCCTCCACGCCCAGGCAGTCGCACGGGCAAGGTGGAAAACTATAACGAGAATGTCACCTTCATTGGTGGCATCCAGCCTCCATCTGCCGACACCAACAACAAGGTGAGCGTGCTGAGCATGAAGGGACTGACCACCGCTGCCACAGGCAAGAAGGGTGCTGCCGTTCAGGTGAACGTGGAACGCGTGAGCAACTGCACGATTGGTCAGTTCACTGGCAAGTTTGGCGTGGCGCTCTACAAGGATGGCGAGATGGTGAAGACCTTGGAACTGACTGATGCGTCACTCACCCCTACCCGCTCCTACAAGCAACTGCAGTTCCGCCCTATCCTGCCCAGCAACCTGTCTGGTGACGACTACCAGCTGGTGATGGTGAGCAAGGCGAACAACGACACCAAGTGGCGTCCCATCCTCACGGCTGGCGTGAGTTGCATCGACTTGGAGGTGAAGGGCGACAACGTGACTCTGAGACCCAACACACTGGACCGCTACATCGACTTGGGCACCCTCACGGCTGCCAGCAATGCCGCTCCTGCCAAGAAGGACAAGAAGAGCAAGAAGGAGAACGAGAAGAGTGTCACCAGCGGTCTTGGCGATGTGGATGCCACCGACTTTTACGGAAACTAACCAGCCCACGACTGGGCGACAGACATAAAACAGCGATTAGCCATGAAGAAAATAGCATTGACTCTCACCCTGTTGCTGGCAACGCTCGCCACACAGGCACAGACTTTCTACGAGTTGCAGTTCACCCATCCTATAGATGGAAAGCAGTACATCGGTTTGATGACCTACTTCAGCGACGAAAATTGCAAGATGCGCATCGTCAGGGCTGACGAGGGTTCCAAGGGTCCCGTGTGGGAATCGGACTATGTGAAGGCGGTGGAGCCTCTGACCAAGGAGAACCCCTACGGCATCATGTACTACAGACCTAAGAACGGACGCTCCATGCCCACGATATTCTGGGCTTGGAAGACCTACAATGCGAACGACAGGAGGCCCACTCCACAGATGTACTACGACATGACCAACTCTGCGGACTACTTCGATGCCACCAGTTTTCAGGAAAAGCTGCTCGCTGGAATGGATGCCGCCTACCTGGGCAAGTTCTACAAGACCAACGAACCCGAATACAAAGCCCTGATGGCTGCTGCCAAGAAGATTGCCGATCAGGACAGGGCTGAAGTGGTCAGCAGAAACCGAAAGGATGACACAGGCATCTTGGCAGCCTCTCCCAACCCCGCCAAGTTTGAGGGACCCACCCTGCGCCTGCTGATGGTGGCAAACACGGAGGTGACCGACATTGGCATCGCGTGTCAGCAAGACATCAAGAACGTGACCAACGAGTTCCGCAATATCGCCCGTGTGCTGGATATGCCTTACGAACAAACCCTCATCAGTGAGACGGACTTCAACAAGGAGAACGTGGCAAAGGCGATCAAGGATTTCCATCCTGGCAGCAAGGACATTGCCGTGTTTGTCTATTCTGGTCATGGTTTCCGTTTCCAAGACCAAAAGGATTATTTCCCTTGCATCGACCTCTCCCCATCGGAATATGACAAGGCGGTGGAGAACTACAGCACCATGACGGACATCTACAATGCCTTCACTGCCAAAGGGGCAAGACTGAACATCGTGCTGAGCGACTGCTGCAACACCCGAGTGGATCAGGAAACCCCTACTGCCGTCAGCATCAGCACCCTCTTCTCACGCGCTTCGAACAGCTTCGATGCAGACAAATTGCGCAACCTCTTCCTCTCCCAAAGTGGTAACGTATGGGCTACGGCTGCCAGTCCTGGTGAGGCATCTTGGTGTAGTGTGAAGGGCGGTTTCTTCCTGCTCAGTTTCATTGAGAGCCTCCGCTACCAAATCAGTACGCTGACACAGGATAAACCCTCATGGGAAGCACTCATCAGCCTGACCATTGACGAAGCTCGAAAGAAGACCAATGGTAATGGAGTTCCACAAGAACAGAATGGTGTTAAGGAAGTGAAAACCAAAAGTATACAATAAAGCATTTCAACAATGAAAAAGTTACGCTATATCCTTCTGGCACTGATGACCTGCACCCTCTCCAGCCTGCAGGCACAGATTCCAGCATCCTCCCAACGCTACGTTGCCAAAGCGGTGGATTTGGGACTTCCCAGCGGCACCTTGTGGGCTGACCGCAACATGGGCATCGTGGAGAAACCCACCGAGTTTGGCGTCTATTACAGTTGGGGCAATATCTATTCATCGAACGAAGCCGTGCCTGAAAATGAACAGCACGTGTTCAGTTGGCAGACCTACAAGTATGGCAAGGGTCCTAAGTCGCTGACCAAATACTGCACAGACAGCAAGTATGGCTCGAAAGACGGCAAGACACAGCTGGAACCTTCGGATGATGCCGCTGCCTCCTACGCCAAAAGCCACCAGGTGCCTTTCTGGGATGCATCCTGGCACATTCCAACGGCGAAAGAGTTTGAGGAACTGATGGAGAAGTGCAAATGGACGTGGAAAAACAATGGCTATGAGGTGACAGGACCTAACGGGAAATCCATCTTCCTGCCAGCAGCAGGCATGAGCGGACACAATCTCCCCTATATCGGACAATACTGGACCTCCACCCTCTGTGCCGATTTCCCCTGCTATGCATACGCCGTCATCTTTGGCGATGATTTCATCATATGGAACAATTCCAGCCGTTGTTCAGGTTGTTCCATCAGACCTGTGAAGAAAAAATAAGGGGTTGAAAGACACCCAAACAGCGGAGTGAAAAGTGAAAAATCAAGGTTACTTGCATCCGAATGGCAGGTAATTCAGATTTTTCACTTTTCACTCTTTATTTTTCGCTATTTTTTTCGTACCTTTGCAAACGGAAAAATCAATATAAACACAATAATCATTTAAAATGGAAAGAGACAACATTATTTTCTCTCTTATCGAGAAGGAGCATCAGCGTCAGCTGAAAGGTATTGAATTGATCGCATCAGAGAACTTCGTGAGCGACCAAGTGATGGAAGCAATGGGCAGCTACTGCACCAACAAGTATGCCGAGGGTTATCCTGGTCACCGTTACTATGGTGGTTGCCAAGTGGTGGACGAAATCGAGCAGCTTGCCATCGACCGTGCTTGCCAGCTCTTTGGTGCTGAATATGCCAACGTGCAGCCCCACTCTGGTGCTCAGGCTAATGCAGCCGTGCTGTTGGCTGTGCTGAAGCCAGGTGACGTGTTCATGGGTCTGAACCTTGATCACGGTGGTCACCTTTCTCACGGCTCTCTCGTGAACACTTCTGGTATCCTCTATAAGCCTGTGGGCTACAACCTCAACAAGGAGACAGGTCGTGTGGATTACGACGAGATGGAGGCATTGGCAAAGGAACACAAGCCCAAGCTCATCATTGGTGGTGGTTCTGCCTACAGCCGCGAATGGGATTATGCCCGCATGCGCAAGATTGCTGACGAGGTAGGTGCCCTCCTGATGATTGACATGGCTCACCCTGCAGGTCTCATCGCAGCTGGTCTGCTGGAGAACCCTGTGAAGTATGCTCACATCGTGACCACCACCACGCACAAGACCCTTCGTGGTCCTCGTGGCGGTCTCATCCTCTTGGGCAAGGACTTCGACAACCCATGGGGTTACACAACGCCAAAGGGTGTGGTGAAGAAGATGTCTCAACTCCTCAACTCAGCCGTATTCCCTGGACAGCAGGGCGGTCCTCTGGAGCACGTGATTGCTGCCAAGGCTGTGGCATTCGGCGAGGCTTTGAAGCCTGAGTTCAAGGAGTATGCAAAGCAGGTGAAGAAGAACGCTGCTGTGTTGGCAGACGAACTCACCAAGCGTGGCTTTGCTATCGTGAGCGGTGGCACTGACAACCACTCTATGCTCGTTGACCTCCGCACGAAGTACCCAGACCTGACGGGTAAGGTGGCAGAGAACGCACTGGTGGCTGCTGACATCACCATCAACAAGAATATGGTGCCATTCGACACTCGTTCTGCCTTCCAGACTTCTGGTTTCCGTCTTGGCACTCCTGCCATCACCACTCGTGGTGCGAAGGAAG
The DNA here is from genome assembly GCA_902768125.1 of uncultured Bacteroidales bacterium. Lineage (GTDB taxonomy): Bacteria > Bacteroidota > Bacteroidia > Bacteroidales > Bacteroidaceae > Minthosoma. The sequence goes on along the minus strand of CACXKA010000024.1, from coordinate 23,588 downwards.
ACCTCATGGTGCAGATCGCTGCATGGATTGAGGAAGTGCTCAACGACCCAGAAAACGAGGCAGTCATTGCAAAGGTACGTGGTGAGGTGAACGAGACCATGAAGAAGTACCCACTCTTCGCATGGTAACCAGCCCATGCGCTGGGCGATTTTCGCCATCCGGCATGTAAGTCAATCACAAGATGAATAAGACCTCACTATTAGGTATGACATTAGAGGAGTTGCAGGACGTGTGCCTGCAACTCTCTATGCCTAAATTCACAGCCAAACAAATGGCACAGTGGATTTATGGCAAGCATGTGCATACCATCGACGAAATGACCAACCTCTCCAAGGCAAACCGCGAGAAGTTGGATTCGTTGTTTTGTGTGGGGTGCATGGCTCCCGTCGAGACTTGCCAAAGCAAGGACGGAACGGTGAAGTACCTTTTTCCCACAGAAGAGGGAAAGTTTGTGGAGACGGTCTATATTCCTGATGGCGAACGTGCCACGTTGTGCGTGAGTTGTCAGGTGGGCTGCAAGATGAACTGCCTCTTTTGTCAGACAGGCAAGCAGGGTTGGCAGGGCAACCTGTCAGTGAGGGACATCCTCAACCAAATCTACAGCGTGGACCTGTTGGTCGCAGAGGAGGGAAAGACGCCCCTGACCAACATCGTCTATATGGGACAAGGGGAACCACTCGACAATCTTGACAACGTATTGAAATCGACAGAGATTCTGACAGCCGATTATGGCTGGGCTTGGAGTCCGCATCGCATCACCATCTCGACGGTGGGATTGAAGAGCAACATGCAGAGGCTGTTGGATGAGAGTGAATGCCACGTTGCTGTGTCGCTCCACTCCCCCATCCACGAGCAACGCCTGCAACTGATGCCAGCAGAGAAACAATTCGCCATTGCCGACATCGTGGCACTGCTGAAGGAATACGACTGGAGTCATCAAAGACGCATCACCTTCGAATACACGATGTTTGGTGGCACCAACGACACGCCCCTGCATGCGAAGGAACTGACCAAGTTGCTACGTGGACTCAACTGCCGCGTGAACCTCATCCGTTGGCATCGAGTGCCTGAAGTGCCCTTGAAAGAAGTGGAGATGGACACGATGGAACACTTTCGCGACTACCTGAACAATCACGGCATTCCCACCACAATCAGAGCCTCAAGAGGACAAGACATCTGGGCTGCCTGTGGACTTTTATCATCGAAACGATAACTCGTAAACCAACCAACATGAAATTCAGAATTATAGCAATACTTTTACTCATTGCCTGTGCCTTTGCCGCTTGTGACAACCCCACCAAGAATGGGCGTCGTCGCAGAAGTGCCAGTTTGCTCACTCCTGTCTCGTCAGGCAATCCGTATGAGGTGATGGTGGTGGCAGATGACAGCGTGTGGAACGGCTATGCAGGTGCTGCCCTGCAGCGTATCCTCGACAAGCCCTTGTTGGGTCTTCCTCAACAAGAGCCACAGTTTCACAAGAGCCACATCACAGAGGCACACTACGACCACATCACGAACCTGTTCCGCAATATCTTCCGCATTCAGATTGGCAAGGAATACACGATGGCGAAGATGACGGTGGAGAAAGACGTGCATTCCACGCCACAGATGATTCTCACGCTTCATGCACCCAATCAGGTGGAGGCATCTGTGTATATCACAGAACACGCCAAAGGCATCGAAGGACTGATCACCAGTGAGGAAATCAACCGTACTGCCAACGACCTGTATTTCCAGCACAACATCAAGTTTGCAAAGCAGGTGAAGGAAATGTTTGGCTGCGAGTTTTACATCCCCGTCGATGTCAAGAAAATGAAGGTGGGTGAAGATTTCATCTGGGCAAGTGACGATGGACTCTCCTCCATTCAGAACATCTGCATCTACTCCTTGCCATACGTGAGCGAGAAGATGTTCACGAAGGGTCCCTATATTGCCCTGCGCGACACCATCATGAAGCGTAACATCCCTGGTGAGAAACCCAATCAATGGATGCAGACGAATCCTGAGTTCGTGTGGACCAAGAATATCACTGTGAATGGTGAATTCGCGATGGAAGCACGTGGGCTTTGGGAGATGCGCAACGATGCGATGGGTGGTCCCTTCGTCAGTCATACGAGATTGGATGAGAAAAACAATCGTGTCATTGTGGTTGAAGGTTTTGTCTATGCACCCGACAAGATGAAACGCACGATGCTCAGAAGGTTGGAGGCTGCGTTATATACGTTGGAAATAACAAAAGAGTAGGTTGGAGGTTTGAGATTTGAGGTTTGAGATTGGAGATTTGAGGTTTCTTGGCAAGCCAAGCGTGCTAAAGATACGATAAGAGATTTGAGATTTAATTTGAATTATGGAAAGAATTAAAATAGGAATCACACAAGGTGATATCAATGGTATCGGCTATGAACTGATACTGAATACATTTGCAGCAGAGGAAATGTTTTCCATCTGCACACCCGTTATCTACGGTTCTCCCAAGGTGGCGACCTACCATCGCAAGACTTTGGGAAGTGAGACAAGTTTCCAAGTGGTTGAATCGGCTGAGATGGCAAAAGACGGTCATCTCAATATGGTGAACTGCTTTGGTGAAGATGAGCAGAAAATTGAGTTTGGACAAGCGACAGAGGAAGCAGGACAAGCTGCCCTCACCTCGCTCGACAAAGCGTTGATGGACCTGAGAGATGGGAAGATTGCCGCATTGGTCACCACCCCACTCAACAATGCCACCATCAAACGTGTTGATGGAAAAGCCTTCAAAGGTCAGACGACTTACATTGAAGAAATGGTCGGCGAAGGTCAGAAAGCCATCAAGCTTTTCATTGCTGACAGGTTACGCATTGCTTTGGCAACAGACAAGATGCCTGTGTCTGAGATTCCTGCGCACATCACCAAGAATTCCCTTGCAGAACGTCTGGTCATGCTGCACAACACGTTGAAGCGCGACTTCTTCATCGACAATCCTCGCATTGCCGTTCTCGCACTCAACCCACATGCTGACGGCAAGGAAGAGCAGGAAATCATCGTCCCCATCATCGACGAACTCTTCAAGCGTGGTGTGCGTTGTGTAGGTCCATACGCTGCTGACGAGTTCTTTGGAACGGGTAATCACAACCACTTCGATGCTGTCCTCGCCATGTACTACGACCAGGGCGTGTCAGCCTTCAAGTCGATTGCCCAAAATGAGGGAATCAACTACACAGCTGGTCTTCCAGTGCTTCGTACAGCACCAGCCATTGGCGTCAGCTACGACCTTGCCGGCAAGAACCTGCTCGAAGACGAACAACCTTTCCGTCAGGCCATCTATACAGCTGTTGATGTGGCACGTAATCGTGTGCGTTTTGACAAGGAGCGCGTCAATCCCCTGCAGAAGCAGTATGTGGCAAAACGTGATGACTCAGACAAACTGAAACTCGACCAAGTAGAGGAAGAGAACTAAAGGAGTTTTTGGTTTCTCACGCATGAAATCCAAGACTAGAAATATCTTCTTTGCCTTTGGACTCGTCGCAGTCATCGTGATGCTGTTCACGTTCAAGGTGTCGTTTACCCAATTGTGGGCAGACATTTGTCATGCAGGCTATTGGCTCTTCGCCATCTTGGGACTTTGGATATTCCTCTATATGATGAATGCCTGGACTTGGCGCATCATCATCCGCGGGTCAGGCGATTGTCCTATCCCCTTTTGGAAGATTCTGAAACTCACCATCACAGGATTTGCCCTCAACTATGCCACACCAGCAGGATTGATGGGTGGAGAACCCTATAAGATCATGGAGCTGAAGCCGTATATCGGCACCCAGCGAGCCACCTCCAGCGTGCTGCTCTTTGCCATGATGCATATCTTCGCCCACTTCTGGTTCTGGACAACCAGTATCGCTGTCTATCTTGTATTGGCTGCGTTTGGCATCCTCCCCATCAACGTGGGAATGGGTATCGTACTCCTCTTCATGACTTGTTTTTGTGGAGCGGGCATCTACCTCTTCATGCGAGGCTACAAGAATGGAATGGTGGTCAAACTCATCCGTTTTATCAGCCACATTCCAGGTTGCAAGAAATGGGGACGCCAGTTTGCAGAAAGTCATCAGGAAGACCTCATGAAAATAGACCGCCAGATCTCTCAACTCCAATCGCAGAACCAGCGTAGTTTCTTTGGCAGTTTTGCCCTCGAATTCATTGGGCGCATCCTGCAAAGTCTTGAAATCTATTTCATGCTGTTGCTCTTTGAGGCAGGGACAGGTGGAGGGCTTACCTTCGTGTACGCTTTCCTAATTCTTTCTTTTACGAGTCTCTTCGCCAACCTTCTTTTCTTCCTACCCCTTCAGTTGGGTGGTCGCGAGGGAGGTTTTGCGATGTCAGTTGCCCAGATGGGTATGACTGCTGACATTGGTATGTTTGTCAGCATCATCTGTCGGGTACGCGAACTCTTCTGGACAGCTATCGGATTGCTATTGATGAAGGTGGGCAACAAACTCCCCATTTCTGAAACCACTGAACAAACCACACCCGTATGAAAATCTTAGGAATCAGCAGAGGACTTAAATATTCCCCCAATCTGGCAGGAAATGATGCCGCCATCTTCACCGCTGTCAAAGACGAACTGAAGGCGATTGGACACGAAGTGGAGAGCATCCACGAAAGTGATATGGTGGGATTCGACTATACACCTTACGAACGTGTGTTCAGTATGGCAAGAGATATCTTCTCACTCTTCATGTTGGAAAAGGAAACAGACCTGACGACACAACAGAAGTTCGTCAACAGCATCAACGGCATTCTCACTTGCACCAACAAGGCATCAGTGGCAACACATCTGTTGGAGGCAGGTGTTCCACAACCTGAATTTCTGATTGGAAAGCAACGTGATTTGTTGTTTTGTTCGGCTGGTCAGAAAGAAAACATCATCCTTCCCTTGTGGTTAAAAAATAGTGATGGTAGCGCCACTGTGGCTGAAGACACCCTCTATTGTTCCACGAAAGAGGAATTTAATGCGGCTTTCAAGAAAATGGAAGAGAGAGAAGTGAACCTTTGGTTGGTGCAGGAGCACAAGGCTGGTGACCTCATCAAGTTTTATGGTGTGGAAGGCACAGATTTCTTCCAATGGAATTACGCCAGTCAGGGACATTCGAAGTTTGGTTTGGAAAAAGTGAACGGCAAGGAGAAGGGATATCCTGTTCATGCTGATAGAATCAAGTATTATGCTGACTTGATCGCAAAACGGATTCAAGTGCCCATCTATGGTGGTGATGCCATTATTGATGAGCAAGGTGAATTCTGGTTTATCGACTTCAACGATTTCCCAAGTTTCTCCAGTTGTCGAGAGGAAGCAGCAACAGCCATTGCACAAAGAATCATCCAATGAAAGAAGAGATACAACAGACCCTGAAATCGAATGACACAGAGGAGTGGTTAGACACAGTGTGGACGCGTCCCATCGGATACCAATGGGCACGATTCTTCGATGCATTGAACGTGCATCCCAATACTGTCACCATCCTATCAATGATCATTGGTGTGGCATCTGCCTACTTCTTTGTTCATGGTAGTTTCCGTACGGAAGGGATGGAAGGACTCCTCTACAACATCGTGGGTGTCCTCCTGTTAGCCTGGGCAAATTTCTACGATAGCGCAGACGGGCAATTGGCTCGTATGACGGGTAAGAAGACGCAGTTGGGACGCATCCTCGATGGTGCCGCTGGGGACGTGTGGTTCTTTGCCCTCTATCATGCATTGACCCTCCGTTTCTACTTTCACCACCATCTTGAATTTGAATGGTTGGGCATCGAGGACAACACGCGCAACAGCATTATTGCCACTCTTGTCTTCTACGCCTTCGCCTGGTTCTCTGGCATTGTCTGTCATGCTCGTCAATGCGGACTTTCCGACTACTACCGTCAGATTCACCTCTTTTTCTTGAAGAGCAAGGAAGGAAGCGAACTGGATAACGCTGCCCAACAGCGACGCATCTATCAGGAAACACCTTGGAAGGGAAATGTCATCTACAAGTTGTTCCTGATCACCTATATCAACTATACACGGAGTCAGGAAAAGCAGACACCTCAGTTCCAACAACTCTGGAAGAATCTTCAAGAAAGATATGGTTCTGTGGATAAGGTGCCACAGGCCTTCCGTGATGAGTTCCGTCTGTTGAGCCTGCCTATGATGAAATGGGCGAACATCCTTACGTTCAACACACGTGCCATCGCATTTTATGTGTCTTGTCTCATGGACCTCCCTTGGCTCTATCTAGCGTTTGAAATCGTGGTGATGACTTCGATATATTTTTATATGCGACACACGCATGAGGGATTCTGCAAACAACTAAACAGCAAACTGTAAGTATGGTTCAAGCGATTATATTTGACTACGGAGGCACCATTGACACCAATGCACAGCATTGGAGCGAAGTGTTGTGGGAAGGATACCAGCACATGGGCATTCCTGCGAGCAAGGAGGAGTTTCGAACCAGCTATGTGGTAGCAGAACGGGCATTAGGCAAGCATCCATACATTCAGCCTCATCACAACTTCCACAACCTGCTCACCATCAAGTGTGACATTGAGACGAAGGACTTGCAAGAAAGAGGCGTTTGGCAAGTGTCGGAGGCAGAAAGGAAAGAGAAGAGCGACGCTGTGGCAAACTATTGCTATCAGTATGTGCTGAAGGTATTGAAGCAGAGCCGTCCTGTCATTGAGACGTTGGCAAAGAAATATCCATTGGTATTGGTCAGCAACTTCTATGGCAACATCGAAACTATCTTAAAGGATTTCCGTCTGGAGTATTTCCAACGAGTGATTGAGAGCGCTGTGATGGGCGTGAGAAAGCCCGACCCCAAGATTTTCCAATTGGGTGTGGATGCCCTGAGGGAAGTGATGGGAAAGACTGAAGAAGAACTGCCTGCCAAAGATATCCTCGTGGTGGGTGACAGTTTCTCCAAAGACATCGTGCCAGCCACACAGATTGGCTGCCAGACTGTATGGATGAAAGGTGTTGGTTGGGGAAACGAGACAGTGGACGAATCTGTGCCCACACACATTATATATAATATAAGAGAATTATTGGAGGTGATCCATCAGGAATGAAGAAAGCCGTCTTAGGCATATTACTCATGATGCTGTGCTGCTCGATGCAGGCACAGGTGACGGGACGTGTCATCGACAGCAAGACTCGCGAGGCGCTTGACTTCGTGAATGTCTATTACGATGGCAAGAACGTGGGTGAGCAGACAGATGAGGAGGGACGCTTTGTCATCAAGGAGGACAGCACTTGGAAAGAATTGAGCATCTCCTCCTTGGGTTATCAGACACAGACGATTCGCCTGAAGGATTTTGGCAAGAACAAAGACATCACTGTGAAACTGGTGCCTGACACCAAGACGCTGACAGGTGTGACTGTCACCACGAAACGAGCACGCTACAGCCGCAAGAACAACCCTGCAGTGGAACTGATGAAGAAGGTGATTGCCAACAAAAAACAGAGCGACCTTCATGCCAAAGATTTCTTCACCTATACCAAATACGAGAAGATGACTTTCTCACTCAATGAGGTGAGTGACAAAGTGTTTGACGAAGGGGAATACAAGCGATTCGCTTTTCTGAAGGACCACGTGGAACGCTCTCCACAGACGGGTAAACTCATCTTGCCACTGACGGTCGATGAAACGCTGGCAGATGTATTCTATCGCAAAGACCCCAAATCGGAAAAGCAGGTCATCAAGGGTGAAAGCAACAAAGGTGTGACGGAGTTGGTGAATACGGGTGAAATCTTCACCACCACCCTGAAGGATGTCTTCACCGATGTGGACATTTACCAGAATGAGTGCCGACTTCTCCAATATCCCTTCCGTTCTCCTATTGCTGACAATGCGATTTCCTTCTATCGCTATTACCTGCAAGACACCCTCTTCATCGAGCAGGACAAAGTAGTGGATGTGGGATTCCTGCCGAACAACCAGCAGGACTTTGGATTTTCAGGACATTTGTACATTCTGCTAACCCCCGACTCCACTTTTCAAGTACGTCGTGTGGAACTCACTATCCCCCGTCGCAGCGATGTGAACTTTGTGGAGAACATGATGATTTCACAAGACTTCACCGAGCTGGAATCAGGCGATCGTATTGCTGCCACCAACGACATGCTGGTGGAATTGCAACTCACCAAGTGGCTGGGTAAGTTCCAGGTGCAACGAGTGACCCGAATGAGCAACGTGAGCTTTGAGGAGATTCCTCGTTCCTTGTTCAAGAACATCAAGGGAAACACCTTGCGAGAACCTGATGCCTCCATGCACGACGAAGATTTCTGGAATGAATATCGCCAAGTGAAACTCTCTTCGTCTGAGGGGAAGATGGACAGTTTCCTTGACCGTCTCACCCACATCAAGGGTTTCTCTATCTTCCTTTTCGGCTTCAAGGCATTGGTGGAGAACTTCGTGGAGACAGGCGACTCACTCCATCCCAATTACGTGGATATTGGTCCTGTCAACACCATCATCTCAGCCAACCACTATGACGGTTTGCGTTTCCGTGCCTCAGCACTCACGACCGCCAACCTCTCCCCTCACCTTTTTGTCAACGGCTATGTCGCTTATGGCACCAAGACCCACAACGTCTATTGGAAGGGACAACTCACCTACTCCTTTAACAAGAAAGCCTACTTGCCACGCGAGTTCCCACAACACAATTTGTCGGTCTATTGGTGGGATGATGTCATTTCGCCCTTCGACAAATATGTGCCTACCGACAAGGACAATATGTTCACCGCTTTCCATGCTTCAAAAGTGGATCAATACCACCATGCACGCGAATTGCACATTGACTACACCCGAGAGCTGGAAACAGGTGTCAAACTTTATGCACAGTTCACTCGCACTCGGAATCATCCTGTTGATGCATTGTTCTATCAGCGGCTGGATGGTGTTGGCAAACCTGTCAACGACCCAACAAAATGGCTCTCAGGCATCACTACCGCCCAGTTCAAGGTTGGTGTGACTTACGAGCCTAATGTAACTTATGTCAACACCAAGCAACGTCGCATCAAGGTGAATCACGACGCCCCCATCCTTTCCCTCAGCTACACCCGAGGCATCAATGGATTCTTAGGGGGTCAATACAACTACAACCTCACAGAACTGGGACTTTACAAACGTCTCTGGTTAGGTCAGTTTGGCAAGATTGACACTGATATCAAGGCGGGTGCACAATGGAACAAAGTGCCATTCCCGCTCCTCATCCATCCTGCTGCCAACGCCTCCTACATCATCGAGGACAACACTTTCTACCTCATCTCCAACCTCGAGTTCCTCAACGACCGCTATGCCTCAATGTTTGTGGAGTGGGACCTGAACGGATGGCTGCTCAACCGCATTCCGCTCATCCACAAACTCAAATGGCGTGAATGCGTAGGCGTCAATGTGCTGTGGGGACAGCTCACCGATAAGAACAATCCAGCCACTCTCAACTACTCTGACCCCGACCTCTTTTACTTCCCTGGTCACTTCCAAGCCGACGGAACTTACGAACAGAACACCGTCCGCATGAATGAACGCACCCCATACATCGAATGGCGTGTCGGCATTCACAACATCTTCAAGTTAGTTGAAATTGATTATGTTCGTCGCATCACCTATCGTCACGACCCCAACACCAACCGTTGGGGCATCCGCTTCAAAGTGAGAATGACGTTTTAAATACAAAAGGATTGCTTGCTCGCAATCCTTTCAGCGGAAAGTGAGGGATTGCTTTGCAGCTTTCCTTCACTTTTCTAGCGGAAAGTGAGGGATTCGAACCCCCGGAACAGTTACCCGTTCACCGCATTTCGAGTGCGGCCCGATCGACCACTCCGGCAACTTTCCTTGTAAAGGGTGGACTTAAATGAATAAGTCCACCCTTTATAAATAGCCGGGAGGAGATGTGATGAAACTCCGACGTGATAAGATTTGAGTATTTACCGACCTTTGTAATCCACCGACTCTATGGTTTCCAGATGCCGAAACCCCATGCTCGACGACATGGCGACTTCTGGGTTGTGGCCCGCCATTGGAACGGTAAAATCATCTCGGTTTCAGTATATAATTTGATGAGTATCCCGATCGATCCTGTACCCCGGCTGTATGTTTACGTCAGCTGTCCCTTTTTGTTCGATTCTCTCACCGAATCAGACGGCTTTCGTTATGTTCTATGGGCAAAGGTAATACATTCTAAATATAAAAACAAAGGATTTGAAGAAAAAAATCTTCAAATCCCTCATTTTTTAACATTTCGACCAATTATTCGCCAAGGTATACCGCAAATGACATCGCTCTGCCAGCAGGAGTCTTACCCCAAATCCAGAGGGTCTGTTCATCGCTTCCCTGTGCCGATTTGAAGGCTGATTCCATATCAGCAACCGTCTTGATGTTCTGGTTGTTTGCCTTCAGGATGATGAAACCTTCAGGCACACCAGCATCCTTCAGATAGCCGCTCTTCAGTTTTGTCACCTGCACACCATAAGAGAGGTTCAGCGTCTTCTGCTGGTTCTCGGTCAGTTCCTTGAACTCTGCACCCAGCGTGTCCAGCTTGACATTTCCATTGACCAGTTTGGTGTTGCCCTTCGCATTGCGGAAGGTGATGGTTGCTGTCTTTTCCTTCTTGTCACGAATGTAACCAATTTGTGCCTTGTCACCAGGACGATACTTCGTGGTGGCTTCCTGCAATTCCGACATCTTCGTAATCTTCTTTCCATCCACCGACACAATCACGTCACCACTCTTGAGACCTGCATCTGCTGCTGCACCATCGTCCGTCACTTCTGCCACATAGACACCATCCACTGTGCCGAAGTCAGCAGAGAACTTCTCGTCATCACGCTTCTTGGCATCGATATAATCGTGGAGTGTCATACCGCTGATACCAATCATCGCACGTTGTACCGTTCCATAAGTCTGCAAGTCGCTCACCACTTTCTTCATAATAGTAGTAGGGATGGCAAAACCATAACCTGTGAATGAACCTGTCTGTGAATACAGCATCGCATTGATGCCCACCAGTTCGCCACGTGTATTCACCAGCGCACCACCAGAGTTACCCTGATTGATGGCAGCATCTGTCTGGATGAATGACTCAATACCATTCTTGTGTGCACCAATGCCACGAGCCTTAGCCGACACAATACCAGCGGTCACTGTCGAAGTCAGATTAAACGGATTGCCCACAGCCAACACCCATTCACCCACCTTCAGCTGGTCAGAGTCGCCAATCACGATAGCAGGAAGTCCTGAAGCGTCAATCTTCAACAGAGCCAAGTCGGTGTCAGCATCCGTACCGATAACCGTTGCCTTGAACTCGCGGTTGTCATTCAGCGTGATAGTGATTTCATCAGCATTTTCCACCACGTGGTTGTTGGTCACGATATAGCCATCGTTTGAGATGATCACACCCGAACCAGCAGCCTCCCGCTTTGGAGTCTCCACTTGATGACGCTGAGTGCCGCCACCACCACGACCGAAGAAGTCACCAAAGAAATCTTCAAATGGGTCACGATATTCAATGGTCTGCTGACGCCCCTTCTGCACCACTTTAATATATACAACAGCATTGCAAGCCTTCTCTGCAGCCTCAGTCAAATCCACTGGCTGAGCAGCTGGCGATGCTGCAGTCGAGAGTTGCATCACACTACTTGCAGGTTCTTGTGCCTTCTTTGGCTCTGTGAACGAGAAAGAAGGAAAAACCTTATCAACCGACTTCTGAGAGATGGAATAAGCAAAAGCTCCCGTCAATCCTGAAAGAAAGGCCACACCTATGAGTGTGCCATAGAATCTTTTAGTTGTCTGCTTCATAGTTTGTTTGTTATAAATTTAGTTATTGTTAATTCTTGATTTTTCAAATTCGAGCGCAAAATAACTATATTTTAGCGTGACCACAAAACATTTCTCCCCTATTTTTTCCTCTCTTTGATTTAGTTTAACAAATCATCCAAAAGCGTTAACACCGATTAAGAATATTAGGGCGTTTCATGAAAAAAAAAGCTCGAAAAATAAATTTCTTTGGAAAATGTTTTGTGGTTTGAAATGAAATTTGTTACTTTGCACTCGAATTCAGTTCCAGATTATTGGGCAAAGTTCAAAAACATAAAGAAAATGACACAAACATTCAACGCATATTGGTGGTGGCGTAGCTTGGGATTCAAAAAATCGTAAGTCAAATGGTCATTCCCCTATGCGAACAAACATAAATGCGTAGAACAAAAGAGCCTGTCGTACTTGCGATAGGCTCTTTTAATTTTTATCAGAAAAACAAATCGTAAACAATATGACATATCAAGTAGATGAAAACGGCTTCTACGGACAGTTCGGAGGAGCGTACATTCCAGAGATTCTCTACAAGACGGTGGAGGATTTGAAGAAGGCATACCTGCCTATCTTGGAGAGTGAAGAATTCAAGAAAGAGTATTACGCTCTGCTGAAAGATTATGTGGGACGTCCTTCCCCACTCTATTTTGCCAAGCGCATGAGTGAGAAGTACTGCTGCCAGCTGTACCTGAAACGTGAAGACCTCAACCACACAGGTGCCCACAAAATCAACAATGCGCTGGGCCAGATTCTTCTTGCCAAGAAGTTGGGCAAGAAGCGCATCATTGCTGAGACGGGTGCTGGTCAGCACGGCGTGGCTACCGCTACTGCTTGTGCGCTGATGAATATGCCTTGCACGGTGTATCAAGGTGCATTGGACGTACAGCGTCAGCATGTGAACGTGGAACGTATGAAGATGTTGGGTGCAACAGTCGTGCCTGTGGAGAGTGGCAACAAGACCTTGAAGGATGCCACCAACGAAGCAATTCGTGACTGGTGCTGTCACCCTGCTGACACATTTTATATAATAGGTAGCACCGTCGGACCTCACCCTTACCCCGACATGGTGGCTCGTCTGCAATCTGTCATCTCAGAGGAAATCAAGTGGCAATTGCAAGAGAAGATTGGTCGCGATTATCCTGACTATCTGATGGCTTGTGTGGGTGGCGGTTCAAACGCTGCTGGCACCATTTATCACTACATCGACGACGAGCGTGTGAAGATCATTCTCGGCGAGGCAGGCGGTCTTGGTATTGATTCAGGACAGACGGCAGCCAGTATGCAAGTAGGTACCGTGGGTATCCTGCACGGCAGTCGTATCAAGCTGATGCAGACAGATGATGGTCAAATCATCGAACCTTACTCCATCTCTGCTGGTCTTGATTATCCAGGTACTGGTCCCATCCATTGCAACCTCTACGAGACAGGACGTGCACAAGTGCTTCCAGCCAACGACGACGAGGCGCTGCGTGCCGCTTTTGAGCTGACTCGCATGGAGGGTATCATCCCAGCTCTTGAAAGCGCACATGCTTTGGCATTGTTGCCAAAAGTGAAGGACCAGTTCACCAAAGACACGGTAGTGGTGCTCACAGTCAGCGGACGAGGCGACAAAGACTTAGACACCTATCTCAAACATCAATCAGAAATCAAACTCGACTAATATGTTTACTTATCATACAGCATCCAAAAAGATATTGGGCGACCTGAACACACCTGTCAGCGTGTATATGCGTGTTCGCGACGCTTATCCTCAGAGCGCCTTGATGGAGAGTTCCGACTATCATGATGGCAAGAACAGTCGTTCGTTCATCTGCGTGCATCCCATCGCCAGCGTATCGGTGGAGCATGGTATGGGCGTGATGAAGTTTCCCTATGGCAACGAGACACGAAAGCCCATCACAGACGAATACGACACTGCCAAGCTGATCAACGAATTCCTTCAGAGCTTCAACATCAAGGGTGAAGATAAGAGTGATTGCGGCATCTTTGGTTACACGACTTTCAATGCCGTTCGCTACTTCGAGCACATTGACGTGAAGGACGAGACGCAAGACCTGAACGATGCGCCCGACCTCGAATACATCCTCTACAAAGATTTTATCGTTTTCGACCACTTTAAGAATGAGTTGAAGCTTATTGAATTGCTCGAGGAAGGTGAGGAAGATGACCTCAACCAGTTGGAACACGACGTGAACAACCGTCCCTATCAGAAATATGGCTTCAAGCCTGTGGGCGATTATTGGTCAACATTGACCGATGATGAGCATCGTGAAAATATCCGTCGAGGCATCAAGCATTGTCTGCGTGGCGATGTGTTCCAGATTGTGCTCTCACGCCGATTCAAGCAGAAGTATGAGGGCGATGATTTCAAACTCTATCGTGCCTTGAGAAGCATCAACCCTTCACCTTATTTGTTCTACATGGACTTTGGCGGATTCCGCATCTTTGGTTCATCCCCAGAAACACATTGCAGAATCGAGGAAGGACGGGCTTACATCGACCCCATTGCAGGAACGACTAAACGCACAGGGGATGCAGAACAGGATAAGCAGAATGCACTCTATCTGAAGAACGATCCGAAAGAGAATGCAGAGCACGTGATGCTCGTGGATTTGGCTAGAAATGACCTCAGCCGCAACTGCCACGATGTGAAGGTGGACTTCTATAAGGACATGCAGTTCTACAGCCACGTCATCCATTTGGTGTCACGCGTGAGTGGCGAATTGAATGAAGGGGCTGACCCCGTGAAAGCATTTATCGACACCTTCCCTGCTGGCACGTTGTCGGGTGCGCCGAAAGTGAGGGCAATGCAACTCATCTCAGAGTATGAGCCACACAATCGTGGTGCTTATGGAGGCTGTGTGGGCAGCATCGGATTTGACGGCAGCCTCAACCAAGCCATCACCATCCGCACCTTCGTCAGTCGTAACAACGAGCTGTGGTTCCAAGCAGGTGGCGGCATTGTAGCAAAAAGCAATGTGGAGTATGAATTGCAGGAAGTGAATAACAAACTTGGGGCTTTACGGAAAGCCATCTCAATCGCAGAAACATTATGAAAGTAGTAATTATCGATAACTATGACTCGTTTACTTATAATCTGAGTCATCTCGTCAAGGAACTGGGTGCAGAAGTGACAGTGTATCGCAACGACCTGTTCAAGATGGAACAACTGGAGGCTTTCGACAAAATCATCCTCTCTCCAGGTCCTGGCATCCCTTGTGAAGCAGGTCTTCTGCTTGATGTTATCAAGTCATACGCTGGCAAGAAACCGATTCTGGGTGTGTGTCTCGGACATCAAGCCATCGGAGAAAGTTTTGGCGGACATCTGACAAACCTGAGCGAAGTCTATCATGGCGTGGCAACACCAACCACCATCACCGTCAAGGACTATCTCTTCGAGGGACTTCCTGAGAAGATTGAGGTGGGACGCTATCACTCATGGGTGGTGGACACAGAAGGGCTGCCCGCTTGTCTTGAAGTGACGAGTGTGTCGGATGAAGGCTTCATCATGTCCATGCGCCATAAGGAATACGACATCCGCGGCATTCAGTACCACCCCGAAAGCGTACTCACAAAAGAAGGTAAAACAATCATCAATAACTGGCTTAAACACTAAAACAAAATGAAACAGTATCTCTTACAACTGATTGATGGGCAAACACTCTCACAGGAAGACACCCACCAAATCATGCTCAACATCGTTGAGGAAAAATATAATGTACAACAGATTGCCGCCTTGCTGATGGCGATGCAGACACGCGGCGTGACCGTTGATGAACTTTTGGGCTTCCGTCAGGGATTGCTCGAAACGGGCAAGTACATGGATTTCAGCGAGTACAACACGCTGGACATTGTGGGAACTGGTGGCGACGGCAAGAACACCTTCAACATCTCCACTTGCTCTGCTTTTGTCATTGCTGGTGCAGGTTACAAGGTGACCAAGCACGGCAACGGCGGTTCTTCTTCTGTAAGTGGCGCCAGCAATGTGTTGCAGGGACACGGCGTGAAGTTCACAGACGACATCGACCAACAGAAACGTTCTCTCGATGAGGCAAACATCTGCTACTTCCACGCTCCTCTTTTCGCTTACGGCATGAAGTTTGTAGGCCCTACCCGCAAGGCTTTGGGCGTTCCTACTTGCTTCAACCTGCTGGGTCCTCTCGTCAATCCTTGCCATCCGAAGAACTCCTTGCATGGTACTGCCAATCAGGCTCAGCTTCGTCTCTACACCAACGTGCATCAGAAGATTGGCGACAACTTTGGTGTCATCACGTCTTACGATGGTTACGATGAAATCTCGCTGACCAGCGGTTTCAAGATTTGCACCAACAACTTCGAGAAGGTGCTCACCCCTGTTGACTTGGGTTTGAAGTATATCGAACAGAGCGACATCTATGGTGGCGAGACACCCGAAGAGGCAATGAAGATATTTGATTCCGTATTGGACGGCACAGCCAACGAAGCACAAAAGAACGTGGTGATTGCCAACGCGGCATGCGGTCTCAGCGTGATGGACAAGAACCTCTCAATGGAAAAATCCGTAGCGGTGGCTCGTGAATCACTCGAAAGCGGAAAGGCATTGGCAACCTTTAAGAAATTCCTGGAGATCAATGGCTAAGGATATATTAGAAGAAATCGTTGCTTGGAAGCGCATTGAGGTTGAGCAGCAGAAAAAGCAAGTGGAACCCTCTTTGTTGTATAGCAATGTGGAGAAGCTGTTGGAGGACGACAACCGACAACATTTGTCCATGCGGGAAAGTCTTGCCACATCTGCCTCTGGCATCATTGCGGAGTTCAAGCGCAAGAGTCCTTCGAAGGGATGGATCAAGGAAGAAGGTAAGCCCGATATCATTCCTCCCTCCTATTGTCAAAATGGTGCGAGTGCCATTTCCATCCTCACCGATGAGAAATATTTTGGCGGTAGTTTGCGGTTCTTACGTACTGCCCGTCCAATGGTCACCTGCCCGATTCTGCGCAAGGACTTCATTGTAGATGAGTACCAACTCTATCAAGCCAAGGCGATTGGTGCCGATGCCGTGCTGCTCATCGCTGCCGATCTGACACAGAGCGAATGCAAGGCACTTGCCAAGAAGGCGCACGAACTGCAGTTGGAAACTTTGCTCGAAGTGCACTCAGAACCAGAACTGGAATATGTAGGCGACAACATCGATATGGTGGGCGTGAACAACCGCAACCTCGGCACGTTCCATACAGATGTGGAAAACTCCTATCGTCTCGCCGCCTTACTGCCCAAAGATTATGTGTTGGTTTCTGAAAGCGGCATCAGCAATCCGCAGACAGTAAGAGAGTTGCGTGAAGCAGGCTTCCGTGGTTTCCTGATTGGCGAGACCTTCATGAAGACCGCCGACCCAGGTGCAGCCCTCAAGGAGTTCATCACCCAAGTCATCCAATAACTCATTAACTCCAATAACCCCATGATTATCAAAGTATGTGGCGTGCGCGACCCTGACAACATCCGTCAGATAGACGAACTGGGATGTGTGGATTGGATGGGCTTCATCTTCTTTCCACCCTCATCTCGGAACGTGGAGCATGTACCCAACTATCTGCCCCAACATTGCAAGCGTGTCGGCGTGTTCGTCAATGCCACCCCCGAAGATATTCAGCATCGGCAAGAGGAGTTTGGCTTTGACCTCATCCAACTGCACGGCGACGAGACGCCCGATGAATGTCAGGCACTTCGTTCCCTCCTCAAAGAGGGCACGAAACTCATCAAGATGATTCAAGTAAAATCAGCCCAAGAGTTGGAGAAGACAAAGCAGTATGAAGGTAAAGTGGATTACTTCCTCTTCGAGACCAAATGCAAAGGGTATGGAGGCAGCGGCAAGCAGTTCGACTGGGACATCCTGCAACACTACAAAGGGCAAACTCCTTTCCTCCTTACAGGCGGCATTGGTCCCCAAGATGCAGAAAAGGTGCAAGCTTTCTTCAAATCTCAAACCTCAAAACTCAACCTTCAGCTCGGCGAAGCCAAACCTCAAACCCCTCAATGCATCGGCATCGACCTCAATAGTAAATTCGAGATTGCCCCTGCCCTCAAGGACTCAAAACAGATCAAAGAATTTGTCCAAATCGTCCAATCAAACAATAAATAGTAAATTGTAAATCGTAAAATCGTAAATATTCATTATGAACAGAATCAATCAATTATTCACCACAAAGAGTAGTAACATCCTGTCCATCTATTTCTGTGCAGGACACCCTACTCTGGAAGGCACAGCAGATACCATCAAGACGCTGGAGAAACAAGGCGTCGATATGATTGAGGTGGGTATTCCCTTCTCCGATCCGATGGCAGACGGTCCCGTCATTCAGGACGCAGCCACCAAAGCTCTTCGCAACGGAATGACCCTGAAGAAACTCTTCTCCCAACTCGAAGGCATTCGCGATAACGTCAAGATGCCTCTCATCCTCATGGGATACCTCAACCCCATCATGCAGTTCGGCTTCGAGGCATTTTGCCAGCGTTGTACTGAAGTGGGCATTGATGGTGTCATCATCCCCGACCTTCCTTTCAAGGATTATCTCGAGGAGTACAAACCCGTTGCAGACAAGTACGACATTCGCATCATCATGCTCATCACTCCTGAGACAAGCGACGAGCGCATCCGTTTCATCGACGACAACACCGACGGCTTCATCTATATGGTCAGCTCTGCCTCCACCACAGGAGCTCAGAAAGAGTTTGGCGACCAGAAGCAAGCCTACTTCTCACGCATCAAGTCGATGAACCTCCAGCACCCCTGCATGATTGGTTTCGGCATCAGCAACAAACAGACCCTCGAAGCCGCACAAGCCACTGCCGCAGGTGCCATCATCGGTTCCAAGTTCGTGAAGCTCTTCGAGGAGACACAGGATGCAGGCAAAGCCATCGAGGCGCTGAAAGAGGCTTTGAGACAATAGAAGAGTGATTGTAACATCGCACCTTCTGTGCAAATGAAACGAAGGGAACGAATTTTCAATAACTCAACACAGAGTTTACAGGTGAGGATTTCCTCACCTTTTTTGTTGTATTCCCTTTGCCTCCACTCCCCTAATCTTCCAAATTTGATGTAACATCCATCACTTTTCCACACCCTATTCGCTGTGACTTCATGAAAAACACTTATCTTTGTTCCCGAAAAGCGAAGATTAGCTACACCTCGGCATAAAAGCAAGCTTTTCTGCTCTCGGTTTGCACAATCTTTGCCGCCGAAATGTTAAAAATGCGCCTTTGATGTAAAAAAGTTGCTCTTTCGATTATATATTTTTCGAAAATGGGAAATATAGGGGTAGAAGACCTAGAAGAATGACACCTGACGAGATTCAGATAAGGCAGTTGGTGAAACAGCATGCAGCGGATGTGCTCTGGTTCGTGGCACGCCTCCTTCCTCGACGAGAGGATGCTGAGGATGTGGCGCAGGATGTCTTCGTGGCTGCCTATCAGAGCCTGGCACGATATGATGCAGAGAAGGCGAGTGTCAAGACTTGGTTGTTTCGCATTGCCTACAACACGGTGCTGAAACGTCGTCGAGACACGAGGAGAATGTCATTTGTGGAGATGAAGGAAGATGAGTTGGAGGCGATTACAGACGATGCAACAGACGAGATTTTCCACGAAGCTTCACCCAATCGGGTGGCACTGCTTGAACCAGCAGTAAGACAGTTGTCGGACAATGACCAATTGCTGTTAATCCTGTATTACCACAACGGGAAGTCCCTTCGTGAAATAGCCTACATCACCGACCGTTCGGAGGGTTATTTGGCTTCACGATTGCAATACCTGAGAAAGAAATTAAGTACTATCATCATCAAACTCGAACAAGATGGAAAAAAACAGTAAACATCAAGACGAGCTGCTGCGCACAGTGATGCATAGGGTGGCTGAAGACACAGAAAGGACGAGTCTTTCTGACGACTTCGCAGACCGTTTGGTGCAACGCATCAGAAAGGAAGAGTCGGCGAAGAGGAATCAGATGCAGCACAAGCGCATTTGGCTCAGCGTGGGGATAGCGGCAGCAATCCTGCTGCTGTTGGTGATGGGGTTCTGGCTGAATGGCATATTCAATAAGAAGCCTGAGTTGGTGGCAAAGACCGACACCATCAAGGTTGCTCCACAAGTGGAAGAGAAGTCCATGAAAGAACAACCACAGGAGAAGAAGGAGAATGTGGAGAAGGCGGACACCATCAACAAGGTAAAGGAAATACAAAGGTTTTCAAGACCGCCCAAAACTTATATGGCGAAAGTAGAGAAGCAGGAAGTACAACCAGAGAAGAAAGTGCTGCCGGACACCATCATCTACTCAGCACCACCCTACCACATTGCGTCAGAAGAGTTAAGTGAGCCTGAAATTCATGAAAGACCCTTGCATGCATCAGCACCACAAAAGCAGATTGACTACGAGCATCTTGACTACGAGGAGATAAAACGTGAGATTATGCAACGAGGTGAACGACTCAGGGACATTGGCGAACTTGCCACCAACAACGAAGAAGATTTCTAACGACAACAAGGAAAAGCTATATGAAAAAAATCATCATCACATTTGCAATTCTGCTGGTCAGTTTTTGCGGATATGCACAGATGAATCCAGTCATTGACAGTCTTGTGCGCAAATCCTTCATGATGAAGCTGGGGACATCAGACTTCGACAAGAAAGGAATCCACATCCAGAGGGGTGGAGTTACCTATCATAGGGCAGAATTTAGGGATTCCATCAACTACAGGAATGTGGAGGAGCGCGAGCAGGAATTGAAAGCCATGAAGGATGCGTGTCGCGAACTCTCAAAAGAGGCGAAGGAAAGTTATCTGTGGGAATCACATGAGGACGGGAAAGATACATTGATGTACCTGCTCACCCTTAACAATGATTCCTGCAGAGAGACGCTGAAACTGGTGTACACAGACAAGAACGTCAAGTTCATCACCTTCGATGAGGGTGTCACCCGCGAACTGCAACCCAAAGGATGGTACACCTTTGAATATCATATAGAGAATGGAGACACCAGGGACAACCACTTCGTGAATGTGGCAGAGATGAATCGGAGGATAGCCCCTCTGTTGCAAGATGACAGCATTGAAAAGCATGAAATCCATATTCGCCATGATGGTTCCTACCCCACCTCCAGCAAGGGAATGGAGTATATCAGTACAGGCTTAGACATCAAGCATCTCTGGTACGATTCAGAGACAAAAGGCACCCTGTACACCATCCCATCGAAGGAAATGGGCGACCAGCTTTTTCTCCAGTTGGGCGAAGTCATCACACAATATTATAAAGAGAATCCACACGTCATTCACTATGGACAAAGCATCATCCCCCAAACGTATGATGTGTGGGGAATGGACTTGGTGTACAGTCAGATTTTGGACACCACAGAGGGAAAGGCAACCCCGTATGAATATCGTATCCGCTTCTACCCTCCAGGCAACAAAAGGGACGGCATCTGTCGCGTGTTGGTGGAGGAAACAACTGGAGACCTATGGCTCCCAGAGGGTTGGCAGAACATGAAGAGTTGGGTGAACGGAAAGGCTTTGTATTATAAGAAATAAATCATCAGGAGGAACAAGATATGAAAAAAATCATTATCATACTTTGGGCAATGCTCATTTGCTGCTTTGCCTATGGACAAGAAAGTCTGCAAGAAAGACTGAAAAGCAATCCTATCGTGGATAGCCTATTTGCGCATGCACGGACAATAGGGATTGAACCAGAGGGAATGTATGAATATGACGGGGAATACATGAACACAATGAAATTCAGTTTTGGCTATACAACGTATCCAAAGAAGCCCAAGACTGGAGAAGAGATATATTCTCACTCAGTATGGAATGCCAATAGAAGACAGATGGCGGATTCCATCCGTCAGACTTTCATGACACTATCAGATGTAAGCAATGAAGTGTATATGAAGGAGATTCATAACGACAGGATGGATACGCTCGTCTATGTAGCCACATTTGGAGATAATGATTGTTCGAAAGGGGACAGGCAATTACAAAACACTGTACAATATCATAGCCCAAGATCATTGAGCTATCATTATCCTCAAGTGCCAGAAGCCATGGTGTTTGAACTTCATCCATCCACTGCAGAGATGAAGGTGGAAGAAACAGACCCCGTGTCTTTGTCTGGCTATATGTGTTATTACAAAATAATTGGAGGAGATGAGACATTAACACCAAAATATGTAGATAAGAAGTCGTATGGAAAAGTGTTGAACAAGATATTCAAGGAAAAAGGTATCAAGAAACAGCACTGCTACGTTCGTAAGGATAGAGAGTGTCAGGACTTGGGGAAGTGGTTTATCGGGGGTGTCAGGAAGGGCTATGAATGGAGCACTGAAATGAATGCAACCACCTATCAGTTCCCATCAAGAGAGATGATACGGGATGTTTATAAAGTTTTTTGTGAAGAGACTTGGAAGTACATAGAACAACATCCCGACACGCGTTGTAAGTTCTGCTATGAAACTAAAATGAATTCTTTTCCACTACTCATCTTTAGCTCGGAAAAAGAATTGAAAGACAAGCAGAAAGAGACGTTTAGAATTTACATCAATCCTAGCCATGCTGGGCAAGGCTATACCTTTATTATACTCAACACGAAGATGAGCGAGTTCGGAACAGAATTACTTCCTCAAGAGTGGGAGACATTGAAAAGTTGGAAGAACGGCAAGAAGGTTTACAGGAAATAGGTAACTTTGCCGCACGAAATGTTAAAAATGCGACATTGATGTAAAAAAGTTGCTCCTTTGATTATACATTTTGACACAAAAGGGGGAATAAAGAGGTAAAGAAAGTTTATGCATCGATTGCTCCACATATTATTACTAGTACTTCTCACTTTGCCAATTCATGCGCAGAACGAGAAGACGGCTCGCATTTTGTCCTATATCCAGAAGGCGATGAACTTCAACAAGGTGGTGCCTCAGGAGAAGGTGTACCTGCACTTTGACAATATGGGATACTTCGAGAATGAAACCCTTTGGTTCAAGGCATACGTGACAAGGACGGACAACGGGCATTTGTCCGATCTGAGCAAGGTGCTGTATGTGGAGTTGCTGAATCCGACGGGTGATGTGTTGCAAACCTTGAAATACCCTATTGATTCTTTGGGACAGTCGCATGGGGAGATGAAGCTGGACACGATTCTGGGTTCAGGTCTTTATGAAGTGAGAGCCTACACGCGCTATATGACCAACTGGGGCACGAACGCTGTATTTTCTCGAGTCATCCCCATCTTTAAGAAACCAGCAAAGGAGGGCGATTATTCTGACCTGACGATTGCGACCATCCCTTATCATGAGAGGATTCCGAACAGGAGGGATCCCCTGGACACCCTCTATGCCCGCGCTGTGGCAGAGGAAATCTACACGGATCGTCTCGCCAAGACCATCAGCGTGCAGTTCTATCCAGAGGGAGGAGACCTTGTCGTGGGGAAAAAGTGTCGTGTGGCAATGCTGGCAGTGGATGACAACGGACATCCTTACGAGGGTGAGGGCTTCGTGATGAACGTTTCTGGCGACGTGCTTACTTCCGTCAAGACCGACACGTTGGGAAGGGGAATCTTTGAAGTGGTGCCAGATACAGGAAAACTGACTTTCCAGATGCGGAACCTTCAGAAGAAGGAGAAGCGTCAGGTGCAGTTCTTCACCCTGCCTAAGGCGAAGAAGGAGGGATGCATCCTTCATGTAGACGCAGTAAGCGAAAGGATGCTTGCCACCCTTCAATGCACAGACGGAATGTGTGGCAACCAACTGGGTTATGTCC
>CACXKA010000023.1 GCA_902768125.1 uncultured Bacteroidales bacterium | reverse complement strand
CTGCTGGGAGTACATCGGCATGGGTCGTACGAAGGAAGGTCTCGAGAAGGGCATCAAGCTCATCGACGAACTCCGCAAGGAATTCGACACCAACCTCTTTATCCCAGGCAATCGCGAAGGTCTCAATGTGGAGCTCGACAAGGCTATCCACCTCGACGACTTCATCACCATGGGTAAGCTCATCGCTTACGATGCCCTCTCTCGTGAGGAATCTTGTGGTGGTCACTTCCGCGAGGAGCACCAGACAGAGGAAGGCGAAGCTAAGCGCGACGACAAGAACTTCTTCTACGTGGGCTGCTGGAAGTACGAAGGCACTGACGCTGCCGCTCCAACGCTCATCAAGGAGCCACTCGAGTATGAAGCAATCAAGGTACAAACACGTAACTACAAGAATTAATCACTATGGCAGAAAAGATATTGAAAAGCTTCACAGTAAAATACTGGAAGCAGAATGGTCCTAAAGATGCTGGCCATTTTGAAGAGAAGGTAATGAAGGACATCCCTGGTGATACTTCGTTCCTCGAAATGCTCGACATCCTCAACGAGCAGCTGATTGAGGAAGGCAAGGAGCCTTTCGTGTTTGACCACGACTGCCGCGAAGGTATCTGCGGTATGTGCTCGCTCTACATCAACGGTACGCCTCACGGCAAGACTGAGCGTGGAGCCACCACTTGCCAGCTCTACATGCGCAAGTTCAACGAGGGTGACGTCATCACCATCGAGCCTTGGCGCTCGGCAGGTTTCCCTGTCATCAAGGACTGCATGGTTGACCGCACCGCCTTCGACAAGATCATTCAGGCAGGTGGCTACACCACCGTTCGCACAGGTGCTCCACAGGATGCCAACGCTATCCTCATCCCCAAGGAGGATGCTGATGAGGCAATGGATTGCGCAAGCTGCATCGGTTGTGGTGCTTGCGTCGCTGCCTGCAAGAACGGTTCTGCGATGCTCTTCGTTTCCTCGAAGGTTAGCCAGCTCGCTCTCCTCCCCCAAGGTCGCGTAGAGGCAGCCCGTCGTGCTAAGGCAATGGTTGCCAAGATGGACGAACTCGGTTTCGGAAACTGCACCAACACCCGTGCTTGCGAAGCCGTTTGCCCTAAGTGCGAAACCATCGCCAACATTGCCCGTCTGAACCGCGAGTTCATCAAGGCAAAACTTAGCGATTAGTGAGCACAGAACCAAGCTTGCTTGAGTTATGCCGAACGTAGCTAAGTTCACCGCAGGTAAACTGGCCGACTAATACACATTATATATAATAAGAGAGCGTTGCAGAATTATTCTGCAACGCTCTCTTTTGTTGAGGATAATAGCAAGGACTTACACCTCAAAGTCGAGGCACGAACGCTGAATGGTGTATGGGCGAACCTTCGTGTTTGCCACAGCTACGTGGTCAGGATGAACAGCGTATCCTTTGAGTGCTTCAGCCGATTCGAGGGTGCTGTCGAGCATCACGTCAGCGTTGGATGAATCCAGACGGCCATCCACATTCACCTTCACGTCGATGAGTCCTGGCACTTTGCCGACCAGTCCTTCCAAACTTTCCTTGATGCCTGCTTTCACTTCTTTTTTCTCCGCCTCAGAGAGTTCTGGATTCAATGTCCAGAGAATGATGTGCTTTACCATAAGAGTTTTGTTGTTATTGTCATGTTGTATTATTCGTAATGTCTGATTCTCACATCGATGCCTGTCAGTTGGGAAGGAATCGTGCTCACGTTCGTTTGTCCGTAGTGGTAAGGGAACAGCACCTTGGGTTGGATGGTCTTGGCTGCCTTCACCAACTGCTCCGTTGTCATCGTATAGGGCTGGTTGCAAGGTAAGAAGGCGATGTCGATGTTCTTGATACTTTCCATTTCTGGGATATCCTCTGTGTCGCCAGCAATGTAAATTCTCAAGCCGTCGATGGTCAGGATATAGCCGTTGTCACGACCTTTGGGGTGAAACTGGGTGCGCCCTTCCGTGATGTTGTAGGCAGGCACAGCTTCCACTGTGAAGTCCTTTGCCAACTCTATCTTCTCGCCGTTCTTCATCGCCTTACCTGCGCCATACATCTCCACACATCGTCCATTCATGATGAGCTGGGTTTCTGCGTCAGACAGCGTCTTGATGGCTTCCTTGTCGAAGTGGTCACCATGTTCATGGGTCACAAACAGGTAGTCAGCCTTCGGCATGGACGCATAGTCAATCGTCTTGTTGCCCATTTTCATCACAGGGTCAATCTCAATCTCTAGCCCTTCATACTCTATCCGAATACTGGAGTGAACCAGCGCATGGAACTTGAGGGTCTTTCCACTCTTGGTCTTGAACACATCGACCTCATAAGGGTCGTTCTGAGGTTGGGCACATGCTGTTGTCAGCACCAGCAATGCCAATAAGGAGGTGATAATCTTCTTCATATACGCTTTGATGATTGTCGGTTATTTTAATTTGTGTTTGCAAAGGTAGAACTTTTCCTCCATAGTTCCAAATTCCATCCTAAAAATGTGCCTTCTTACCCTCTTGTTAGTTAACTTGTGTTAAAATACAGTACTATGTATTGCAAGGTATTTATGTTTTACCTAACTTTGCAGCGAAAATCAAGAAAACAAAACTGTTTAATCATTACTCTTATGAATGTTGACAATGCAAAATCACAGATGAGGAAGGGTATGCTGGAGTACTGCATTATGTTGCTGCTCAATGAGAAAGCATACTATACTTCTGACATCATCAGGCGTTTGAAAGAAGCGAACCTCTTGGTCGTGGAAGGCACGTTGTATCCGTTGCTCACCCGACTGAAGAATGACGGTTTGCTGGGTTACGAATGGCAGGAGAGTACTCAAGGACCTCCGCGCAAGTATTATGTACTGACTGATGAAGGTAAAGAAACCTTGGAGCAATTGGATACAGCTTGGGGTGAACTGGAAAGTACGGTGCATAATTTGAAAAGCAGGAGGTTGATATAGACCAGCTTGCACACTTGGAGAAATCTTAATTTAATAAAGTAAGCATACATTTATAATAAAAAGATATAAAGATTATGGCAAGTTATTCGTTGGAAATCGGCAATGCAGTCAACACTGCTTGGGAATATGCAAAAAAACACGGTCTGCTCATCGCTGTTATCTATCTGTTGGTAGGCGTGTTGGCAGGTGGTTTGGGACATATATCAACTCCTACCTTCAGTTATAATTATGATTCTTCTCAGGCTCTTGGTGAGGCAATCAGCAGGGGCGACTGGCAAGGTGCGGGAAATATTGCACAAACATTGAGTTCGGGTAATCATGTTGTATGGTTTGGCGGCATGTTGGGCTCAATCTTGAAAATCCTTGTTAGCGTGGGTCTCTACAATCTTGCACTCGGATTGATGGCGGGGCGTTTCTCCGAGGTGACGTTTGACGCCTTCAAACTGCCTTTTGTTGTGTATTTGAAGGTATTTGCAGTGGAAATTATCACAAACACCATTCTCTTTGTTTCCGCGTTGTGTTGTTTCGTTCCATATTTTTTCGTGGCTCCCCGCGTCATCTTGGCTCCTGTCTATCAAGTGGAGCATCCAGAGGCAGGCATCTTTGAGTCTATCAGTGCCGCGTGGAACATGTCATCGGGCAACACCCTCTCCTTGTTGGGCTTGGGCATCATCATGCTTGGCATCCTCATTTTGGGTCTCTGCTGCTGTTGCGTCGGAGTGTACTTTGCTGCGGCTATCAAATTGTTTGCCTTGACGGCTGCTTATTATCAATTGAAAGGAAACTTGTAATCATCACAAAAAAACATAACAACAATGAAAAAGAATATTACCATCAATCTTTGTGGCAGACTTTATCAGATCGATGAAGACGCATACGAATTGCTGAGCCACTACACAGACACCCTGCGTAACTACTTCAAGAAGCAAGAGGGTGGCGAAGAAACTGCCGACGACATTGAGGCGCGTATCGCAGAACTGTTTGATGACCTGAAATCAAATGGCATTGAGGCCATCACCATCGAGCATGTGCAGGGTGTGATTGAGCAGATTGGAAAAGTTGAAGAAATTGCAGATGAGAATGCAGAATATGCAGGAAAGGCAGGCTTTTCGGCAAACACTGGGAACAAGAAACCATTGCCCACCAAGAAGTTCT
This sequence comes from uncultured Bacteroidales bacterium, assembly GCA_902768125.1. GTDB lineage: Bacteria > Bacteroidota > Bacteroidia > Bacteroidales > Bacteroidaceae > Minthosoma. Next base: position 31,809 of record CACXKA010000023.1, on the reverse strand, counting down.
TCCGCGACTCACAGAACAAGGTGCTGGCTGGCGTGCTGTCAGGATGTGCCAACTATTTTGGCGGCAGCGCAAACGGCTGGCGTTGGGGCTTTGTGCTCTTGAGTGTTCTATGGATTGTGTTTGACGGCATATTCGGCACTATTTTGGGCGTTATGGTTTTGCCAATCATCTTAGTCTCAATACCTTTCGCATTCCTTCCGTTGCTCATTTATCTGCTGGTTGCCATTTTCAATCCTGAAACGAAAACGGCTGAGGATGTGCTGATGATGAGAGGTAAGGAGGTGAATCCCCAGAACTTATCTGAAGTTGTGCAGGGAGTGGATCTTTCGAAAGAGAAGAAGAATGGCATTTCATTCTGGGACATTCTCTTGGGCGTGATTTGTGTGGGTTTGAGCACAGCGCTGACGATTGGCTTGATTGTGGCACTTTGCTTCTTCGTGGCATTTGTGGTGGCTTCAGAGTCGATGGCAGATAGTTGGTGGAACCTTTACCTGACAGAAGATGTGGACGCCATCTTCATCCCTGCTATTGTTAGTGGCGTTTTACTGTTGGTGTCCATCGCCATCCTGCTCTATTGTTCCATCCATGCAGCAGCAAGTTCGTTTGGCAAGACCCCTGCGATGAAGGGCAAACAGCGTTTGATGTGGTTCATCCTATGGGTGGTATCTGTGGTTGGCTTTATTGGAAACACGATTTATGCTGTAGCTCAGTTGGCCAAGACGCAGACAACCCGTTGGAACACAGAACAGGCAGCGTGGAAGAAAGAACACACTCACTTTGGCTTTGTCTTTAACGACGATGACTGGAATTTCTTCAAAAATGGTGATTGGGAACTCGTAAAGGCTGAAGGAATAGATCGTTACACCTACAATGGCGAGTATATGACAGGTGACTTCACCCGTTATCTCGATGCTTGTGCCGGTCATAATCCTTACGCTTATCAAGCTGAAAGGGAAGTAATAGTGGAGCCAGGCATTTATCGCCTCAGTGCTGCAGTGAGGGCAGACAATGATGAGAGCTTTATCTTTGTGGAAGAGAAGGATACGACAGGACAAGTCAGCTTTTTTAATGAATCTGTGCAGATTCCCAACTATGGCACTCAAATAGGAAACATCTGGGAGACGATTGGTTTGGAGCAAGGTTTTTATCAGAGCGATGACCCCTCGTATTTGAATGACCCTGTGTTGAAAGAATTGGTTGGTAGAATCTCCAAGATTGACAAAGATAAGATTGTAGAAGCCAACGGTAGTCATGGTTATGGTTGGAGTTATGTCTATATCGACAGCATCAAGGTGGAAAACCCTGCTAAACTCATCTATGGTGTGAAGGTGAACAACACGAACAAACAAACCGGAATAGGTTTCTTCTCTGCCACCGACTTCGTTTTGGAGAAGATTGGCGAACTGGGCAAAAAGTAGGTTTTTCACCCCTAAAAATGAAACGCCGTATCGAGAGCATCGATACGGCGTTTCGTTGTCTTTGATACGGTGTTTCGTGCTGCTCGGTACGGCGTATCTCTGAATTAGGTAACATAAACGCAAATTTGTGTTTCTACGTTGCAACGTTTTGTGGCGAAAAGTTCGTATCTTTGCACCCAGATATTTCATCTTTTCCATTCATAGGAACTAAAAATTTACTAACGATATGAAAAAGCCTATATCAAGTCTCCTGTTGTGCTGTATGCTGGCAGTGGGAGCAAGTGCGCAGACACTTCCTTATCAAAATCCAAATTTGAGTGCGAATGAACGTGCAAAAGATCTTTGCAGCCGCTTGACGCTGGAAGAGAAGGCCAAGCTGATGCTTGACGAAAGCCCTGCCATTCCAAGACTGGGCATTAAGAAGTTCTTCTGGTGGAGCGAAGCCCTGCATGGCGCTGCCAACCAGGGCAATGTGACGGTGTTCCCTGAGCCTATTGGCATGGCTGCATCGTGGAACCCTGATTTGCTTTTCAAGGTGTTTGACGCGACAAGCACGGAGTTTCGTGCACAGTATAATAAGCGTATGATTCAGGAAGGGGGTGAGGATGAGAAGTTCCACAGCCTTTCTGTCTGGACTCCCAATGTGAACATTTTCCGTGACCCTCGATGGGGGCGTGGTCAGGAAACTTATGGTGAAGACCCTTATCTGACCAGTGTGATGGGCACACAAGTGGTGAAGGGTTTGCAGGGTCCTGAAACGGCAAAGTACAGGAAATTGTGGGCATGTGCCAAGCATTATGCCGTTCATAGTGGTCCCGAATACACCCGTCATACTGCCAACTTGGCAGACGTGTCGCCACGCGATATGTGGGAAACCTACATGCCAGCCTTCAAGACTTTGGTGCAGGATGCGAAGGTGAGGGAGGTGATGTGTGCCTATCAGCGTCTTGACGATGATCCATGTTGCGGCAGCACCCGTCTGTTGCAGCAGATTCTGCGCGATGAATGGGGCTTCCAATATTTGGTGGTGAGCGACTGCGGTGCCATCAGCGACTTCTACGAATCTCACAAGACATCTTCTGATGCCACCCACGCATCGGCAAAGGCTACTGTAGCAGGCACAGATGTGGAATGTGGTTATGGCTATGCCTACAGAAGCATCCCTGAGGCTGTGAAGCGTGGTTTCATCACCGAGGCAGAGGTGGACAAGCATGTGATTCGCCTGCTGGAAGGACGTTTCGACTTGGGTGAGATGGATGACCCATCGCTGGTGGAATGGTCAAAGATTCCTTATTCAGCCATGGATTCCAAAGAACATCGTCAGATTTCGCTTGACATGGCACGTCAGACATTGGTGCTCCTGCAAAACAAGGGCAATGTGCTTCCTCTGCAGAAGAACAAGGAGAAGATTGCCGTGATAGGTCCTAATGCCGACGATGAACCTCTCATGTGGGGTAACTACAATGGTACGCCTAACCGCACCGTGACCATCCTCGACGGCATCAAGACCAAGCAGAAGAATCTGCTGTATCTGGCGGGTTGTGACCGCACTTACGACAAGGTGATGGATTGCCTCATGGCGACCAATTGCCAGATGGATGGGAAGAAGGGTTTGAAGGGCACGTTCTGGAACAACACAGAGATGTCGGGCAAGCCTGTGACCACTGAATATTACACGACTCCATTGGCAGTGACCACTGCTGGTATGCACAACTTCGCTCCTGGCGTGAATTTGGAGGATTTCTCTGCCAAGTATGAGACAGTGTTCACGCCTAAGGAGGCAGGTGAATATGTGGTGAATGTGGAATCCATTAGCGACTTCGAAGTATATGTTAACGGTGAGCGCAAGGTGAGACAGCACACATGGCGCACCACACCTACCCGTACTGCCATTCAAGCGGAAGCGGGCAAGCCCTATAAGATTGAGGTGCGTTTCAAGCATGTGAAGACATGGGGTGCCAACATGAAAATCAATGTGGCAAAGGAACTGCCCATTGACTATGCAAAGGTGATTGAGCAATTGAAGGGCATTGACAAGGTGGTCTTCGTAGGTGGCATCGCTGCAGCCCTCGAAGGTGAGGAAATGCCTGTGGAAATCGATGGCTTCAAGGGTGGTGACCGTACCCACATCGAACTGCCTAAGGTGCAGCGCGACTTCCTCAAAGCATTGAAGGAGGCAGGTAAGACGGTCATCTTCGTCAACTGTTCAGGTTCTGCTATTGCTTTGCTGCCTGAAACAGAAACCTGTGATGCGATCGTGCAGGTTTGGTATCCAGGTCAGGAAGGTGGAACAGCGATTGCTGATGTGCTCTTTGGCGACTACAATCCTTCTGGAAAGCTTCCTGTCACTTTCTACAAGACTTCCGAACAATTGCCAGATTTCGAAGACTATTCGATGAAAGGACGCACTTATCGCTATTTCAATGACCCACTCTTTGCCTTTGGTTATGGATTGAGCTACACCCAATTCAACTACGGTGAGGGAAAGCTTTCGAAGAAGGGTGATAACTACACTTTAACCGTTCCTGTGAGCAATGCTGGTAAGAGTGACGGTACAGAGATTGTTCAGGTGTATCTCCGTGACCTCTCTGATACAGAAGGTCCATTGAAGTCGCTGCGAGCTTTCCAGCGTGTGGACATCAAGGCAGGACAGACAATGGATGTGAAGTTGGAACTGACGCCAAAATCCTTCGAGTTCTTCGACCCAGAAACCAACACAGTGCATCAGAAGAAGGGTGATTTCGAAGTGCTTTATGGCAGCAGCTCCCAAGACAAGGATTTGAAGAAACTGACGTTGAACATCAAATAAGAATCATCAAAAACAGAGTATAATGAAAAAGAAACTTTTGTTATTAGCGGTGGGTATGGGGCTTTCGTCCTTGGTGGCGTTGGCACAAACCAAGCCTTATGAATGGGTGTGGTCGGCAGATCAGGGTGATGGCACCTTCGTCAATCCTATTGTGAATGCCGACTTCCCCGATCCTGATGTGATTCGTGTGGATGACACTTATTATATGGCTTCCACGACAATGTACCATTTTCCAGGGGCAACCATCCTGAAATCAAAGGATTTGGTGAATTGGGAGTATTGTGCGAACCCGTTGGAGAAGATTCTCAGTAACAATGCCTACAACCTGCTTAATGGCGAACATCACTATTCGCAAGGAATGTGGGCTTCGTCACTCCAATATCACAATGGTAAGTTTTACTATTATTTCCCTTGCTCCACGTGGTCACCAGATTCACGCAGTATCCTTCTGACTGCTTCAGACCCTGAAGGAGAATGGAGAGTAACGACCTTGTCAGAGGCTTACCACGACCCAGGGTGGCTTTTCGACGATGGTGAGAATGGCGATGGATTCCTCTATATTGCATGTGGTATTGGTGACATCTGGGTGAACAAGATGAATAAGACAACGTTCAAAAAGATTAGTAGTACAAAGGTGCTCAGTGTGGGAAATGGTTGCGAAGGCACCCATATGTACCATATCGGTGACTATTACTACCTGTATTGTACCTATGGAGGCACTGAAGGTAGCCAAACCATCTTCCGCTCGAAGAATCCGATGGGACCTTATGAAGAGCACCAAGGTCGTGTGTTTGAGCATCAAAACATCCACCAAGGAGGATTGGTGCAGACGCAGACAGGCGAATGGTGGACCATCCTCTTCAGGGATATCTATTGCACAGGGGGTAACATCGGTAGATGTCCTTGTCTGGAACCCGTGAAATGGGTGGATGGATGGCCAGTCATTGGCAATAATGGTGTCGATGTATCGAAGAATGGTGCAACATATAAGAAACCTGATGTGGGACAAACATATGAGAAGACCTATTTGCCCACCAACGATGCCTTTGTCGATACGGAGTTGGGTATGCAGTGGCAGTGGAACCACAATCCTGTTAATTCGTCATGGTCGTTGACAGAAAGACCTGGATATCTGCGACTCCATACTGTCAATGTGACGAGTGAACTGAACACGGCACGCAATTCATTGACCCAACGTATTATGGGGTATACCCCCAACGGAACGTCCAGTGGTTTCAAAAGTTCTTTCGGTACGATAAAGATAGATGTATCAGGTATGAAAGATGGTGATGTGACGGGTATTGCTGTGTTCCAGAATCCTTATTCCTTCATCGCTGTGAAAATGGATAACGGCAAGAAGTACTTGTATGGTGAACGTTGCACTTTTGATAGCCAAAAATTGAAGAAAGAGGAGACGAAGAAAGGGGATGAGATTACTTCGGATATCATTTATCTTCGTGCTGTGGTGAACTTTGGCAACAATGCTTGTCAATACTATTACAGTTATGACAACGAAACCTGGAAGAAGTGGGGAGTGACCATGACTATGCGCTACACACTTGACTATTTTGTGGGTCAACGTTTCTATCTCTTCAACTACGCCACCCAACAAAAGGGCGGCTATGTCGATTTCGATTGGTTCACCACTGAAAGGACGTTCAGCGAGGAGATGTTTGGCATTGAAGACCCTTCGGACATCCAACAGATACAGACTTCTAACAGAGGTGATGATGCGTTCTATTATGACTTGCAGGGAAGACCAGTGACAAAGCCAGAAAGGGGTTTTTACATCAATGGTCGTGATGGCAGGAAGGTCTTTGTCCGATAACGATGTGAAAGTTAAAATGGTACATACGCTCTCATAGGGTTACACAACCTAAAAAAGATGTTCCATTTTTGCAAATAAAGGTGTGAAATTAGTCGTATCTTTGCATCGGAAACCAAAAACTATCAACTAAAAGTATCTAATCAAATCTTTTCCAAATATGAAATTAAGAAAACTGATTCAATTCTGTATGATTTGCGCTGTGGGTTCAGTGGCAATTCCTGTTGAAGCACAACAGACAATGTCAGGTATGCCTCCCTTGCATGTGGATGGTAGATTCTTTAAGGACGACCAGGGTAACAAGGTCGTGCTGCATGGTGTGATGGACACCCCCAATGATTATTTTAATGGTTATCGCTGGGGATGGGGCTGCAACGATAACAATGTGAGTGCCTGCAAGGCTTACTTCACCAAACTCTTCACAGCCATCACCGACCACGACAGTGGTGCTTATTGCAATATCTTCCGTCTTCACCTCGATCCAGCATGGACGAATGGTTCTGCTAATGCATGGCCGAGAGACGAAAGAGAAAAATATTATGATGACTGGGGAACGAAGAAGGAAAACACTGGTGAGGCAGACTTCAGTAAATATACAGGGTCACGCCTGACGAACTACCTGAACACGTTGTATAACCCCATTGCCAAGAGTGCTATTGAGCATGGTATGTATGTGATTATGCGCCCACCTGGCGTGTGTCCACATGACATTTATGTAGGTGGAAGTTATCAGAAATTCCTCTTGGATGTGTGGGATCGTGTCAGCAAGAACAAGTATGTGCAGAATAATTGCGGACAAATCAGTTTGGAGCTTGCCAATGAGCCCATCAACGTGAAAATGTCAGACGGAAGCAGTTCGGAGAAGGCTTTGCACGATTTCTTCCAGCCCATCGTGGACAAGATTCGTGAGAATGGCTTCAAGGGTATCATTCTGATTCCTGGTACAGGTTATCAGAGCAACTATCGCGACTATATCAAGTACCCCATCACTGGCGACAATATCGGTTATGCAGTACATAACTATGCTGGTTGGTATGACAATAGTGATGAGCATTGCGACGTAAACAACGCCATCAAGAAATTTGGTGAGTCTGTGCCAATCCTTCGCACCAATCCTATTGTGATTACAGAAGTCGATTGGAGTCCTAAAAATTCTTCTAACATCAAGAATTATAATGAAATGGGACAGCCTGTCTATGGAAATTATGGAACATGGGCAACAGCCTCCACCAGCAAGTGGGGTAAGGCTTATAAGGCTATTCTTGACTATTATGGCAACATCTCCATGACCTTGACCGGTACGGGTGACTTCATCGATATTGATTCTTACATCAACAGCAAGAAGGTGGTGCCTGCCTTCAAGACCGCGATGGAGAAGAACAAGGTTGACCCCTACGAGGCTTGTGGTGTGGCTTGTTTCGATTGGTATGAGAAGTATTACCAAGTGGATTATGCATCTGCAGAGCGTTATCAGCCCAAGCAGGATGTGCCTGAAAACCCATTTGCTTTCAAGACAGATTGGTTTATTCCCACCATATGTGGTGAAGGTACAGCCACTCTTACAGACCTTAGCAGTATTCTGAACTTGAAGAATGCAGGTTTCTCTGGTTGGAGATTTGAAGAAGAAGAGGGATTGGATCTCTCCAAATACGATTCTATCAAGATTGTCTTGGCAAAGAAACTGACCAGTGCTGGTGTTACCTTCCGTGTTTATGATTCAAGCAACTACTGGGATGAGGCTTATGAGTTCCCATTGGAGAAGAATGTGAAGGAGATGCGAATCAACCTGAAGGATATGAAAACGGCATCGGGTAAGAAGATTGACCCCAGCCACATCCGTATGGCAGGTTTCACCACCACGCTCTCCAACGGGCAGTCACTCTATATGAAGGAGATTGTTCTTGTGGCTGATCCTGCGGCAGTCAATGCCATTGAAGTGGGTGCTTCCACTGACGAGGAAGGCTACATTGACCTCATGGGAAGACCAGTTGAGAATCCATCACATGGCATCTACATTCGTCGTAGCGACCGTAAAAAAGTATATATTCCATAATCCAACATAAAAAAACAATGAAACGTCTTTTTACTATCCTTTGTGCTTTGGCATGCGTGCTTTCCATGCATGCCTACAAGCAGCAAAATCTGACCATTAAGGTGAATGGTACAAACCGTACAATGATTGTCTATACACCTAACACTGTCTCCAAGAACATGCCTTTGATGATTGTTACTCATGGTATGAATCAGGATGCAGGTTACCAGGCAAGTTGTGACCACATGTATGAACTGATTGATAGGGAGAAGTTCATTATCGCCTATCTCAATGGTATAGACAGGACTTGGGATACTGGTGGCACGAGGGATCGCAACTTCGTGAGCCAGACCATTGAAGAGATGTACAATAAGTACACCATCAACAAGAACCGCGTGTATTGGTCAGGTTTTTCCATGGGTTCTGCATTTATATACAGTAGCATGGCAGATATGTTGGATAAGATTGCAGCATTTGCTCCAACCAGCGGCATTGCTTTTGGTGGCAAGGAGTTTATGAAATGCAAGAAACCTGTCAATGTGATTCATTGCCATGCTTATGGAGACGATGTATTCAAGTATAACGACTGGGACATTCGTGGCTATGTTACATCGCTTGCAAAAGATTTAGACAAATGTAAGGATTACAAGAAAACCGCTAACTACAGGACACCAGGAGGAAATACGGGTGACAAGGAAGTGTGGAGCAATGGAGAGAACGGAACTACAGTAGAGCTCTTTTCGTACAATGCTAATTGGCACAACCCCTCGACGGGTAATTCTCAGGAGATTTGGAACTTCTGCAAGCAGTTCAGCCTCCAGACATTAGAGGAGGAGTATCAGGCTGTCTATGAGAAAGCGCAAGACCTCATCTTCGATTGGAAAGACACTCCCGACATGGCTTCAACCAACTATTACATTAATATGGAAAAGGCACTTGAGAAATATTCTCCAGAAAATACCGAAACGGATGCGCTGAAGACACAAGCAATTGAAAAGTTGTCACAACGCATCGAGTTGTTCGAGCAAGTGTCAGCCAGCAAGAAGAAAGTTATCAATGGTGGCATAATAACACAACCCGAAGGTTTCGACCCCAACTTCCACATCTATCTCTGCTTCGGACAGTCGAACATGGAGGGTAATGCCAAGATAGAAGGAAAAGACCGCGTGGGAGTGGATTCACGATTCATGATGATGGCTGCTGTGGATATGTCTTCTTCTGGCAGAACGAAGGGGAATTGGTACACTGCCTACCCTCCTTTGTGCCGTGATTACACAGGCTTGACTCCTGCTGACTACTTTGGTCGCACGATGGTGGAAAACTTGCCAGAGAACATCAAGGTGGGTGTCATCAACGTGGCAGTGGGTGGCTGTGCCATCGAACTCTTCGACGAGGACAAATGTGCCAGTCAAATCAAGAATGCTGACCAGTGGTTCAAGAACTACTGTGCAGAATATGGCAACAATCCCTACAAGGTGCTCGTCACCATGGCGAAGAAGGCTCAGCAGAAGGGTGTCATCAAGGGCATCCTGCTCCATCAGGGATGTTCTAACAACACCCAGAAAGACTGGCCTCTCAAGGTGAAGCGTATATATATCCGTCTGCTCAATGACCTCGGTCTGAATGAGGAAGAGACGCCTCTGCTGATTGGTGAGTTGCTTTCACAAGACGAGGGTGGTGCTTGTTGGGGACATAATAGTGTCATTGCAAAGACCAACTCTGTCATCCCCAATTCTTATGTGATTTCGTCTAAGGACTGTCCAGGTGCAACGGATGGTTTACACTTCACAGCGGAAGGTTATCGTATGATTGGTAAGCGTTATGCTGAGAAGATGTTGACGCTGCTTGACCAGAAGAAGGAGATAGATTTCGATACCTCGGAGACCTATTTCCCATTGACAACCGATGCTTTCAATCCTTCTCTCTATTTGGAAGGTCAGTTTGTGTCTGCAGGTACTGTCAGCTATCTCAAGGGAACAGCTAAAGATAACTTTGGCGGTTGGCGTTATAGTAAAGGCGTAGATCTCACGAAGCATAAGTATCTTGTAGTTGAGTTGTCGCGTAAAGCAACTTGCAAGCCTGTACTCAAGATTTTTGATAGTGACGACTACCTGAATCCTTGCTTTAGCTATTCCATCCCTGCGTCATCTAAGAAAGAAGCGATTGATTTGACAACCATGACAACAGAGGAAGGCAAGAAGGTGGATCCTTCTCATATTTATATGCTTGGTTTCTCTACTGACGCAAGCACTTCACTCTACATTAAAAACCTTTATCTCAGTGATGACGGTGAGAATCCTGCTGCAGGTGTAGAGTCATTGCTGATTCCTGAATCAGATGCTGAGGTTATCTATTATGACTTGATGGGAAGACCAGTAGAGAATCCTACAAATGGAATCTACATTCGTAGCACGGACCGAAAGAAAATCTTGGTGAAATAATCGCTCATATAGATTAAGATGAAAGGCTCTCAAACTGTTGTTTGGGAGCCTTTCTTGTATAGAAGGAATGTCAATTCAGTTCCAGTAACTTCTGCAACGCTTCTTTGTTCTCTTCCTGTGAGTAGAAGATCGCAAATTCTTTGGGTGACATACCAAAGTGCTCACGGAATGAGGTGGTGAAGTAAGAATGGCTGGAGAAGCCTACTGCGTATGCCACTTCGCTGATGTTTGCCTTATTGTATGCCAACAAGTATGCCGCTTGTTTCAGACGGAACGAACGGATGAAAATGTTGGGTGACACACCATAACGCTTCTTCATCTTACGGTTCAGGTGTACACGACTGATAGCGACTTCCTCGCAGAGCTGTTGCACGGTGAAGTCTGATTCATCCAAGTGCTTCTTGATGATTTCGTTCACACGGAGGAAGAATTTCTCTTGTGCGTTCTCCAACTTGGGCTTAGGCATATCGTTTGCTGTTTCGGCGCGGTTCACCTTGTTACGCAATGTTTCACGAACATGTAACACTTGGCTGATGGCAGAACGTAACACCACGATGTTGATAGGTTTCTCCAGATAGTGGTCAACCTGCATGTTGAGGCTCTGCAAGCGGAGCACTTCATCGCCCTCACCTGTCAGCAAGATGACAGGAATATTGTTGGTTTCAGGATTTGACTTGATTTGTTGGCAGAGTCCCATACCATTGCCGTCAGGCATATGATAGTCGGTAATCACCACATCGGGGCGGTGAGCCAGTACTTTCTTCCAAGCGCTATTGCCTGAATAGGCCGTGATGATATTATAGTCTTTTCCTAACTGGGTGCTCATGAAGTTGGAGAGTTCCATGTCGTCGTCCACCAACAGAAGAGTGGCACGTGTCTGGTCGGTGTTTGCTTGCATTCCGTTGAAATAAGGGAAGTGTAGCACAAACTCTACTCCTACAGGCTCTGCATTTCTTGCTTCGATGCTGCCGTGATGGAGTTTTACCAATTCGTGTACCAGATTCAGTCCAATGCCAGAACCGTTTGCATCGACACCTGCACTGCCTTGATAGAAGCGTTCCCACATATGTTGTAAGTCTTCATCTGACAATTGTGGACCACTATTGTAGAAACGTAACACAACATCGTTCTCTTCTATGCCACTCTTGGCAATCACTTTACCACCTTGTGGCGTGAATTTGAATGCATTGCTCAACAAGTTGGTGATGATCTTTTCGAAGTGCGTCGTGTCCATCATCATCGGCAATTCTTCTTCCTCATGCTCGATTTCGAAGCTGATATCCTTCACTTTGGCAACTCCCTCGAACTGCTCAAACACACGATTGGCATATTCCACATAATCGTGCTCTTCTGGGTGCAATACCATTTGTCCAGAGTCAATCTTGCGGATATCTGTGATTTGCTTCACAATGTCCAGCAAACGGTCACAATTGTGTTGCATCACCTCGTAGAGGGATTGGTGATCTGGGTCTGCATCTTCTGTCATCAGCTGCTTCAATGGAGACTCAATCATGGTCAACGGCGAACGCAATTCGTGTGCGATGGAAGTGAAGAGGTTGAGTTTCTCTTCCTTCATGCGATTCTGTTCAGCCGTATGGCGGAGTTGCTCCTTTTGTTGCTTGCGCAATTTGATTTGGTGATAGATAAAGTAGATGATGGCGAGTGCAATCAAGATATAGATGAGGAATGCCCAAATGGTGGCATACCATGGGGCTGCCACATGGATGGTAATAGCATTCTCTGCAAACTCAGTCGGATTATCCTCCAAATAGGCACGCACACGGAAAGTATAAGTGCCAGATGGCAGTGCTGAGAAACGGGCATTCGGAATAGTTACATCCTTGTGCCATTGATTCTCGAGTCCTTCCAAGATGTATTCGTAGTGGATACGTTCTGGGTCACCCAAAGAAACCGATGAGAATTCGATGTTGAAGGTGGCATTGTCGTGTTCCAGCCAGATTTCCTTGGCGTAGAAAATGCTTGCATCCATCTTCTCTGTGTTCAGCGGGGTGGTGAAGCTGGTGAAGTAAACAGGCTCCACCTTTGTTGGACGATTGGTGATGAGTTTCGGAGTGAAACAAATGATACCATTGTCACCTCCAAAGAGTATGTAACCGTGCCCAGGCTTCACAAATGAGTTCCGATGGAATTCACCCACTTCGTATCCGCTGAAAGAGGAATAGTTACGCACCTCATGTGTCTTCTTGTCCACCGAAGCAATATTGATGCGTGTAGCAAGCCAGATGTGGGTGTCGGTCGTTGTAATTGTACTGATAGACGGGCAAGACAGACCCTCTTCCTTTCCGATGAACTCTTGCTTTCCAGTTTTTAGGTGATAAATGATAAGTCCTTCTTCGCTGGCGATGAGAATATCGTCACCATCTTGCTGGATGGCACTCGAATTGCTGATACGATTACCGTTGAGACTGATTTCTTCATGCTTGCCGTTTGAAGGATTGTATGAGAACACGCCTGTGCTGGAACCAACCCATAAGGTGCCGAGTGAATCCTGAAGCAGGCTGCTCACCCATTGGTTGTAAGAGAAGGGGAAAGTCAGGCGGTTAAAAGTTTTGTCCTTTACGTTGACGCAGATGATGCCGTGTCCATTCGTGCCGATAAGCATTTTGTCTTCTTCAGCATTGTAGCACATCGTCATCACCAACTCTTGATTGATTCCTTCCAATCCTCTATCCGTCCATTTCCCGTGTTCCAACCACTGCACACCACCACCATAAGTACCAGCCCATACAGTACCGTGTTGGTCTATCTTCACGTCTTGAATCAACAGGGAGTTCAATCCGTTGTTGATGGGGCGGGCGGTAGCCAAGCGCATACCATCCGTAGTGAACACACCACATCCATCCGTTCCCACCCAATAGTTCTCTTGGCTGTCGATGGTCATGGAGGTGATACAAGTGGCATTATTGCGGTTGTCAAGTGGCGAAATGGCATGATAATGGAAGCAGTCATTCTGAGGAGGAATAACCACCAAGCCTTTTTGCAAGAAAGCGGCGATGATATTTCCCTTCTGATCCTCCTTCAAGTCCATCACCTTGCCGTAAGAGATGTTGAAATCGGCAGTCATATCATAGAGTGCGTCAATAGAATGCACCTCTCCGGTTTTCTTGTATTCCCAGATGCCGCGTCCGTCAGTACCTATTAAGATTCGGTTGTCGTGCGTGCGCAAGAAAGCACTGATGAACAAGTCGCTGGTGTTGGCTCCAACGGGTTCATGCACGAGATTTTCTTTTTCATTATATATGAGTAGTCCATGATTGGTTCCAATCAACATGCCATCATTTGTTTCCAAAAGACGTGTGACGGTGCTGTTCTCCATCATGGCAGCCGCTTTGGGCGTGTAATTGAGAGAATGTGTTTGAAAGTTCTTCAGATTGAAACACACCAACTTGATGACACGTCCAATTGCCCACAAACGTTGTTGCTTGTCAATGACGGGATAGGTGATGAATCCTTCATGAAGTGACTTGTTCAACTTATCTGACAAGGTTTGGTCCACCTTTAAGGTCTTGGCATTGAGCACGTATGTTCCAAAACCGTCAGTCGTAATCAGTTTATGGTTTTCCTTTGGATAGTCGATGACGCTGTTGGTGGTATAACCATAGATGCTGTCTTCCTGCTCAGACAGGAAGATGTGCTCAAAGTGCATTGTGCGTGCATCCAGAAGGAAAAGTCCGTGTGTGGTATAGACCCAAAACTTGCTGTCTCCCACCTCTTTCACGCCATTCGACATCTGAAAGAGCGGCCTGCCATTTTTGGTGATGGGCAGATATTGGAATTTAGTACCATCGAACAACCCCAGCGTGTTCGATCCTGACACCCAAACGAATCCTCGTGAGTCAAGATCCACACTGTGGCAATTGTTTGTTTTGAGTCCGTGTTGCGTTGTGTATAGTCTAATGACCTGCGCAGTAAGCCTTAATGGTGAAGTCACGCATAGGTAGGCTAATAATAGGAAACCAATGAAACGATACTTCATGGCCTTATTGTAGTTAGTGTTCTAAAAGTTGTTTACGGGGGCAAAGTTACAACATTTTTGTAACATGAGCGCAAATTTCCCTCATTTTTTTTCATGTTACATGGCGAAACATAAATTTTCAGTTATGAAACATCCACATATTATTATTATTAAATATGTAACAAGTTTTTATATTTTTGAAAACAACTATTGTTTCGTAATTGAAAATTCTCTACTTTTGCAGCAACTTTTCGAGAAAAAAGTAAAACGCGATAACTAAATCTTTTATTAATTAAAAAAATTTTTTCCATTATGAAGAAATTCTTACTTACCGCATCAATGCTCGTAATGGGTGTTGTTGCAACATTTGCCCAAAATTGGAAGGTAGGTGATGAGATTACTGGAAAAATCGGTAACCCTTCATTTACAGAGGAGGAAATTGCTCCTTGGACCTTTAACCATTCTGGTGGAAACACCACCGAAACAGGTGGACTTGTCGAATTGTACGATGGTAGCGAAGCCGACCTCTACCAGTACATCGAGCTTCCTGCTGGTATGTACAAGTTGGAGTGCCAGGGTTACTACCGTATTGGTACTTCTTGGGATGTTGACCCTAAGACTTATGGTACAGACGATTGGGTTGACAACGCTCAGCTGTATGTACAAAATGGCAAGTACAATGTGGACAGCAAAGAGTTCACAGCAGGCCGTACTTTCAAGACACCGCTGATGCCTCGTCTTTTCGATTACCAGGATTCTCAGATTTATGTAGATGAGGTAAAAGAAGGCTGGGATATGTCTGACGGTGATTATGGTGAAAAGGGTTGGGGTCCATGTTCTGTTCCTGGTTCACTCTTGTGGTTTGCTGCAGGCAAGTATCAGCCAGTTGACGATGGTGACAACAAGTACAACACCGTTACTTTCTTCCTGACAGAGGAAGGCTATGTAAAGATTGGTATTTCTAAGGTTGCACAGAGTTCTGCTGACTCATTCATGGCAACAAACTTCAAACTCTACTATGCAGGTGAAGCAGGTGAAGCTGCTGAGCTGATGGCATTGCAGGAGGAAGTGGATGAGTACTATATTAAGTTGGAGAATATGGCTGATAATAATCCAGGCTTCTTGTGTGAGAAGATCGGAGAGGAACTGATGCTGTACAACATGGAATATGGTGCAACTTCTGATATGGATAAGGAGGAAGCCACTAAGGCAAAGGAAATTCTGCTTGGTCTTTTGGAGAGTGCTAATACCGCAAAGAATGATCTGGCAGCTTTGAACGCAGCTATTAAGGCAATTGACGTTTTGGCTTCTACTACTGATTATGCAGGTAAGACTGCACTGAACCTGGCACTTGAGGCTGCAAAGGCAAGTGTATCTGAAGATTACGAGTTTAACGGCGAAGACTGGGATACTTACGGCAAGTTGACAGATGCTCTCTATGCTGCTCGTATCGAATATCTCAAGTCTTCTCCAAAGACAGAAGCTGGTGCATGGGACTTCTCTCCATTCATTGCAAACCGTTTCTTCACTAATGAAGAGAACAATCCTACGTGGGATGAGGATACTAATTTCTGGAAGTATGCAACTTGGCCAGAAGCATGGGGTGATAACATGGAGTTTGATGGTAACAATCAGGAACAGAAGGACGCAAGATCTGTTTTCTCTGGCGATGTTGTGCTTTCTGGTTCAGACGATACTGTTCCATTCAAGTGGTATAAGACTGGTAGCGGTGGCCCAGGATGGGAAGTTTACTACGACCACCACATGACTTCTTGTAAGGCATGGGCTCCAACTCCAACAAGTGGCGTTTCTGTAATCGGTCAGTATTTGAAGGGTCTGCCAAACGGATTCTATTCTCTCACAGGTATGGCAGAGTCTTGGACCAATGAAGGTGTAGATGCTATTGATACTCACTTCATCATTAGAACTGCTGAGACTTCTTCACGCTCTGAACGCGCAGAGCCACGCGCATGGTGGAATAACAACTCTACTGCATCATGGAACATTCTTTCTACTGACATGATTGAGGTGAAAGACGGCGACCTTTGGGTAGAAGCATCTACAAATGGTTTCTATTCTATCACAGGTTTCCAACTCTTCTATTATGGTGAAACTCCTGATTTCAATGCACTGATTAAGCCAAGTCTTGACAAGGCTAAGGAGGCTGCAGCTGCATTGGCATGGGAAGGTGACCAGAAGAATGCAGAAGACATTCTTAAGAAGATTCCTGCAAGTATTAATGACAAGGAATCTTATCTTGCAGCAACTGAAACAATAGCTCAGGCTAACGATTACATCAACAAGGCAAATGCTGCTGTTAATAACTGGAAGGGTATCGAAAACTTCAGTCAGTTGTCTGCCAAGTATGACGAGGGTTCTGTAGAAGCCTCTATCATTGCCACCGCTTTGGATGCTACAATGGAATTGGGTGAAGGTGACAACGATGTTTATGAGGCCGCTATCGCTAACAACGAGCAGTACAACGCATACGTATCTTATATGGGTTACCGTGAGGCTATTGGCGAATTCATCAAGGATCCTCTTGTAGCTCCTGTAGTTGAGGAACAGAATGCTTACTTGACTCAGACTTTTGCAACTCCTGAGAAGTTGGATGAGTTCAAGAAGGCAATAGGTGTTCCATACAACCAGGCTAAGTTTGCTGCTGACGGTATTGACAAGGCTACTTTGGATAACGCTAAGGATGCAACCTTCTTGCTGATTAACCCAACATTTGATGAAGGATGTGAGAAGGGTTGGACAGTTGTTGGCACAGGTGCAGCTAACAACAACGAATATTCTTTCGATGATGAAGGTAACCGTACAAACGCTGAACTTTGGAATCGTCCAGAATTCACCTTCTCTCAGACAGTGAATGGTCTGCCAGCTGGTACTTACGAATTCCGTGTACGTGCACTCTATCGCGATGGTGGTGGCGTGAACAAGCAGCAAGTTGATGCTTACAACGCTGCTGGTGGCGAAGAAGAATGGGCAAATCACAATGCTGTTCTCTTCGCTAAGAGCAGCGACAACGAGTGGGATTCTTACATCAAGGCTATTGAGTCACTCAAGGCTACAGAAAACTCCTTCACTCAGTGCGGAACTAATTGGGAAACTGATGAACTGGATGGTTCAAAGTACCCAACAGCTATTCGCTTCATGAATGGAACTATCGATGAGGCTGACCAGAAGGACGGTGTGACTTACAGTGGTACCAACGAAGGTGATTACCCATTTGATGTGAAGGTGACCTACACTGACGAAGAGACACTTGACGAAGTAAATTACTACTACCCATCTTCTATGCAGGGCTTCTATCAGGCTTGCAAGAAGGATCCTACAGCATACGCTAACTCTGTGATTTTCTATCTCTCAGAGGCAGGTAACGTAGAGTTGGGTATCCGCAAGGATGCTGCTATTGGCAATGACTGGGTAATCATGGACGACTTCGAGCTCTACTACCTCGGTAAGGAAGCTCCAACTGCTATCGACGAGGTTGCAGGCAATGCAGACGCTCAGGGTGCGGTTGAGTACTACAGCGTCAACGGTGTGAAGCTCAATGCTCCTCAGGCAGGTCTCAACATTGTGAAATACGCTAACGGTGAAGTTCGCAAGGTGTTCATCAACAAGTAATCGAAACGAAATAGTAATATAAGTTTTTGGTTAAATATAATATTCTGTAAAGAGGGGGCGTGTCGTGAAGACACGCCCTTTCTTTTTTAATAGGAAAGATTGCGCCGTCGGCGCCGAAGGAAAAATATGAAAAAACAAGTAAAGATATAAAATAATTTCCACTTAGATATATTTTTCTTTTCCCTTAGCAAAAAATGTTTTTTTACTTAGTAGTATTTTATATTCCAAACTTTGGAATGTATATCCCAAGATTTGGAACGTACGTTTCGTGATTTGGAACCTATGTTCCAAAATTTGGAATATAATTTTCCCTTAAGTGTAAGAACACTTTATATTAAGTTTAAAAACATTTTCAGTATAGTCTTTCAACTTTTTCGCGCTGGTCTTTCAAATTTTTACGAAGGTTTTTCTTGTGATGAATCGAATACGGATGGAACGGAAAACCTTGTTGAGGCAATTTTGTCCTATCTTTTTTTTGAATTGTCCGATGCCATCTAAAATAATAGTATTACCTTTGCAACCATAATTTTCTCAAAACCTATAGTATAATATGTGTAATATGAAGAAATTGATATTGGCGGCAGGACTGATGATGTGTACGGTGTTGGCAGTTGCCAAGCCTATGCGTGCTGTGTCACCCAATGGTAAGCTGTCTTTGGAACAGAAGGATGGTGGTTTTGTCATCCGTTATGGTCAGACGACGGCGTTGGATATCTCGAAAGTAGGCATCACCACTTCTACGGTGGGTGAGGAATTGACATTTCAGCGGATGGTGAAGCGTGGCAAGGTGAAGGCTGACTATCAGATGAAGGAAGGCAAACGACTGCACCCGCAGAATGTGGCGAATGAGTATGTGTGTGAGTATGCCGACAAGAATGGGAAGCCTGTGCAGTTGGTGTTCCGTCTCTATAACGATGGTGTGGCATTTCGCTATGAGCTGTCGGGTTTGAAGGACGAACAACTGAAAGGTGAACAGACGGTTTACACGATTCCTGAGGGTGTGAAACGCTGGATTCAGCAGTGGAGCGATGGCTATGAGGGCTTCTTCCCGCTGACGACGACTGGTAAGGTGAAGACGGTGGGCGGCTTTGGTGGTTCCCAAGTCATGGAGAACTACAACACTCGTTGGGGCTTCCCTGTGTTGGTTCAGCCTGCAGAGAATGTGTTTGTGTTGCTCACAGAGGCGAACATCGAACGTCGCCAGAGTGCTGCATCCCTCTTCAATGATGGCAAGCCAGAGGATTATCGTGTGTGTCCTGACCAAAATGAGGTGAAGCTTGATGGCGATTGGCACACTCCTTGGCGCATCGCCATGATTGGTTCGTTGGCTGATGTGGTGCAATCCACGTTGGTCACGGATGTGTCGGAGCCTACTCAATACAAAGACACCAGTTGGATTCATCCAGGCGTGGTTTCTTGGGTGTATTGGGCTTACAATCACGGTTCCAACGACTACAACATCATCAAGAAATATGTGGATTTCGCGGCTACGTTGCATCTTCCCTACGTGTTGATTGATGCGGAATGGGATGAGATGAAAGACGGGAAGAGCGTGGTGGATGCAGTCAACTATGCGAAGTCGCAGGGTGTGAAGCCGTTGATTTGGTACAACTCATCTGTAGGATGGGTGAATGGTGCCCCAGGACCGAAATACCGCCTCAATAAGCCTGAAGACCGTGAGAAAGAGTTTGCTTGGTGCGAGGAGATTGGTGTGGCTGGTGTGAAGATTGACTTCTTCTCAGGTGACAACCAGATGAATATGGATTACTGCATCGACTTGCTCGAATGTGCAGCACGTCATCATTTGCTGATTAATTTCCACGGTGCGCCTATCCCACGCGGTTGGCAGCGCACTTATCCCAACTTGCTTTCTACGGAGGGTGTGTATGGTGCTGAGTGGTATAATAACGTGCCGACTTTCACGAAAAAAGCAGCGTCTCACAATGCCACATTGCCTTTCACGCGTAACGTGGTGGGTCCGATGGACTATACGCCTTGTGCTTTCTCTGACTCACAGCATCCACACATCACCTCTCATGCCCATGAATTGGCATTGACGGTACTCTTCGAGTCGGGTTTGCAACATCTGGCTGACCGTCCTGAGAGTTTCCTCGCACAGCCCAAAGAGGTGCAGGATTTCTTGAGCCAATTGCCTGCTGCATGGGACGAAACCCGTTTGGTGGCAGGTTATCCAGGCGAATATGCTGTGATTGCACGTCGCAAGGGCAACACTTGGTATGTGGCTGGCATCAACGGTTCTGATGACCCTCGCACCATTGCCATCAACACGAACTTCATCAAGACCGTGAAGGGCAGCATCCTGTCGTTTGCAGATAGCGGCAATAGTGCTGCTCCGTGGAACATCACTACAGAATCGGCTCTTCCCGCCAAGGTGGATTGCCAACCTCGTGGGGGGTTCCTGTACGTGATTAAGCGCTAACTGAAGGTTAGGGTTGAGGCACTTTCTCGGAAAGTAAATATCAAGTAAATTCGGAGTAAATTTAGACCAGTAAATAAAAACTTCTCATTTACTCAAATAAATTTACTCCGTATTTACTCCGAATTTACCTTCAGCGACTGTGCGAAGCACACAAAGAATAAAGAATGATGAGAAGTACTACGAGAAAATGTATAAGAATAGATAAAGCCCCCTCTAGCTCCCCCAAGGGGGAGGAGAGTTTAGGGTTCAGAGTTTAGAGCCCCTATAGTTAAGTTAAGGTTAAATTAAACAAGAAATAGTATGAAGAAATTATTGATTTTGTTGTGTACGGTATGGTGCTGCCAGTCAATGTTGGCAACTGACTATCCGTTTGGAAAAGGTACGCTGGTTGTCAAGACAGTGGCACGCAATGCTGTGCGCATCCAGTATGTGGAGAACAAGGCAGCGGAAGAGTTGCCAGAGTGGCTCTATGTAAAGAACGACGAGGTGAAGAGTAACGACATCTCAGTGAATGTGGATGCCGCCAAGCAGTTGGTGGAGGTGTTGGACAAAAGCGGCAAGGTGGTCTTCACGGCGACGGAACATCAACTGAAAGCTGCTTCTGTGGCAGGCATCCAGACTTATGAGGCACGTTTGACTTTCGCCTCACCAGAGGGAGAATATCTCTATGGATTGGGTCAGTTTCAGGATGGTTACACCAATATCCGTGGTCTCTCTCGCCGACTGACACAAGTCAACACCCAGATTTCCATTCCCATGATGCTGTCAAATCGTGGCTATGGCATTTTGTGGAACAACTACGGACTCACTGATTTCAATCCTATGGATTCGAAGGTGGAGATGACGAAGGGTGGCGGTGTAGGCAGCACAGAAGTGGTGAACGTGACTTCCACCGAGGGTGGCAAGCAGGAGGTGAGACGCAGCAACCAGTTTGCGGCTACCATCAATGTGACAGAAGCGGGTGACTATTCACTCTTGCTCGATGTAGGTCAGAAGATGGCACGTCGTCACAACCTTGTCATTGACGGCAAGACAGTCATTGAGTTGCAGAACACGTGGCTGCCTCCTACAGCTTCCACGATTGTTCATCTCTCTCAGGGTTCTCACACCTTGACGGCAGAGCTCTCCAACGGTGACAAGCCTGTGGTGTATTATGGCAAGGTGAAGAACGAGACAGTGTTCAGCTCGCCAGTGGCGCAGGCTGTCGATTACACGGTGTTTGTGGGCAATGCTGACGAAATCATCGCTTCTTACCGCAAACTGACGGGTGATTCACCGCTGATGCCTCAGTGGGCATTGGGTTATATTCATTGCCGTGAGCGTTTCCATTCTCAAGACGAAATCATCAACACAGCCAAGCGTTTCCGTAGCGAGAACCTGCCTGCCGATGTGATTGTGCAGGACTGGCAGTATTGGGGCAAGTATGGTTGGAATGCCATGCGCTTTGATGAGGCAAACTATCCCAACCCTAAGCAACTGACAGATGATCTGCATGCTATGAACATGCGTCTGATGGTGTCGGTGTGGTCGAAGATTGACAAGAACTCAGAAGTGGGCAAGCAGCTGCTTCGTGAGGGTTTTTATATTCCTGGCACTGATTGGATTGACTTCTTCAACCCTGCTGCAGCCAATGCCTATTGGAGCAACTTCAGCAAGCGTTTGGTGCCACTGGGCATCGATGCATGGTGGCAGGATGCTACAGAGCCTGAGAATGATGACTTGGTGGGTCGTCGCGTGGTGGATGGAAAATATCCAGGTGAACTCTTCCGCAATGTCTATCCTCTGTTGGTGAACAAGACTGTGTATGAGGGTTTGCGTCAGGATGCATCCGAGAAGCGTCCAATGATTCTCACGCGTTGCGGTTTCCCTGGCATCCAGCGTTACGGCTCGGCAATGTGGTCAGGCGATGTGGGCAATGATTGGGAGACATTCCGTCGGCAGATTACCGCTGGTTTGGGCATGCAAGCGGCTGGCATTCCTTGGTGGACTTACGATGCAGGTGGTTTCTTCCGTCCGGGCAACCAATATCAGGATCAGGCTTATATCGAACGGATGTTGCGCTGGATAGAGACTTCTGTCTATCTGCCGCTGATGCGAGTTCATGGCTATATGAGCAATACGGAGCCTTGGAACTATGGTAGTGAAGCTCAGGGCATCATTGCCGAGTGTCTGAAAGAGCGTTATCGCCTCTTGCCTTATATCTATAGCAATGCTGCCGCTATCGCCTTTGAAGGTTCCACGTTGATGCGTCCTCTCATCTTTGACTTTGCCAACGACCCTGAGGCTTTGGCACAACAGCGTGAGTATATGTTTGGAAAGTCTCTGCTTGTGAACCCAATCACAGAGCCAAACGTGCAGGCTTGGAAGACTTATCTGCCTCAAAATAAAGCTGGATGGTATGACTTCCGCACGGGCAAGCACTATGCAGGTGGTCAGATGGTGGAAACAGCAGTCAATCGTACCAATATTCCTGTGTACGTAAAGGGTGGAAGCATCCTGCCAATCGGTCCAGACAAGCAATATGCTGCCGACAAAGCTGATGCGCCCATTGAACTGCATATTTATCCAGGGGCTGACACTACCTTCACCCTTTACGAGGATGATGGTCAAACCAACGACTACGAACAAGGCAAGTGCAGCCGTATCACCTTCACTTGGAACGATGCTGCTCAAAGCCTAATCATCGACAAACGCAAGGGCGCCTTCGAGGGAATGCCCACCACAAGAACCTTTATCGTGGTGAAAGACGGAAAGAAACAGGAAGTGATTTATAAAGGAAAGAAAGTAAACGTAAAGATATAAAAAAAGAAAGCCCCGCTAATTGTGGGGCTTTCTTATGCTATTTGACACTCCATTCAAACACGCCAGCACTATATTCTCCTTGTACGATTTCAAGTTTCATGGCGGTGGTCTTCACGGGGTCGAAGTTAACGATGTTGGCAGCACCTTTCACGGTATTGTAGGCGGTAGGATGCTGTACTTCTTTCCATTCGCCTGAGGTGGTTTTGTAGTAAAGTTTCCAACTGTCAGGCACTCGGCATCCGCCCCAAGGACCATCATCAAACCAATAGACGGTGGAGGTGTTGACGGTCTCGGCTTGCTTGAAGTCATACTGTAACCATTCGGTAGAGTTCTTTCCTGGCCACCAATGGGTGTAAGGAATGGAACGGTCTTCACCATCCGAAGGCACGAGGCGGTCATTGATGGATGAGAGCGCAGGCAGGTTCCGCTTGCTGCCGCTCACTTTGCTTTCTGAAGCGATAGAAGCAGGTTGAGCAGGAGTGGTGGCGTTGAGGTCTTGTGGAAGCCACACCGTCATCTTACCAGGACCACGATGTGCCCATGCATAGTAGGGGATGAGTACAAGGCGTTCATCGTGAGTTTGGAGTTTACCCTGCTGGTCAAAAGTAAGGGTCTGGGCATCGGTGGTGAGCGTCTGCACGGTAGTCTGCATAATATCCTTTGAGCTCAATTGGAATTGGGGTTCTTGGTTGATGAGCACGGAGAGGACATCGCATTGGTTGTCAGGATGTTCTGCGCAATAGACAATAGGTCCGCGCTCGATGGCAACACGTCCCTTATCGGCAGCAACCTGACCGTTGGCACGAACAATACGAGGTTCCATATCGAAATGAATGCCCACCTTATCTCCCTTTTTCCAAGTACGGTCAATCACGAAATAGCCCTGCTTTAACTCACTCTTCACATCCTGTCCATTGACCTTGATGGTGTAGCCAAGACGCTTGCCATCAGCGTAAGTGTAGAGGTCGCTGGGTACGACTTCTCCCTTTACCCATCCAGGGATGCGGATGTTTAGTGTGTACTTGCCAGTACCATTGTCAATTTTCAGGGTGACATCTCCGTCCCAAGGATAGTTGGTCTGCTGTGTGAGGGTCACGTTTTGCTTTCCGACCTTTACATTGACGGTGTTAGAGTTGAAGAGATTGATATAAAGTCCGTTGTCCTTCACGGCATAGATGTACTGAGGAAGTGAAGGAATGAAACGGGCCGCATTGGATGGGCAGCAGGCACAACCAAACCACTCCTGGCGTTGGTGTTGTCCCATACTCTGGAGTGGGTTGGGGTAGAAGAATTTGCCACCATCGATGCTGATGCCTGAGATGACACCATTGTAGAGTGAACGCTCCAACGCATCATAATATTTACTGTCACCATGCAGGAGGAAGAGTCGGTAATTGAGATACACCTGAGCTATGGCGGCACAAGTCTCGCAATAAGCACTCATGTTGGGCAATTCGTAGTTTTTGCCGAAGGCTTCACCACTCGCTGTGGCACCCACACCACCTGTGATATAGTATTTTTTGCTAACGATGTTGTCCCAAATGCGGTCAATGGCTTCGATGTAACGCTGATCACCAGTAAGGGCTGCCACATCTGCCATACCTGCATACATATAACCCGCACGCACAGCATGACCGACTGCTTCATCCTGCTCCAAGACAGGTTTATGACTTTGGCTATATTCATCCAAGCGATGATAGAAACCATCTGTGTCAAAAAGTCCGTTAGGCGTCCTCCTCCATGCAGCATCCCGCTTACCACGTTTGTCAAGGAAGAACTTGGCTTGCTCCAAATACTTCTTGTCACCTGTGGCAATATAGAGTTTGGCTAATCCCATCTCGGCAATTTGATGTCCTGGCACCACACTTGCCTGCCCAGCTTTTTCACCCACTTCACGGCATACGCAGTCGGCATACTTGATGGCGACGTTGAGGAAGTTCTTCTTGCCTGTGGCATAGTAGTGCGCCACTGCTGCCTCACAGAGATGTCCGAGGTTGTAGAACTCATGGGAAAGGTCCTCCACCCGTTCCCAACGCTTTGCACCAGCCCATTCGTGGGGATGTTGTGGGTTCTGGGTGCGTGAGGTGTAGAGGTAGCCGTCGGGCTCTTGACCAGAAGCAATGACGGCAATCACACGATCCACATACTTGTCGAGACGACCACCTTTGAACTTGGCATTAGGGTAGGTCTGCAAGAGGTAGCTGGCACCCTCAATGGTCTTGTAAGGGTCAGTGTCATCGAAAGAAAACGTACCTTGTTTAATCTCAAACACCTTCGATGGGTCTTTCAGGTGCTGGGCGGCATTGCTGAAGTTGGTGTAGCGCCCTGTCTCCTCATTCTTGGAGAAGGCAAGTGGGATGGTTACGTCCTGACTGGCTTGCAGACGCTGTCCCCAGAAGGTATTTGGAGCTACTTTAACCTTGGTGAAAGGCACTTGTGTGATGGGGTAGCCACCATTCTTGTCTTGAGCAATCGCTCCGATGACTGTGATGACAGCCACCATCGATGTGATGATTCTTTTCATTGAAATATAGGTTTTCAATAAGTTAGTTTTGTTTGCAAAGGTAGCAATTTCCTTTCTTTTTATACAATAATAAAAGAGAAATTTGGTCAAAATGAAAAGAAAACGTAACTTTGCAGTCGCAAATTGATAGCGGACAATGAATGATGCTATCAAAAGCACGAACAAAAGGTTTATTTAAGCATTAAAAGAAACAACATAAACATAATAGGCTTATGGGAGAAAAATTGGAAGTGAAGGAACTCGCTGAAGTGGCGGTTCGCTTTTCGGGTGACTCCGGTGACGGTATGCAGTTGGCCGGAAACATCTTCTCTACAGTGTCAGCCACTGTAGGTAACAGTATCAGTACTTTTCCAGATTATCCAGCCGATATCCGTGCCCCTCAAGGCTCGCTGACGGGTGTGAGTGGTTTCCAGGTGCATATCGGTGCCGATATGGTTTATACGCCAGGTGACAAGTGCGATGTGCTCGTTGCCATGAATGCTGCTGCCCTGAAGACTCAATATAAGTATGCGAAGCCAGGTGCTGCCATCATCATCGACACAGACTCTTTCGGTCCTGCTGACCTGAAGAAGGCTGCATTTGCCACAGAGGACTATCTTGGTGAGATGGGCATTGACCCTGATCGTGTGATTGCCTGCCCCATCACACAGATGGTGAAGGATTGTCTGGCAGATAGCGGTATGGATGTGAAAGCAATGCTGAAGTGCCGTAACATGTTCGCCCTTGGACTCGTTTGCTGGCTCTTTGACCGTGACCTCAACATCGCTTTCAATTTCTTGAAGGATAAGTTTGCCAAGAAGCCAGGTGTGGCAGAGGCAAACATCAAGGTGATTCAGGCAGGTTATGACTACGGACACAATACACATTCCAGCGTTGCCAATGTTTATCGCATTGAAACAAAGAACAAGGTGCCTGGACGCTATATGGACATCACAGGTAATAAGGCAACGGCTTACGGCTTTATCGCTGCTGCTGAAAAGGCTGGCCTGAAACTCTATCTTGGTTCTTATCCTATCACCCCTGCAACGGATGTGTTGCATGAGCTTTCTAAGCACAAGTCATTAGGCGTCACCACCGTTCAGTGTGAGGACGAGATTGCTGGATGTGCTTCAGCTGTCGGTGCTTCATTTGCTGGTGCACTGGGTGTGACTTCCACTTCTGGTCCTGGCATTTGCTTGAAGAGTGAAGCAATGAATCTCGCTGTCATCATGGAGTTGCCACTTGTGGTGCTTGATGTACAGCGTGGTGGTCCTGCTACGGGTCTTCCTACGAAGTCAGAGCAGACCGACCTTTTGCAGGCTCTCTTCGGACGTAACGGTGAAAGCCCAATGCCTGTCATTGCAGCCACCTCACCCACAGACTGCTTCGATGCAGCTTATGCAGCAGCCAAGATGGCGTTGGAGCACATGACTCCTGTCATCCTCATGACTGATGCTTATGTGGCAAATGGTTCTGCAGCCTTCAAACTGCCAAACCTCGCTGACTATCCAGCCATCAATCCTCCTTACGTTCCTGAGGAACTGAAGGGCTCTTGGGCGCCTTATCTTCGCAATCCAGAGACAGGTGTGCGCTATTGGGCAGTGCCTGGTCGCGAAGGCTTCCAGCACATCCTTGGTGGTTTGGAGAAGGACAACAAGACGGGTGCCATCTCCACCGATCCTGAGAACCACGACCTCATGACTCATCTGCGTCAGGAGAAAATCAATAAGATTCAAGTTCCTGACCTTGAAGTGTTGGGTGACAAAGACGATGCCGACCTCCTCATCGTAGGTTTTGGTGGCACTTACGGACACCTCCACGCTGCAATGGACGAGCTTCGTGCTCAAGGCAAGAAGGTGGCATTGGCTCACTTCAAGTACATCAACCCACTGCCAAAGAATGCAGCAGAGGTGTTGAAGAAGTACAAGAAGGTGGTGGTTGCCGAACAGAACATGGGTCAACTCGCTGGTTG
Source organism: uncultured Bacteroidales bacterium (assembly GCA_902768125.1). Lineage (GTDB taxonomy): Bacteria > Bacteroidota > Bacteroidia > Bacteroidales > Bacteroidaceae > Minthosoma. The sequence continues at coordinate 3,961 of CACXKA010000023.1, read as the reverse complement.
GCTCCGCATGAAGGTGGACAACTTTGTTCCAGAACAGTTCAACCAAGTAAAGGGACAACCCTTCGTGGTGGCAGAACTTGTAGAGGCTTTCAATGAGATTATTAACAAGTAAAAGAAAGGACATACACTATGGCATATACAGCTCAAGATTTTAAGAAGGGACAGCCACGTTGGTGTCCTGGATGTGGTGACCACTTCTTCCTTGCCTCGTTGCATAAAGCAATGGCAGAGATTGGTGTGGAGCCTTGGAATACAGCCGTGATTTCAGGTATCGGTTGTTCTTCACGTCTGCCTCATTACATGGCAACGTATGGTATGAACACCATTCATGGACGTGCAGCAGCTATCGCAACAGGTGCGAAGGTTGCCAACCCTGACCTGACCGTATGGCAGGTCAGCGGTGATGGTGACGGACTCGCAATCGGTGGTAATCATTTCATCCATGCGAATCGTCGTAACATCAACCTTAACATGATTCTGTTGAACAACCGTATCTACGGTTTGACAAAGGGTCAGTACTCACCTACTTCTCCACGTGGATTTGTGTCGAAGTCCAGTCCTTACGGAACGGTGGAAGACCCATTCCGTCCTGCTGAACTCTGCTTTGGTGCCCGCGGACATTTCTTTGCACGTGCCGTTGCCACAGATGCTCCTGGCACCGTGGAAATCCTGAAGGCTGCCTACAACCATAAGGGTGCGGCTGTGTGTGAGATTTTGCAGAACTGCGTCATCTTCAATAATGGTACGCACGATGCTGTGTATAGCAAGGAGGGACGTGCCAAGAACGCCATCTATGTGCAGCACGGCAAACCCCTCATCTTCGGTGAGAACAACGAGTTTGGTCTCATGCAGGAAGGCTTTGGCTTGAAGGTGGTGAAGATTGGCGAGAACGGCATCACAGAGAAGGACATCCTGGTGCATGACGCTCATTGCGAGGACAACACCCTCCAGCTCAAGCTTGCCTTGATGGGTAACGGCGACGGCTTCCCTGTGGCACTCGGTGTCATTCGTGATGTGGACGCACCTACCTACGATGACTGTGTGACGGCTCAGATTGAGGAGGTGAAGGCACAGAAGAAGTATCACAACTTCGCTGAGTTGCTGGAGACGAACGACATCTGGGAGGTGAAATAAGATTCACCTTGTACATAAATAAAAGAGGATTGACGCCGTTGTCAATCCTCTTTCTTTTTCTCTTCTAAGTAGTTGCAGTAGATTCGGATAGCCGTTTCCACCATCCGCACACAAGGTCGTTTCTTGTAGTAATCGGCTGTGCGAGCCTCAGGGGTGGCAACAATCTTGATTTCGGGGATAGTGCCATCTGCACGTTGCTTGTTCAGTCCCAGCAGTTCCTTGCAGATGATGGAGCCTGTCTCCGCTTTGAAGTCGTTCGCCAGACGTTGTACCACTTCGTAGTTTTGCTTCTTCAGTTCAGGGTCAGGATAATCACCTTTCACCTCCAATCCTGCCAACATGAACATACCGCAGGCAGCACCGCAGGTCTCTCGCATGCGTCCGATACCTCCACCAAACGAACTGGAGATATGGGCAGCAAACGATTCTTCCAGCCCGTAGTGATCGGCAAACGCCAGCACAACGGCTTGGGCACAATTATATCCTTGCTTAAAGGCTTCTACCCCCTTGGCTACCCGTTCCTCTGTGTTCATGCTCTTTAACCTTTAACCTTTACCTGCCCTTATACATGTCATCGTAGTACTTCTCGTATTCGCCGCTGGTGATGTTGTCCATCCAAGCTTCGTTCTCCAAGTACCACTTCACCGTCTTCTCGATGCCCTCCTCAAACTGGAGTGAAGGCTCCCAGCCCAATTCCTTCTGCAACTTGCGCGAGTCGATGGCATAGCGGGCATCGTGACCCAGACGGTCAGTCACATAAGTGATGAGGTCAAGGTCAGCACCTTCAGGGCGACCCAGCAGACGGTCAACCGTCTTGATGACCACCTTGATGATGTCGATGTTCTTCCACTCGTTGAAGCCACCGATATTGTAAGTCTCAGCAATCTTTCCATTGTGGAAGATAGTGTCGATGGCACGGGCATGATCCACCACATAGAGCCAGTCACGCACGTTCTCACCCTTACCATACACAGGCAGTGGCTTGCGGTGACGGATGTTGTTGATGAACAACGGAATCAGCTTCTCCGGAAACTGGTAAGGACCATAGTTGTTCGAGCAGTTCGTCACGATGGTCGGCATGCCGTAAGTGTCGTGGTAGGCACGTACAAAGTGGTCACTGCTTGCCTTCGAAGCACTGTAAGGAGAGTGGGGATTGTATTTGGTGGTCTCCAAGAAGAAATCCTTGCCGTAAGCCGCATGATGCTCAGCACTCGAAGCCGTTGTGGTGAACGGACTCTCCACACCCTCAGGGTTGGTCAGTTGTAGGGCACCATATACCTCATCCGTAGAGATATGATAGAAACGCTTGCCCTCATATTTCTCAGGCAGACTTTCCCAATACAACTTGGCAGCCTGCAACAGCGAGAGTGTACCCATCACATTGGTACGGGCAAAAGTGAATGGATCCTTGATGCTTCTATCCACATGACTTTCTGCTGCCAGGTGGATGATACCGTCAATCTTCTCGTTCTGCATCAGCTGGTAGAATGCATCAAAGTCGCAGATGTCCATCTTGACAAACTTATAGTTCGGCTTGTCCTCCACATCCTTCAGATTGGCGAGGTTACCTGCATAAGTCAGCTTGTCGAGGTTGATGATTTTGTACTCAGGATACTTGTTCACAAACAGACGAACCACATGGCTGCCAATGAAGCCGGCACCACCTGTGATCACAATGTTTCTCTTGAATTCCATAACGTTATAGAAATATTCCGTTTTTTATTTGTGTGCAAAGGTACGCTTTTTCTATGAGAAATCCACAATTTTCTCCTTAATAATATAGAAAAACAAAAAGGATGCACCATCGGGCACATCCTTTCCATTCATTTCGTAGGCAATCAATAACCATGTTTTAGTGGTTACTTGATTTCGATGTTCAGCGTCTCTTTCGCCTTCTCCTCTTCCGTCTTCTTCGGAATGTCGATGGTCAGCACACCGTCGGTCATACCAGCTGTGATTTTAGCCTTTTCCACATTGTCAGGCAAAGAGAATCTCTGCTCGAACTTGCTGTAGCTGAACTCTCTGCGCAGATAGGTCTTCTTGTCGCCACCCTCTTTGTTTTCAGCCTTCTTTTCCATGCTGATGACGATATCACCGTCATTGGTGAGCTGGATCTTGAAGTCATCCTTGGTCATGCCAGGAGCAGCCAGCCAGGAGCAGCCACTTCTACTTTGTACGCTGTTTTGTCCTCCGATACATTGATGGCTGGAGTCGTTCCTTGATATTTAATGGTTGGCATCCAGTTGTCATCGAAGAAATCGTTAAACAATGAAGGGATCCATCCCTGATTACGTGTTGAATAAACTGTAGGCATCATAGTTTTGTCCTCCTAATTTTTAGTTGTTTAGTTTATTAGTTGTTTTCACTTCAATTTCTGCCTATCCTCAAGGCAACTCTCATGCCTAACTGTCACTTTGTCAACACTTTTAAACTCCGTTAAACCTTCGCCACCCTCATTTAAACTCCCTTAAACTGTCTTTCTGCCAACGGCTGACTTTTTGTCTTTCCCCTAACTCTTTTTCTATTTCCCCCTAGAGGAAAATAAATTTTGAAAGTTTAGAATTATTTTTTCAAACTTTAGAAAAATTTTTTGAAACTTGGGAAATTATTTTTGAAACTTTCAAAATGGATATACCATTGGGGTAATATAAGAAAAGAAGAGGCTCCGAAATGGAGACCTCCTCTTCTCAATGTTGTTGTATAATTTCAGAGATGGTTCGAGTGTGATTTAGCGGCGATGGCGACGGAAGCTGAAACGTGCGCGGTGCTTCGTGCTGGATGACTCCTGCATGGAGTTGCCAATCTCGTAGTTGATGCTGCCAGGAGC
>CACXKA010000022.1 GCA_902768125.1 uncultured Bacteroidales bacterium | reverse complement strand
TTCGGTCAGACGGAGGACGGACTCAGGACAGCGGATTTCGAGTGCTGCGAGGACGTGCATCTGGAGGCTTTCACCGGCAAGTGTAAGGTGCAGATCATGCGTGACGGCAATGTGTACATCACGGAACTGCCCAAGCGAGTGAGGAACCAGGCGATTTTCCGCGAGGACAACAGCTCGCTGTCGCACGGTCAGGATGGCAGGTACTACTTCTACTTCTCGCTGCCAGAGCAACTCCTTGACGAGCTGCCCAAGGAGCTGGTGAGACAGGCAAGTGTGATTGCTAATAAAGTGATTAAAAGTTTAGCGGTTAGAGATTTGAGGTTTTCATCAAATCGTAAATAGTAAATCGTCAAATTGTAAATAACATTATGAGTGTATTTGAAGTATATCAGAAGGATGGTGGCGCAAAATTCATGCGCCCCATTCATAACAGAGAGGAGTACCTGAGCCGTCGCAACACGGTGAGGCAACGCCAAGTGCTGAAGGCTGTTCGTCAGGGCAAGGAGGAGCAGAAAAGCCAACTGATCCAGATGAACTACAGTTGTCTGCCTAACGAGGACGGTGCGCTGAAGGGCAGCAAGAGGATGAGCAGCAGCGTGGGCATGGACATCGACCACATCGCTGCTGATGAAATGGAGGCTGTGAAGAAGCGCATCCTTGCGAAGAAGGAGGAACTGGGCTTGCTGATGCTGGAACTGAGTGCACGAGGTGCGGGCTATCATCTGGTGTTCAAGCGCAAGCCTGAACTGACTCAGGAGGAAAACCTGAAATGGGCAAGCGAGGTGCTGGGTGTGGAGTTCGACAAGGCAGCAAAGGACATTACAAGGGTGTTTTTCACGACCACGGAAGCAGAGTTGATCTATTTGGATGATGCTGTGTTTGAAGTGAAAGAGGTTCAAGGGGGGCAAGAAGTTCAAGGTTCAAAGGTTCAAGAGGTTCAAGGTTCAAAGGTTCAAGGAGTCAACGACGGTACTCCTAAACCTCCAACCTCAAATCTCAAATCTCCAACCTCCAAAGACTACAACGGTATCCTGTATTCTGACATCGTGGCGAAGTACTGGGAACTGTTCAACGAGGGAAAGGTGCCTGTGGATGGTGACAGGAATGTGCTGACCTTCGAGCTGGCGGTGACGATTCGCAGCATCTGTGGCTACTCGTTGGAGAAGATGATGCAGATCATTCCGAACTATTGGGGCACGGAAAGGCAGGAGGATGTGGCTGAATGGCGCAAGACCATTGAGAATGCGCTGAAGGAGCCGAAGAAGGGAATGCCATACCGACTCAGACAGGTGCTGAATGCGCTGAAATCGGCTTCAGCTGTGAAGGCTTGTGGCGGCACACTGACCACACCGCCACCGATGCCGAAACGGCTGCCTCCATTGGTGAAGCTGCTGACGAAGAATGTGCCCTGGTTCTACAAGGCGGCTGTGGCGAATGCGGTGTTCCCTGCACTGGGTGCCCACCTGCACGGAGTGAAGTTCCGCTACTGGGACAATGTGGAGCATGAGGCGACTTTCATGAACATCCTGATCGGTCGGCAGAGTATCGGCAAGGGCACCATCAAGAAGCCGATTGAGTACATCATGGAGGACATCAAGCAGCGTGACATCCCGAACCGTCAGCGAGAGGCTGAGTGGAAGCAGAAGAACCCGGGTGCGAAGCAGAAGAAAGACCCGAGACCAACGGACATCTGCATTCAGATGCTCATTGATAATCTGACTGATGCAGTCTTTAACCAGCGTATCATTGACGCTCATAATAATGGTCAGCGTTTTATCTATACCATCGTTGATGAGATTGAGGCGCTGAAGAAGGTGACGTCGAAGGGAACGGTCGATGAGGTGGGTCTGCTGATTCGTAAGGCATTTGACAACTCCGACGCTGGTCAGGAGCGTGTAGGTGCTGATTCGGTATCAGGAATTGCCCCCTTGAGGTGGAACTTTAACGCATCAACGACTCCGCCAAATGCTAAGAAATTCCTGTGCAGGATGGTGAATGACGGAACCCTGAGCCGACTGGACATCTCGACTATCATCCGCAATGAAGAGGACGAGGACACACCTCCCATCTTGGGCATCTACGACCAAACCTTTGCGGAGGAACTGAAGCCCTACATCGACCGACTGGAGGCTGCCAACGGATTGATAGAGTGTCCGCAGGCAAAGAAGCTGTCGCTCGACATGAAGCAGGAGAACGAAGATGCCGTGAAGCTCTACGACTCTGAGGCGTACAGGGTGCTCTCATATCGTGCGAATGTGATTGCGTGGCTCAAAGGAATGGTGCTGTATGTGGCGCACGGGTATAAGTGGAGCAAGGAGATTGCCGACTTTGTGCGCTGGACGCAGCAGTACAACCTCTGGTGCAAGATGCTGTACTTTGGTCAGCAGTTGGAGAAGGAATTGCGTGAGGAGGTTGAGATGCAACGCCAATCAGGACCACAGAACTTACTGGAGTTACTGCCCGATGAGTTCTCGAAGGAGCAATATCATCTGATGAGGCAGAGTCAGGGAAAGAGTGGAAACGGTGACAGCACCTTGCGTGTCTGGACAAAAAGAGGCTACATTGTATTCGATAACATTAGTGACAGATATTGCAAGACGAAGGAATATAAACAAAAGATTCATGTTTAGCGTTACAGCGTTACAGTGTTACAGTTAAAAATAAGGCTTATGATACCAAGAGGAATTAGAAATTGTAATCCGTTGAATATCCGCAGGAGCAAGGATCAATGGCAGGGTCTGCTCCCAGTGCAGAACGACAAGAGTTTTTATCAGTTCAAGGCGATGGAGTGGGGCTACAGAGCTGCCTTCCGACTGCTGAGGACGTACCGAGTGAAGTACCACCGAACGACCATCCGCACCATCATCGAACGGTGTTTCATCCTGAACATCGGCAGCCTCCAAGACGATGATGCCTACTGGGCTTGCGAACTCGTCCGAGCAATGGCGCTGGTGGAAAATGGGGTAGGGTGTGCCGACCTGATTAGGAGGGAAGAGATAAGGAAAGGCTATGAACTGGCGTTCGGATAAAGAAAAGGAGAGGCTCCAAACGGGGTCTCTCCTTGTTATATGTAAAAATAATGAGGAAAATTTGGTAGGGATATAATAAAAATCAGAAGACTTCAATGAGATCTTCTGGAGACAGGGTTCAAGGCCACTTACTGGCGGAGAATTGTTGCAAAGATAGAGAGTATATTTCAAAAACATGTTTTTTTGTGGGAAAAGTGAAAATAAATGAATTTTTTTGTTGGAGTTTAGGGAAAAAATTGTATCTTTGTAGTGGTTTTCATGAAAAATAATAACTAATACACCATATTACTATGAGAAAGAAAAACAATCAAACTAACCTACTGGTACGCCTGTTCTTGCTGGTGTGCCTGCTGATTGTGAGCCTGAATACGAAGGCTGACAGTGGGGCTTGGTATTTTAATGAATCGAAGTATTTTAGCATCTTCACTATTGCTTGGACGAGGTTTGATGCTTCAATGGCTCCGACAGGCACGGATGGCATCTATCTCCCTGAATTTGTCAAATAATAAGCGGTGTCGAGTATGAATCACTATACCAATAAGAAAACTTATCAGAAACCTTTCATGGAGGTAGTGGAGCTCCATCAGGACCTTCAAATGTTAACTGGAAGTTCAGTGAGTGCCACTAGAAGCAGTTATGGAAGTGCCGTAACAGAAACTTGGGATCATTTTGAAGAGACCTCTTCATCAACAGAGGATCTTACAATTTATTTATGGGTGTTGAGTAATTTATAAGTAAAGGCAATGAAGAATTTTTATTTCCATACATTGCTGTTGGCAGGACTTATGCTGGCAGCGTGTTCTTCAGACGATGATGGTCATCAAGGTCAAGAAGAACACCAAACGTTTAAGACCTACTACATGACGGTGAATGCCACGAAGGGTGCTGATGAAGGTGCCAACTACGCTTCCACCCGTGCCTTGGCGCTTACTGGTGGCACGCTCAATGCTACTTGGGCAACGACGGAGCATGTTTATGTGCAAGGGCTGTTGGTGAGTTCTGGTGAATCTTTTTGGTTCGAAGGCTCTCTTCAGCCTCAGTCAGCTGGAACCACCACACAACTGAACGGAGTTATCAGTCTCCCGGCAGGTTGGTCGTATCCATCTGTTGATGATGCTATCGGTGATCCTCATTTCGTGACCCTCCAATTCCCGCGTCCTGGTGTTTTGGATTATACAGGTCAGGTAGGAACGCTGGCAGTTATTGCTGAAAAGTATGACTATGCCATAGCAAGAGATTTGAGAGTTGAGATAAAAGCAGACCAAGTGCTTGGAGTACAAAATGCTGAATTCGTGAGTCAGCAAGCCATTGTGAAGTTCACATTCATAGACTCTGATGGAACGACCAAGATGAAACTGACGGAACTGAACGTTCAGTATGACACTGAAAGTCTGTCGTTGACTATTCCTGAGGCTACTTACACCACCAATGGTGATAACGTGATCTATGTGGCTATTCCAGGATTCAATGATAAGGAGGTGACCCTCACAGCAAAAGTTGGTGGAAAGACCTACAAATTCATCAAACCAAATGTTACGTTCGAAAACGGAAAGTATTACGAGGTGGATGTGAAGATGAAGGAAAAGGTGTAAATGGGCTCAAGGGTTCAAAAGTTCAAGGGTTCAAGAGTTCAAAAGTTTAAGGGTTCAAAAGTTCAAGGTTAGCGGTTAGAGAAAAGAAAGGCTGATTGAATCGGTCTTTCTTTTTTTGTGATTTTTTTTGTTGTTTTGAAAAGATGTTGTATCTTTGCATACGAATATAACCCCAAAAATGAAAAATATGAAAAAGAAAAACCTTAATGTGTGGATGTTGGCTGCCATCCTTTTCTGCAGCCTTTCTTTTACCGTAGTTTCATGTAGCGATGACGATACCGCTACCAACCAGGGAGAAAAGACCGAGTTCTTTTCGACAGATGTTAACCGACTGATTGATGAAAACTATGCTGAAGTGAAACAAAAGGGATATGCCAAGTTGGTGATTCCTGCATCGATGTACTCAAAGGCTATGTTCAAATTCCCAGCCAATGCCACCAGCGATATGGAGGCGATGGTGAGGGCTGGCTATAAGGTCTATGTGAATGGTGGAACGGTACGCGACGCTATCATGGGCAAGGAGGCTCACGATGTGGACTTCACCACCGATGCCGACATCATGAAAATCAAGGATGTGCTGCCACATGCGGAATCCTTCAACGCTTTCCGCGATATCTGGGTGGCAAAGGCGTATCACGGCGAAGAGCTTGAGACCGACATCGCTCCGATGTTCTCTATCTTCCCAGAACTGAGCGGAAAAGCTGACGTGCCTGTCACGAAATTCCCCAACTCGCCTTATTGCACCGACCTTCTGGAGGACACCTATAGCCGCGACTACACGTTCAACGCGATGTATTACGATTATGCCACAGGCGACATCATCGACTATCACGGCGGTCTGCACGACTTGCGCGAAGGTATCGTTAGAACGGTGTTTAATGCCGACTTGTCGGTGTCCCAAGATGCACGTAAGTTCTTCCGTTCTTCTCGCTTTGCTGCGAAGTATAACTTTAAGATGGACAGCGAGCTGGATCAGGCACTGAAGAATCATTGGGATGTGCTGAAAGAGATTGACGTGAACAATGCTGTCTATCAGACCGTCAGCGGATTCGACGGCGGCTTTGCGAAGCGATTCTTTAAGCTGATAGACTACTACAAGGTGACCGACTTCCTCTACACCTCGATGAAGGACTATCTGCACACACCTGCCTACGACGACTTCGTGCTGGGTATGCTCGACGCATTCGACAAGGAGGGTAAAGCGGATATGGCGCTCAGTTATGCTGCCATCTTCTGGCCTCGATTTGCTGCTGAATCAGCTGCCAACAAACAGCTGTCGGTGAGCGACATCCTGAATGCTATCGACAAGGACAATGCTGCCGTTCTGAGATTCGAGAAGGTGTCGTATGGTGACTATAGCTACGCCCTGCCATTTATTAATGATGTGTGGACGCTGCAACAGCTGATGACCAGCGACTCCTACAGGAGCAGCGAGGTGATCAGCAAGGTGAAAGAAAACAGCCACTACGCTGAGGCTCTCCGCTTCCTGAAGGCTCGTGCCACAATGGACAGCACCCTGCAGTCTTACGCGGACTTCTGGTCGAACCCACAGTCGGCATCTGCATCCTTCTTCTCCGACGAGGTGAACAAGCTGATTGATGAAAACTATCCCCTCGTGATGCAGAATGGCTATGCCGAGTTGGTGATACCTGCATCGATGTACGACCCAAGCCTTGTCCAGTTCCCACAATACCATAAGGATGTGATGGCAGCCATGAATAAGTTGGGCTTCAAGACCTACGTCAATGGTGGAGCCGTGCGTGACTGCGTTCTCGGCACATCTGTGCACGATGTGGACTTCTCCACCAACGCCACACCTCAGCAGGTGAAGGAACAGCTCACGAGCTATGAGGTGCGTGTCTCCACGACGGGTGGTGGTGATATCGCACAGGCATTACACGACAATGGTGACTGGACCGACATCGTGCCCATCAAGGGTGTCGACAGCCGTCTGGAGGGAAAGCCTGGAATCCCATTGGAGGCTGCCTTTGGACAGACCTACAGCAGCAGTCTGCTGGACGACAGCTACAGCCGAGACCTGACCATCAACGCTGTGTATTACGATTTCCAGACGGGCAATATCATCGACTATCACGGCGGTCTGCACGATTTGCGCGAACACATCATCCGCACGGTCTATGATGCCAACGTCATGTTCCCCATCAATCCTTCGGCACTCCTTCGCACCGTGCGTTTTGCTGCTCGCTATGGCTTCGACATCGACCAGGAAACGACCAAGGCCATCACCGACCACATGCACTACTGCGACAATCTGGGCAAGGGACTCGCAAACTTCTATGTGACGAAAGGATTCACCGATGGTTGCGGCTCGCGCACCTATCAATATTATCTCAAATTTGGCATCCTGGATCACTTCGCCCTCATGCTGAAAGACTATCTGCGCAAAAAGAACTACGAGAGTCGCCTCACCGCTGCCCTCGACTATCTTGACGAGCAGAAGAACAAGAAAATTTCATTGGCTATCGCTGCCATCTTCCTGCCCTGCATTGAGGACAACCTCGGCACGCAAGAACCCACTTTGGAGAACATCACAGCCCTGTGGAACAATCTGGAGAGCGAGAGCGGACAGAAAGCCATCTTCGAATTGGATGACTACTCTGGCACCAAGACGGAGACAATGACCACCTGGAGTCTGTACAAGCAGATGACCACCGATGCCACGATGGCTGATGCGGAAAAGGTGAAGACCATCAAGGCGAATGCACTCTACAATCAGGCAAAACTCCTGCTGAATGGCTACGCCAAGGGTGATTCTTCGCTCAGTAAGTTCGCTACTTTCTGGAATTGATGAATGGAAAAATTCTGTAAAGGAATACAAAAAGAAAGGCTCTCCGTTGGGAGGGCCTTTTCTTTTTAATCATCCACTATCGTGATACGTCCTTGCGGTTGCCTGTAGGCTTCGCCCAACTGACCTTTGAGGTCCTTGGTCAAGTACTGCTCAATCGCATCACGGGTGGTTCTGGATTCGAACGCGATGACCTTGCAATCCTTCAACATTCCGAGGAAGCCGAGGCTGGAATAGAACACGCCCAGCGACACCTTGTAATTCTTCTCCATATTCAATGGCTGGTAATTGCCGCTTTCGCGGTCGAGCACCATCACGTCGGTCACTGTATGGCTTTTCTGATGCACCGTGTATTTTATTCCCGAACACTGAGGGAAGTGTCCACAAAAGCCTGGAAGGTTCTGCGTGCAGCCCGCCAGTGTGTTCACAAGCAGTTCACCCTTCACCTCGATGAGATACATCTGATCTTCGAAAGGCACCATATTCATCAGGTCCTGCTTCTTGATGTCGCCTGCTGGCAGACCCACGGAAAGCGAGGAACCTGTATGGATGGCGATGTTTGCCTCATCGTAGAAATGCAGGAAGGCATCTGCCGTCAGGTCACCGATGGTTGTCTCTTGGAGGGTAGAGAGGGTGGTTTTGTTGGCATCCTGGGCAATCAGCGCGTAGTCACTATGACAGACCACGACGCTTGCCAGCTCTTGCACCTTCGCCTGCACCTTTTCCACAGCTTGCGTCACAGACGCACTCACCTCCATAATCTCCTCTGTCGGCAGGAGCGAAGTCGATAACTCGCCGTTGCTCTGAATCACCAGTTTGCCAATATGCTTGAACTTGTTGCCCGTCTGAGCCACCAGCACAGGTTTCCCGTCGAGATTCTCCACCCATTCATGCGCAATCGAAGAGTGGGTGTGTCCGTCGAGCACAGCGTCGATGCCACGCGTTCCCTTGATCAGGTCGTGAGAAGTGAGTGCCATATTCGAGCGTTCGCCCATATGGGACAGCACCACCACATAGTCGGCACCTTGGGAGCGCACTTTGTCGATGGTCTGCTGCACCAAGTCCATCAATCCTTCGCCCGGCAGGTCGTAGAGTTGCTTGCCCTCGCTGTCGTAGAAAGCAAACTTCTGGGTCACGATGGTTTCTGGTGTCAGGACACCGATGAAAGCCACACGCTTGCCGCCGTATTGATGAATGGTGTAGGCAGGATAGACAGGGGCAGAAGCTCCATGCATGAAAAAGTTCGCACAAACTATTGGCGCGCCCAACTGCTGGAGCTGCGTCATCACATTCGGACCACCATACTCAAATTCATGGTTGCCCAAAGTGACGGCATCGTAGCCTACGGACTTCATCACATCGATGACATAAGCACCTTGGGAAATGGAGCCAGCGGCACCTCCCTGCATGAAGTCACCACAGCAGACCACTCCAGCCCAAGCTGTATCACTACGGTTGATGGCGTCACGCAGTCCTGCAAGTTTCGGATAACCGGAAAGCTCACAATGCGAATCGCTCTCAAAAAGGATGACGATGCTCTTGTTGCTCCCCGCAGACTGTTCATTCCCATTGTTGTCCTTGTCGCTGCAAGAACCCAAAAGCATACAGGCGACAAACAACATTGTCGCCTGTAAGTTCATGACTAAATATCTCATACAAATACGATTTTTAGAATCGACTATCATCGTGCATGCCCATGTGAGGCACTGTCTGTGTTAGAGATCCTCAGCGTCGTAGGTGACCTTTGACTCATCTTCAATCGTCACCTTGCCGACGGAGCCACCTACGCCAGCACCGATGTGGGCGTCACATTCTTCACCAGCATTGACAGCGACTTTGGTGACAGTGCTCTTGATGAGGATGTTGCCGCATTCTCCGTCCTGACCACTACCGATACCAGCAGATTGTGTTCCGCCGACAGCAATGATCTCACCACCGCTGATGGTGATATTGCCACATAGAGAGTACATCTCACTGCCGATGCCAGCACCATACTCGCCACCATAGGCAATGATCGTACCATTCTCAATCACGATGTCGCCATTGCCACCAATGCCGGCACCTTCCTGACCGCCCAAAGCGTACAGAGTACCTTCACCGCTGATGGTCAGCGTCTTGTCGGCTGTGGTATAAACCGCACTGCCGTAGCCCTCGTCGTTGGTGATAATGTTAGTTGAGCCGTTTGCGAGGATGATCTTGGCGCTGCCTCTACAGTCAATTTGATTCATGATACCGACATTCTCCAGAGTCACTGTGGCTCCGTCAGGGATAATCAATGTGTATTCCATCGTGCCAGTCAGGGTCTCACCGTCTGTGGCAGTGTATTTATTCTCCATCGATGTGAGGTCGGTAGCAGAAGGTTTTTCCTTGTTCCACTCGTCAGCATATTTCTTCAGGCTGGCATCACGTTGAGCCATCGCATTGAGCAACAGCAGACTGCTCTTGAAGGTGTATTCCTTTCTGATGCTGCTCACCAGTGCTGCATCCTTGAGCGTGGCATCGTTGATCATCGCACGGTAGTTTCTCCAGATGAGCATCGGGTCTTTCTTCGTGAAGCGGTAGTCCTCCAACCAGAAGAGCTTGTCCTGTCCGCTTCCCTGTTCCAGTTTGTCGAAGGCAGCCGTGATGTTCTCTACGGTTGGCTCCTGGTCGCCGAGTTCCTTCATCACAGGAGGCATGAAGAGAATACAATAGGCGAGGTCGGCTGTCATGCCCTTCTGTGCATCCACATAGTCGAACACGCTCTTTAGGTAGTCCTCATACTCAGCATTGCCGATATAGTCTTTCAGCATCGGAGCAAGGTAGCCCAGGACACCATATTCCACGTTGTACTGATAGGTGCGGAAGGCACATTTGTCGCAGAAGCCCTTCATCACCACAAAACGACGGAGCGCAGGCTTAATCTCCTCGACCTTGGTCAGGTTATCCCTGATGGCTTGGGCTGTGTTCTCCTCCACCGTGAAGTCATAGCGTGCAGCAAAGCGGACAGCACGGAGCATGGACTGTGGGTCAATGGTGAAAGCCAAATTCGGCTCAACAGGCGTGCGGATGATGTGCTCGCGCAAGTCATATAAACCACCGTGGTAGTCAATGATGTCGCCTGTCTTGTAGTCATAGTAGAGGGAGTTGATGGTCAGGTCGCGGCTGAATGAGTCGTCAATCAGGTTCTTGCTGTACTCCTGACCGTAATATTCGCTATCAGGCATACCGGGCAGCCCCTTCAGGCGTATGTCCATGCCTTGATAGGGCACCATGTCGGTGCGGATGCCACCCTCGTGCTCAGCCTGGGCGATGGTGATGTTGCCAGCCTGTGTCTTGTGCGAGTTGGGCACCACAGCTACCAATTCATCAGGGGTGGCATTGGTGGAGAAGTCCACGTCGTGGAGCTCCTTACCCAGCACACAGTCGCGCACGGCACCTCCGTTGACGAAGGCTGTGTAGCCAGCCTTGAGCACGATGTCCATCGTCTCCATGTCGGCAGCAGGCAACTTAACCATGTCTTTCGGATAGAGCGAGGCGGGAATCACCAGCTCAGCATAGCCGTTTTGCCTTACCAAGGCGATGTTTTCTTCAATCATCTTGTTGACGGTTTCGCTGTAAAACTCTGTTACTTCCCCCTGTGGATTGGGATTGTCAGGCTTGGTGACATTGTCGTCATTCGAACAGGAAGCCACAAAAAGCATGCTCACGAGGAGCATCCAAGCATTCAGTCTAAAATAATACTTTTTCATAATAAGGTTATTAAATATGTGTATACGATAATAATTACACGATGCAAAAATACGGATAAAAAATCTATAATTCCAAACGATTCTTGTTTTTTTTTGAAAAAAAATGGGGGTCGTGCAATGTTTGGAGCGTTTTGTTCGTATATATAGATAGAAGGCCTAAAAAATGACAACAGATATAGAAATAAACCTGATTGAGGGACTGAGGCAACAAAGTCCCAAAGCACAGCAGCAGATGCTCGGACGATATGGCAACGCTGTCTTTGCCCAAGTGGCGAGACTCGTGCCAGCCGTCGAGGATGCGGAGGAGGTGTATCAGGATGTGTTTGTGAAGCTCTTCAAAAATATCAATATGTATGACGCTACCCAGTCGTCGCTCAAAACGTGGATTTCGCACATCGCTTACAACGAGTCCATCAG
Organism: uncultured Bacteroidales bacterium; assembly: GCA_902768125.1. Taxonomy (GTDB): domain Bacteria; phylum Bacteroidota; class Bacteroidia; order Bacteroidales; family Bacteroidaceae; genus Minthosoma. The sequence goes on along the minus strand of CACXKA010000022.1, from coordinate 27,252 downwards.
TTTCCTCCGAAAGAAGAGCGTGCCGCTGATCTACTACGAGGATAGGGAAGGAGAGGCTGAGAAGTTGTCGGAGAGTGAGGTGGAGGCGACCTTCGGACATCCGAACCCAGAGACGGTGCAGCTGATCAGGGCTGCCATTAAGCATCTGCCACCCGACGAGAGAGCGGTCATCACGATGTTCTACTACGAGGAGATGAGCCTGAAGGAGATTGCCTATGTGACGGAATCCATCCCCACGACCATCGCCTCGAAGTTGAGCCGAACGAGAAAGAAACTTTGTAAAATCATCAAAATGTTGCAATCATGACAGAGGAACAATTGAACGCATTAAGAGCGCAGGACACGAACCTTCGTGACGCCATCTGGCAGGAAGAGGAGGTGCGTCCGCAAATGCCTGCCGACCTCAACGAGCGACTGATGCAACGGGTGGCTGCCCAGCAGGAGAAGAAACCCCGTCGCATTGTGTGGCCCTGGATTGCCGCTGCTTGTGCAGCAGGCGTGTTGATGATCTGGCTGACACCACCCAAAGTGACGGAGACGGATGTCGTGGCAAAGCAGCAGCCGAAAGTGGAACAGCCCGTTAAGGTGGAAACTCCCCAAAAGGCAGAGGCAAAGCCAACAGCGCCACAGGTGCTGGAAACGCCTATGGAGGTGAAGCTGGCTAAAGTGACACCAGCCGTTACAAAACCTGCTCCCAGCCTCTTGGCACAGGAAACACCTGCTGCGGAACCGACGGCAGCACCCAAGGTGGAGGAAGCTCCCAAGAACTTGGTTGCCGAAGAGCGGACACAACCGCAACAAGCGCCTGTCATGCTGACCGAACGCGACATCCCTATCACCCGACCCGAGAACTTCCGCTATACCCCCGAGGAACTGGCGCTTATGAAGAAACAAGCGAATGAAGCGTATCTGAAATGGGTGGAACTGGAACTCGAAATCGCAAAATTCGATTTAGAAAACACGGCACAAAAATAACTCGTGCCACAATAAACCTCAAACATCAAAACTCAAATCTTAAACCCCAATATGAAACGTATATTCATCATGCTGCTCATTGCTTGCAGCGCCATATCAACGATCAGTGCCGACCCAGCGGCAGCAACCCCTCAGAAGAAGCCTGAGGCTGTCATCGCCATGCTGAATGACATTATCAAAAGATTCGGACAGACATCCGACCAGGTGTATTCCGTATCAAGGAATCCGAACACCAACCAGATTGAATACAGTGTCAAGATCACTAAATTCGTTGCCAACGTCAAGAATGCTCCCCTCACGCTGAATATCGCAACTGTAGGCAGTCCTTTCACCAAGGATGAACCGCTGTCTTATCAGCTGCTGCACCTGACTCCTGGCAGCACAGAAATGTTCGCCCTCGGCGTGTATATGGAACAAGGCAAGGACAAACAATATGCGCTTCGCGACAATCCAAATCAGGAGATGTGGCTGATGTGCTGCAAGAACGCTGAGAACCCCCAGCTGCGTGATGCATACGCCATCGCGTGGGAACTCAACGAGGATCAGAGCCAAGCCATCGGAACGGTGTATATGATCACCTCGCTGCGCCCCGACTTGGCTGTGAGGAACATGAGCAGCGCAGGTCTCATGAGCGACAACCAGAACACGTTCACGATTGACGGTCGTGTGGGTTATGACCTGACGGATAGCCTCTATGTGGTCTATATGGCTGATAATGCTGAGGAACTGGACAAGGTGGCTGACAATGACTATGTGGCGACGATGCCTGTGGTGAACAGACGCTTCAGCTTCAGCGTGCAGCTCGACAAGCCTAAGGTGGGCCGCATCCGTACTGTGATGCCTGATGGTTCCCTCTGCGAGTTGTGGACCAACCTCGACTTCGTGCCGGGCGAGACCTACCGCATCACCACACACAACGGGTATTATGACGAGGATCGCGACTATGAGCAGCGGGTGGGTCGCTACTCGGGCAAGAGTCTGCTGAACGACCTGCAGAGAAGGGGCATTGATGACCAGGCGGTGACGGTGGTGGATGAGGTGCCGGAGGAGTTTCGTACCATCGAGCATCAAGTCGGAAGGGGGTCACGTAGCGTAGCAGGTAATGCAGTGATTTTTGCGAAGGCAGAACTTGTCAAGCTGCACATAGACAAGATCAAAAATTCCTACAAAGAGTTGAGTATGGCGATGAGAGATTTTAGGTCAAGAGAGAGGGTTCAGTTGATTCTCAAGCAGATTTTGCAGCAAAATCAGGAACTGGACAAGCAATATCAGGAATTTATCAAATATATTAAAAGTACAGGTTGGCGCAAAGATGAATGGTCAGATATGTACAAGGAAATACTAGAATTCTATACGGAACAGAATAAAGAACTGAGTGGAGCGTATGAGGATTCCATCACCAATGGCAAACCTATCCTCAAGCTTCGTGACTATCTCAACAAACAAACGGAGAAATACATGAAGGAGATGGAGAAAACACTCCGATGACATAAGATTTAGTTATATGATAAGAGTGGAGTATCCCTCGCGGTGACGCGGGGGATGCTTTTTGTTGAAATAAAACAAGGGGAAAGTTGAATGAATCAAGATAAATTCGTAACTTTGCAAAAACAAAAGAAAAGGAGTATGAAAAGAAAGAAGATAAGTTTGATGTTGATGATGTGGGTGGTGTCGGCTGTGTCGATGCTGGCTTGCACCAATATCATTGTGGGTAAGGGCGCGAGTGCGGATGGCAGCGTGTTTGTGAGCTACAACGCTGACTCGTATGGTATGTTTGGAAATATCTATCATCACTTGGGCGGGGTGCATGCGAAAGGAGAGATGCGCAAGGTGTATGAGTGGGACACCAACAAGTATCTGGGTGAGATTCCGCAAGCAGAAAGAACCTATACGGTGGTGGGACAGATGAACGAACATCAGGTGAGCATCACGGAAACCACTTTTGGCGGTCGTGAAGAACTATGGAAGACGGAAGGGAAACTGGATTATGGTTCCCTCATCTACATCGCCCTGGAACGTGCCACAAGTGCCCGTGAGGCTATCAGCATCATGACCTCGCTGGTGGACACCTATGGCTATTGTTCGGAGGGAGAGAGCTTTTCGATTGCCGACAAGAATGAGGCTTGGGTGATGGATATGATTGGAAAGGGTGAGGGTGAGAAAGGTGCTGTGTGGGTGGCTGTCCGCATCCCCGACGATTGTGTGTCTGCCCACGCCAACCAGAGCCGTATCACCCGTCTGAGCCAGTACGACAAGAAGCAGGTGTTATGTTCGAAGGATGTCATCACGTTTGCCCGAAAGAAGGGTTATTTCACGGGCAAAGATGCGGAGTTCTCGTTCCGTGATGCCTATGCACCGAATGACTTTGGTGCCGTTCGTTTTTGTGAGGCGCGTGTGTGGAGTATCTTCAACCGTTTCTGTAACAATATGTCGCAATATGTTGATTATGCGATGGGTAACAACTTGAAAGGAGAGATGCCACTCTATATGAAACCCAAGCAGAAACTGACGGTGAAGGATGTGATGAACGCGATGCGTGATCACTATGAGGGCACTCCTTTTGACATCCAGAACGAACGGGGTGCTGGTGCCTACAATATGCCATACCGACCCACACCGCTGGAGTGGGAGAGTGAGGGAAAGAAATACTTCAACGAGCGTCCTGTTTCGACCCAGCAGACGAGTTTCTGCTTCGTGGGTCAGATGCGTGCGAAATACCCAGATGCCATTGGCGGCATCGTGTGGGTGACGAATGATGACCCCAACATGGCGCCGTTCGTGCCGCTCAACTGTTGCATCACGGAAGTGCCCAAGTGTTTCCGCATGATTGAAAAGGAACAGGATGATGTGACTTTTTCGTGGGAGAGTGCTTTCTGGGTGCAGAATGCGGTGGCGAATATGGTTTATCCCTACTACGAGAAGATGTTCCCTGACGTGCTGAAACAGCGTGAGGAGATGGAAGAGGGGATTGAAGATGGTAACATCATGGCGGAATATCCGCTCAAGTTGCTCAAGGAAGAGGGACAAGAGGCGTTGGTGAAGTACCTGACGGAGGCGGCACTGATTCGTTCGAATATGATGATGGCAAGGTGGACGCACCTCTTCGAGTATCTGATGGTGAAGCACCTGGATATGGCGGTGAAGAAAGTGGAGGATGTGGATCCCCTCCTCTTGGAATTCAAGAAGACGAAGCATGGCAAGGCATTGGAACCCGACCGTCCTGGCTATCCAGAGACGTTCAGAAAGAAAATCATAGAGGAGACGGGAGAGAAATATTTGATGAAGTAAAGTTTACAGTTTAGAGTTGAGAGTTGAGAGTTTAGAGATGAGGGATGAAGAAAAAATAAGATTTTTCACTTTTCACTTTTCACTTTTCACTGAAAATACTTATCTTTGCATTCGCAACAAATAAAAACATTCAAAAACTTAAACTCAATATTATGGATCAAGAATTGATTAAGCAGTGTACGGCTGAGGCTCAGAAGTGGCTCTCACCAGCGTTTGATGCCGAGACTCAGGCAGAAGTGAAGGCTATGCTCGACAATGAGGACAAGACTGCCCTCATCGATGCATTTTATCAGAATCTGGAATTTGGCACGGGTGGTTTGCGTGGCATCATGGGTGCAGGCACCAACCGTATGAACAAGTACATCGTAGGTATGGCAACCCAGGGCTTTGCCAACTACATCAACAAGGCGTTTGCCGGTAAGAAGGACATCAGCGTGGTGGTGGGTCATGACTGCCGCAACAACTCTCGTCTGTTTGCTGAGACGGTGGCTGACATCTTCTCTGCGAACGGCATCAAGGCATATCTCTTCGAGAGTTTGCGTCCTACACCTGAGATTTCTTTCGCCATCCGTCAGTTGGGTGCTCAGGCAGGTGTGAACATCACCGCCAGCCACAACCCACGTGAGTACAATGGCTACAAGGCTTACTGGGATGATGGCGCTCAGGTGTTGGCTCCACACGACACAGGCATCATCGACGAGGTGAACAAGGTGACGATTGATCAGGTGAAGTTTACGCCTAACAATGACCTCATCCAGATTATTGGTGGTGAGATGGACATCGACTACCTGAACGCTGTGCATGAGGCATTGGTGGATCAGGAGGTGATTAACCGTCAGAAGGATCTCTGCATCGTTTATTCTCCATTGCACGGAACAGGCCGTGTGATCATCCCCGCAGCCCTCCGCACTTGGGGTTTCCAGAACATCAACGTGGTGAAGGAGCAAATGGTGGTGGACGGCAATTTCCCAACAGTGGTGTCGCCTAACCCAGAGAACTCTGAGGCGATGACGCTGGGTATGAAACTCGGTACGAAGCTGAATGCAGACCTTGTATTGGCTTCCGACCCTGATGCCGACCGTCTCGCTGTGGTGTGTCGCGATCCTAAGGGTGAGTGGTGTATCCTTAACGGTAACCAGACGGCGCTCATGCTCTCTTACTATATTATCGAGAACAAGAAGAAGTTGGGTCAGCTGAGGGGCAACGAGTTCATGGTGAAGACCATCGTGACCACAGAGACCATCGCTGAGATTGCCAAGCGCAACAACGTGGAGATTCGTGATGTCTATACTGGCTTCAAGTGGATTGCCCGTGAAATCAAGCTCTCAGAGGGCGTGAAGAAATATATTGGTGGTGGTGAGGAAAGCTTCGGTTACCTGCCATTCGACAAGGTGCGTGACAAGGACAGCCCTGCTTCTATCTGTCTGCTCTGCGAGATTGCAGCTTGGGCAAAGGACAACGGCATGACGCTCTATGACCTGCTCATGAAGATTTACCTTGACTACGGCTTCGCATACCAGAACGCAATTTCTGTGACCAAGCCTGGTAAGTCTGGTGCTGATGAAATCAAGCAGATGATGGAAGACTTCCGCAATACTCCTCCAACCTCTTTGGGTGGCAGCCCAGTGGTGTGTGTGAAGGACTACAAGACGCTGAAGCAGGTTTGCGATGGTAAGGAAAGTGCGTTGGAGATGCCAGCCACCAGCAACGTGCTCCAGTGGTTCACAGCTGACGGCACCAAGATTTCTGTCCGTCCTTCGGGCACAGAGCCTAAGATCAAGTTCTACGTGGAAGTGAAGGGTGAGATGGGATGTGCAAAGTGCTATCCTGCTGCCACTGCTGAAGCAGAAGAGAAAGTGAAAGCCATCAAGAAGGACTTGGGTCTGTAAAAAGAAATCAGAACAAAGGTTCTGTAAAGGTCAGCCATTCGCCAGTGCGCGGATGGCTGAATTTTATTTCCTCAGCATGGAGGTAGAGGCGGTCGGAAGCTGTGCCGTAGAGGATGTCGCCCTTGATGGGACGTCCCAATCCTTCAGGATGAGCACAATGGATGCGTAGTTGATGTGTGCGACCAGTCTTTGGGTATAATTCCACGCGATTCTCTCCTGTAAAGACATAATGTGTAATGGCAGTCTTGCCCACACGATGGTTGACCACCTGGCGGGGAGAATCGAAAGGATTGCGGGAGAGGGGAAGGGAGATGGTGCCAGTTTGAGGTTTGAGGTTGGAGATTTGAGGTTGGAGGGGCTCATCGAGGATGGCGACGTATTTCTTCTTGATTTCGTGGCGGAGGAACTGATCCTGTAAGGACTTGGAGGCTGTGATGTTCTTTGCCACGAGCATGAGTCCTGAGGTATCCATGTCCAAGCGATGCACCAGGCGATAGCTGGGGTTGAGGGTGAGCAGATAGGCACTGAGCGATTCTTCCTTGAGGTCACGGTTGGGTACAGAAAGAAGTCCAGAGGGCTTATACACTACCATGATGTCTTCATCTTCATAGAGGAAACGCACTTCCTTCAGTTTCTCCTTGCCGCGTGCCAACAGTGGATTCTCCTCTACGTCCAATCCTTGCATCATGTAGTTGAGTAATGGGAAACACTTATGTTGGCAGGAAGGGTAGAAGTTTCCTTCAATACGCATCTCGTTCAGCTTTGATGGTCCCACCCAAAACTCTGCCATACAGAGTGGCTTGTAGCCGTTCAGGTAAGCATATTGCAACAATTTGGGAGCACAGCATTCGCCCGTTCCTCCTGGAGGAATGCCAATCTTGGGCTGGGGTTTGGTGGCAGTGCGCCCCTCCTTGTAATCAATATATTCTTCTTCGGAGAAAGGGGACTTCACCGCCGCAAATATCTCAATGAGGTCTTTTGTCTCCTGACGAGCATTCCTCATCCTGAACTGATGGAAGGTCCACATCTGCAAGGCGTTGGATTTCTCTTTTCGCAGGGCTTTCAGTTGTGTTTTCTCCGCTTCCTGAGTGGTAGCATTGATTTGGTGGGTGAGGGCAACGATACGTTGTTCCTCTTCTGCGAAATACCCATGCTGCAGGTCGCAGATGGGAGGCACGAAGCCCTCATGATGGTAGGAACCGTTATAAATGCCAGAAAAGGCACAAAGGTAATAACGCTGCCCCTGATGCTCTACGATGAGCACTCCAAACATCTTTCCTTCCTTGGGCAGCATCGCAGGAGTGTTGTAGCAATGCGCAATCACCTCCTTGGCTGCCAATTGGCAAAGGGGGTGAGGACGATAGCAGAAAGGATAGGTGAATTGCTGAGGAGATGGAATGCTTTCTGCTTCGGGTGGAAGAGAATGAAGTTGATAATTGACAGTTGACAATTGACAGTTGAGAGTTAGGAGTTGGTGCCGACGCGTTGGGTGGGTGCCATTTCCACATTTCTCTTATCGACTTGTGTGACCACTTTGGCAGCAAGGCTCATGAAGGCGATGCCCTCTGGTGAGGCAGGATTGAGTACGGCTGGTTCACCTTTGTCACCATCTTCACAAACGGATTGGATGAGAGGAATCTGTGCCAAAAGAGGAACTTCCAGTTCTTCTGCCAGTTGCTTGCAACCATCCTTGCCAAAGATGTAATATTTGTTCTCGGGGAGTTCGGCAGGAGTGAACCAAGCCATATTCTCCACCAATCCGAGGATGGGCACGTTCACCTTGTCGTTCATATACATATTGATACCCTTGCGAGCATCTGCCAATGCCACTTGCTGAGGAGTGGAGACGATGATGGCTCCCGTGATGCCTAATGTCTGCAAGAGGGTTAGGTGAATGTCGCTCGTGCCAGGAGGGGTGTCGAGAATGAAGTAATCAAGTTCGCCCCATTTGGCATCGGAGATTAACTGCTTGAGTGCATTGCATGCCATACCGCCACGCCACAAGGTTGCTTGGTCTGGATGAACGAAGAAACCGATGGAGAGCAGTTTCACGCCGTACTTCTCAATGGGAACGATAAGATCACGACCCTCAACCTGTTCGGCGAAAGGACGCTCTTCTTCCACCCCAAACATTTTGGGCATGGAAGGACCAAAGATGTCGGTGTCGAGCAATCCGACCCGATAGCCGAGTTTTGCCAACCCAATCGCTAGGTTAGCGGTGACAGTCGATTTACCCACACCTCCTTTGCCAGAACTGACAGCAATGATGTTCTTCACGCCTGGCAGGAGTTTGTCGGGCTCTGGGGGTAGGGCGGTCTTTGCTTTCGTGCCGATTGTCACTTCCACATCAGGATGCACAAAAGTTCTGATGGCTGCCTCAGCCGCTTTCACTACTGATTTTTTGAAAGGGTCGGTCTCTTTCTCGAAGATTAAAGAGAAGGACACTTTCATGCCGTCGATGCGAAGGTCGTCCTCCAGCATCTCGTTCTCCATGATGCTCTTTCCGTTGCCTGGATAACGAACGGTGGAGAGAGCGTCGTGTATGAGTTTGGGATATATTGTCATGAAAAATTTGTTTTAGAGTGTAGAGTTAAGAAATCATATCTATTTTCCTGTTTTCTTGGTGGATACTACTTCGTGATCATAGGAACGGTAACCATCAACAGGAATCTCAATGTCAGGCTCTTCGAGGGAGCAGTTGTGGGGTAAGTGGAACTGAAGATACTTAATGGGAATGCCACGTTCTAACCACATACCTTCGTAATAGGTTCGGATTTCTGTGAGTGAAGAATCCACCTCTTTTTCGGCATAGAGGTCGAAGATGCATTGCTCCATCGGAAGCCCATTTTTCTCCACCATATACTTTGTGTAAGTGGCGAGGAAGTTGGAGTCGGTCTTCACGTGGATGATGCCGCCATCGATGAGAAAACGACGATATCGTGCCATGAAATAGGTGGAGGTGAGTCGCTTGGTGGCTTTCTTCATCTGAGGGTCGGAGAAAGTGAGCCAAAGTTCTGCCACTTCGTTGGGGGCAAAGAATGCGTCGATGATTTCGATGTTGGTACGCAGAAATGCCACGTTCTTCATTCCTGCTTCCAGGGCGATTTTGGCACCGTGCCACATACGTGCTCCCTTGATGTCGATACCAATGAAGTTTTTGTCAGGAAAACGCTGAGCCAATCCGATGGTGTATTCTCCTCGTCCACATCCTAATTCAAGGACGATGGGATTGGAATTTTTGAAGAACTCCTCGTGCCATTTCCCTTTCAAGGAAAATCCTTCCTTCTGCAACTGCCAGAAAGGACATTCCACCACAAGGGGATTCTCTGCCATCTCTGCAAATTTCGCCAGTTTACCTTTTCCCATTTTATGCTAATTCCAATTGAAATTCTTCTTTTAGTTTCCGTAGTGCCTCACTCTGTTTGAGCATTTGGTTGAGAACCTCCTTACGACTGAGGACGCGGGTCTTCTCTGTCACTTCACGCAGACGTGTGGTCAACGTCAACGAATTATTCTGAAGTCGCTGGTGCAAGTAGGTCTCGATACGAGTTTGCATCTTGTGCACCTCACTCTGAACGGAAGGGTTATCCACCACCACCAAGACGGTCTTTCCGTCTTCTTGCAATTGTGGTTCCATATTGTCCATCTGAAAGGACATCGCCCTGTCTTCTTGTGGCAAATTCTTCGCAAACTCTCGCCAAGCTACCATCAAATCCATCGGGTTGACGGGCTGATCCTCGAATGTCGCTGCAGCCACAGTTTCTTGCTTGGTCGTCTCCTGTTGCTTGGGGCTGTTTTCTTGCTGACGTCGAAGAGAAAAACGAAGTCCGCCAACTCCCGGAGGGGTAGAGCTAATGCGTGGTTGGACATTGGGTGTGCTGACAAGTTTGTTGTTTGTGGAAATGTTGCCTGTCGTAGGGTTGGGTGTATTGCTTTTTTCCTGTTTGCTGACGTTCTGAACAGCCTCACCCTTCTGGGGCTGTGGTGCTTTTAATGCTTTGAATATGGGTTTTAGAATTTTCGTAGGGCAAAGCCCAAAAGACTCCCCGTCATCGGAGGAAAGTTGTGCCATCTCGATGAGGGTGAGTTCCACCAGCAGTCGCTTGTTCTGACTCTGTTTGTAGTTCAGGTCGCAGGTGTTTGCCAACTTCATGGCGCGGAAGATGAACTTTGGATTGCATCGCTGTGCCTGCTCTTTGTATCGGGTACGCACTTCATCGCTGGCTTCAATCAGTTCCGCTGTCTGGGCTTCTTGGCTCACCAACAGGTTACGGAGGTGGCTCGAAAGTCCTGTGATGAAATACTGTCCTTCAAAACCCTTTGCCAGAATCTCGTTCAATGTCAACATACACTCTGTGATTTTCCCTTCCAGACAGTAATCGGTCAAACGGAAGTAGTAGTCATAGTCGAGCACGTTCAGGTTCTCGATGGTCTGTTGATAGGTGATGTTGCCGCCACAGAATGATGCCACTTGGTCGAAGATGCTGAGTGCGTCACGCATACCTCCATCAGCCTTTTGAGCAATGATGTTCAGGGCAGCATCCTCCACCGTCATGTTCTCCTGTGCTGCTACATGTTTCAAGTGTCCCACAATATCGTTCACCCCCATACGCTTAAAGTCGTAAATCTGGCATCGGCTCATGATGGTAGGCAGAATTTTGTGTTTCTCGGTGGTGGCAAGAATGAAGATGGCGTGCTGAGGAGGTTCCTCCAACGTCTTCAGGAAAGCATTGAAGGCTGCCTGCGAAAGCATGTGAACCTCGTCGATAATGAACACCTTATATTTGCCAATCTGAGGTGGAATCCGCACCTGCTCGATGAGCACTCGAATATCCTCAACAGAGTTGTTGGAGGCGGCATCCAGTTCGTGGATGTTATACGACCTTTGTTCGTTGAACGCCTTGCATGACTCACATTCCCCGCAAGCCTCGCCATTAGGTTGTGGATTCAAACAGTTGATGGTCTTCGCAAAAATGCGGGCACAGGTTGTCTTACCCACACCACGAGGACCACAGAACAAGTAGGCATGTGCCAAACGTCCGCTCTGGATGGCGTTCTTCAGTGTCGTGGTCAATGCTTCTTGTCCCACCACCGTATCGAACGTCATCGGACGGTATTTTCGTGCTGAAACGATGTAGTTTTCCATCTTGCTACCAATTATTTTTGCAAAGTTAACAAAAAAATTCTTACCTTTGTACATAAAATAAGAAAAACTATGATAGAAGAATATCAAATTAGGGTGCAGCCCCCAATGGCAGCAAGCGAAGAGGGCATCAAACAGTTCTTGCAAGAAGAGAAAGGATTGGCGATTGAGCATGTGAAGGCGGTGAGAGTGTTGAAAAGGAGTATCGATGCCCGACAAAGGACGATTTACGTGAATCTGAAGGTGCGGGTGTATGTGAATGAAGAGCCTGATGATGATGCGTTTGTGCATACCGAATACCCTAATGTAGAAGGAAAGCCACAGGCTGTTGTAGTGGGTGCTGGTCCTGGTGGTTTGTTTGCTGCGCTGAAACTCATAGAACTGGGAGTACGTCCCATTGTGGTGGAACGAGGCAAGAATGTGCATGAACGTCGGAAGGATATTGCACAAATATCTCGCACTCAGATGGTTGACCCTGAATCGAATTTCTCTTTTGGAGAGGGCGGTGCAGGCGCTTTTTCGGATGGAAAACTTTATACTCGAAGCAAGAAGAGAGGCAATGTGGAAAAGATTTTGAATGTGTTTTGCCAGCATGGAGCCAGTACGAGTATCTTGGCTGATGCCCATCCCCATTTAGGTACTGACAAGTTACCTAACATCATCGAGGCAATGAGGAACACGATCATCCGAAGTGGCGGTGAAGTGCATTTCGAAACCAAGATGGATGCCATTCTTATCGAGAAGGAACAGGTGGTGGGTGTCCGTTGTGGGGAGAAAACTTTTCAAGGACCCGTCATCTTGGCGACGGGACACAGTGCCCGTGATGTTTATCGTTATCTGTATGCACAAGGTATTGAGATAGAAGCGAAAAACATTGCTGTAGGCGTACGACTGGAACATCCTTCGGAACTCATTGACAAGATACAATACCACAACAAAGAGGGACGTGGACAATATCTTCCCGCAGCAGAGTATTCCTTTGTAACTCAAGTGGATGGACGTGGTGTGTATTCCTTCTGCATGTGTCCGGGGGGTACGGTTGTTCCAGCTGCCAGCGGTCCTCAGCAATTGGTGGTGAATGGTATGAGCAACTCGCAGCGTAATAGTCCTTGGAGCAATTCGGGTATGGTGGTGGAACTGCATGTGGAGGATTTGCAGAAGGACCGCTCCCTGATGGAGTTACCTCCCGTCCCTGAACTTTCAACTCAGCCTTCAGCCCTCAGTCCTCAGTCTTCAAGTCTGTCTCCACTCGTAATGATGGAGTTTCAGGAACGACTCGAATATACGGCATGGATGCAAGGAAACCGCAAGCAGACGGCACCTGCCCAGCGAATGGCGCATTTTGTGAATGGCAAGGGAAGTTATGATTTGCCCAAGTCGTCATATACCCCTGGGTTAATCAGCACCCCGATGCACTTCTGGATGCCCGACTTTGTGTCCAAACGCCTCCAGCAAGGTTTCCGCAACTTTGGCAAGATGTGTCATGGCTTCCTCACGAACGAGGCGGTGATGATTGGTGTGGAGACTAGGACATCGGCTCCTGTGCGCATCCTTCGTGACAACGAGACGTTACAACATGTACGTTTGAAGGGATTGTTTCCTTGTGGGGAAGGTGCTGGCTATGCTGGTGGTATCGTGAGTGCAGGTGTGGATGGGGAAAGATGTGCGGAGATGTTGGCAGAATATCTGAAAGGATGAATCGGAGAGATAAGCAGATATTGCATATTGCCTTGCCGAGTATCGTGTCGAATATCACGGTACCGTTGTTGGGGTTGGTGGATGTTGCCATCACGGGACATCTGGGTTCTGCTGCCTATATCGGTGCCATTGCTGTGGGTGGTATGCTCTTCAACATCATCTATTGGATGTTCGCTTTCTTGCGGATGGGAACAAGTGGAATGACGGCACAGGCATTAGGGGCGAGGAATCTGACTGAGGTGGCGGCTGTGATGCAGCGAGCATTGTCGGTGGCTATCGTGATATCCATGGTGATGCTGTGTCTGCAAGTGCCTATCCGAGAAGGAGCGTTGTTGATTATCAGACCTTCGTCAGAAGTGGTGGCTTTCACTTGTATCTATTTTAATATATGTATATGGGGTGCTCCTGCCGCCTTGATGCTTTTTGTCTTAACGGGTTGGTTTGTAGGCATGCAAAACTCGAAAGCTCCGATGCTGGTGGCTATGATTCAGAATGTGGCGAATATTGTGCTGAGTTTCACATTCGTATATGGATTTGACATGAAGATAGAAGGTGTGGCGTGGGGTACGGTGCTGGCACAATACATTGGACTGATTTCTGCCTTGGTGTTCTTTGTACCTTATTATTTGAGAATCAAGAAGTACTATCAAAAGAAAACTGCTTTTGCAAGCTCGGCTTTGATCAAATTCTTCTCGCTCAACAAGGATATTTTTCTCCGTACTTGCTGTCTCATTTTGGTGCACTTCTTCTTCATTGCAGCAGGAGCAAAGCAGGGTGATATGGAGTTGGCTGTGAACACGATGCTGATGCAGCTTTTCACGCTCTACAGTTACATCATGGATGGTTTTGCTTTTGCTGGTGAGGCAATGGTGGGAAAAGCGATTGGTGGTAAGATGAAGGTCATCTATGATGACACCGTTCGTCGTCTTTTCCGTTGGGGGTGGGGTGTTGCAGCACTTTTCACGTTGGCATATTTTCTTTTTGGGAAAGCCTTTCTTTCCCTCTTGACCGATCAAGAGACAGTCTTGGAAACCGCCCAAGTGTATCAGCCTTGGACACTCTTGTTCCCATTGTGCGGAATCGCCGCCTTCATCTGGGATGGTGTCTATATCGGAGCGACTGCCACCAAAGGGATGCTCATCTCGATGGCTTCAGGGATGGTGGTTTTCTTCTTGCTCTACTTTTTGTTGGTGCCTTGGTTGGGTAATCATGGATTATGGATTGCCTTTGTCACTTATCTTGCCACGAGGGGAATCAGTCAGACTTTCATGCGAAAGAGAATATGGAAGACGTAAATACGTTTTTGGTGCCCTAATTGATAAAATGAGGTCCTCCTTTTAGGAAAAAGTGGGGTTTGTATCAAAAAAGATTCTCTTTTTGTGCTTTTTTTTTGTTTTTTTTTTGTGACGATTGTTTTTTTTGTATCTTTGCAAGCATAATAATCTTAAAGAAGCCGGCATGAAAAATAATAATATGTCTCGAATCTTACCTTTACTGTTCATTATCGTTATCTCATTGTTGGGTTCATGTAGTAAGGTGAGCAATATAACAAGGTCAACCGGACCTCGTCATAGCGTTGTGGTCATCCACTCGTGGGATAGTGTTGGAGAAGAAAAGGAACTCTTTTCCAAAAGCATGGAAAATGCTTTCAAGAGTCACGACATGCCCGTGGAAATCCACCACATTTATTGTAACATGCCGCATCGCCCCTCCGACATTTTCACAAGAGTGGATTGGCCGAAGTATTCAGAGCAAATCAAGCAGTGGAAGCCCGAGGTGATTTTGTTGAATGATGATGCGATTGTGGAATGGCTTTTCCTTCATCCAGACATAGATTCGCTCTTGATCAACACACCTATCGTCTTTTCGGGTGTGCACTCGTTGTTGCGTGACTCACTTTACCGATTTCCGAAAATGACGGGTTTTGAGGCAAAAGTGGATTTGGTACGCAATATTGAGCTGATGATGAAACTGGTGAAGACACAGTGTATCACTATCGAGTTGGATTATCGAGAAGCCGATAATAGAATGCGTCATCAGTTTGAGGAAGAACTCAGGGATTCCACGAGGTTTATCAACAACTCAGATTTCAGAGTGAAGAATCTGGATGAGGAATATCTGAAGAAGAAATATCCAGGATTGGCTGTGGTGAATTTTATTTCATGTGCGTTCCCCTTTAGGAATTGTGCTGAAGGCGAGTCTGATTCGGTGGGTAAGGCAACGACAAGTTTCTTCTATCAGAATGCAAAGAAGATGTGGCAATTACAGGTGAGGACTGGTGGTATTGTCGGTAATTCGATCATTGACCATACAGACCTTCCTCAGTTCACTTGTGTGCGTGAGCAGTTCAATGATCCGAAGAATGTGCGTTTTTGGGGTGGCTATTTCACCAGCACTGAGACTCAGGTGGAAGACCAGGTGTCGTATGCCGTGCGTATCTTGAAAGGTGAACAGCCAAAATCTTTGCCGATTAGCTTTCATGCGAGTGGTTACTATCTCGATTGGAATGCCATGCAGAAGATGTTCCCGAAGATGTCGTATAGTACCTACAGCGAGGACTTCAAAATCATCAATGCTCCTTTCTATCTGGAGAAACCTTTGCAGTTTGCCTTACAGGTGGGTGTGCTCATTCTCCTGATTGGTATCATCGTCTATGTGATTGTCTATCTCATGTTGAAATGGAGATGGAAAGGTCAGATGAGCTTGATGGACGAGTTACAGTATGAGGAAAAGGTGCACGATCTGATGTTCTCTGACTCGAAGGACACTTTCTGGCTTCTGAAGGATGAAGTGTTTACGTTGGGTCAGCAATTCTGCGATTTCTTCAAAGTGCCTTCTCGCCTGTCGCTTGATGAGGCGGAGAAAATGGTGCACGAAGATAGTAAGGCTTCGTTTGAGTTCTTGAGAAACTTCCGCAATCAGCGAGGAAGAAAGACTGTGCGTCTGCATCTGACACCTGATGAGGGGAAGAACTGGTATTGGGCTGAGGCGATGTACACAGCAACGGACGAGTCTGCCAAGAAGAACGAATTGTATGGATTGTTGTTGAACATCGACCAGAAGAAGGAAACGGAGGAAAAACTGGAACAGGCGCAGATTTTGGCGAGTCAGGTGGCTTTGAAGGAGAATTTCTTGGCAAACATCAGTCACGACCTCCGCACACCGCTGGGTGCCGTCACCGGTTTCTCATCTATGTTGACCACTCCAGGCATGACCTTCGAAGAGGGAGAACGAGAGATGTATGGCGAAGTGATTCACCAGAACACGGACATGATCCTGAATATGATTGATAGTGTGATGAAGAAAGCACAGATAGAGACAGGTGACCTTGAAATCATTCAGAAGCCTGTATCTATTCAGAAACTGGTGGATGAATGTTACAAGACCAACTATATCATTGCTCCTACCCATCTTGAGTTTAAGCTCGAAACCGTTGAACCTGATGCAATGGTCAATATTGATGCCACTCGTACGAAGCAGGTGGTGAACAACTTCTTGAGCAATGCCTTCAAGTTCACTACAGAGGGAAGTGTCACGTTAGGCTGGAAATATATGGATGACAACCCCGATATGGTGGAGGTGTATGTACAAGACACAGGTATTGGTGTGGCACCAGAAAAACAGGCTCAGCTGTTCGAACGCTACATCAAGGTGAACGAAACGGACAAGGGAACGGGTCTTGGTCTAAACATCAGCAAGACTATCATGGAGAAACAGAATGGTACGATTGGTGTGGAGAGTGAAATAGGCAAGGGTAGTAAGTTCTTCTTCCGCCTGACCAAAATGGTGGAATGCTTACTCTTGATTCTCACCCTGGGTATAGGCTTCCTGTTGCCATCATCTTGCTCGATGAAGGGTGACAGAGAAGAAAAGACAGCCAGAGTGCTGTTCTACCATAGCTACGACAAGTCATTTCCTGGTTATAGGGAATTGAATGATAATATCTTGCAGACTTTCCGTAACAATGGAATTAATGTTGATATCAGGCATGTTTATCTCGATTTGGAGAACCCAGTCAACACAACGAAATCCATTCATTATGCCTTGAAGGATTCAATGATCATGATGAAGTGGAAGCCCAACATTGTGCTGACGGAAGGTGACCGTGCTGCCTGTGATATCATAGATTGGTGGGAATCTGCTCCGATTCCAGAATTTGATTCAATTCCAATTGTATTGGGTGGTTTGCACCATCCAAAATGGGAATTTATCAGGAAGCACAATAATATTGTGGTCATCAATGACCCTATCGATTATTGTACAAACATCAATCTGGCTTCTGAGATGTCGGGACGGAATTGTGTGGAGATTGAGCTTGATTATTTCGAACAGGATTCGATGATTCGAAATGAATTGAGACAGGCTATCGCACGACCTCCATACGTGGATAACTCTGACTTCCATGTGACAGGCTTCAAGGACGAAGATCTGTCAACCATTTGGAAGGATAGTGTGCTTGTGTTGGTATTTTCAGCAGAATCTCCAGAACGTAACTCTGCCAATATTCAGGATCGCGATGAAGGTTATAATAACTTGAGAAATGTCTTTGTCCATTCTTGGCTATACCCATCCTTGGTTGTGAAGAGAGACCTCTATAGTTCCTCTATCGCTGATAAGACTGGACGTCCGCAATATACAGCTGTGAAGGCAGGCTTTGCCGATGGACGAGGCAGGTATCTGTGTGGCTATTTCGCAGGTTACGAGACGGTGGGTTCTGATATGGCAAGGGTTGCATCCGAAATTCTGAAGGGTGCAGACATGTCTTCTTTCGTGGGCATCACGCATCAGAAAAAATACTACATGGATTATGATGCGATGGAGCGATTGGGAATGGAGTATAAGGATTATGAGAGTCGTTTCGTCATTGTCGGTGCTCCAATGGAGAAAATCTCGCCCATCTACACTTATGCATCATGGATTATCATTGTCTTCATCTTCCTTGTTGCCATTGTCTCCATCATCATGGTGCTGCAATCATGGAAGAGCAGGTCGGCTCAGATTCTGATTGAAGGTGTCAAGCGTCGTGCCGAAATGCGACAGATGGCACTGCATGGTGCTGATAGCCACTCTGTGCGTACAGAGGCAAATCTGAGAGAGATCATTTCTCATGTGCATCCTGATTATTCGAGTGAGATACCGCTTATCATGCAGTCAATTGACATTGCCGGAACGCATAGTTATGAGATTTGTGCCGACATTGACCAGAAGGATAATTTCCGTTGGTGGCAGTTGCGCTTTGTGGTGATGTTCGATCCAAAGACCAACAAAAAGAATGTGGATGGTATCTTGATCAACATTGATGAGACGAAGCGGTATGAGGAGAATCTGCGTAAGGCGATGTTGCTGGCAGAAGAGGCGAAGCAAAAAGAGGACTTCCTGACAACCATCAGCCACGAGATACGTACTCCGTTGAATGCGGTGGTGGGATTCAGCGATGTCTTGGTCAGCATGCCTGTCGATGCGTTCACCCCAGAGGAAATGGCGGAGTATGCCAAGATTATCAAGGCAAACAATACCAGCCTCTCTGCGATGATTGAGGATATCCTGATGTTCTCGCGCATTGAGAGTGGACGTATTCAGTATGTGAAGAATGATTTTGATGCCTCAGAGTTGGTTAGAGAACTGGCACATGATTGGGAAGACATGATGCCAGAGGGCGTTAAACTGCACGTATTTGACTTATTGCCAGGCATCATCATCAATAATGACCGTACTCGTGTCAAGTATATCATGAGTCAGTTGGTGAGCAATGCTGTGAAGTTCACAAAGAGTGGTTTCATCCTGATAGGTGTTGACTATCATGGTAATGCTAATCAGGTAGAACTTTATGTGGCAGATACAGGATGTGGTATTCCAGAGGAAAAACAACAACTGGCATTTGGCTTGTTCTGGAAAGATGATGGTTTTGTTCCTGGTTTGGGTTTGGGCTTGCATGTGGCGAAGAAATTGGCGGAAGGAATGGGACTGAAGCTGGATGTGGATAGCAGGGCAGGATATGGCTCTAAGTTCTCGCTTTATGCTGATGCTAACCTGACGAAATCGGCAGAAAGTTAGGGATGTTGGTTCTCATCACGGTGATATTATATTTTGTGGTATTGCTGCTTCTCTCCCACTTGGTGGGTAAGGGAGGTGGCAATGCCGCTTTTTTCAATGGTAATCGTCAGTCACCCTGGCCTTTGGTGGCGTTTGGAATGATTGGTGCAAGTATCTCGGGCTTGACCTTTATCGGAGTGCCAGGTTGGGTGATGAGCATTGATATGACCTACCTACAGATGTGCTTTGGGTTCATCGTCGGGTATCTGGTGGTGGCTTTTGTCTTGTTGCCTATGTATTACAAGATGAGGCTCACATCCATCTACACCTATCTGGATCATCGTTTTGGGAAGACAAGTTATCGGACTGGTGCCTCATTCTTTATCCTTAGTAAATTATTGGGAGCCGCCGCTAAGTTTTATGTGGTGTGTCGCATCTTGCAGATGTGTTTGACTGACACATTTTCTGTGCCTTACATCGTCGTTGTCTTGTGTGCTTTACTGCTGATATGGCTCTATACGCGCAGAAGCGGTATCCGTGCGTTGGTATGGACGGACTTCCTGCAAACCTTTTGCCTCTTATTGGCGTTGGTGCTGATTTTAGTGAAAGTGGCAAGTTTGCTTGATATGAATTTTTCCCAGGCAATGGCTGCTGTATGGAATGATTCTCATGCAAAGATTTTTGAGTTTGACGATTTTGCCTCCAAGCAGAATTTCTGGAAGCAGTTCCTTTCGGGTATCTTCATCGTCATTGTCATGACGGGTTTGGATCAAGATATGATGCAGAAGAACCTCACTTGCAAAGATTTACGCTCTGCCCAGAAGGATATGTGCTCTTATGGTGTGCTCTTCGTCCCTGTCAATTTTCTCTTCCTTGCTTTGGGCATTCTTCTCCTGCTTCTCTATCAGAAAATGGGGATGCCACTTCCAGAGAAAGGAGACGATTTGCTGTCTGACATCGTTCTCGATGGAACGTTGGGTACCACCAGTCTTATCTTCTTCACGATTGGAGTCATTGCCAGCGCTTTCTCCTCTGCAGACTCAGCCATGACGGCGCTGACCACCAGTTTCTGCATCGACATCTTGGGCAAAGAGAAGGAAGAGAAGACGCGTAAGCAAGTTCATCTGGGGATGCTGGTGACATTCTTCCTTGTCACGATGACCTTTAATGCGCTTGGCTCAGGAAGCGTGATGGATTTGATATACACCTTGGTGTCCTATACCTATGGCCCGTTACTCGGACTTTTTGCTTTTGGAATGTTCACGAAACGTCAGCCTCGTTCGGCGTTTGTCCCCTACATAGCGATTGCATCCCCCATCATCTGCCTCATGATAGATGCTGTGGTGCAGCAATTCACAGACTATAAGTTTGGGTATGAGATGTTGATGTTCAATGGGCTGCTCACGTTCCTTGGCTTATGGTTCGTCTCTTATGAATTGAAAAAATAGTGGAATTGAAACGATGAGATTTATCGATTTATTTGCCGGTCTTGGAGGTTTTCACCTCGCTCTGTCCCGATTGGGGCATGAATGTGTCTTTGCCTCCGAAATCCAGCCGAAATTGCAAAAGCTGTATAAGCTCAACTTCCCCGATGTGCCGATAGAGGGTGACATCACCAAGATCAGGGAAGAAGACATACCTCAGCACGACATACTTTGTGGCGGATTCCCCTGCCAGCCTTTTTCTTTCTCTGGTAAGAAGCAGGGATTTGACGATGAACTGGGACGTGGCAACTTGTTCGATGAAATTTGTCGTATCCTGCGTTATCATCACCCCAAATATATCTTTCTGGAGAATGTGTCAGCCCTTCCTGGCCATGATGGAGGGCGTACTTGGAAAGTGATTAAGATGAAGTTGGATGCCTTGGGATATGATATTCGTTCGCATATCTATTCTCCTCACGAATTTGGTATTCCTCAGCATCGTCCTCGTTTCTATATTGTCGGCATGCTACGAGATGAGCAAGGCGTCAGTGGTATGAGTAAGTTCCACTTCAAGCGTCCGAACAAGGAGTTGGTCAGCGATGTGCGTACCATCGTCGATATGGAAGATAATGATCGCCTGTTGCCTGTCCGTCGTGATTTGCATCCTGTTTTTGATGCTTGGCAGGAATTTGTCTATAATGTGACCAAGCGTGATGGTTACATGCCTTCACATTGTATCTTCACGATGGAGTTTGGGGCAGATTATGAGTTTGAGGACGTTCCTCCTTATTTCCAACCGATTGAACGGCTTCGTGGAAAACGAGGAGCATACGGAAAGGTGCTTGAGGGAGAAACGCGTGAGGATTTGATAGCAGGGCTTCCTTTCTATATGCAGAAGACCAAGTACAAAGACACCTATCCGGAGTTTAAGAAGATTCTCATTCGTCAGAATCGTGAACTCTACCAACGTCATAAGGATTGGATTGACCCTTGGCTGAAGAAGATTGAACCGTTCCCTCGCACTCAGCGCATGCTGGAGTGGAGCACCAATCAGGATTGGGATTTCAAGCATCATGTCATCCAGCTTCGTCCTTCGGGCATCCGTATCCGTTCGATGAATTACATTCCCACCATCACTTTGTGTACTACGGCAACGCCTATCTTGCCTTTTGTTCCATATCCTCCTCAGGGAGCAGTTGACAAGAAAGGGCATCCCTACACTCCTGAAGATTTCCGATGGGGACGCTACATCTCCCATAATGAGGCAGCTCGCATTCAATCCATGCAGGAACTCACTTATGGCAGACTTTCTCGTGTGCAGAAATTCAAAGCGTTAGGTAATGCGGTCAATGTAGATGTGGTGGAACTCATCGCCCAACGACTACTCCCCAAACGCTAAATCTCCAACCTCAAACCTCAAATCTCAAACCTCCAACCTCAAATCTCAAACCCTTATATCACCTGCACGTCAAGTGGAAGCATCCTTGTTTCCGCTCATATTTCACGTAGCACTTTCCCTCTCTTCTCAAGTCGTCCAGCACCTCCGACAGCACCATCTTCATGGGTTCGTTCCATCGGAGCAACATAGCGCGTGACTCATACGTTCCCGTCATCGGCATGAATTTGTTGTAGGCAATATCCACTGTGGTGCCATAACAATGACAAGAGTTGCTCGTAGCGTTCTTGTTCCTTTTTTGCAAGCTTGCCACATCATCCGTGGTGCGCAAAACAGACGTCACGATAGGCAGATGAATCGGCAATCCCTTCACGTGGCACGAATCGATAAAGTTCAGACAAATTGTGTTCAGCAGATGTTGTGCTCTGGGTACTAAATAGGGGATAGAGTGGGAGAGGTCGTCTATGGCATAGAAAGGTGAATGGCAGATGTTCACCAGTTTTCGCTGTTTCACCAATACTTCTGCCTCCATTCTGTTCTGCACAGGCATGATTCCATATTTCTGTGCTGCCTCAATCTGCACACTCTGGCTGTCAGGGAAACATTGGGCATAACTCCACACGCCTTTGACACGATGTGCTCCTTTTACTACAGGTACAGGAAGCACAACCGTATCCTTCTCCTCTTCTTCATCCAACACCTCTTCTTCTGGGTTTTCAATGTCATCCAACACGAACTCTTCCTCCTCCACGTCCTTTTCCTCAGGAACCACTTCTTTCACTTGTTCGGTCAGTGCCATCAGTTTCTCCATTTTCGGTTTTGCCTGCACGGGAACCTCAATGCCAAACACATATTTCACGCCAGCAAACACACCCATCAGCACCACAAAGAACGTGATGAACTTCCATTGACTATATTTCTTCTTCTCTTTCTTCATGCTAACTCTAAATCTCAAATCTCAAATCTCCAACCTCAAACCTCAAACCTCCAACCTCAAATCTCAAACCTCAAATCTCCAACCTCTCTCATCCTCTGCCCGAATTCTCCACCATTTCCTTGATCAGCTCATTGAATCGTTTCGCACTCATCAACTGCTCAATGGTCAGGTGCATTCTGTATTTCCAGTAGTGTCGAGGCTTGGCGGGAATGTTGATTCGTTCGCCATTGGGGTCGGGAAGACGCAGCTCTTCATCCATCGACAACCAATCCTGCAACGACAGCAAGGTCAAAGCAGAAGGACTGAACAGATGTGCCGACACGATTTCCTCACACAACCAGTCGGGGGCAGGGTGGGGAGCTGTGCCGTCTTTATACAGGGCGTTGTTGTAGAACTGTTGTGCCCTTTCTGTGTTCTCATCCCACCATTGGCGCAAAGGAGGCATGTCGTGTGTGGAGATGGTGGCAACCGAACGGTAAGGATTTTCCCACAGATGTCCGAATTGCAGGTAAGGCGATTTCGGCATCGTCTGAATCTCCAGCGACAGCATCTTCAGGTCGTTCATCACCCATCCCACACTTTCAGGCACCATACCCAAGTCTTCGGCACACACCAGCATGCGTGTCGATTGGGTCAGGATGGGCAGTTTCTTCATTGCCTCGTCATACCAGAACTTGTTGTGTCGATGATAATAATATTCGTTATACAGACAGTTGAACGCTTCTTTCTCATGCAGCAGCAAAGACTCAAACACATAGTCTTTCTGGGCAGAGATGCGAGGATGATACATGTCTGGTTGCTTCCTGTCTGGCAAGAAGAGCACACACGAAGCCAAGTCGTACAACCCGTCTCTGAGGGTGATGCTGTCCTCGTCCGTCTTTCCAGCAAAGGCTGCCTCAATCTTGCGTTGGCTGGCATACTCGTCTTTCAGGTCATATCGTCCATCCGAACGATGTTTTAGGTAGATGGCTTTCACCAATTCAGCACGATAGCCGAAAATCTTGCCCAACGTGTCATCCGTGATGTAAGGTCGGGTCATGTATTCTGCGTTGAACCGCATGCCGTAGCTCTCTATCTCCTCCACCGTCATTGGGAGGGAAGGGGAGAACTGTCCCAAGAGTCCGTGTACCGAATGGAGTGGAATGTCCCAGATGCGGAAGAAGCCCAGCACGTGGTCAATCCTGTAGGCATCAAAGTACTCAGCCATCTTCTGGAAACGTCGAATCCACCAGCGGTAACCCTCTTGCTCCATCGCTTCCCAGTTGTAGGTGGGGAATCCCCAGTTCTGTCCATTCTTCGAGAAGTCGTCAGGAGGTGCACCTGCTTGTCCGTCCAGGTTGAACAGATGAGGCTCCGACCACGCTTCCACGCTGTCACGAGAAATGCCGATGGGGATGTCGCCCTTGATGATCACGCCATGCATCCTGGCTTCATTCCTCACTTCCAGCAACTGCAAGTGCAACTGATACTGCACATAATAGTAGAAAGCCACCTTCTTGTAGTCTTCAGCACTCTTGGCAGTCAGCTTCTCCACAGCCTTCTTATTATATATATTGTGTTTCGGCCATTTCCCGAACTCAGCCGTCTGATATTTGTCTCTCAGGTAAGAGAATGCCGCATAAGGCACCAACCAATCCTTGTTCCCATCGAAGAACTCCTTGAACCCGTTGCTTCCCAACACCTCATCTCCCTCCTGTTCGTATGCCTTCTGCAGATACTCCAGCTTCAGGGCAATCACCTGCTCATAATCCATTTCCTTCAACGCATTCACCCGTTGTTGGCGCATCATGAACTTCTCCATCGCCAACCTGTCTTTCAGCTTGGGCAATGCATTCAGGTCGCAATACAGTGGATGCAGGGCAAACACCGAGATGGCGTTGTACGGATAGGAATCCTGCCAAGTGCCCATCGTCATCGTGTCGTTGATAGGCAGAATCTGGATGGCATGCATCTTGGTTTTCACCACCCATTGAATCATCGCCTTCAGGTCGCCGAAGTCACCCACGCCATAGCTTCTTGCCGAACGTAGCGAGAACACAGGTATCACCACACCCGCCACCTTCCAGCTGTCTCTCGTCAATGCTAGGCGACCATCTGTCTTGATCCACATCTGCTTCGCCTCCAATCTCGGACAGTTCAGCTTTCGGTTTTCACCATCCTCCCAGCGCAGAATCTGGTTCTCGGCATTCACGATGACATATTTATACTCCACCTCCTCAAACAGCAGTTCTGCATCGATGTTCACAGCCCATTCCTGCAAGTTGATGAGTGCCATTCGCTTTGCCCGTTGCCACTCACCCAGCTGAGGCGTGCTGCCACACACCGCCAGAAACTCACCCTTTCTCAATCGGGGTTCCACCACGCGCAGTTGCAGGGTGGAGGAGTACAACGTGTCAATCGCGCCACAGTCGTCATGCGTGGCACCCATACATTCCGTATAGGCAGAAGAGAACAGCGGCAGGTCTTCAGGAATCGGACGCCATTGGTCACTCAGCACATAATTGTTAGTCACCCCGTCAAACGCCACCTTGTGGGGAGCCACCTCCCATTCTGTCCACACCAGTTTTCCGTCCCGATACATCGCATACTTATACTCAATCCCCTCGTTCCCCTTCGCCTGAAAAGGAACCTCCATCTCACCATCCCACATCTTGCCATCCTCTGTTCCCAAAGGTAATTCCTCCATCGCCTTCTTCTGACCATGCCTGTCAATCACCCACAGTTGAACACGCAAATCCTCACCCCATCGGGTACGATACTCTATGTTGAAATGAATCTTTATCATACATTATTAAGTTAACTGTTGCAAAGTTAGTGCAAATCGAATACAATACAAAATGAAAAGACAATTTTTTTCATTTTTATTGACTCCGTTGAGCTAAAGAACATCAAGTTCAAGTAATCCCATCCTATTGAACAAAAGAGATAAAATAAGAGCCTGTGCGATTGCACGGGCTCTTGTGTTGTAAGAAGATGATTGAGAAAATGAAATCAATATTCAATATCTCAATATGGATACTTTCTATTTTTCTGTATTCTTATTGGAGACCATGCCTTGGACGAACAAGCGCAACCCTTATGTCTTTCGTGGCAAGTACATCACCATCACCCGTAAGGACGACGGCACGCTGTCTCCTCATTTCCGACCTATAAGGATGGGAAAAGGTTTCAGCCTCGAACGCTATGCCTTCGAGGTGTACCGCGAACTTCGCAAAGGGCTTGAAGGCCTTATAGAGAATAAGTAACCACGGCCAGAGTGTTCCAGTTGTTTCTATTATTCCAATTATTCCAATTCCAATTAGAAAAATGAGGGTGCAAGTCCTCTTTATATACTATATAACTAATTAATATATAAGTAGTTATAAATATAATAAGCGGAATGGGGATGTCGAAAAAAGAAACTGGAATTGGAATAACTGGAATACTCGGTCATTAGTCATTTATCTAAAAAGCAGTATATCAATGAGATACGATATTTGTAAGGCGACTGCGCCCGCAATGCCAAACCTCGGAAAAGGCACAGAATGCCTCAAAATCCTGCTCTCACAGGCATCAAATGAGATGCACGAACCCCTCGTTCCGATGTTTTTCCCTGTTCTTGGCGCACACATCAGTGGCGCAGAATTTCAGTATCCTGACAACAGTTGGAAGGAACTGACTGGCATGATGGCCAATCTGGTGGCTCATTCGGGCGACAACAAAGGTCAATTGTCCACGCTTGCGAATGCCATTTGCAGGGATTTCCGTCAGCACGACGAGGCAGAAGAGAAGAAACTCTTGGAATGGCAGAAGCAGAAACAGACCAAGGGTGCCAACAAGGACAAGCCTGAGCGTCCAGATGTGTGTTTCCGATTCCCACCGTCGAACACGACCAACGCCGCCTTCATCCAGAACGCGATGGCGCTGGAGGCGCACATATTGTTGTTTCTTTTCTTTTTGCAAAGATACAATTTTATTATGAAACAATCATACAAACATGTAAAAAAAGTAGAAAAGTAAGAAAGTAGACAAGAATACATTAGAAGAGAAGATTATATCGTATATATAATAATAGTAATAATAATATATTTAAATAAAACTTCTACTCATCATGTCGTTTGCCGGCATCGCAAACAGCCTCATGTCGACTTTCCTACTTTCCTACTTTTCGCGTTCGTGGAACACCCCCACACTTATCCTTCAGCAGACGCCGCTTATTGCGCAATAAGGCACGGTTATTGTTCAATAAGGGTGGGTTATTAAACTTAAACCGTCACTCTAAAAAAATGTGCTTTTTATTGAAAATAATTGGGTTATTATTTGGTGGTTTCGGAAATATTTCGTACCTTTGTAAGTGAAAAGGAGAAAGCCTCCACTCCTTGATGCTGGGGGCAAACAACACAAACACAAAATACACAAAATGCTATGATTGAATTGTATTTATCAAAGGTGACTGAGAATTCGGAAACCGAACAGGCGGGCAAGATGTA
>CACXKA010000021.1 GCA_902768125.1 uncultured Bacteroidales bacterium | reverse complement strand
TGAGTTATTTGATTTCTTGGCAAAATCAAAACGCTTTTGTCCCCAATATATTGCTTTATTAAAATCGCCTAAATAACTGTATACATCAGAAAGTCCAACAGTAAATATATATTCGTTTGTTTCAGCTTGATGATAGTGCATTTCCAGAGATTTAAGGAAACTAATGAGATGCTTACGTTTCTTTATTCTAACATGATTATGTGCACTTTCAGTTAAAACGACACTGCAAGCATCAATTAGGTTCCAGTATTGCATTGATGTTACTCCATATTTGTTTTCTATTTGTGGAATAATTGTGCTTAACCGAGTAGCGATACTATCATAATACGAAACCATTAAAGAATCTTTCAGATTATTAGCAACAAGATTGAGCAAAGCATTTTCATATACAGAACTAGCAGTGCCAGCAGTTGTTTCTGCAAATCTTAACCACTGCCAATCTTTTTCAAATGACTGAGCCTGAACAATACAATAATTA
Organism: uncultured Bacteroidales bacterium; assembly: GCA_902768125.1. GTDB lineage: Bacteria > Bacteroidota > Bacteroidia > Bacteroidales > Bacteroidaceae > Minthosoma. Next base: position 56,838 of record CACXKA010000021.1, on the reverse strand, counting down.
TTCAGAAAAATAATGACCAATATGAGTATCTTGTTTATTTTCATACTTGTATGTCAAGATATTTAATCCCATTAATCATAGTAATGTTTTGTATGTCATATCTTATGACGAAATCCATTATCCGTCTTTTATCATCTTGCAAATACCATGAAATCACCCAATGTGTTTCTGGCTTTGTTCGCCTAATAATTTTCTCTAAATAAGGCATGTCTATGGATGAAAACGAGAATCCATACACATATATCCTTTCGACATCAAGAATCTCATTAAAGAATTGTTGATTCTTTTCTATACACCCCTCTACATCTTTCTTCAAGGACACTATTGATTCTAACGAACTTAAAGCTGCCAATTCTTTATGTTTTGGTGTAACTATTTGGAGTCTTGTCATTCTATTTAGCTTCTTATTCCAGACTTCACCTATTCGTAGTTCTTGACTTTTAAGCATATCATTCAACTCATCTTCTCCTAATCCGTGACCAACTACCATTGAATCCTTGTCATCAATTACGCCATGGATATGATAAACGCGTTTGGCATCTATCTCGTAGATGTCCTCAAGAGTCTTGGTATAGTTAAAAGTGAGGAATATGCTGTCTTCGCTTGGAAATTGTATCTTTTTTTCTTTGGGCCTCTTCTCATACGCCTCTGACAACCATTTCTGAAAGTCTTGCCTCAAAGATTCCTTAATTTTATCAAATTCTTCAATAACTTTTTGGGAGGCATATTCCGTTTTTTCTTCTATCGAACCGTCTTTGATATATTCAGGGTCATACATGTTACCTTTCTTATTGGCATAATAGTTAATGTTTAATTGGGCAAGGCTATTCTCAAAATCTCTCCACCAATTATATTCCCAAGCACTATTATAGACCTGAGTTAATTTAAAGAAAAGACCTGCGTCGTTTTCCTACATTGAATGTCATGGTGTTGGTCAAAGCCATTACCAATTATGTATAGGTCCTTGTGTATCATAAACAACTGTTTTGATGCTTACCTAATAATCGTTATACTAAACATTATCACTTTTATGTACCCTAAAGAGTTCTTGTAGCGCCCTTATTCTCTTCATCATATCGGCAAAGGTAAGTGACTGACCGTAAATGAAACTTTCTTTCATCTCGTTATAGTCGACCTCATAAGCAGGCATCAGTTCGTCACTTGGCATAATCTGAATACTGGCAGGTAGTTCCTTGTCGTAATCTACATAACCAACATGATAGAACTTGCGACGATGCTCAACAATCTCATGATAGAGCACTAGATCATTAAGAGCTATTTCCGCATATGGGGTATGCATCAGTTTTTCCAAATCGTAGAAGTGGCGCGTCATCCTGTGCGTTCTCGGTTCGTCTTTCTGGAACTCCTCGCACAAAAGGAAGGCCTTTTCCAAGAAAGTCCTGGCAGGGCTTACGGTACGAATTGTCTGGACGAGGTCGGAATCTACATCTTCATCCTTGAACGTTTGTTCTATAAGTGATGAAATTCTTCTCATTTCGTAAGGCTCGGACATTGACAACACACTAATCTCTACTTTAACCGTCGGTATTGCGTATGCGGCTTGGCTATCGTAGAGTGAGGGGTATTGAATGTAAAGCACAGAAGGATCTTTGTCATGTGGAACCTTTCTTGGCTCACCATTTTCATTGGCAATATCGTTGTCTGTGAGAACAGTTACTTCAAGTCCCAATTCTGCAAGTTTGGCAGCTAACTCGTCTTTGAACTCACCAAACAGGAAGTCCTGTCCTTTCTCTCGAAGATTATGGATTTGCGTATTACTGGTGCAGCTTGCACAAGAGAGTTGCTTGACGTTCAGAAAATAGTCACGGCTCAATGCTAAATCTATATCTTCGCTGAATCGGTTAATGATGTCCCAGCCTTTACTGAGACTTGTACCACCTTTGAACAACAGATACTCAGATACGCTGGTGTGAAACAGCGCATGCAAGACTGCTGTTACCCACCAGTCTTTCTCTGCAGCAGCTTCATCGATTTGCCGTGCCTCGACTACACCTTGTATCATCGCCTTTCGCTCGTCGAGCGAGAAGTCAATCCATTTACTCATTGCTGTATTCCTCTCTTTATAACTTGTCGCATCCATACAGGAGCCAACAATAAATCATATTCTATGGTGTCAGTCTCAGGTGTTTCCGTGAACAGTTGTCCTATCCTCGCTTCAACATCCTGAGTGATGTTATGCTCACCAATGTTGCGTAATGCCTGTACCAATTCTGGCATCAAACGTCCTCGGAATGCAAAGTTCTTAGGTGCCCCATGCTTCAGAGTCACAGTTCGATTCCCTAATTTCAATTTTCGCCCAGACCCAGTAGTCAGAAAAATAGTATTCATGGGTACTTGCGTTGAGAATCCTAAGCGATTAGCGGCTGTGGCACCCGTTGGTATGACTTTTGCCTTATCTCGTTTGGCAATCTCCTTCACTAATTCGTAAGCAGAAGGGTAAAGGATGCCAAAACGTGTCTTACGTGCCTTGACATACACTCCTTTGGCTATACGCGTAACCAATCCTTCTTTCTCAAATATGGCGAGCAGTTTGGTGACGTACTCGACATCATACTGGGGAAAAGAAGAAACAAAGAATATCTCGCCAAACTTACTGCGAGTAATCCTTTTCCTAATCTGTTGCACTACTGCATTCTCCATTGATTTTATATATAAATTATGGTCGGAATGATAACAAATATTTCCGACCGCAAAGATACAAATTTTCTTTCATACAACAATACTTTAAGTGTTGAAATTAAGTTTCATTGGCAAATTATAGCGTTTTTCTTGTTGTATAGATGGCATTCCTATATAGATATGGCATTCCTATATAGATAATGTGTCGCTTTTTATATTAGGGGGCAATATTGCCAGAAAAGACGACTTCAAGAATAAAATGCCATGACTTAATCAATTCATTGCACACTTGTATGCTATTTGTGGTTCAAAAAAGTTAAAAACGTTAAATAATAGTCTTTTCTCAAATCTATAGATTCTACGTAATCACTTTTCTACCGTTTAGCAGGAAATAAATTGAAATACAATAACTTGCAAATACTCGGGTTGCACGAATCTGAAGTCCATCATGATTCCAGCGAGTGTACAAAAGTTAGACAACGCTGTTTTCTATAATTGTTATAATCTCCTTGCTCTTTCTGTCCCAGAGGGAATCACTGTGATACCAGAGAGTTTCTGTTATGAATGTACGGCGATGGAAACGATGATTCTGCCCAGCACAACGAAAGAGGTGTGGGCAGGTGCTTTCAATGGTAATCTGAAGGATTTGTATTGCTTTGCAATGACACCCCCTCAAGAGGTTTATGGCAGTTTTCTTCCTTGGATACCTGATGGAAAGGGTTGGTATTACTATGCCACCACGCTCCATGTTCCAGCTGCTGCTTTGCAAAGCTACAAGGATTCGGAGGTGTGGGGAATCTTCCAAGAGATTCTGCCTATGACAGATGAGGAGACGAGTATCATGAACACGAATTGTTTGGATGGTGCGGATGTGGAAGATAGTTGGTGGACGCTGAGTGGCGTGAAGCTGGAGGGCAAGCCTACTCAGAAAGGAATCTATCTCCATAACGGGAAAAAGGTTGCCGTTCAATAAAGTGATTTAGAGAACGATTCGTGAAAAGTGAGGAAATGACAATCAATTATTTCCTCGCTTTTTTGTTTATTCGCATGAATTGTTGTACCTTTGCACCGTTTTTGTGCGCGCGTGTGAGCGTGAGCGTCTATTTTAGGTAAAAAGAGAACAATTAAAACATTACGATATGAACATTTCTTACAAATGGTTGAAGGAATATGTTGACTTCGACATGACAGCTGAGGAGGTGGGTAAGGCACTCACCAGCATGGGCTTGGAAGTGGAAGCAGTGGAGGAGGTGCAGAGCATCAAGGGTGGTCTGCAAGGACTCGTGGTGGGTCAGGTGCTGACTTGCGAACCTCACCCCAACAGCGACCACATGCACGTGACCACAGTGGATGAAGGTAACGGCGTGGTGGAGCAGATTGTCTGTGGCGCACCTAACGTGGCTGCTGGCCAGAAGGTGATTGTGGCTCAACTGGGTTGCAAACTGTATGATGGCGACCAGGAGTTTGTCATCAAGAAGAGCAAGCTGCGTGGTATCGAGTCGAACGGTATGATCTGTGCAGAAGACGAGATTGGTGTGGGCACCAGTCACGACGGCATCATCGTGTTGCCAGAGGATGCAGTGGTGGGCACCCCTGCTGCTGAGTACTATGGTCTGGAGAGCGACTTCGTGATTGAGGTGGACATCACGCCTAACCACTCAGATGCTTGTTCGCACTGGGGTGTGGCTCGTGACTTCTATGCCTACCTGAAACAGAACGGTTATGAGACATCGCTGCATCGTCCCAGCGTGGATGACTTCAAAGTGCAGTCGAACGACCTGAAGTTTGACGTGGTGGTGGAAGCAGGTGAGGCTTGTCCTCGTTACTGCGCTGTGTCGGTGAAGAACTGCGAGGTGAAGGAAAGTCCAAAGTGGTTGAAGGACAGATTGACAGCGATTGGTCAGCGTCCTATCAACAACATCGTGGATATCACCAACTACATCATGATGGCGTACGGCCAGCCTTTGCATTGTTTCGATGCCGATATGGTGAAGGGCAACAAGGTGGTGGTCAAGACGATGCCAGAAGGCACGCCATTCGTCACCCTCGATGGTGAGGAGCACAAGCTCTCTGACAAGGACTTGGCGATTTGCAACGTGGAGGAGCCTATGTGTATCGCTGGTGTGTTTGGCGGAAAGGGTAGTGGTACGTATGAGACCACGAAGAACGTGCTCTTCGAGAGTGCTTATTTCCACCCAACCTGGATTCGCAAGAGTGCCCGCCGTCATGGACTTCAGACTGATGCCAGCTTCCGTTTCGAGAGAGGCATCGACCCAGCAGGTCAGATTTACGCCATCAAGCGTGCTGCGATGCTGGCTCAGGAACTGGCTGGTGGCGAAATCAGCATGGAGATTGTGGACGTGAAGAACGACACGCTGCCTCAGGATGCCATCATCGATGTGGAATACAAGTATGTGGCTGACCTCATCGGCAAGGAACTCCCTGTGGAGACACAGCAGAGCATCTTGAAGAACCTCGGTTTTGAGATTCTGAAGAGCGATGCAGAGACGATGCAGGTGAAGGCTCCTGCTTTCCGTGTGGATGTGAAGAAGCCTTGTGATGTGGTGGAGGAAATCCTGCGCATTTATGGCTACAACAATATCGAGATTCCTTCTCAGGTGCGCTCATCGCTCACCACAAAGGGTGAACTCGACAAGAGCAACAAACTGCAGAACCATGTGGCTGAACAGCTGGTGGGCTGTGGTTTCAATGAAATCCTGAACAACTCGCTCACGAAGGTGGCTTACTACGAGGAAGGCGAGACCTACAAACTGGAGAACTGCGTGAAGCTGATGAATCCGCTGAGTCAGGACTTGGCGGTGTTGCGTCAGACCTTGCTCTTTGGCGGTCTGGAATCCATTGCACGCAATGTGAATCGTCGTATGCCTGACCTGAAGTTCTTCGAGTTTGGCAACTGCTACTATTTCTCACCTGAGAAGAATCAGGAGAAAGTGGACGAGAACGGTGAGACGCTGAAGGCAAGTGCTGAGTCGTCGAAGAAGATTCTGGCTGCCTACAGCGAGGACTATCACCTCGGACTTTGGCAGACGGGTAAGCGTGTGAACGGCAACTGGGCTCATGCTGATGAGGACAGTACCGTTTATGAGATGAAGGCTTACGTGCTGAACATCTTCAAGCGTCTGGGTGTGCCATTTGGTGCGCTGGTGTTTGGGGAAGAGAAGAATGATGTGTTCTCCCTCGCAACGACCATCTCACAGCGTGGTGGCAAGAAGATTGCAGAGTTTGGTATCGTGACCAAGAAGATGGCGAAGAAACTGGATGTGGAAGCACCAGTGTTCTTTGCTGACATCAACTGGACGAACCTCATGAAGCTCATTAAGAAGGTGACTGTCACCTACTACGACCTCTCGAAGTTCCCAGCTGTGAGCCGTGACCTTGCCTTGCTCGTGGATGAGGGTGTGCAGTTTGCCCAGATTGAGGCTGCTGCATATCAGGCAGAGAAGAAACTGCTGAAGGAGGTGAAGCTCTTCGACGTGTATGAGGGCAAGAACCTCGAGGCAGGCAAGAAGTCGTATGCAGTGAACTTCACCCTCCAGAGTGAAGAAAAGACACTCAACGACAAGGCCATTGAAGCCATCATGAGCAAGATTGAACAGAGCATCTGCAAAGCAACGGGTGCAACAGTGCGTGGCAAGTAATCAAATTGTAAATAGGACTCCGAGCTTGCTCGCCTGAGTACCGAAATATAAAAATAAGTAATAAACGAAGAAATCGTAAAATAGTAAATATCATTATGGGAAGAGCATTTGAATTCCGTAAAGCAAGAAAACTGAAGAGATGGGGTAACATGGCAAAGACTTTCACTCGCCTTGGCAAGCAGATTGCCATCGCTGTGGCTGAAGGTGGTCCAGACCCAGACAACAACGCACACCTTCGTGCTGTCATCGCGACTTGTCGTCACGAGAACATGCCTAAGGACAATATCGACCGCGCCATCAAGAATGCGATTGGCAAGGACAAGTCTGCTTGGAAGAGCGTGACTTACGAAGGATATGGTCCTCATGGCGTGGCTGTGTTTGTGGACACGCTGACTGACAACACCACTCGTACTGTGGCTGACGTTCGTTCTGTGTTCAACAAGTTCAGCGGCAACATGGGCACGACTGGTTCTCTCTCTTTCCTCTTCGACCACTACAGCCAGTTCACTTTCAAGAAGAAGGACGACATGGATATGGATGAGTTCATCTTGGAAGCCATCGAGTTTGGCGTGAACGATGAGTATGATGAGGAATATGACGAGGAGAAGGACGAGACGACCATCACCATCTATGGTGACCCCAAGTCTTTTGCGCAGATTCAGAAGTACCTCGAGGACAACGGTTATGAAATCACAGGTGCTGAGTTCACTTACGTGCCTAATGACCTGAAAGAGGTGAACGACGAGCAGCGTGAGACCATTGAGAAGATGGTGGAGCGTCTGGAAGAGTTCGATGACGTGCAGAACGTCTATACCAACATGAAGTAAGCATGAAGACTGTTTACGAAACGCAGGGCACTTGCTCTAAAGCGATAGAACTGGATGTTGATGATGCAACTGGCATCATCAACTCCGTTCATTTCTATGGAGGTTGTCCAGGCAATACCGTTGGAATCTCGCAGTTGGTGCGTGGCATGAAGGCAGAGGATGTCATCAAGAAATTTGAAGGCATCACTTGTGGTCCTAAACCCACCAGCTGTCCTGACCAGTTGGCTCGTGCCCTCAAACAGGTATTGGCAAAATAACCTCAACCCTCCAATCTCTTATCGTATCTTTAGCACCCCGCATGGTCAAAAACCTCAAACCTCAAATCTCAAACCTCAAACCCAATATATAATTATGTACGCGCGTATCTCTTTTATATTATTGTTCGTTGTCTTGGTGCTGACGTCGTGTCAGGAGAAGAAGGCAGACTTCTTTGAGCGTGAAGCCAGAGAATACACCCAGACGTATTGTCCTCAGAGGATGGATGCCGTCACAACGATGGACAGCCTCGTGTTTGTGAAGAAAGAGGATAGGATGGGGGATTTGATGTTGTACTATTCGCTGAATCTGGATGATGAATCGCGCAAAATTCTGATGGATAACCTGGGTGAATTGGCTGAAATGAACCTGACTGATCTTCGCAATTCGGTGACCTTGACCAAGTATAAGGAGGAAAAAGTGGAGTTCACGTACATCTATCATGATGCGACGACGGGAGAGAAAATCGTAGAGTATCATTTCACCCCAAAGGACTATCAATGACCTCTTATTGTGTGCGCACACAGTAAAATTGACCTCCAATTCTGCGTTTTTCCAATATTTATTCTTTTTTCGTCAAATTTTCTCCATTTTTGTTGGAATAGTTTTGCTTTTTTAACGAAAAGGTTGTAACTTTGCATCTGATTTAAGAGAAAACCCTTCAAGGTGTCTCTTCAAGATAATATAAGTTAAACTATTAAAGGTAAGGTTAAAGATTATGTTACAGGAAAAAGCAGGAAACATCGCTGGCCTCATTTGGAACGCTCTTGCAGCAGCAGAGGCAGCACAGACATTCAAGCAGATCAAGAAGGCTACTAAGCTTGCAGAGAAGGATTTCAACCTCGGTCTTGGCTGGTTGCTCCGCGAGGACAAAGTCAACGCAGTTGAAACTGGTGACGAGAAGGATCCATACGCTTACTCTTTGAAGTAATCGCATAGAGCTCTCAAGTAATAGTGCTACAAACTATAAAAATGCGTTGCTCCAATCATCGAGCGACGCATTTTTTTGTGCATTTGTTTTGTGTTGACGCTAAATTGTCTTACCTTTGCAAAAATATCCGCTCAATCATCAGTTTTGTGATTATGAAAAAGAACTTTTACAAATGTGTGAGCAAGGTGTGCACAGTGTCGCTCACCTTATTGGGCTTTACTGCGCCCATCACGTTGGCATCATGCTATGGTCCTATGCCCGACCGTCATTATTCGGCAGACGAACTGGTGGATTCGATTGATTCTGTCAGCGAGGACATAGTGGATTCTTTGGCGCTTGTGCCAGAGGAATTGCAGGCTGTTGAGGGTTCAGCCCTTCAGGAAGGTGCTGAGCAAGGTGAGGAGTGATGTGATGAATATGAAGAATATCAGGAATTTTTGTATCATTGCACATATCGATCACGGCAAATCGACGTTGGCTGACCGACTCTTGGAGAAAACCAAGACCATCAAGATCACCCAAGGTCAGATGCTGGATGATATGGACTTGGAGCAGGAGCGTGGCATCACCATCAAGAGTCACGCCATCCAGATGGAGCACGTGTATGATGGGGAGAAGGAGGAATTCAAGGGACAGAAGTTCGTGCTCAATCTCATTGACACCCCAGGACACGTCGATTTCTCCTATGAAGTGAGCCGTTCCATCGCAGCTTGCGAGGGAGCGTTGTTGGTGGTGGATGCCACACAGGGTGTGCAGGCACAGACCATCAGCAACTTGTATATGGCGATTGACCACGATCTGGAAATCATCCCCGTCATCAATAAGATAGACATGCCTAATGCGATGCCCGAGGAGGTGGCTGACGAAATCATCGACCTGATTGGTTGTGATTTGGAGGACATCATCTATGCCAGTGGCAAGACGGGCGAAGGTGTGGAGGACATCCTAAATGCAGTGGTGGAGCGTGTGCCTCATCCTGTGGGAGAAGAGGATGCGCCATTGCAGGCACTCATCTTCGATTCTGTGTTCAATTCCTATCGAGGCGTGATTGCCTATTTTAAGATTATCAACGGAGTGATGCGCCCAGGTGAGAAGGTGCGCTTCATCAACACGAAGAAAGAATATCTGGCAGAGGAAATCGGCACGCTGAAGATGGATATGGTGCCGAAGAAGGAGCTGAGGACTGGCGATGTGGGTTATATCGTCACAGGTATCAAGAATGCCACAGAGGTGAAGGTGGGCGACACCATCACGTCGCTCAGCAATCCCACCACAGAAGCCATCAAGGGTTTCCAAGAGGTGAAGCCGATGGTGTTTGCGGGTATCTATCCGATTGAGACAGAAGACTACGAGAACCTACGCACATCGTTGGAGAAACTGCAACTGAACGATGCCTCGCTGACATTCCAACACGAGAGTTCTGCAGCGTTGGGCTTTGGCTTCCGTTGTGGATTCTTGGGCTTGTTGCACATGGAGATTGTGCAGGAACGACTGGATCGCGAGTTCGATATGGATGTGATCACGACGGTGCCCAATGTAAGCTATATGATTTATGACAAGCATGGAGAGGCACAGGAGGTGCACAACCCCAGTGGTATGCCTGACCCAACGCTGATAGATCATGTGGAAGAGCCCTACATTCATGCAACGGTCATCACGACAGCCAACTATATCGGTCCTATCATGACGCTCTGCCTGAGCAAGCGTGCAGAACTGGTGAAGCAGGACTTCATTGCGGGCAACCGTGTGGAGATTCAATTCCTCATGCCGCTGGGCGAGATTGTGATTGACTTCTACGACAAGCTGAAGAGTGTCTCTCGTGGATATGCTTCGTTTGACTATCATCCAGCAGGGTTCCGAGAGAGCAAGCTGGTGAAACTCGACATCCTCTTGAATGGTGAATCGGTGGATGCCCTCTCGACGTTGACTCATGTGGACAATGCTGTCACATTGGGACGCCGTATGTGTGAGCGACTGAAGGAATTGTTGCCTCGTCAGCAGTTCGACATCGCCATTCAGGCAGCGATTGGTGGCAAGATTGTGGCACGAGAAACGGTGAAGCAGGTGCGCAAGGATGTGCTTGCCAAGTGCTATGGTGGTGACGTTTCGCGTAAGCGTAAACTGTTGGAAAAACAGAAGCGAGGCAAGAAGCGCATGAAGCAAATTGGCAATGTAAGTGTGCCACAAAAAGCATTCTTGGCGGTATTGAAATTGGATGACGATTAAAAATAGATAAGGGGCTCTTCGGAAGCCCCTTAATCGTTAAAATATGCTTAATAATATCTTTTTTATCGTAAAAACATGCTAAAAAGCATAAAATATTTGTTCAATAACGAGAAAAGACCTACCTTTGCAGCGGTTTCCAATCAGTAGTGACTATTGAAATCGGAAACGATATAGGAATAAAAGGTAAGATTGTATGAAGAAATTATTGGTATTAATCCTGATGACCATCTCTATGACAGCGGTTGCACAAACTGCTCCGAAGGTGGATCTTCAGAAGAAATGGGGGGCAGTCATTCACGCCATTGCGATGGTGGAGAGCCAAGGACAGCCCAACGTGGTATCGAAGAATGGACTCTACGTCGGTTATCTGCAGATTTCCGAGATTCTTGTGCGCGAGTGCAATCGTATCGTTGGATACAAGAAGTACACTTACGCTGACCGTTATGACAAACAGAAGAGCATTGATATGTTCATCGATTATCAGGAGTTCTATAATCCTGACGGAAACATGGAACGCGCCATTCGCCTTTGGAACTCTGGAGACTTGAAGTGCATGACCCGTAAGGCCCGCACAGAAGGTTACTACCAGCGAGTGATGGCAAAATACGCCGCTACAGCTTCTTTGTAAGAAACAGCGGATGGTTCCGAAACATAAATCTGACTCATTTCATTTAGGTGGAGTGAGTCAGATTTTTTATTCGTGCTTCACGACCTTATCGGCGTTTTTGCTGATAAAGTCTTTCCAAGATTTGAATTTGTGTTCCACTTCAGGCTTGCCCATTTGGATGAAATGGCAATAGGCAGCACCTAAAGCGTCGGTGGCATCCAACTGCACGTCCATATCCTCTTTGGAGATGTGGAGCATGCGTTGAAGCATTCCTGCCACTTGCTCTTTGGCAGCAGAACCGTTACCCGTGATCGCCATCTTGATTTTTCGTGGTTCGTATTCTGTGATGGGAATGTCTCGCATGATGGCGGCTGTAATGGCAACTCCTTGAGCACGTCCGAGTTTGAGCATCGACTGCACGTTCTTGCCAAAGAAAGGGGCTTCAATTGCCATCTCGTCAGGCTTGTAGGTGTCGATGATGCTGGTGATGCGCTCGAAAATCTTGCCCAGACGAAGATAGTGGCTGGCGTATTTCTTGAGTTCGATGACGCCCATCGCCATCAATTCCGCTTTGTTGCCCTTTACCCTCAAGATACCATAACCCATGACATTCGTGCCAGGGTCAACACCAAGAATGATTTTCTCTATGGACGGATTGTTCAAGTTGTTTGAGATAGGTTATGGATGAATAAAACAAAAAAAGTGCGCCTGTTGGCACACCTCCCTCATTGGAGCGACCCACGCATTACGAATGCGTTGCTCTACCAACTGAGCCAATTCGGCAAGGCAAATAGCAAAAAGACTGTGCCTTTTGTTAAAAGCGATGCAAAGGTACTACTTTTTTTTGTTATAAAAGCAACTTTTCTCCATTTTCTTCTTAAATTTGCAATGAAAATCACGATAATGCTGGATGCAGAGATTAAAAACTTCAAGAAATAGATGAAACCAATCAAAAAACCGTTATCAATCTTATTGACTTGTCTCGTGCTCACAGGGCTTGTGGCAGGCATCAATCAATTGTGGGCATGCAAGGGCGACAAGCTCCCGTCAGAAGTGAACGGAGTGGGAGTGTCTGCCAGCAGCGCAGAACGGAATGCTGCCTATGCTGCCCAAGAGGCTGAGGCTGCAGCAGAAGATGCCGCTGATGGATACTATGAGACGAAAGAGGAACGGGCTGCAGAACTTGCCGTCACTCCCTACGAGAATCTGGAACAACCTGATGCATTGAAGGGACAGCAGGAGTTTCTGTTGTTCAAGTCTCAGTTCATCATCTCGTATGACGTGACCAAGCTCTGTCCGAATTATGTGTGTTGGAGTTTGACACCCAGCAGGGCAAACGGCCGGGTGCAGCGTTCCAACAACTTTCATGGTGACCCTGTGTTGAATGAGAAGACGAGGGTTGAGACCTATGACTATAACGGCTCAGGATATGATCGTGGACACATGTGCCCAGCTGGTGACAACAAGAACACCACGAAGGCGATGGATGAGTCGTTTGGCATGACGAACATCTGTCCTCAGAACCACAATCTGAATGTCGGTCTTTGGAATGACCTTGAGATACAATGTCGTTCTTGGGCAAAGAACTATGGAACGGTTTACATTTGTTGTGGCCCTATTTTCGACAACCCCAATCCAAAGACCATTGGTCAAAGGAGAAACCTGAAAATTGCTGTTCCAGACCGCTTCTTCAAGGTGGTGCTGACCTTGGGTCGTGTGCCTAAAGCAATAGGTTTCATCTTCCCCAATAAGGCTTGTGGCGGCGATATGCGCGACTATGCCGTTTCTGTGGACAAGGTGGAGAAGGAAACGGATATGGACTTCTTCTTCCAGTTGGACGACAAGCAGGAGAAGCAGTTGGAGAAAGAATGCAACCCTGCGGCGTGGGGTATTTAAAGTTGAGAGTTTAGAGATTAAAGTTTAGAGTTGAGAGCGATTATAGATAATAGATAATGAAGAAATACGTAAAAGATTTGACGGTAAGGGAGGTGACGTTCCCTCATGAGTTGTATGTTTTGCTGAAACTGACGGACGAGGAAGCTCTGCCTGAGACGCTGCCTGGTCAGTTTGTGGAAGTGAAGGTGGAGGGAAGTCCCAAGACGTTCCTCCGTCGCCCCATCTCCATCAATTATGTGGATCGGGAGAAGAACGAGTTGTGGCTGCTCATCAAGAAAGTGGGCGAAGGAACACATCAGTTGGCTACGCTGAAAGCTGGTAACACACTCAATCTCGTATTCCCCTTGGGCAATGGTTTCTCTCCTGTTCAGAAGAAGGGTGAGAAAGTGCTGCTCGTGGGTGGTGGCGTAGGTGTGGCTCCTTTGCTCGATTACGGCAAATACCTGAAGGAGAGTGGGGCGGAGCCAGTGTTCCTGTTGGGTGCCAGAAGCAAGAGCGACTTGCTGGAACAGGAACTTTTCAAGGCTATTGCTCCTGTCTATGTGACCACAGAAGATGGTTCGGAAGGAGAGAAAGGTTTTGTGACCCAGCACTCATTATTAACAAAGGAGAAGTTCGATCGTATCTCTGTGTGTGGTCCTAAGCCGATGATGGTGAGTGTGGCAAGATATGCGAAAGCGACGAACACTCCTTGTGAGGTGAGCCTCGAAAACATGATGGCGTGTGGCTTGGGTGCTTGTCTGTGTTGTGTGGAAAAGACCGTCAAGGGTAACGTTTGCGTGTGCAAGGAAGGTCCTGTGTTTGATATCAATGATTTAACTTGGGAGGTGTAGGATATGGCAGATTTGACGACAAAAATTGCTGGTCTCACGATGAAGAATCCCGTGATGACGGCATCCGGCACATTCGGCTATGGAGTTGAATTTGCTGACTTTGTGAACTTGGAAGATATTGGAGGTATTATCGTGAAAGGTACGACCCTCAATCCTCGTGAGGGCAATGACTACCCACGTATGGTGGAGACCGCCAGCGGCATGCTGAATTGTGTGGGTTTGCAGAACAAGGGTGTTGACTATTTCTGCAAGCACATCTATCCCGAGATTAAGGACATCCGCACCAATATGATTGTGAACGTGAGTGGCTCCTCTCCTGAAGACTATGCAGAATGTGCTGCCCGCGTGAATGAATTGGAGAATATTCCAGCCATCGAACTGAACATTTCCTGTCCCAATGTGAAGCAGGGAGGTATGGCGTTTGGTGTCACTCCTGAAGGTGCTTCTTCTGTAGTAAAGGCTGTTCGTAAGGCTTATGATAAGACATTGATTGTCAAACTTTCTCCTAATGTCACCTCTATTACTGATATAGCATTGGCTGTGCAGGATGCTGGTGCCGATGCGGTCTCGCTCATCAACACATTGATGGGTATGGTGATAGACATCGAGAAGCGGAAGCCTGTGTTGAGTATCGCCACAGGTGGTATGTCTGGTCCTGCTGTGAAACCAGTTGCCGTTCGTTGTGTGTGGCAGGTGGCAAAAGCAGTCCATATTCCAGTCATCGGTTTGGGCGGTATCATGGATGCACACGACGCGATTGAGTTCTTCCTCGCTGGTGCATCAGCCATCGAGATTGGTACAGCGAATTTCATCGACCCTGCTGTGACAGTGAAAGTGGCGAATGGCATCAACGAATGGCTCGACCAGCATGGTTGCAACTCTGTTGCTGATATCATCGGACAGCTAAATGCATGATGGACGGCGTTTGGCAGGACATCCAGGAAGTCTTCTTTTCAGAGCAGACACTTAAGTGGAAGTATCGGTATTTCTATGATACGCTGCATCGGGTGTGCATCGAGAAGACGGAAGGTCTGCCAGCCGAATACAACGATTTCTTTTCTCGCCTGCAGGCAGTATGCCGACTGACGAACTATCCGCTATATGCGATTGATACGTTCCGTTGGCGTGCTCGTCAGGTGTCTTGTTTGGGCATGGAGGTGGATGAACACACCTTCTTGGTCGATATGCGGGTGTTGGTGGAAGCTTTGGCACATTTCACCAATACGCCTATTCCTGTCGTTTTCAAGGGAAAGCTGCCCGATGTGGAGGCATTGCCGATTTCGAAGGATCGAATGGAACGGATGGCTCGCCAGAAGCGTGTGCGATTCGTAGTGGAACGAGTGGAGGAACCATATATCTATGCTTTCTCACGAGAGATTCCTTCCGACACACCTTTCCGTGTGGACATCACCACCAACCCACATACTTTGAAGGCAGCACAGTTGCTGAAACCAGGCATGCAGTTCAATGCCCTCTCTTTCACGATGGATCATGAGGGTGTCTATCATCCTATATATATTATTGTGGAGCCGGATTTCCTGCTCGACACCACCAGCGTGACCAGCTGCATCAAAGGGTGGGGGGAGTCTGCGTTCAACTATTTCATCGCCAAGTTCAAGCCTTCAGAGAGTACTGTTCACACTTTATTGGGCGATTTTGCCAATCAGTTTCTCGATGACATCCTCAATCTTCCTGAGGCTTCCTATCTCGATTCCATGCACAAGGTGTTTGCTGATAGGGCGATAGACATTTGTGCCTGTCCTGAAATCGATGCCAAGTTCTTTGAAGAAACCCAGAAGCAGTATGAAAACATCCAGCAAGTGGTCAGGGAACTGGAGCAGCAGCCTTATATGCACGAAGGAAAGGTGGACATCCACATCGAACCCTCTTTCTTCTGTGAAGCGTTGGGTTTGCAGGGACGAATGGACTGTCTCATTGACCTCGACGACGAAGGCAAGAAGTTCTTGATTGAATTAAAGTCGGGCAAATGGGACGAGTTCCGCAATCGGGCAAAGGAAGAACACTTGATGCAGATGTTGCTCTACAAGGAAATCCTCTATTACAACACGGGAGTGAAGCAGACCGACGTGATGGGCAACCTGCTTTATTCCAAATACCCACGCCTGCAGGAACAACGTAGTTATCAGGAGATGGTGCTGCGTGCCATGAACATTCGCAACAACATCGTGGCACTCGAACGGGGACTGCTCGAAGGAGAGGCGCGGGTGTGGGTGCCTAAACTCACGCCAGAGAAACTGAGGCAGAATCAGGATTGCAACGATAAGTTCTGGACGATTTGGTGTCTGCCAGAAATCAAGCCCGTCACGGATGCCTTGCATGCGATGGACGAACTGACGGCTGAGTACTTCTATGCTTTCCTTCAGTTCATTGAACGGGAACAGGCAGAAAGCAAGATATGCGACACGCGTCCCGACTCCACTCGTGCCCTTTCTTCCCTTTGGAATGCCGATGTCAACACCAAGATGGAGAATGGTGACATCTTCCTCAACCTGCGCCTTGCCGACCTTCGGATGAAGGAAGGGGTGGAAGCGGTTTGTCTCGAGCGTTCCGATGCCAATGAGAGCCTGCCCAATTTCCGCATTGGTGACGCCGTTATTTTGTATAAACGTAATTCCGATACTGATTCCGCCATCACCCAACAAGTGTTCCGTTGCAACGTGGAGGCGTATGATGCAGATCGCATCTGGCTGCAACTGAAGAATGCCCAACGCAACAAGCAGCTCTTCAGCAGGGAGGATCTCTATGCCATTGAGCACGACCATGTGGATGCCAATTTCCGCAGTCTTTACAGCGGTTTGTTCTCCCTGCTCACCTGCGACCCTCGTCGTCGTGACTTGTTGCTTTGTCAGCGTACACCCAAAAAAGATGACCTCTTTCTCCTGATGGGTCCTCCTGGCACAGGCAAGACTTCTGTGGCACTTAAGCGCATGGTGGAGGAGCAACTGGAACAACATCATAACATTCTCTTGCTTGCCTACACCAATCGTGCAGTCGATGAAATCTGCCAGATGCTGTCAACCCTTAACCCTCAACCCGACTACATCCGACTGGGACGAGAACTCTCGTGTGCTCCTGCCTATCGTGAGCACCTTCTTGGTAATGCTATCTCCACGCTCACCAACCGTCAGCAGGTGATGCAACGCATTGGCGATACTTCCATCTTCGTCAGCACCGTTGCCTCCATGAACAGCCACACCTCCCTCCTTCGTCTCAAACACTTCCAAGTCACCATCTTTGATGAGGCATCCCAAATCCTCGAGCCCCAGATTCTGGGCATCCTCACTTCTTCGTCTATCGACAAGTTCATCATGATTGGCGACCACAAGCAACTCCCTGCTGTCGTGGTACAGAACGAGGAGAAGTCTGCTGTTGCCTCCCCCTTGTTGCATGCCATTGGATTGACCAACTGTCGCACTTCCCTCTTCGAACGCCTCTATGAACAGAATCGTGACAATGCCGATGTGGTGGCGATGCTCGACCATCAGGGACGCATGCATCCCGACATCGCAGCCTTTGCTTCCGATGTTTTCTATGATGGGCGACTTCTTCCTGTTGGACTCCCGCATCAGCAGGAACCGCTTCCTTATCGTCTCGAGGATGTTGGCAATCCTGTCGAAGAATTGATTGCCACCCATCGTTGTGCCTTCATCAACGTGCCTCGTCCCTCGATGGAAGACCGAATGTCCAAAGCAAATGTGTTGGAGGCACGCATGATTGCCCAGCTTGTCAAGGGCATCGTTTCCCTTCACGAAAAGAACCACCTTCCCTTCGAACCACAACGGCATTTGGGCATCATCGTCCCCTTCCGTAGGCAGATTGCCCTCGTGCGGGTGGAGATAGCCAAGCTTCTTCCCGATGTGGCAGCCAACCTGGTTATCGATACCGTTGAACGCTATCAGGGTTCACAGCGCGACATCATCATCTACGGCACCACCATCACCCAACGCTATGAACTTGACATTCTCTCCAATGTCACTTCGACCCCTTCAGGCATCGTTGACCGCAAGCTCAACGTCGCCATCACGCGTGCCCGTAAACAATTCTTTATGCTTGGTTACGAAAAACTTCTCCGCCTCAATTCCCTTTATTCTCAGCTGATTGACTATTGCAATTCAAAAAAAAGTTGAGAAATATTGCAATGTTTTTTTGGTTTGTGTGTATATTTGCGTGTTGGATGATAAAGTTTTATAAAAGTGGGTACAAATATAGGGATAATTCTATAAATATCACTATCTTTGCAAATCGTTTTAAATGAATTGATGAGAATAGACTTTTACATCCACAAAATAAAACCTATGACGATACTAATCATTGGTGGAACTGGCACGATATCGAGTGCCATCACCAGACAACTGTCAGAGAGTGACCACGAAGTGTGGTTGCTCAACAGAGGAACTCGCAAGGCTGAAGTTCCAGCAAACGTTCATCAAGTAATCGCCGACATCGATGACACGAAAACCGTTCTCGATGCTTTGGGCGACGAGACATTCGATGCTGTCTGCGAGTTCATTGGCTTCGTGACGGAGCATGTGGAGCGCGATATCCGTCTTTTCAAGGGACGGACGAAGCAATACGTGTTCATCTCGTCAGCCTCTGCTTACAACAAGCCAGCTGCAAACCACATCATCACCGAGGGCACGAGTTTGGCAAATCCCTATTGGCAGTATTCACGCAACAAGATTGCATGCGAGGAACTGTTGATGCATGAGTATCGCGAATCAGGCTTCCCTGTCACCATCGTTCGCCCATCGCACACCTATTGCGAGCGTGGCGTTCCTCTTAGCGTGCATGGAATGAAAGGCTCTTGGCAAGTATTGAAACGCATGATGGAGGGCAAACCCGTCATCGTGCATGGTGATGGTTCCTCCTTGTGGACATTGACTTGGAACGAAGATTTCGCACGCGGATTCATCGGTCTGCTTGGCAATCCCAAGGCTGTTGGCGAAGTGTTCCAAATCATGAGTGACGAAAGCCTCAGTTGGAATCAGATTTATATGTGTGTGGCAAGAGCGCTTAATGTTGAGGCTCAACTCTATCATATCAGTTCCGATTATCTCGCTGCAGTATCTCCTGCTGAGTGGGATTTCACAGGGAATCTCTTGGGCGACAAGGCTGCCTCTGTCGAGTTCGACTGCTCCAAGTTGAAGAATGCCGTTCCGGGTTTCCAAGCCAGCGTTCGCTTCGATGAGGGTGTTCGCCGTTGTGTCAGCCACATTCTAGCTCATCCAGAGTTGCAGGTCGAGGATGCGGAGTTCGATGCATGGTGCGATCGTGTCATTGCCGCTGTGGAGGCATCTAAACAACAATTGTAATTATCCTGAAACAAATGGAATTTATGAAAAGATTGCTCACTTGTATCGCTGCAGTTCTGTGTATAAGCATTTTGCAGGCTCAGCCGAGAAATCTTGGTGTCCGCCACGACATTCCGCTGGACTCCATCCGACTGAGTGACCCAGCTATACTCGCAGACAGTAAGACCAAGATGTACTATATGACTGGTACTGGTGGCATGATGTGGCGTAGTGGCGACTTGAAACGATGGGAAGGACCCTATCGCGTGACAGAATTCGAACGGGATTCATGGATGGGTCCACGTCCGATGATATGGGCTGCAGAACTGCACCAGACAGGCGATGGGAAGTACTATTACTTCGCCACCTTCACGAATCAGGATGTCATGATTGACACGGTCAGGGGCAATGTCATAGAGCGACGCGCCTCTCAGGTGTTGCGTGCTGACAATCCGATGGGTCCATACCGCGCTTTTGGCGATGCCACCTATCTGCCAGCCGATCGTCCCACACTTGACGGTACATTCTGGCGAGACACCGATGGCAAGCCCTATATGGTGTTCTGTGGCGAATGGTTGCAGAACTGGAACGGAACAATCGAAAAGATAGAACTAAAGCCCGACCTGAGCGGAACGATTGGTTCACCCAAAGTTCTCTTCCGTGCCAGCGACTCGCCTTGGAGTCGTGAAAAAGGGGATAACGGTAAGGTGACTTGGAACAAAGTGACTGACGGTCCCTGGCTGTTCCGCACAGGAACAGGTCGTCTTGGCATGCTATGGACTTCATGGGTCTTTGATGTCTATACTCAGGGAGTGGCATATTCTGAAAGCGGCACGCTCGACGGACCTTGGATTCAGGAACCAGAACCCATCACCCCTCCAGGCTTCGGCCACAGCATGCTCTTCCAGCGTTTTGATGGGCAATGGATGATGTCTGTCCACAGCCATTCAAAGGATTCCATGGGTAGGACCGTCCGCATCCCCCATCTCTTCGAAGTGGATCTTTCGGGGGACAAAATCGTTGTTACAGATCATAAAGGAAAGTAAGTGAAGAAAACCAAACTGAATAGAATGAAGAAAATCATCAACCCTTGGCTCGGACATCCAGAGTACAACTGTTTTGCTTGTTGTCCAGACAATCCCATCGGACTTCACTTGGAGTTCTATGAGGATGGCGACTATATAGTCAGCACGTGGCATCCTGAACATAATTATCAGGGATGGATCAACACCATGCATGGTGGCATCCTGAGCACGCTGATTGACGAGGTGTGTGGATGGGTGGTCACCCGTAAGTTACAGACCAGCGGCTATACCGTTCAGTTGAATGTGAAGTTCAAGAAAGCCATTCCGACCACAGAACCCAAGCTGACCATACGGGCTAAAGTCACGAAGCAGGTGAGGAATCTGGTGTATATCAATGCAGAAATCGTCAACTCCAAAGGTGAACTCTGCAACGAGGGTGAGGCAATTTATTTCCTGATGAACCAGGAAAAAGCCAAGGAAATGGGGTTCCTGCATTGTGAAGTGGAAGAAGACTCAATGACGGACGAGCAATAACAGGGATGGCAATTGAGGTGACATACAGGTGGACGAGAAGGTTGTCGATGCGTATTGTAAAGGGAGGAGACGTGCATGTCTCAGCACCTTTCGGTATGCCCAAGGCAGAGGTCGTGCGTTTCATCAAGGAACATCGCGATTGGATAGTCAAAGCACGGAAGAAGACCGATGAACGGCAAAAGCGTCGTGCTGCGTTCTATGACCAGTTGCCATTACAAACGAAAACCCAGAAGCAAGAGGCGGCATCACGATTACAGGCATTGATAGAACCGATGGTGGAGAAGCATGCTGGTATCATGGGAGTGAAGCCAGCTGCGATTCGTTACAAGCCGATGATTTCCCGATGGGGCGTGTGCAACATCAAGGACAAGTCCATCAGTTTCTCCTCCTATCTGCTGCTGTTGCCAGCGTGGTGTGTGGAGCATATCGTGGTTCACGAACTTTGTCATCTGCTGGAACCCCACCACAACATCCACTTTTATGGGTTGATGGACAAGTATTTCCCACGTTGGAAGGAAGCTCGCAAAAAAACTTTGGAAAATATTTGGATGTGTGGGGAAAATGCTTTACCTTTGCCGACAACAATCACAGAACTAACACCTAATTAATCCTCAAGAGATATGAAGGCACATGGAACTGATGAGTGTATAGAATATTATCAACCCCAATTTAATATGAATATGAAGAAAAATCTGTTATGGATGTTTGCCGCCATCTTTTTCTGCGGCCTCACAGTGACACTATTGACGGCATGTAGCGACGATGCTGATAACACAGGCACCCCTCCTATCGACAAACTCTCCGAGAAGATCAGAGGCAAGTGGATGATGGCTGAAGTGAATGGTCAGCCCGTGCCGACCAACTCTAAGCAAGTGTTGACCTACGAATCTGACACGAAGTTCAGTTACAGCCTGTCCATCAGTGCCATCAGTGACCTGAATGTGTGGGTGAACCATTGTGAAGGTCGTGTCAACATCAATGGCAACTTGTTGGAGCAGACGGTGGAACTGCCTGATGCCAATATCTCTTTCTCCCATAAACTCAACATTTCTTCCATCACAGACAACGAGATGGTGCTTGTCACGAACAATGAGACCTTTGTAGATGGCAAGTCTTACAGAATCACGAAAGATCTGAAAGAGCGCAAGGTCCGTGTGACGAAAGACTACAGCGATGACATCATCGGCATTTGGGAGGGACGTCTCACCAGTGACCAGGATGCCTATAGCGACACCCAGATGCACCGTTGGGAATATAAGGACGACGGCACTTTCGTCTATTATCGACAGGACGAGAACGGCGAATGGGTGGCTGATGTGAACACGATGGCAGAGTATTTCGTGGATGGCACGTTGATGTGTTCGCGTTGGAAGAATGTGGGTGACCCCACGGAGAAACGTGAGAGCTGGGAGATTGCCTCCATCGAGAATGGCAAGATGGAATGGACTGCCCTTCGCCAGAATGAGGATGGCTCCACTTATACCGCCAACTTCAGCATGACGCGCGTGAATTCTACTGCCAAGACGCTGATGGGCGAGTGGCTCGCCGTCGTGAATCGTAGTGATATTGACGAAGACGAAGATGAAACGGCTGTCGAATACGTGCTGCTCACCTTTGGCGATAATGGTGTGCTGAACCAAGATGTTTACATCGGTGACACGAAGGAACCCATCACGCATTGGGAGCGCATGTGCCGCCACGGCATCTACACCCTTGATGAAACGGTCCAGACGTTTACGTTCGAGATTGGCTCCCAGGATATCACTACCGTCCCATACAGCATGGACAACGACCAACTGCATCTTACATACATCGTTGAGATGGAGGAACCATATGAGATGACATTGACCTTCCACCGACCTTCCAAAGCAGAAAAGGACTTGATCAACATGTACAATGTCTCCTTGTTGTGCGATGACTATGTGGGCAAGTGGTTCAGCGTTCAAGAAGAAGACGGTAAGCAGATTTACCACGTCCTTGAATTCACGGACAACAGCACGCTGAACACGGTCGTTTATACGGTGGAGAATGGCAAAGTCACCCGCACCACCGACACTCAATACGTTAGTGATGTGGACGATGCAGAAGATGACGAGCCAATGTTCGAAATCCATAGCAGCTCCGATTATAATCAGAAGGGCGTTTACTACTGGGATGTCACCAGCAACATCCTCACGCTGGAGTTGATGGATGAGGAAGCGGAAGAAGGGGATGAGGTGTTCTACCTCTATCATGCACTCACGAAGGCGGACATTGCAAAGATAGCAGAGCTGGACAAGAAAATGACAGAAAAGTAAATAACGAAGTTGCGAGAGGCTTGTATCAGTCAGGCTGAGTCGTGACGTTATATGAGCACAATAAGGAGAGGCATCCATTCGGAGCCTCTCCTTTCTCTTTCGTCTATATCAAACCAAAATGTCGTAAGGCATTCAAGACACCATCGTCGTCAACAGAAGTAGTCGTGTGGTTTACCTCATTTTTTAGGGATTCAAGCGCATTTCCCATCGCCACACCTATACCAGCAGCCTTGATCATGGGAGTGTCATTGCCTCCATCACCAAAGGCTATCGTAAATTGAGGATCAATCCCAAAATGAGTTGCCATTGTGATGATGCCTTCTCCCTTGTCTGCACCTTTTGCCGACGGCAATTTAAAACAACGCCGTTGTTTCATCAAAACATCGGTGTAGGAAAGGCAAGACAACGGCGTTGTTTTGAAGCGAGTACGTCGGAGGTGTTTTTGTGGACTCACGAGGGTACAAGTGTGGTCTCCTTGGAGTAACAAGTGCAGGCTCGGGGAGGGTGCAAATGTAGGTTCGAAGGGGCAATTATTCGCAATGCAACCCTCACTTTTTGTATCGAGAGAAACCATTCGAGTACAAATACCTCTCCAAATGTGATGTTGATGCTGATTTTTTGGAAAGCCTTCGTGTGCAGAAAGTGGCAGAGAATGCATCAAAATGAATGGCTTTTCTCTGTTTTTGAGCCTCTAAAGAGTGGATTTCAGATTAATTCTGCCCCTTTTTTGAGGTTTGGTGTTTCGGTTGTGAAATTAAGGATGTTTTGTATGTTATTGTCTTATAGCCTTTTAGGAGAATTGTAGATTAGAAAAGCGTTTCAGTTTCAGTTGTTTCAGTTATTTTTTGAGGGGTGTCGCTCCCCTTTATTTATTATTCAACTTATTAATTATTAATTAATTATATAGTTTAAGAAGGGGGATTTGATACACAACTGTACCTCAAAATCCTAACTGAAACTGAAACAACTGAAACACTTTGGTCGTGATTACTTTTTCTCTATAAGGCTTATCTCTCAATAACCTGCCTCTGCTGAATAATAAGCGTTCCTTATTGAACAATAACCTGCCATTATTCAGGAATAAGTGCCGCTTATTGAGAAATAGTCGGCATCTGCTGGTGAATGAGTTGGCATATAAATATGAGATAATGGTGATGTTTTGGTGAAAAACAGGGATGTATGGATGAATATAATATGGGAACACTTTATAAAACTTGGGTTTTCCTTATGGCTATGTGTGGAAAAATGCGTAACTTTGCAGGCAAAATTTTTAAAACCAATGGAATTAGCGAAAAATTATAATCCCTCCGAGGTGGAGGGAAAGTGGTATCAATACTGGCTTGACCACAAACTTTTTGCCAGTAAACCCGATGGGCGTGAACCCTATACGATTGTGATTCCGCCACCAAATGTGACGGGCGTGCTTCATATGGGTCACATGCTCAACAACACGATTCAGGACATCCTGATCCGTAAGGCTCGCATCGACGGCAAGAATGCTTGTTGGGTGCCGGGTACGGATCATGCTTCGATTGCCACAGAGGCGAAGGTGGTGAACCGTCTCGCTGAACAGGGCATCAAGAAGCGTGACCTCACGCGTGAGGAGTTCCTCAAGCATGCATGGGCTTGGACGGACGAGCACGGCGGCATCATCCTGAAGCAGTTGCGTCATCTGGGTGCTTCGTGCGACTGGGACAGAACTGCCTTCACGATGGACGAGAAGCGCAGCGAGAGTGTGCTGAAGGTGTTTGTGGACCTCTACAAGAAGGGACTGATCTATCGTGGTCTCCGTATGGTGAACTGGGATCCCAAGGCACAGACGGTGCTCTCGACGGAGGAGGTGATTTATCGTGATGAGAAGAGCCACTTGTATCATCTGAAATATTATGTGGCTGACCCTGAGAACCTGACTTCGGTGGGCAGCAAGGTGTCTATCGAGACATTGGAACAGGAGGGCAACATCATTCATAAGGATGCCAAGGGCTATTATGCTGTGGTTGCCACCACGCGTCCTGAGACCATCATGGGTGACACGGCTATGTGTATCAATCCGAAAGACCCAAAGAACCAGTGGTTGAGAGGCCACAAGGTGATTGTACCGCTGGTGAATCGTGTCATTCCTGTGATTGAAGACCGTTATGTGGACATCGAGTTTGGTACGGGCTGTCTGAAGGTGACACCTGCTCACGACGTGAACGACTATGCATTGGGTAAGGCTCATAACCTGGAGACCATCGACATCTTCAACCCTGACGGCACGCTCTCTGAGGAGGCCGGCTTGTATGTGGGTATGGACAGAATGGAGGTGCGCAAGCAGATTGCCATCGACCTGAAGGAAGCTGGCTTGATGGAGAAGGTGGAGGATTATGACAACAAGGTGGGTTACTCTGAACGTAACCAAGACACCGCTGTGGAGCCTCGTCTCTGCAAGCAGTGGTTCCTCTCGATGAAGCATTTTGCTGACATCGCTCTGCCACCAGTACTCGAAGGAAAGATTAAGTTCTACCCAACGAAATATGTGAACACCTACCGCAACTGGATGGAGAACATTCAGGACTGGTGCATCAGCCGCCAGCTTTGGTGGGGACACCGCATTCCTGCTTATTTCCTGCCTACAGCAGAGGAAGAGGAGGAGAAGTATGTGGTGGCATTGACACCAGAAGAGGCGTTGGAAGAGGCTAAGAAGATTCCTGGCTATGAGAACATCACCATCGACCAACTTCGTCATGATGAGGATGCACTCGACACTTGGTTCTCTTCATGGCTCTGGCCTATCTCGCTCTTCGACGGTATCAACAATCCTGGCAACGAAGAGATCAACTACTATTATCCTACTTGCGACCTCGTGACCGCTCCAGACATTATCTTCTTCTGGGTGGCTCGCATGATTATGGCAGGTGAGGAATATCAGAAGGACGTACCTTTCCGTAATGTATACTTCACAGGTGTGGTGCGTGACAAGTTGGGTCGCAAGATGTCGAAGTCATTGGGTAACTCGCCTGATCCACTCGGCCTCATCGACAAGTATGGTGCGGATGGTGTGCGTATGGGTATGCTCCTTTCTGCTCCAGCAGGTAACGACATCCTCTTCGACGAGCAGCTGTGCCAGCAGGGTGCTGCCTTCTGCAACAAGATTTGGAATGCTTTCCGTCTGGTGCAGGGTTGGGAAGTAAAGAAAGACCTCGCCCAGCCTGAGGAGAACAAGAAGACCATCGCTTGGATGGAGGCTACCATCAAGAAGGCACTCGTGGACATCAATGGTCTCTATGCGAAGTATCGCCTGAACGAGGCGTTGATGGCTGTCTTCAAGCTCTTCACCGATGAGTTCTCAGGTTGGTATCTCGAAATGATCAAGCCTGCTTATCAGGCTCCGATTGATGCAGCCACCTTCAAGGCTACGCTGGACTTCTTCGAACAGCTGATGAAGATGATTCATCCATTCATGCCGTTCATCACAGAGGAATTGTATCAGCACATCGCAGAACGCAAGGATGGCGAGAGCATCATGGTTTCTCCACTTATTCTCGATGCACCTACTGATGAAGATGCCGCTCTGCTGGCTCAGTATGAGGAGGCAAAGCAAATCATCTCAGGTGTTCGTGCCGTGCGTCAGAGCAAGAACATCTCACCACGTGAACCGCTCAACCTCGAAGTGGTGGCTCCAGCCGATGACAACGTTACCAAGTGTTCTTCACTCGGTGCTGTCATCAAGAAGATGGCTTCGTTGGCAGAAATCCAGTATGTGCAAGCCAAAAGCGACGGCACTTCCACGTTCTTGATTGGCACGACGGAATATGCTGTGCAACTGGGCAACCTGATTGATGCAGAAGCAGAGATTGCCAAGATGGAGGCAGAGCTGAAGCACTTGCAGGGATTCCTCGTTGGCGTGAAGAAGAAACTCAGCAACGAGCGTTTCGTGGCAAACGCACCTGCTCAGGTGGTGGAACTCGAACGCAAGAAGCAGAGTGATGCTGAGACGAAGATTGCCGCCTTGACTGAAAGCATTGCCAAGCTGAAGTAATAAGAAACATTTCATATAAAAAAGAGCCACTTGTCTGTCGAGGCAAGTGGCTTTTCTTTATGTGAGATTCTTTTCTGTTATTTCAAATCATTGGTCAGGTTCATGTCGTTGGGATTCTTGATCATCACATTGTCAGCCTTTCCTTTCAAGTGAAGCTTCTGGGTTCCTTCGTTGATGACCACCAGGTTCTTGACCTCCATGTTGACGTCGATGTTGGCAGAACTGCGAGAGTAGAGGGTGACATCGTCGGCATGCAAGTCGGAGAAGGTGATGTCGCCAATGTCGGTTGATTGTAAATTGAACGTCGTGCATTCCACTCGTCCGAGTTTCATACTTCCAGAACTGAGCACTCCCACTTGGATGTCTTCAGCACGCCAAGTTGCCTGACTCTCGAAACTGCCGTTTCCACAGATGCTGACACATTTTAGGGTGGGGGCAGATACATACATCTTGACGTTTCCTGCGTTGCCAAAAAGGTTGATGTCTGTGTTGTTGTCGTCTTGCAGGCTGACGGTCAGCAGATTGCTGTCGAACTCCGCCTTCACATAGTTCAAGGTGGCGCTGTCTCCCTCCACTTCAATGGCGTAGTTTCCCTGTGTGTAGATGATGTCCACGCTGCCGAGGTTGGTGATGTAGCTGAAGTCGAAAGGAATGCTGATGCGTTTACGGATGATGTTCTGTTCGCGAGTCTCAGTCTTTTCGATATTCTTTTTGCTTGAATTGTCTTCTTTTTCTGTGCCAGCACGACGGCATGCACCCAACAAAAGGAGTGCGGCAAGTGCGATGATGATTCCTTGTTTCATGTGTTCTTTTTTCAATTTCGTTGCAAAGGTAATAAATTCAAGCGGTCAATGTGTGCTATTCTGTGAAAAAATCACATAGAATGTCAAATTATTCCTAAAACCTCATTCCTAACTCCCAATTATTTTTTATCTTTGCAACATCAATGTTTAATTATTCACATTATTAATTTATGGCAGTTGACAACAAATACATTACAGTAGCGTATAAACTATTCACGATAGAAGACGGTGAAGAGGACGAGGAACCTGTTGAGGTGGCGGACAGCCGTCATCCTTTCCAGTTCATCAGTGGTTTCAATCTGGTGCTTCCTCTCTTTGAATCCAACAT
The DNA here is from genome assembly GCA_902768125.1 of uncultured Bacteroidales bacterium. GTDB lineage: Bacteria > Bacteroidota > Bacteroidia > Bacteroidales > Bacteroidaceae > Minthosoma. The sequence goes on along the minus strand of CACXKA010000021.1, from coordinate 28,644 downwards.
CGCTCCGCTGGAGAAAGGTGCTGAGTTTGATTTTGTCATCCCTTGCAAGGATGCCTATGGAGAGTTCAACGAGGAACTGATGTTTGATGTGCCAGACAGCGTCTTCAAGGTGGACGGTAAGATTGACCTCAACTATATCCATGAGGGTGCTGTGGTGCCGATGAAGGGTGAGGATGGAAACCGATTCATGGCGACCATTATTGAAATGAAGAAGGATGCTGTGACTATCGACCTGAACCATCCTCGTGCAGGACAGGATTTGCACTTTGTGGGTCAAATCGTTGAAGCGCGTCCAGCCACCAACGAGGAAATCACGGAAATGTTGAACACCGCCAGCGAATGTGATTGTTGTGGTGGCGGCGACTGCGGAAGTGGCGGTTGCGGCGGATGTGGAGGATGCCATTGATGAGAAATACGTTTGGACATATTTTCACGCTGACCACTTTTGGCGAAAGTCATGGTGCTGGCATCGGCGGTGTGGTGGACGGAATGCCTGCCGGCATCCCTATTGACGTGGACTTCATTCAAGAGGAACTGAATCGCCGTCGCCCAGGTCAGAGCCGTATCACCACAGGCAGACAGGAAGGTGATGTGGTGGAGTTGCTGTCGGGTGTGTTTGAAGGAAAGAGTACGGGTTGCCCTATTGGCTTCCTGGTGAGAAACACCAATCAGCATTCGTCTGACTATGAGAATGTGCGTGATGTGTTCCGTCCTTCTCATGCCGACTTCACCTACATGCAGAAATACGGACTTCGCGACCATCGTGGTGGTGGACGTTCATCTGCCCGTGAAACCATCGCCCGTTGTGTGGGTGGTGCGCTGGCAAAACTGGCGCTGAAGAAGCTGGGCATTGACATTGTGGCTTACACGTCGCAGGTGGGTGACATTGCCCTTGAGCGTGACTATCATAAGTATGACTTCACGATGATAGAAAGTAATCCGGTTCGTTGTCCCGACACGGAAGTGGCGAAGAAGATGGAACAGATGATTCTCGATGTGAAGGCAGAAGGTGACACGATTGGTGGTATCATTACTTGTGTAGTGAGAGGCTGCCCTGCAGGATTGGGTGAGCCTGCTTTCTCTAAACTCCATGCTGACCTCGGAGCAGCAATGCTGAGTATCAATGCCGTGAAGGGCTTTGAGTATGGCGAGGGCTTTAGCGGAGTGGGGCAGAGAGGTTCTGAGCAGAATGACCTCTTCTATAATAATAAAGGCGTCATCAGTACTCGCACCAATCATTCTGGTGGCATTCAAGGGGGTATCTCCAACGGACAGGATATCTACTTCCGAGTGCTCTTTAAGCCTGTGGCAACGCAATTGCGTCCGCAGCAGACGGTGACGAAAGACGGAAATGAAATCACCCTCGAAGTGAAGGGACGTCATGATCCCTGCGTCTTGCCTCGTGCTGTTCCTGTGGTGGAGGCGATGGCTGCCATGACAATTCTTGACCATTATCTATTGAATAAATCGGTGACATTATGAATAAAGTAATGCTTATAGGCAATGTGGGTGCAGACCCACAGGTGAAATATCTTGATCAGGGCGTTTGTGTGGCACAACTTCGCCTTGCAACAACGGAACGTGGTTATACCTTGCAGAATGGTACTCAGGTTCCCGACCGTACAGAGTGGCACAATTGTGTCTTCTGGCGCAAACAGGCCGAAGTGGTGGAGAAGTATGTACACAAGGGTGACAGACTCTATGTGGAGGGTAAGATTCAAACTCGTGACTATACCGACCGCCAAGGCATCTCGCGCAAGTCCATCGACATTGTGGTCGATAATATGGAACTTCTCTCTCCAAAACCCATGGCTCAAGGAGCGGAACAGCAACCTGCTCAGCCTGAGACGCCTGCAGCTGTGGTTCCAACTGAAAACAATGGAGATTATCCTTTCTAACTTTCAACGCTAAACGCTAAACAATCATGAAACCAACCATCATTGCTGGCCCTTGCGTGATTGAGTCGATGGAGTGCCTGGAAGAAGTGGCTCAAGAGTTAGTGAAACTCAACGAGAAGTATGAGCTTGACATCATCTTCAAGTCTTCCTTCGACAAAGCCAATCGCACCAGTATCCATTCATATCGCGGTCCTGGTTTGGAAAAGGGCATGCAGATGCTTGCCGACATCAAGGAAAAGTATGGACTTCGTGTCCTCACGGATATTCACGAAAGCTATCAGGCTCAAGTAGCTGGCGAAGTGGCTGATGTCTTGCAGATTCCAGCTTTCCTATGCCGTCAGACAGACCTCTTGGTGGCAGCAGCCCACACGGGTCGCATCGTCAATATCAAGAAGGCACAATTCCTGTCGGGTTTGGATATGGAGTTTCCTGTACAGAAAGTCCGTGAGAGTGGAAACGACAACGTGTGGCTGACAGAACGTGGAAACATCTATGGCTACAATAACCTTGCCGTTGACTTCCGCAATATTGCAGACATGCATCGTTTCACCGATACTGTCATCATGGATTGCACGCATTCTGTGCAACGTCCTGGTGCGGCTGGAGGCAAGACGGGTGGTAACCGCGAGTTTGTTCCAGCGATGGCATTGGCAGCAAAAGCCTTTGGTGCCAACGGCTATTTCTTCGAGGTGCATCCAGATCCAGACAGTGCGCTCTCTGATGGACCTAATATGTTGTATTTGAATGAACTTGACCGAGTTATCGCAAGTTTGATAGACTAATAGACTAATAAAACAGACTAATAAACGAACGACCTAATGGATTCGAAAGTATATGCGGAAAGATGTTTGCGTGATGAAGCGCAGGCGTTGCTGGACTTGATTCCTCAACTGGACAACAATTTTGAGCAGGTGGTGGATTTAATTCATCATTGCACGGGTCATGTGGTGGTGACAGGAGTGGGTAAGTCGGGACATGTGGGTGCCAAGATTGCTGCAACACTTGCTTCTACAGGCACGCCTGCCATCTATCTGAATGCACTCGATGCCCTGCATGGAGACTTGGGCATGATTATGAATGATGACATTCTCTTCATGATTAGTAATTCAGGTAACACGGATGAGTTGTTGCACATCATCGCTTCGCTCGAAGATCGTCATATTCCTATTGTTTCAATGACGGGTGAAGCTGATTCCCTGTTGGCTCAACACTCCACTTATCATATTCTTTGTAGTGTGGAACGTGAGGCATGTCCGTTGAATCTGGCTCCCACTTCCAGTACGACTGCTGCGATGGCGATGGGCGATGCATTGGCGTGTGCCTTGATGGAGGTTCGCAAGTTCAGAGCCAAAGACTTTGCCTTGTTCCATCCTGGTGGTTCGCTGGGACGCAAGTTGCTGGTGAAGGTGAAGGATGTGATGTACACGGAGAACTTCCCGATAGTTCCTCCAAGCATGCGTTTGTCAGAGGCACTGATGACTATCAGCAGCGGCAAACTGGGCTTGGGTATCGTGATGGAGGAAGAAAAGATTTTGGGTATCATTACTGACGGCGACATCCGTCGTGCAGTAGAAGGAGCGCGAGAGAACTTCATCAACATTGCTGTGAGCGAGGTGATGACCACAACGCCTAAGACCATTTCGCCCGATGCGAAGCTTACCACGATTCAGGCGATGTTCCGAAAGCACAAGATTCACTCTCTCCTTGTGACCGATCACGGCAAACTGGTCGGCATTGTCGACTACTTCGCCATCATGAACTGATGTGCCTTTGACGAACTCAAAGGTTCTCGAAATTCTAATTTCTTATAGTGAAATCTTCATCCCATCCTCAGCCAGCTGAGTGTTGGGGAAGATTTGCTGTGCCTCTTGCAACAGCAACTCCTCGCTCTTGTAACGTGAGGAGAAATGTCCGAGGATGAGTTGACCTGCTTGCGCGTCTTTTGCAATTTGGGCAGCTTGTGATGCTGTACTATGAAAAGTGCTCTTGGCAAGTTGTGCATGCTCCTCTGCAAATGTGGCTTCATGGTAAAGACAAGTGACGCCTTTCAGTAGTTCGGCGAGTTGAGGACGATAGGTGGTGTCCGTGCAATAGGCATAGGAACGAACGGGATCAGACGGAGTCGTCAGGCGTTCATTAGGGATTAGTGTACCGTCTTCCGTTGTCCAATCCATACCCGCCTTGATATTGTTGATTTGCGAGATAGGGATATGGTAGAAGTCTATCATGTCCCGACGGATGTGGCGTAGTGTGGGCTTCTCTTGGAAGAGGTAGCCGCAGCAGGGCACTCGATGGGAGAGGGGTAGCGTGGAGATGATGACGGAGCGGTCTTCGTAAAGAACCTGAGGTTTCTTCGTGTCAATCTCGTGGAGGATGATCTTAAAGGGCGAATCGGCACAGAAGTAGTCGATTTGTGGTTGGAAGATGCGTTGCAAATCTTGCGGCCCATAAATGTGAAGGTCTTGGATGCGTCCGAGCAGTCCGAAGGTTGACAGCATTCCAATGAGTCCAAAAGTGTGGTCGCCATGCAGATGGGTGAGGAAGATGGCTTGCAGATGTGAGAAGCTGATACGCGAACGGCGGAGTGCCATTTGTGTTCCTTCTGCACAATCAAGCATGAAAAGTTTTTCGCGGATGTTGACAATCTGCGAGGAACTGAGTCGTTTGGGCGTGGGGAGAGCGGCTCCGCATCCCAGTATGGTGATGTCGAACTTTTCCATTCAATAGCGTTTTTGTGGGTGACGGTTGCAGTAAGAGAGGAAGTCGCAATACGTGCAGTTTTGTTCATCGGTACATTGCTCAAAGGAGCCGTGTTCGTGGTCTTCCTCATCGGAGGTGAAGATCTCCTTGATTTTCTCATCCAAAAGTGTATCGTAGGTTTCGCTACATTGCTCCTTGTAATCCGTCAACTCTTCCTTCTTGTTGTCGAAGAGTGAGAACTTGACGATACCAGAATAATTATTGCCATAGTCCTTGGCGCAGTACATCAATGCTGGAACGACGGGACAAGTGGCAGGCGAGGGTTGACAAGCTGGATCTGTAAGTACCTTGCAATAGTAAAGGGTCTGCATGATGTGATAGTTGCCCGCACACTTCTCTGGGTCAAAAAGCTCTTCCACATTCTTAGCGTTTTGTGGCTTGCTGCTGGTTTTGTAATCGACGATACGGATACGATCACCAGTAGGTGTGTGGAGAAGGTCAAGACGGTCGATGTAACCTCCGATGGTAAAGTTGTCAGTATAGTTGGTCGTGTATTTCTTTTCCTGGCTGATGATTTGCCAATAACCACCTACGCTCTCCAATTCTTCTGCCATTTGTGCATCCGCCTTGAGTTGGTTGAGCATGAACTGCTTGATGACGTGTCGGTTAATCAGTTGTGTGCCATTGAGTGTTGGCAGTTTGTTGGAGTGGAACAAGTTGGTGGCAATGGCGTTGTTGAGGTTCTGCATGATGCGTTCCTCGTCTTGCATCAGTCGTCTGAGTTCTTCGCTGGGGAAAGGCTTTCCTTCGTAAGGTTGATAGAGGTGGTGCATGGCATCATGGAAGATGGTGCCGAACATGGCATTATCCACATCGTCAGACACTTCATCCTCAGGACGCAATCCTGCCACGTAATTGAGGTAAAACTTCAGCGGACACTTCATGTAGGTGTTGATGGCAGAAGGCGAAAGGATGCGCTCCGTATTGAACCGTTCATGCAATTGCTTCATCACAGTCGCATCTTTCTTGATGCTGATGGCTTCGACAGCTTTCGTTTCGCTGTTGGCTGTAAAGGCGCGTAGTGCAATCTCCTGACCTTCGCCAAACAGTTCGTCTTTCTCAGCAAGGGTCTGCAACATAAATCGCGACATCTCTCCCTTGTTGCCACCTTCCGTGTTGGAGTTGTAGAGTAGGGTGATGTGTTCTGCCCGTTGCAGAAGACGATAATAGTAATAAGCGTAGAGGCTCACCTCTCGCTCTATAGTGGTCATTCCATAAGCTGCACGAAGCGTGTAGGGAATGAGTGAAGTGCGTTTGTCGCCCTTTGGAATCTGTCCTTCGTTGACTGATAGCATGATGACGTTGCGGAAGTCAAGGTTTCGTGTCTCCAACAGTCCCATCACTTGCAAACCTATGGCTGGTTCTCCGTGGAAAGGAATAGTGGCTTGGCTCATCAACTGACGAATGAGTCGTGACAACATTTCATCGCTCACAGCCAGAGAGACATATTCTTCCAACAACGTGTGGATGCGGTTGACGATGGTATATGCTGTGAAGATGCTCTCCTTGTAGATTTGCAAGGTGAAGTCATTACTGTCGAATGCATCCTGGTAGCTATGTCCTATCATGGAGATGATATCAGCCAAATAGCTCGTCAGTTTCTTGCTGGGCGAGAAGATGCGTCGCATGATTTCGTTATCGGCAAATCGTTCTTCCCCAGGGAAGATGACATTGTTGCTTGAGAGTTCGTGTAATTTCTCATGACATGCTTTCCCCGCCAACTTCTGGACGAACGAGTGTTTCAGTACTGCCGCCACATATTTATATCTCCATGCGCCAGAGGCTGTGCGACCACGCAATTGCAATTCCATGAGTGCAGCCACTAAAGAATAGATAGGTGTTTCCGTTAATGGATAACCCATGGTCACGTTGATGGCATCCACATCTCCGATACTGTGAAGAACGGGTTGTAAGAGGTTTTCGTTGCAGAGGATGACGGCCGACTCTCTTAACGGTTCATCTTTCTTCACATGACCTTTTACCCAAGCATCAATGTAACGTGTCTGTGCATTTTCGGTAGGCGATTGGATGAAGGTGATCTCCTTAGGTTGCTTCATGTTGTCAAAGAGGTCTTGCCCTTCGAACTCATTACCCAACAACCTGATGTTCTCAACGATGAACTGCCCAGCCTCATACTTCGTGGTGATGCTCGATGTGTTTCCTCCCTTGTTCAGATAGCTTATGTCGTAATCCCAATAGAACTTCGTGTCGCGATGCTGCTTGAGGTAACGGAACAGTTCCAATTCCGTCTTGTTGAGCACGTTGAAGCCCACCATCACATAAGTCTTTGCCGTCAATCTCTCGTCGATGCGTTTCTGCTTTTCCTCGTCTTGGAGTGCCTCTATCACTTTGCGTTTCAGCATGCCCTCATACACCATAGGCTCCTCCTCGCTCGTCATCAGTTCCTTCTGATAAATCTCGTAGATTTCGGTCAAATGATTCCACAAGGTTTTGAACTGACTCTTGAGTGGGGACAGCTGCGTATCAGGAGAGGAGAGTTTGGATTTCTGCTCAAAGAACTTTCCGAAGAATTGTTCGATGGCTTCCCGCTGCTCCTGTTCCAGGAATGAGAAGTCCGTCATCTCCTTCAGGTCGGCAATGTTCAGAAACAGTTTCGCTGGCTCCACCATGTTGTTGTCGATGTCCTGAAAATCGCTCAACATTGTTTCCATCAAACTGTAGAGCTGATCCAGCGTCTTGGTCGGCTTCATCTTCTCTTTGTATACCTCCCACAACTTCACAACCAGATAGATGGAATCCCCGACAGTATGTTCAGACAATCCTGCAAACAGTTCGCTGATGCTCGTGTATTCAGGTGTCCACATGGTTTTCCCCTCGCTGTTGCTCCAAAGATATTCGTTGAAGAACAACGATGCACGCTTGTTGGGGAAAATGATGCACGTGTTCTGAAAGTTTCCTCCCAGCTTTTGGTAGAGGTCATCAGCCACAAGTTTCAGAAATGGTGTCATAGTGAGCTTTGGTGTTTATAGTTTATACGGGCACGACGATTTGGTCGAGGATATACCACAAATAGGCTTTTACATCAGTATAACCAATCTCAGACAAGAGTCGTTTGTACTCCTCAATTTGTGCTTGGTTTTTGGGAGGAACGGAAAAGGTGCCGTCTGCTTTTTGTTTAACGACATCTTGTGCTGTCTTATAGTCGATGATGATGGCTTGGTTATCCTTCACAACGACTCGGTCAGGGCGTTTGGTGGTCTGCATTTGGTTTTCGAGAAAGAGGATGGCACGTTCATTGAGTACTTGCCAGTCTTTGGAAAACCATTCAGGGTGCTGGGTGCCAATCCCTTCTATCAGGGCTGTCACAGCATCTTGCGCTTCCTTTGCCTCAAGTAAATCTCCAAAACATCCTTTGGATTTCAACAATTGGATGGCATGGGGAACGTCCTCTTGGGTGTGGATTCGTTCGAAGATGCTGTGATAGAGATTACCCAAACTGATGAGACGGATACGTTCCGTGTGTTTCTGTATTTGGGGATCAAGCGAGTCGGCTGTGATGAACAAGTCGGAATCGTAGCTCTGACGGAACTGCGCCACAGAAGGGTGGGAGGCAAACGAAACTGGTAGTGGGTCATAGGTGCAATCCATCACATTCATCTCTTTCTCTTCCTTCTTGGCCTGAGTCGGCACGATGCAGCCTTGCTCATAGCTGGTGATCACGCCCTCAATATCCTTCTGTTCCATTTCCTTGGGCATCGCTTTGATGAGGAACGCTTGGGCACTTGCCAGTTTCGAATCCTCTTCCAATGTGTCGCCAATCTTATTGCCTGTCAAAATGATAAGATTGTGCTTGGCACGAGTGAAGGCGACATACAACACGTTGATATTGTCTACTAACGTTCTCAATTCCTCTTCTTTTCTGTCATCCGCAAAGATGCTGTCGTCTTTGGCACGACTCACGCTGATCGGCAAGAGCGGCATCTGATTGTAAGGTGCACCTTGAGGAATGCACCACATGACTTCAGAATCTTTGGGTTTGATGGACCATGAGCACGATGGAATGATGACGCTATGGAATTCCAGACCTTTCGACTTGTGCATGGTCATGATGCGCACGCCATCAGCAGTTCCGTTGGGAATGGTCTTCTCACACAATTTCTCATCCCAAGCTTGTAGGAAAGTATCAAGGTCGGTTTGGTCTTCCTCACAGAACTGCTCCACGATGTCGTTGAAGTAGAACAGATAAGCGTCTTGATCGGGGAGTTGACGGAGTTGGAAGATTTGATAGATTTCTTCCACTTGTTCCGTGATGGGCTTGAAACGCATCTCTGCACGAACCGCTTCATTGAATGCTTCAGGAATGGCTGTTGCATGATGGGCAAGGGTGGCAAGATGCAATGCGCTATCAGGTTCAGCCAACACTCTCAAAGCACAGATGATGATGTTGATGGCAGGGGATGCATCCAAACGAAAAGCATCATCCGACACCACCTTCACGTTCAGCACTTCCTGATGGGTGTTGAAATAATCGCTGATGAGAGGTACTTCTTTGTTGGTTCGAATTAGAATTGTGATATCATTGGCATTCACTCCGTTATCTATCAGTTCCTTAACTGATTGTTGAATACGTTGCAAGGTCGCCTCATCATAACTCTCAGCTGTTTGTTTCTCCCAAACCTCAGGCAGATTGTCTTTGTCAATATCATGATAGTCGATGTTTTCAATTCGCACAAATCCCTCATCTTTGTTCTTACAAGCGATTTGTTCCACATCATCGTATGCTGTCGCGAGGGCAGGGCAATCTTCTTTTAAGATATCAATGGCATTCTTGAATAACTCATTGTTGAACTCCACCACACGCTTCGACGAACGGTAGTTGTAAGAGGCAGGAATCCTGCCAATAGATTCCTTCAGATCTTTGTCCTCCTCAATATTGTTCAAAATCTGCCAATCGGAATTGCGAAAACGATAGATGCTTTGTTTCACATCGCCCACAATCAAGCAACCACCATCCATCGAGAGACTGTTCAGGATGAGCGGTTTGAAGTTGCCCCATTGCAAGGTTGAGGTGTCCTGAAACTCATCAATCATGATGTGCTTGATGATGGTTCCTGTCTTTTCGTAAATGAACGGAATGTCTTGATTGTTCATCACATTGCGCAGGAAATTGGCGGTCTCCGACAAGAGGAAGCGATTGCTTTCTTCGTTGAGCGACTTAACCATGCGACTCATCTCGTTCAAAAGCATCAGCGAATAGAGATGCTGTCCGATGGCGTTGACGGTATGCAGTTGCCCCACATACTCATCGTGCTTCTCGAACGTTTCTTTCAACATCGGCATCAGCATAGTTTCCACCTGAGGCTCCAGTGCATCTCGGTTCTTCGACGTTTTCTTGAACCATTTATCAATATTGAACGTGTATTCTTCAATGGAATCAGAGAAAGTGCCTTTGCTGCTGTTCGTCGGTTCTGTGATGAGGTAGTCGCGTACCTTCTCCATGAACGTGACGATGCTTTTGCTTCCATCCTTCTCAGTCATCCCGCTATTCTCATAAGCTTCCAGCATCTGATGCCCCATCTCAATTACGGCTTGTTTCTTTTCCTCCAGATACTGATTGATGAGGTTCTTGTATTTGTAGATCGTTTCGAAGTCTGTGATTTTTTTCCTGATGTCCTCTCCATGAATCAGGTATTTCTCCTTGAAGATATTCTTGCCAAATTCCTTCACGGTCTCTTCCACTTGCCAGGAACGGTTTTCTCTGATTTTCTCCTCGATGAAGTCAATGATGGTGTGGAATTCGTTCGAACTCTCTTTCAGGTTTTCGATGATTTGGTCAATGGCTTCCGACAACACTTCCGTTTCGTCCAGTTCCACCTTCATGTTTGTTGATAGTTCCAGTTCATTGGCAAGTTCACGCACAATACCCTGAAAGAACGAATCAATGGTTTCTATGTGAAATCGGCTGTAGTCATGCACGATATTTTCCAAAGCCTCCTGAGTCCTGGCTCTCAACGTTTCTCTGTTGAATCCCTCCAAGGCCTTCTTATATTCAGGCTCTTGCCATTGTGGCAATGTCTTCATCGCCTCAATATTCTCCATGATGTTCCGCACATATGCCTCTGCGCTTTTCAGTCCATGACTGATGCCATACAGCGTACTCAGAATACGTTGCTTCATTTCGGCTGTGGCTTTGTTGGTAAAAGTCACGGCAAGGATGTTCTGATACGCCATCGGATTCACCGCCAACAGCGTAATGTATTCTACTGCCAACGTGAATGTCTTTCCTGAGCCAGCTGAAGCTTTATAGATTCTGATAGGTTTTAGTGGTTTCATCTTTAGCAAGTGATTACTTCATTCATCCTGATGTCGTGTGGTTCTGTTGGAATGGAGGGAAGGAGTTGAAAGGGGAATGCAAGACCGATGAGAGGACAATGGAGGTGGGGTAAGAGACGGTCGTAAAACCCTTTGCCTCTTCCGAGTCGGTCTCCCTGTTGGGTGAATGCCATACCAGGAATGACGGCAAGGTCAATACGGTCAAGGTCTGTGAAGAGGGTGCCGTTTGATTCTTGAATGCCAAACGAAGCTCCTGTGCTCATGGCATCCTCACCCTCATAGACATGAAGCGCAAGTTCATTGCCTACCACAGTCGGTAACAGAACGGTATAACCTTGGGCATACAGCGTGTGAATGAGGTCGTGTGTGCAAACCTCATCAGGAAGAGAATGATACAGGAGGAGGGTGTGGCAGTTCTCTTCTTTTGCAATGCGTTCAAGCAAAAAGCGCTTGATTTGCTGGCTGTATGAAAGGAGCTGGTCGGTGGAATGCTGCTTTTTTCTTCCTCGAATCAGTTCCCGAATTTCTTTTTTTGTCATTGAGGGTAGGTTTCGTTTGTTTTGCCTTGAAGAGTTGTATGGCTTTTTCAAGCGTGAGGTCGTTACGATTGAGGTACTGTACATAATCGCTCATCTCCAGCATATTGTAGATGATGCTGCCATAGATGGCTTGCTCGAACAGATGCTGTGACTTAAGAATCATGTTGTTGCGACGCTGAATGCCCTTGCTGTCAGCATAACGGATGAATTGATCCACCAATCCTAAACGGCGCAGATGCTTCTCCAAGTCGGCAGCATTGTCGAAAGTGGAGAGTTTGGTGCGATTGTTGTCTGTGTATTCGAAACAGAACTGGGCAATGATGCCTTGGGTCACACATTCAGAATAGTAAGGTGTGAGTGCTGTGGTGTCTTCTGCCACAAAATAGTCGGGCATGATACCACCTCCACCATAAACGGTTCGTCCGATGCTGGTTTTATACTTCTCACCTGTCTGATGAATGCTGTCCTGACTGAAGAACTCACCTCGTTCATAACGCGTGATGAGGTCCATTTCGTATTCCTTGGGCTGTCCTTTTACATAGGGCTTCTGGATACAACGACCAGAGGGGGTGTAATAGCGTGCGATGGTCAGGTGGATGAGTGAGCCGTCGGCAAACTCAACAGGTTGTTGTACGAGACCCTTTCCAAAGGAACGACGACCGACGATGACACCACGGTCGTTATCCTGAATGGCACCAGAGAAGATTTCAGCGGCAGAAGCGGTGGTCTCATCAATCAGCACGATGATGGGCAGGTCTTGATAAGAACCACGTCCGTCACTCCGATACTCCTCACGACGTGAACGCCTTCCTTGGGTATAAACAATGAGGCGGTTCTTGGGCAAGAACTCATTGACCATCTGGATGGCTGCAGAGAGATAGCCTCCACCATTGCCTCGCAAATCCACCACGAGTCCCTGGAATCCTTCCACTTCCAATTCTGCCAAGGAAGTCAGCAGTTCTGCATAGGTGGTTTCACCAAAGTTCTTGATTTTGATATAACCCAGTTCTTTGTTGATCATGTAGGTGGCATCCACGCTTTTCAGAGGAATGTCGCCACGCACGACCGTGAAGGAGAGAGGTTTCTTCTGTCCATGACGCAACACACCAATCTTGACTTTCGTACCTTTTTCTCCTTTCAGGCGATGGAGGGTTTCCTCATTGGTGACCACTTCACCCACATAAGGTTCATCATTCACAGAAATAATCTTGTCACCTGCCAGGATTCCCACTTTTTCAGAGGGACCTCCCTTGATGATGCCCGTCACTCTCACTGTGTCTTCACGAATGACGAACTGGATGCCGACACCACTGAAAGAACCTTTCAAGTCATCATTGGCAGTCTTGGCATCTTGGGCTGAGATATAAGTGGAATGAGGGTCAAGCTCTTCCAATATCTTAGGCATGGATTGTTCCACGATGTTGGCAATGTCTACTGTGTCCACATATTGGTCATCAATGATGTGGAGCAGGTCATTCAGTTTGTTCGACGAGGTGTTGATGATGTTGAGTCGGTTACCTGCAAAGCGGTTGGCAAAGAAGGTGCCGATCAAGATGCCGACCACGACGCTGATGGCGATGATGACAGGCACCCAACGATTGTTTCTGTTGATATTATTGCTCATTGTTTTCGTCTGGGTTAATGTATTCTACTTTGATGTTTGCGCGTTGTAGCAGTTTGATGCCGTCTTCCAAACGGTAGTGCTCTGAATAGACCACTCGCTTGATGCCTGCCTGAATGATGAGTTTGGCACACTCAATGCAAGGAGAGGCTGTGACATACAGGGTGGCACCATCGCTGGAGTTGTGACTGCGTGCCAGTTTGGTGATGGCATTGGCTTCAGCGTGGAGCACATAGGGCTTGGTCACGTTGTTCTCGTCCTCGCAGATATTTTCAAATCCTGAGGGCGTTCCATTGTATCCGTCAGAGATGATGGCTTTGTTCTTCACCACTAATGCACCCACCTGACGGCGTTTGCAGTAGGAGTTCTCTGCCCATATCCTTGCCATGCGCACATAGCGGCAATCAAGGTTGTATTGTTTCTGTTCTTGTTCAGTCATGATCATATATTGAAGCGTTATTTGATTCCATTGCGATGGAGCAGGGCGTCAATGCTGGGTGCCTGCCCACGGAAGCGTTTGTACAGGGTCATGGGGTGCTCTGTGCCACCTTTCGACAGAATGTTCTCTCTGAAACTCTGTGCTGTGGCAGCGTCAAAGATTCCCTGTTTTTGAAAGAGGGAGAAGGCATCGGCATCGAGCACTTCAGCCCATTTGTAACTATAATAGCCAGCAGAGTAGCCACCTGCCATGATGTGTGAGAATTGGGTGGTCATGCAAGTGCTTTCCACACCTGGCAACACTTGAGCACGTTGCCAAGCTTCCCGTTCGAAAGCAAAGAGGTCGCTCTTGAATTCGTCTTGCAGGGTGTAGAAAGCCATGTCGAGCAATCCGAAACTTACTTGACGCATACAAGCGTATGCCACATTGAAGTTACGACTGGCAATGATGCGGTCAATCAATTCCTGTGGAATGGGTTCGCCTGTCTCGTAATGCGTGGCAAACGTGTGGAGGAAATCAGGTTCCACGCTGTAGTTCTCCATGAATTGCGAGGGCAGTTCCACGAAATCCCAATAGACATTGGTGCCTGAGATGGAACGATACGTGCTGTTGGCAAACATGCCATGCAGCGCATGACCAAACTCATGTAGGAAGGTTTCCACCTCACCCAAGGTAAGCAAAGCGGGTTTTGTGTCTGTGGCTTTCGAGAGGTTCATCACGATAGACACCTGAGGACGAGAATTGGTGCCGTCAGGTTCTGTCCATTGCTCCTTGAAGTTGGTCATCCAAGCCCCCGACTTCTTCGAAGCACGAGGATGGAAGTCGCAATAGAGCAGGGCGAGGAAACTGCCGTCTTTGTCCAGCACGTCAAACACTTCCACATCGGGATGATAGACAGGTGCTTCTGTGTTAGGACGGAACGTGATGCCATAGAGTTTGGTCGCCAATCCAAATACACCCTTCTTCACGTTGGAGAGTTCGAAATAAGGACGGAGCATTTCGCTGTTGATGTTGAACCGCTCTTCTTTCAGCTTGTTGGCATAATACGAAAAGTCCCAAGGCATGAATCCGTCCTTGTTATCGTGAAGCTGTTCGTTATAAACTTTTTCCACTTCTTCCACTTCCTTCTTGGCTGAAGGCCGATAAGCGTCGATGAGTTGGTTGAGCAACTGATACACGTTTTCCTTCTTCTCTGCCATTCTTCGCGTGAGCGCATAGTCAGCATAAGTGTCATATCCCAGCAACTGTGCCATTTCTCGATGCAGATTGACAATCTTGCCGACAATGGCGACATTGTTGTTCTCGTTATCATGGGTGCAGAGGGTGTTGTATGCCCTGAACATCTTTTCCCTCAATTCACGACGAGCAGAGTAGGTGAGGAACGGGATGTAGGAAGGAGCCTGCAAAGTGAACACATAGCCATCCATTTCACGTTCTTTCGCTGTCTGTCTTGCCAAGTCAATGGCACTTTCAGGTAGTCCCTCCAAGTCTGCTTCATCCGTGATGTGCAGGATGAAGTCGTTGGTGTCCTTCAGCTTGTTTTGCGAGAATTGGAGAGAGAGCACACCCAGTTCGGCTGTGATGCGTCGCAGTTGCTCTTTCTGTTCATCTGTCAACAAGGCACCATGACGCACGAAACCCTCGTAGGTGTTCTTGAGAAGCATCTTCTGCTCAGGGTTGAGACGTGCAAACTGGTCTGCCTCATGATCGTCATACACCGCCTTCACCCGCTTGAACAACCCCTCGTTAAGCATGATGTTATTGCTGTGCTCTGAGAGGATAGGCGACATCTTCTGTGCCAGTTCATCGAGGAAGTCTGTGGTCTCAGCACTAAGCAGGTTGAAGAAGACGGTAGTGACTTTATCCAACAGCTGTCCACTTCGTTCCATCGCTTCGATGGTGTTCTCGAATGTGGGCGCATCAGGGTTGTTGACAATGCTGTCAATCTCCTGGTCTTCTTCCTCGATGCCCTTCATCATGGCTGGCTCATAGTCAGTTTCTTTGATGCGGTCGAAGGGAATGTAATGATATGTCGTATAGAATGGATTCATGAATGGTCGAATTTATTCTCTTGAGAGTGTTTGTAAGTCGTGGATGATGAAACTGCCTCGTTGCATCGTGATGAGTCCTTGTTCCTGCATCTCGTTGAGGACGATGGACACGTTGAGTCGGGTTTCGTGGATGATGTCGGCGAGGTCGGTCATCTTGATTTGCACTTCCTTCCTGCCTTTGGGTGAGATGGCGTGGGAGAGGACGAACTTGATGATTTTATGTCGCACAGAGTCATCAGGATAGTCGCAGAGGAGCCGTTGTGTCTGCTGGTATTTGTTGCAAGCGATGTTCATGAGGTTGATCTTGACGATGTTGTGCGTCATGAGTTGGTTGAGCAACACGCGCTTGTCGATGGCTAAGGTGGAACCTTCAGTCATGAAGGTGTAGGTTCGTGAGTAGGTCTGATACATGCCAAACATATTGTATGGCTCCAGCACCTTGAGGTCGGGTAGGGGTTCTGCGAGGGTGAACTGGCGTTCGTCATTCCTGTACTCAGCCATGACCTCACCATTGATGATGTAGATGAGCTTCTTGCAGCTTTCCCCCTGCATCACGATTTCATCCCCTCGATGATAATTGACAAAGTCGAGCCTGACGTGAGACATCACGTCCGACACATCCTGCGTGCTCATTCCCTGAAACAGCGGAAGTTGCAGCAATCGCTCAAACATTGTCAGTTCCATAAACCTCAAACCTCAAAGCTCAAACCTCAAATCTCCATCCTACTTCACAATCAGTTTCTCCATTCCCTCCGTCATCCAGTCCTTCATCTCCCCGTCCTTGTCTGAGTAGATGAAGAAAGCCATCAGTTCAGGGTGTTTCTTCAGCACCTTCTTTGCCTCGTCCATCCCCAGCACCATGAAAGCGGTGGCGTAAGCGTCAGCTGTGGCGCAGTCTTGTGCCAGTACTGTAGAGGAGAGGATGCTGTGTTGCACAGGATAACCTGTATGGGGGTCGATGGTATGGGCATATTTCTTACCGTCCTTTTCGTAGTAGTTGCGATAATTGCCCGAAGTTGCCATCGCCAGTTGGGTGATTTGGATCACTTGCTCAATGTCCGTGCTGATGCTGGCAGGGTCGTCATTGGGTTTGTTGATGCCCACATGCCAGAGTTCGCCTCGTGGATTGAAACCTCTCACGCGCACCTCTCCGCCTATCTCCACCATATAGTTGCTGATGCCTTGACTTTCGAAGTACTTGCCCACAGCATCCACACCATATCCTTTGGCAATCGCACTGCAATCCAACATCGTCTCAGGACATTCTTTCTGAATCTTGCCATCGACCAGTTTCACTTTCTGATAACCCACGAAAGGCAGGAGGCTGTCCACTTTCTCCTGACTTACATTGTCCATGTTCTTGAAGCCGAAACCCCACAGATTCACCAAAGGTGCCACTGTGATGTCGAAGGCTCCATTCGTCTCTTTCGACACTTCCTGCGCCAAGGTGAACACCTCCACAAACATCGGATTGGTGTCCATGCTGGTGTTGTTGTTGATGGCTGTGATGACCGACTCCTTGTTGAAGGGAGACAGCGATGCGTCCACCTCTTTTAAGGCGTTGTCGATACCCTCCTGAAGTGGTTTGGCTGATTGGTAAGTGAGGTGATAGATGGTGCCAAACACGCTGCCTTCACTCCGTTGGATGTCGGATGCAGCCCAAGGCTTTCCCTGTTGCATCTCCGTTGCAGCATCTTTCTTGCCCTTGTTGTCACGCGTCATGATGATATAGACCGTGCCCACAATGAGCACAAGGAGCAAGGGCCATCCCCACCATTTGATTTTGTGGGGGGCATATGGGTCAAAAGTGTTATTCTTCTTTTTCTTCGTCTGTTCCATTGTCGTTGTCTTCTATGTCTTTTTTGGTTGTCTCTACAGGTTGGGTTTTTGTTGGAGGAATGTCTCTAATCTCCACATTCACACCACGTTTGTGACTTTTCTTCAAGCCCCAGTTTAAGTCGAAAATCAGGCTGTAAGTGCCTCCCCAGCAAGTGGTGTTGGTGGTGTAGCCATAGCCAGGAATACAGTTGGGCCTGGCATAATCGCTCTTGGTCGAGGCGATTTCACGCTTGTATCTCACAGCCCATCCCATGTGGAAATTCCTGAAGATTCTCACCTCCACACCAAACACCAGTTCTGCCCAATGGCTCGTGCAGTCGATGTTCTTCATGCTGAACGACTGGCTGCCTCCCCAGATGGGGTCGGTCTGTGCAGGACCAGCAATGTCGTATTGAAATTTAGAGATGCCATAACGGGCACCTAAATAGAGGCGATTGCTCTGGAATTTGTCCTTCAACATATTGAAGTCGATACCCGCACGGATGAAAGGTGCATTCACCTTGTAGGTCACCTTCGTGTTGAAGTCGTCTTTCGAACACTTGCCCACACCTGCCTCGACGATAGGGAAGAAAGTGTTCTTCAGGTTCAGTCGGAGGGCTCCTTCCAGCGTGCCATAGTCAGACACCATCATGGCAACAGGTCCGTAGCCATCCACCGACAGCGTGAAGCCTTGGAAGAACACCAAGTGCTGCTTCTGCTCCTCCACCGCCACATACTTCGTTGGCTTGGGTGTCTCGCCAGGCATGAGGGGTTGTGTCTGTTGCTCCTGTGCCCTCATCATGCCTGCTGTGCCCATCAAGAGGGCAAGGCTAATGATATGTTTGAATGTCCTTCTCACTCTGAAACCACTCCATTAAAATAAATCTTCACGTTCGTGCTCCCTTCGTAGTTCACCGTCGGCTCACTAATCTCGATATGGTCGATGGCGGCATCCGTCGCTGTGATGTTCAAGAGGCGGTGGAAACGATAGGTGCCACATTCAGGCAGTTCCACATTCGGATAACTGTTGTGACGAATCTTGATGGTGTCCTTCAGCGAAATCATCTTGTAAGAGAGAATCAGCGTGTCCTCCTCATTGAAATAGCTCATGGGCACTTTCATGCTCGAAGCCCCCATCAATTGGTTCAGCAGGATCGTGTCCTTCCGTTGCTGCGAAATGGTCTCCGTGTAGCCCTGATTCACCAAAGCCGTGTCAGGCACATCCTTCGTCACCGTCCTGTTGCCCAGTTTCCGATAGGTGTAAACCGTCTTGTACCCAGGCTTCAGCGTCGTCACTGTGATGGTGTCTCTGTAAGAAATGGCAGTACCCTCCGAGTCGTAAAACCCGTAGTTGCACGTCACAGTATTCTCCAGCGGACAGTTATTCGAATAACAGCCCACCAGCAGCAACGCCGCCATCCCCATCATATATCCAATAATCTTCTTCACTTCTAAATCTCAAACCTCAAATCTCCAACCTCAAACCTCAAATCTCCTTCTCCACCTGATACTTATTTCTCTCCTGGCTGTTTCTGCTGATGAGGTCGCCAAGGAAGCCACCCACAAACAGCTGTGTACCCAGAATCATCATCGTCAGCGAGAGGTAGAAGTAAGGGTTGTCCGTCACCAGCGCATGAGGAACGTGCTGACAGAGTGCCACCACCTTCACAGTACCTACAATCACGATGGCGATGAAACCGATGATGAACATGAGCGTGCCGATGAAGCCAAAGATGTGCATCGGCTTCATGCCAAAGGTGCTGATGAACCACAAGCTGACGAGGTCCAGATAGCCGTTCACGAAACGGTTCCAACCCATGAACTTGCTCTTTCCATGCTGACGAGCCTGATGGTGCACAGGCTTCTCACCAATCTTGCTGAAACCAGCGTTCTTGGCGAGGTAGGGGATGAAGCGGTGCATCTCTCCATACACCTCGATGTGCTTCACCACATCCTTTCTGTATGCCTTCAATCCGCAGTTGAAATCGTGCAGGTTGTGGATGCCGCTCACCATACGCGTGGTGGCGTTGAACAGCTTTGTCGGGATCGTCTTCGACAGCGGATCACCCTTTCGGCGGTTCATCTTGAAGCCGCTCACGAGGTCATACCCGTCTTCCTTCACCATCTTGTACAGTTCAGGAATCTCGTCGGGACTGTCCTGCAAGTCCGCATCCATCGTGATGACCACATCGCCTTCTGCCTTCTCGAATCCATGGAACAGGGCAGGGCTCTTGCCGTAGTTTCTTCTGAACTTGATGCCATGCACCTCTGGGAACTGCTGACTCAAAGACTCGATCACGTCCCACGAATGGTCGGTCGAACCATCATTCACAAAAATCACCTCATACGAGAAACCATGTTCATCCATCACACGCTTGATCCACTCGTGCAATTCCGCAATCGATTCCTCCTCATTATACAGAGGCACTACAACTGAAATATCCACCATGATGATTTACTATTTGACAATTTACGATTTACTATTTAATCTTTTAACTTAGTTGCGCCGGTGGCGCCGAAGAAAAAATATAAAAAAACAAGTAAAGATATAAAACTATTTTTATTTATTTTTCCCTGTTTTTACCTATTTTTCTTTCGGCGGCCTGCCGCAATATTTTTTAACCTCAAATCTCCAACCTCAAACCTCAAACCTTTACCCTCTCTTCCAGCTTGCCACCACAGCCACAATGATCGACAAAATCAGACTGAAGAAAAAGTTATTGTTGAAAATCAGCAGCGTCTTCTCCCAAGCCGATAGCGCGTCCGTCTCCTTCAGAATCTTCAGCATTTGTGCATGCTGTTCTCCCATACCCATCTGCTCATACGTCTTCACCATTTCAGGTTGCGTCAGCATGTCGTTCAGCTGTTCCATCAGCATCCCGTTGTCCAGAAAGTTAAAATAGGAGAACACGATCAGTCCGTTCATCAGACAGGCATACATGAACATCGAGAACGCGAACAGGAGTCCCTGGAAATAAGTCAGCCGTTCCTCCGCCACCTGTATTTTCCTGTTCAGGCGGAGAGCCAGCAGGAAGGGGAGGAAGAAAGCCACTCCACATAACAAAAAACACAACAGCATCAGCAGTCCGTTGTTGTTGCTGATGCCCTCCACATAAGTGAGGAAAACTCCTCCCCACGCAAGTCCCACAAAAGTGCCGTACTCCATCGAGTACGATTTATACATATTATTCTTTGTTGCCATAAATCATTGATCCTTGCCACACAGCGAAAGCTGTCCTCGCAAATTCCTTGCAAATTTAGCGATTTTAATTCACAAATTCGCAATTATCTACGAAAAAAGCCCCCACAACCCCCACCTTTTTTATTTCTTAACGATTGTGACCCCAATTTGTCATTTTTATGCACCAGCAAAACCATTCTCATAGTTTTTTCTCTAATTTTTTTATAAAACCTTCTTTTATTAATCATTTCTCTGTATATTTGTGGCACTAAATCAACAACTATGGCAACATTTAAGAGTGGACAGAAAGTCAGCAAGTATGTCGTACAGAGTCTAATCAAGGAGAATCTCTACACAGAAACATATCGTGTGGAGGACGAAGACCACAATCCTTATTTCATGAAAGTCTTCGTGCTCAAGAGAGTGCCTGAGAAACTGCTCGACCCAGAGACGGGAAAAGTGCTGGAGATTACCTACAGCCAGAACCTAAAGCACAAGAACATCGTCAGTTATGTGGATAGTGGAGAAGCGGACACAGAAGAGGGTGTCGTTCAGTACTATCTGACCAATTATTTCACAGGTGAGCTGCTCATTGAAAAGTTACAGCGTGAGGGCAAAATGAGAGAAGAGGATGCCCTTGTTCTCTTCCGCAACATTATCGAAGGCTTGCAGCACATCCACGCACAAGGACTTTGCCACAACGACATCACACCTCGCAACATCATGCTTTCCGCCACCACAGATGGTACGCCTGAAATCATCGACTTGGGGCATCTCTCAGCCAAATGTTCAGGGAAAGTGCCTTTCGACACCAGCGACTTGGAAGTGGCGTATTGTGCCAACGAAACCTATGCTGGCGTGTACGATGAACAAAGTGATATTTTCTCTGCTACAGCCGTTCTCTTCACGATGCTGACAGGACAATCACCTTGGTTGATGGAATTCTCCGACGGCATGAAACGGGCTAGGAGAGCAATTCTCCAGATGTGCAAGCGTAGGACAGAACCGCTCGAATTTGATGCCTTGATTGTGGAAGAACGCACCAAAGCCATTTTGGCAAAAGGTTTGGCTGTGGCTTATGCCGACCGTTATAAGAATGTGGAGAGCATCTTGCACGACCTCGATTCCGACGAGGTGCCCACACGAACCGAACCAAAGAAGGACGATACTCCTCAACCATCATCTTCTCAGGGTGGGGAGAGCCGGCAAATCGAAAGTCCCAACAAGGTCGGATTCGAGATCAAGAAAGGTTCGGGAAATGGTTTCCAAGACATTGCTGGTATGGAGGAACTCAAGACCTATCTCTCCCAGCGAGTGATCTTTGTCATCAAGAACAAGGAGAAAATGGCAAAATATCGTCTGACCGCTCCCAACGGAATGCTCCTTTATGGTCCTCCAGGATGTGGCAAGACCTTTGTGGCTGAGAAATTCGCTGAAGAGACGGGCTTCAATTTCATCTTGGTGAAATCCTCCGACCTTGCCAGCTCCTTTGTTCATGGTTCGCAGGAGAAAATCGCCCAGCTCTTCAAACAGGCAGAACAGCAGGCGCCTATCGTCATCTGCTTCGATGAGTTCGATGCCTTGGTGCCCGATCGTTCCAATCCTGCTGCACAGTACTCTGCCAGCGAAGTCAACGAGTTCCTTTCCCAGTTGAACAACTGTTCAGAACGAGGCATCTTTGTGGTCGCCACCACCAACCGCCCCGACAAGATTGACCCCGCTGTGCTTCGTACAGGACGTATCGACAAGCAGATCTATGTGCCGCTGCCCGACAAAGAGGCGCGCAAGGAGATGTTTATGATTCACCTCAAAGACAGGCCTTTCGATGCCAACAACATCGATGCCGACAAACTTTCCGAGATGACCGAAGGCTTCATTGCCAGCGACATTGCCTATGTGGTCAACGATGCGGCGATGGTGGCAGCCTTCACCGATCAGGAAATCACTGAAGAGTTGCTGGAGACCTCCGTCAAGAACACCCATCCATCCCTGCGTCAAGACATTTTGTCCATCTATGAGGACATCCGCAGGAAGATGGAAAATACGGAACGCACCAATCTGACAAGACCTCGAATCGGTTTCGTGAAATAATTGAACAAAAATAACAATCTTATTGAATAACAACTAAAAACAGTGATCCTATGAAGACCTCAGAATCTGTATTGGAATTCCTTCGCACGCAAGGATTCTGTCCCGAAGTGGACGAACATGGTGGCATCATTTTCAAGTATCAAATGGCGACGTTCCTCTTCATCAATAACGATGAGGACACGGATTTTTTCCAACTCACGATGCCCTACATTTATGATGTGACCGATGACAATCGTGACCTCGTGCTCGAAGCCATCAACAAGACCAACTCCAACATGAAGGTGGCAAAATTATGTGTCATCAACGAGAGTGTGTGGGCATTCTTTGAAATTCTCCTCGACCAAAGTCCAGATGTCAAGGACATCATCCCTCGTGCCCTCAACATCCTGATGGGTGCCCGAAAAACATTGTACGAAAACATCAGCTGATGTTCCCCAATACCTCATCATTATGTGCCGCACATTCTCTTGTGCGGCACATTTTATTTTTGTAGGCGTTCTTTGAGGTCATCGAGGATGTCCTTCTCAAAGAGCCAGTGCTGCATGCCGCCTTTCACGTGTTGGAAGGTGCCAGTCTTGAAACTGTAAATGTAGATAGGACGGATGCGCCACAGGTCATTGTATTTTCTCTGCCAGTCAAACATGCAGAATTCCCAATATCCGCCACGTTTATTCCACCATTCCCCTGTGTTGTAACCATGATCTTTTGCATATCCGTTCAAAACACCATAATTTCCATTTCCTCCAGTGTTGTTATACACATAGTCGGGGGTTAACGAGTAGTTGATGACATCTCCTAACGATACTCTGCACACAATCATAACGGGATTGTCATCACTGAGCCTGTAACCGTCCATGGCATATCTTCTTGCGACACTTCGCATGGAGGCAAAATACACACCTTTGCCTCCCCAGCAACATTGACTTGCAGTGAAAGCACCATCGCTCCATCGCTTGAAACGCCTCAGATATTCGTTTCGCATGGTGCTGCACGTAATGGCTTGTGCTGCTGTCATGTCTGTTCCATGATACATGGTGATGGCAGGGATAAACGTGTCGACAATCGTCCAAATTATTCCTTCCACCAGGATAATGAATCCGTGCCATATCGGGTATTTCACAAGACGGAGTGGGAAGTAAAGTAGCCATGAGCCAAAGTTCTCTCCTCCTTCATCATCCGAACTGGGAGCCAACACCTCATAGCAAAGGTCATATAAACCGATACACACATGCGTGATAATATTATAGGTGATGGCGTTCACAATCCGCAACGGAGTGCTGAGAATGTATAGCACGATTTTCAGTATGTACAAGATTGGTCGTACAACTGATTTGGCATCATCGCTCAACCAGTTACTTTTGAAGAGGTAACGCCAAGGCTCCACAATGAAGAATTGGAGTTTGTTCAACAGATAGAACGGAAAAGAAATAATGTTGTAAAATAGTCTTAATGGCCATGAAGGAGCGATGCCATATAGGTTTGAGAGATAGCGTATGCCCAGTAGGATACCAATGATAAGCCCAATCATCGAACCAATGCCTCCATTACCAAACAATAGGTATGTGATTAAAGCTCCTGCACCCATAAAGAACGACAAATAAATGATTCCCTGAAGGATCTGCTTCCAAAACGCCAGTACGATAATAACCGCCAGGATGATGAGGACAACCTTAATGATTGACCACGCTTTCGACCAGAATGTCTGAGGGGAACTATATACGCTTGTTTGTGGTTGTTCTACCACAGGCTCCTCCTCGTATGGGGAGAGATAATTCACATAATTCATGCACACATATCCAATCTCACCATTGTAAGTCACTTCACCCCAATTCATTCCACCATTGTTCGAGACAGAATGTACGACAAATTGGTCACCTCTGTGGTACATACCCCTTCTTGAATATTGAACACTCGGAGCAACTCTCACATTCAGGTTTGTCCTTGCCTTACAAACGGCTGGGTACGTATTAGCCATCATTGTCATACTCAAGCATAACAACAGCATTAGCATGATTGCTTTGGGAAGGGTAGTGTGCTTGATTTCCATAGATTCATAGTTTTAGTTCGCAAGTTGAGATAATGGTTGGGAAAAGAATAGGGTGGTGGCTATTAGAGCACGCCCAATTGCTTCAAGTCACTACGAAGTTGGTCGGCGTTGGTGAACACCAACCCCTGCATACCACAAGCTTTGGCAGCATCCACATTTTTCTGCTTGTCATCCACAAAGATGCAGTCGGAGGGTTGAAGCTGAAACTTCTCGAGTACGCGTTGATAGATACGAACATCTGGCTTGATGAGGTGCTCTTCTGAAGAGATGACACTTCCATCCAGCAAGCGGAAAATGGGAAGTCTCTCCATCACGGCATATACCTTGTAAGACCAGTTGGTGAGTCCATATAGACCATATCCCTGTTCCTTAAGCTCTGTCAACAATCCCATCATTCCAGGCTTCGCATCACCCACCATATCATGATAGTTCGTGTCGTAGAGAGCGATTTCCTTGGCGTACTCAGGGTGCAGAGCCTGCAAGTCTCTGATGCATTGGGCAAAGTCATCGCCACGATCAATCCTGTCGTAGAAGTCAGGTGTTGTGATGTTATGGTGAAACCACTCCGCCTTTTCCCAGTCGCCTCCAAATACTGAGTCATAAAGTCTGTGTGGTTCAAACTCCACCAATACATTCCCAAAGTCAAAAATGATATTCTGCATCGTTATATATAGTCATTCATTGTTATTTATGCTCACATATCGCGTACAAATATACGACATATCTCAAAAAGTCGGGTGGTAAAATAAAAAAAATCATCTCATCGACCATAAAATAACAAAGATGTGTCAAAATTATTTGGAGAATAGGAAATGATTATGTTATATTTGCAATCAGAAACAATCTTTTAATTTATAACAACTATGGGAAATGTATTGTATGACATCTTAATTGGCGTTGCTATCGGTCTCTTAGTACCCTTATTTGTGTTTGTGTTCAGGTATCTGAGACGAAAATTTCGTGGATATTCAAGATGCGTTTTCTTGCATTCCGCTGAAGAAATCAATGAGAAGATTTCCAATCTGGATTTTTTGAGATTTGAGAGAGGTAAGCAATTGGATGGTACTTTGTTGCATGAATTGTATGAGAAGGATATGCGTTCGATTACTATTCGTGATGCCAATAATCGCCGAACCATAAAAATCCCATATCTTGAGGTGATTAATTTCATCCAACATCCTGACACAAAGATACACATTGAACCACTTGCTATCACAGAGGAATTTGATCTTTCAGAACACTTGAACGAAGCCACAGAACCTGCCCTCAACGATGTTCTTACAAGGAAACCCCATACGACAGATGATAGTCATCCGCGTATGGCATCACTCGAAAAAGTCGGTGAAAACGAATACTGTTGCTCATTCGAAAGAACAACCTATTTCAAGCAGATTCGTACCAATCTGACGATGGATTATCCTATAGAGGTTGAGAATGAAGGTGAGACCACCAATCGTCATATGGAAATAAGAAGAATGGCGCAAGCTGATCACGATGCGTCGATGAAGGTGGCAGACCCAGGAACACATCCTTACACATTGCCGTCATTATCCGAATCAGGCTTGGCAAATGTGGTTGGTGTGTCTGCCATTTGGTGCATGGGTCAGGCTGGAAATCGTAAATATTACTTGTTGCCTCGTAAAGAAAATGTAGGTGTATATGAGAACAGACTTGGTATGCCAAGCGGAGATATTGAATGTCCTCAGAAAGATGTGTTCCCTAACGATTCACTGGTGGATTTCTTGGAGTGGGAGATAGCCAGAGAGTTTGCAGAGGAAACAGGCATTGCAGATATAGACAACGCCCCTGAGTTGTATAGCAAACCTTTGGATGTTAAGAAAATATATCATCGAACCAAGATGCAAATCATCCCATTAGCTTTTCTCCGTGAGATGTTAAGAGGGGGTAAACCTCAGATGTTCTTCTTGATTCGTACAGAAGACATCGATGAAAAGACTTTGCAAAATAGTTTTAAGAAGTCTCTGGGTAATTTGGAATTTAGTAATTCATACTTCACCTCGGCAAAGCTCTCCACAGAAGTTGCATGCAATTATCTCTATGCTCAAGCCTATCTACAACATTGTGATTTGGATAACGATTGTGTGGATGTGAGTCGTGTGAAAGTAAACGAATAGTCGTTGCAATTTAAAGGGATAAAAAGAGTATAATATATATGAAAGATTTTAGTTTCTCGGATTTCCTACAGTTATTGGCGATATTAGGTCTTGTCGCTGCAATTGTTTATGGAGTTATCAAGTATGTACACGATTATTTGCGGAGAAAAGCCATAAGACTTGATAATTATTACAAATCATTCAATACGGTTGTTGCCCAACTTTCGTCGGAGAATAAAACATCTCAACTGTCGGCAGCTGTATTAATACGGAGATATTTCAATGATGCAGTTCCCAAGGAATGGACAGATTTACGAGATGAGGCGATTAATGTGATTTCTTCATTGCTTAAGATTCTTCCATGTGGCGTGTTTCAGAAGACTCTCGGAGATGGTTTTGCATATGCAGGAAACTTGACCAATATGGACTTGCAAAGCACCAATCTTCAAAACCTTTATTTGGGAAGGAAAGACGGTGCTCCAATTGTTCTTGAAAACACAGATATGTTCATGGCTGACCTTTCATATGCCACTTTGGACAATATTCAAGGGCAACAAGCTATTTTCTTCAATGCAATCCTGTATCATACACAGATAAAAAATAGCGACTTAACAAATGCAAACTTCATTGGTGCAGATTTGAGTAATGCCTATTTTGGAAATGTACAATTAAATGGTGCATGTTTTCAACGAGCCACAAACATCCCAGAAGAAATAGAAGTGTTATTATCCGAAGAACGAAAGGTCACATCCACGAAACCTGTAACAACGTATTCCACTAAACGTGAGAGTAAAGTTGTGTTTTTCAGTATGCCAGGCAAGATGAGTAAAGAAGATGAGATATTGACGAAAGATTATCAAGCATTTCTTAAAGACGAACTGCATTACGATGTCATTTATTATACAAAAGATGAATATCCAGAATTTGGGCAGTTTAATAAGATACGGAGGGATATCATGAGATCATCTGCTATGATTGCCTTCGGATTCAAACAAATAAGCATAGAAAAAGGTGTGAGTCATCCACATACAGCTATCGAAAAACAAATAGAAGGGCAGTATCTACCTACACCATGGAATGAATTAGAGATTGGCATGGGTTTGATGCACAACCTTCCTGTTCTTCTGGTGAAAGACAAAGATATAAATAGCGGTGTTTTTGATTCCAAACTTAGCGAATGTTTTGTTGCAACAATCACCAGCGATTATGATAATCGTGAGGTAAGATATAACACGGAGGTGAAAAGGTGGCTAGCTGCATTTTGAATTGACGAGTATTATTATGCGGATGGTACAGCCAAAGATGTAAGTGATAATTGAAGAGTATGTTATACCATTATAGGATAGGGGAGGACTCCACACGGAGCCTCCCCCTTATCTTTAACCGATAACCCTTACAGGAGTCGCATGCAACTGGTCGTTCCGAGTGCTGTCAAAAACGCCGTGAGTGCAGCTACTACAATCTTCGCCACAATCTCCAATGCTCTTTGCTTCTTTTCCATCATCATTTGTTTTTAATGTCACACAGATAACACAGATTTCACAGATTTTTTATTCCGAAAACTTCTAAAAAGACGAAATAGACCAAAACCTTAAAAACCCCTTTCTCTGGTTGAGACTGTGTCTTGATGTTGTGTCTGCCTGCTTTTCCTTGTGAGCCAGCTCACAGATAAAAGCCTTCATACACCCCATAAGCTTCTCCGAAGCAACACCCCTCGAAAGTAAAACCAAGAAAATTAGGGCGTATTCATTTTTCTCCGACTTTGGTTTTCTCTGTTTTTCTTGGAAGTGC
>CACXKA010000020.1 GCA_902768125.1 uncultured Bacteroidales bacterium | reverse complement strand
GTCAGGTGGATGCCTCCAATCTAAAAACGGGACTTTACATCCAGAATGGCAAGAAAGTATATTACAGAAAATAAATAAAAGAATAACCAACAATGAAAATACCAATAGAATCACCATGAGTCCATAAAAAAACAAGAATATATTTGGGTGTATGGAGGAATAAGATTATCTTTGCAGTTGAAAAGAATAAAGAAAGGAATTTGATTATGTGCACGGTAACATTAGAGTACAACAAGAACAATGCATTGGCAAGGCGTAAACTTGCTGCATTGCTTGCAACGGGTCTTTTCTATCAGGTCAATTCTCAAGAGCCAACGTCCGAAGAGGTGGAGGCGCATCGTCAACTCAGAGATGCAGCCCTCGAGCACTCTCGTAAATCAATGTCTCACGTCATAGCCCGTTACTTATGAAATACCATCAGAGAGACATTGTTGAGGTCAGCTTTCTCTTTCCCGACGGCACCTTCAAGCCTCATCCTGCAATCATTGTGTCCAACGACCAATTGCAGGAAGATGAGGATGGTATGTGCTACCTCGTGCTCATCACCTCGAATGATTGGCTTAACCCTCAATATTCCTATCCACTGACTGATGACATGGTGGTAGGTTTCGAGTTCTCAAAGCCCAGCCTTGTCAAATGTCAGATTATTACGGGCTACATCGAGCGTGATGTACAGCGTCGGCTCGGCAGCATCAAGGAGAAATATTTCAATGAGATTGTAGATAAGATCGTCAGTTCGATATTCTAAGTATCATTGACATTGAGCGGATAGACAAGAATGGGGCTATTTTCTTGTCTGTTCTCTTTGCTCCAGACACTGATCCATTTGGCAAGAATCACCCCATCCCTGAAGGGCTTGAGTATAACTTGCCTTTAGATAAATTCATCGTTGAGGTAGATTCATTCGATAATGAATGGCCAAAAGACCTCGATTCACTCGTATCGCCTGTTGACATTCATGACCCCAACACTTACCTGAACATCTGGAACGACTCTCAGGGAGGAATCTATTCGTATGATTTCTCTTATGGTCCGCTGCCAGCAGGAGAGATTTATCTAAAATGTTTTGAAGTGACAAAAAACCTTCCGCTTTCAGAGAAAAGAATCCGTAAGGAAAGCCGAGTGGAAATCAAACCGACGAAATCCTTCTCCAAAATCGTTGATCAGCAGAGATTCTTCATCTATGAAGGTGTTTGGGGTGATTACTATGCTGCACGCATCGAGGTGTGGTTCAAGGACGCTAAGACCAAAGAGGAAAAGAAACTCTTGGAGAAAGTGTATCGAGTGGAAGGTTGGATGCGATAGACATTGTATCTAGTTGTAAGAACATATTTTCGAACACGGATTGAAAGGATTTTAAGGATTAATTGTGTTTTCCTCGTCCTTAAAACCTGTTCCTTCTTGCCTTGTTTTTGCCGCCACACGCACACCCCCAACTAAAAAATAATAAGAATCCTCGCAACACCCCAAGGGCATTGCAGAGGATTCTTTTATTCAGCTACTCACCTTCCTTGTTTTCACCACCTTGCGCATGATATCATTAGAGAGCTGAAGATATGATGAACTAAAAATATAGTTAAATAGTGTTATTTCCTTGTTTATGTCATCTGAAAGGCATTACTTTGCAGCATCGAACTAAATAAATAGTTGAAAAGATGGAGAAACTAACAGGAAAAGAAGAGGAGGTGATGGAGATGATCTGGAAGATTGGCCCATGCGCTCCCAAAGATGTGGTGGCAGAGTATGAAGAGCCCAAGCCACACATCAACACGATTGCCACGATGTTTCAGTCGTTGGAAAGGAAAGGGTATCTCATTCACGAGGCAAAGGGACGTGGTTACATCTACTCTGCCGCCATTGCTCAGGAAGACTATGGACGGAGCAAGTTCTCCAATTTCGTGAACCGATACTTCGACAATTCCTACATGAATGTGGTGTCGGCATTGGTGCAGGAAGAGAAGGTCAGCAGGAGTGAACTTTTAGATTTCTTGAAAAAACTGGAAGAAAAATGATGGCATCCCTATTCATTTACATTCTTAAATGGGCTATCAGCCTCACGTTGCTGTATTCGCTCTATGGCCTGTTCCTGCGGAAAGAGACGTTTCATCGTTTCAACCGCATGGTGCTGTTGGGCATCTTGCTGACCAGCATGGTGCTACCATTCTGTATAATCCACACGAAAAAGGAAACCATCGTATCGAAGGGGATGAGCGACATCGAGACAAACATTGCCGATGAAATTGTGATTCAATATCAGCCAGAGGAAGATGCAGAGGGAACAGAACCGAGCACCCATATCTCTTTCTTCAAAAAGAAGCAGTCGGAAAGGGAGACACCTGTCCGCACCCTGCATCTGAGCCCCGTTCGTTGGCTCATCCTGCTCTACCTCCTGGGCTTGGTCTATTTCTGGTCACAATATCTGCTGTCCGTTGGTGCCATCTATCGTGTAATCAGAAAGAGCCAACGAATCGACAAAGACGGGCTTCCTAAGGGTGTCCGTCTAAAAAGCCATCCGTCCATCCGCACGCCGTTCTCGTGGTTCAGCACCATCATCATTCGAGAGGACGACATCAAAGGCAATGCCAATATCACAGATGCCATCATTGCCCACGAACTGGCACATGTGCAACTTCGCCATTCATGGGATAACCTGTTGGCTGATTTCACCGCCAATATGCTTTGGTGGTTGCCTTTCACATGGATGCTCAGGCGAGACCTGCGTGATGTACACGAGTATCAAGCTGACCAAGCTGTGATGCAGGCAGGATTCGATGCCCACACCTACCAGTTGCTGCTGATTGACAGGGCAACCGACCCCACCCCCTACGAGATAGCCAACAATTTTGAACAAAACCCCATTAAAAGAAGATTAACTATGATGTTCATGAACAAATCTGGCAGATACGCATGGATGAAAGCATTGTACCTGATTCCTCTTGGTGCCATCGCTCTGGTGGCATTCGCCAAGCCCAATGTGATGGAGACGATTGAGACCAAGGTGTCTGACGAGATGGATTCGTTCTCTCCCACCTTTGCCACCTCAAAAGAGAATGCCAGCACCCAATCCTTCGATGACAACGACTGGGCGCAAGACCCTCGTGGCATCTACCGATTGACCAAAATCACAGGTCGTAACGGCATTGAAATGGATGCACCCTTCGACCAGTACAAGATTTGTGAAGAGGACGCCACTTTCTCCTTCTGGGTCAATGGCAGCAATTCCAAAGATGTTCAATTCCACCTGAACATCAACGATGCCAACGTCTTCGACTACACAGGGAGAGTTCCCCAAGAAGAGGATGGGCATGGTTCACAGATTTACGACAGTAACGGCAGGGAGTTCAAACTCAGGTGGTGGAGCGTGTATAAAGATCACGCCTTGTTCCCCGATCATGGTTGGGTGGTGGAGAAGTACGAACGAGACAAGTTCTCCAAATCAGCTGAAGAGATATTCAGCCTGCTGAGAGACACGAAGGAATTCGATAGCAATGACCCCTATGCTGGCATTTGGTGGATGAGCGAAAAGAACGAAGCTGAGTTGCAGGCATGGAAGGACGGAAAAGGAGCTTTTAAGACACAGCTCGACATGACCGGAATGGTGGTGCGAGGCTATCGAGTGCTGAGGTTCAGTTTTGTGAATGACATCAATATGGCGAGACGTGGCTATACTGGCTCTGTGCAAGACTGTTCCCACGTGGGGAAGAAACAAATCCGCATCGGCAATCGTATCTACGAACCCGAATGGATAGGCGACAACTACTTTTATTATCAAACAGAAAAAGGGAATTTCCAATTTTGGACACGCCAAACCATAGGCAAAGAATTACTCTATGATAATCTTCTCTCCATACTTCATGCTTGCCTGCACCAGTCACATCCCCTTGCCACCAGCAAGTTTGACACGAAGCCAACCCGTGCGGACATCTCTGTGTCCAGCAGCGACAGCATCTATCTCGACCCCAATGTCAGCCTAGCAAGATTTGAGGGAGGAGAAAGCGCCCTCATGCACTATATGCAATCGCATCTGCATTACCCTGACCCCATCTACAGGAAATATGGTTTTGAAGGTCGCTTGATGGTCAGCTTCGTGGTGGAAAAAGATGGAAGTCTGCAACATTTCTCTGTGATTCGCAACAATATCAACACCAAGGAGACAGCACTCTCTCTCCATGTGACGGAGGAGGAATACGAAACCTTCATCAACAAGAGAAAGGCTGCCTTCGAGAATGTGGTGATCAACATCCTCCAATCTATGCCCAAATGGCAACCAGCCATCCATGAAACGAATGGCAAGAAAGAATATGTACGCATGAAATATACCATGCCTTTCACTTTCAGACTCCAATAATCAATTGTCAACTATGAATAAAATCTGTTTGATCATCCTCACATGGATCACATTTCTTTCGACTGCCTCTGCCACAGGGCAGGAAGGTGAACGCATCATTTGGAAAGGGCAAAAGTACGAGATGCTAACACAGGGCAGGAAGGTGAACGCATCATTTGGAAAGGGCAAAAGTACGAGATGCTAACCTTGCCCCTCTTCCAGTGCCACGAGTTTGATAACTTGGGCAGGAAATTTGAAGATGAACCGTCAATAACATCCCTTTGGCGAGGGTATCAGGGGCATTGGTGCATCGAAAACGACATGCTCTATCTCGACTACATCGTGCCTGACAGTGGGGAAAAACTCTACGCCAAGGACATTCCAGCACTTCGCAAATACTGCAAGAATGGACGTGTGGCAGCCACTTGGTTCAGCGACACCCTGCGAGTGGTTTCAGGCAAGCAAGTCTTTTATGAACACATGGGTTTCACCCGCTACTACGAGCATGAGGACTTCATTGCTGTGAAGCGAGGCAAGGTCGTTTCTGTCAAACGGGTAGAGAACAAGTTGATCATCAAAGGGAATATGGATGACCAGAGGGAGCTCGTGAAGTTCATCGACGACCTCGGCAAGCAACTGCACAAACGCTATCCAAAAGAGAGAAGGCGCATCCTTACCCAAGTCAAGTATTGCAACTTCGGTCTTATGATGATGCCTTCTGATGTGGAAGTGACCTTCCCCAGCGATGAAAATGCCCCACACAACAAAGCGGTGGAAAAGGAAATCAAGGAGAAACTCGCCAATTATATTCTCGCCAATCAGTTCCTCCCCTGCTACTACATCAATGGGAAGATAAAATCGCCATCATGGACACTCCCAATCCGATTGGAATAATAAACTAAAACAAAAATCATACTGACTTTTACATGCGATTAATAAAGGCTTTTCTACATACATTATTCTTTACAATTTATTATTTGGATTTTTTCAAATTCCACCAACCAAGTGAAAAATATTCGATAAGTGGCGTGACAATGGATACATTCCAATATTTGTACTATTCACCTTTATTTTGTTAAGACCCAATGTGTT
The DNA here is from genome assembly GCA_902768125.1 of uncultured Bacteroidales bacterium. Classification (GTDB taxonomy): domain Bacteria; phylum Bacteroidota; class Bacteroidia; order Bacteroidales; family Bacteroidaceae; genus Minthosoma. Next base: position 38,541 of record CACXKA010000020.1, on the reverse strand, counting down.
CTTATTCTATTGTATATATGTAGCCAGCGGATCTGGACTTACAGAACAGGATGCCAAACAATACAGCTATATATCAATCACTGGCATAATCATATCCATGATATATGTCACTATACGATTAAAAAAAGAAAAACGCTACAAATACACTTTATATACAGTTCTCATACCTTTCTTTTTATCTCCTTTGTGGGTAACGCTGCTTCAAAAACTCTTGCAGCGTGTTATTGTACCAATGTTTTAAGTGTTTCAGCCTCCCCAAAAAAGAAAATAGCAAAATAAACAAACTCAAGAACCAACAGAATCAATATGAGTCCATAAAAAAACAAGAATATATTTGGGGGTATAGGGAAATCTCATTACCTTTGTACCCAAGATTGAGCTTTGACAGCTTTCTGTAACAGCCCTATCGAATTAGCAGTTCATCAGGCGAAACGTACAGGAAAGAATGTCATGTCGGCTCACGCATACCATAAAGGAGGCGTGGGCTTTTGGCATAACATCTGTACGTGGGTCCTGCTAAACCCGATAGGGTTGGTGTGTGCCAAAGTAACAAGTCCACGCTCTCCGTTTTTTTATCAATCTTTTATTCAAACCTATTTTTCATAAAATATGAATATTGAGAAAGAGGAGGAAGCCTTTGACTTCTTCAGCCGTCTGCTACGACAATTGCAACAGACGGAGCGAGATCAGCGTGAATGCAACATCAATCTGGTGTATGTGGCATCGGGAGCGCAACACGTGAACACCATCCAGAATCAGAACAACTATTGCCACGAGAAGAAAGAGACGAAGCCGGAGGACTACACCGATGAGGAGAAGCTGTACCCTGCCTTGATGCCCCAACGCGCAGCGATGGAAGCAGAGGTGCTGTTGCCTCCAATTGATGCAGAATGGTACAATAACCGTTTTGGCACCAACCTGAACAAAGTGAACCTGAGTAATTGGCTGAACGGAACGGGAGAAACAGATTACGATCCCAAATAACCCTGCCTTATTGAGCAATAAGCGGCATCTGCTGGAAGATAAGCGTGGGGTGTGTTTATGATGGGGACAGAGGGACAAGGGGACAAGCATTTTCCCTGCCCTCACCCATCATCTTCTTCTTGATAATTAATTATTATTAAATATATATTATTATTAATTACTATCAATATATATCCTCAAAAGGAGGGGGTGCAGAAAATAGCTGTCCCCTTGTCCCCTTGTCCCCTTGTCCCCTAATAGGAGTGAAACAGGGCATCTTCTTTTTCGTCATTCAGAAGTTCCATTACGACTGGGATAGTTAAGAAGAGCCCATGCAATCGCACAGGCTCTTATTTCTTTCAATCTATCTCTCCGCTGCCGAAACAGAGGTGATGTTCCTGGTCATAGACCACACAGAACTGACCGGGGGCAACGCCGTGTATTTTCTCATCGGCTTGGAGGAACCAGCGTCCGTCGTCTTTTCGGGACAGCACGCCACCCAGATATTCGGGCGTGTGACGAATCTTGAAGGTGACTCGCATCCCCTTCTGGGCATCGCCCCACCCTTCGGCAAACGGATTGCCGCTGATGAAGTGGAAATCGTTCATCGTCACATGGTCTTTGTACACCTTCTCGGGGTCGTAGCCATGAGAGACAAAGAGGATGTTGCGCTTGATGTTCTTCTTCACCACAAACCAAGGACCACCGCCAAAGCCCAAGCCCTTACGCTGTCCGATGGTGTAGAACCACAAACCTTTGTGCTCCCCTATCTTGTGTCCTGTCTCTATCTCACGCACATCGCCTGGATTCTCACCCAGATGCGCCTTGATGTAGTCGCGGAAATCGATATTTCCCAAGAAACAAATACCCTGACTGTCCTTGCGTTCCGCATTCAGCAAGTGTGCCTTTTCAGCAATTTCACGCACTTCGTGTTTCCAGAGATGTCCAATCGGAAACATGAGCTTGCTCACCTGCAAGGAATCAATCTGGCAAAGGAAATCTGTCTGGTCCTTGACAGGATCGGGAGAGGTGGAGAGCCAAACGGTGTCACCGATTTGGGTGGTGGTGGCATAATGTCCTGTCGCCGTATAGTCGAAGTCCTTGCCTGCCACCTCCTCAAAGCAGCCAAACTTGATGAACTTGTTGCACATCACATCGGGATTGGGGGTGAGACCGACACGGGCCTTGTCCATCGTGTAGCCGACGACCTTGTCCCAATACTCTTTGTGCAGGTCAATCACATCGAGTTTCAGCCCATATTTCCGTGCCAGCCACTGACATATCTCCACATCCTCCTCTGAGGTGCAGTTCCATTCCGTGTCCTTGTCGGGACCTATCTTGATATAAAACAGATGTGGGTCAATTCCCTGCTCTTTCAGCAAATGCACCGAAACAGCAGAATCGACTCCACCTGAAACTAACGCTGCGATGGAAGACCCTCCCCCTGCCCTCCCTATAGGGAGGGAGCGGTTACTATCGACTATGGTGTTCGTTGGATTCACTATGCTTATTTAAGTTGGTTCTCTATTTCTTCAAGAACGGACTCGATGTCATACAGGACCTCTTCATTCGTGAAGCGAATCACCCGAAAACCCATCGATTCCAAATCATGGGTTCGGATTTCATCATTCTGCACTTGCTCTCTTTCTGAATGATATGCCCCATCCACCTCAATAATCAACCCATCATCGCGGCACACAAAATCCACGATGTAATCTCCAATGATATGTTGCCGCAGGAACTTATGACCCAAAACATTCGCCCGAAGATTCTGCCACAAGAAAGACTCCGCCAGCGTCATATTCTTACGATTCTCTCTGGCCCATTCTTTCAACAGCAAATATCGATCAGGCGAAGCCGTCCTATGATTCCACATGAAATAAATCTATTGGTTGAGCTATCTGCTCCCTCCCTATAGGGAGGGCGGGGAGAGGGTCTTTGATATCTCCAGCATCTTGTCAATCGGCTTCACCGCTTTCTCCGCAATGTCGGCATCTACCTCGATGGTGGGCCATTCGTACTTGAGGGTGTTGTAGAGCTTCTTTAGGGTGTTCAGCTTCATGAACTCGCATTCGTTGCAAGAACAACCGATGGTCTCTGTCGCCTCTGGTGGTGCTGGTATGAAGAGTTTGTCGGGACACGCCTTCTTCATCTCGTGCAGGATGCCACTTTCCGTCGCTACAATAAATTCTGTCGCCTCGTCCTTGATGGCGAAGTTCAGCAATCCTGCTGTGGAACCAATCACGTCTGCTACCTTCTGGATAGGTGCAGGACACTCTGGATGCACCAAAATCTTGGCATCAGGATGCTCTGCCTTGAGGGCAAGAATCTTCTCCAAAGAGAACTGTCCATGCACGTGACAACCACCGTTCCACAAGAGCATGGAGCGTCCTGTGACGGAATTGATATAGTTGCCTAAGTTCTTGTCGGGACCGAAGATAAGTTTCTCATCTTCAGGAAATGAATCGATGACAAGTTTAGCATTGCTTGAGGTCACGACAACATCGGTCAATGCCTTCACAGCCGCCGTGGTGTTCACATAGCTCACCACTTTGTAACCTGGATGTTCCTCGACGAATGCCTTCAAATCTTCAGCCTTGCAACTGTCCGCCAAAGAACAGCCGGCATTCAAATCAAGCACCAGCACTTTCTTGTTTGGACAAAGTATCTTGTTCGTCTCACCCATGAAGTGCACACCACACATTACAATGATGTCGGCGTCGGTCTTGGCTGACCATTGTGCCAAAGCCAAAGAATCGCCAACAAAATCGGCAATGTCCTGCACGGCTCCATCTGTGTAGTAATGCGCCAGAATCACCGCATTCTTTTCCTTGCACATGCGACGAATCTCGGCATTCAAATCAATACCTTCAGGAATAGGCTCATCCACATAGCCTTTCTCCACCCATGTTTCCTTGACTTTCATCCCAAACTTTTTAATTCTGCCCTATCGGCTATTTCTTTGTTGTCGTCTTTTTGCTGACTGGCACATCAGTCATGTCGCCCTGAATAAAGATACGCACCATGTCTTCCTCGCAATTGCTGAAGACCTGGATGTTCTTCTTGAAACGTCCGGGCATCTTGTTGGAACCATCATAAGTGACGGTGATCTCACCTGTTGCGCCAGGAGCGATGAAGTCTTTGGGATAGTCGGCAACGGTGCATCCACAAGATGCATGGACAGCCGTAATGACCAACTTGGCGTCACCTACATTCTTGAACTTGAAGGTGCATTTCTGCACGGGTTCATCCATGGAGAAAGTACCAAAATCAATCGTCGTTTTCTCGAACTTGATTTGTGGGTATTTCTTTGCCTGCATTCCAAGTGCCATCGTGAAAAGAGCGATGAGCACGAATAATTTCGTCTTCATATTTTCTTATCTTTTATTAAAATTGATGCAAAGGTAGGAAAAAACTCCTAACTCCTCACTCCTAACTCCCAACTTTTTCGTATCTTTGCACGATTTTTGTATTATTTAAGATTCCAAACGAAAATATAAAATAAAATATGAACAAGAACACGCTAACAGCTTTTGTGTTGATGGCATTGGTGGTTTTCGGTTTTATGGCCTATGAGAACTACGCACGACGCAACCAGATTGCGGAACAAATGGTGCTGGATTCAATTGCCCAAGTAGAAGCACAGAAGGAAGCAAAAGTAAAGAAACAAGAGCTGGAAAAGAAGGCGGCAGAATTGGCTGACACGCTGAATCCATTGTTTGAAGCTCGTCAAGGAAACGCAAGCACAACAGTCATTGAGAATGAGTTGTTGAAGATCACGCTCACCAACAAGGGCGGACAGATGCAGAAAGTAGAGTTGAAGGACAGCACCTACAAGAGCCGTAATGGCGGCAACGTGGTGCTCTTCGAAGGCAAGGAACAGAACATGAAGTTCATGCTGGACGGCAAGACTGCCAACATCGTGACAGATGAGTTGTTCTTCACCCCAACGGAAGTGACAAAAAGCAGTGTGACCATGCACTTGCCTGTAGCAGGTGGTTCCATGGACATCATCTATTCGCTGAAGCCTAATTCCTACATCCTCGACATGGATGTGAAGACCACTGGTTTGGAGGGTTTCTTCCCTTCTAACACCAAGACCATGCAGATTGAGTGGACAGAGGACATGAAGCAGCAGGAGAAGGGATATGATTTTGAGACTCGCTACTCAACCGTGACCTATCGCGACGTGGAAGGTGAGACGCATGAGCTCTCCGTGTCTGGTAGCGACGAGGAGGAAGATGAGTTTGAAGAGAAGATGAAATGGATCTCCTTCAAGACACAGTTCTTCAGCCAAACGCTGGTGGCAGATAATCCCATTGCTGTCAACTACATGTCTTCTCAGCAACTGGAGAACGGTTCTGGCTACCTGAAAACATACAAAACCACATTCACGGCAGACTTCGACACCAAGGGTGTAAAGCCTACGAGCTTCCACCTGTATATGGGTCCCAACAAGTTCTCGACGCTGAAGGACAATGAACAGTTGTTGGCATCGGATGGTGACCTCGACCTCCAATCGCTGGTGTATCTGGGTTGGCCTGTCATCAAATGGATCAACCGCTTCATCTTCCTGTATGCCTTTGACTTCCTCTCAGGTCTGGGGCTGAACATGGGTATTGTGCTCCTGTTGCTCACCATCATCGTGAAGATCATCGTGTTCCCGCTGATGAAGAAGTCCTATCTCTCTTCAGCCAACATGCGTGTGTTGCGTCCGAAGATGGATGAAATCAATGCGAAATATCCGAAGAAGGAAGACGCCATGCTGAAGCAGCAAGAGGTGATGAAACTGTACAGCGAATATGGTGTGAGCCCAATGGGTGGCTGCCTCCCGATGATCATCCAGATGCCGATCTGGATTGCCCTCTTCAACTTTATTCCAAACTATATCGAAATGCGTGGAGAGTCCTTCCTCTGGGCTGATGACCTTTCCACATACGATGACATCATCAACTGGGGTTTCAACATCTGGGGCATCGGTGACCACCTGTCACTCTTCTGTATCTTATGGTGCTTGTCAACGGTGGCAAACTCTGTCATCACTCAGCGTCAGCAACAGTATGCCATGACTCCTGAGCAGCAACAGCAGATGGGAATGATGAAATGGATGACCTATCTGATGCCTATCATCTTCTTCTTCTCATTCAACAGCTATAGTGCAGGTCTGAACTGGTACTATTTCATCTCAGGTCTCATTAGCATTCTCATGATGTGGTTCCTGAGAAAGACAACGAATGACGACGAACTGCTCCGAAAACTGGAACTGCGTCATGCTGAACGCAAGGCGAATGCTGGCGACAAGAAGAAAACCTCCAGCATCATGGAACGTCTGCAAGCTATGCAGGAGAAGCAAATGGAGATTCTGAAGCAGCAACAAGAACGGAACAATCAAAAATAACCTCATATCATGGCACAACAAGGACATCCCAAGGGACTCTACCTGCTTTTCGTGACAGAAATGGCAGAGCGTTTCAGCTACTACGGCATGAGGGCACTCTTCGTGCTCTACCTCGTGGCAGCCTTCTTCAACAGCGCTGACGCAAGTCAAATCTATGGTTCTTACACGGGACTCGTCTATCTCACTCCCCTGCTGGGTGGCTACATTGCCGACCGCTATTGGGGAAACCGTCGCAGCATCATCTTTGGTGGTATCGTGATGGCGATAGGCCAGTTTCTCATGTTCGCTTCAGCATGCGTAGTACAACAGAGCATCTTCTCTGACCCTGCAACGGGAGGTGTCATCAGCGACTCTGTGAACAACGGACTGGCAATGACGCTCATGTTCATTGGTCTTGGCGCACTCATCATTGGCAACGGCTTCTTTAAGCCGAACATCTCCACGATGGTAGGTGACCTCTATGCACCACAAGATCATCGTAAGGATTCCGCCTTCACCATCTTCTACATGGGTATCAACACAGGCGCACTCATTGCCCCATTGGTGTGTGGTTCTGTTGCCGCCGATGGAAACTGGATGAATCCAGGTGCATTCAAGTGGGGCTTCTTCTGTGCAGGAGTTGCCATGATTGTATCGGTGGTCGTGTTTATGATGGGTAAGAAGAAGTTCCTCAATACACCAGAAGGCCTTGCCATTGGTTTGCCACCTTCTCAAAGTCAGTTGATGCAGCAGAAAGACCAGCAGAAAGAGGAAGAGAATGCGGCTCAGAATACGACGAAGACCAAGAACTCCCCACTCCGTCTCTGGGGTTGCCTCTTGGGTGCCATTGCCCTTTTCGTGGTGTTCTCGCTGGATGTGGACAACTTTAACGACTATATCTCTGCCGCCATCTACGCCATTTCTATTGCCCTCCCCGTCTTCATTATTACAGACAGGGGACTTTCCAATGTGGAGAAACAGCGTATTGGCGTCATCTACATCATCGCCGTGTTCGTCATCTTCTTCTGGAGCGCATTTGAACAAGCAGGTTCATCATTAACGATTTTCGCTGACCAGCAATGTGATAGAATGATTGGTAATTGGGAGATGCCTACAACTTGGTTCCAATCTATCAACCCTATCGTTGTCGTTGCCTTTGCACCTATCATGGCGACCCTTTGGGAAACACTTGCCAAGCATAAGCTGGAGCCTGCATCACCTGTCAAGCAGGCAATAGGCCTCCTCCTTCTTGCCATTGGTTATGCTATCATTGCCTTCGGCACAAATGGTCTTGAAGATGGTCAGAAAGCATCTATGTGGTGGCTGTTCGCCCTCTATTTCATCCACACGATTGGTGAACTTTCACTTTCTCCTATCGGTCTGTCAATGGTGAATAAGCTCTCCCCCATCCATCTCGCATCACTCTTGATGGGTGTATGGTTTATGAGCAATGCAGCCAGCAACATCCTTGCCGGCAAACTCGCCACTCTGTTACCAACTGCCGAGCAACCTGTCCACTCTTTCCTCGGTTATCAAATCACCAATTTGACCGACTTCTTCACCCTCTTCGCTGTCATGGCTGGAGCAGCAGCAATCCTCCTCTTCTGCCTCTGCCCATTGCTGAAGAAAATGATGAAAGGCGTGGAATAAAAACAAGATTTGTATAGATATAAAAAGGATGGCATTCTTTCGGAACGCCATCCTTTTTTGATATTGAATTATACTTTTATTTTCTCATACGATTGTGACGACGGATATCCATCAACTTCTCCATGCTTTGGAAGGTGTCACCTGGTAACTGATAACGTGCATTGCCATAAGGATCGACCTTGAAGCGCATGACGGATTCTTCACCTCTGTCAACGAAAGTGACCCAACCACGTGGAGACATATTGTACTGGCAATCACCCATTACAGCATTCACGAGACAGTTGGTATCCCACATGCGCTGACCTGTGTCGCAAGTATAATTGGTATAGACAGCCTTGATAGGATTCACTTCAGTCCATGAAAGGTCTGCAATGACATCTTCTGGAAGATAATTCATGGCATCGCCAATGTTGCTGGGCGACATGATAATGTCAACACTTTCAGGCAACTTGTCAAAGAATACTGCAGACTGCTTAGAAGCGGCACGCATGTTGTAACCAGAAAGGCTATCCTCCTTCTCAAAACGACCAGCCTGAATATACACAGCCTTCACCTTCTGGGCAAAGAGATCTGAACCAACGAGCTTAGAATATTCATCAGCCTTAGATTCCATCAACTGTGACAACGTAGTAGCAAAGCCGATAGCGACAATAACAATCGACTTGTCTTCAGCCTTAGCCAAAAGCTTACGATAAAGCTTGTAACCATCCATGCATTTGCTGGCATCGATAGTACGCTTAAAGAGTGGATTACCCTGCGCATCCTTCAAGTCACAAATACCATTGTAAGGAATGAAACAACGTGGGTTCTTCACGCCATTACGCTCCAGTCCTACAGGAATGTAAGGATGACCATAGTAAGTGTTAAAGATGTCAACCACTCCCGCATTCTTCTCGCCTTCACGGTCAACAATGATTCCCTGAAGATCCACACGTCCTTCATCGATGTAATGATTCAGCATCATCAACGCAAACAAGTCGTCTGTTGAGCTACCAAAGTCTGCATCAAGAATCATCTTGACAGGTTCACGCTTCATACCGCCATTGGCACCACATGAACATTGAGCGCTTGCATCCACAGAAAAGATAAGCAGCGCTGCCACGAACATAGAATAAATCTTTTTCATCATGATTATAATTGAGGTTTTTGATAAATGAATGTTATTTTGCGAGGACAAAGGTACAATTTTTCATTGAAACCACAAAAACAAACACATTATTTTGTTCTTCTTCTGATTTGTATTACCTTTGCAATCAATTAAATTTCCAAATACCTATTGTGTTATGAAAGTAAAATATTCATTCGTGCCCATCGCATTGATGATGGCAATATCATCTGGATATGCTCAAAACAAACTGACTGAAGAAGATATAATAAGTACAGCCACACGGATAGAAAACGATTGGCAATTTGGTTACAACCACGTTATATGGATGGAAGATGCCGATAGGTTCTCACATTATCTCCAGACAGTACCCCTCCGCTGTCCCTATGAACTCGAATTGGTGGTGGATTTGTCCAAACGACCATATGAAGAGAATCAGCAGATCTTACAACTAAAACAGAAAATCTATCCTCAACCAGGTTCCAAGAAATCAGAGAACAATCTTGCCAAATACTTCACCGACACAGAAAAAGCCAAGCAGAGATTCGAAGCCGCTGAAGAAGCTGTGCAGATGTATCAGCAACTCATCAAAGAAGCCACTCCGATCATCGAAGCAAAGAATCAGCGAAAATTCACCATTCCACAGGGCGAACTCACTTATTTCTATTATCATTTAGGAGGTGGCATGATCAATCGTCCTGCTGCTAAAGCCACCCTTCGTCGTCAGAAAGATGGCACCTATCTCGTGGCATTAGACACCTATAAGTTTCACCAACTCGACACCATCTCTGTCACACAAGCACAGGTGGACACCATCCGTCAGATGCTGATTGAAGGTGAAGTCTATAAGATGCCTGCTTACTACGACGAGCCCATGCGCATTCTTGATGCTCCCAGCGGTTCTGTGGCCATTAAATTCACAGATGTTTCATTCAACTGCAACAATCTCCCACCACTCGATTGGGGTGGTAAGAACATTCGTAAAGTATATGAATACTTGAAGTCATTACAACCCAAACGAGAAATGACGGAAGAGGAAAGAATGCTTTATTATTGATTCAGGGAAAGTGAAAACATAGAGAAAGGGGGCTGTTTGCAAACAGTCCCCTTTATTATGCATTTATTTCTAGTTCGATTATCCCTGAATTGAACCTGCGATCAAAATGAGCACAAGCAGACCGAGGATGGCATAAAGCTCAGGGAACACGGCGAGCACCATTGTGGTACCGAATGCATTGTGACCACCACCGATGGCAGAGATACCGTTAGCACAAACCTTTGCCTGACGGATAGCTGAGAAAAGAGCCACAGCACCCAATGCAAGACCTGCACCCAGAACGGCACAAGCTGCAAACATGCTGATTTCTGCAGTCACGAGGGGGTTAAGAATGAAGAAGCCCACGAAGCCGTACAGACCCTGTGAAGAAGGAAGGGCTGCAAGACCGATGTAAGAACCGCTGGCTGATGGGTTCTTCTTGAATGCGCCGATAGCGGCGTTACCACAAATAGTCACGCCATAGGCGGAACCAATGCCGGAGAGTCCTACTGCGAGGGCTACACCGATGTACGCTAAAAGTACTGGAGACATAATGTTTAATTTTTTTAGTGGGTTAACTCTGTCGCCCATGAGAAGGGATATATGACACGGAGAACCCGAGTTTATAAATATAATAATGTGTTAAACTTTCACTTGAAAGGGTTTGTACTCTTTTCCATTACCTTCGAAATCGGCATTCTTGAAGTACTCCACGAAGGTAAGTCGCATTGGGTGCACGAAGGATGAAATCATACAGAGACCGAAATTGATGCCATGGCCGAAGAGCAGGATGATGACCATCACCAACTCATGCACAACAGGAATATCAGGACTCATCTCCATTGCCAACTGGTTGAACACAGAACCCAACACACCACCCGTCAATCCGAGGGCAAAGAGTCGGATATAACTCAGCAGGTCTCCCAGCAGGCCAGTGGACATACCATAAGTAGCCCACACGCCACCACCAAAGTTGCTTCCCACTCCGAGTGCCTTACCAAGAGCAGAGTCTTTCTTGTAGGCGTTTGGATTGTTGAGGAAGAAGATACCAAAGGCTGCCAAAGCAATAAGTGCATAGAACACATATTGCACAGACTGCGACCATTCAACGCCAAACAACGGGAATCCGAACAAGAGGGTTGCACTCAGCAATGCCACCACCCACGAGAACTTGCCCACGCCATAAACGAAGCCATAGTTCTTCACAGCCTTGCATCCTGCCAGCGTCATACCGAGCAGCACTTGCACAAGACCGATGATGACAGAGATGACCATCATGGGCGAGTACCCAAAGAAGCTCTCCTTCATAGAATCATTGATGAAGTATGGTTGGATGGGCTTGATAAACTCCCAATCAACTGTGGCAAGGTCGATGCCAAAGAAAGTGCCTGTGACAAAACCACAGATAGTTGTCATACCACCCAGCAATGCACCCAGTTTACCATAAGCTGCCATATTAGGCTTAGCAAAAATCAGGGCAATGCTGGCACACAAAATCAGCAAGCCGTAACCCATATCTCCCATGCAGAGTCCGAAGAACAGCATGAAGAATGGAGCAAAGAACGGCAGCGGGTCGATGTCGTGATAATTCGGCAGGGAGTACATCCGCAGAATCGGTTCAAAGAGCGAAGATAATTTATCATTCTTGATTTGGATAGGCACATTGTCGTCGAATGCTGGGTCTTCCAACTCATAGAAGATATGCTCCTTCTCCAAGTAGTCCACCACTCCATCCACCTTTTCTTTCAGCGTCCAGCCAATCATCAGCTTCACCGCTCCGTCAACGATGTTTTCATTACTGAGATGCACCTTGGAAAGCTGAATGTCATTCTCGTTGGCGGTCTGTCCTGCCTCAATAGACGCACGGTCAACAGCATTCACTTGAAGCATTTGTTCGTGGATGCTTGCCAACTGCTCGTTAAGCACTTTCTGCTTCTCCTGATAGACAGAGAGAGATTCCTCAGGCAAGAACAAACGTTCTGCTGTGATCTCTGGTTCCTGATCCTCGTTGGAGAAAGCCACGAAATAGATTCGCTTATTGATTTCGTTGACAGGGGTGGCAAAATACTTCTCGCCCCACTCTGCCTTGTACATCTTACCATTGACAGCATAGAAGTAAGGCTTATAGCCCGACTGCTCCAACTGACGGATGCTGTCCCAACTGAACTCGCCAAAAGGTTCCAGCTGCTGAATCGCATCTTCTGTAGCGTCGATGCCATGCTTCACGCTGTTCTCCTCCTTAAGCAAACGTTCCACTGTGTCAATCAGTGCAACACCTTTGGAGGCATCAGCAGGCTGAGGCGTGTAAGTAGTGGACGTTTCATAGGAATCAGCGGCATAGTCGAGAGCCTTGAGCGCCTCCTTATAGCGCACAGCCAAGTCGAGACCAGCTTGCAGTTCGTCGCTGGTGGCACCCTGCTGAAGTTCCTCCACATGGATGACACCCAGTTCACGGATATCATTGATGAATTTGTCATATTCCCCATTGGTGATGAGGAATGTCAGTTTCTTCATGTCCTGTATCATACCGCAACAGCCTCCTTTCCTTCAAGAGAAACATCCTGTTCCTCCTTCTTCTTCCGAGCCTCTTGCAAAGACTTCAGAATCTTTTGTGAAGACTTGGAGAGGTTCTCCTCATCTTCCATGAATCGCTTGATCTTGCGTATGGCCTCCTGATAGCCAGGTATCTGGACTTTCTCAAAGAGGTTGACCTTCTGTGTGGTCTTTCTACGTGCATGGTCGAGAAGTCCAAGTTTCGCAAGCACGAACTCACGTTCCACAGCGGTCTTGGCAAGTCCCTGCAACAGATTGATGCCGTCGAAGTACCACTTCGGAGCCGAGAAGAGTCCGAAAGGTTTCACGTCCAGTTCAATGTTCAGGAGGACGGGCACACGAACACCTGCCACCTTCTTCACATCGAGCTGCACATCCTTCAGGCTGACCAGCGACGTGTCGAACTCACCCCACAGGGCATACATCGACTCGTAGCCACCAATCTGACTTTGCAGTTTCTTCTCCAAGTCTTCCGCTTCTTGCTTGCTCCTCTTCACCTCCAAGCGCAGCGCAGTCTCCTTGTTCTTGATGATCGGCAAGGTGCGCTGTCGCATCTTGAGGTTCTTCTCAATCTGCTGAAGCGATGTCTTGTTATATTGAAACTTTATCGCCATATATTACTTCCAATAAATGTCGGTGAATTCTTTCTTGATGTTGACCTCCTCAAGCTTAAAGTATTTCTTGAAGAGAGACCACGTAACATCCAGCATTTCAGTTGTGTCGAGGTTTACATCAATAGCAAGGAGCTTGCCTGCATATTCCTTTGCGAAGTCCAGGCAGCGGTTATCGTAGTCGGTCAAGTCGAAACCATTCTCCATCTTCGTCTTCGCATTAGCGGCGTCAGAGTAAAGACGGATGGCAGCATTCATCACCTGCGAGTGATCCTTGCGTGTCTTCTTACCAGAAACGAGCTGCTTCAGACGTGAAAGTGAGCGGAATGGATCCACAATCACCTTACCGATATCAGAGTCACGACGCAGGTAGAGCTGACCTTCCGTGATGTAACCCGTATTGTCAGGCACAGCGTGCGTGATGTCACCACCCGACAGTGTGGTTACAGCGATGATGGTGATGGAACCACCACCTGCACTCTCTGGGAACTGCACAGCCTTCTCGTAAATCTTTGCCAAGTCGGAATAGAGTGAACCAGGCATGGAGTCCTTCGAAGGAATCTGGTCCATGCGGTTGGACACAATAGAGAGAGAGTCTGCGTAAGAAGTCATGTCCGTCAAGAGCACCAGCACCGTCTCGTGCTTCTCCACAGCGAAGTACTCAGCAGCCGTCAAAGCCATGTCTGGCACAAGCAGACGCTCCACGGCAGGGTCTTCCGTTGTGTTCATGAAAGCGATGATGCGATCCAGCGCACCAGCGTTGGAGAACGTATTCTTGAAGAAATAGTAATCGTCGTTGGTCATACCCATACCGCCGAGGATGATCTTGTCCACCTTCGCACGAAGAGCCACCAACGCCATCACCTCATTGAAAGGTTGGTCAGGGTCAGCGAAGAAAGGAATCTTCTGACCAGACACCAGCGTGTTGTTCAAGTCGATACCTGCAATACCCGTTGCAATCAGTTCGGATGGCTGCTTACGACGAACAGGGTTCACCGAAGGACCGCCGATTTCCACTTCTTGTCCTTCAATCTCAGGACCGCCATCGATGGGGTTGCCATAAGCATTGAAGAAACGTCCAGCCAACTGCTCACCCACCTTCAGCGAGGGAGCCTTGCCGAGGAACACCACTTCCGCATTGGTAGGGATGCCGCCCGTTCCTTCAAACACCTGCAATGTCACGTCATCGCCAGCGATTTTCACCACCTGCGCCAGTTTGCCGTTGATGGTCGCAAGTTCATCATATCCGACGCCCTTCGCCTTGAGGGAGACGGTGGCCTTTGTAATCTGGCCTATCTTAGTGTATATTTTCTGAAATGCAGTAGCCATAATCTATTATGCGGCAAGCATTGCCTTTATCTGTGAAACAAAGTCGTTATACTGTTCGCTCTTGAACTGTGAGTAGTTCATCTGCTTGCAGAGGTTGATGAGTTTGCGGAAGTAAGCCACACAATCCTCAAAATGGTCGAAATGGAAGTCCGTCTCGCAAATCTCTGTCACAAGGTTGAGGATTGCCTCCTGACGCTCGATAGACGTCACGGCATCCACCTCGTCGAATGCATCCTGCTGCAAGAGCACAAAGTCGATAATCTCCGACTTCCAGAACACCACGTGGTAATCCACTGGCACACCGTCATCGCCCAGGATGTTGATCTGCTCGGCAATCTCCTTACCACGCTGCATGCGAGTCTTCAGGTCGAGCACCTTAGGAATCCACTTGTCGTTAATCTTCTTCGACACATACTCTGCAAACTCTGGATATTCCAGATACTTGGAGTAAGAATCGATTGGGTTCACGGCTGGATAGCGCTTCTTGTCGGCACGATCCTGCTCCAGTCCGTAGAAACAGCGCGCCACCTTCTTCGTGTTCTCCGTCACAGGCTCCTTCAGGTTACCACCTGCAGGAGAAACAGTACCAATGAACGTGATGGAACCCACCTCGCCATTGTTCAGATACACATATCCAGCACGACCGTAGAAGTTACTGATCAAGGCACCCAAGTCCATTGGGAACGCGTCAGGACCAGGCAGTTCCTCCATACGGTTCGACATCTCACGCAACGCCTGTGCCCAACGAGAAGTTGAGTCAGCCATCAAGAGCACGCGCAGACCCATCGAACGATAGTACTCTGCCATCGTCATGGCTGTATAGACAGAAGCCTCACGGGCAGCCACAGGCATGTTCGAGGTGTTGGCGATGATGATGGTGCGCTCCATCAACTTGCGTCCTGTGTGTGGGTCGTCCAGTTCTGGGAACTCAGTAAAGATTTCCACCACCTCGTTGGCACGCTCACCACAGGCAGCGATAATCACGATGTCTGCCTCTGCCTGCTTCGAAATGGCATGCTGGAGCACCGTTTTACCCGTACCGAAAGGACCAGGGATGAAGCCCGTTCCACCTTCCACGATGGGGTTGAACGTATCGATGGTGCGCACGCCCGTCTCAAGGAGCTTGAATGGACGTGGTTTTTCCTTATAGTTCGTCATGGCAAACTTCACAGGCCAGTGCTGCACCATATCCACCTTCACTTCAGAGCCATCCTCCTTTTCGAGTACAGCCACCACATCGTGAATCTTGTACTTGCCAGCAGGCACGATGCTCTTCACCGTTGCCTTGCCCTCCATCTGGAAGGGAGCCATGATTTTCAGTTTCTGAGAGTTTTCTTCCACTTCGCCGAACCATGCAGAGCCTTCCACCACGTCGCCCACCTTGGCGAGCGGCACGAAGTCCCATTCGCGGTCCTTGTCAAGAGGCTCAGTATATTGACCACGTTTCAGGAAGACGCCCTCCATCTTGTCGAGGTCGTTCTGCAGACCGTCGTAGTTCTTAGACAACATACCAGGACCCAACTGCACTTCCAGCATGTGTCCCGTAAATTCGGCTGGTGCACCAACCCGGAGTCCACGTGTCGATTCAAACACCTGAACATACACGTCACTGCCCACCACCTTGATGACCTCACTCATCAGCTTGTCGCCGCCAGTCTCGATGAAGCAGATTTCACCTTGCTTCACAGGACCATCGACTGCCAGTGTCACCATGTTGGCAATAACGCCACTAACTGTACCTTTTGTCATATCTTGTTCTTTGATTTTATTCCATTAAGTTTCTTATATGCGCCGCTTTAGCCTGGAACTCTTCAGGCACGCGAGCCTCTCCTCTCAGATTCTCGATGATCTGGCGGAAAGTCTCCTTACCCTGTTCCACATCAAGTTTGTCCCAGCGAGCCAGCATGTCGAGCTTGCAGAGATAAGCGAAGACAGCTTCGACAGAGAAGATGTTGAAGAAAGTCTTCTCTTCCAGCCACAGCCACTTGAATGCGTCCATCTTCTTCTCCTTCTCCACAGGGTCCTCACACTCCACAATCTTCATCAAGTCTGCCACATAGTCATACTCGGCAGTCAGGTTGAAATCCTTCGTGTTGTTCGTCAGGATCATCTCCGTCACCTCGTCCTCGCCCTGGATGTAGTCAGCCACGTTCCAGCCATTCTTACGGGCAAGGAACGCCGTGAGGATGTTGGTGATGTCGAGGTTCAGCTTGTACCACTGGCGCACCATCTTGTTCGGGCACGTCTCAATGGCATACTGATAGAATTGATAGAGCATGTCGTCCTCAGCAAAGTAACCCTCCTTACCTTTATTATAATCGTACTCGCGCGCGAACATACTCATAAAGGCAGGATAACGATGCACGTTGAAGTTCATCTCCTTCGCCGAAATCATCAAGTCGACATACTGTTCCATGGACAAGTTGCCATTCACATCAATCTCCGCCTGCGGATTCTTCAGCAGCTTCACGAGGTTCGCACAGTCGTTCTTGAGGAAGAAGTAGTAGAGCACCTTCTTGTCGGCGTCCGACAAGACCGCATCCAGCTCTTCCCTCAAGTCCTCCATGCTGACCCCACGCTTCGTATCCTCCAGCGAGATGTCAGGCAGACCTGCCATTAAACAATAGTAATTTCCCATACCTTAGAAAATCATTTCCACCAACTGTGGACGCAAGAAATTCTTGAAATACTCCTCAAACTCAGCCTCGCCGAAGTTCACCTTGTAAGAACCGTCGGCTGGAGCAACCGTGAACAGCGTCTTCTGACCGTTCACCTCCTCAATGCTCACGCCCTTGTCGAGCAGCGCCTTAGCCTTCTTCGCAAACAACGCCTTCAGGCTCTTCGCATCCGCTGTGCTGATGACAATGTCCTCGTTCGCACCCCACTTTTCAGCAAGCTTCAGCACGAACTCGTTCATGAAGTCCTTGTCGCCAGCCACCTCACCAGCAGCCTCCTTCACCACTTTGTCGCCCACCACATTGGCAACTTCGCTCTTCAGCGCGTTCAACGCCTGAGCAGCATACATCTTGATTTCGCTCTTCATGTTCTCCTCCATGCCCTGCGTGTTTTTCTTCGCAGCAGCCTCGATCTCTTCAGCCTGCGCCTTCGCGTCAGCAACAATCTGAGCCGCCTTCTCATTGGCAGCAGCAATGATCTTCTCAGCCTCGGCATTGCCTCTTTCCACTCCGTCCTTCAGGAGTTTCTCTGTCAGTTCTTGAATCTTATTTTCCATATTATTATTGGTGTTTGTACTTATTTGGGGACAAATTTATGAAAAAAATCCCACATACTCTCACAAGCATTTGCACAAAATCATTCTTTTTCCGTAAATTTGCCAATCAAAAACAACAATTGATTCCCAAATGAAGATTTTACAACTCATCCTACTACTCCTCACCCTCTGCTCCTTCACCACCCCCGACGAAAAGCAGACCCTCCGCCAGTGGCCCCCCGCAGCCGTCGTCAGCGACGAAGCCGTCAGCGCCTACAGCCTCGACTCCTGTTTCAAGGCATTCCCCATCCCCGACGCCATATTCCGTCGCATGCAAGGCAAGTCTTACAAGCAGAACTGCACCGTTCCACGCAGCACTCTGCGCTACCTTCGTGTACTCCATCGCAACATCGACGGAAAGACCCAGTTGGGTGAAATTGTCTGCAACCAATCCATAGCCAACGACCTCCTCGACATCTTCCGCCAGCTCTACAAGCAAGGCTACAAAATCGAGCGCATCACCCTCATAGACCAATACGACGCCGACGACGAGCGCAGCATGGCAGCCAACAACACCTCCTGCTTCAATTTCCGCGTCGTCTCAGGCACTACCAAGCTCTCCAAGCACGCCCAAGGACTCGCCATCGACATCAATCCCCTCTACAACCCTTACGTCCACCTCAACAATGGCAAGGTGGAGCCAGCCAACGGCAAGCCATACGCCACCAACCGCACCGCCAACCGCAAGGTTCCAGTTCCCTTCATCAACACCTCCGACCCCTGCTACCGCCTCTTCATCCAACACGGCTTTCGCTGGGGTGGCGCCTGGCGCACAGTCAAAGACTACCAACACTTCGAGAAATAAGAGTGAACTCAAAAAGAGTCTCCACACATAATAGAGGGATGCAATTTCGCACCCCTCCCTTTTTCTTCTACCCTTATGCTGTAAACAGGAAAACATTCTCTACAATCGGAACAAAGGAAAAAGCAATAAAATAAACCTCCACCTTCATTTCTCAAACTGGTTTGAGAGAAATCACCTTCAACTTTTCCATTCACCAAAGCCAATTTTTCCCCTTTTTCAATAAGTGGCACTTATTCCTGAATAAGGGCAGGTTATTGTTCAATAAGGAACGCTTATTGATCAGCAGAGGCAGGTTATTGAGAAATAAGCCTAGAGCTTACAGTTGCACCCTCGTGAGTCCACAAAAACACCTCCGACGTACTCGCTTTAAAGCAACGCCGTTGTCTTGCCTTTCCTACACCGATGTTTTGATGAAACAACGCCGTTGTTTTAAATTGGCGCCGGCAAAGCATCGTTTTGCCGTCGGCAAAAGGTAGGATTGCCGTCGGCAATTTTTAAAGGCGATTTTGTGCTACCCTTAAGGAAAAAAATTGTTACCCTTAAGGGCTGCAAAATTATGCCTTAAGGTTCATCATGAAAAGTTTTATCCCACACAGATAGCACAGATAACACGAATTTATGTGTGATAAGTCAGAAAAAAGCCTTATCTTTGCGAAGTGTTTTAAGAATTATCTGGTTAATATGAGTATAGCAGAGGCATTTGAAGTGGAGTTCAGCCACAAGATGGAGGAGAACGGCAAGAGTTGTTTGGGAAAAGAATCGGGGGATAAGTATGCCCTGTTCTTTGATATAGATGGGACATTAGTGAGTTTTCAGACTCACGAGATTCCATCTTCGACGATTTTCGCCCTCACCCAAGCTAAGGCTAACGGTCATAAAGTCTTTATTGCCACAGGTCGTCCACCACTGATTATCACCAACTTGGGTGCCATCGAGCACTTGATTGATGGTTATGTGACCATCAACGGAGCCTTATGTTTTGTGGGCGATGAGGTGGTCAGTTGCAAGGACATTCCAAGGGATGCAGTACAGTTGGTGGTTGAAGATGCTTTGGACAAGAACTACGGACTGATTGTTGTGGGTGATAAAGATGTGGCTGTGTTTGACCCGCAGGGAGATGTTGACAGGATTTTTCGTGGTGGATTGGGCGTGGAGAATTTTGACCAAGCCAAACCATTGGATTATGTACTTCAACAACGAATCCTTCAGATGACGCCTTTCTTTCCTGAAGAATATGAGCGCGAGTTGATGAAGCGTATTCCCAACTGCACTTCAGGCCGCTGGCACCCAGACTTTACGGACATAACGGCAAAAGGTGCAGACAAGGGAGAAGGCATCATCACAATGGCAACTCATTTTGGGATTGACCCTCAATTTACGATAGCCTTTGGTGATGGAGGCAATGACACTCCCATGATTAAGGCTGCTGGTATAGGTGTGGCGATGGGAAATGCGCTTGAATCCCTAAAAAATGAGGCAAACCACACGACTACTTCTGTTGACGATGATGGTGTCTTGAATGCTTTACGTCATTTTGGTTTGGTATAGAGTTAAAAGGGTATTCTGCTCATTGACTCATACCGTTGATGACATCTAAGGTACTAACATTCGGCCATAAAAGTAAAAACTTCGTTTTTTCCTTTGTATTGTGCTCATTTAGTCGTACCTTTGCACTCTTGTAATCAAAAGAAAACTTAGAACGAAATATGGCAACAGAATTGAAGGACCTCACGAAGAGGTCGGAAGATTATTCAAAATGGTATAACGAACTGGTGGTGAAGGCTGAGTTGGCTGAGCAGGCTGACGTCAGAGGATGTATGGTAATCCGTCCTTACGGATATGCCATCTGGGAGAAGATGCAGCGCGTGCTCGACGATATGTTCAAGGAGACAGGCGTGCAGAACGCTTACTTCCCCTTGCTGATTCCCAAGAGCTTCTTGAGCAAGGAGGCTGAGCATGTGGAGGGCTTCGCAAAGGAGTGCGCTGTGGTGACTCACTACCGTCTGAAGACGAACGAGACGCATGATGGTGTGGTGGTGGACCCTGCTGCCAAGCTGGAGGAAGAGTTGATCATCCGCCCTACTTCGGAAACCATCATCTGGAACACGTATAAGAACTGGATCAAGTCCTATCGCGACCTGCCTATCCTGTGCAACCAATGGTGTAACGTGATGCGCTGGGAGATGCGCACCCGTTTATTCCTGCGCACCTCGGAGTTCCTTTGGCAAGAGGGACACACAGCTCACGCCACTCGTGAGGAAGCTGAGGATCGTGCCAAGCAGATGCTGAAGGTGTATGCCAAATTTGCAGAGGAATATATGGCTGTGCCTGTGATTCAGGGTGTGAAGAGCGAGACAGAGCGTTTTGCTGGTGCACTCGACACCTACACCATCGAGGCGATGATGCAGGACGGCAAGGCTTTGCAGAGTGGTACAAGCCACTTCTTGGGACAGAACTTCGGCAAGGCGTTCGATGTGCAGTTCCTGAACAAAGACAATCAGGTTGAATATGCTTGGGCAACTTCATGGGGCGTTTCAACCCGTCTGATGGGTGCCCTCATCATGACGCACTCAGACGACAACGGTCTCGTGTTGCCTCCAAAACTCGCTCCGCTGCAGGTGGTCATCATCCCAATCGGTAAGGGTGACCAGATGGCAATGTTGGACGAGAAGGCTGAGGCAATCGTGAAGAACCTGAAGGATATGGGCATCAGCGTGAAGTATGACAATGCCGACAACAAGCGTCCTGGCTTCAAGTTTGCTGACTACGAACTGAAGGGTGTGCCTGTACGCCTTGTGCTGGGTGCAAGAGACTTGGAGAAGGGTCTTGTGGAAGTGATGCGTCGCGACACGCTCGAAAAGGAGAATGTGTCCATCGAAGGCATCGAGCAATATATCAAAAACCTGCTCGACGACATTCAGCAGAACATCTACAAGAAGGCAGTTGACTATCGTGATGCGCACATCTACGAGTGTGACAACTACGAGGAGTTCAAGGAGCGCATCAAGGATGGCGGCTTCTTCCTCTGCCATTGGGACGGTACAGAAGAAACAGAGGCTCAGATTAAGGAAGAGACACAGGCAACCATCCGTTGTGTGCCTTTCATGTTCGAGCAGACAGAAGGCGTGGATATGGTAAGCGGCAAGCCTGCCAAAGCACGCGTGTTGATTGCAAGAGCATACTAAGAGAGCCGCTGGCATCTGTTTTGTAGGAATGTACCGTTATACATCAACAAACGACTTTAACATTCATCGATGAATTACAAATATTCAGATAGAATCACACGCATTCTCGGATATAGCAAGGAGGAGGCTTTAAGGCTGAACAACGACTACATTGGTCCTGAGCACCTGATGCTGGGAATGATTCGTGACGGAGAAAGCAGAGCCTTGGACGTGCTGAGAAGGAAGTTCTACGTCAACATCCCTTCCATCAAGGAAGTGTTGGAACGTGCCGTGAAGGATCATGGAGCTGCCCTACTCTCCACCGACATCACCCTCAATAACAAATCGACGACCATCATGCGTCTGACCGTTTTGGAGGCTCGTCTGCTGAAGAGTGAGGAAAGTGATGCAGAGCACATGCTACTTGCCATTCTGAAACAGAACGACAACATGGTGGCTCGTGTACTGAACGATTGCGATGTGACCTACAAGGAATTCTACGATTCGCTGACTACTCAGAAAGCACCTACCCAACCTCAAAGCGATATTGACTTTGACGAGGAGGATGACGACGAGATGGATGCTCCACCACCCTCCGCGAACAATGAGGCATCATCAGCATCGAACAGCACAACCACTTCGAAGACTGCCAAGAAGGGTAATTCTGACACACCAGCCATTGACAAGTTTGGTTTTGACTTGACTCGTGCAGCCAGCGAGGGCAAGTTGGATCCTGTGGTGGGACGTGAAACAGAAATCGAACGTCTGGCACAGATTCTTTCTCGCAGAAAGAAAAACAACCCTGTACTCATCGGAGAACCAGGTGTGGGCAAGAGTGCCATCGTGGAAGGTTTGGCCACTCGCATCAACGAACGGAAAGTGGCTCGCGTGCTCTTCAACAAACGCATCATCAGCCTCGATATGTCGAGTGTCGTAGCCGGCACGAAGTATCGTGGTCAGTTTGAGGAGCGCATGCGCAGCATCATCAACGAACTGAGTGCCAACCCCGACATCATCGTCTTCATCGATGAAATCCACACATTGGTGGGAGCTGGCAACCAGGCAGGTCAGATGGATGCAGCCAATATGATGAAGCCAGCTTTGGCAAGAGGCGAATTGCAATGCATCGGAGCCACCACCCTCGATGAATACAGAAAGAGCATTGAGAAGGATGGAGCGTTGGAACGCCGTTTCCAGAAGGTGATTGTGGAACAAACCACACCCGAGGAGACTTTGACCATCCTGCACAACATCAAAGACAGATATGAAGACCACCACAATGTCAGCTATACAGACGAAGCCTTGATGGCATGTGTCAAGTTGACAGAGCGGTATGTCACAGACAGAAGTTTCCCAGACAAAGCCATCGACGTGATGGATGAAGTGGGTTCGCGCGTACATATTATTAATATAAGCGTGCCCAAGGAGATGGAAGAAAAGGAGGCTGAATTGGCAGAGCTGAATGCGAAAAAGGCTGAGGCCATCAAGCATGAAAATTATGCGTTGGCAAGCGAATGCCGTGACCAAGCCAAGGGCGTTGGCGAGGAACTGGAAAAGATAAAGGCAGAATGGGAATCATCCTCGAAGGAAAAACGCCAGAAAGTCACAGAAGAAGAAGTGGCAGAGACTGTCTCCATGATGACGGGTATTCCTGTCAGCAAAATGGCAAATGCTGAAGGCATCCGCATGAAGGGGATGCGTCAGGAACTGAAATCGACTGTGATTGCCCAAGATGCAGCTGTAGATAAACTTGTCAGTGCCATCCAGCGTAGCCGTGTGGGACTGAAAGACCCGAACCGTCCGATTGGCGTGTTCATGTTCTTGGGTCCTACAGGTGTGGGAAAGACTTTCTTGGCAAAGAAACTGGCAGAGCACATGTTTGGCTCGACCGATGCACTCATCCGCATTGACATGAGCGAATATATGGAGAAATTCACCGTCAGCCGACTGGTGGGTGCGCCTCCTGGATATGTGGGATACGAAGAAGGTGGCATGCTGACTGAGAAAGTGCGCAGAAAGCCCTACTCCATCGTACTGTTGGACGAAATCGAGAAGGCACATCCAGATGTGTTCAACTTGCTCCTGCAGGTGATGGACGATGGACGACTGACAGACACACAAGGACGCACCATCGACTTCCGCAATACCGTCATCATCATGACCAGCAACGTGGGAACACGCCAGTTGAAAGAGTTTGGTCGTGGCGTCGGTTTCTCAGCAATGGCAGGTAAGAACGACAAGGAAGTGTCACGTTCAGTCATTCACAAGGCTCTCGAGAAGCAGTTCTCTCCTGAGTTCCTGAACCGTATCGACGAAATTATCACATTCGACCAACTGGAATTGGATGCCATCTTGCAAATCATCGGCATCGAACTGAAAGGACTCTACAAGCGCATGGATGATCTGGGCATCACGCTCGAAATCACAGAAGAGGCGCAGAAGTTCATTGCCGAGAAGGGTTATGACAAGCAGTTTGGAGCCCGTCCGCTTCGACGCGCCATCCAACAACACCTCGAAGACCGCATCAGTGAAATGCTGGTGGAAGAAGAGGCAAAGGAGGGTGACACCATCTTAGCAGACCTGAAAGATGACAAGATTGTGATTGCAAAAAAGCAATAATGACAACTCGCGACAAAATGTCAGTTACGAAAGTGGCTGGCATTTTTTTTGACCATGAACCCAAATTGTAATTTGTAAATCATAAAATAGAAAATAAATCATGGCACAACAAGGTAACATTGGGGTTACGACTGAGAACATCTTCCCCGTCATCAAAAAGTTTCTCTATTCAGACCACGACATCTTCATTCGTGAGATTGTGAGCAACGCCGTCGATGCCACTCAGAAACTCAAGACTCTTGCCAGCAAGGGTGAGTTGAAAGAAGAGGCAGGCGACTTGACTGTGCGTGTCAGCATTGACAAGGACAAAGGCACCCTCACCGTCAGTGACCGTGGTATTGGTATGACAGAAGAGGAGATTGACAAGTACATCAACCAGATTGCATTCTCTGGCGCCAACGACTTCCTCGACAAATACAAGGAGGACGCCAACGCCATCATTGGTCACTTCGGATTGGGTTTCTACTCTTCCTTCATGGTGAGCAAGAAGGTGGAGATCATCACCAAGAGCTGGCATGAAGGCAGCAAGGCTGTGAAGTGGAGTTGCGACGGCAGTCCTGAATTCAGCATTGAAGATGCAGACAAGACTGATCGTGGTACTGACATCGTGATGTATATCGACGATGACTGCAAGGATTTCCTTGAGAAGTACAAAATTAGCGAACTGCTGAACAAATATTGCAAGTTCCTCCCTGTACCCGTTGCTTTTGGCAAGAAGACCAAGTGGGACGACAAGGAGAAGAAGAGCGTGGAGACTGATGAGGACGATGTCATCAACGACACCACCCCACTTTGGACACGCAAACCATCAGAACTGAAGGACGAAGACTACAAGGAGTTCTACAAGAAACTCTACCCCATGAGCGATGAACCTCTGTTCTGGATTCACCTCAACGTGGATTACCCCTTCAACCTCACAGGTATCCTTTATTTCCCCAAGGTGAAGAGCAGTCTCGACATTCAGAAGAACAAGATCAACCTCTATTGCAACCAGGTGTTTGTCACAGACAACGTGGAAGGCATCGTGCCTGACTTCATGACCTTGCTACATGGTGTGATTGACTCACCAGATATTCCGCTGAACGTGAGCCGTAGCTACCTCCAGAGTGATTCGAACGTGAAGAAGATTTCCACCTATATCTCCAAGAAAGTGAGCGACCGTCTTTCCTCTATCTTCAAGAGCGACCGCAAGCAGTTTGAGGAGAAGTGGGACGACATCAAGATCTTCATTAACTACGGAATGCTCTCAGAGAGCGACTTCTACGACAAGGCAAAGGCTTTCGCCCTGTTGAAAGACACAGAAGGTAAGATGTACACCTTCGAGGAGTACCAGACTCTCATCAAGGGTGAGCAGACCGACAAGGACGGCAACCTCATCTATCTCTATGCCAACAACAAGGACGACCAGTACAGCTACATCGATGCAGCCAATGCCAAGGGCTACAACGTGCTGTTGATGGACGGACAGCTCGACCCAGCCATGTGCAACATGTATGAGGAGAAGTTCGAGAAGAGCCGCTTCACTCGTGTCGATTCAGATGTGGTGGATCGCCTGATTGTGAAGAGCGACGAGAAGAAGGAAGAACTGCCTGAGGATGACAAGAAGTCACTCACAGAGACCTTCAAGAACGCCCTTCCCAAACTGGAGAAGATTGAATTCAACGTGGAGCCACAGGCATTG
Source organism: uncultured Bacteroidales bacterium (assembly GCA_902768125.1). GTDB lineage: Bacteria > Bacteroidota > Bacteroidia > Bacteroidales > Bacteroidaceae > Minthosoma. Next base: position 12,377 of record CACXKA010000020.1, on the reverse strand, counting down.
GGCGAAACGACAGCACCTGTCATCATGACCCAGAGCGAGTACATGCGTCGTATGAAGGATATGTCACGTCTGCAGCCTGGTATGGCATTCTATGGTGAGATGCCTACGATGCTCAACCTCGTGCTCAATACAGACCACCCACTTATCAAGCAGAGCATCAAGGATGCAAAGCCTGAAGTGGTGAGCCAGCTCATCGACTTGGCACTCTTGCAAAACGGTCTGTTGCGTGGTGAAGCCCTCAACAACTTCGTCAAGAGAAGCATTGATCTGATTTAAGGAAACAACATCATACAAAAAGGACTCTTAACATGATTGCTAAGAGTCCTTTTTTTATGGGTGATTTGGGTGTTTATTTCTTATCTTCTTTCGCCTTAGGAGCATCTTTGCTGTAACGCTTGTTGAGTGCCTTCACCACCTCGTCAGTCACATCATAAGACTCGTTCGCATAAAGCACGTTGTCGATGCCTGATGACTTGCAAAGAATGAAGTCATAACCTTTCTCTTTCGCATAAGACTTGGTGAAGTTCTGGATAGAATCAGTCAACGCCTGGAATTCTTTCTGGTATTCCTCCTGGAGTGAATTGCTCAGACGAGCCTGAAGGTCTTGCAGATCCTGCTGCAACTTGGAAAGACGCACCTGTTCTGCCTCAAACTGCTGCTGCGTGAACTGGTTACTCTGATATTTACGATTGAACTCCTGCATCTGTGCCGTGAAGTTCTTTCCCTTTGCATTGATGGTTGCTTCAGCATTGGCACGCTTCTTGGTGAATTCCTCTTCGAGATCCTTGCACTTCTGATATTGAGAAGTGAGTGTGTCAATCTGCACAAAAGCAATCTTGTAGCTTACTGCTTTGTCAGAAGAAGCCTTTGCTGGAGCGCTCTCTGGAGCGTTCTCATTGTTCGCATTGTTACATGATGTGATGGTTGCCACGACAGCTCCCATCATGAGTCCGCTAAGGACAAGTGTAGTGATTTTTTTCATATTTTATTGTTACAATTTTTATTTCTCACTCTTTCACGGCATGAGGCGACTTGTGACGCATGGCATAATCCTGACTCTGCACACAAGTGATGCCTTTGTCCCGCATCGCTTTTGATTGGCTGACATGCATCTTGACAAAACGCCCATTTTTCTTAAATATCAGTCTGACACTCAGAAAAAGCATCGCGATGCCTATCAGAATGACACAAATGATGAATAAAGTGACGAATGTTTTCAACATTTTTTGTATATTTGCATTCAAAAAGTGATACAAAGATAGGTGTTATAACGTTTGCCAACACACGTCTGGCTCGTTTTTTAACCTTATTTATGATAAAACAACGTGTTTGACAAATAAACTACTTTTTTCATGGATAAAAAAGAACAAAACAGCTACCCGAAAGGACATTTTCCCGTCCACATCAGCGTGACAGGAAAAAGCATGCATGGCGATGCACTTTCTCTTCTGGAAAAGTTCGTTGAACAAGCGGGAGAAAAATACCCATTAGCCATTCTCGAAAAACCTTCTGGTGAGGCGACAAAAGCAGAGGCAACCATCTCCGTTCCTTTCCCTGACAGAGAGAACATCCGCATCGACTTCAACATCTTTGCCAGCGACATGGAAGAAACGTGTGGGAAAGACCTCTATTTTTACATGGAAAGTGCATTGTAATTGACAATTGACAATCGACAACCGACATTTTTTGCCTTTCAATCATGAATTATCAATCGTCAATCGTCTATTATCAATTATTTTTCACTACCTTTGCACAAAATTCAACCGATCAACGTCCTAAACAGTTAGAAAAACATGAGTGAAGCAAGACCTTTCAAGGTATTCTCAGGTACAAAAACAAGGTACTTGGCAGAGCGTATTTGCCAAAGTTTGAACTGCCCTCTCGGCAACATGGTGATTTCCCACTTTGCTGATGGCGAATTTGCTGTGTCATTCGAGGAATCCATCCGTGGCAATGATGTGTTCCTGGTACAATCAACATTCCCCAACAGTGACAACTTGATGGAGCTGTTGTTGATGATTGATGCAGCCAAACGTGCCAGTGCCCGTAGCATCGTGGCAGTCATCCCCTACTTCGGATGGGCTCGTCAGGACCGCAAAGACAAACCCCGTGTGAGCATCGGTGCAAAGCTCGTTGCAGACTTGCTGAGTGTGGCAGGTATCGACCGTCTCATCACGATGGACTTGCATGCTGACCAGATTCAGGGTTTCTTCAATGTACCTGTTGACCACTTGTATGGTTCACTCGTGGAGGTTCCCTACGTGGAAGCGTTGAACCTGCCTGACCTCGTGATTGCCACACCGGACGTGGGTGGTGCCAAGCGTGCCCGCCTGTTTGCCAAGAAGTTGAATGCACCTCTCGTGTTGTGCAACAAGACTCGCGCAGCAGCCAATGTGGTGGAATCCATCCAGATCATTGGTGAAGTGAAGGGCAAGGATGTGGTGATTGTGGACGACATGGTGGATACAGCAGGAACCATCACCCGTGCTGCTGACGAGATGATGAAGGCTGGTGCCAAGAGCGTGCGTGCTGTGGCAAGCCACTGTGTGATGAGCGACCCAGCCAGCGACCGCGTGCAGAATTCTGCCCTCATCGAAATGGTCTTCACAGATTCCATCCCTTATGCTCAGAAGTGTCCTAAGGTAGTACAACTCTCTATCGCAGAGATGTTTGCACGTGCCATCCGTGCTGTGGCAGAACAGAAGAGCGTGAGCGAGGAATTCAACTTTTAGTGCATGACGTTTGCCATACTTGCAGCAGGAGAGGGTTCAAGGCTGGCACAGGAGGGTGTCGAACTCCCCAAGCCTCTGGTGAAGGTGAAGGGAGAGGCAATGATTGACAGGCTCATCCGCATCTTCAACGATTGTGGAGCCGACAACATCTATATCATCACCAACAACCTCACCCCACTCACTCAGGAGCATCTCCACCACCTGCAAGCGGCAGACCCCAAGATACACCTCATTGTCAAGACCACCCCTTCATCCATGCACAGCTTTTATGAGCTGAGGCAAATGATGGGAAAAGGAAAGTTCTGCCTCACGACGGTGGACACCATCTTCCAAGAGGCTGAATTCAAAGCATATATACAAAGTTGGCAGAATGCTCAAGCGGACGGCTTGATGGCGGTGACTGACTACATCGACGATGAGAAGCCGCTCTATATTGCCATAGACGATGACATGACCATTACGGGCTTCCTTGATGATGAGCCTCAGAAGTACATCTCAGGAGGTATCTATGGATTGGACGAGAAGAGTTTTCCTGTCATCGACAAATGCATCGCAGAAGGACAGTCGCGCATGCGAAATTTCCAACGGCAACTGGTGAAGGACGGACTCCATCTGAAAGCCTACCCTTTCAGCAAAATCTTGGACGTTGACCATGCATCGGACATCGAGAAGGCAGAAGCCTTTCTATCTAAGACATCATCACTAAACAACTAATAACTAAAATTACACCTATATGAACACAAAATTCTTACTGACAACAGCCCTTTGTGCTTCGTTATCCCTGCCTATGATGGCTGGCAATTCAAAAGCAGCAAAGGAAGAGCCACAAGATCCGAATGAAATGGTGGCTTACTTGTTCACCTATTTCAACAGTAATGACCCCAAGGATGAGCAAATCTGCTACGCCATCAGCGAGGATGGTTTCAACTTCACACCCCTGAACAATGGAGACCCCGTCATTGAGTCAGACACTATTGCTTTGACCCAATGTGTGCGCGACCCTCATATCCTGCGTGGTGAAGATGGCAAAACCTTCTACATGGTGGTGACCGACATGCGTTCCAGCTTGGGATGGTCGAGCAACCGTGGTATGGTGTTGCTGAAATCAACAGACCTGATTCATTGGCAGCACTCCACCATCAACTTCCCTACTCGCTACACGAAAACGTGGAAGAATGTCATCCGCGTGTGGGCACCAGAAACCATCTACGACCGAAAGGCTGGTAAGTATATGGTGTTCTATTCGTTGCGCACCAGCGATGAAGGTTCCTACGACAAGATTTATTACCAGTATGCCAACAAGGACTTCACAGACCTCGAAGGAGAACCCAAGTGGCTCTTCGATGCAGGAAACGCCACCATCGATGGTGACATTGTCTATAACGAAGCTGACCAACTCTATCACCTCTTCTACAAGCAGGAGTCGGGTCGTGGCATCTATCAGGCTGTAGCCAAGAACCTGACCGACAAGTGGCAGATGCTCGATGGAAATGTGGAGCAGACGAAAGAGGCTGTGGAAGGTGTTGGTGTGTGCAAGAGCCTTGATGGCAAGTCATGGATCATCATGTATGACTGCTACGCCAATGGTCACTACCAGTTCTGCAAGTCAGAAGACCTCAAGACCTTCAAGTTCGTGCAGAACACAGAGACAAAGGGCAAATTCACGCCTCGTCATGGCACTATCATCCCTATCACTCGCGCTGAAAAGGAGCGTTTGCTGAAGGCTTTCGCAAATTTTAATCAGCCCATCCTGACTGGTTTCCATGCTGACCCAGAGATAATGTACTCCAACAAGACCAAGAAGTACTATATCTACAGCACGACTGACGGAACGCCAGGATGGGGAGGTCATGACTTCAGCGTATTTTCCTCTGACGACCTCGTCACATGGAAAGACGAGGGCAAGATGCTCGACGTGAAGGGCGACCAAGTGAAATGGGCTACTGGCAATGCATGGGCTCCTTGCATCATTGAGCGCAAGCAGAAGAACGGTTCCTACAAATATTACTTCTATTTCTCAGCCCACAACCCCAAGAGCAATCGCAAGGAAATTGGTGTGGCTGTTAGCGACAACCCCACAGGACCTTTTGTGGCGACAGACGCACCTATCGTGACGGATGAAGACCGTCCGAGAGAAGCACGTGGTGGACAAGCCATTGATGTGGATGTGTTCCAAGACCCGAAATCAGGTAAGTACTACCTTTATTGGGGCAATGGCTTCATGGCTGGTGCTGAACTGAACGACGATATGCTGTCCATCAAGAGGGAAACCGTCAAGCACATGACACCCAAAGGTGGAACGCTCCAGACTTGGGCTTATCGCGAGGCTCCCTATGTGTTCTATCGCAAGGGCACTTACTACTTCCTCTGGTCAGTGGACGACACGGGTTCTCCTAACTACCACGTCTGCTACGGCACAAGCAAGTCACCTCTGGGCGACATCCAGATTGATGAGCAGAACTATCGTGTGATTGAGCAGGTGCCAGCAGAAAAGATTTATGGTACAGCCCACAACTCCATCTTGCAGATTCCAGGCAAGGACGAGTGGTATATCTGCTACCATCGCATCAACAAGAACTACTTGCGCCATGAGCCAGGCATCCATCGCGAAGTCTGCATCGACAAGATGACGTTTGACAAGAATGGCAACATTGTTCCTGTCAAGCCATCCCTCAATTTCACCCGATAAGCAGTATGTTCTTCCCAGCAGAATGGCATCAGCAAGCATTTGTGCAACTCACGTGGCCTCATAAGGACACGGATTGGGCACCCGTGTTGGCTGATGCCATTGACTGTTTCTGCAACATTGCCCGAGAAGTGGCAAAACGGGAGCCGCTGCTCATTGTGGCACAATATCCTGAGGAGGCAAAGAAAGCCTTGCTGCAACGAGGCATTTCCCTCGACAACATCACTTTTGTCTCTTGTTCCACCAATGACACTTGGGCACGAGATCATGCTTTCATCACCTGTCTGGATGAGCAGCAGAAAAAAGCCCTCCTGCTCGATTTCCAATTCAATGGTTGGGGACTCAAATTTGCTGCTAATTTCGACAACAAAATCAACAAAAAAATCCTACCTGAAATCACGTCGTTCTACAACGAGATTCCTGTCGAATACCAAAATCACCTTGACTTTGTCTTTGAGGGCGGCAGCATCGAAAGTGATGGTGAAGGTACGTTGATAGTCACTTCAAGTTGTTTGTTAGCAGAAAATCGTAACAATACTCTTTCTCAGCAAGATATAGAGGAACGATTAAAGCAATGCTTTCAGGCAGAACGAGTCATTTGGATTCATCATTCTTGGCTGGCAGGAGACGACACAGATGGGCATATTGACACCGTTGCCCGTTTCTGTTCTCCCACTTCCATTGCCTATGTGAAATGTGATGATCCAACCGACGAGCACTACGAAGAATTGCAAGCGATGGAACAGGAATTGCTTGCCCTTCGCACCCTCGACGGAAAGCCCTACACCCTCTACCCTCTTCCCTTGCCTGATGCCTGCTATGACGAAGAGGGCGAAAGACTGCCTTCCACGCATGCCAATTTCCTCATCATCAATGGTGCCGTCCTTGTCCCCACTTACAACCAACTCGACAAGGATGCTGTGGCACTTGCTCGGCTCAAGGAGGCTTTTCCTGACAGAGAAATCATTCCCGTTGATTGCCTTACGCTGGTTCTTCAGCATGGTTCCCTGCATTGCTCCACGATGCAATATCCCACTTTCTAAAAAACAACCAAACCACGCATTGGATTGTCCGTTATCGGAACTAAAACGGGTTCTGAGGCATATTTTTTCTATGAAAAAGCAAATTTTGCAAAGTCAAGTTTGCATTTTATGGGAAAAAGTCGTAATTTTGCACAAATTTTCGTCATAGTAGCATTTTTATGCTATTGATGGCATTCGCGAATGACCTCTTAAAAACAAAAAAATTTATGGAATCTTTTTTCCGTACACATGCTTTTTTGGTAGAGCATCTGAAAGCCCCCGTGCGTCGAGACCTGATGGACGAGATCAATTGGAAAGACCGAATGATTGGCATCAAGGGTGCTCGTGGCGTAGGAAAGACCACTTTCTTGCTTCAGTATGCCAAAGAACATTTCTCACCGTACGACCATTCGTGTTTGTACATTAACACTAACAACTTTTACGTCCAAAACGTCGGCATAACAGAGTTTGCCGGCGAGTTCTACCATTCAGGTGGCAAGGTGTTGCTTATTGACCAAGTGTTCAAGCAGCCAGATTGGAGTACGCAGTTGCGTGAATGCTACGACCGCTACCCTGGTTTGAAGATTGTCTTCACAGGCTCTCCTGTGATGCGCCTGAAAGAAGAGAACCCTGAATTGAATGGAATCGTGAAATCGTACAACCTGCGAGGTTTCTCCTTCCGTGAGTTCTTGAACCTCACCACAGGTTTCCAATTCCGCTCTTACACCCTGAACGAAATCATCAACAACCACAAGCAGATTGCCACAGAAATTTTCTCCAAGCTCAATCCACGAGAGTATTTCCAGGCATATCTCCACCATGGTTTCTATCCGTTCTTCCTCGACAAGGCGAACTACAGCGAGAACTTGTTGAAGAACATGAACATGATGATTGAGGTGGACATCCTGCTGGTCAAGCAGATTGAGTTGAAGTATCTGGCGAAAATCAAGCAACTTTTCTATATGCTCACCACGAGTGGCAGCAGCGTTCCCAATGTCAGCCAGCTGGCACAGGATTTGAGCATGAGCCGCGCCACGGTGATGCACTACATCAAATATCTGGAAGAAGCACGTCTAGTCAACATGATCTACAGCAAGGGCGATGAGTTCCCCAAGAAGCCAGCCCGCGTGCTGCTCCACAATTCCAACCTGATGTACAGTTTCTATCCTCGTTGCTTCGACGAGCACGATGTGTTGGAAACCTTCTTCTGCAACACCCTTTGGAAAGACCACCTCGTGAACAAGCACGGAAACCTCTGTTCTTTCCTCGTGGACGAGCAGGTGGAGTTCAAGATTGCTGAACATAGCACGAAGCTGAAGAGCAAGGCAAAGGCGCTCTATGCTGTCAACCAATGCGACATTGGCGATGGCAACCAGATTCCACTCTGGCTCTTCGGATTCCTCTATTAAAATATATAATGTATAATCACATTTAATTTCTAACATAAAATTATGGGTAAAGAAAAGAAATTTATTACTTGTGATGGTAACACCGCTGCGGCTCATGTAGCCTACATGTTCTCAGAGGTGGCTGCCATCTACCCCATCACCCCATCGTCTCCGATGGCTGAGCATGTGGATGAGTGGGCTGTAGCAGGTCGCAAGAATCTCTTCGGCGACACAGTTCTCGTACAGGAAATGCAGTCTGAGGCTGGTGCAGCAGGTGCTGTTCACGGTTCTCTCCAGGCTGGTGCCCTCACTACTACATTCACAGCATCTCAGGGTCTTCTCCTGATGATTCCTAACATGTACAAGATTGCAGGTGAGTTGCTCCCATCTGTATTCCACGTATCTGCTCGTACCGTTGCCAGCCACTCACTCTGTATCTTCGGTGACCACGGTGACGTGATGGCTTGCCGCCAGACAGGTTTCGCTATGCTTTGCGAAGGTTCTGTACAGGAAGTGATGGACCTCTCTGCTGTTGCTCACTTGGCAGCTCTCGAGACTCGTGTTCCATTCATCAACTTCTTCGACGGTTTCCGTACTTCTCACGAGTACCACAAGATTGAGGAGATGGACATGGAAGACATCCGTCCTCTCGTTCCAATGGACAAGGTGGCTGAGTTCCGTTCTCGTGCACTCTCTCCAGAGCATCCTGAGGCAAAGGGTATGGCTGAGAACCCAGAGACTTTCTTCGCACATCGTGAGTCTTGCAACCCATTCTACGAGGAAGTTCCTGCTGTTGTTGAGAAGTACATGGCTGAAATCTCTAAGATCACTGGTCGTGAGTACAAGCCATTCACATATTATGGTGCTGCTGACGCTACCGACGTTATCATCCTGATGGGTTCTGCCACTGAGGCTGCTCGTGAGGCTATCGATTACGCTAACGCCAACGGCAAGAAGTACGGTATGGTGTCTGTTCACCTCTATCGTCCATTCTCTGTAGAGCGTCTGCTCGCAGCTGTTCCAAAGAGCGTGAAGCGCATCGCTGTGCTCGACCGCACGAAGGAGCCAGGTGCTAACGGCGAACCTCTCTACCTCGACGTGAAGGATGCCTTCTACGGTCAGGAGAATGCGCCTGTTATCGTTGGTGGTCGTTACGGTCTCGGTTCTGCCGACGTGACTCCAACCATGATCCTCACCGTTTACAAGAACCTCGAACTCCCAGAGCCAAAGAATCACTTCACCGTAGGCGTTGTGGATGACGTGACTTTCCGTTCACTTCCTATCGAAGAGGAAATGGCACTCGGTGGCGAGGGCATCTTCGAGGCTAAGTTCTTCGGTCTTGGTGCCGACGGTACTGTAGGTGCCAACAAGAACTCTGTGAAGATCATCGGTGACAACACCAACAAGTACTGCCAGGCTTACTTCTCTTACGACTCTAAGAAGTCAGGTGGTTTCACTTGCTCACACCTCCGTTTCGGAGACACGCCAATCCGTTCTACTTATCAGATCAAGACTCCTAACTTCGTGGCATGCCACGTGCAGGCTTATCTCCGCATGTACGACGTGCTCCGTGGTCTTCGTCAGAACGGTCAGTTCCTCCTCAACACTATCTTCGAGGGTGAGGAACTCGTGAACTTCCTGCCAAACAACGTGAAGAAGTACTTCGCTGAGAAGAACATCACCGTTTACTATATCAACGCAACCAAGATTGCTCAGGAGATTGGTCTCGGCAACCGCACGAACACCATCCTCCAGTCTGCATTCTTCCGCATCACTGAGGTGATTCCTGTTGACCTCGCTGTGGAGCAGATGAAGAAGGCCATCGTGAAGTCTTACGGCAAGAAGGGTGAAGACGTGGTGAACATGAACTTCGCTGCTGTTGACCGCGGTGGTGAGTATCAGAAGCTCGACGTTGACCCAGCATGGAAGAACCTTCCTGCTGATCCTGTGGAAGCTAACGACGATCCTGAGTTCATCAACAAGCTCGTGCGTCCTATCAACGCACAGAACGGCGACCTCCTCCCAGTTTCTGCTTACAAGGGCTACGAGGACGGTATGTGGGAGCAGGGCACAGCTGCTTACGAGAAGCGTGGTGTGTCAGCTTTCGTTCCAACTTGGGATTCTGAAAACTGTATCCAGTGTAACAAGTGTGCATTCGTTTGTCCTCACGCTGCCATCCGCCCATTCGTCATGGACGAGAAGGAAGCTGCCGGTCTCGACGCTGCTAAGCTCGACATGCTGGCTCCAGCACAGCTCAAGGGCATGAAGTTCCGCATGCAGGTGAGCGTCATGGACTGTCTCGGTTGCGGCAACTGCGTGGATGTATGTCCAGGCAAGAAGGGCAACCAGGCGCTCAAGATGGTTCCTCTGCAGGGCGAGCTCAGCGAGGCAAAGAACTGGGACTACTGCGTGAAGAACGTGGCCAGCAAGCAAGACCTCATCGACTACAAGGCAAACCCACGCGTGAGCCAGTTCGCTACCCCACTCTTCGAGTTCAGCGGCGCATGCTCTGGTTGCGGTGAGACTCCATACGTGAAGCTCATCTCTCAGCTCTTCGGCGACCGTCAGATGGTGGCTAACGCTACAGGATGTTCTTCTATCTACTCTGGTTCTATCCCATCTACCCCATACACCAAGAACGCTAAGGGTCAGGGTCCAGCATGGTCTAACTCCCTGTTCGAGGACTTCTGCGAATACGGTCTTGGTATGGCCATCGCCAACAAGAAGATGCGTGCTCGCATCGTGGCTCTGCTCAACGAGCTTCTCGCCAAGGACAGCACTCCTGCAGAGTTCAAGGCAGCAGCTGAAGAGTGGATCGCAGGCAAGGACAACGCAGATGCTTCTAAGGCAGCAGCAGCCAAGCTCGCTCCAGCTATCGAGGCAGGTCGCAACGCTGGTTGTGACATCTGCAAGCAGCTCTCTGAGCTTTCTCACTACCTCGTGAAGCGTTCTCAGTGGATCATCGGTGGTGACGGTGCTTCTTACGACATCGGTTACGGTGGTCTCGACCACGCTCTTGCTTCTGGCGAGGACATCAACATCTTCGTCATCGACACCGAGGTTTACTCCAACACAGGCGGTCAGTCTTCAAAGGCTACTCCAATCGGTGCCATCGCTCAGTTCGCTGCCGGTGGTAAGCGCATCACCAAGAAGGACCTCGGTCTCATGCAGTCAACCTACGGCTATGTATACGTGGCTCAGGTGGCAATGGGTGCCGACAACGCACAGTGCCTCAAGGCTCTCCGCGAGGCAGAGGCTTATCCAGGTCCATCACTCGTCATCGCTTACGCTCCATGTATCAACCACGGCCTCAAGGCTAAGGGCGGCATGGGTAAGAGCCAGGCTGAGGAAGCTAAGGCAGTTGAGTGCGGTTACTGGCACCTCTGGCGTTTCGACCCACGTCTCGCTGAGGAAGGCAAGAACCCATTCCAGCTCGACTCCAAGGCTCCAAACTGGGACAACTTCCAGGCATTCCTCGACGGTGAGGTTCGTTACCTCTCACTCAAGAAGGTATGTCCAAACGAGGCTCAGGAGCTCTTCGACGCAGCCAAGAAGGCAGCTCAGCACCGCTATGCAACCTACGTTCGCATGAGCAAGATCGACTACTCAGCAGAGTAAACATTCTAACATAATAATACATGAAGAGAGGGGCGCACCGCGTCCCTCTCTTTTCATTTGCCTTTGACCTTTGACTTGAAACCTCTTATCGTATCTTTAGCACGCTTGGCTTGCCAAGAACCTTCAGCTCGGCGGAGCCAAATCTCAAACCTCAAATCTCAAACCCTTAGTCTCCCGTGTCGAAGCCGCCGCTTCCTCCGTTGTCGCCACCACCGGAGTTGCCGCCCGTGTTGGAGCCACCCTGGTTGTCGTCAACCACCACGCCGTTGCCGTCCTCGTCCGATGGAGTCTCTTCGATGTTGGCAAGGTCAGCCACATCCACGAAACTTGCTTTCTTGAGGAACTCCTTCGAGCTCAGGTTCTCCTCGGTGGTCGTCTCAGGCAGGAAGCGCAGACGCAGACCTGTTGCCATCGTGGCGATGTTGAACTTGGCGATGTCCTTCTCACCGCCCTCCTTGTTGGCGATGGTCACGTAGAACGTGCCGAGTCCTTCCACCTTCACCTTCTTGCTCTCCAGCAACTGCTCGATGCAGCAGCTGCGGAACGCTTCGAGCACTCCCACCACTACATCCACCGTGTAGGGTGAACCGTGTCTGGCGATGTGCTTTGCCATGTCGCGCAGACTCATGGTCTCGAGTGACACTGCTTTGGCATAGTACGATGCCTTCTGCTCCCAGTTGGCGTCCGTGGTCTTCAAGCCCGGAGCCGTGCGCACTTTGCGATAAATAATCTTACTCATACTGTGTTGTGTTTATTTTGTGTTTGTGTTGTGCCCCCAACTTCAAGGGATGGGGACTTTCCCTTATTTCTTTAACTCTTTAACCCTTTAACTCTTTAACCTTAACTTAGTTGCGCCGGTGGCGCCGAAGAAAAAATATAAAAATACAAGTAAAGATATAAAACTATTTTTATTTATTTTTCCCTGTTTTTA
>CACXKA010000019.1 GCA_902768125.1 uncultured Bacteroidales bacterium | reverse complement strand
TCGGCTGATGACATTCGCGAGTTGTTGGGAATGTTGGAAGAAGAAGGAGGTGCGTTATGATGACCGCATTATTCCTGTATTCCATCAAATCGGCATTTGTGCTGTCGTTGCTTTATGTGCCATACACGCTGATGCTGTGCAGGGAGAGTTTCTTCCGTCTTAACCGCTTCACGTTGCTGACGATACTGGGACTGTCGTTACTCTTGCCCTTGTGCAATTTCCCCTCGTTGGCAGAAGAGGAGCAGCTTGTCACCCATGCTGTGCATCAGCAAGTGGTGGCGTGGGAGAAACCTGTGGAACAGCAGACGAGAACGACAACACCGGTGCCTCCTTCAATACGCGAAAAGGTGACGCCTGCCGCTTCTCATCATTTCGCATGGTCTTGGTATTCTGTGCTATGCATTCTCTGCATCGTCGGCATGGTTTCAGCTCTTTTGTTCCGCTTGTGGCAGTTCATCCGTATGGGCTTTCTGATGCGTCGAGGCTGTCTGTGGAAAGACCAAGTGGATGGCTTCATCATCTACTGCCACTCCGATGACATCGCTCCATGCAGTTGGATGAATCGCATTGTCATCAGCCAGAGGGATTACAGCGAACATCGCCATGAGATTCTCCTGCACGAAAAGGGGCACATTCTCCATCACCATTCTCTCGACATTCTCTTACTCACCTTTGTTCAGGTGGTGCAATGGTGGAATCCCTTTGTCTATCTGCTGGGGACAAGCCTTCGCGATGTCCACGAATATGAGGCAGACCATCATGTGCTGCAACAGGGAGTGAGGCTTTCTCAATATCAGAACCTGCTCATCCGCAAGGCCATCGACACCAGTTCCATCTCCCTTGCCAACGGCTTCAGCCACAGCCTTGTGAGACGTCGCATTGCGATGATGCACAAGACTTCCAATCCCTGGATGCAAATGAAAGTGCTCTATATCCTTCCCCTGATCATTGTCGCGCTGAGCGCCTTTGCCACACCAGCGATGAAGAAGCCAGTAGAGGAAAGCTTTTCCTCCCTCGAATATCGCTTCATCAATATGGAAGCTATCCAATCACTCCATCAAAACAATAAACAATCATTTCATCAAAACAGCGAAGAATTATGAATCGACATCATTTGAAGGCAACACTCGCCTTGCTGATCGTGGCAACTGCCACATCGTGCTACAACCTTGCACCAGAGAACATGGGGGCACTCACCTCTGCCGACATCTACAGGGGCGAGGGGAATGTGTTGAAGATAGACAGCTTAGTGGAATACATCAACTCGCTCGTGAAGGAGAAGGAAAACCTTTTGGGCGTACATCCATCCACATCTCAGAACTTTGTGACAACAACCTACAGCTATGGAGGAAAACACACCAAGGAAGTAACCATATCGTGCAACCTCACCCAGATACCCGATCGACCCATGGGGTTGACGGGAGACACCAAGAAAGATTCTGCCAGCCTCTTTTGGACACACTACTACAGAGAGCAGGGATTGCTGTATCAGCAGGTGTATGACGCGATTTCGAACACCTGCAAGCTGCTTGCAGACAACGTGAAGGAGCAGAACAAAAGCCTGTGGGAGAGACACAATGAGGGGGCAGACAGTGTGTTTTATTCCCTTGCCCTGAGAGAATATCCGCAGGGAGACACGTTGAGAAGATGGAATAGTCGGCATGGCTCGGAATACAGCAGTGCTCCAGAGCTGGTGTCATTCTCTTATCGCTCCACTCCCGACCTCGACGCGCCGTCGCTCGCAGGAGGACAGGCTCTGGGGCGTCACAAGGGATTTGGAAGTTTCACTTATACATACACTCCTGACAGCGTGTATGACAATACCCACGAATTGCTCGACAAAAAGGAACTCGAGAAGCTCATCAAATCGACCCTCAAGCAAAAGGGAATAGAAAGCCGTCCCTTCTATCTCAGCCACGACAAGGACTGCCCCAAAGTGTCCATGTGGGCTTTCTCTCAGGAGACGACGCCGATGGAGATGATTTACATGAAGGAGGTGCAACCTTATTCAGAGTCGTTGGGCAGACACATTGAACCAGCGTTTTCGGAAACCAAAGGCACCATCTACACCATCAAGTCGAAAGAACAGATGGATGCCGTGCTTCATCAGCTGGAGCAGTGCATCTGGCAATATCTCGACAGGCATCCGCATCTGAATTACAGATTCACCCCTGACACACCGATTACAGGTGACATGTATTACACCAAAATGGATACTTATTTCACTGCCGACCAAAGGACGCCTGTCTATGAAGAATCCTCCATCATCCTGCACCGTACCCGCGACGAGTTCCACATTCTGGTGCTCGACACCACCGGCGATTTCTGGCTGCCGGCCGAATGGCCCGTCGTCAAGAGTTGGAAGAACGGCAAGGTCACATACGCCCAGAAGCCCAAACTCACCAAGAAGGAGTTGAGGAACTACATATCCGGCACCATGCATCAGCAGGGTAGCTATGAGGCATGGGAAGAATTTGACAAGCCTAACAAGAAGAAAGAGAAATAAATATATGAAAAGAACAATTATCACTTTCGTGCTGGCTGTTGCCGCATTGGTGGCAATGGGACAAGAGAAGGTGCTGGGCAATGACAGCACGGCATTGGTGGAGCAGTCAGATTCTGTCAAGAAGAACGTGAGGGTGTTGTCGGTGAACGCCGAGGTGAGAGACCACTTGACGCACGACATCATCAAGGGACTGAAAGGGGTGAAACTGAATGCTGCCGACAGCACCTTTGTCGATAGCATTTACGGAGGCTACTACGACGAGAACGGATACAAGAGTTCCTACATCTCCTGTGATGTTCTTAAGCCCGGCAAGTACCTTATCAAGGTTGAAGCCGAGGGCTATCAGACGGCGTATGTGCCGCTTGACATCAAGAAGCTCTATAAGCGGGAAAGCAATCGTTCAATCAAGCCCATCTATCTGAAGCGGATGCCGAAACGCAACGAGATTGAGCTGGACGAGGTGGTGGTGAAGGCGACGAAGCTGAAGTTCTACATGAATGGCGACACGCTCGTCTATGATGCCGATGCCTTCAATCTGGCAGAAGGCTCGATGCTCAACGAACTCATCAAGAAACTGCCGGGCGTGACGATGGAAAAGGGCGGTGTCATCAATGTGAACGGGAAACCCATCGACACGATGCTGCTGAACGGGAAGGACTTCTTCGACAGCGACCGCGAACTGCTGTTGGAGAACATGCCTGCCTATATGGTGAAGCACGTGACGAGTTATGAGCGGGTGCCGGACAACGTGAAGGGAAAGCCCGAAGAGAAATCGGCGAAGAAGCTGCTGGTAATGGATGTGAGGCTGAAGAAAGAGTATGCACGGGGATGGATAGCCAATGCCGAAGGGGGTGGGGGACTCACGTTCCATCGGAATGAGGAGGGCAGGCACGACGGAAAGTTTCTGGGCAGACTCTTCGGCATGCGGTTTGACGACCATTCGCGACTGGTGCTCTTTGCCAATGCCAATAACCTGAACGATTACCGCACACCCGGTGAGAAGGGTGAATGGACGCCCCTGCAGCAGTCGGAGGGACTGCGAACCACCTACAAGCTGGGCGGCAACTATATGAAGGAACGCGAAGAGCGCTACCGCTATCAGGGCAGCATGGAGACCACCTACAGCGAGACAGAAGACAGACAGAACACCAACAGCGCCACATTCCTGGAAGGAGGCGACACCTACGGCAGGTCGTTCAACACGCGGAAGAGTTATGGATGGGACATCAACACCCGGCATTATCTGAACCTTCAGCATGACGAACCCATAGGCGACTTCATCAAGGGACTGTATGTCTATATCCAACCCTCGGTGAACTACCGGAAGTGGAACCATCTTGGAGACAATGCCAGCACAACCCTGTCTGAAGATGTGGCAAGTCAGTTGGGCAAGGCATGGATGGACAGCATCATGGCACCCGATGCAGGCGGACTGCTGAGAAAGTACGCCATCAACCGTACACGTTCGAGCAGTAAGGACCAGGGACATAACACGGAAACTTATTTTGACTCCGAGCTCAGCTTCCGTCCTGCCCACAACGACTACATCCGGTTCAGTCTCAACCTTTCCCACAATTACAACGATTATCTGTCGAAAGATTATAATCATTACCTGCTGGATTATCCCAGTTCCACCACCATGCCGGCTGACTTCCGCAACCGATACACCCCCATGAAAAACAGGCAGCAGACGCTCAATGTGTCTCCTGGGGTTACTTTCGGTCTTGACAAGAAGCGTCAATTCGATTTGATTGTCTCCTACAACTTCAACTACAACGACCAAAAAAGCAACGTCCCTCTCTACCTGCTTAACAAACTGGAGGGCTGGGACAAGGCGGACAGTCACGCACTGGGCACTTTGCCATCAGTGGATGAAATGCTGAGCACCCTCGATGCCGACAACAGTTCCAATGACAAGACCACGAGGACTACCCACGAACCAAGAATCGCTCTCACAAAGACTTTCTGGGGGCATGTCAAGGATAAAGACGGGAAAGAAATCGAAGACGAAAGCTGGTATGCCTATTGTATGGCACAATTCCTTATGCCGTTCGCCCACGAGAAAATGGACTATCAGCGCGGCACGCAAGTGGATACGCTGATGACACGGAACACCGCACTCTTCAGAATGGATGTGACAGGTGATTATTCATTGTTCAAACGGGGAAGAAGTATTGATTTCAATTACCGTCTGGAGAGTTCTGCCCCGATGATGACCAGCCTGTTGAATATCCGCGACGACAGCAATCCGCTCTACGTCACATTGGGCAATCCCCACATGAAGAACACGCATCGCCATACCTTCTACGGGTCTTACAGAGACAAGTTCGGCAAGACGATGTTCAATGCCGATGCCAATGTGGGTATCGTGCAAAATGCAGAGGCAATGAGCTACATCTATAATAAGGAGACGGGCGTGAGAACCGTGACACCCGACAATGTGGACGGCAACTGGAACATGAACATCAGGTCGGGCATCGACTTCCCGCTGACGAAGAATGACAAGTGGCGGGTGAAGGAGAATGCCAACTACAGCTACAACCACAGCGTCGATTTGAACGGCACGAACGAAACCCTCGTCGCCACCCGCTCGGTGGTGAGAACCCATAACGTGACGGAAGACCTCTCGCTGACTTGGCGGCCTACGGACAAGATGGAGTTTGGTGCAGGCGGTAAGCTGACCTATCAGCATTCCACCAGCGACCGTGAGTATTTCACCAACATCAACGCCTTCACCTACCAATATGGCGTGACTGGGCAGATAGACCTGCCTTGGAACATGCAGGTGGGCACCGACCTGACCATGTATAGCCGCAGAGGATACAGCGAAGCCTCCATGAACACGAACGAACTGGTGTGGAACGCCCGCATCTCCAAACGTCTGCCCAAACAGAACCTGACCATCCTCTTCGACGGCTTCGACTTGCTGGGCAACCTCTCCAATGTGCGTCGCTACGTCAATGCCCAGGGACGCACCGAAGCCTTCTACAACGTCATCCCCTCCTATGGTCTCCTGCATGTGATTTATCGCTTCAACAAGGAACCGAAGAAGAAAGATTGAATAATGTATTATATAAAGAAGAATTACGAACAAATCACCAATAGAATTGATATGAGTCCATAAGAAAATAACATCAAAGTCTTGGATGCGTAAAAGATTTCAACTATCTTTGTGCCCTGTATTACAGATCAAGTGACGGTTTTCTGATCCACATCCACATCAATCACGATCTCTTCAGGTGGCGCTGATAAAGAAACCTATGCGCGTCGTATCTTTGGCGAACACTATGAAAAGTTCTATGAGATGGTTTCCGATCCGTCTTACATTGAATCCCATCTTCCCCAATCAATTATAAAAACGAAAAAATTGCAAAGACTAAAACCAAAGGACAACAAATAACCAACAACAATATGAAAAGAACAACTCTCACTTTCGTGCTGGCAGTTACCTGCATGCTGACAAGAGTTCAAGGTTAAAGAAAGGAGAGGCTCCGAATGGGGTCTCTCCTTGTATTTCAAGCTGCTTGTTTCTTGGCTCTCCACATGCACCAGGCACCTAAAATGACGAAGGGGATGGAGAGGAGTTGCCCCATGTCGAGTGGCATGCCCTGTTCGAAACTCACCTGTTCTTTCTTCAAGAACTCGACGAAGAAGCGGAAGGTGAAGATGGTGGCGAGGCAGAAACCGAAATAAAAGCCTGTTCCGACGGCTATAGGCGATTTTTCTGGCATGCCCTGGGACTTGTACCACTGCCAGTAAATCAACGCGCCAGCGACGAAAATAACGAGGTAGGCGATGGCTTCGTAGAGCTGGGCAGGATGTCGGGGTGCGAGTGCTCCATCAACGAGGGCTTCGCGCGTATGGAAAATGAAGCCCCAAGCCAAATCGGTGGGGTTGCCGATGATTTCGGAGTTCATCAGGTTGCCCATACGGATGCAGCAGGCGGTGGCTGGCACGGAAATGGCGATGTTGTCCATCACCACCCAAGGTTTGAGCTTCATCTTGCGCCAATAGAGCATCATAGCGATGATCAAGCCGATGGTGCCGCCATGCGAGGCAAGTCCTTCATATCCCGTGAATTTCCAAGAGCCGTCGGACAGTTGGTGGAAGGGGACGAGCATCTCAATGAATCCCTTGCCACTCGTCAGGTAGTAGTCGGGTTCGTAGAAGATGCAATGACCCAGTCGGGCTCCCACGAGCACACCCACGAAGCAATAGAAGAAGAGGGGTTCAAACTTCTCTTCCTCTATCTTCTGGTGCTTGTAGAGTCGTTGCACTATCAGATAGGCAAACAGCAAGCCGAGGCACCACAGCATGGAGTACCAACGAACGCTGTACGAACCTATCGAAAAAACCTCAACGGAGGGCTGCCAATCGATGAAACCAACCATAATTATACATTAAATCTGAAGTGCATGATGTCGCCGTCCTGCACCACATAGTCCTTGCCTTCCACAGCCAGCTTGCCAGCCTCACGAACTGCTGCTTCGCTGCCATATTTGATGTAGTCGTCGTACTTGATGACCTCAGCACGGATGAAACCTTTCTCGAAGTCGGTGTGGATGACACCAGCACACTGAGGAGCCTTCCATCCCTTGCGCACCGTCCATGCCTTCACTTCCATTTCACCAGCGGTGATGAAGGTCTGCAGGTTGAGCAGCGAGTAGATGGCCTTGATGAGTCGGTTGCAACCACTCTCTTCCAAACCCAAGTCGTCGAGGAACATCTGCTTTTCCTCGTAGCTTTCCAACTCGGCGATGTCGGCTTCTGTCTGGGCACTGATGATCATCAACTCGGCATCTTCGCCCTTGATGGCTTCACGCACTTTTTCCACGTAGGCATTGCCTGTCTTGGCACTCGCGTCATCAACGTTGCACACATAGAGCACAGGCTTGGTAGTCAGCAGGAACATATTCTTGGCAGCCACCACCTCTTCGTCGTTCTCTGGCTGAACGGTACGGGCAGACAAGCCTTTCTCCAAAGCTTCCTTGTAGCGAAGCAACAGCCCATATTCCACCTTGGCGTTCTTGTCGTGTCCCACATTCGCCAACTTCTCGGTCTTCTTGATGCGCTGCTCAACGGTTTCGAGGTCTTTCAGCTGCAACTCGGTGTCGATAATCTCCTTGTCGCGCACAGGGTCAACGGAACCATCGACATGCACGATGTTGCCATTGTCGAAACAACGGAGCACATGGATGATGGCGTCGCACTCACGGATGTTGCCCAAGAACTGATTTCCAAGACCTTCACCCTGACTGGCACCCTTCACCAAACCAGCAATATCGACAATATCGCACACGGCTGGCACAATCCTGCCCGGATGCACCAACTCCGCCAATTTCGTCAGTCGCTCGTCAGGCACACTCACCTGACCCAACTGCGCATCAATCGTACAAAAAGGAAAATTCGCTGCCTGCGCTTTTGCGCTCGACAAACAATTAAAAAGTGTTGACTTACCCACATTCGGCAAACCCACAATTCCAGCTTTTAATGCCATATCTTGTTCTTTTTCTGATAATCTGTCACTTAATTTGGTGCAAAGTTAGGCATTTTTGGCGAAAATTGACTAACTTTGCAGCCGATTTTCAATCAAGAACGATAAAACTAAAAACGAAACAACGAAAATAATATGGACAAATTCAGTTATGCGCTTGGTCTTGGCATCGGTCAGCAGCTCAAGCAAATGGGACTCAAAGGTAAACTCGTCATCAACGATTTCGCAGCTTCTATCACGGATGTGCTCGAAGACAATCAGCTTCAGGTGAGCCATCAGGAAGGTCAGCAGATTGTGAATGCTTTCTTCCGTGAATTGGAACAGAAGCAGAATGCCGCCAAGGCAGCCGCTGGCAAGGCAGCCAAGGAAGAGGGTGCGAAGTTCCTGGCAGAGAATGCCAAGAAGGAAGGCGTCATCGTGACCAAGAGCGGTCTTCAGTACGAAGTGCTCACTGAAGGCACTGGCAAGCAACCCAAGGCAACCGACACCGTTCGTTGCCACTACGAGGGTCGTCTGCTCGACGGCACCATCTTTGACAGCAGCTACAAGCGCAACGCACCAGCAGACTTCGGTCTTCAGCAGGTCATCGCTGGCTGGACGGAAGGTGTGCAGCTCATGTCAGAGGGAGCCAAGTTCCGTTTCTACATCCCTTACATGCTCGCCTATGGAGAGGGTGGGGCAGGTGCATCTATTCCTCCATTCGCCACACTCATCTTTGATGTGGAACTGATTAAGGTGTTGTAAAAAAGACAAGACAATGGAATACAATTTCAGAGAGATAGAGAAAAAATGGCAACAGAAGTGGGTGGAAGAGAAAACCTACAAGGTTGCCGAAGATAACAGCAAACCCAAGTTCTATGTGCTGAACATGTTCCCTTATCCAAGCGGTGCAGGTCTGCATGTGGGACACCCACTGGGTTACATTGCCAGCGACATCTATGCCCGTTTCAAGCGTCTGCAGGGATTCAATGTGCTGAACCCTATGGGATATGACGCTTACGGCTTGCCCGCTGAACAGTATGCCATCCAGACAGGTCAGCATCCTGAGAAGACCACCTTTGCCAACATTGACCGCTATCGTGAGCAGTTGGACAAGATTGGCTTCTGCTTTGACTGGGACAGGGAAGTGCGTACTTGTGCCCCCAACTACTACAAGTGGACACAGTGGGCTTTCCAGAAGATGTTCAACTCGTTCTTCTGCAACAAGTGCCAGGCAGCGCAACCCATCGAAAAGCTGATTGAACGCTTCGAGGAGAAGGGTACAGAAGACCTCGATGTGGCTCAGACAGAAAACCTCACCTTCACGGCTGCCGAATGGAAGGCAATGGATGAGAAGCAGAAGAGTGACGTGCTGATGAACTACCGCATTGCCTTCATGGGCGAGACGATGGTGAACTGGTGTGCAGGTTTGGGCACTGTGTTGGCGAATGATGAAGTGGTGGACGGCGTGAGTGTGCGTGGTGGATTCCCTGTGGAGCAGAAGAAGATGCGTCAGTGGTGCCTCCGTGTAAGTGCTTACTCACAGCGTCTGCTCGACGGTTTGGAGACCATCCAGTGGAGCGACTCCATCAAGGAAACCCAGAAGAACTGGATTGGTCGTTCGGAAGGTACTGAGGTGAAATTCAAGATTGCTGATTCAGACGAAAGCTTCACGATCTTCACCACCCGTGCTGACACGATGTTTGGTGTGACTTTCATGGTGCTGGCTCCTGAGAGTGAACTGGTGGAGAAGGTGACGACAGCTGAACAGAAAGCCGCTGTGGAGGAGTATATCAAGTACGTGAAAGGTCGTACAGAACGTGAACGCATGATTGACCACAAGGTGACGGGTGTGTTCTCAGGTTCGTATGCCATCAATCCTTTCACAGGCGAAAAGAATCCTATCTGGATTTCAGAATATGTGTTGGCTGGATATGGTACGGGTGCCATCATGGCTGTGCCTGCTCACGACTCTCGTGACTACGCTTTTGCCAAGCACTTCAACCTCCCCATCATCCCATTGATTGAGGGTGCCGACATCAGCGAAGAGAGCTACGATGCCAAGGAAGGTATCGTGACCAACTCACCTCGCCAGGATGTGAAGCCATTCATTGACTTCAGCCTCAACGGATTGACTGTGAAGGAAGCCATTGCTGCCACCAAGAAGTATGTGAAGGAAGCAGGATTGGGTCGTGTGAAGGTGAACTACCGTCTGCGCGATGCCATCTTCTCCCGTCAGCGTTATTGGGGCGAACCCTTCCCTGTCTATTACAAGAACGGCATCCCAACGATGATTCCAGAGGAATGCCTGCCTATCGAACTGCCTGAGGTAGATAAGTTCCTGCCTACTGAAACAGGAGAACCACCACTCGGCAATGCCACCGTTTGGGCTTGGGACGAAGTGAACAAGAAGATTGTGGAGAACAGCAAGATTGACAACAAGACGGTGTTCCCCATCGAGCTCTACACGATGCCTGGTTTTGCTGGTAGCTCTGCTTACTATCTCCGCTATATGGACCCACACAACACAGAGGCACTCGTCAGCAAGGCAGCAGATGAGTACT
This sequence comes from uncultured Bacteroidales bacterium, assembly GCA_902768125.1. GTDB lineage: Bacteria > Bacteroidota > Bacteroidia > Bacteroidales > Bacteroidaceae > Minthosoma. Next base: position 28,341 of record CACXKA010000019.1, on the reverse strand, counting down.
GGCAGAATGTGGATCTCTATGTAGGTGGTAGCGAACACGCAACTGGTCACTTGATCTATAGCCGTTTCTGGAACAAGTTCCTCTTCGACTTGGGCGTTTCCTGCAAGGAAGAGCCATTCCAGAAACTCATCAATCAGGGTATGATTCAGGGACGAAGCAACTTTGTGTATCGCATCAAGGACACGAACACGTTTGTCTCTTTCGACAAGAAGGATGGTTACGACGTGACGCCTATTCATGTGGATGTGAACATCGTGAGTGCCGATATCCTCGACGTGGAGGCTTTCAAGGCTTGGCGTCCTGAATATGCCACCGCTGAATTCATCCTCAACGACGAGGGCAAGTACATCTGCGGATGGGCAGTGGAGAAGATGTCGAAGTCGATGTTCAACGTGGTGAATCCCGATATGATTGTAGAGAAGTTTGGTGCTGACACCCTGCGTCTCTATGAAATGTTCCTCGGTCCTGTAGAACAAAGCAAGCCTTGGGACACGAACGGTATCGACGGTTGTCACCGCTTCCTGAAGAAACTCTGGAAGTTCATGACCAACGAAGACGGTACAATCAATGCCACCGATGGTGCTGCCTCCAAGGAGGAACTCAAAGCCCTCCACACGCTCATCAAAAAGGTGACAGCAGACATCGAAGTGTTCTCCTATAACACCTCCATCGCTGCCTTCATGGTGTGCCTCAACGAACTCACGAAGTTGAAGAGCACGAGCCGCGAGGTGAAGGAAGCACTTGTCATCCTCTTGGCACCCTTCTGTCCTCACTTGGCTGAGGAATTGTGGCACTTGCTTGGCAACAACACCACTGTTTGTGATGCACCTTGGCCAGCCTTCAACGAAGATTATCTGGTGGAGGATTCTGTGAAGATGATGGTGGCATTCAACGGCAAGGCACGTTTCCCATTGGAATTTCCTGCCAATGTCACGAAGGAAGAAGCTGAAAAGGCTGCACTTGCCGACCCACAATCAGCGAAGTGGATGGAAGGCTTCACAGTGGCAAAAGTCATTGTGGTGCCTGGCAAGATGATCAACGTGGTATTGAAGAAATAAATGACTGAGCAAAGCTCGACATTTCGCAAGCTCTCCTTCTCTGGAGGTTGGTGTGCAGAACTGAAGGATTACGCCCTCATTGCCTTAGGTGTCCTCCTGTATTCTATCGGCATGACAGTGTTCATGCTGCCATACAGCTTGACCATTGGTGGTGTGGCGGGTATTGCATCCATCATCTACTACACGACAGGGGTGGAAGTGCAAGTGACGTATGTGACTGTCAACATCTTCCTGCTGATTCTGGCGGTGAAGATGTTGGGCATCCGTTTCTGTATCAAGACCATCTATGCCGTTGCCCTCATGACATTCACGTTGTGGTTCATACAACGACTCATAGAGACGCCTGACCCTGCCAACCCAGGAACAATGATGCTGCCCAAACTGATTGGCGACGAGTCTTTCATGGCGTGTGTTTTGGGAGCCATCTGTCAAGGAGTGGGATTGTCGTTGTGTTTTGAGCATAACGGCTCGACAGGAGGTGCTGACATCATTGCCCTGATTGTCAGGAAATATCGCACCTCCTCCATCGGTTCCATACTGATGGTCTTGGACTTCATCGTCATTTCTTCTTGCTACTTCATCTTCCACGATTGGTTCCGGGTGATCTTCGGCTTTGTGATGTTGTTCATCAGTTCGATGACACTCGATTATTGTATCCGTCGCCGCCATCAGTCAGTGCAATTCATGATTTTCTCTCGCAATCCTGATGCTATTGCTGATGCCATCGTGGCAACTCATCATGGTGTGACGGTATTGGATGGAGAGGGATGGTTTACGCATACTGACCGAAAGGTGATTGTCAGCATCATTCGTCGTCGTGAACAAACGATGATGCAACGCATGATTCAGCAGATTGACCCTTACGCTTTTGTCAGCATGACGGATGCCAGTGGTGTGTGGGGCGAAGGTTTTGATCAGTTCAAGGTGAGGGAGAAGAAGCCTCGTTCTGAACGTCACAAGAAGAATAAGGTGCTGGTGTGTGTGACTAACAATACAACGAAGATTGACACTGCCCAGCAAGTGTTGGGTGATTGGTATGATATCCGTTCGCTGCTGCAGGTGGGTTGCGACACCCGCAAGGAATTCTATTCAGTGGTGCTGGGACAGGAACCTCGCAAACGTGTTTCGTTCGTCAAGAAATTTTTTGGCTTTGATGCTTTCTATCTTGCCAAGGACGGTACAGTCACGCTCGTGCAAGGCAACTATGGAGAAGCCGAATATGACATTACGGAACACAAGAGCTTGGAAGACCTGAAGACCTATCTGGAATCCAAGACGAAGAAGCGCTGAAAGGCTTTGTCTTCACTTCAATCATTGTATCAGATGGAAAAGAAGAAACACATCTACACGGAGCAGGAGGCTTATCAGAAGCTTTCTGCGCTGTGTGCGATGAGTGAACAATGCTGTCATGATGTGATGATGAAGATGAAACGATGGGAGGTCGCTCAGGAAGTGGCTGAAAAGATTGTGGCACGATTGGTGAAGGAAAGATTCATTGATGAGGAACGCTTTGCAAGGGCATTTGTGAGGGATAAATTTCGCTATAACCATTGGGGTAGGGTGAAGATTGAACTGGAACTGAGGAAGAAGAAGATTGTCCAACGGCATATTGAGATGGGATTGGAGGAGCTGCAAGAAGAAGACAACCTGAACACCCTGCGTGAACTCATCCAAAAGAAACGCCCATCAGTGAAAGGAAAGAACGAATATGAAATCAGGGGAAAACTCATCCGCTTCGCTTTAGGAAGAGGATTTCAGATGGATGATATTGTCAAGGTAGTAGGAGATTTGGATGAGTGTATTGACTGACATCTTTGATTTCTTGATGCCCAGACATTGCATCATGTGTGGGGAAAGGTTGATGGGGCAGGAAAAGCACATTTGTACACGCTGTTTCATGCACTTACCTTTCACAGAGTATCATTTGGTGGAACATAGCTTGTTGGAGAAGCAGTTTTGGGGCTTGTTTCCCATCGAAAAAGCAGTATCGATGTTTCATCACGATGGAGAGAAAACACGACATATCATCTATCATATCAAGTATTGGAATCATCCAGAAATAGGGCACTATTTGGCAAGAATTTATGCGAAAGAGTTGCAGGAGTACCATTTCTTTGATGATATCGATATACTCATTCCCTTGCCGCTTCATTGGAAAAGACAGTTGAAACGACACTACAACCAAAGTCACTATATTTGTAAGGGTATCAGCGAAATCACGGGAATTCCTGTTGATAAGCGTGTGGTGAAGCGAACCAAGAACAATCCTTCACAAACGCATCTCAATGCTCACCAACGATCGGATAATGTATCGGATATTTTCCAACTCATACATCCTGAAAAAATCAAAGGAAAGCACGTTCTTCTTGTGGATGATGTGACCACCACAGGAGCCACGATTGCTTCTTGTGCCAAAGAGTTGGCTAAAGCGCCTGATGTGAAGATTTCAGTACTGACACTGGCTATCGCTTCACGTTTAGCCATTCCTGCCTTGAATGGGGATAATATAGAAGCGTCTGTGTATGGTGTGCCTCTGATGGAATAAAAACCTCAGGCTTTCACATATTCTTCAATGGGTTGTCCGAAAGCGGTATTGATTGCTTTCAATTTGGCTGCTTCAGAAAGCACAGGAGCTTTGATCTTTCCATTGATAGTATTCACTCCCTTTTCGACGTAACATTCATCCCACAAGCCACTATCAATAAACGACTGAAGCAATTCTGCACCTCCCTCTACAAGTACTGTCTGGATGCCATCTTCATCAAGTTGATGAAGAATGTTGGCAACATCTGCGGATTGAACCAAATGAAAACCTTCTGGGAGCGTCAATGGTTGAGAAGACACCACATATCGTTTAGGTGATTTACCTATCCATTCACGCACATTCAAGGAAGGATGATCCACTTCAAAGGTCTTTCTTCCTATCAAGATGGCTTGATGTTCTGCCCGACGTTTGTGGCAAATCATCTGGGTGTAAGCATTGGAAATATGTCCGTCAATGAAACCATCTGCTGATTCTGCCCATTTCAATGTGACAAAAGGACGCTGCTGGGCATGATAAGTCATGAAGCGCTTGTTGAGTGCCTTGCATTCTTCTTCCAACACACCTACAGTTACTTCGATACCAGCATCTTTCAACTTCTTAATACCTCTTCCTTGCACTTTGGCAAATGGATCTTGACAACCAATCACACAACGCTTAAAACCTTTACTTACTAACAAGTCAGCACAAGGAGGTGTCTTGCCATAATGACTGCAAGGTTCCAAACTAACATAAATCGTGCTGTCTTTCAACAAGTGTTCATTCTCTGGCTTCACAGATGCACAAGCATTCACTTCTGCATGACCTTCTCCACAACGCACATGATAACCCTCTCCAATGATTTTATCATCATATACAATCACAGCACCCACCATTGGATTAGGTTGTGCATTCAACATCCCGTTTTTAGCAAGTTGAATACATCTTCTCATATACTTTTCATCAGTTATCAACAGATCTTTCATAACTTATCCACTTAGTTATTAACACTTGCAAAATTAGGAAGAAATATTGGAAATGAAAAATATTCAATCATTTTAATTCTCAAATATTTGCAATGTCAAAGAAAACCTGTAAATTTGCCACTTATTAACAACTTATCAACAAGGTTATTCACAGATTATCAACAATAACTATCAACAAACTTATCAACATAATCATGAGCGACGGAAACTTCAACAGACAACTATTGCCAAAAACTGAACTTTCTTCTGGATTGCGAGCAGGTAAAGCTCAGATGAGAGTGAAAGCAGAACAAGCTTTCGAACAAGTGGTTAACGACTTCATTCTGAATGATAACGAACTTAAAGAAGCCATGAAAAAGCGATTCATGGAACTTCTGAGACAATAAAACTGAATGTGAAATAATCATGAGATGTTGACAACATTGTTCATAACTCTATTTATAACTTTTTAATAACTTCTAATAATTTTTTTTTGATATTTCATCACAATTTTTATACCTCCATCATTTTCAAACCACCAAAAAAAGTTATTATTTTTTATCAAAAATTTTTCCATACCATATCTACTAGTTTTACACAATCTAATTACTTGATTTACATACTACTTAGAAAACTTATCCACATTATCAACACGCTAGTAATATCATCATATAATTCTTTTAAAATTAAAAATAAAAAAGAATATATATAATGATAGGATGATAAAAAAAGCGATATGTTCGTTGGGTGAACATATCGCTTGATTTGTATGGGTGAATTTGGTTATTTCTTCCACATCACTTTCTTACCATTCAGGTAACTGATTTTATTCAGGTAAGCATGAGATTTCATCACTCTCCGTTTTGCTCCATTATTCTCTGGATCTGATGGGGTGGTGAATAACATGAACATACCGTTTCCACTAATATCTACAAACTTGCCATCTTTGTCCTTGATGCCATAAGTGACACCATAGTAACTGTCATAATTGAGGTTGGTGAAGCTGAAAGGAATCTTTTCTTCTCCCAGACTTGGCGTAGAGAAATGAATCTTCTGATATTCCTGAGGATTCTTAAAGAGGGAATCAACCTTGAAATCGAAAGTTTCCATATCGATGGTGATCAACATCGCATAAATATCTTGAGAAGAAACTTTATCATCAAAGTTCTTCGAAATCATCGTACCCTTGATGGCGTTGTCATCAAGAATGTATTCAACTTCATCAGCAATGTTATCTACAGTCATCTCGTAAGTTTGTCCCTTGGTGATGATGCTGAATTGTGCCAAAGGTTCTTCGCTCACAGGAGTAATGATATAATAAGTTTGTTTACCTACTTCAGTAGGAGCATAAGACAAGGTGACAGTACCTTCTCCCTTTTGATCAGGTGTCCAAGTCTCACCTGTCAGTTTTTGGTAAGTATTATTCTCATTCTTATGAGCCAGGAAGACAGGAATGGATTTATAAGTGTTGTTACCATAAAGATTCAAAGTTACCTTGAATTTTTCGTTTTGAGCCACTTCAGTCTTATTGTAAGCGATATTCATCAGTTTGATGATATCCTTGAATGCCTCTTTCAGTTGTGCCTGTTTGTCAGAGATAGTGATGCTCAAGGCAAAATCATCAGCCAATTTCATATCTTTCCATTCTTTATCACCAGTCACCTTACAAATAGGCTTCAACAGATAAGTGCCATTACTGAGATCTTTCGACAGCTGTATCTTATCATCCATCTTGTAAGATTTGCCATACGTGCAAGGGATAGTATCATAGAGAGCATAAGTCTTTATTCTCTGATTATTCGTATTGTATAATGCCACACCTATATCATATTTATGGTCTCCCTGAGGCAATCCATTGTTTTGGAAATAGACCAGGAACTTCACGCTGTCAGGAAAATCCACACCAACACCAGAACGTGTGATGGTTGATTCTTCCATCCCATCCAGAACAAAGCTTTCCAGCATCAAAGGATCTGCAGAAGATACATCATTATTGTCACCATCATTATCATCACTACATGACATTAATGCACTTGAAACGGCCATCAAAGCCAAGAAAGGTAAAAAGAATTTAAGTTTCATAATTGATTGTTAGTTTGGTTTAGTGGTTGCAAAGGTAATAAAAATATTTAAAAAGAATTGGTAGGATAAGAAAAACGTTGTAAATTTGTGGCAAGAAAAAATAAAATGACTATGAACATTGGAGACAAGGCGCCCGAGAATTTGGGCAAGCCATACAAACATCGAAACATGATGAATAGAAAATCTTTACTCAACCTGTGGTTAGTTACGTTAACCATTTGTGGTCTAGCTGTGTTCTCAGCTTGTTCGGATGACAACAATGTGGTTCAAAAGTCAGGATCAGACTTCCGAGATACACTTAAGACTCTGAACTGGGGTACAGACACGTGCTTTATCTATGGTCACAAGACACCTGATGTGGATGCTGTGACATCAGCATTGTCGTATGCCAAGTTGATGCGTTCATTAGGTTATAATTGCAAGGCAAAGGTGTCGAGCAAGATGAATAGAGAGACAGCATACATCTCTCAGTTGTTTGGTTTTGATGTACCCGAACTGAAGACATCTGTTGTACCACAGACACGACTCATCCTGACAGATCATGGTGATTATGCACAATGTGTGGATGGTGCCAGAGAGGCTATCATCCTGCAGAAGATAGACCACCATACAGAGGGTGACATCCATGATGCTGATGTTCCATACGTTCGTCGAGAAATGGTGGGATCCACCAACACCATCATCTATGAAATGTACCAAGAGTTGGGTGTACCCATTGACAGAGAGACTGCTCATATTATGCTAGCAGGTATCTTGAGCGATACACGCAACCTCTCAAAGAGTACGACATGTGGCATTGATACCATTGTATGGACAGCGCTGACCAGTCAATTAGGTCTTTCAGCTGATTCTGTGGCAAAAATCAACTATGCCATGCAAGAAGCAGCCAGCAGTTACGATGGCATGAAAGACATTGAAATCTTTGAGTCTGATTATAAGAACTACGACATGAAAGGACACCGTGTTGGCATAGGTAGTTTAGAATACAAACAAAGTGAGATGAATGCCTTTATGGACAGAATGCTGGCAGTCATGCCCGAAGTGATGGCAAAGAACAACCTTGAGATGGTCTTTGCGAAGATTGACAATATGGTGCCGAATCCAGACCCTACGCAAGCTCTCAGTCCTTACATACAAAATGGTATCTACTTCATCTACTATGGTGAAGGCACGAAGGAGATAGCTGAAGCCATCTTTGGAACCTCTCAGCGCGAAGGAGTGACCTATACGAAGGAAGATTTGTCACGCAAGCAGATTGTCCCCAAGATGGAGGCAGTCATCAAGTAAGCGATCTCTTGGAAGGCTGATTACCACTTGTCTGCCCAACGGATGACAGGCACACCATTGGCATCAAATTCGATGGGGAGCCAGAGGTGCATACTTTGGGAGAGATGGCGGGGATTCCAGATGTCAGCCATGAAGATAGGTTTGCCGTTCATCTGATAGATGTAGGTGCCCTGTGCTCCGAAAGTTTTGTTGGCAGGCATATTGTTGTACCCTGTGGCAGTGCCGATAAAAGGAGAGGGATGCTGTTTCCAAGGTCCCCAGATACTTTTGGCACTAAACATGCGGGCTTCGTTGGGTGACCACCCCGTACAACCAGAACAGATGAGCCAATAAGTGCCGTTGTGCTTGAAGATGCAAGGGGCTTCGTTCTGACCTCCTGGTGCCACCATATTATATTTGCCTGTGAAGTTCAGGTAATCGTCTGTCAGTTCACTCACCAACAGGGTGAGGTTCTCTTGTGAAGAAGTGATGTGGTATGCCTTGCCGTCATCATCCACATACACAGTCATGTCACGACTCATCTGTCCTCCCTTCATGTCTCTCCACAGATACATGCCCTTGTTCACTTCCTTTCGCCATGCATCGTTCCACCACTCTTTCCACTGGGAAGCATCTGTCTTCTGTGCCTCCTTGGTGGCTTGCTCATCCATATCGAAAGGCCATTGGTTGGCATGGATGCGTTGACTGCGGAGAAATTGGAAAGGTCCTGTGGGTGAATCGCTCACAGCAAAAGCCACCCTGGCAGCCTCATAGCCACGTCCCTTCAGTTCAAGATGGAAGAGCATCACAAACTTCTTCGTCTTCTTGTTGTAGAGCACCTTGGGACGCTCCATGATGCAGCCCCTCTCAATGTCGTGTCCAGCCTCTTGACTTGTTGCCAATGCTATCCCCTCATTCTTCCACGTCTTCAAATCAGCAGAAGAATAGACAGCAATGCCTGTCTCAGTGCTTCCACCACTGTAAGGGCGATTCTCTCCATACCAATAGTAGGTGTTGTTGTACTGGATGATGTTACCACCATGTGCATTGATGTGGTTGCCTTCAGTATCCATCCACAACTGACCGTTCACGTGTTCCTGTGCTTGTGTTTGTGTGGACAATATCAAAGCCATGCAGCACAAAGCAAGGCTCTTCATCCACTGATCCATCTTCATGTCATGTTCGTTTTTACAGGTTTGCTATCATGGCACAAAGGTAAGAAAAATATTTAAAAAGAATTGGTAGGAAAAGAAAAACATTGTAAATTTGTGGCGATAAACAACAAAATGACTATGAACATTGGAGACAAAGCGCCCGAGATTCTGGGCAAGGATGAACAGGGACGTGACATCCGTCTGAGTGATTACAAAGGACGTAAACTAGTGCTGTATTTCTATCCAAAGGACAACACGAGTGGCTGTACAGCTGAGGCTTGTAGTTTGCGTGACCATTATGGTGAACTGCAAGGTGCAGGTTATGAGGTAGTGGGTGTTAGCAAGGACTCTGCAGCTTCTCACATGAAGTTCAAGGAGAAACACGGATTACCCTTCCCATTGATTGCTGATGTAGATAAGACGTTGTTGCAGGCTATGGGTGCCTGGGGTGAGAAAGTGATGTATGGCAAGAAGACTGAGGGCACCATCCGCACCACCTTTATTATTAATGAGGAGGGTATCATTGAGCAGATCTTTGCTGGCAAGCAAGTGAAGACCAAGGAGCATGCCGAACAATTATTACAACAAAAATAGGATATAAAATTTTGTGTGTATTGAAAAAATAGCTAATTTTGCAAAACGAACAATAAATAAACCTAAGTCAATCTTTTAAAACCAATTGCCAATGAAATAAAAAGAAAGTACGCTAACCGACCTTGTTGAGGCTTAGACGTCTTACTTGGTCACTTGAGTTTAATTCAATCAATTATTAACTTACAGAATAGCGTTTCTGTTCGTACTTATAACATAGATTTGAGCTTTTGCTCTTGTTCTTTGAAGCTGAATACCGCCAAAACATTCATTACACGAGAACAAGCAGACGAAAGACTCACATCGTTAGGCGTGGGCTGTTCTTGCTTGTTGTGTAATAGGTCTACTTGGCGGTAACCGAGCTTCTGATAAGCATCGAACGGTTCCGCCTTTCTTTTTCAAATTTGAATATTATGAAAAAAACTATTATCTTTTCAATTATTACATCAATGGTGTTAACATCTTGTTTTTGTGACAAGATGTATGTAGGTAATGTAAAATCACATGATGATCTCGTACATGTAGCAAGTTCACACAACACTCATATTTTTGGAGGTTTTATAGTTTCCAAAAACAATGTTAGCCATTATATTGGTAACACGCAAGATTATGTTATTGAAAACAAGCGTACATTTGGTGACTTATTTGTTTCAGGCATAACTTTAGGAATCTACTCTCCAACAACAACAAAATATTATGTTAAGAAGGATAATCCTGACGTTGTTGTCAAGAAAAGAAAAATAATGAGTAAGGCATATAAGGGATATTTGAAATAACAATGAATAAGGGAGTCGACTCCCTTATCAAAAACTTTATTTCATTCTATTTTAATACAAATTCTGCCAAACGCCAAATGCCAAATAAGCGTGAAGGGATGGTTATTATATATTATATAAGTTCCTATCCATTTACTTCTATCCCTATAATTATTATATATATAATAAGAGGGGTGCTTATTTCTTATTTGGCATTTGGCTCTTTTTCAATAAGGCACGAGTATTTCTCAGCAGAGGCAGGTTATTGGAAAATAAGCGGGGGTTATTGAGCGATAAGGGTGGGTTATTGGAGGCGAGGGGACATCTGCCTCTTAGAAAACTAATTCTAAGTCACAGAAGTTTTTGCTTCCTTTAAGGGAAAGTATTGTTACCCTTAAGGGAAAAAATTGCAGCCCTACGAGAGAAAAATTACGCACCCACGAGGGAACATAAATGGTATGGCCTCGTTTTAAATTGCCGACGGCAAAGCAATGGATTGCCGACGGCAAAAGGTAAGAGAGCCGCCGTCTCTTTTTGAAGAGGCTGTTTTGTATGGGGGGTGATTATTCTATCTTCTGAAGTCACTCTTCCATCAGCCACTTCCACACCGGCACCACGGGTATTCCCTCTTCCGTGCCCTCCTCATCATAAGTAATCAGCAGGCACTTCCAGTCCTCATGCGCTTTGGCATACTTCACCAATGGCGGCACCTCCCTATTGTAAGTGGTCTCCTCCTTGATGCTATACGACACCTGAATGGCCAGCTTCTCATCAGGCACAATGAAGTCTATCTCTTTCTCCGCATTCAGGAAAAACACATTCTTCTTGCCAAACTTCCTGCACAGCTCCACCGCTACCATGTTTTCCAGTAGTGATGTCTCTGAGTTCATTAAGAACAGGTTCAGCAGTCCGTTGTCAACAAAATAGTATTTCTTCTGTGTTTCCTTCTCCGTCAGCTTCCCCACCTCGTTCTCCATGGGCAGTATTAGCCAACTATCAGAGGTGTAATCCACATAGTCTATCGTAGTAGGCACACTGATAGGCGCCCCCGTTGCCACTATTACGTTCTTCAGCCTGTTATACGACAGCGGTTGCTTCACACTCTCTGCCATCTTCTTAATCAGGATGTTCAACACTCTGTCGTTCTTAATGTTGTTTCGGGCACAGATGTCACCCAGGTAAATCTTCTGGTACAAGCTAGAAAGCATAGCCCGCTTGTTCTTAAACGACAGGATCTCTGGTAGACCACCGTAATAGAAGTACTCATTCAGATGTCGCTTCACCTCGCTTCTCTGAATCGTGTCATACTCCCAATGCTCCCTCAGTTCCACCTGCTGCGCTGCCAGATACTCTTTGAATGAATATGGGTACGCATCATAAATGAAGAAGCGTCCGCCCAATGTCGTTGCCACCTCTTTGCTTAGCATCTTCGCATTGCTGCCCGTTACATATACTCTATATTTAGCATCAGTCAGTCTCCGCACGAACTTATCCCAGTGTGGAATGTTCTGCACCTCGTCCAGAAATACCACAGGCTTCTTGCCATACAGTTCCAGATGGGCCTCCAGCAGACTGTTGAAGTCCTCTGTCTGAAATTCTGCCAGACGCTCATCCTCAAAGTCCACAAACAGAATCTCGTCCCATCCCTTTCCTGCAGCCTGTAGTTGTCGCACACGTTGATACAGCAGGTACGACTTACCCGCATGCCTCACGCCAACTATCACATAGTTGCCATTTTCTTCAAAGTCTATAGGACGGTTCACAATCACCGCCTCATCCACTTCGCGCTGCTTACTAATCACGCACTGCTTGATGACATCTTTACTAATACTCATATAAATTAAATTTAATAAGAATTATGCGATTTTATAAAGTTTGGTTTACAAATTTAGGTATTTTCTATAAAATAAAATTAATAATCTCTGAATTTTTGCAATATTTTCACACTTTTTTATCACAAACCATTATTTTTACCCCAAAGTGATATCTCTCTGGATAATTCTTGTCTTATCAAACAGCTACGTTGTATAGAAGTGACTTTTCTCCCTTTTTGTCACCCTCTTATGTCACTTTGTCACCCCTTGTCAGTTCGTTTTCAGGGTGGTATGTTCTTTGTTGATAGGTTTCTGTGGATTTTGAAGTCTATACAATATTAATAATATAAACTCTAAAAACGAAAAGACTATGAACATTCAACCATTGGCAGACAGGGTGCTGGTGCTCCCAAAACCTGCTGAAGAAAAGACAGTTGGCGGAATCATCATTCCAGACACTGCAAAGGAAAAGCCCCTGCAGGGCGAAGTTGTTGCTTGTGGCAACGGTACGAAGGACGAGGAAATGGTAGTCAAGGTTGGCGACCAAGTCCTCTATGGCAAGTACTCAGGCACTGAGCTCGAATATGAAGGTGTGAAGTACCTGATGATGAGACAAAGTGACGTTTTGGCAATCCTAAAGTAAAATTGAAAAATTAAAAGATTGAAGAATTGAAGTATTTTTCTGTCAGAGCATTCGAATGAACTTCAATTTTTCAATTCCTCAACTCTTAAATTCTTAAAGAAAATGGCTAAAGAATTGAAATTCAATATTGAGGCTCGTGAGCAGCTGAAAAAGGGTGTGGACGAGCTGGCAAATGCAGTGAAGGTGACACTGGGTCCTAAAGGACGTAACGTAATCATCGAAAAGAAGTTTGGTGCTCCTCACATCACAAAGGATGGTGTGACAGTAGCGAAAGAAATTGAACTGGCTGATGCTTTCCAGAATACGGGTGCTCAGTTGGTGAAGAGCGTAGCTTCCAAGACTGGCGACGATGCTGGTGATGGTACTACGACAGCTACTGTATTGGCACAGAGCATCGTGGCTACAGGTTTGAAGAATGTGGCTGCTGGTGCTAATCCAATGGACCTGAAGCGTGGTATCGACAAGGCTGTTGCTAAGGTGGTTGAGCACATCAAGGCTCAGAGCGAGCAGGTGGGTGACAACTACGACAAGATTGAGCAGGTGGCTACTGTATCTGCCAATAACGACAGCGAAATCGGTAAGTTGATTGCTGATGCTATGAAGAAGGTGAGCAAGGATGGTGTCATCACCATCGAGGAGGCAAAGAGCCGTGAAACTACCATTGGTGTGGTGGAAGGTATGCAGTTCGATCGTGGTTATCTCTCTCCTTACTTCGTGACCAACACAGAGAAGATGGAGTGTGAGATGGAGAACCCACTCATCCTTATCTACGACAAGAAAATCAGCAACTTGCAGGAGTTCTTGCCTATCTTGAACCCTGCTGCTCAGACAGGTCGTCCAATCCTCGTGATTGCTGAGGATGTAGAGAGCGAGGCATTGACTACTCTCGTTGTGAACCGTCTGCGTGCTCAACTCAAGATTTGTGCTGTGAAGGCTCCTGGCTTTGGCGACCGTCGCAAGGCTATGCTGGAAGATATCGCTGTGCTGACAGGTGGTGTCGTAATCTCTGAGGAGAAGGGCTTGAAGCTCGAGCAGGCAACGATCGAAATGCTGGGTTCTGCTGAGAAGGTGACTATCACCAAGGACAACACGACTATCGTTGGCGGTAAGGGTCAGAAGGAGAACATCCAGGATCGCGTGAACCAGATCAAGAACGAAATCAAGAACACCACTTCTGACTACGACAAGGAGAAGCTTCAGGAGCGTCTGGCTAAGCTTTCTGGTGGTGTGGCTGTCCTCTATGTAGGTGCTGCATCTGAAGTGGAGATGAAGGAGAAGAAGGACCGTGTGGACGATGCACTCTGTGCTACTCGTGCAGCCATCGAAGAAGGTATCGTGCCTGGTGGTGGTGTTGCTTTCATCCGTTCACTCGAAAGCCTCGAAGGTCTTGAAGGAGACAACGCTGATGAGACCACTGGTATCAAGATTGTGAAGCGTGCCATCGAGGAGCCTCTCCGTCAGATTGTGGAGAACGCAGGTTTGGAAGGCTCTGTAGTGGTTGAGAAGGTTCGCAACCAGAAGGGTGACTTCGGCTACAACGCTCGCAAGGATGCTTACGAAAACCTTCGTGAGTCAGGTATCATTGACCCAGCCAAGGTTTGTCGTGTAGCGCTCGAGAACGCTGCTTCTATCGCAGGTATGTTCCTCACTACTGAGTGTGTTATCTGCGACGCTAAGGAAGACAAGCCTGAGATGCCAATGGGTGCTCCAGGCATGGGCGGCATGATGTAAGCAACCCACGTGCTGCGCGATTTCTCTCCATTTGAAGAGGAAAAAGTATATATAATGAAAAGGGCTTCGATACTGAAAAGTGTCGGAGCCTTTTTGTCTTCTTTGGAGATAAAGGTATAAAAAAATGAAAAAAAATCCTTTTTTCTTTGTTTTGTATTCACTTATTCGTATATTTGCAAACTTAATTCAAGAAAACGAGGAGTTGTGACTGACCCACTCGTTGATGAAGAAGAGCGTTAACTAAGTATATTACTAACTTAAAAACTCTAACAATTATGGCAAAAAAATGGGTATGCCCCGTGTGTGGCTATGTGTATGAGGGAGAGAACCCTCCAGAGAAGTGTCCACAGTGTAAAGTTCCTGGCTCTAAGTTCAAGATGAAGGAAGAAACTGAAGGACTGAATTTCGCTTGTGAACACGAAGTAGGTGTTGCGAAGGCAATCCCAGAAGGTGAGGAAGGCGCTTTCGTACTTCAGGGCTTGAAAGATCACTTTACTGGTGAATGCACAGAAGTAGGTATGTATTTGGCAATGGCTCGTCAAGCAGATCGTGAAGGCTATCCAGAGGTTTCTGAGGCATTCCGTCGTTATGCTTACGAGGAGGCTGACCACGCATCTCGTTTTGCAGAATTGCTTGGTGAGGTGGTTTGGGACACCAAGACCAACCTGAAGAAGCGTATGGAAGCTGAGGAAGGTGCTTGTGCCGGTAAGCTGGAAATTGCCAAGGTGGCTAAGAAGCTGAACCTCGATGCCATCCACGATACTGTTCATGAAATGGCAAAGGACGAAGCACGTCATGGTGCTGGTTTCCAGGGCTTGTATAACAGGTATTTCAAATAAAAAAGGTAGAATTTCTCAAATAAAAGGATATGAAGAAATATGTATGTGACACTTGCGGATGGGAGTATGACCCAGAAGTAGGTTATCCAGAAGGTGGCATCGAGCCAGGTACTGCGTTTGAAGATCTTCCAGAAGATTTCGAGTGCCCACTTTGTGGTGTTGGCAAAAGTGAATTTTCAGAAGCGTAATAGTGAAGATTAGAAACATCAATTTAGGCAATAAGCCTGTTCTGTTAGCCCCTATGGAGGATGTGACAGATCAGGCTTTTCGCCTTTTGTGTAAGGAGTTTGGGGCGAGCATGGTGTATTCCGAGTTCGTCAGTGCCGATGCGCTCATCCGCAATGTGAATCGTTCATTGGAGAAAATTCGGGTGGATGACCGTGAGCGTCCTGTTGCTATTCAGATTTATGGGCGTGATGTGGAGAGTATGGTGGAAGCAGCCAAGATAGTGGAGAGCGAAGCCCATCCTGACATTCTCGATATCAACTTTGGTTGCCCTGTGAAGAAGGTGGCAGGCAAGGGTGCTGGTGCTGGGATGTTGCGCACTCCCCAACTGATGCTTGACATCACCAGCGAGGTGGTGAAGGCGGTGAAGATTCCAGTGACTGTGAAGACGCGCCTCGGATGGGATGTACCCTCACTTTACGATATTCCTACTGAATGGCATCGTGCCTCAGAAGACAAGACTCCTTTCATCTTGGAGTTGGCAGAACGGTTGCAGGATTGTGGCATTGAAGCCCTCACCATTCATGGTCGCACTCGCAGTCAGATGTATCAAGGCGAAGCTGATTGGACACTCATTGGCGAAGTGAAGAACAATCCTCGCATTCATATCCCCATCATTGGTAATGGTGACATCTGCACAGCAGAACAGGCAGCCGATGCTTTTGAACGCTATGGAGTGGATGCCGTCATGATTGGTCGTGCCACCTTTGGGCAACCTTGGCTCTTCAAGGATGTCCGCACTTATCTTGACACAGGCAAGCATGACGACACGATGACCCTCGACTGGAAGATGGAGGTTCTCAAACGTCAGGTGCAGAAAAGTGTCGAGTACTCCCTTCGTGAGGACAATGCTTTGAAGGAACGTAAAAGAACAGAATTAGGGGGTATCATGCATGTGCGTCGCCACCTTGCCAACAGTCCTCTTTTCAAGGGTATTCCTGACTTTCGCCAAACTCGTGTAAAAATCCTTCGTGCTGAAACACAAGAGGAACTTTTTGCTTTGCTGGATGAGGCAAAGGAGCGTATTTTGAGCTTTACTGAAAATCAGTAAAGTGTTATTTTCATTTAAATGCTATATTTGTGATGAGAATGTCGAAAAAAAGGACTATCTTTGCACACATAAATCAATAAGAATATGAAGAAGATTCTGATTTTGAACGGTCCAAACCTGAACTTGCTGGGCAAGCGGGAGCCAGGTATCTATGGTAGCAGAGGCTTTGAAGAGTACTTTGATGAATTGAAAAAGAAGTACCCTGAAGTGGAATTGGCATATTTCCAATCGAACGTGGAGGGCGAACTGATTGACAAGATTCATGAGGTGGGCTTTACATGGGACGGCATTGTGCTGAATGCTGGGGCTTATACGCATACGAGCATTGCCTTGCAGGATGCCATCCGTGGGGTGAAAACTCCTGTGGTGGAGGTGCATATCTCAAATGTGCATCAGCGTGAGGACTTCCGCCATCACTCCATGATTAGCTGTGCTTGTGTGGGTGTGATTTGTGGGTTCGGATTGGACAGCTACCGTTTGGGTATCGAAGGGCTTTTGAACAAGGCATGACGGAAACGGAAAAAATAGATGAGTACATCCTCCAGCATATCGACCAGGAGAGTGAGTACATGCATCGGTTGTGGCGTGCCACTCAGTTGCATCTCTTGTATGGACGGATGGCAAGCGGTCACTTGCAGGGACGTTTGTTGAAGATGCTGGTGGGGATGGTGCAGCCGAAATTGGTGTTGGAGATTGGTACCTATAGCGGATATTCGGGCTTGTGCATAGCAGAAGGATTGCCAGAGGGTGGTCATTTGCACACAGTGGAGATTAACGATGAGCAAGAGGATTTCACGTTGCCTTGGTTCCAAGGTTCTCCCTACAAGGACAAGATTACGATGCATATCGGCGATGCGTTGGAGGTGGTGCCAAGATTGGGCTTGAAGTTTGATATGGCGTTCATTGATGGTGACAAACGGTTGTATGTGGAGTATTACGAGATGGTGATGGAACACTTGAATGAGGGTGGTTATATCTTGGCAGACAACACGTTGTGGGATGGTCACGTAGTGGAAGAGCAGACGCATGATGCCCAGACAGAGGGCATTCGGAAGTTTAACGACCATGTGGCACAAGATGAACGAGTGGAGAAAGTGATTTTGCCATTGAGAGATGGATTGAGTATCATAAGAAAGAAATATGGAGACAACAAGACAGAATAAGATTGCACGTTTGATTCAGAAGGATTTGGCGGGCATATTTCAGGCACAGACAAGACAGACGAGGAACTTGTTGGTGAGTGTGAGTGTGGTGAGAATCAGCCCTGACTTGAGTGTGGCAAAGGCCTATCTGAGTATTTTCCCTTCAGAGAAGGCACAGGAGGTGTTGCAGAATATCAATGACCATGCAGGAGAGATTCGCTATGAGTTGGGTAAGCTGGAACGTCACCAGTTGCGCATCATTCCAGAGTTGAAGTTCTTCTTGGATGACTCGTTGGATTATGTGGAGAACATTGACAAGTTGCTGAAAGGATGAACTTTCCTTTCTACATAGCCAAGCGTTATCTGCTGTCGAAGAAGTCGCACAGTGCCATCAACATCATCTCAGGTGTGTCGGTGTGTGGAGTGGCAATTGCAACGGCAGCGTTGGTGTGCATCCTGTCTGTGTTCAATGGTTTCCAAGACATGGTGGCAGGTTTGTTCACGGCGATGGACCCACAGTTGAAGGTGGTGCCAGCAGTTGGGAAGTTCATGCCTGCAGATGCCAAAGCGTTGAAGAATCTGAAGACGGATGCTGATATCGCCGTTTGTACGGAGACTTTGGAAGACCAGGCGTTGCTGATGATGAACAACCGTCAGGTGATGGCGACAGTGAAAGGCGTGGAAGACAATTTTGAGGAACTGACAGGCATTAATAATATCCTGATAGGCGAAGGAGTGTTCGAACTCCATGCCGATGTGATAGATTATGGCATCTTGGGAGCGAACTTGCTGATGCAGTTGGGTTTGTCTGCCGATTTCGATGATCCTATCCAAGTGTATGCCCCTCGAAAAGGGGAACGCATTGACCTGAACGACCCTCGAGAGAGTTTGAATCAGGAGGAATTGTACTCGCCAAGGGTGGGTTTCATGGTGAAGCAAAACAAGTATGACTCGCAGTATGTCATCACGAATATAGCCTTTACCCGTCGATTGTTTGAGCGAGAGGGTGAGGTTTCAGCAGTGGAGTTGAAGGTGCGGAAAGGGGCTGATGTGTCGAAGGTGAAATCACGTCTGCAACAGGCGTTGGGTGAGAAGTATGTGGTGAAAGACCGCTATGAGCAGCAGGAGGACACGTTCAAGATTATGCAGATAGAGAAACTCATCTCTTACATCTTCTTGACGTTCATCTTGATGATTGCTTGCTTCAACATCATCGGTTCGCTGTCCATGCTGATTATCGATAAGAAGCAGGATGCCATCACACTGAGGAATCTTGGTGCTTCAGAGCGTCAAATCAGGGGTATCTTCATGATGGAGGGTAGGATGATATCGTTGTTGGGAGCCATCATCGGCATTTCTATCGGATTGCTGTTGTGTTGGTTGCAGCAGGAGTTTGGGTTAGTGCGGTTTGGCAATAGCGAAGGAAGCTACATCATTAGTGCCTATCCCGTCAGCGTGCATGCTTTGGATGTGGTGCTGGTGTTCGTGACGGTTATCGCTGTCGGTTTCTTGTCCGTTTGGTATCCAGTTCGTCATTTGAGTAAGAAATATACAAAAAACTAAAGATATGAAGAAGAGCATCTATGTGTTATCAGCTGTAGCAGTTACTCTGCTGACAGGTTGCAGTAAGCAGAAAGCATTTGTGTCGGACAACTTTGCTGTGTCGCCCACTCCGTTGGAATATATCGCAGGTGAAGTACCCGCCACCATTAGTATCAATGTGCCCGCCAAGGCGATGAACAAGAAGGCTGTGGTGGAATGCATCCCTGTGCTGCAATGGGATGGGGGAAATGCGGCTGGAGCATCTTTCATCTTGCAGGGTGAGAAGGTGGAAGCCAATCACACCATCATCTCTTACAAGAACGGTGGTCATGCCACCATGCGTTTCTCTGTTCCTTTCGTGGATGGGATGGAGAAGAGCGACCTGATGATGCAGTTCAATACTAAGGTCGGTAAGAAAATCGTGAAGATGCCGACCGTGAAGATAGGTTATGGCACTCAGTGTACAGCTGCCCTCATCACCAAGACCGCCAAGACCGCTAATTTTGGTGTGGCTCCTGACAACTTCCAGCGAGTGATCAGCCAGAAGCAGGAGGCAGCAGTGAAGTTCCTCATTGGTCAGGCAAACCTGCGTGGCAGCGAGTTGAACAGCAAGACCGTGCAGGACTTCATCGCTACATTGAAGAACATCAAGAGCGACGAGCAGAGCTTGGTGCTGAACAACATCGAGGTGAGTGCCTATGCCTCTCCTGATGGTGCTTATGCCATCAACGAACGTTTGGCAGAGAAGCGAGGCGAAGTGTCAGAAGGTTATGTCAATCAGCAGTTGAAGCAGCAGCAGCTTGCCACTAACGTGGATACGAAATACACAGCAGAGGACTGGGAAGGTTTTCAGGCTTTGGTGTCACAATCCAACTTGCAAGACAAGGAAATCATCCTTCGCGTTCTCTCAATGTACCAAGACCCAGAGCAGCGTGAACGTGAAATCCGCAATGTGGCAGTGGTGTATAAGGAACTGGCGGATGCCGTTCTGCCTGAGTTGCGTCGTGCCCGCATGGTCATCAACTACGACGTGATTGGACGTAGCGATGAGGCGATTATGCAGTTGGTTGATGCCGATGCTTCCAAGCTCAGCATTGAAGAACTCATCTATGCTGCCAACATCCTTTCCACCAGCGATGCGCAGAAAGAGAGCATCCTGAAGAAGGCTGTATCCCTCTTCCCTAACGACTATCGTGCTTACAACAATTTGGGTGAGTTGGCGATGCGACGTGGTGACAACGAAACCGCTCAGTCTTTCTTGCGTCAGGCATTGAGTATCAATTCCAATGCGGCTGAGGCAAATGTGAATTTGGGTATGCTTGCCATCCAGAACGGACAGTTCCAAGATGCTGAAACATACATTTCCAAAGGTGTTAGTGCCAACAACTTCGATGAGGCTCTCGGACATCTTTATGTGGCACAGAGCCGATATAGCCAGGCTTCAGCCAAGTTTGCCAAGTCTGCCAATAATAGTGCAGCCCTTGCTCATATCCTTTCTCAAGACTATGCTGATGCGCTCAAGATTTTGGGCAACATCAAGACTCCTGATGCGATGACCTACTATCTGCGGGCCATCTTGGCAGCCCGTATGGAGGATAAGTCAGAAGTGAAGACCAATCTGGATAAGGCAATTGCTCTTGACCCATCGTTGTCGAAGAGAGCGGCTAACGATGCAGAATTTGCAGAGTACAATAAATAAAGGTTAAGGGTTAAAGGTTAAAGACGGTCGAAGGTCAAAGGTCAAAAGTCAAAGGCTAATAAGGTTATGATGGTCAAGGTGAAGGTTTTCGTTATCGTTTTGCTGATGGTGCTGTTGGCGGCATGTGGACCTGGAGGCAACTCCTTCCGCATTCGTGGCAGTTTCCGTGATATGCAGGCGGGGGAACTTTATATCTATAACCTCAATGGTGACCATGCTCGTCTCGACACCATCAACATACAGGAAGGAAAGTTCCGCTATCGAGGAGAGGCTGATGAAGTCACACCTTATATGCTGGTGTTCCCTAATGGGGTGGAACAAGTCATCTTTATAGGGGCAGGCGATGACCTCGAATACGAAGCCACCGCCAACGACCTGAAGAACTATGTGGTGAATGGCAACGAGGAGAACAAGCTGATGAACAAGTTCAGAGAGGAGACCTACACCATGAATCCCTCTTTGATGACCAACACGGCTCGCACCTACATCAAGGACAATCCTGCCTCACCCGTTGCTATTTATCTCTTCGACCAATACTTTGCCCAAAACGAAGAAGTGAGCAATGCTGAACTCAAGGAACTGCTCACCGTTCTGCGAAAGAAACACCCTCATCATCATGGCTTGCTTGATATCGAAAGCAAGATTACCAATGCTGAAAAGCGGCAAGTGGGCAAGAAACTGCCTGATGTCACCCTCACGCATAAGGATGGGAAAACCACCAAGCTTTGGAAGTCCGCTAAGGATTATAATATCATCGCTTTCTGGTCCACTTGGATATCCAATGGGTCGGACTTTATCTGGCAACTCAAGTCTGCCTTGCGAGATGGTCAGGACAAGGGTAAAGTGCGTGTGGTGGCTGTGTCACTTGATGTGGAGCCTTACCGATGGGAAGATGCCATCCGTTCCGACTCCACCCTCACCTTCCTTGAGCACTATTGCGACGGACAAGGCTTCGAGTCGAAAGCCATCAAGACCCTCAGCATTGATGCTGTGCCTTACTATATCCTCACCGACAAGAATCACAAGGTGCTCGATTGTGGCAACGACGTGAACAAGTTGAAGGACTTCTTGAAGCAAAAAATCTAATAAAGGAAAGCGAAGGAATGGTTGCGAAAGTGCATAGTGCAGCCCTGCAGGGATTGGATGCGATGGTGGTCACCGTCGAGGTGGATAACTTTGAGGGGGGGCAGAATGCGAAGTTTACGATTGTAGGTTTGCCCGACAATGCCGTGAAGGAAAGTCAGGAGCGAGTGCAGTCGGCACTTCGAGTGAATGGTTATAAGATGCCCAACAAATCGGTGGTGGTCAATCTGGCGCCAGCCGATGTGCGCAAGGAGGGTTCTGGCTTCGACCTTCCAATGGCAATCTGCGTGATGCTTTCCTGCGATTTGCTCACCATCAAGTGTCCAGAGCGTTTTATGTTTGTGGGCGAATTGGGATTGGATGGCAGCATCTTGCCAGTCAAGGGCGTTCTCCCCATTTCCATCAAGGCACGTGAACTGGGTTACGAAGGTCTCTTTGTGCCTGCAGAGAATGCTCGTGAAGCCGCTGTGGTGAACAAGTTAAAAGTCTATGGCGTCAGTCATCTGAATGATATCGTCGGTTTCTTCGACGGCACACACCCTATCGAACCCACCCTTGTGAATACTCGTGAAGAGTTCTATTCCCAGCTTTTCACCTTCGATTGCGATTTCGATGAGGTGAAAGGACAGGAGAACGTGAAACGAGCCTTTGAGGTGGCGGCGGCAGGAAGCCACAATATCATTCTTGTGGGCAGCCCTGGTTGTGGCAAGTCCATGATGGCAAAACGACTCCCCTCCATTCTTCCTCCTCTCACCCTGAGTGAAAGTCTCGAAACCACCCAGATACATTCCATTGCAGGGAAACTGAAACGAGACACTTCCCTCATCAGCCAACGACCTTTCCGTGCTCCTCATCACACCGTTTCCGATGTGGCATTGGTGGGTGGCGGCAATGTCTTCATGCCAGGTGAAATATGTCTTGCCCACAATGGGGTGCTTTTCATGGACGAGTTGCCAGAGTTCAACCGTTCCGTACTCGAAACCCTTCGCCAACCGCTCGAAGACCGCATCATCACCATCTCTCGAGCACGTTACAACCTCACCCTTCCTTGCTCCTTCATGTTGGTGGCATCGATGAATCCTTGCCCTTGTGGCTATCATCATCACCCCACTCGCAAGTGCGTCTGCACCCCAGCACAGATTCAGCGCTACATGAACAAGATTAGTGGTCCTCTCATGGATCGCATCGACATACAGGTGGAAGTGGAGAGTGTGCCTTTCGAGGACATTGCCAAAGCTCCTAAGGGCGAATCCTCTGCGACCATTCGAGAGCGAGTGCTCAAGGCCCGTCAGATACAGAGTGAACGCTACAAAGGAGTGAAGGGTATTTATTGCAATGCCCAGATGACCACCTCCCTCTTGCAGAAATATGTGCAACTGGATGAGACAGCCCTCAACCTTCTGCGCACAGCCATGAAGAAGTTCAACCTCTCTGCTCGTGCCTATGACCGCATCCTCAAGGTCAGCCGCACCATTGCCGACCTCGAGGGAGTTGCTCAAGTGCAGAGCCACCACATAGCCGAAGCCATTGGCTATCGTAATCTGGATAGGGACAATTGGGTGGAGTGAGGATGGATTTGAGGTTTGAGATTTGAGATTTGAGGTTTTTGGGCAAGCCGAGATAAGAGGTTTAAGATGAAAGGGAAATGCTATATAGAATGTGGGTTCTATTTGTTGGTTGCAAGTTTGTTTGTGACCTTCTTTTCCTATACCACCTCTCCATTATATCATTGGGGCGACACGCCTGACTCACCCATCTTTCAAATTATCGGAAAGTATTGGGCAGAGGGTTCCGTGCCTTATCAAGACTTGTGGGACTTGAAAGGTCCGTTCATCTTCTTCGTCAATGCCTTGGGTTATTGGCTGACAGGCTCGCGTCTGGGTGTCTATCTCCTGCAAATCCTCTCCCTTACCTTCACCCTGCTGACCCTCCATCACATCTTCAACCTCCAACCTCCAACCTCAACTCGGCGAAGCCAAATCTCAAATCTCAAATCTCAAATCTCAAACCTTTTATCGTTAGCAGGTCTTTCCTATGTCTATGGGGGAGGAAACTTGACGGAGGAATACATCCTCTTTCCCTTGTCCTTATCCTTCTACTACATCTTGCGCTGGCTCAACGACTATGAGGCAAGGCACCAACTTCGTCATTGTCCTTGGCACGCCATCCTGTATGGCATCGTCTTGGGGCTCTGCCTGATGTCCCGACTCACCAACGCCTTGAGCCTTTGTGCCGCCATCCTCGTGATTGTCTGCATGCTGCTTTGGCATCGAGAGTATCGAAACCTGCTTCTGAACGCCCTTTCGTTTCTGGGAGGTTTCATCCTTGTCACATCACCCTTCGTTGCCTACTTCGCTGCGCATGATGCCCTGACCGATATGTGGAACGGCACCTTTGTCTTCCCATGGGAATATACAGGTCATTCCCACATGGATTTGATGGATATCGGCATTCACTATTTCCTCCTCAGCTATTTCAACAGTTTCCTGCTCATTGCCGTGGTGGTGATCATGCTGCTGAAGAGCCGCACCATCACGCCTCGAATCGCCCTCTATCTGTTCTCTGCCTCCATTCCCCTGCTTTGGTTCTGCTTGGGCAACGGCTATGGACACTACGGAATGACTGTCTTTCCGTTGTTCGCCCTTGCCTTGATAGAACTCCGCAGGATGAAGTTCACCTACCTGACCTATGCCGTTGCCTTGCTTCTCCTGATTGGAGCCGCCAGCAAGATGCGCTATATGTATGTGATGTATCATTGGGAAAACAAGGAAGTGACCGATTGTCAGGCATTTCTCCACCAGAACCCCACCATCGACTACTCCTCTTTCGTTGCCTACCAATGTGACCCCAGTCTTTATCTTGCTGAAGACATCCGTCCAGCCGTTCCTGTCTTCGCTTTGCAGGAAATGGGCAAAGACCGCATTCCCCAATGGACTTCTTTTGTGACCAACCTCTTCCTCACTCATCAACCCCAATGGATCTTGGTGAAACGCACCTCCATCACCAGCCCCTTGATGATTCAATCCATCCTGGACACCCACTATCAACTGCAACTCTCAGATTCTGAAAAGCACTTGGAACTCTACAAAATAGCCCCTCTTTGAAAAAGAATCAACGACCTCATGCATAGATTGCTTTACATATTATTCTTGATTCTCCTTGCTTTGCCTATTCAAGCACAGAGCGAGGAGATGTATATCAGTGTGGAAGGAATGACAGAAGACGGAAAGGTGCTGGTGAATGAGTGAAAAGAAAAAGGAAAAAGAAATGAAAAAGAAGAAAAGTCGAGGTTTCCTCTTTTTTATGCCTCAAAATTTTGTTTTGTTCTCACTTAATTGTAACTTTGCAGCTGAAAATTATGCGTAAATACGCAAATTGTTCGGAAGCATGGATAGGATTGAAAGGAATTATTATCTCAATCAACTCATTGAGAAGCGTGACAATGGACGTGTGAAAGTGATAACCGGCATACGAAGATGCGGAAAGTCGGTACTGCTCTTCGATATCTTTGGCGACTACCTAAAAGCAGAGGGAGTTGCTGACGACCAGATGGTTATGCTGAAACTTGACGTGGCAAGAAATGCCCGGTATCGTAATCCTTTGGAGTTGGATAAGTATCTGCGTGACCAGATAAAGGATCCCAAACAGCAATACTACGTCATGCTGGATGAAATTCAAGAAGTGGAACCTATACCCAACCCTTGGCTTAATGACGAGAATGCTACCATTGGTTTTGCGGATATTCTGTTGGGGCTGCTAGACATCAAGAATGTGGATGTCTATGTAACTGGCAGCAACTCGAAAATGCTCTCGACTGATGTGATGACAGAATTTAAGGACAGGGGTGACGAGATTCATGTGAACCCGCTGATGTACAAGGAATTCTATTCGGCATACCAGGGTGACAAGAGTCGTGCATGGGCAGAGTTCGTGACATACGGGGGACTGCCAAGGGTGATGGCGCTGAAGACCGACAGGGAGAAGAGTCAGTATCTGCATGACCTGATTCAGAAAACCTACCTGACCGATGTGATAGAGCGTAATCATATCCAGAAAGACATCTCTGTGTTGGATGACCTGCTGAACATCGTGGCGAGCAGCATCGGCTCACTGACCAACCCGAAGAAACTTGAGAACACCTTTGCCACCGTGAAACAGACAAAGATAGACGATGCTACCATCAGCATCTATCTTGGCTATTTTGCTGAGGCATATCTGCTACGTCAGGCCAGACAATATGACATCAAAGGCAGGAAGTATATCAACACCCCTCAAAAGTATTTTCTGACCGATGTGGGGCTGCGCAATGCACAACTCAACTTCCGCCAGCAGGAGGAAACTCACCTGATGGAGAATGTCATCTATAATGAGCTGTGTGTTCGTGGATTCAACGTGGATGTAGGTGTGGTGGAGTATAATTATAAGGACGAGCAGGGTAAGAGCAAACGCACCAAGCTGGAGGTTGACTTCGTGGTCAATCGGGGCAACCGCCGCTGCTACATTCAGTCGGCTTTTGCAATCCCTGATGAGGAGAAGAGGAAGCAGGAAACGAACTCACTGCAGCGCATCCACGACTCTTATCGCAAGATCGTTGTCGTGCGTCATCACATTGTACCGTGGTACGACGAAAATGGTATCTATTACATCGGACTGGAGGATTTCTGTCTGAGTTACATAGATGAATTGGACAGTACATTGTGAGGGGAGAGTTATGATAGCTCTACTATCGTTCTACATTAGATGAATAGCAGGACAGCAACTTTGCAAGCGAAATGTTAAAAATGCACCTTTCATGTAAAAAAAGTGCCTCTCGGATTATACATTTTCAGTAAAATGGGTAATATAGGGATAGAAAACGCTCCAATTTATACACGCAGAATCAACGACCTCATGCATCGTTTGCTCCACATATTATTCTTGATACTCCTTGCTTTGCCTCTTCATGCACAGAGCGAGGAGACAAACCGTATCTTGTCGTATATCCAGAAGGCGATGAACTTCAACAAGGTGGTGCCTCAGGAGAAGGTGTACCTGCACTTTGACAATATGGGCTACTTCGAGAATGAAACCCTTTGGTTCAAGGCTTACGTGACAAGGACGGACAACGGGCATTTATCCGATTTGAGCAAGGTGCTGTATGTGGAGTTGCTGAATCCGAGCGGCGATGTGGTCAAGACACGAAAGTACCCGATTGACTCCTTAGGAGTTTCTCATGGGGACATCAAGCTGGACACATTGCTCACATCAGGCTATTATGAGGTGCGTGCCTACACTCGCTACATGACCAACTGGGGAACGAATGCCGTGTTCTCAAGGGTGTTCCCTGTATTCAAGGCTCCCAAGAAGGAGGGCGACTACTCCGACCTGACCATCCGAACCATGCTATACTCAGCTCGCGACCCTAACAACCGCCCCTAACAACCGCATCAGCGAGGATTCACTCTACCAGAACGCCATTGACGAGGGCATATACACCAACGACCTGATGAAGACCATCAGCGTGAAGTTTTATCCAGAGGGAGGAGACCTCATTGTGGGCAAGAGATGCCGTGTGGCGATGTTGGCGGTGGATGACAACGGACATCCACACGAGGGCGAGGGCTTCGTGATGAACGAGGCAGGCGACGTGCTTGCTTCCGTCCAGACGGACACCTTGGGAAGGGGTATCTTTGAACTGGTGCCAGATACAGTGACAATATGCTTGCCACCCTTCAATGCACCAATAAGATGTGTGGCAACCAGTTGGGTTATGTCTTGATGCATAACGGCAATATCTTCCGATGCGACACCCTCACCGCTGCCCCACTCATTGAGATAGAACTGGACAGACAGGCAATGCCTGAGGGCGTGAACCAGATGACCTTCTTTGACAGTATGGGAAGGATTGTGGCTGAAAGGCTCTTCTTCCTTTGCCCCAAACCTGATAAAGAGGACAGCATCCGCATTGTGGCAAAGACAAGTAAACTGAAACCTTGTGGCAAGGTGGAACTGGAATTGCAGACACAACCCAATGCCAACCTCTCTTTCTCTGCTGTTGATGCCAAAAACATGACCAATGGCAAGCAGGGCAACATGAAGACCTGGATGCTGCTCAGTTCAGAAGTGAAGGGCTATATCCACAATGTTGACTACTACTTTGAAAAAGACGACAAGGAGCACAGACAAAATGCCGACCTGCTG
>CACXKA010000018.1 GCA_902768125.1 uncultured Bacteroidales bacterium | reverse complement strand
CGTGATGCTCCTACCACGAAGATGTTCTTCAAGATGATGCAGAACAAAATGCACTATGCTGTGCATGGGCATACGGCTGCAGAACTGATTGTGGAGCGTGCAGATGCAGAGCTGGGAAGAAAGAAAAACATCTAAATCCACTGTGAATGATGAAGAAAATCAAGTATGAAAAAGTTTTGTTTGTGTAAATGTAAGAAATTAAGCCTATGGACATAAAAAGAAAGAACAAGGAAGTGGATCTTGACGAGATTTCTATTACTCTCAAAACTGATAATGAAGTAATAGATAAGGTGCGTACTGGAGAGATTACGCATATTCATGTTGAAATCAATGAGCAGACTCAGGACGGACTTCTGGAGAATGTTGACGGAAAGCCTGTTTTGGATGTCGAAGAATCACCAAACACAAATCATAGCTGCTACTTTTATAACGATGGCGAATTTCCATACGAAATAAGACATTCGCTGAACTTTTTAATCCTTCTTGGCGACGAAGGAGGCTGCATTTCACGCATTATTGATATAGAAACGACGCCTGGTGCTCGTTTTAATTACCAATCGGGCATGCCCATCGAAGAAGACCCTAATGGTGACAGCTGTATATGGGAGATGAGTCTTGAAATAGTGCCTTTACTACAAGATGCTAAAACATATCTGATGAGATGGAACCCATCCATCAGTTCG
Organism: uncultured Bacteroidales bacterium; assembly: GCA_902768125.1. Lineage (GTDB taxonomy): Bacteria > Bacteroidota > Bacteroidia > Bacteroidales > Bacteroidaceae > Minthosoma. Next base: position 40,539 of record CACXKA010000018.1, on the reverse strand, counting down.
TTTACGGAAAAAGACTATGAAGAATGTGTTGCTGATATGATACATGGTATGTTCTGTATGAATTGGAGCATCTATGAATGGGAAGAGGCTAAAAGGGGTGATTTCTTCTACATGATGCGTGTGGGCGATGACAAGGCTGGTATTGTGTTCAACGGACAGTTCTTGTCCGACCCATACCCTTCAGATGATTGGGCTGGTTCCACCAAACGGAGAATGTATGTGGATATGGTTTGTATGGATCCTGTGAAACCAGGGAAAGTTCCTCCTATTTCTCTTGACAAGCTAAGGGAATCTATTCCTTCTTTTGATTGGTCTAAAGGACATTCTGGTGCCCTGCTACCAAGTGATGTAGGTGAACAGCTACTTGAACTTTGGAACAAGGAATCATAATAGAAAGATGAAGGTTGGAGGTTTGGCTCCGCCGAGCTGAAGGTTGAGGTTTCTTGGCAAGCCAAGCGTGCTAAAGATACGATAAGAGGTTTGAGGTTTAGCCATGCGGGGTGTCAATAACCGCTAACCGCTGAACGCTAAACGAAATAGGGAGTGTAAATGAAGAAATCCATGAAACGGGGAACAAAGATGGGTTGGATTGTGGCGGCATTGGTGGGTGTCGCTGTACTGGTGGTGTGGGTGATTTACATCAACCGTTCGTGGACAGAAGAGGAGGTGGAGAGGGCTAAGGTGGATGTGCAGCAACGCGTTTGTTTTGCCCTGATGGCTGACGGGCAGGAGGTGGCTTATTTCTCCCGTTTCTCTGAGCGAGATTCGACTTTTGTGGGATTGACGACGAATCAGGATTCTGCCTGGGTGAAGTCGGAGAATGTAGGGGTGTGGGTCAATAGCTCGTCGTCGTTTCCGTCTGCCAACGGTCTGATTCTGGCTGTGGATGAAGAATCGCAGATGGAGTCGCAGGCAAAGTTTGTGTCGAAAGAGTTGGGGGTGATGATGGAACGGAACCGCCTGCGAATGGAGGACGAAATGAAGCGCGCTGCCAGCATTGCCGATGAGGTGGATTATTATCTGCTGCACCACAGCATTGCTGATAATGAATATATTGGTGTGGCTAATTATTCTTATGCCTTGACTTCTGATATGCGCCACATGAAGAAGATGTCGGCGTTGCTGGATTCTCTCATGCTTCATGCCCGAAAGATGGAGGTGAAGGTGGTGAGAGAATACGAAAAGGATGGGATGCCGTTGCGTCTTGCGAACGGATTCTTGGAGCGTCCTTCCTTGCTTCATATGCGTTCGGAAAATGAGGAGGTGCGTTTTGTGGTGCTGAAGAATGATTCGTTGACAGAGATGCCTGACAGCTGTGTGGCACTCAGCACTCCGTTGTTTTGCAACACGGATTTCTCAGACTTGATTTACGAATGGAGGGGGAAATTCTGTCATCTCAATTACCATTCGCCTTTGGTGGAAGGTGGAGCGTTGACATCGTTGGATTTCTACCGATATATTGAACGTGACACATTGTTCTATGGTGCTTCGACCGACACGCTTGAGAATGCCTACAAGGGCATGATGACAGAGGACGGACAGCCAAAGGGTTATGGTGTCATGCGCTATGGAAATGGCGACTATTACGAGGGCGAATGGCTGAACGGAGGAAGGCACGGACGAGGGTTCCTCGTGGCAGACGGACAACTGGTGCAGGCTGGTGAATGGGCTGACAACAAGTATCTGGGTGAGAAGATGACGCATAGCGACAATCGCGTGTATGGTATCGACATCAGTCGTTATCAGCATGAGATTGGAGGGCGTGTTTATGGCATCAACTGGAATGCGATGCGCATCACTTCCTTGGGCGCGAGGAACAACAAGCAGATGGAGGGCGACATCAATTTCCCTGTGAGCTACATCTATATCAAATCGACGCAAGGAGTGACCATCAAGTCTGCCTACTACCAACAGGATGCCCGCGATGCCCGCAATCATGGCATCATCTGTGGAGCCTATCATTTCTTCTCTTTCAAAGCGACGGGCAGGGAACAGGCAAAGTATTTCTTGGAGAACACGGAAATCCTTTCAGGCGACATGCCTCCTGTACTGGATGTGGAGCCGACGGATCAGCAAATTGAAGAAGCGGGTGGGGAAGAACGAATGTTCAACGATATGCGTGTTTGGTTGCAAGTCGTTGAACATTCCATTGGCAAGAAGCCTATCCTCTATGTGAGTCAGAATTTTGTCAAGACACATCTGGTTCATGCGCCCGACCTTTGTCAGAACTACCAAGTGTGGATTGCCCGCTACAATGTGTACCGTCCTGATGTGCGCCTCCTCTTCTGGCAACTCTGCTACGATGGTCGTGTGGCAGGCATTCATGGCGGGGTAGACATCAACATCTTCAATGGATACAAAGAACAGTTTGAAGAGTTTGTATCCCAGCAGAAGTAAGGGCAATCTCAAGGGGAAAGCCATCACTCATCCATCAATTTACGATAGCGGATGCGCTTGGGCTCTTCAAGTCCGAGGCGGTTGGCTTTGTTGATTTCGTAGTCGGTATAGGAACCTTCGAAATAGAAGACGTTACCATCACCTTCGAATGCGAGGATGTGGGTGCAGATGCGGTCGAGGAACCAACGGTCGTGGCTGATGACGACAGCACAACCTGCAAAGTTCTCGAGACCTTCCTCAAGGGCACGGAGGGTGTTCACGTCGATGTCGTTGGTCGGTTCGTCGAGCAAGAGCACATTGCCTTCTTGCTTGAGTGCCAAAGCAAGTTGCAGACGGTTGCGCTCACCACCTGAGAGTACACCACAAAGTTTTTCCTGATCGGCTCCGCTGAAGTTGAACTTGCTGAGGTAAGCACGCACATTGACGTCACGACCACCCATTCGGATGGTCTCGTTACCACCGCTCACCACCTGATAGACAGTTTGTGCTGGGTCGATATCCTTGTGCTGCTGATCCACATAAGCCAGTTTGACGGTTTCACCTACTTCGAAGGTGCCAGCATCAGGTTGGTCGAGTCCCATGATAAGACGGAAGAGGGTAGTCTTGCCGGCTCCATTAGGACCAATCACCCCGACAATGCCGTTAGGTGGCAAATTGAAGTTGAGGTCGGTATAGAGTGTCTTTTCGCCAAAGGCTTTTGCCACGTGCTTGGCTTCGATGACCTTGTTGCCAAGACGTGGACCATTGGGGATGAAGATTTCGAGCTTTTCTTCCTTCTCCTTCTGCTCCTCGTTGAGCATTCGGTCGTAGGAGTTCAGACGAGCCTTTCCCTTTGCCTGACGAGCCTTAGGAGCCATTCGCACCCATTCCAACTCTCGTTCGAGTGCCTTGCGACGCTTGGAAGCAGTCTTCTCTTCCTGAGCCATACGCTTGGACTTTTGGTCGAGCCAGCTGGAGTAATTTCCCTTCCAAGGAATGCCTTCGCCACGATCGAGTTCGAGAATCCATTCTGACACATCATCAAGGAAGTAGCGGTCGTGAGTGACGGCAATGACAGTTCCTGCATACTGCTGGAGGTGTTGCTCAAGCCAGTCGATGGATTCGGCATCAAGGTGGTTGGTTGGCTCATCAAGCAGCAGCACATCGGGCTGTTGCAGAAGAAGTCGGCAGAGTGCCACACGACGACGCTCACCACCCGAGAGGTTCTTTACAGGCCATTCCGCAGGTGGACAATGGAGGGCATCCATCGCACGGTCGAGCTTGGAGTCAATGTTCCAAGCATCGGTGGAGTCGATGATGTCTTGCAGTTCAGCCTGACGATTCATCAGTTTCTCCATCTTGTCTGGGTCTTCGTAGTACTCAGGCAGACCAAACTTGTCGTTGATTTCGTCATATTCCTTGAGGGTGTCGTAGATGTGCTGCACACCTTCCATGACGTTTTCCTTGACGGTCTTTTCCTCGTTGAGTGGAGGGTCCTGTGGCAGGTAACCAACGGAGTAGCCAGGTGCCCACACCACTTGTCCCTGATATTGCTGGTCGATGCCAGCGATGATTTTCATCAAGGTGGACTTACCAGCACCATTCAAACCCACGATGCCAATCTTGGCTCCGTAGAAGAAGGAGAGATAAATGTTCTTGAGCACTTGCTTTTGATTCTGCTGGATGGTCTTGCTCACTCCGACCATCGAGAATATCACTTTCTTGTCGTCAACGGTAGGCATCTTGTGTATTTACAATTTGACTATTTACGATTTACTATTAATTTCTGATTTACAATTTAATCGAGGTCTGCTTGCCAGTCGGCGCTGCTTGCATCGCTTGGCATGCGCCAGTCGCCTCTTGGTGAGAGGGAAACAGAACCGACCTTAGGACCGTCAGGCAAGCAGCTGCGCTTGAACTGCTGACTGAAGAAACGACGGCAGAAGGTCTTGAGCCACTTGCGGATAGTCTCTTCGTCGTAGCTGCCGACTTCCATTCCCATCTCGTCGGTTTCCGTATAGGTCTGCTTGATGAATGCCTGGATGGCAAGGTAGAGTATCTTGGCGGGGCGGAATCCCATACGCAGGAAGTTGTAGAGGAAGAAGTCGTGAAGTTCGTATGGACCCACAAGGTCTTCAGTCTTCTGCAGGATGGTTCCGTCGATGTCGGCAGGAATCAGCTCTGGTGAGATTGGCGTCTCGATGATGTCGAGCAAGGTCTCCTGAGAGGATTTATCCACGCTGGTGAGTGCCACCCACTTGACGAGGTGCTTGACGAGGGTCTTAGGAATGGAGCAGTTGACGCCATACATGGACATGTGGTCGGCGTTGTAAGTGCACCATCCAAGGGCAAGTTCGCTGAGGTCGCCTGTGCCAATGACAAAACCGTTGCATTGGTTGGCAACATCCATGAGAATCTGCGTGCGCTCACGAGCCTGACAGTTCTCATAGGTCACGTCGTGGTTGTTGAGGTCGTGACCGATGTCAAGGAAGTGGCGGATACATGCTTCCTTGATGCTGATTTCCTTGATGGTGATGCCCAGCGACTTCATCAAAGCCATCGCATTGTGGTAGGTGCGGTCGGTGGTGCCAAAGCCTGGCATGGTGATACCGATGACCTCCTTGCGTGGACGCTCGAGCAAATCCATCGTCTTGACGCAGACAAGCAGGGCAAGCGTGGAGTCAAGTCCGCCGCTGATGCCGATGACGATGCTTCGTGCGCCAGTATGGACGATGCGCTTGGCGAGGGCTGAAGTCTGGATGGAGAAAATCTCCTCACAACGTTCGTTGAGGGCATTGCCACCAGGAACGAATGGATGCGGATTGATCCAGCGAGTCAGCTCGAAGTTGTAGTTGGGGTTGACGGTCTGACTTTGGATGTGGACCGTTTGGAGTTGTGCGTTGACAGATGACAGTTGGGAACAGAGGCGCACATTCTCTCCAAAGGTGGTGTTGTGACGACGCTCTGTGAGCAACCGCTCTGTGTCGATTTCAGAAACGACCATCTGTGGCTCAAGGCTAAAACGCTTGCTGCGGGCAATAAGGGCACCATTCTCGTAGATGAGGGCATTGCCGGCAAACACCACATCTTGGGTGGATTCGCCAAAACCGCAGGAACTATAGACATATCCAGCGATGCAACGAGCACTCTGCTGACTGATGAGTGAAAGCAGATATTGGTTCTTGCCAATCAGTTCGTTGGATGCGCTGAGGTTGAAGATAATCTCAGCCCCCTTCAACGCCAGTTCGCTACTTGGAGGAACGGGTGCCCAGAGGTCTTCGCAAATTTCGATGGCGAAACAGGTCTTCTGAGTGTGGAAGAGCAAGTTGGCACCAAAAGGAACGGTCTGTGCGCAGAGGTGAACCTGACGAGCGTCAGCAGTCGTCGATGGAACAAACCATCGCTGTTCGTAGAACTCTTTGTAATTGGGCAAGAAGGTTTTGGGCACCACACCAAGAATCTTACCTCCCTGAACGGCTATGGCACAGTTCGTGAGGACTCCACTCACCATCACAGGCATGCCGACAATGGCGATGATCTGGAGCGAACGGGTGAAGTCGAGCAACTTGTAGAGGCTCTCTTCGCACTTCTCAAGGAGTAACTGCTGTCCGAAAAGGTCTTGACAGGAATATCCGCTGATGCAGAGTTCAGGGAATACGATGATTTCAACACCCTTGCCTTCAGCCTGCACAATGAGGCTTTCAATCTGCTGGATGTTGTACGAGCAATCGGCAACCTTCAGAGAAGGGATGGCTGATGCAACTTTAACAAAACCGTAATTCATAATATCATTTACAATTTGACAATTTCTTCGTTTTTTGTTAATTTCTTATATTTCGGTACTCAGGCGAGCAAGCTCGGAGTCCTATTTACAATTGATGGAGAGAGTGGCGGGCTTGAGGCCTTTGCCTGTGACTTTCACGTTGGCGGTGCCTTGCTTGCCATTGCTTTGGATGCCAATGACGAGCTGTCCGTGGAAAGCTTTCATCGTGGGCTTGGTGAAGACTTCGAGGCTGGTGGCATCGCCATTGCAGATACCTTTGAACTGAGCTGCTCCTGACACCTCCACGTTGATTGGGTTGCTGGCATCAGGCACGAGATTACCGTCTTTGTCGAGGATGTTGACGGTAATGAAAGTGATGTCGTCACCATCTGCCTTGAGAGGCTTGATGGGAGCACCCAAGTCGCCTGTCAGCTGGATTTGTGAAGCAGCACCAGCCGTTCTGATGCTCTCGCTACCCACTTCGTTACCTTCTTTGTCATAAACGACCACCTTGATTTCGCCTGGCTCGTACTTGACGTTGTTCCAACGCAGACGATAGCGGTCGATGGCTGGATCATTGATGTCGGAAATGCGTCCCTCCTTGCCAGCTCCCTTTGCCACCTCTCTTTTCTTGGTGATTTTACCTTGCGACTTGCCGTTCACGAAAAGTTCAGCAGTAGGGTAGTTGGTGTAGCAATAGACGGGAGTGACCTCGCCTTCACGTCCTGGCCATGTCCAATGTGGCAGCAGGTGAATGGTTGTTTCGTCTTGATTCCAATGGGAACGATAGAGGTAATATCTATCCTTGGGCAATCCCGCCAAGTCAAAGATGCCGAAATAAGAGGAACGACTGGGCCAGTATTCATCGTAAGGAGTGGGCTCACCCAGATAGTCGAAGCCTGTCCATACAAATTCGCCAATCACCCAATCCTTGTCCTCTTGCAGGAGCCAGTCCTCTTCGGGTACATTTGACCACCAGCAAGCCTCCACATCGTAGCTGGAGCATTGCCCATCATTGTATGCCTTGCCGTCTACACGTTGAACGGGAAACTTATACACACCTCGTGAAGAGACTGTAGATGCCGTTTCGCTGCCCAAGATGAAACCATGACGGAGTTTCTCATAAGCAGCCTCATAACGATGGGTACGGTAGTTGATGCCAGGAATGTCGAGCACTTGCGCAAAACCTGAGGAGATGGCATCATCGATGCGGTCCATTCCTGATGTGACAGGACGGGTGGGGTCGAGGAAGTGAATGAAGTTCTGCATCTCACGTGCCATGCGGTTACCCTCTTTGGCTCCCTGTTCAGAAATCTCATTGCCGATGGACCACATCACGATGGAGGGGTGAAGACGATGAGCCATGACAAGGTTATGGAGGTCGCGCAGCCACCAATCCTTATAGAAACGACTGTAGCCGTTCTTGCATTTAGGCCATTGCCACATGTCGAAACTCTCAGCCATCACCATCATGCCAAGAGAGTCATAGACTTCCATCTGCATCTGTGAGGGTGTGTTGTGAGAGGTACGGATGGCGTCACATCCCATGCTCTTCAGCAGTTCCACCTGACGGATGAGGGCTGCCTTGTTGACAGCAGTGCCAATCATGCCGAGGTCATGATGCAGGCAGACGCCTTTGATTTTTCGGGCTTCTCCATTCAGCATGAAACAGCCATTCTCTCCCGACACCTCCACTGTCCTGATGCCGTACTTCACGGTTTTTGTGTCAAGCACTTCTCCTTTGCCGCCATCTGCAATGATGCTGACGGTGAGGTCGTAGAGTCGGGGGTGCTCGGGTGACCAGCATTCCACATCTTCCATAGATATTTCAGCCGTTGCATGAGCGTCTGCAGGCGTATCGAAGTACTCAAGATTCATCTCCTTTATATTTCCGTTTGATGTGAACAAGCGTGCAGTAGTAGGGACCACTGGCGTGACGTCGATGGTTTTGTCTTGTGTGGAGAACCGGACAATGCAGTTTCTTCCATCTGCAATGTCAGCCGACAACGCAATGGTGGCTTCCTGCGTTTTCCCATTCCATTGTTTCGTCTCTACATTGATGCCCCAATCGAGGATGTGGGACGTGCCTGTCTGAATCAGGGTGACAGGGCGGTACAGACCTGATCCGGGATACCAGCGACTGCTTTCCTTCATGTTCTTTAGATGAACAGCCAAGGTGTTAGGTGTGTCGTCGCCATTCACAACACCTGTAATGTCGATATTGAAAGGTGTGTATCCATATTTCCATTCACCCACTTTCTCTCCGTTCACATACACATCCGGTTCTGCCATCGCTCCGTCGAAGTTGAGCACAACACGTTGGCTTTCCTTGTCCACTTTGAAGGTGGTGCGGTACCAACCCTCTCCAATCCAAGGCAGCGCTCCCGAACGTCCTGTCTTCTCTGTGGCTTGCTTCTCGCCATTCTGCTCGATGGCAACCGTCTGCTTATCTATCTCCTTGTCGAAAGGTCCACTAATCGCCCAATCGTGAGGAACTTGCACCGTTTGCCACTTGCTGTCATTGAAACCCACTAACGATGGTGCTATTGCGTTCATGGATGCATACTTCTCGCCGCGCGAGAACTTCCAACCGTCACGCAGGATGGTCTCTTTGCGTTGGGCTGACAATGAGGTTGCTATCAGCAATAGGAGCGGTAAAACGAATAATTTCTTCATGCTCATTTGAATCATAAATAGGATCAGTAATAAATAGTTAGTAGTTAGTCAATGGGATGATCATTTGATGCCTCGTTCATTGAGCGCTCTCGTGTAGCGAGCGGCATTACGCAAATGTTCTGCGTAAGAGACGGCATAATTGTGGGTGCCTGAGAAATCTTCTTTGGCACACATATAAATATAGTCGTTCTTGTCGTGATTCAACACGGCATCGATACCTGCAATGCTGGGCACGCGAATCGGACCAGGAGGAAGACCGGTATTGCGATAGGTGTTATAGGGCGACTCCACTTTGAGGTGTTCGAGCAAGACACGTCTAATGGAGAAGTCGCCTAAAGCAAAAATGACCGTTGGATCACTTTGCAATGGCATTGGCTTTCGCATACGGTTCATGTAGAGAGCTGCAATGATGTGTTTTTCCCCGTTGTTGGCTGTCTCGCTGTCAACGATGGAAGCCAGGGTGATGACTTTCTCCTTCGTCATCTCCTCACCAGCATACTGACTCACTTCTTTCAGCTTACCCAGACGTTCCTCATTCCAGAATGCCGCATTTTCTTTTTGGAAGCGTTCCATCAACTTTTCGATGCTGACATCCCAATAGACTTCGTAGGTGTTTGGAATGAATAAGCCAGGCAACGATTCCTTCGTGTAACCCAACGCCTTGATATTTGTTTCATTTTGGAGATATTGAGCGATGGAAGCAGAGTCTGCCATCAGTTGATTGGCCAGTTTTCCAGCCATCGCATCCATCGTGCGGGTAGAAGGAACGACCAGCATGACGGGTTTCTCGTTGTGATTGCGAATGTCGCGAATGAAGTTCAGCATGGTCAGTTCTGGTGTCACCTCATAACGTCCTGTGCGGATTTTGTCTTTCAAGTTCAACAATCCAGCATAAAGATGAAACACGCGCATATTTTCAGGGTTTGCCTGTCGTTCCGTCTTCTGAGCAATGGAATCCACGTTGTCGTCAGCATCAATATAGATATAGGTGGGCTCGCTCAGGTTGAAACCACTTCTATACAACCACCATGCACCACCCAATACTGCTATTGCCAAACAGCACAAGACAATCCAAACCCAAGTGAATCTTTTTCCTTTAGTCATTTTTTCTTGATATGTTGAAATGTTCAGTAAAAATGTGTACTTCTTTTACTTTTTTGTGGGAAAAATGTCAATTCAGTTCTTACAAATCCTTAAAAGTTAGGGCAAAGATAGGAAAAATCTCTCAAAGATGGTGCTTGAATGACGAAAGTTTCCTAACTTTACCCCAAAATTCACATATTTTAGTTGATAAGCAATGGAAAATTTCAAAGATTTAGTACAGAAGCGTCGTAGTGTGCGCAAGTTTACAGACGAGGATATTAAGGCTGAAGATTTGCAGACGATTCTTCGTGCAGCATTGATGTCACCTACAAGTAAGGGTACTCGTGCCTGGCACTTTGTGGTGGTGGATGACAAGAACCTGCTGGAGAAGATTTCTCTTTGCCGTCCGATGGGCAGCCAGTTTATCGCAGGAGCGAAAGTGGCAGTCGTGGTGCTTGGTGATAGAGAAGTGACAGATGCATGGTGTGAGGATGCTTCATTGGCTGCCGTCACGATGCAGTATCAAGCAGCTGATTTGGGTTTGGGTTCTTGCTGGTGCCAGATTCGCAACCGTTTTATGGAGAATGGTGAATCATCAGATAACGTGCTTCGTTTCTTACTTAGATATCCAGAGAACCTCACAGCGGAATGCGTGATTGGTTTTGGCTATCCAGCCATTGAACGTAAACCACAAGACGAGGATAATTTGAAGTGGGAGAATGTGCATGTGGGACCTTTTCCAGAGGAAGCATGAAAGTTGTATTGATAGGAGCAGGCAATCTCGCCACGAATTTGGGTAAAGCACTGTTTCGTGCAGGACATGAAATTGTGCAGGTGTATAGCAGGACAGAAGTATCTGCCAGCGCTTTGGCTGACGTGTTGCATTGTTCACATACAACGAATCTGAAAGAAGTGGTGAAGTGTGCAGATGTGTTCATCATCTCTGTAAAGGACGACGTCTTGGCATCTGTGGCATCCGCGTTGCATGAGGGACGAGAAGGACAATTGTTTGTTCATACGGCTGGAAGCATGCCGATGGATTTGTTGCCTTTCGAACGTCGTGGCGTGTTCTATCCAATGCAAACATTCTCAAAGAATAAAGAGGTGGATTTCAGTGTGATACCTTGTTTTATTGAGGCAAAGAAAGAAGATGATTTGCAATGTCTGAAAACACTTGCCCTGACCATTTCTGATACCGTTTACGAACTCGATAGCGAGAACCGAAAGTACCTGCATCTGTCGGCTGTTTTCTGTTGCAACTTCGCCAATCATTGTTTCAGTTTGGGCGCAGATTTGTTGAAGAAACATGGGAATATTCCATTCAATGTGATGCTCCCATTGATAGATGAAACAGCCAGCAAGCTCTATTCGATGTCACCCCAAGAGGCACAAACGGGTCCTGCTGTTCGTTGGGACACTAATGTGATGGACAAGCATTTGCAACTCCTTGCTGAAGAACCTGAAATGCAAAAGATATATGAACTCATGAGCAAAAGCATCCATGAGGAAAAATGATAGAATGAAAAATTGAAGTTTATGATTAACTACGATTTGAAAAAGATACGTGCCGTTTTCTTCGATGTGGATGGCGTCCTCTCTTGTGAAACCATTCCTCAGCATCCCAACGGTGATCCGATGAGAACGGTCAACATCAAGGATGGCTATGCGATGCAGCATGCCGTGAAGTGCGGACTCATCCTTGCTATCATCACTGGTGGTAGGACACAGGCTGTTCGCATTCGCTATGAGAGTCTTGGACTGAGGGACGTTATACTGGGCGCCTCTGTGAAGATCAAAGCCTACAACCAACTGAAGGAGAAGTATCGCCTTCTCAATGAGGAAATTTGCTATGTGGGCGATGACATTCCTGACTATGAGGTGCTGCAGCAATGTGGTTTGCCTTGCTGTCCTGCTGATGCTGCCCCTGAAATCAAAGCCATGTGCACTTACATTTCCCACAAGAAGGGAGGAGAGGGCTGTGCGCGTGACATTCTGGAACAAATCTTAAAAGCACAAGACAAATGGATGCACAACAGCACGGCTTTCGGTTGGTAGAGGGTTATCGAGTCGTTCTTGCCAGCAATTCCCCCAGAAGAAAGGAACTGTTGGGTGGATTGGGCATCGACTTCGAGGTGCGCACTTTACAAGATATTGACGAGAGTTATCCTGTCACTTTGAAGGGCGAGGAGATTCCCATGTATATATCGGGCAAGAAGGCTGAAGCCTACAAGCAATCGATGGCAGATGATGAAATGATTATCACCGCCGACACCATCGTGTATGACAACGGGCAGATGTTGGGTAAGCCGAAGGATAGGGGAGAGGCGATACAGATGCTCAAGGAACTATCTGGTCATGCGCATGAAGTGATTACGGGGGTGTCAATTGTGACAAAGGAGAAGACCACCCAGTTTGCTTCCACCTCGAAAGTCACTTTTGCTGAATTGACAGACGAGGAGATTGCTTACTATGTGGACCACTACAAGCCTTTCGACAAGGCTGGTGCGTATGGCATTCAGGAATGGATTGGCTACGTGGCAGTCACTCGCATCGAAGGCTCTTATTTCAATGTGATGGGATTGCCCATCCAACGACTTTATACCGAATTAAAAAACTTTTAATATCATTACTTATGGAAACCTACATTCACGAACTCGATGAGATTGACCTTCAGATTCTTCGCATCGTTCAGGACAATAGCCGTCTGACCACCAAGGAGTTGGCACAGAAGATACATCTGTCGGTCACACCCACTTATGAACGTCAGCGCCGTTTGGAACGAATGGGCTACATCAAAGGTTATGTGGCTGTGCTCGATGCCAACAAGATGGAACGTGGTTTCATGGTCTTTTGTAATGTGTCCATGAAGCAGATTAACAAGCAGATTGCCAATAGCTTTAGTGAGACGGTTGCCACATGGAACGAAGTGACTGAGTGTTATAACATCTCGGGCGATGGCGACTATCTGCTAAAAGTCTGTGTGAGCAGCATGCAGAAATACCAGCAGTTCATTCTTGAAAAGCTGGGTGAGTTTCCATATATCTCTCAGGTGCGTTCCTTCTTTGTGATGGACACCTTGAAACTCACTTACGGTTTTCCCATTTAGCGGAAATGACATCCTTCACGTCCTCGTAGCTTACACAAATCGTGCAAGCTCCAGAGGCGTAGGGAGCAATGTCGTATTCATTATAATAGAATTCGATGCTGTCTTCGCGAAGGGCGAAATTGCTGCTGACGAACATATCCGTCATCTCCAGAATGCCTTTCTTATGCAGTTCTTCCAAAGAGTGGACATTTTGATCTTTCATCAGTTTTGTCAGCAGAATATTTTGCAATTGGAGTTGATTGGTAGTGGGGAACACTTGATCGAGTGTGATGAAATCGCCTGTCTGGGTGTCGAATCGCAAAATGGTGGTCATCTTGCAGGGATGTGCTCCTCCTGTGAAGACATCCTCCAGCATCCGATAATTGATGACATTTTCCATTCCGTATTCAGCCCGTCCTGTCAGGTGGTCGTGATACAGGTTTGCCACATCGTCGCCATGAAATTCCGACTTCACATCTTCCATGTATTGGGCAATAGCGTCATCAATGCTCTGGTTGCTTGACTGATTCAAGAGTAATTCAATCAGATGTCCGTTGATGAGGTTGCACACCTTCTCGCTGGACACATTCTCCGCCTTCATGAATTGCATGTCCACCTTCACATCCATTTCTCTCTCTCCTGTCTTGTGCAAAGATTCAAAGCCGGTGGAATCCTCCTCGTTGTCGAGAGGTTTCTCCGTCAATTTTTCCATTTTCTTCACATTGTAGAATTCGATGTTTTGCCAATCTTTGTTCGAATCGCATGCCATCCAGAAGATAGTGAAAGAAATCCCTAAAAACAGATATATGTAATGTGCAATATGCCTTTTCATTGTCCAATGTCCCAAATTGTGGTGCAAAGGTAGTGATTTTATGTGAAAAGTGAAGAGTGAAATGTGAAAAATTGTACCTTTGCACACGGAAACAATTAAAAGGTTTATTTATCACGTCCATGCAACGCAGAAATTCTTATAGTGACTTGGGGCTGGTGGTGGCAGTCAGCATCTTCATCTGCATCCTTGTCAAAAGCTTTCTTTTTGGCTTCACGTGGATTGGCATTCTCTGGATGCTCATCTCTTGTGCCTATTTCTATCTTTCGTGGCGTGAGTCTTCCGACAGTAAATTAGTCAAGCATTCCACCACACTCTATTTGGTGCTCTCCGCCATCTTCTTCATTGGTGTGCTGATGTTCGACAAGAATGCTCGTCCTGAGATGCATGCCTTCGAAGGCACGGGCGACACCATCCAGGATGCTGCCGTTGTGGAGGAAGAGCCGATTGTTCCCATTTATGAGATGCAGCCAGAGGACACGCTCGTGACAGACACCCTGTTGCCCGAAGAGACGCTCGACTCACTTTTCATGGGTGGTGAGACAGAGTCTGTGCCCAACGACTCCAACAACCTTCTGCCAACTATAATACAATAATATATATATGACACTCGAAAACAACAACCAAAATCAAAATCCGCCAGCCCAGAAGAGCGCGGTACCCACCATTATCGTCATCTCACTCGTCATTCTTGTGTTGGCAGGAGTGGGCGCGTGGTTTCTTTTCTTTCATGGTGGCAATGATGCCGATGAACGCACAGCCTACGACAACATCATCCGTTATGAGAATACCTATCAGTTGGATTCTCTCGAGGCAGCGCTCAACGAGTATTTCGACACTTACAACTCTGATGCCTTCCACTATTCACAGTTGAAGGACCTGCACGACCGTTTCTTCACGGAGCGTGATGACTGGCGTGCTGTTGAAGGCACCATGACGTTGCAGGCAGTCCGTCATTTCCTCGACTTGCATCCTGATGGTTTCTATCTCAACAATGCCAACCAGAAGTACGATTCGCTCTCCTTCGCACAGGCTGTTGAGGACAACACTCGCGAGGCATTCGAGCAGTACATCAACCAGTTCTCACGAGGCAAGTACCTGACAGAGGCTCGCAAGTTGATGTTGGAATTGGACAACGAGGAAATCTCCGTCGAGGAGAAGGCTGCCGTGAAGGAAACCCTCACCGCTCATTTCGATGCTTTGGGCGACAACGACAAAGGAACCATCGAGGCAACACTTGCTGCTGAAATCAATTCTTACATCGGCAAGGCGAATCCCGAGTTGGAAGACATCTATGCCTATATGTCCAACATGCATTCGTCGGGTCGCATGATTGTCTTCAACGTGAAGAACCTCAATGTCACCAAGGTCAATGCGGGTGGCAGGAATCTCTTCAATGCACAATTCTCCTTGGAGGAAGAGACCTTCAAGCGTGGTTCTCACTCCGCATTGGATACCGAGTCTGGCTCTCCTGCCGAGCATGCATCGGCTGAGGGTGGTGAGGTGCAGTATTTCTCAGGCACGGCAGTTCTCAACGAGGGCATGAAGATCACCTCGTTGGTGTTGCGTAAGGCTCAGGCACCAGCACCAACAGAGTAGGGCATTATTCATCCACACATAAGAAAGCGTATGAAAAGAACGTATAGAACATGGTTCATGTTGGCGGCACTCATCAGCTGCGCCATCTCCGTATCTGCTCAGGTTGAGAGAAATCAGGTTTACAGCATCTACCTGGGCGAGGTGCGATACTCCAACCCCACCGAGAATATGTCTTCGACCAACGCGCTCGGTCAAATCATGAGGGCTGCAGCCACAGGCAAGGCAACCGTGCAGGCACCCGAGTTTCAGGAGATGGTGAAGACAGCCGTGGTGCGTGGTCTCTCCAACTCTTATCGTTATCGTCTCAGCGAGCGTCAGGCCCAGTTCGGCGACGAGTCGGAGACAGGCAACTTCGTGGCTGATGTCAACATCACCAACCTTGCAGCATCATCGGAAACCTCATCCGTCAAAGACAAGAACGGTCGCACCCACATCAGCATCAAATACAAGGGCGATGTGGATGTGAGCATCACCCTGACCGATGTGGTGAGTGGTGACGTGTTTGCCACTCCCGCGTTTTCGACCTCTGGCACCAGCTCATCCATCAACGCCAGCCAAGAGGAAGCTTTCAGGAGTGGCATGGGCGCGCTTGTGAACCGCATCTCCACTTGGCTCAACCGCACCCTTCCGCTGCAGGCGAACATCATCGAGGGCAATGCCGTGAAGAAGGACAAGCAGAAGACCGTCTATATTGACTTGGGCAACCGCGAGGGAGCCTATGCAGGCATCCACTTTGGCGTCTATACTGTCAAGATGGTGGCAGGTCGTGAGGCGAGACAGCAGATTGGCAAGCTGAAGATTGAGTCCGTGCAGGGCGAGGACATCAGCCTCTGCAAAGTGCAAAGCGGCGGCAAGGACATCAAGAAGGCCATCGAAGCAGGCGAACAACTATTAGTAATCTCTCAATGAATATGAAAAGGATTTTATTACTGCTACTTCCTCTGCTGACGCTCACTTGTCAGGCACAGGAAAAGAAGAACTTCGACATCAACAAGTACAGGGAAGTCATTCTGAATGAGTATGCCTATCCCCGATTTGCCAAGAGTGCCGACGACACGAAGCTCAAGGACTATGCCCTCGTGGACATCGACGGCGACGGCAAGCCAGAGCTCTGGGTGCGTGGCGACGAGAGCCAGGACTGGCAGGGTGTGTTCTCCCTCGACGGCGACAGCCTCACGCTTCTTGCCGATGCCGATGCGTGCAGCGAAATCGAGGTGTACAAGAATGCCGTGGGCTACCACAGCTACATCTCTCCCGGTCAGGTCGATGAAGCCTATTCCGTACTGAAGAACAGCCGCGTCGTCTCCTCTGCCGATATGAACATGAAATTCGACATCTTCTCCGACGAACAGGAAGTCGAGTACGAGGGCTACTCCGTCAATGGCAAGGAAGTGGACGAGGACACCTACAACAAATTCGTTCAGAAGCTCGGTGACAAGGTGGAGGTGACACCCGAATGGATTGCAATAGAATAACAAAAAGGATAATAATATAAGAAAAACGCATCATGTATTGCATGGTGCGTTTTTTTTCGTATCTTTGCACGCAGATAAAACAATAACGCTATGGGCATTACGTATAACCAAGAAGAAAAGAAATTCGTGTTTGATTTTCAGCACGATGGCAAAGCGGATATTATCTCTCTGACAGGTAGCGGTTATCAAGTGGAAGCATTCGGCAAGTGCTTCTACTATGGTTATGAGTTCACGGAACAAGTGGAAAGTTCTGTGCGTAGTGCTTTTATCAAGTACCTCAAGTTCACGGACTCTCTGCAAGAGCATCCCGATTTGACCAACTTCATCAAGAAAGCCGTGGATGATCTCGACAAACAAATCAGTCTCTACAATTACGACCTTGTGGTGATGCCCGAATCGTCCAGCAAAGTCAATCAGTACATGCTGAGGTACATCTATCGTTTTGCCCAACCATCGCTTCACAAGATGGAAGAATTATTTGCGGACAAAGCTGATGAAGAACTTTGTGCCTCGATTCGGAAACAGAACGTGCTCATCATCGACGATGTGACAACCAGCGGTTCCACGCTTAACGAGATTCTCCGAACTCTCCGAATCCTCAACGAAGACAACGACATCACCATCTTCAGTCTTATCGGTCGAAAGGATTTGATGGCAGAAGCATTCTAAAAAACAGCATCAGCGGACTCTCTTGAAATGATAGGTGATACCAAAGCTGAGGAAGCCCTCCGTTCCATACCCCAGCTCGGTAAAGAAACGGAAGTTGCGGCGTCCCACCTCGATAGCTATAGGAGAGAACTGAAAGGCTGGAAGCCATTTCTTCTCATCGAAGAAGCGGTTGTCAGCCTGATTCTTGTATGCACGGAAATAGAGGTGGCGACGCTGTACTCCGATGCCGCCCTTTGAGTAGAGCGACACAACGCCCGTTGGTTTCCAATAATATTTGGTCGTTGCCATCAGGTAGGGTGAATGCAGCAGAAGGTTAGCATCTTGTTCTTTCCCGTCAGCACTATTCTTGGCGTAATGAGTATAGTATCCCACACGCCCCAACTGCAATCCGACCGCCCAATGCTCATCCATGTGATAATAATAGCGCAGTCCCACAGATGCCGCACCCATATACATGGTTTGATTTTCGGATTTGTATCCCAACCGTCGCTCAACTACATCTTCCATCTCGTGGAATCGGCTTTTATTCTCGTATGCGTCCACAGCCATTCCACCGCCAATCTCATGACGATAAAAATTGGCAGGCTTCTTCACTTTCGGAGGGTATTGTACCATGATGCCCGATTGTGTCCTGTTCAGCACACACACATCATGGGCAGGCTCATAGATGCTGCCCGTAGCCCAATCTATTCCCATGCCTACTACATCTACGAATGCCAGATTTCCCCAAAAGTAATCATTGGTCTTTCTTCCTGGATAAACTTGTGCCACCTCCATACTGTCCTTCAACACCTGAATGGGCTCTTTCAAACGTTTTCGCTTCACTTCCACCTGTTGAGGAAGCACTACGTCAGCATAAGTTGTCACATTGGTTTGGATGGTCAGTGTGTCAGGCAACTCCCCTTCAAGCAACACGGTCGCTTTTGAACCCGTCACGATGCTGGCGCAAGAAGTGAATGCCATCGTCACCAGCATTCCCAAAACATTTTTTCCTATATTCTTCATCATACACATTTTATAATTACACGAAAGAGGCGCAGACTTTCGCCATACGTCTCACGGCTCACCACAAGCCACATGTAAATATGGGAAATCTGCGCCCTGTGGGTGCAGCGCCAATATTATATGTTTGCTCTTTCTCGTGGTGGTGATTGTGAAACTATTGAGCAATATGTCTTGCACTCTTTACTGAATGCGGTGTCAAAATTACGGAAAAGGATTGGAATAGACAAAGAAATGGGGGAAAAAATGAAAATGGTTTGTAGAGGAATAATATTAAATATAAAGAAGAAAGCAGAAGAGAGACTGTGCAAACAGCACGGGCTTCTTTTTTGTACTTATTGCCGTCCCGAACTTCTTTTTCACTTAATTTTACCAAATAAATGATGGGCTGTAGCTAATAAAAGCTAAAGACGGAAGAATTTCAGATTTTTTCGCACTTGATTTTTGAAGAAGTGCAGGAGGATTGCATACATTTGTCTTCGGAAGTTGACGACTGAGTGCAGCCTATTGACAACTGGACGCGCTTGCCGAAATGACTGAGCACACTCGATGAAACGATTGGACAGGCTCGATTACACAATTGAGCACGCTCGATGGAGTGATTGAGCAGGGACTTTCAGAGAAAAGTCCCAGACTTTCGTGCAAAAGTCCACGCTCAATGAGAAAGAAGTCCTAAGACTTTTTATCAAAAGTCCCACACTTTCAGGCAAAAGTCCACGCTCAATCATGCAAAAGTCCCGAGACTTTCACCAAACCATATTGTTTAACTACTTAAAACCAATTGATTTATGCCACAGTTAAAGCTGAAAATCAAGAAGGTGGGGAGCAAGCACCCCATCACGAAGCAGTTGGGCTTTGCAGCCCGAGTGATCACCAACGGCACAGCCGACTTCGACGAAATCGTGAAGGAGGCGGGTCACAACACGACCATGCACAAGGCAGAGCTGCGCATGGCCTTCGAACTGTGCCTCGACAGCGTGGCGGAAATGCTGAAGCAGGGCTACATCGTCGACCTCGGTCCAATCGGCAAGCTCTATCCGTCGTGCTCCAGCGGCTGGTACGAGGACGAGAAGGACATGAAACTTGAAGACGTCAAGCCCACGCTCTACTACCGTGCAGGCGATGATGTGGAAGCCGCGGTCAAGTCAGCCAAGCTCGTGTGGGCTAAGGCTGGAGAAGAGGATGAGGAAGAAGAGAATGGAGGAGGAACTCCAAGCGGAGGTGACACCCCAAGCGGTGGTGATAGTGGAGGTGGCAACAACGGAGGCTCTGGTGGCTTTGATACGGGCGACTGAGGTTCGCGCCTTTGGGCGCAACCTTTATGAACATGAAAAAAAAAGGAAGGGCGTTTGGATGCGTCCTTCCTTTTTGCGTGTATATGTTTTTCCACTGATAGTCTCCCACCGATGTTCGTTCGCTTTCTGCTTCGGCTTCGTGTCCTTGCCTCCCAGAAAGCTACTACCATCCCCTGCCGAGAAGAAAAAGATTATTAACCTTTTTCTCCTACGTCATCCACCAAAATTGTCGAATCGGATCATGTCGTCTTCGACGCCGAGGGAGTGGAGCAGGTCGAGCACGGTCTTTGCCATCATTGGAGGACCGCAGAGGTAGTACTCGCAGTCTTCTGGATTCTCGTGCTGCTTGAGATAGGTGTCGCCCATCACTGGTGCCACGAATCCTGGCGTGTACTTGATGCCTGCCTCGTCTGCCTTCGGATCGGGACGGTCGAGGGCGAGGTGGAAGTGGAAGTTCTCGAATTCCTTGTCGAGGGCGAGGAAGTCGTCGAGGAATGGAATCTCCTCGAGGGCACGTGCTCCGTAGAAGTAGTGCATTGGGCGCTGACGGTCTTCGGGTGCGATGCCGTTGCCCTTGAGCATGTGCATGATCTGTGCACGGAGCGGAGCCATGCCGGCACCACCGCCGACCCAAATCATCTCACGACCTGTGCCGTACTGTGGACGGAACTCTCCGTAAGGTCCTGACATGATGACCTTGTCGCCTGGCTTGAGCGAGAAGATGTAAGAGGATGCGATACCTGGGTTCACGTCCATGAAGCCCGGACCCTGGTCCTTTGGCTTGAATGGAGGTGTGGCGATGCGGACGTTGAGGGTGATGATGTCGCCTTCGTCGGGATAGTTCGCCATGGAGTATGCACGGATGGTCGGGGTCTCGTTGACGCACTTGAGTGGGAAGAGTCCGAACTTCTCCCATGCAGGGAGGTAGGTGTCGCCAATGAGGCTCTTGTCGATGTCCTTGTCGTAGTCGATGAAGAAGGGCGGAATCTTGATCTGTGCGTAGGAACCAGGCTCGAAGTCCATGTGCTCGCCTGGAGGCAGGGCCACTTTGTATTCCTTGATGAAGGTTGCCACGTTCTTGTTGCCAATCACGGTGCATTCCCATTCCTTCACGCCCATCACTGAGTCGTCCACCTTGATTTCGAGGTCGCCCTTCACCTTGCACTGGCAGCCGAGACGATAGCCTGACTTGATCTGCTTGCGGGTGAAGTGTCCCTTCTCTGAGTCGAGAATCTCGCCGCCGCCGGCTACCACCTGGCACTTGCACTGTCCGCAAGAGCCCTTGCCGCCGCAGGCTGAGGGAAGGTAGACGTCGTGAGCTGCGAGGGTGGAGAGCAGGCTGGAGCCTTGTTCCACTTCGAGCTTATCCTTTCCGTTGATGGTAATGGTGACATTACCGCTTGGAGAAAGGTACTTCTTAGCAACAAGGAGGATGATGACGAGCACGAGCACGATCACCAAGAACACTCCTATACTATATAATATAAATGTCATATCCATTTGCTATGTCCTTTCTTTTAGATTTTGAGACCAGAGAAACACATGAATGCCATTGCCATGAGACCTACGGTGATGAATGTGATGCCGAGTCCCTGGAGGGGCTTTGGCACATCAGAGTAAGCCATCTTCTCACGGATGGCAGCCAAACCTACGATTGCAAGTGTCCAGCCGATACCTGAACCGAGTGCGTATGCCACGCAGTCGCCCACGCCAGAGATGGCTTGAGTGGAGGTCTCAGGATCGAGCAGGATGCGCTGCTGCATGAAGAGCGATGCACCCATGATGGCACAGTTCACGGCAATCAGCGGCAGGAAGATACCCAGCGCAGCATAGAGGGAAGGGGAGAAGCGTTCCACCACCATCTCGACGAGCTGAACCATGCCGGCGATGACTGCAATGAAGAGGATGAATGCAAGGAAGGTCAGGTCAACGCCTTCGGCCAAAGCGCCATTGGCGAGCACCTTCGTCTGGAGCAAATAATCGACAGGAACGGTGATGAGGAGCACGAAGGTGACTGCCACACCGAGTCCGAACGATGTCTTCACTGTCTTGGATACTGCGAGATAAGAGCACATACCCAAGAAGAAAGCGAAAATCATGTTGTCCACGAAAATGGAGCGAACGAACAAACTAATGAAATGTTCCATAATTCTGTCTTTTGTTGATTAGGTATGTTACACTTATTCTATTTCTTTATTATAAGCACGATGTGCCCAGATGACGCAAGCAACGATGATGAGCGCCATGGCTGGCATGGTCATCATACCGTTGTTGAGGTACAGACCACCGTTCTCGACGTAAGCACAGTCGGGGATGATCTGGAAGTCGAACAGGGTGCCGAATCCGAGAAGCTCACGGACGAAACCCACGACGACGAGCACGATTGCATAACCGAGACCATTGCCGATTCCATCGAGGAAACTCTCCCAAGGACCGTTCTGCATGGCAAATGCCTCGAGACGTCCCATGAGGATACAGTTGGTGATGATCAAACCTACGTAAACTGAAAGCTGAACGCTCACATCATAGACGTATGCCTTGAGGATGTTGCTCACAATCGTCACGAGAGCGGCAACGACCACCAGCTGAACGATGATGCGGATGCGGTTCGGAATAGTCTTGCGCAGCAAGGAAATAATCACGTTTGCGAATGCTGTGATGACGGTCACAGAGAGTCCCATCACGATAGCAGGCTTCAACTGCGAAGTGACAGCCAGAGCCGAACAAATACCGAGGACCTGAACTGCAATTGGGTTGTTCAAGTTGAGCGGACCCATGAAAACTTCGCCATTCTCTTTAGAAAATAAACTCATATTCTTTGTCCTCCTTAATTTTTAAATGCTTCAATTGCGCCCTGATTGTCAGAGAGGCACTTCTGAATCATGTCGTTAACACCATTGGAAGTAAGGGTCGCACCTGTCACAGCATCTACATAATTCTCTGTAGGAAGTGTGGCTGGAGCCTTGCCCTGCTTGTAAACGCCCAGGGCAACCTTGCCGTCCTGATAAATCTTCTTGCCTTTGAACAAATCCTGGAACCACTGCTCCTTGATGCGGGCACCCAGACCAGCAGTCTCAGACTCGTGGTTGAAGAACGTGCCATACACGGTCTCACCGTCCTTGTTGATGGAAACCCATCCCCAAAGTGGACCCCAAAGTCCTGCACCCTTCACGGCAACGATGAGCTTCTCCTCACCATCCACATTGGCTGTAAGGGTAGGGCTGTTGAGTTCGCCGCTGGTGATGACCTCAGTATATTTTGCTTCTGCCTCAGCATCGGCAAGGTCGCGGATGTTCAGAGAGGAAAGAATCTGCTTCTTCGTGTCGAGAGCCACGTTGGCGTCCTGTGTCGGTTTCAAAGCCGAAGCCACGAAAGCGAGGAGGAATGCCACGATGATGACCATCACGGATGCATAAATAATAGTATATGCATTGCCATTTGTATTCATTTTTGCCATTTCTTGTGTCCTCCTTTACTTTTTGGCACGCTTAGCGCGCTTGTTAATATTAGCCTGTACGAAGAAGTAGTCGAACAATGGAGCAAACACGTTCATCAGCAAGATGGCGAGCATCATACCTTCTGGGAAACCAGGGTTGAGCACGCGGATGATGATGGCCATGGCACCGATGAGGAATCCGAAGATCCACTTACCACCTTCTGTACGAGGGCTGGTGACAGGGTCGGTTGCCATGAACACGGCACCGAAGCAGAAACCGCCGACGGTGAGCTGCTCCCACCATTCGAAGTTCTGTGCACCATCGTAACGGAGCAAGTAAGCCATCAGGGCACCGCCTGCAAATGTGGAAAGGATGATCTTCCAGCTTGCGATGTTCGCCCAGATGAGGATGACCGCACCAATCAGGATGGCAATCACAGAGGTTTCACCGATGGAACCGGGGATTGTACCGATGATGGTCTGCATAGGAGTGGCAGTCACTGGGTCGCCTGCAGCCAACTGACCAAGAGGAGTGGCAGCAGAAACTGCATCCACGCTCAGAGGACCATTGATGCTGTCCAGATATTTCTCGTTCACCCAAACCTTGTCACCTGACATCATGGATGGATAAGCGAAGAAGAGGAATGCACGAGTGACGAGGGCAGGGTTGAAGATGTTCATACCCGTACCACCAAACACTTCCTTTGCAAAAATCACAGCAAAAGCAGTTGCCACAGCGATGATCCAAAGTGGGCAGTTCACAGGGACGATGAGCGGAATGAGGATACCCGTCACGAAGAATCCCTCGTGAACTTCTTCCTTCTTCCACTGTGCCACTATAATCTCGATGCCAAGACCTACTGCATAGCTCACCACAATCTTAGGCAGCATCACGGCAAGTCCGTAGAGGAAGTTACCCCAAACATCTGCACATGGGCAAGCATCAGGAGTGCAACCACCTGTAACGAGTGCGTGCTGATAACCGATGTTGAACATACCGAAGAGGATGGCTGGAATCAGCGCAATTACTACAAAGAAGATGGAGCGCTTGGAGTCGATGGCGTCGTGAATCTGTGCGCCACGCACCTTGGCTGTCTCGTTGGGCACAAAGAAGAATGTCTCCGCTGCATCAAAAAGAGAGCCGAAAGCGCTGAGCTTACCTCCTTCTGAGAAGGTAGGCTTCAAGTTGTCAAGAATTTTCTTAAGTCCCATAATGCTTATTCGTTTTCTTTACGCAGCATGTCGAGACCTTCCCGAACAATGCGCTGGAGTTCAACTTTAGAGCTATCCACAAACTCTGCCACAGCGAAGTCTTCTGGTGCCACCTCATAGATGCCGAGGGCTTCCATGCGGTCGATGTCACCAGCGATGATGGCTTTGACGAGTTGTTCTGGATAGATGTCCATAGGGAATACTGATTCGTATTCACCACTGAAAATCATGTGACGGTGACCACCCTTCACACGTGCGTCGAGCACATATTCCTTACTCTTAGGCAACAGCCAAGAGAAGTAAGAACGGCTGACGGAGAAGTTCTTGAAGCGTGGAGCAATCCAACCGAAAAGTTCGTTGGCTTCGTCACCTTCAGGAATAGCAGTTACCTCGGTGGAATGGGCAAGAATGAATGCATCCTCGGTGGTTTGCATACCCGTGAGTGGGTTGCCATCGATGAGACGCACTTTCTTGTCTGTGTTCAAGTTGCCTGCCACAATGTCACCAATCTTGGCACCAATGAGCACCTGCTTGTACTGAGGCTCCTTGATTTCAGAACCAGCCACAGCAATCGTGCGGGTGAGATCAACAATGCCCTTGTTGAAGAGTCGTCCGATGAACACGACTTCTTCTGCACCAATAGTCCAAACCACCTCGCCCTTGTTGATAGGATTGACGTGGTTGATCTGAACACCCACGTTTCCTGCAGGGCACTTACCGCTGAATGCGGTCACTTCTGCATCTTGCGTGTTGGCAAGTGCACTACCTGGCTTTACGCCCAGATACACCTTTGCCAGCTTGGAAAGCGCAGAGATACCTGTCTGGAAATCGGCTTCATTGCCTTTCAACACTACGTCGATGTCAGCGGCGAGCGGCATGTCTGCAATGGCAGACACAAAAATACCCTTAGGCGCATCGTTGGGGTCAGCGACAACGGCATAAGGGCGCTGAATGAAGAATCCGAAAAGTCCGCTTTCGAGGAGGGCAGCCTTTACCTGCTCACCATTCAGCGACTTCACGTCCTTCTTCCCGAAGTCAACATACGCCTGTTGCGCAGCAGCTTCTACCTGAACGCTCAAAACTTTACGACGGTCGCCTCTCTCCACGAGCGTCACCTTGCCCGCAACTGGAGAGACGAACTTTACTTCTGGATGCTGCTTGTTGACAAACAACGCATCACCAGCTTTCACTTCATCCCCTTCCTTGACAACCACTTTCGGCTTCATGCCCCAGAACGCATCGGGAACCAGTCCATAGACTTTCGATGCAGGAACGGCAGAAACCTGAGCAGCAGCCTTACCTTTGAGGTTGATGTTCAAGCCTTTCGTAATTTTAATTACATTCGCCATAATTTGTTAATATTAACTATGATATATTTCTCTCTTACCTTGTGTGTCGACTCGTTATTCTAAAAACGGCACAAAGGTACTACTTTAAAATGGATTGCCGAAATTTCCGACCACATATTTATTAAAATTCCTTGAAAAAAGCATAGACGATGGGATAGGGATAGGTCTGTGAAATCAATGGTGCCACTCAATTGAGAATGGAAAAACATCCATCGAGCAAAGTGACAACAATAGCCGATAAAAAATTTAACTTTTTTTTACTTTTTAATTTTTGTGGATAAGTTGACCGATGAAATCGATTTATCAACAAAGTTATCAACAGTTTTTCGCCAAAAGTGTTGATAACTTTTAAATTTTGTGTTTGTTTGTATTAAAAATTCTTACTAAATTTGCAACCCGATAAAGTGGGGAAGCCCATCGACGTGTGCCAAAAGCGCATAAATCCAAAACCAATAAAATGCCAGAACAAAGACCCACATCTCGTAGAAAGACTGTACGCAGCAGTGAACAAGAGCAGCTTGCGCAGTTAGGCAGATTGCAGCCTCAGGCCGTAGAGTTTGAGAAGGCTGTATTGGGCGCGTGCATTATTGAACAGGATGCGTTTGGTACTGTCTCTGACTTCCTGAAGCCCCATTCTTTCTATGACTCTAAGCATCAGGCCATTTTCCAAGCCATCCAGTCATTGGCAGCAACCAACTCTCCCATTGACTTGTTGACGGTTACAGAGCAGTTGCAGAAGAGTGGCGATTTGGAAAATGCAGGTGGGGCGGCTTATGTGGCGGAACTTTCCCGTTCCATGCTGTCGGCAGCACATTTGGAATATCATGCGCGCATAGTGGCTCAAAAGGCATTGGCGCGTGATCTCATATCTTATACAAGCAACATTCAGAAACAGGCTTTTGATGAAGGACAAGACATCGAAGTGCTGATGCAGCAGGCGGAAGGCCAGTTGTTTGAACTCTCCAAGTCGAACCTGAAGAAAGATTTCACACAGATTGACCCAGTCATCAATGAAGCATACGAACTTCTTCAGAAAGCGGCAGCCCGAACAGACGGTCTTTCCGGACTTGCTTCTGGCTTTGACAAGTTGGATGCGATGACATCTGGTTGGCAAAACTCTGACCTCATCATCATTGCAGCACGACCCGCAATGGGTAAGACGGCATTTGTGTTGTCAATGGCTCGCAATATGGCAGTTGACCGCCAAATTCCTATTGCGATGTTCTCTCTTGAAATGAGCAATGTGCAGTTAGTGAATCGTCTGTTGGTGAATGTCTGCGAGATTTCTGGTGAGAAAATCAAGAGCGGTCAGTTGGCGAAGTACGAGTGGCAGCAACTTGACACCAGGATGCGAGATCTTTTTGGAGCCCCCCTTTATGTGGATGATACACCATCGCTTTCTGTCTTTGAACTTCGTACAAAAGCCCGTCGTTTGGTGCGTGACTTCGGGGTGAAGATGATTATCATTGATTACCTCCAGCTGATGAATGCATCGGGTATGTCGTACAACTCTCGACAGGAAGAAGTCTCGACCATCTCCCGTTCGCTGAAGGGTTTGGCAAAGGAATTGAATATCCCTATCATAGCGTTGTCGCAGTTGAATCGTTCAGTGGAACAGCGTTCGAGCAGCAATCCTGATAGCCCAGACAGTAAGCGCCCTCAGCTGAGTGACCTTCGTGAATCAGGTGCCATCGAGCAGGATGCCGACATGGTATGCTTCATCCATCGTCCTGAGTACTATAAGATTATGAAGGACCAATATGGCAACGACACCAAGGGTGTGGCAGAAATCATTATAGCCAAGCATCGTAATGGTGCAGTGGGAGATGTACGTCTGCGTTTCCGTAGTGAGTTCGCACGATTCCTCAATCTGGATGACGACTTCCCTCCGATGCCTACTGATGACGGCACGATCAAGCCAACTCCGTCCAAGTTAAATATGGGAGGCATAGACGATGATTCCTTCGGTGGATTGGATATTTCTTCCATGCCAGGCAACGCTCCGTTCTGATAATAATAGAAAGTAATATAGACACGAGAATATATGTAAGAATTGAATGAAAAAAGTAATTTAAAATTATCGCATAGAGAAATTAATGATTGAATGAAATAGAAATTATTTTCAGATGATTATGCCTTCATTCGCGAGAACTAAAGGCATACATTCAGCACGAAAAGGCTGCGTGAGCAACGTATCCGTGATCTGAATGATACATTTTTTCTCACTTTATCAATTAGAAGGCGTGGATACTCCGAGACCAGTTCTGGCAGGAGTATCCACTTTAATTTTCCCCCGATTTCATCGAAAGAGTATCTTACTTTTCTTGGAATTGGTAGCACCCAGCATCAGGCTTCTCACCACGAGCCACACCTAACCGGTCGGTCGGATAGAGTGCTGCCTCAGTTGTGGAAGCATTGCCACGTGCCACACTGCCTTCAACGAGACGGAAGTCATAGATGTAGGCGTGTGTGTCGAAGGTCTTGAAATTCTTATCCTTGTATGTTTCAGAATCTTTTGATTCTGCAATGCAATTGTGGAAGTAGGTCTCGTCACTTACTTCTGTCATGAGAGCACAATGATGGAATTTCAAGTTGAAGGGTTTGTCACCAGGATTGCCATACACTTCGTCATCAGCATATCCTGTTACAAAGCAGTTATAGAAATTGATGGATTGCGTCAAGTGTTCCTCATCACCTATGTAGTTGCTCACATAGAGAGCATGACCTCTGTCTGCCTTCCAAGGGTAGAACTGCGCAATCGTACAATGGTAGAAGTCAGCTGTTCCGCCATAGATACCCACACAATCATCCTTGGCATTTGATATTTGTGTGTTTACCACCAGTGCATTGCAGTCTTCCAAATAGAGTCCACAACCTGCCACATTGTGGATGACAGAGTTTGAAAGATTCACTTTTCCTTCGATTCCATCGCATATCAGACCATAATTCCCGCTGTGAATATCTGCATAATTGATGTCGCATTCTTTGCAAGTAGGGTATAGGTAAATACCTCCCCATTGATTCTCAAGGCGGTCGTAAGGCAGATAGTCAAACATCTTGTCCAGACGGTCACCACGCAAGGTGACAGGCTTCTCTTGCGTTCCATCAATCTTCAGAGAACCATGCACAATGAGGCTGGCACCATTATGGAAATAGAGCGTCGTGCCTTCTGTAATACGCAAGGTTGCCTCTTTCGCCACCACCAAACTGTCATAGATGACATAAGGCAACTCATTGGCACTCATCACCATATCTTCTTTCAGCACTTTCCCGTTCAAGGCTGTCATGTTCTGTCCAGAAGCCTTCAAGACCACTTTCTGTTGCACGCCACTTTCGAGGGTGAAGATGACAACATCCTTGATTTCTGTCGGTTCCATCGAAGAACTTGTAGGTGCATTCACCTTGACAAAAAGGAAAACACTGTCTTCCTTCAGTACTTTCACATCATTGATGGAAGTGCCGTTCTGACCATCCACGTTAATCATGAATCCTGATGTTCCACCAGACTCCAACTTCACGTTCACAATACGCAGTCCTTTGTTGTTCTTGTTGTACACACGCACACGTTCTGTAGGCGATGTGATGCCTGCAAACACAGTGTCAAACGACACAGTATCCTGGCTGAAGCTCAGTTGGGCATTCTTGTCGGCAGTCATTTGTTCATCATCGCTGCACGAAGAGAACAGAGCAGGGAAAAGCAACGTCATCATTGCTCCCAAGAACATCATATAAATTTGTTTTCTCATAAACTATCGTTTTGTTGAGCCATCATGGCTGGGTCAGGCTGTGGAGTGGGAGAATGGTCTTCTAAAGGGAATTGTCCCTTCGATGAGTGAATGATATAGTCTGTCATCTGCTCGTTACTGCTGAAGTTATAGCCAGAGAGTTTGCGTGTCTCTCCGTCAATTTCCATATAGGCAGACGAATAGATGCGATGCGCACGTTGATCCCAGAACAGCAGGGAAGTCTTGAATGTCTCGTTTTTCAGGTTCTTCATCAACACACGTCCACGAAGTTCCCAGAGTTCCTGCTGGTTGTAGAAATAAGCTGTGTCGCACGAGATGAAGGCATCCACTTGGAAGGAGGTGTTGTAACGTTCGATGAAAAGGCCCTTTTCGAATGACCAGTATTGTGGTTCTTTCTTGTCGTAGATGTACCAGTCTTCTGAGATGATTTTGTAGCGGATGATGCCAGAGTCGCTGATGAGGGTGCTGACACCAACACTTTTGAGGGTGGGCAAGGAATCTCGTTCGCCAATGTCTGGTCCCACTTTCTCGTTATTGTCGCTGCAAGAAGGGAACAATAGCGTTGCAGCAGCCAAGATGACTGCTGCAACGCTAATTGTATGTGTGAGTCTTTTCACTGGTCAAATGTTACTTGTCCGTTGGGCGGTAATTACCCTGCAAATAGGCTGTTTAGCGGAAACGGATGGTCGTTGAACCATAAGAAGTAGAAGCAGGAGTACCAGCCTTGATACCAGCCATGAAGCCCTCAGACTTTGGATAGAGGTTAGCTGTGTAGTTAGCGATGGCACGGTTAGCTCTACCTGCACAAGATGGGTCAACAGCCTTTGCCTTGTTGCAGATATCGATAGCGAGACAGTAAGGAGCAGTTGACATAATGTCCTTGCGGCTACCACTGCGTGCCACGATGCTGGCTTTCAGCAGGTATGCACCACCATTGGATGGGTTGTATTGGAGTGTCTTGTTGATGTAGTTGAGACAGCCGCTGGTGTTGCCTTTCTTGTAGAGGAGTGCTGCAACGATGTAAGCATACTTGCCTTTGCTTGCGTTGTCATCCAGCAATGAGATTGCCTCGTCGAAGTACTTGATGGCACCATTGGTGTCGTTTGCCTTCAGACACTTAGAAGCCTTACCAATGGCAGCCTGAGGAGTCTTGTTGATCTGATAAGAGTAGTCAGCTGCAATGTCATACAGGTCGCTCTTGTCGCAGTCGAAGCTTGAGAGGACTTTCAGCACGCCAGTCAAGTATGTGTTGTCAGTCTTGTTAGCCTCTACCTTTGGACGATAGATCTTGTCGAGTGCATCACAGTCAGCAGCACCTGAATTCACGAACAACTCTTCTGCTTGATCGAATGGAGGCTGATAGTTGGCGATGATCTTTTCTGCTGTTGGATCCAGGATGACTTGCTCCACCCACTTAGTTGAATCCTCAGAGTTGGGGTCAGCAGGAATCACCTGAGTTTCATACTCGTTTGCCTGCTGCAACAGTCTGCCACAGATGTCAGTCACAAGGAGGTAGTCGTTGATATAATCCTCACGATATTTCTCATTGTTAGCCTTGTAACGAGCATCACTCAATTGCATGAAACCATAGAGCACAAAACCCTCAGTATCGTTACCAGTGTCGTTGATACCCTCCTTGAACATTGCATAAGAGTTTTCAACATTGGGAGTTGGGTTGAAGAAGTAAGAGTCATAAGCCTTGCGGCAGAGAATACCTCCCTTGGAAGACTGGTCCTTCTCAGAAGAGAAAGAGTTGAGTGCATCCATGTACTTCAGACGCTGATCGTAGATTTTCATCAACGTGTCGAAATACTCCTTCTTCTTGCCAGCATCACTCTCTTGCTGGATGAGTTGCTCGAAAATCCAAGCACCATCCTTATAGATACGTACCTGAGAAAGTGGTGCCTTTTCGAATACGAACGTCCAAGGTTCGATCGCTTCAGCATAGCTCTTGCGCTTGTAAGCCTCCTGATAGAGAGAAAGACTGCCAAGCACTTCGAGAGAGTCTTGTCCATGTCCGATGCGGTCGTTCACAGCAGTACCTTTGAGGTTTTGTGCAGATGCAGCCATTGCAATCATGGCAAGGGTGCAAGCAAATAAAATCTTTTTCATAATCTTCTATTGTTTTTAAGTTTTCTAATTTCTTATTTATGTCGTTTGACGGTGCAAAGTTAGCGAATGAAATTCAGACTCAGGTGGTTTTTTCCTTTTTATTGATAGGGAAAAGTCTATTTGAGATACTGAAACGCCCCTTTTAACCGTTGTTACTTCACTTTCATCTTGTAGAACCAACGCTCATTGAACGTGATACCTAAGCAGAAGCGGAGATAGTTCTCTTCGAGTGTTCCTTTTCGCATGGTGGCAGCGTTGAGGTATGGGATGTTGGTGTGTGCCCATTGCACAGCCACGTTGATGCGAGGAGCCGTGTTGTTCCACGATGTGTTCTTGTTGGAGATGGGGAGGGTGATACCAGCCGACAGTCCAAACTCGTATGGTTTGTCAGTGACGATGCCTGTTGGATCAGCCTTGGCATAGGTCTGTGCGTAGTATCCTCCTAACTTGTAGGTGCAACGTTTGAGGAACTTAGATGAAGAGTATGGGCTTGGTGTCCAGTCAAGACCTGCAGAAATCTTGGTGCGGTCGTTGAGCTGACCTTTCGTGGAAGCGTAGGGAATATCGTCTGAAACGCCTGTCTGCTGATTGGGGAATCGGCATTCAGACCATTTCTGCAATTCGAAATCAGCACCCACACGAAGCGTGTTGGCATGATAGAAAGTCACACCTGCTGAAATGGCATGGGGCAACTGGAACGCATTCTTGATGGTGTCGCTGGTTGCCTCCTCAACGGTCGAGCTGTTCAGCGTCTGCGTGGTTCGCGTCGCCTCACTACCCAGTTTGTGACCATAGGTGTAAGTGGCACCAATCACAATCTTGTCCTTTTTGTTGAGGGGTTGAATGAATTGCAAACCTGCCTGCCAACTATAGGTGCCAACCTCGCCTGTATATGTGCGGGCAAGGTGGAAAGCAGAACTCTCGCTGAACATCATCCTGGCATTATGTGTGTAATCGCCCCAGATGTAGCGGACATTGAAACCCAAAGAGATTGGGCGGAAAGGACGCCATCCTGTACCAAAGAACACCTCGCGCAAACCACCATCACCATTGAAGCTGTAGGTGGAAGTCACGTTCTCTGTTCCTTCAAGGGTTTCACCCGTTGAAGAGAAATTATATTTGATGTTGGTTACAGGCATGATACCCAATGTCATACCAACATGCTTAAAGGCACGGAACTGGAAGGCAAAGTAGTCAAAACTGCTGTTGCGGATATTCTGCTGCAAGCTACCCATCTTGTGGTTGCTGTTTTGCAATGAGATACCAATATCGAAAAGGGCAGTGAGTGAGTCCACTTCTGAATAGGAAGCAGGATTGGCTATATTGATTTCTCGACCATTGCGAAATCCCTGCGCAATGCCACCCATACCCTTGTTGAATCCCATGGCACGTTCCGACTGGATGCCGAAGCCATAGCGAGAGTAGGGGGTGTTGATGCCGTTTTGTGCATGGGCTGCAAGCGCGCACGATGTGACAATGATGGCAAGTGTTAACTTATTCATTCTATATTTGGTGATAAACAATTGTTTTCGACTGCAAAATTAATCCTTTTTATGGAGTTCTTGTTCTTTATGCGAGTTAAAAAAGTTGAAAGACCCCGTTTGTTGCGTGGATTCGCTACTGTTGAGCGTTGTTTGAAGGGTTGTTTTTGGGTTTCCCGTTGCGTTTTCCTCCATGTCCCCGTTTGTTGTAGCGACCTTTTCCTCCATGTCTGCCTGGTGTGTGACGTCTCTTTCCTGTACTCATTTCGGGTTTCTCGCCACATCCTTCAGGAAGGTCAGGTTTGGGAATCTCTTTCTCGATGAGACGTTCGATTTTGAGAAGGTGTTGCCAATCCTTGGGCGTCACCATCGTGATGGCTTGTCCTTCTCTGTTGGCACGAGCCGTACGTCCAATGCGATGCACATAGTCCTCTGGATCGCGTGGCACATCGTAGTTGATGACCATCTGGATGTCATCAATGTCAATGCCTCGACTCACAATGTCTGTGGCGATGAGCACGCTGATGCGTCTGTTCTTGAATGCCAACATGATTTCCTCACGTTCCCTTTGCACCAAGTCACTATGCATCGCACCCACATTGAAACCTTTCCTTTTCAACGTGATATTTAACTCCTTGACTTTCTGCTTGGAAGAGGCAAAGAGAATGACACGGTCGAGGGTGTCGTCACTCAGCACTTTCTCCACGATTCTGTCCTTCATGCCGTCATAGCAGAGATAGGCTGTCTGCTGAATCTTTTCTGCTGGTTTCGACACGGCAATCTTCACCTCCACAGGGTTGTGCAGAATGTTCTGAGCCAGTTTCTGAATGTTGTCAGGCATCGTGGCAGAGAACATGATGGTTTGTCGTTTCTCCGACAAGAAAGAGGCAATCTTCATGATGTCGTCGTAGAAACCCATGTCCAGCATGCGGTCCGCTTCATCGAGGATGAAGAACGATACTTTCTTCAGGTCTATATGTCCACCATTCAAGTGGCTGATGAGTCGTCCTGGTGTGGCGATGATGATGTCGGCACCTAATTCCAAACCTCTGCGCTCCTGCTCAAATCGGATGCCGTCATTGCCTCCATACACAGCCACAGATGACACGCCGTCGAGATAGTAGGCAAAGCCTTCCACCTGCTGGTCAATCTGTTGTGCCAACTCACGAGTGGGTGCCATGATGATGCAGTTGACTGAGTCTTGTGGGTAGTTCCCATGACTCAGTTCATCCAGCACAGGCAACAGAT
Organism: uncultured Bacteroidales bacterium; assembly: GCA_902768125.1. Taxonomy (GTDB): domain Bacteria; phylum Bacteroidota; class Bacteroidia; order Bacteroidales; family Bacteroidaceae; genus Minthosoma. The sequence continues at coordinate 6,103 of CACXKA010000018.1, read as the reverse complement.
AGGCAGCCGTCTTTCCCGTTCCCGTCTGGGCAATACCCATCAGGTCATGCCCTTCCAGAATTTTGGGGATGGCTTGCTCTTGTATGGGGGTGCACTCTTCGAAGTTCATCGCATCGAGTGCGTCAAGCAAATCGTTCGATATGTCTAATTCGTCAAAATACATATTTTGTTTTGTCAATTTTCAATTCTCTAAACTCTCAACTCTAAACTCTAAACTCTCAACTATCTCGGTGCTTTCTTGTAATAATACAAGGCGATGAGCGCAAACACGAAGTTGGGAATCCACACAGCGATGGCAGCAGGGAAGTTGGCATTGATGGCCATACTTGATGTCACCGTCTGGAACATGATATAGGTGAGGGTCAACGCCAAACCGATACCCAATGCAATACCCATTCCGTTCTTGCGTTTTCGGGCAGAGATGGACACGCCAATGATGGTCAGGATGAAGGTGGCGAAAGAGGTCGCACCACGTTTCCAGTATTCCACTTCAAATTGTTGGATATTGGCAAAGCCTCGTTCCTTCTGGCGGTCAATGTAGGTGCTCAGTTCTGGGGTCGTGAGCGTCATCTCCATGTCTCGTGAAGCCATCAGGTCTTGGGGTTGGATAGGAATGATGGTGTCGAGTTTGCTGCCCGACTGGATGATTTCTCGCATACCTTGCAGATCACGTGTCTGATAACCCGTGATGATCCAATGGTAAGGCTCGTAGGAGAGGGTGTCGTATTGGATGGTCATGGCTTGCAAGTGCTTGACCAGTTTCTTGTCCTCGAACTTGTCGAGCGTGAACTCAAAACCCATCTTCATGCTTTCCTCATAACGTCCGAAGTAGGCAATCACACCACTATCCACTTCCAACTGCACGTTGGCACTGAAGTCCTGTCGTCCTCTGTTCTTGTACTTATTCTCAAATCTCACACGTTTCACATTGCCCTTTGGAATCACATACGAACCCAATCCGAAGTTGAGCAAGGCGATGATGGCAGCTGATATCATGTAAGGTCGCACGATTCTTGCGAAACTGGTGCCCGTTGAAAGCATGGCGATGATTTCAGAGTTGTCTGCCAGTTTGGTGGTGAAGAAAATAACGGCGATGAAGACGAACAGCTGACTGAACAGGTTGGAGTAGAAGGGAATGAAGTTCAGGTAGTAGTCGAACATGATTTCCTCCATTGGTGCGTCATGTTGCAAGAACTTGTCAATATTCTCGTTGAAATCGAACACGACAGCGATACTGATGATCAGGATGATGGAAAAGAAGTAAGTGCCCAAGAACTTGCCGATGATGTATCGGTCAAGTCGCGAAAGAGGGGAGTGGTCAGCCAACCACTTGAAGGCAGAGGAACCACCTCTCGCTCTCGAACGCAGGGAGCGATGTCGGCTCTTCTTTGTCTGTCCCTTCTTGTAGTCAAGGTATGCCTTGATGTCTTCCTCGCTACCTTTAGGAACCAGCTTTCCGTTTACTTCTTCGAATAGAACCACCTTTTTACCTTCTTCTTATGTATATATAATGTATAACCTTATATTCTTCGTCCCAATTCATCCACCATCTTTGCCTTCCACACGCTGAAGTCGCCTGCGATGATGTGCTGACGTGCCTCACCCACCAACCACAAGTAGAATGCCAGGTTGTGGATGGAGGCTATCTGCAAGGCGAGGATTTCCTGTGCCTTGAAGAGATGGTGCACGTACGCCTTCGTGTAGGCTGTGTCCACATAGGATGTTCCTTCTGGGTCGAGGGGTGAGAAGTCAAAGTCCCATTTCTGATTGCGCAGGTTGATGGTGCCATGCTTCGTGAAAATCTGGGCATTGCGTCCATTTCTTGTCGGCATCACACAGTCGAACATATCCACACCTCTCTCAATGGCTTCCAACAGATTGATAGGAGTACCCACACCCATCAGGTAACGAGGCTTGTCTTTGGGCAGGATGGCATTCACCACTTCGATCATCTCATACATCACCTCTGTGGGTTCTCCCACCGCCAAACCACCAATGGCATTGCCGTCTGCTCCTTTTGAAGCCACATTCTCAGCGGCACGTTCTCTCAAGTCCTTGTAGGTGCAACCTTGCACGATGGGGAAGAGGCTCTGCTGATAACCATACTTGGGCTCTGTCTCGTTGAATCGCTTAATGCAGCGGTCGAGCCAGCGTTCCGTCAGTTCCAACGACTTCTTGGAGTAGTCGTAATCGCTGGTGCCTGGAGGACATTCGTCGAATGCCATCACGATGTCGGCACCAATCGAGCGTTCGATGTCCATCACCTTCTCAGGGGTGAAGACATGTTTGCTGCCATCAATGTGACTACGAAACTCCACGCCTTCCTCCTTGATTTTGCGGATGCCTGCCAAAGAGAACACCTGAAAGCCACCACTGTCGGTCAGCATTGGACGGTCAAATCCATTGAACTTGTGCAAGCCTCCTGCCTTCTCCAGCACTTCCAGTCCTGGACGCAAATAAAGATGGTAGGTGTTGCCCAAGATGATCTGCGCCTTGATGTCATCCTTCAGTTCATGCAGATGCACCGCTTTCACAGAGGCTTGTGTGCCCACAGGCATGAAGATAGGTGTCTGGATGTCTCCATGATCCGTATGGATGAGACCAGCACGCGCGTTGGTTTTCGAGTCGTTATATTGTAGTTGGAATGTCATAACAGTGCAAAATCTAACACATCCTTCACGTTCTCCACATAGTGGAAGGTCACGCCCTTCACATACTTGGCTGGAATGTCCTCAATGTTCTTCTTGTTCTCGTGACAGATGAGGATGTCTGTGATGCCGGCACGCTTGGCTGCCAGAATCTTTTCCTTGATACCACCCACAGGCAGCACCTTTCCTCGCAGGGTGATCTCGCCAGTCATCGCAATGTTCTTTCTCACCTTGCGCTTCGTGATGGCACTTGCCAACGAAGTGGCGATGGTGATACCAGCCGATGGACCATCCTTGGGGGTTGCTCCTTCAGGCACGTGAATGTGAATGTTGTGACTCTCGAAATAGTCAGGTTGGATGCCGATGAGGTCGCAATGTTCCTTCAGGTATTGCAAGGCAATCGTGGCTGATTCCTTCATCACATCGCCCAAGTTACCTGTCAAGCCGAGTTTTTCACCCTTGCCATTGTTGATGGAGGTCTCGATGAAGAGAATCTCTCCACCCACACTTGTCCAAGCCAAACCTGTCACCACACCATAGTAGTCATTGCCCTGATACTTGTCACGGCTGTATGGCTCTGTGCCCAGATATTCCTTCACGTCCTCCACTTTCAGTTCACCCTCGGGCAACACACCTTCCTTGGCGTATTTGAGAGTCACCTTGCGGAGCACCTTGTTGATTTTCTTGTCCAGTTCACGCACACCAGATTCACGCGTGTAATCCTCAATGATTTTCTCGATGGCACGCTTGGAAATCTTCACGCCGCTGTCCTTCATGCCCAGGTTGTCCAGTTCCTTGGGCACCAGGTGACGCTTGGCAATCTCAATCTTCTCCTCAGTCAGATAGCCGCTCACCTCAATCAACTCCATACGGTCGAGAAGTGGGGCAGGAATGGTGGAGATATTGTTGGCTGTCGCGATGAACATCACCTTCGACAGGTCGTAATCTGTATCGAGATAGTTATCGTGGAATGCCACATTCTGTTCTGGGTCGAGCACTTCGAGCAAGGCTGAAGCAGGGTCGCCCTGATTGGTTTGCTGTGTCACTTTGTCGATTTCATCGAGGATAAACACAGGGTTGCTGCTGCCAGCCTTCTTGATGTTCTTGATGATTTGTCCAGCCATCGCACCCACATAAGTGCGACGATGACCACGAATCTCTGCCTCGTCATGCAAGCCACCCAACGACATTCTCACGTAGTTCCTCTTCATCGCCCTGGCAATGCTCTTGCCCAACGAAGTCTTGCCGACTCCTGGAGGACCATACAGACAGAGGATAGGACTCTTGAAGTCGCCTCTCATCTTCAGCACAGCCAAGTGCTCGATGATGCGTTCCTTTACCTTCTCCATGCCATAGTGGTCCTTGTTCAGCACCTTCTCGGCATTGCTCAGGCTGAGGTTGTCCTTCGTCGTCTCGCCCCAAGGGAGTTCGAGCATCGTCTTTGCCCAAGTGTATTCTGTCTGATAGTCAGGGGTGTGATTGCCCATGTGAGCCATCTTGTCCAACGCCTCATTGAACACCTTGGCAGTCGCTTTGTTCCACTTCTTCTTCTTGCCTTGCTCGCGCAACTGCTGTATTTCATCAGCACCCGACTCGCCCAACTGCTCCTGAATGGTCTCCATTTCCTGACGCAGGAAATACTCCTTGTGCTGCTTGTCCAGCTCCTCACGAGTGCGCATCTGGAGATCCATCTTCAGGGTCACATACTGGTACTCACGCTGCAAGATGCCCAACAGACGGTAGGCACGGTCGAACAGGTTGTTTTCCTCCAGCAACACGATACGTTCCTTGTTGCTGATGTTGAGGTTGCAGCAAATGAAGTTGATGATCAGCGTGCGATCCGTGATGTTGTTCAGTGCAAAAGCCGAACCAATGGATTGCTCGTTGGTGCGCATCAGCTTGATGGCGGTCTCACGACAAGCATCCACCACAGCCATGTATTCGCGATTGCCTCTTGCTGGCTCTGTCTCAGGATAGCTGTCCACACGACCAATGTTGTAGCCACCGTTCCAACCCAACTCAATCAGGCGTACACGAGAGTAGCCTTGGAGTAGGGCAGTACGGCCGCCATCAGGCAGCTTGATAATCTTCTGCACCTTGCCAATCACACCTGTATGATAGAGTTGGTCGTAGTCAGGTTCATCGGTGGAATCATCCACCTGCGTGAACACAGCAATTGTCATGTCCTTCTTCTGCGCTTCTTTCAGCAACTTCAGCGACGAATCCCTGCCAATCGAGATAGGCAGCATCGTTTCAGGGAACAGCATCACGCCACGCAATGGCAGAATCGGGATGAAGTTCTCTGGCGACACCTCCCGCTCGATGTTCCCCTTGTTGAGGGGGTTGTCAATGCTTGTGATAAAACTGATTTTGCCTTCCACTGGCGTTTCGTCTATGATCTCATCAAAATTGAAATCCATCTTCAATCTCCTTGTTTGTTTTTCTCTTAATCAATTTCCTCTATTAAAACGGGTGCAAAGGTAAGAAAAAAAAATCACATAGACAAAAAATCCCCCGTATTTTATACGGGAGACCTTTTATTCGTTAACCTATAACCGTTAACCGTTAACCGTTAACCTTTACTCACTTCAGCACTTTCTCAATCTCGAACTTGAACGGATCCACGCCTGAGAAGCCGATTTGCTTGTACGTCTGCTGTCCCTGCGCGTCGTAGAGCGCATAAGTCGGGATGCCTGTCGAGTCGTAGTGACTGAGGAGATACTGGTACTGCTCTTGGGTCAGATAGAAGTGAGAACCGTCGATTTCACCGATCATTTCCTGCCATTTGTCCAGCGGAGAAGTCTCTGAAGTGATATAGACAAACTGGATGTTCTTGCCCTTCAGTTCCTCACCATGACTTCTGACTTGGAAAGTGTGCCAGAACGATGGTATTTGTGCTTTTTAGGCGTGGGAATCGTATATTTTGCCATCATTGAATCAAATAACTTGCAAAAATCATCTGCCATACAAAAAATTTCTGTAACTTTGTCCTCGGTAAACATTAGCGATATCTTTTAGTGAACATTTGTTGTTTAGTCGCTACAAAGGTACTGAAAATATCGCTAATTACCAAATTTTCAATGAATTATAATTCGTCGAACTCACGTTAAATTATACATTATATATTATTATCATGAAACGATTTCTTTTCCTTTCCCTGCTTCTGGCTTTCGGACTGATGGCTGTGGCACAAGACAAACTCTACAACGATGAGTTTCCGCTGGGTGATGTAACTTTGCTGGACGGACCGCTCCAGAAGGCGCGTGACTTGAATATCAAGACGTTACTGCAGTATGACTGCGACCGATTGTTGGCTCCTTACCGTAAGGAAGCTGGACTGACTCCTAAGAAACCGACCTATCCCAACTGGGACGGACTGGACGGCCATGTGGGTGGTCACTACCTCACCGCGATGGCGATGAATGCTGCTACGGGCAGCAAGGAGTGCCGCGAGC
>CACXKA010000017.1 GCA_902768125.1 uncultured Bacteroidales bacterium | reverse complement strand
GGCTGGCAGCACTTCCAAGAAAAACAGAGAAAACCAAAGTCGGAGAAAAATGAATACGCCCTAATTTTCTTGGTTTTACTTTCGATGGTTGTTGCTTCGGAGAAGCTGATGGGGTGGATGGAGGCTTTTATCTGTGAGCTGGCTCACAAGGAAAAGCAGGCAGACACAACATCAAGACACAGTCTCAACCTGAGAAAGAGGTTTTTAGGGTTTTGGTCTATTTCGTCTTTTTAGAAGTTTTCGGAATAAAAAATCTGTGAAATCTGTGTTATCTGTGTGACATTAAAAACAAATGATTATGGAAAAGAAGCAAAGAGCATTGGAGATTGTGGTGAAGATTGTAGTAGCTGCACTCACAGCATTTTTGACAGCGTTAGGAACAACGAGTTGCTTAGGTTTCTTGGCAAGCCAAGCGTGCTAAAGATACGATAAGAGATTTGAGTTTTGAGGTTCAAGAGTTCAAGAGTTCAAGGTTCAAATCTGTAACGGTTTGAGATTTGAGGTTTGAGATTTGAGGTTTAGCCATGCGGGGTGTCGCTAACCGCTAACCGCTGAACGATAACCGAAAAAGGAGAGGCTCCGTGTGGATGCCTCTCCTTGTAAAAATTATTGTTTCTGCCAACTGTATAGTCGGGCAATCAGGGCGCCGCTGATGTTGTGCCAGACGCTGAAGATGGCACCAGGGATGGTCGCCATGGGATAGGCGGCAAAGTGGAGGGTTGCCAAGCTGCTGGCAAGTCCTGAGTTCTGCATCCCGACTTCGATGGAGATGGCGCGTTTCTTGGGTTCTGATAGTCGCAAGAGGCGTCCGAGAAGGTAGCCAAGACCGAGTCCACAGAGGTTGTGGAGCACGACCACGAGGAGGATGACAAGTCCACCTGCCAAGAGCTTGCTGGCGTTGGCGCTGATGATGATGGCGACAATCGTGGCGATGGCGATGGAGGAGACGGCTGGGAGATAGTCGACGGCTTTCTCTGTAAACTTGGGGAAGAGCCACTTGACGATCAATCCGACGACGATGGGAAGGATGACCACCCAAAGGATGCTGAGGAGCATGCCTGCCACATCCACCTCGACGCTCTTCCCTGCCAATGCCCAAGTGAGCAAGGGAGTGAGGAGAGGTGCCAAGAGCGTGGACACGCCTGTCATGCCGACAGAGAGGGCGAGGTCACCTTTGGCAAGGTAGGTGATGACATTGGAGGCTGTGCCTCCTGGGCAGCATCCCACGAGCACCACACCCAATGCCAATGCCTCGTCGAGGGAGAAGAGTCGGGACAATCCCCATGCCAGCAGGGGCATGATGGTGAATTGTGCCAGACATCCGATGATGACATCCTTGGGGCGACTGAACACCACCTTGAAGTCTTGCAGGTTGAGGGTGAGTCCCATGCCGAACATGACCACTCCCAAGAGGTAGTTGATGAGTGTCGGACGTATCTGTTGCAGGGCATCAGGGAAGACCAGTGCCAGCAAGGCAGTTGCCAGCACCAGTATGCCCATATATTCTGATATGTAATGACAAAGTTTCTTCAACTTAGCACTTGATGTTGAGTTCCTTGACGATGGCAGAGATCTTCTCCATCGTGGAGATGCGCGATGGGACGAGTGGGAGACGAAGCTCGTTCTCGATGAGTCCCATAGAATTGAGCATGGCCTTCACACCTGCAGGGTTGCCGTCCACGAAGAGGAGCTTGAACAACTCTGTGAACTTGTGATGGATGGTGAGCGCGTTCTGGTAGTCGCCATTGAGGGCGAGGCGCACCATGCGGCTGAACTCCTTGGGCAGGGCATTGCCGATGACAGAGATGACACCTACGGCTCCGAGGGTGATGAGCGGGAAGGTGATGCCATCGTCGCCTGAGATGACGTCGAAGTTGTCGGGCTTGTTCTTGATGATGTCGTCAATCTGGGTGAAGTTGCCAGAGGCTTCCTTGATGGCGACGATGTTCTCGCATTCGTTGGCAAGACGCAAAGTGGTCTCAGCGGTCATATTCACGCCCACACGTCCGGGCACGTTGTAGAGCACCACAGAGAGGTTGCGTGTGGCAGCTGCTGCGGCGATGGCCTTGAAGTGCTGATAGAGTCCTTCCTGCGAGGGTTTGTTGTAGTAAGGACACACGCTGAGGATGCCCTCGATGCCTTTGAAGTCGCCTGTCTGAATCTGTTCCACGACGGCGGCTGTGTTGTTGCCTCCACATCCCATGAGGATAGGCACCTGTCCGTTGACTTTCTCCACGACGAGGTCTTTTACCTGCTGGCGTTCCTCCGCAGAGAGCGTTGGGGTTTCAGCCGTCGTGCCCAACAGGCAGATGAAGTCGATGCCGTTGGAGAGTTGATAATCGAGCAGGCGGCGGAGTGCAGTGAAGTCCACCTGACCTTCTTTTGTGAAAGGAGTGACGAGCGCGATGCCCAACCCCTTGAATTTGTTACGTATCATATATTATGTGTTGTTTGTTTTCTTTATGTGAAGTCATGCAGCACAATGTTCTCATTCTTGAGCTTGCTCATGAGCGTGTCGATGTGCTTGACAGCATAGTCGCTCCATTGTGCCACAGGCACGTTCTTGGGGAAGTACCCTTCATACACTTTCTGCACCAAATCGGGCGTGTCTTGGCAAGCCACCTGAAAGTGCTTGAGGAACTGGTCTTTGTGTCCCAGCTTCAGGTAGGTGAGCGACTTGGCAGCAGGGATGTTCTTGGCGTAGGGGCTCTTGGTGTTGGCTGCTATCTGACTGACCGCATTGAGCACCTCGAGGGCAAACTTGTCGAAGTTGTTGAGCACGAAGGTGAGTGCGATGTCGATGCCCATCATCACTTGATCGGGCGCACATTGCAGGGCAAGGGCGAAGTTCTTGGATGCCACCTCATAGCGAGCCATTGCCAGGTGGTTGATGCCCAGCATGAAATAGGCTTCGGAGTCGTGAGGGTCTGCTTTGATGAGCCGTTCATTCACAGCGATGCTCTCGTCGTAGCACTCGTTGTGGTGCAAGAGGTCGCTGACATCGGAAAGGATGCGCTTGTGGAGGTCGACCACCTCCTCATACATTTCTTTCTCTGCATTCAACTCAGCACTGTCGGCTGGCTTCTTTGCCTTTGACTGCTGATATTTCGTGAGGACTTCCATCCTACGATTGTCGTAGTAATTGCAAAGCCATTCCAGTTCGGAGATTGCCTGTTCCCGCTCGCCACTGACAAAGAGGGCATCAGCATAGGGAATGATCTGCACGGCTTCCCCACCCTTGTTCAGATATTCCTTGAACACAGGTGCGGAGAGTTTCTTCTCGCCCTGAGTGTGATAGACATGCGCCTTGGTGAGCAGTGCCTCGAGGTCGTTGGGATTGATTGCCAAGGCGAAGTCGCATGACTCCAATGCCTGCTCGTAGTTTTGCACCATGTACTGCGCCAAAGCAAGGTTTGACCATCCTTTGGGCAGGTATGGCTGTTCCTCCAGCACCTGCATGAGCACTTCGCCCATGAGGTCTGCCAAATCGTTGTCGCGACAGATGTCGGCAAGCTGCACATCCTCGTCATACTTTCCCAGCGGCTTGAACGTGTCGATATATTCCCTGATCCAGCGTCGTGTGGCAACCACGTCGAAGTCTTTCACGTTGCGTCCCAACCCACGCAGTTCTATCAGCGAAGAGATGATGTGGATATAGGTCTCGCGTCGCTGCTCTTCAGAAGGATTGGGTCCGTTCTCAAGTTTCATCCATTCACGCCAAATCTTCTCTGCCTTCTTCACGTTGCCATACTTGGCATATTGCAACTGAGCCAACTGGTACTTCACATCGGAGTTGGAGGCATTGAGCGTGTTCAGCACATTCTCTGCCTGGTCGTACTCTCGCTGGTAGATGTAAGTGGCACTCAGCACAATCATCAGCACCTCATCGTCGGGATGAATGGCAAGACCCTGTCCCAGCACATCCAATGCCATGAGCGGCTTGTCCATGCTGAGGTAGTAGTCGGCAATGTCGGCAAAGTCGTCAGCATCCAAATAGATGCTCTTGCCCTGGCTCAACTGCTCCTCGTAAGACTTCAGCAGGTCCTTGAACTCCCTTGATTGAAAATAGTCTTTTGCCATGAAGGATTACTTGTTGATTTTCTTCCATGCATCCGTCAAGCCGACAGTGCGGTTGAACACCAGATGCTCGGGTGTGGAGTCGAGGTCCACATTGTAATAACCAATGCGCTGGAACTGCAGGTAGTCCATGGGCTTGCGGGTGGCAAGCCACTTCTCCACGTATGCTTTCTTGGTCTCAAGGCTGTTGGGATTGAGGAACGGACGCATCGCCTCGATTCCACGCACGTCGCCATGTTCCTTGGAGTAGTTCGCCACTTCATCACGAGGATTCTCCACCATCCACAGACGGTCGTAGTTGCGCACCTCTGCCTCAAGGCAATGCTTGCAGCTCACCCAATGGATGGTCTTACCCTTGATCTTCATGTCGCTGTGTGCCTGACCTGTCTTGGTTTCAGGAATCAATTCAGCATGAATCTCCACGATGTTGCCATCGGCATCCTTCACCACGCAGTCTTCGATGTTCTCAGGACACTGGATGATGTAGGAATTCTTCAGACGCACCTGTTTGCCAGGTCCCAGACGGAAGAATTTCTTGGGTGCATCTTCCATGAAGTCGTCACGCTCAATCCACAACTCACGGCTGAACTCAATCTCGTGGGTTCCATCTGCCTCGTTCTCAGGATTGTTGATGGCATGATACACCTCTGTCTCTCCCTCAGGGAAGTTGGTGATGACCAATTTCACAGGATTGATGACGGCACTGACACGCAGGGCACGCTTGTTGAGGTCGTCACGCACAGCGGACTCGAAGAGTGACATCTGGTTGAGCGCATCGAACTTGGTGTAGCCAATCTTGTCGATGAACGCAAGAATTCCTTCAGGGCTGTAGCCACGACGACGGAATCCACAGATGGTCGGCATGCGAGGGTCGTCCCAACCCTTGACAACCCCCTCTTTCACGAGGATGAGGAGGTTACGCTTCGAGAGCAAGATATGGGTGAGGTTCAATTTGTTGAACTCTGTCTGACGAGGACGGTTGTCGTCCATCGGATGGTCGTTTTCATCCACTTCCTTTGCCCAATCGACAAAGAGATCGTAGAGTGGACGGTGGCTGACAAACTCCAGGGTGCACCATGAGTGGGTCACGCCCTCCCAATAGTCGCACTGTCCATGTGTGAAATCATACATGGGATAGGCATTCCACTTGTTGCCTGTACGCCAATGAGGCATATTCAGCACACGATACAAGATGGGGTCGCGGAAATGCATGTTGGGGCTTGCCATGTCAATCTTGGCACGCAGCACCATCTTGCCAGGCTCCATGTTGCCTGAGTTCATTTCCTCGAACAAACGCAAGCTCTCCTCAACAGGACGGTCGCGATAAGGCGAATTGGTGCCAGGCTGTGTGGGCGTGCCCTTCTGCTCGGCAATCTGCTCAGAGGTCTGCTCGTCGATATAGGCTTTGCCCTGCTTGATCAGCGCAACGGCAAAGTCCCAAAGTTTCTGGAAATAGTCGCTGGCATAGTAGATGTTGCCCCATTTGAAGCCCAACCACTCAATGTCGCGCTTGATGGCTTCCACGTATTCTGTGTCCTCCTTCTGAGGATTCGTGTCGTCCATACGAAGGTTGCAAACACCTCCATGCTTCTGAGCCAAACCGAAATCCAAGGCGATTGCCTTGGCGTGTCCAATATGCAGATAGCCATTAGGTTCAGGGGGAAAGCGCGTCTGCATCCTTCCTCCGTTTTTACCTTCAGCCAAATCTTTCACCAGCTGCTCTTCAATAAAGTTGAGGGACTCTTTCCTGCCCTCATCAACCTTCAACTCTTCTGTGTTTTCTACACTCATGTCAACTTGTTTCTAATGATTGTATTCCAACGCGGGCGTATTCCCACGTCATTTCTGTTCTTTAAATATAAAAGATGTGTCATCCACTTCCTTATTGGCTGCAAAATTACTACAAATTTTCCTTGTTTCCATCATGTTCTCCCATAAAAATGGCGAAAAAACGTGATTTATGTTGAAAAACACATTTATTAAAACTTGTTTATTCAAAAATAAGCCCTAACTTTGCCATCGTTATCCTGAAAACAATCTTTTTACCTTAGAAACTAGTACCTACTAAAGGAAAATGAAGGCGTCTCATTGTGAAATGAGGCGCCTTCCATGCTTTTACAGCCCATTGGAGAAGGTTTTTGCCCATTTTTTTGCGAGGCGAGAAAAAAATCCCTACATTTGCAACAACAAAACATTTAACCAAACAATTTATCATTCATGAAACCTTTTATGGACGAAAACTTCCTGTTGCAGAGTGAAACTGCACAGAAGTTGTATCACGAACATGCGGCAAAGATGCCGATCATCGACTATCATTGTCATTTGGTGCCACAGATGGTGGCTGAGAACAAGCGTTTTGAATCCATCACGCAGATTTGGCTGGGTGGCGACCACTACAAGTGGAGAGCCATGCGCAGCAATGGTGTGGCTGAGCGTTTCTGCACAGGCAAGGACACTTCTGACTGGGAGAAGTTCGAGAAGTGGGCTGAGACCGTTCCCTACACGTTCCGCAATCCACTCTATCACTGGACTCACTTGGAATTGAAGACTGCTTTTGGCATCGACAAGACCTTGAATCCAGAGAATGCCCGTGAGATTTACGATGAATGCAACGAACAAATCAAGAGCGACCCCAAGTTCACGCCACGCGGCTTGATGAAGCACTACAACGTGAAGGTGGTCTGCACGACGGATGATCCTGTGGATTCTTTGGAATACCACAAGCAAGTGGCTGCTGACCCCACGATGGAAACCAAGATGCTGCCCACTTGGCGTCCAGACAAAGCGATGGCTGTGGAAGTGCCAGCCAACTTCAAGGCATACGTGGACAAGCTTTCTGAAGTGAGTGGCAAGTCTATCAATAACTTCAACGATTACATCGATGCCATTCAGGCACGTCACGATTTCTTTGCGTCTATGGGTTGCAAACTCTCCGACCACGGCATTGAGGAATTCTATGCAGAAGACTACACTGAGGCAGAAATCAAGGCGATTTTCGACAAGGTGTATGGTGGCAAGGAACTCACCCAAGAGGAAATCCTGAAGTTCAAGTCTGCCATGATGTTCATCTTTGGCGTGCAGGATGCTGAGGCAGGATGGGCACAGCAGTTCCACTATGGTGCCATTCGCGACAACAACTCCAAGATGTTCAAGTTGATCGGTCCTGACACAGGTTTCGATTCCATCGGTGAATTCAACACTGCCAAGAAGTGCTCGAAGTTCCTCGACCGTCTGAATGCAGAAGGAAAACTGGCAAAGACCATCCTCTACAACCTCAATCCTTGTGCCAACGAGGTGCTTGCGACGATGTTGGGCAACTTCCAAGATGGTTCTATCCCTGGCAAGATTCAGTGGGGTTCAGGTTGGTGGTTCCTCGACCAGAAAGACGGCATGACGAAGCAGATGAATGCCCTCTCATTGCTTGGATTGCTGAGTCGTTTCGTGGGTATGCTCACAGACTCTCGCTCTTTCCTCTCCTACCCTCGCCACGAGTATTTCCGTCGCATTCTCTGCAACCTCGTCGCCACAGACATCGAGAACGGCGAAGTGCCATACGTTGGCTATGAGGCTGAGCGTGTCAACCAGATGATTGAGGACATCTCCTACAACAACGCCAAGAACTATTTCCAGTTCTAACCAGCCACTAAACTGTAAACAGTAAACGCCCTTGGCCACTCCCGATTTTCGTTTCAAACAATTCACCATTCGCCACGACCGTTCTGCCATGAAGGTCGGGACGGATGGTGTGTTGCTTGGGGCGTGGGCAGGCTCAATTCTCAACACGATTTCCACCCCATTCAAGATATTGGATGTGGGTACAGGAACAGGGTTGATTGCCTTGATGATGGCACAACGATTTCCTGCTGCCAACATCGTGGGAATTGACATTGACGAGGCTTCTCTGGAGCAGGCAAAAGAGAACGTGGAAAGCACGCCTCTCAAGGCACGAATTTCGATAGAGAAACAAGATTTTTCGGACATCAACTCTTTCTCTAACCAATTTGATTTAATCGTTTCAAATCCACCATTTTATACAGAAGATACTTTAGGTGGTAATCCAGCGAGAGATAAAGCGCGTCACACCACGTCCTTGCCCTTCGAAACCTTGGTTGAAAATGCTGCAAAATTATTGACGGAAGAGGGACTTTTTTGTGTCATCATTCCCCACCAAAGTGCCTCCAATTTCATCAGCATTTGTGTGGCGAACAAACTCTACTTGACTCGTCGTCTGAACATCCGTTCCACAGAAAGAAAACCCTTCAATCGGGTGCTGCTGGAGTTCAGCATGAAAATACTGCCTTCAGAGACCAACACGCTGACGCTCTACGATGCCAATAATAACCATTCTCCTGAATACGCACAATTAACGCAAGACTTCTATCTATGAACTACCAAGCCATCATTGACAAATATTACCCAGAGGACAACGAGCTGAAGCACATCCTGATGGTGCACAGCCGAAAAGTGGCAGACAAGGCACTTGCCATTGTGGATCAGCACCCCGAACTGAATGCAGACCGTCAGTTTGTGGAAGAAGCATCGATGTTGCACGACATCGGCATTTTCCGATGCGATGCAGCAGGCATCTATTGCTTTGGCAAAGAACCTTACATTTGTCATGGTCCCATTGGGGCAGAATTGCTTCGTGCAGAGGGTTTCCCTCGTCATGCCAGAGTGTGTGAGAGACATACAGGAGCAGGTCTTTCCTTGCAAGAAATAGAAAGGCAGAACTTACCTGTTCCCCATCAGGATTTGTTGCCAGAAACCATCGAGGAACAAATCGTCTGCTATGCCGACAAATTCTTCTCAAAGACCAAACTCACCACAGAAAAGACGCTGGAGCAAGCCATCCGTTCCCTCTCCAAATTTGGCGACGATGGAGTGGAACGATTCGTTAAATGGTCTAAAAGGTTCGGGTAATTAGTATTTATTAAAATAAATATACCGATTATTTCCCGAAAAAGTCGTACCTTTGCCCCCGTTTTATGAGAAGTCAAAGGTTCATAGCGTTTTTTCTCGTACTCATTACCGTACTTTCCACGACGGCTTTCAACTTCCCATTGGTCGGCATATCACCTCAGATTGTCGACCATCATGCTGTTGACAGTACCGACATGGACACCTTCGACATTCAAAGCGAAGAAGTGCCTGACAGCACGAGCATCAGCACCCCGTTGTCTGAGTCCGATTCCTTGCTTCTCAACCTCGATTCCCTCAAAGCACGTTTTGATCGAGAGCATGGCATAGAGCCTAACAAGTCGAAAGCCATCCAATGGAACGACTCTGTGGCTGCTGCTGAGGATTCCATCCGCAGGACACAGAAGAAGAGCGCCCTCGATGCCCCTGTGGTCTATACTGCCAAGGACTCCATGACATTCTTCATGGGCACCAAAACCGCTTATCTGTATGGCAATGCTGATGTGAAGTACCAAAACATCAACCTCACTTCAGAGAACATCCACATGAACATGGACAGCTCCACTGTCTATGCCACCTATGGACTCGACTCCATTGGCAACATGTATGGCAAACCCGTGTTCAAGGAAGGAAGCGACGAGTACAAGACAGAGACGATGTCCTATAACTTCAAGACGAAGAAAGGCTTCATCACCAATATCTACACGGAACAGGAAGATGGTTTCCTCACTTCCGAACAATCCAAGAAAGATTCTGAGGGCGTGTATTATCTACGTGGTGGCACATACACCACCTGTGATGAGGAACACCCACATTTCTATATCCGTATGTCACGTGCCAAGGTGCGTCCGGGCAAGAACGTGTTCTCTGGTCCAGCCTGGTTGGTGGTGGAGGACGTGCCACTTCCTTTGGCTGTCCCCTTCGCCTATTTCCCCATCACGAGCACCTATTCCAGCGGTTTCATCATGCCCACCTATGGTGATGAGTTCACCCGAGGTTTCTATTTACGCGATGGTGGCTATTACTTTGCCATCAGCGACTACATGGACTTGAAGGTGACAGGCGAAATCTTCACCAAGGGTTCGTGGGGTGTGGGTGCACAGACCACATACAAGAAGCGCTACAAATATTCTGGCAACTTCTACTTCAACTATCAGGTGACCAAGGATGGTGAGAAGAACATGCCCGACTATAGTGTGCAGAAGAACTTCAAGGTGCAATGGAGTCATCGAACAGACCCTAAGTCATCCCCCAATAGTTCTTTCTCTGCCAGTGTGAACTTCGCCACACAATCTTACGAGAAGAACAATCTCTCATCGCTCTACAACCCCACCTCCTACTCGCAGAGCACACGCACCTCTTCTGTCAGCTATTCCCACAATTTCCGCAAGATAGGACTCTCTTTGTCCAGTTCCATGAACATCTCGCAGAACATGCGTGACTCCACCATTGCATTAACCTTCCCGTCGATGTCGTGGTCACTCTCCACGTTCTATCCTTTCAAACGCAAGGTGGCTGTGGGCAAGGAACGCTGGTATGAGAAAATTAGTCTGAAATATACGGGTACGCTCTCCAACTCCATCACCACGAAGGAGGACAAACTGCTGAAATCGTCCCTCGTGAAGGACTGGAAGAACGGTATGAAGCACAACATTCCTATCTCTGCGTCTTTCAACATCCTGAAATACATCAACATCACTCCGATGCTCAACTACACGGAGCGTTGGTACACCAATAAGGTCATCCAAAGTTGGGACGAAGGAGGCAACAAAGTGGTGCGTGACACCATCTATGGCTTCAACCGTGTGTTCGACTACAACTTGTCCCTCACCGCCAACACCAAGCTCTATGGTTTCTACAAACCCAATCCCAAAGTGTTTGGAAGCAAACTGAACATGGTGCGTCACGTGATCACACCTTCCGTCAGCTTCAGCTATGCGCCCGACTTCGGAGACAGCAGATATGGCTACTGGAAGACTTACACGAAAACAGATGAGGAAGGAAATGTCACACAAGTGCCCTACTCTCCCTACACGGGTTCGCTCTATGGCACACCCAGCGTTGGCAAGACGGGAGCCGTCAGCTTCAGCCTCTCCAACAACGTGGAGGCAAAAATCGTAGGCAAGAACGACTCCCTCAAGAAAATCAGCATCATAGACGAGTTGGGTGCATCCATCTCCTACAATATGGCAGCAGAACGCCAGCCGTGGTCGAACCTCTCCACTCGCCTGCGTCTGAAATGGGGAAAAGCCACTTTCAACATGAGTGCCGTGTTCATGACTTATGCTTATGAGTTTGACAAGAATGGCAACGTGGTGGTGGGCGACAGAACAGAATGGTCCTATGGACGTTGGGGACGTTTCCAAGGTATGTCGAAGAACCTTTCGTACACTTTCAACAACCAGACCCTCAGGAAATGGAAGGAGGGACTCATGAAACTCTTTGGACGAGGGAACGAATTGGAAGATGAAACGGAGGACATCAACGCAGAAGATGATGAAGAAGAGGATTTGGATGACTTGGAGACCAACATCGACGGTACTGGCAAGCGTGGTAAGAAAAAGAAGAATGAATCGCCCGATGGATTGGATGCTGATGGGTATATGAGGTTCCAGATGCCGTGGTCATTCACAGTGTCGTATGGTCTCACCATGTACGAAGACAGGAGCAAGGACATCAACGTGAAGACCATGCGCTACCCCTACTCCTTCACCCAGAACCTGAACTTCTCAGGCAACCTGAAGCTGGCAAGCAACTGGAACTGTAATTTCGCCTCTGGATGGGACTTCACCACGAAGAAGATATCCATGACCACAGTGAACATCTCACGTGACATGCACTGTTTCAACATCTCCTGTGGACTCGTGTTTGGTATCTACACCAGCTACCACATTTCCCTGCGTGCAAATGCCAGCACCCTCACTGATGCCCTCAAGTACGACAAGAAATCCAGCTACTCCAGTTCCATCCAGTGGTACTGATATAGTTGAGAGTTAAGAGTTTGGAGTTAAAAGTTATGTCAAGAATACTCGCCATAGATTACGGAAAGAAACGCACGGGCATCGCTGTGACCGACACCCTGCAGATGATTGCCAACGGACTTGCCACCATCGAGACCAAGGAACTGGAGAAGTTCCTCACAGACTACATGGCAAAGGAGGACGTCAGCACCATCGTCGTGGGGAAACCCACCCAAATGAATGGCGAGGACAGCGAGAACATGAAACGCATAGAACCCTTCTTCAACCGACTGAAGAAACTCTTTCCCAACAAGGAAATCGTCTATTACGACGAGCGTTTCACCTCCGTACTGGCACATCAGGCCATGCTACAGAGTGGCATTGGCAAGAGAGCCCGCCAAGACAAGGCACTCGTAGACAAGATCAGCGCCACCATCATCCTGGAAGATTTCCTCCAACGAAAAATGGTTTAGCGGTTAGAGGTTAGCGTAAATTAAATTGTAAATCGTAAATCGTCAAATTGTAAATAAAATGATTCTTCCCATGTACATATTCGGTCAGCCCGTTCTCAGAAAGGTTGCCGAAGACATTGACTTCGAGGCATATCCCAACCTCAAGGAGTTAATCGCCAACATGTTCGAGACTCTCGAGCGTTCTGAAGGCGTCGGACTTGCAGCCCCACAGGTGGGTCTGCCCATCCGTCTCTTCATCATCGACCTCGATGCCCTCGCCGACGATGAGCCACAATTCAAGGACTATCGTCATGCATTCATCAATCCAGAAATCCTCGAAGAGAGCGAAGAGACTGTCACGATGTCAGAAGGATGTCTCTCCATTCCAGGCATCAACGAGAGCGTGAAACGTCCTGCCAAAGTGCTTGTCAACTACTTCGACGAGAACGGTCAGGAGCAGGAGCGTTGGCTCGAAGGTTTCGAGGCACGCGTGTTCCAGCACGAATATGACCACCTCGACGGCAAAATGTTCGTGGATCGTCTTTCTCCCTTCCGCAAGCAAATGATCAAGAACAAGCTCGTTGCGATGACCAAAGGCAAGTTCTCTGCACATTACAAGTGCAAGCCAAACAGAGGTTAAGAGTTAAAGTTTAGGGCTTAGAATGCACACATTCCGTCGTTTCATATTATCCATCGTGTTAACCCTCCCCCTTTGGGGGCTGGGGGGCTATGCCCAGATTAACACCGACCGCATGATGAACATTGCCCGCAATGCGCTGGCATACGACGACTACGTGCTTTCCATCAGCTATTTCAACCTCGTCATCAACTACAAGCCACACCTCTACGAACCTTATTTCTATCGTGGTGTGGCGAAGTTCTACCTCGATGACTACTCTGGTGCTATTCTCGACTGCACAGAGACCATTCGTCGCAATCCCTACTTCCCCAACAGCTATGAGCTGCGTGGACTATCTTACATCAACCTCAACCGCTTTCCTGAAGCAATCAGCGACTATGAGACTGCCGTTGAGATGATGCCCGACAACCGTTCTCTCTGGCACAACCTTGCCCTCTGTCATCTTGAGAATGACAGTTTGGAACGAGCCGACAGCATCGCCAACATCATCATTCGGAAATGGGCGAAACAGGCGGACGGCTACAACATCAAGGCACAAATCTTTCTCCAGAAGAAAGACACAGTCGCTGCTGAAGCCGCCATAGACAAGGCTATCGAAGTGGATAAGCACAACCTGAGTGCCATCACCGCCAAGGCAAACATCCTCATGAGCCATGAGCAGTATGCCGATGCCATCAAACAGTTCGATGAATCCCTCCGTCTCAATCCCAAACAGGCGAACAGTCTCATCAATCGTGCCCTCTGCCACTACCACCTCGACCACTATCGAGATGCGATGGCTGACTACGACCGTGCCCTCGAACTCGAACCCAAAAACTTTGTTGGACACTATAATCGTGGACTTCTTCGAGCCAATGTCGGAGAAGACAACCTTGCCATTGAGGACTTCAATTTCATCCTCTCCATCGACCCAGACGACATGATGGCAACCTTCAATCGCGCCACCCTCCTAGAGAACATCGGCGACTACAGAGGTGCCATCCGCGACTACACCACCGTCATCAACGAATACCCCAAGTTCCTCTATGGCTACGAACGTAGAGCTGCAGCCCGTCGCATGATTGGCGACAACGCTGGAGCCAACCGTGATGAAGAACACGTGCTCAAGGAGCAAATAGCCCATCGTTATGGCTACACCACCCCTACCTCACGCCAGAAGAACAAGACTCGCAAGAAGTCGCAAATCAACCTCGACGACTACCAACAACTCGTCGAAGAGGACACTCGTGAGCAAGAACCCGAATACGAAAGTGAATATCGAGGCAGAGTGCAGAATCAGGAGCAGGAAGCCAAGCTCATGCTTCCCAACGAAAACACCTACAATATCTTCCGCCAGGCAGGCATGACTGACCTCATCGACACCTTCGAACACGCCTTCCAAGAAGCACAAGCAGGCAACATCAACGATGCCATCGCTGGCTTCACCCGCGTCATCGAACAAAACGATCATTTTGCAGAAGCCTACTTCAATCGTGGCATCCTTCACCTCCTCCTTGACGACACGCCCCATGCCATTCCTGACCTCTCCAAAGCTGGCGAGCTCGGTATCTACCAAGCTTATAACATCATCAAGAAAAACCAGAATATCAAGAACAAATAAGAATGACGTCTCCATCTCATACAAGGGTCTTGGTCTAACCAATTCTACCCTAACGGACATAACAAAAAACAACGCCGTTATTTCAGCCAAACATCGGTGTAGGAAAGGCGAAACAACGGCGTTGTTTTTATTTCTTAAAGATGTCTATTTCCGCTTATAGACGAAAGTCGCGATGAAAAGGACTACCAGGAGGGCGATAATCAGGAAGGTGACGATGTATGCCCATACGTGGGTGACACGTGAAGTGGCGGTGATGGTGTAGTCACCAGGGATGAGACGCTCGCCCGTCAGCTGATAGTAGATGTCACCATCCTTGATGACTCCTGTACCAGGATTCCACACCGTTCCTGGCATCGAAAGAATGTAAGGAACATCGAAGCTGAAGATGTTCAGCTGGGTGGAAATTTTGTCGGAAAGCCCCTCCCCAAGTGGTGCCTCGTCGTCGAAGAATGCTGCATACGCATCAGAGTGAAAGAACTCTTTATAAGCATTCGGAATATCAATGTCTAACGCATTGTTATTTTTACTGATAATGTAACTATAAACAGAGTCACGTAATTCCACAAAACGTTCCTTGCTGAGAGGTGGATTGGGGATGGAATCATAGTTGTCCACCATGTACTCAAAGACAGATTGATACAAGTTGGCATTCACCCATTTGTCCACCCAAGTTCCCATCGTGTCAATTCGTTGTGCCACCTCTGCGCCGGTGAGTCCCTGCATCAGGTTTGGCTGCCCTGTGAACCAGTAGCTAATGACATCCTTATCGGCATAATCGGAAACGGGAATCTTGAAGGTGTCTGCCACAGTGTTGAAGGTCTCTGTGAAGGTGTATTCCGTATAGAACCAACGGAATTTCTTCTCCAGTTTCGCCTTCGATTGGATGCGGCTGCCATTCAGGTTCAGGGGAGTCATCTTGCACATCTCCTCAGGCGTTCTGAAGCTGTGGGAGAAGGTGGTGGTGACAGTGTCGCCGTCCACGTCGGTGTGGGAACCCATGAAGGCATCTGTGTTGACGCATTCTGGCAATGGGTACGCCCAAGCCACATTGTCTCCGCCCCAGAGGGAATCGCGATCTTCCTTCGACATGACAGTGTGGTAAGTGACTTCACGGTCGCACCTGCCGTCTTCGTGAATTGTGGTGTGCAGCTGCACATTGGGTTTGTCGCATGATGCGATGAACGCCGCTGATGTCAAGAGCATCAGATATAAACTAATTTTTCGCATAGAGCATTCTTTTTAATTGTGTGTAACTAATTGGTTTTGGCTGACTTGCCTGCAAGTGGCGTGTGTACATGTTCTCGAGCGTGCTACTATGTGGGAAGTCGGTTGTATAAGCATAGGCATTCTGCGCCTCTGTCTTCACGGGTTGGTTGACATAGATGAAAAGTCCGATCAACAAGACAGCTGCTGCAGAGGTGATGGTGCGCAAAGCGATCAGAATAGCATGTTGCTTCGTATCCTTCTGGGGACGGTCATCAACTCTGTCAGGGAGGCTCTCCATGATGTTTTCCACCATTTCATCGGGGTTTTCCAATGTTGGCATTTGTCCCTGAAGCCTGTTGAATAAATCATCTATCTGTGTCATATCCTAATTGTTTTAATCGTTCACGAATTGTTTGTCGAGCTACATATAGGTTGCTCTTCACCTGTTTGGCGTCCAAGCCTGTTATCTCTTCCACTTCTGAGGAGGAAAGCCCTTCCAACTGGCAGAGCGTGAAAACCATCCGCTGCTTCTCCCCCAACCCTTCTGCCAGCATCCTCACAATCGACACCCATTCCTTGTTTTCCAATGTCTTGTGTGTGTCTGCATCCGATGCCAAGCGTCGAAGGACTAATTCATCTTCTGGCATCGGAACGGAGTGTCGCATGTTCCTCAACCTATCCAGACAGATACGGGTGGCAATGGTGTAAATCCAGGTGGTGAAGTTTTTCTGGGCATCATACTCTCCCATGTTCTGCCACACTCGGATGAAAGTGTCCTGCACCATGTCTCTCGCCTCCTCTTCATCGCAAAGCAGTTTCAGAGCCAACGAAAACACCATCCGCTGATACGTCTGCACCACACCACGAAAAGCTTCCTTCTCACCTCGTTGGCACCTAACTATTATGTCTTCTGCTATTTGTATCATTTTGATGTTCTCTTTGCCTATTATACGATTGAGAAAATGAAAAGTCAAATGGAAATCAAAAAAAATTTTTTCCAATCCTTTGCAAAGGTACTATTTTTATTGATAACCACCGAATAAATCCACAAAAAAGGAAAGACCCCATCGGAGCCTTCCCCATTTTTCATTTTCTCATTTTTTCATTTTTTCATTCTCTTAAGGTTGCGCCCGAAGGCGCGAACCTTAATCTCCCGTGTCGAAGCCACCAGAGCCTCCAGAATGAGACGAGATGGTGAACCAAATGCTGCCGTTACGATAAACCACGAGGTTGTGGTTTGCCTCGACGTTCAGGCCTGTGAACGAAGCACCGTTGGCGTCGTGGCTGGTGGGGTTGATGGCATCGCCCGTGCCATCAATCTTCGCCGTGAAGGTCACGTCACCAAGGTTGGTGCCGCTGACGGTCACGCTGGTGACAGGTGCCGTGGCAGTGACGCTGCCGCCTGTAATGCTCTGGCTGACACCGTTGATGGTGGCTGTGGTGTTGTAGGCAGGATCTCCAGGAGTCACGCCGCCGCTGCCACCGCTTGGGGTGATGTCGCCAGTAGCACCAGTACCGCTTGCACCCGCATTGTTCAGGTAGTACTCCGACTCCAAGTCAATGTCTGCCGCCACATAGCTCTTCTCTACAGCCTCAGCCAGGCTGCAAAGGTCGCTTCCAAAGCCTGCCTCATTGAGCACGAGCTGACAGTTGCTGCGGAACCAGCTGCCGCTTCTGTCCTTGCGACTGACAATGATGCCTGCAGCCACCACGATGCCGCCACGACCAAGCACAAAGTTGAAGTGGTCGGTGTCGAAGGTGAAAGTGGAGAAGTTCAGGCGGTTCTTCCAGTTGGAGCAAGGGAACTCACCTTCACTGTTCACAATCTCGGTGGTCATTGGAGCACCGCTGCCGTCAGCATTGCGAGGATTAAGGATAAGGCGCGAATAGTTCACCTCATACTTAGCCTCACGTTTCTGGACTGTGACGAAGGTCACCTGGTCGCCACGCTGAAGACCCCATGCTGCGACAAAGTCAGCATAGGTGCGACCGGGTGCATTGACATACGCCTTGTGGCCACCTTCGGCATCGATGCCCACCGAGATTTCTGGCAGATGGCCTTGAGCAATGATGGCAGCATACGGCGTCCACTTGTCACTCTGAAGCGGAATGAACTGATAGAACTGGCTGAGGCTCTGTCCCGAGTTCTGCAGCGTCGCTGCGCGTTCGCGAAGGTACTTGATGTTTACTCCTATGAACTTGGTCATGTTCTCGAAACCAATGGCCAATCCTTCGAAAGAGTGATTGCAGATTCCCTTAAACATGGCGTAGAACATAGTTACGACCTTCATAAGCACACGTTGTAACGTCTGTGCTGTAGTTTTTGGATTTTTCTGTTTCATAATGTTAATGAATTAAAAGAGTTAAACATAGATCCTACCCTTGGAATCGGAACTCAATCGGAACTCAATCGGAACTCAATCGGAACTCAATCGGAACTCAATCGGAACTCAATCGGAACTCAACCGGAACCCAATCGGAATTCAACTGGAACCCAATCGGAACTCAATCGGAACTCGACTGGAACGTATGGGGTTCCTTGAGAATCATCGAGCCAGACCAAGTGTCATCCAATTCGGAATCTCCGGTGCAAAAGTACAGCGTTTCCGAAATGCTCACAAATAAACATTCCCCCCATTATCTCCCACAGGGGAAAGTGGGTAGATAATGAGGGGAAGAAACTGACAAGAAAATGGATTCTTATAAGCCTTTTGCGATGGAATTTATGTCATCTGGGTAGTTGTCCTTCCTTTGGAGATAATATTGATAATTCTTCCTTTCGCCAATCTCAGGAAATTCTATAGAAAGGGCTTTGTATGTGGGTTGTATAAGGATGCCTTTTTGTATTGCTGCAAGGATTGTAAGAGCGCATGTCTTGGGCTGCTTGCCGTCGATGATTTCGTGCAGCCGCTTTAAGACAGCTTTGCATTTGGGCGTATCAATGATGAACTCAGTAAAAGGGCTGGAGGCTTTGGTTTTCTTTACAGGTTTCTTAACAGTCTGGGCATGAAGCTCGTCGTATTCCTGAAGGACGGCTGCGACGGTAAGAATCGAAATCCAATTGTCGGTGTTGTAACACTCTTCTTCGTTGATAGGTCGGGTTGTCATTCCGTTATAAAACAGTTGTCTGCAAACACTCATGCCTTTTGAAAGATGATCGTATCGGTTCACCCATGGTCCTAATTTCGGGTCTTTTTCCATTTTGGAAATCAGGTTGTCGCGAGTACCCCTGAAGTCTTTTCGCCAAGGTTCTATATACTCATTCTGCGCTTTCTCGCTTTGGCGGAACAATATCAGTAATCTGGGAAATCCTATGGTTTCCACATAAAGGCAACCGAAGAAAAAGGCATAGCTTTCCACCAAACTTAGAATATGTACTATTTGAGTAGCCAGAGCTTCCTTGTCTACCTGACCCGGGTCGTAATGTGCGTTCGCATAGAGACATGCACGTCTTTTCTCATCGAGGAGCGTATCGTAAGAGAGGGGGCTTATCATGTGCGTCAATCCCGGGTACATTTTCTCAACTTGACGGGTTACGTCCCGGATAGGTTCCCAGTTGAGGGCTTCCACCAATGGAGCTTTTGTCTGAATCAATCCTTTATGTATCTGTTCTAATACTTTATAGCAATCCATGTTCCAGAAACCCAGCGTGTTCTTCACTTCCTCCGACCCCAATCTGGCATCAATCAATCGTATGCCCGTCAGGCAATAAAACAAGTCGTCTATTACAAGCAGATTAGCTTCCAGCAGATCGATAGCGGTAAAGAACAATTTCGAGGGGTAAAGGCAGAAGTTTATCATCTGACTTGCCTGTCGAGTTATCTCAACTTGCTTTAAAATGACATCCCATTCTGGTGTTTGTTTCCAACGTTCTTCGGAGAACAAGTCATCCTTAATTCTAGCGGCATAATCCCACTTGTCCCATTGAGGCTCTGCCACCTCGTTTCTTTGAATTGCCATAATTATTCTATCATATAAGGTTTTCGCAAAGTTACGTACTTTTTCCCACACTCAAAAACTTTTTTTGAGATTTAATGAGAAAATGCTTTGTGGTAACAATCATTCTTCGTACTTTTGCAATGAAAATAAAAAACATGAAACAATGAAAAAATATAATCTGGGCTTTATTTCGGATAAAGATATTTACAAGCATGTTAAGGAAACTGTACAGCGATATAGTGTAACTATTGACCTGAAGGAGTTTAACAAAAATATTGTCGACCCGATTAAGCTGACTTTCGACGCAAAGGTTTATGGAAGGACGATGGAAGATGTTGTTGCTTCAGAATGTATGCGTCAAATGGACAAGTCCAATAATAATCACATTGGATATTTCCATCAAAACCTGTTTCGTTATGCAGGTGGTGGTTGGTCTGTTCCAAGAGAAGGCTTTGATGTCGTCAATGAAGAAAAACATATTTTTGTTGAAATGAAGAACAAGCATAACACGATGAATTCTGCAGCTGCGCAGAAAACATACATGAAGATGCAGAACAAGATCATCCGTGATAGCAAGGCAACTTGCATGCTTGTTGAGGTAATAGCAACTCACTCTCAGAATAAGACTTGGATTGCCACTGTTGACAAGGAACAATTTAACAACGAGCACATTCGACGTGTTTCGATTGACAAGTTCTATGAGATTGTATTCGATGATCCTATGGCATTTGTGAAACTTTGCAAGGCTCTACCTATAATTTTGGATGACGTCATAAAAGAACTTGGCAGTACAACAAATCAAAACACTGTCTTTTTTGAACTTGCAAATATTTCGCCAGATATCATGAAGAGCCTTTATTTACTCGCTTTCAAGACTTACGAGGGGTTTGATAATTTTTAGACAATGCCAACATTTTTATCTGCAACAAATTTAGCCGACCTTACGGGTACCTCACTTGCCACAGCGCAAAGATGGGGGGAAAGTGGCGTATATCCATATCACAAAAACGAAAAAGGGAAGGCTGGTTTCTACATGGAGGAATTGACGGACGTTGAGCCTGTCAGAATGATGCTTGACACCAAATGGGATGAAGAGTTCCATGTGGCTTCTCTTCGTGACTATACTTCGGTGGAACTCTTTGCTGGTGCTGGCGGCTTGGCGCTTGGCATGCATCTGGCAGGGTTTCGTCATGTGCTGTTGAACGAGATGGATGCGATGGCGTGCCAAACATTGAGACGCAATCACCCTGAGTGGAATGTGTTGGAAGGTGACATCCATCAAGTGGATTTCACTCCACTTCGTGGCATGGTGGATTTCCTTTCTGGCGGCTTTCCGTGTCAAGCGTTTTCTTATGCTGGAAAGAAAGGAGGCTTGAATGACACTCGTGGCACCTTGTTCTTTGAGATGGCACGTGCCGTGAAGGAGATACAGCCTAAGGTGTTCATGGGCGAGAATGTGAAAGGACTGTTGTCGCATGATGATGGAAGGACGCTGGAGATTATCCGTAATGCCATTGCAGAACTGGGCTATACGTTGGTGGAACCAAGGGTGCTAAAAGCCATCATGTATCAGGTGCCTCAAAAGCGTGAGCGTCTGATACTCATTGCCATCCGCAATGATATCTATAAGAAAGGTGTGCGCTTTAAGTGGCCAGAACCTTATCGGCGAGTGATGACATTACGTGATGCTTTCTATCGTGGTGAATTGTTTGATGATGATGTTCCTGAATCAGCAGGACAGCAATACCCTGCTAAAAAAGCCCGTGTGATGGCGATGGTGCCAGAAGGTGGAGATTGGCGTGATTTACCTATTAAGGAACAACAAGAATACATGGGTGGCAGTTTCTATCTGGGAGGAGGCAAGACAGGCATGGCACGTCGTCTGTCAATGGATGAACCGTCCTTGACGCTGACTTGTGCTCCAGCTCAGAAGCAGACGGAACGTTGTCATCCAATAGAGACCCGACCCTTGACCGTACGGGAATATGCCCGAATACAGACCTTCCCGGACAATTGGCAGTTTGAGGGCAATATGGCTGACCAATACAAGCAGATAGGCAATGCTGTGCCTGTCAATCTCGCATTTGCCATCGGACGTTCATTGATACGCCTGTTCAACGACATTGATGCACAGGAGCCAGAGGAAACACAATATGCAGAAGCAATCAAAACGGCACACAACATGTTGCCTCCAAGGCTCTTCGAACTTGACATGTTCGACATGCATGAGCTATATCCCAGGGAAACTGCCATTATCAACAATCCTTTTGTCAAGAAAAAGCACATAGACAACAGTAAACTCGATGATTCGAAGAACGTCTTGGTATGTCTTGTTCCTGACAAGTATATTGTGCCCTATACAACTCAGAATGCAAAGGCTTATTTCACTGGTAAAAAATTCCCTTCAACGGTGAAGCTAAATAAGCTCTATTATTTTATGCCCTACACCAAGGGAAAAGGCATCCGCGATTTATATCTGATTGAAGTGGCTCGTGTCGGAACCAAGCATGAGTTTGTAGAAGAAGCTGACGAGAACGACTTCCGTCTTGTTTTTGAGATTAAGTTCGTCACGCAGCTGTTTGAGGACTATAAACCCATCAAGCTGATGATTTGGCGAACATTCACAGACACGAACCTGCGAGCAATCATGGCGATGTAAAGACAACAAGAAATGAGACTTTGGACGATACAGGGAATCGCCATCTATGAGCAATTGCAGCGTGAAGGCGTGGCATATTGCACGAAACCACGCATAGGAAACATGCCTGAATTTCAGCGAGCCTATCGATGGATGGCAGAGCAGATGAGGAAGCGAATAGGTGGGCCACCTATTGAGGGTATAGAATACCCCATGTGGGCATGGTATCAATATAACTCTGCTAAAGATAAAAAACCACCAAGAACTCCCAAAGATATGGGGGAGGGAGTGTCTGCATATATGGAGATTGAGATTCCAGACAATGAAGTGCTCCTTTCGGATTTGGGTTCATGGCTTGCCCCTTTGAACGAATGCCCACTTGATGATTGGAAAAGAATCGGGAGGATAACCGACAAGTTGGACAAAGAAGCAGGTCGTATGCTTCAATTCGATGAGTATCCGACTAATGTGCAGAAGGAAATTGAAAAGAGTTGGGAAGCTGTGTTCGACATCAACCGTCGCGACAAGACCGTTGGGCGTACCCACAGGCGCAACCGCAGCATACAAGCCACCTTCTGGGTGCTGAAGCCCGAACACGTCATTTCTGTCGAGTTCCTTGAAAAGAAGGGGAATGTGGTAAAACAAATAAAGATATAATCTTCGAGGATTTCATTTTCCCAATCCCCATCTTACAACACAAGAGCCTATGCAATCGCACAGGCTCTTATTATATCTTCCGTATTCTTGGGCTTGAGGCTTAATCTCTACAATATAACGACTCATAAGTTGCGGATATATTTATCAAGATCGTCAACATTGGCAAAGCTTTTGCCTGGTTGCTTCCTCGCCTCGTCTATACGAGCAAAGAATTCCTCCTTGGTGAAAAGCGTGGGGTCTTTTTTCTGCCCCACCAACTTGCGCAGATATTTTGCCACGCGGGTGAGCATATCTTCGTCTTCTGCAATCGTGCCGAGGTTGCGAAGTATTTCGGCGTTCAATGCGCCCATTTGTATCGCTGTCATAACTTTATTCTTTATGTTTTCAATTGCAAAGTTACGATTAAGTGAGAACAAAACAAAATAAATTCGGATTTATTTTTATTTTTGAGGTGTCGGATTGGATATCCTTGCGCCTGCCGCGGGCAGGCTAACTCTTGTCGGATTAAATATCCTTGCGCCTGCCGCGGGCAGGCTATCAAAACAAAAAACAAACTGCCACTTGAAAACGAGCTTTCAGATGACAGTCTGTTTTTGTTTTGAGCCTCTTGTCGGATTCGAACCAACGACCCCGAGATTACAAATCACGTGCTCTGGCCAACTGAGCTAAAGAGGCGGGTGGGTAAGCTGACTACATCGCGCCGCTACAACCAAGTACCCTTGCTGCGGTCAAGCCCTGGGGGATTCCGAGGGAGCTGGCCGTATAGGACTTACCCATTTTGCGTTAAGCGGGTGCAAAGGTAGGGCGTTTTTTTGAAATGACAAAACTTTTAGATAGAAATTTGCCCTCATTTTTCAAATTATCAATTATCAATTATCAATTATCAACTAAAAAATCGTACCTTTGCACCCATTATGGAAGAAATCATCCTCAATCTTACGAATGGAGCACTTGACAACCTGAACTATGGTTGGGTCATTCTCTTTATGGCTATCGAGAGTTCCTTCATTCCTTTCCCATCAGAAGTGGTGATGATACCCGCAGCCTATATGGCAGCGGAAACGGGTGAGATGTCATACACGATGATCATACTGTGTGGTACGTTGGGTGCGCTGATTGGCGCTTTGGTCAACTACGGACTTTCCTTCTGGCTCGGACGTCCCATCGTGTATGCATTTGCCGACAGCCGTTTCGGACACATGTGTCTGATTGATGCGCAGAAAGTGGAGAAGGCTGAGGCTTACTTTGACAAGCGAGGTGCTGTCTCTACGCTGATTGGGCGTATGATTCCTGCCATTCGTCAGCTCATCAGCATCCCTGCAGGTTTGGCAAAGATGAATCTGGTGTCGTTCTGTCTCTACACTTGTCTTGGCGCAGGACTTTGGAACAGCATCCTCGTCGGCATTGGCTATGCGTTTCACAGCTCCATGCCGAAGCAGGAACTCATTGACATCATCGCGCACTATTCGCACATCATCGGTGTTGCCGCCATCATTATTGTAGTGGCAATCATCGCGTATCTTATATATAAAGGGGTGAAAAAGGGTTGAGATTTAAGATTTGAGGTTAAGAATTGGAGGAAAGCCGAAAGGCAAATTGTACATGGTAAAATAGTAAACGAAAAGATATGTTTGAAAATCTAAGCGAGAGACTGGAACGGTCTTTCAAAATATTGAAGGGTGAAGGCAAGATCACCGAAATCAACGTGGCGGAGACGCTGAAGGACGTGCGCAAGGCACTACTCGAAGCCGACGTGAACTACAAGGTTGCCAAGACTTTCACAGATACTGTGAAGGAGAAGGCGCTGGGTCAGAACGTGCTGACGGCAGTGAAGCCTGGCCAGATGATGGTCAAGATTGTGCACGACGAACTGGCAGAATTGATGGGTGGTCAGGCAACGGAACTGAACTTGACGGGTCGCCCAACAGTCATTCTGATGGCAGGTCTCAACGGTGCTGGTAAGACGACGATGTCTGGTAAGTTGGCTTTGCGTTTGAAAACCCAGAACCACAAGAAGCCGCTCTTGGCTGCCTGTGACACCTTCCGTCCTGCTGCTATGGAGCAGTTGCGCGTGTTGGCTGAACAGGTGGATGTACCTTGCTATATAGAGGAAGGTGCCACCGACCCTATCGCTGTGGCAAAGAATGCCATTCAGGAAGCAAAGGCAAAAGGCTACGATGTGGTAATCGTCGATACGGCTGGTCGCCAGTCTATTGACGAGGAGTTGATGCAGCAGATTGAACAAATCAAGGAAGCGGTCAATCCTCAGGAGACGTTGCTGGTGGTTGATGCCATGACTGGTCAGGACGCCGTCAACACCGCCAAGACTTTCAACGAACGTCTGGAGATTGATGGTGTCATCCTCACCAAGCTGGATGGTGACACCCGTGGTGGTGCAGCCCTTTCCATCCGCACAGTGGTGACCAAACCTATCAAGTTTGTGGGTACAGGCGAGAAGATGGAGGCACTCGACGTGTTCCATCCTGAACGTATGGCTGACCGTATCCTCGGCATGGGCGACATCGTGTCGTTCGTGGAGCGTGCCCAGCAACAGTTCGACGAGGAAGAAGCAAAACGTCTGGAAAAGAAGATTGCCAAGAACAAGTTCGACTATAATGATTTCCTTGGTCAAATCAACCAAATCAAAAAGATGGGTAACATCAAGGATCTGGCTTCCATGATTCCAGGTGTGGGCAAGGCATTGAAAGACGTGGACATTGACGACAACGCTTTCAAGGCAGTGGAGGCCATGATTGGTTCCATGACTCCCTACGAGCGCGCACACCCTGAATGTATCAACATGTCACGCAAGCAGCGCATCGCCAAAGGCTCAGGCAACAGCATCGATGAGATCAACCGCATCACCAAGCAGTTTGAGCAAATGCGCAAGATGATGCGCCAGATGACCAGTCCCAAGATGGCACAAGCAATGGCACAAATGCAAAGAATGAAAGGATTTAGAAAATAAAGTTTATAGGTTAAGGGTTAAAGAACATGCAACTGATAGACGGAAAAGCAACAGCAGCAGCCATCAAGGCTGAAATCGCAGAAGAAGTAAAAAGAATCGTGGATGCAGGTGGTAAGCGTCCACACCTCGCCGCAATTCTCGTGGGTCACGATGGAGGTAGCGAGACTTACGTAAAGAACAAGGTGCTGGCGTGTGAGGCTTGTGGTTTCACATCAACCCTACTCCGCTTTGAGGATGACATTACTGAAGAGTTTCTTCTTCAGCAGGTGGAAAAACTCAACAAGGATGTCGATGTGGATGGTTTCATCGTGCAGCTTCCACTCCCCAAGCATATCTCTGAGCAGAAAATCATCGAAGCCATCGACTATCGCAAGGACGTGGACGGTTTCCATCCCATCAACGTGGGCCGTATGGCGATTGGTCTTCCCTGCTACGTGTCAGCCACTCCACTGGGCATCATCACCCTGCTGAAACGCTACAACATCGAAACAAGCGGTAAGAAATGCGTCATCCTGGGTCGTTCCAACATCGTTGGTAAGCCTATGGCACAACTGATGATGCAGAAACAGTATGGCGATGCCACTGTGACCGTTTGCCATAGCCGTTCGAAAACATTGAAAGAGGAATGCCGACAGGCAGACATCATCATCGCAGCTATTGGAAAGCCCAACTTCGTGACAGAAGACATGGTGAAGGATGGTGCTGTCATCATCGACGTAGGCACTACACGAGTGCCAGATGCCACTCGCAAGTCTGGCTTCCGTCTCAATGGTGATGTGGATTTTGAGCACGTCGCACCCAAATGTTCTTTCATCACTCCAGTACCAGGTGGCGTAGGTCCTATGACCATCTGTTCCTTGATGAAGAACACCCTCAGCGCCGGACGCAAGGAATTTTACAAATAAATTGCAAATTCTTGGCTTTTTATTTGGTCAGTCCAAATATATGTAGTACCTTTGCACTCGCAA
The DNA here is from genome assembly GCA_902768125.1 of uncultured Bacteroidales bacterium. Taxonomy (GTDB): domain Bacteria; phylum Bacteroidota; class Bacteroidia; order Bacteroidales; family Bacteroidaceae; genus Minthosoma. Next base: position 15,315 of record CACXKA010000017.1, on the reverse strand, counting down.
AAGGGAAATGACCCCTACATGGTGGATGTAGTTCAGTTGGTTAGAGCGTCAGATTGTGGTTCTGAATGTCGTGGGTTCGAGTCCCACCCTCCACCCTCCAACGAAAGAAATGCTCGGCAGATGATGTCGGGCATTCTTTGCAAATTGAAAGCAGCCGGGCGGTCTGTCGCTGGCGGTTCGCAAGAGCCGAAAGAGGAAAGTCCGGGCAGCACAGGGCATCCCACTTCCTAATGTAGAAGCAGTCCGTAAGGGTTGAGTAATGCAGAAGAAAATAACAACAGCTTCGGCTGAAATGGTGAGAAGGTGAGGTAAGAGCTCACCAGCGGCATGGTGACATGCCGGCTGTGCATCTTGGGAGCTGCAAGTTCATGTAAACCACCCGAGAGAGGGTAGCCCGCCCGAGTTGACGAAGGTCTGAGCAGCAATGCAACAAGGCCGGGTCTCATGCGGTGGAGGGTAGAACGCTAGAGCCATGGGGTGACTCATGGAGTAGATAAATGACAGACACGCTCTTCGGAGTGTACAGAACCCGGCTTATAGCCCGACTGCTTTCTCTTTTTTTTATGCCACATAGTCAAAGTATGTTAAACTATCGACTTGAGAATTAAACTTTGTAAGTTTAAGAGGTTCTAAACAATCGGATATCTAACAACGCAAGTACAGGGAGAGTCGTGTTTCTGTCTTGCATGGAATACTAAGATAATTATCAAACAGACAAACAATGAATAAAAAAAACTTATTAGCGACGCTATCCATTTTGTTGACTGGCACCGCGGCATGGGGGCAAAAAGTCTGGACGCTGCAAGAATGTCTTGATTACGCCCTCGCCAACAATATCCAGTTGCAACAGAAAAGGATAACGGCGGCGTCTGACCATGAGGATGTGTTGCAGAGTCAGTCTGCATTGTTCCCTTCTGTGTCATTTAGCACCAACCAAAATGCTTCGTGGCGACCTTTTGCCGAATCGACCATCAACCTTTCTGGCGGAACGATGACCACTAACAGAAACACCGTCTCCTATAATGGTTCCTATGGAATCAATGCAAACTGGACAGTATGGAACGGCAATCGTAACACAAACACCATCAAACAGAACAAGCTGACAGAGAAAGTGGCTGAATTGGGCATTGAACAGCAGGCCAACAGCATCCAGGAACAAATTGCACAGCTGTATGTGCAGATTCTGTATGAAACAGAGGCTGTCAAAGTTTGTAAAGAAATCATCAAATCGAGTGAGATGCAGCGTGATCGTGCGAAAACGATGGTTGAGGTGGGTAACCTTGCCCGTGTTGATCTCGTGCAGTTGGAGGCACAGGTGAGCCAAGACCAATACTCATTGGTACAGGCAGAATCGCAATTGGCCAATTACAAGTTGCAATTGAAGCAACTCTTGGAGATTCATGATGAAGACGCATTTGAAATTGCGGTTCCTGAGGTTTCTGACGCACAAGTATTGGCTATCATCCCAAATGAACAAGCTGTATATAACGCAGCCCTTGAGACTCGTCCAGAGATTCAGTCGAGCAAACTGAACATCGAGTCTTCTGAGATTGCAATTTCTTCTGCCCGTGCCGGTTACATGCCAACAGTCTCCATGACGGCAGGCATCGGTTCCAGCAACTCTTCGGGTCAGCACACGGATTTCTTCAAACAGGTAAAGACAAACATGAACAATTCGTTGGGTCTAAGTATTTCCGTGCCATTGTTTGACAATCATCAGGCACGCACCAACATCCGCAAAGCAAAATATGCATTGCAGACCAGCGAACTAAATTTGATGGAACAGCAGAAGCAACTCTACTCCACTATCGAGAACTACTGGTTGAACGCAACCACCTCTCAGCAGCAATTCATCTACGCAAAGAACAACGTGAAGAGCATGCAAGAAAGTTATGACCTTGTCAGTGAGCAGTTCAACCTCGGATTGAAAAACATCGTGGAACTGACCACAGGCAAGAACAACCTTCTGCAGGCAGAACAACAGTTATTGCAAACCAAATACACCGCATTGCTCAATAGTGCGATGCTCAATTTCTATGCAGGAGAAAGAATCAAACTGTAAGAAACTTCAATTATTCATTTTTTCAATTCTTTAATTCTAAAAGATAATGAAAACAAGCAACATATTTTCAGCACTTATCATCGCAACCACCCTTGCCGCATGTAGCGAGGGAACAAAGGTGGAATATTCCACCGCTCCAGTAGAGAAGCAGAACATCAGCACCAGCATTACAGCCACAGGAACCATTGAGCCTGTGACAGAGGTGGAAGTCGGTACGCAGGTGTCAGGTATCATCGACCGCATCTATGTGGATTATAATTCAGAGGTGCATCGTGGTCAGGTCATTGCCGAACTCGACAAGACCAACCTTCTCTCCAAACTGGCATCAGCGCAGAGCAATCTCTCTAATGCACAATCATCGCTCAACTATCAATCAGCAAATTATAAGCGTTACAAGACTCTCTATGAGAAGGGACTTGTTTCTGCCAACGATTATGAAAATGCCAAGTTGAATTACGAACAAGCTGTGCAGCAGGTAAGAGTACAGCAGCAGAATGTGCAGGAAGCACAGACGAACCTTGGTTATGCCACTATCACATCGCCAATTGACGGCGTGGTGCTCTCAAAGGAAGTGGAGGAAGGTCAGACGGTGGCTTCTGCCATGACCACTCCTACCCTCTTCATCATTGCTCAGGACTTGACTGACATGCGTGTAATTGCCGACATCGACGAGGCTGACATTGGTGGTGTGAAAGAAGGACAGCGTGTTACCTTCACAGTGGATGCTTTCCCAGATGACATCTTCGAAGGTGCAGTCACTCAGGTACGTCAGCAGGCTACTACAGAAAGTAATGTGGTCACCTACGAAGTGGTTATCTCTGCTCCTAATGATCAACTGAAACTGAAGCCAGGACTCACAGCCAACGTGACTATCTATACATTGGAAAAGAATGGTGTGTTGGCAGTTCCAGCAAGAGCCCTGCGCTTCACTCCTAACGAGGCTTTGTTGCAGGAAGGTGAGACCGTTGAGGACGTACAGGCTCCTTTCAAGGTATGGACAAAAGAAGGCAATGTATTCAAGGCACATAAAGTGGAAATCGGCACCAGCAATGGTATGCTTACAGAGATTGTATCGGGTGTGAAGGCTGGTACGGAAGTGCTCACTGATTTTGAAATCATTGGTGGTCAAGAAGAAGAGGCAGAAGAAAATACTACTTCTAACCCATTCATGCCACGTCCACGAGGCAATAGAAACCGTGGTGGCGCTCCTGGCGCTGGTGGTGCAAACGGTGCCCGTGGTGGTGCTCCAGGTGCAGGCGGACCTGGTGCTGGTGCTCCAGGCGGTGGCGCTGGCGGCATGGGTGGCGGCAGACCCGGTGGTAACTTCCCAAGATAATGAACGAACAGAAAGATAGACAATGAACGAACAGCAACAAGATAAACGTAAAGTTGTCATCGAACTCGACAACGTGAAGCGTTACTTTCAGGTTGGTTCTGAAACCGTGAAGGCTTTGCGTGGTGTCAGCTTCAAGATTTATGAAGGTGAGTTCGTGACCATACAAGGAACCTCTGGTTCGGGCAAATCAACGTTGCTCAACCAATTGGGATGCCTTGACACGCCCACCTCAGGTGAGTACTATCTGGATGGCACTCCTGTCCGCAAGATGAGCAAGAACCAACGTGCCAAACTGCGCAACAGGAAGATTGGCTTCGTGTTCCAGAATTACAACCTTCTGGCTAAGACAACAGCTGTGGAGAACGTGGAGCTGCCTCTCATGTACAATAATAAATATAGTGCCAAGCAACGTCGCGAAGCAGCCATCAAGGCACTACAGGAAGTAGGACTTGGCGACCGACTCGACCATAAGAGCAATCAGATGTCGGGTGGTCAGATGCAGCGTGTCGCCATTGCCCGTGCGTTGGTTAATAACCCTGCCGTGCTTTTGGCAGACGAGGCAACGGGTAACCTCGACACACGAACATCTTTCGAGATGCTGGTGCTCTTCCAGAAACTCCATCAGGAGGGACACACCATCATCTTCGTGACCCACAACCCTGAAATCGCCTCCTTTGCTTCACGCAACATCAACCTGCGAGACGGCAAAATTCGCGAAGACACTATCAACCCCAACATCAAGTCGGCAGCCGAAGCACTTGCAGCCCTGCCCAAACCACAAGACGATTAGCCACGCGCTAGGCGTATATTCTAAAACTCAGTAATCCAAATGAATATATTAAACTTATTCAAGGTCAGCATCAACGCTGTGGCGAACAACAAGATGCGTTCGTTCCTCTCCATGCTCGGTATCATCATTGGTGTGGCAGCCGTCATCATCATGATGTCCATCGGACAAGGTTCGAAAGAGAGCATCCGCAAGGAACTCTCCACCATGGGAACCAACTTGCTTACCATTCGTCCAGGAGCTGATATGCGTGGTGGCGTGCGTCAAGACCCCTCTGCCATGCAAACTCTCAAGATGGCTGACTATCAGCGCATCATCGATGAGAAGAAATTTGTCAGCTATGTCTCTCCCGAAGTCACCTCTTCAGGTCAGGTCATCTTTGGCAATAACAATACAAACTGTACCATGTATGGTGAATCCACCGAATACCTCGACATCAAACAGTGGGAGTTGGAGGAAGGTGCCAACTTCACCGAAGAGGATATCCGCAAGGCTGCCAAGGTGTGTGTAGTTGGTACGACCATTGTCAAGGAACTGTTTGGCGAAGGCAAGGAAAACGAAGCCATCGGCAAGAACATCCGTTTCAAATCCATTCCTCTGCGCATCGTCGGTGTGCTGGAAAGCAAGGGCTACAACTCTTGGGGTATGGACCAGGACAACGTCATCATCGCACCCTACACTTGTGTGATGAAGCGTATTGCTGCACAGACATACTTCTCATCCATCGTTTGTTCTGCTCTCACAGAAGAATTGACCGATGCTGCCATCGAGGAACTCACCCAGATCCTGCGTAGCAATCACAAACTCAAGGCAGAAGCAGTTGATGACTTCACCATCCGTTCACAAGCAGAAATGATGGAAACCATGTCCTCTACAATGGACACCGTCACCATCATCCTCGTTGTGGCAGCCGCTTTCTCCTTGCTTGTGGCTGGTATCGGTATCATGAACATCATGCTGGTGTCTGTGACAGAACGTACTAAGGAGATTGGTCTGCGTATGGCGGTAGGTGCCACAGGATTGGTCATCTCTCTTCAATTCCTCATCGAGTCGGTCCTCATTTCACTCACAGGAGGACTCTTGGGCGTCATGTTAGGAGGACTGGTCAGCAATTTCGTGGTACCACTTATGGGTATGCCATCCAGCATCCCAGCATGGTCTATCTACGTATCCTTTGCTGTCTGCACCTTCATCGGTATCATCTTCGGATATATCCCTGCGCGCAAAGCAGCCAATATGGACCCAATTGAAGCGATCAGACATGAATAACCAGTCCACGCGCTGGGCGATTTCCAGATTCATAGACAAATGATTTATATGAAAGAAATAAGAACGATATACATTTTTGGAATTCTATGCATGCTGTGTGGAACAGCCCATGCACAATCCCTGAAGGATCTTTTCCTCAAGATGCCTCAGGAGGTGTGTCCTGTTCTTTCTGAGTACAACCGTCTAGAGATTGTGGATAATCAGAAGAACAACAAGACGATGCAGACACGCAATCTTTTTCGCACTTTCTCCAAGATGGAGGAACTGACAGATGACTATGCGCACCTCGTCATTTCCAAGAATTCCGAGAAAGAGATGAAGATACTGAAGAAGAATGACGGCACGCCCATCATCATGGTTATCAGCACTATCTTCTGCGATGACACCCCCGATTCTTCTGTGGCATTTTATTCTACAGATTGGGAGCCTCTACGCACGCTCGATTACTACACTCTTCCTGCTATCGACAATTTCCGTAGGGTCACTATTGACAAAACAACCAACCAATTGACGGTCACCACGACGAATGCTCCTTTCATCGTTCGCACAGATGGCAAGAACACGCCTATAGAGCCAATGACACTCACCAATACCTTCCGTTGGTCTGTTGCTGACAATCGATTCATCCTGAACGATTAAAGGAACAACATAAAACAAGAAACGCCCCGCATACCAATTGCAGGGCGTTTCTTTTTGTTTGTATATTTGCAAATGTATCATTATCGGATGAAGAGGAGTTCACGATACTTTGGCAATGGCCATGCTTCATCATCCACGATGGTTTCGAGTTTGTCCACATGATAACGAATTTCCTCTAACAGCGGAGCAACGGTGTCGTGGTAAGCAATCGCTTTCTCACGTTCTGACTCAATCTTGTTTGCCACCTTACGTGCTTCCACCATGCGCTCCACATTCTCAACAATAAAGCTTTCGTGGTCAGAAATCATCTCAATCAAGACAAGATTCTCCTTAGAAATTTTCTGAGACTTTTCAGCAGGGAAAATATCGCGAACTTTATGTACATTGTCAATCAGCACCGACTGGTAACGTGTCACCACAGGAATGATGTGGTTGAGACAAAGATCACCAAAGATACGTGACTCAATCTGTATCTTCTTCGTGTAGGTTTCCCACTTGATCTCGTTGCGTGCTTCCAGCTCTACCCTATTCATCACATTCGTCTTTTCAAACATCTTGACAGATGAATCTTTCAGGTAATTGTCAAAGACAAGCGGAGCTGAAGTCTCGCAATCCAGACCTCTGCGGGCAGCTTCAGCTTTCCATTCTTCGCTGTAACCATTGCCGTTGAAGATGATAGGCTTCACGGACTTGATGTCCTCACGCACCACTTTCAGGATGGCAGCTTCCTTCGACTCACCCTTCTCTATCAGCGCATCCACACGTGTCTTGAAGTTCATAAGGGCTTCAGCCACAGCAGAATTTAGCAATAACATCGCAGAAGCACAGTTTGCCTCGCTACCTACAGCACGGAATTCGAAACGATTACCCGTGAAGGCGAAAGGAGAAGTACGGTTACGGTCTGTATTGTCAATCAGCAATTCAGGGATGGATGGAAGGTCAAGCTTAAACGCTTTCTTTCCAGCCATCGAAAGGTTGTCGTCATCAGCCTTCTCCACATGCTCCAACAAATCCGTGACGGTCTTGCCGAGGAAAGAAGATATGATGGCAGGAGGAGCCTCGTTGGCACCCAGACGATGTGCGTTGGTGGCACTCATGATGGAAGCTTTGAGCAGTCCATTATGGTCATACACCGCCTTCAACGTCTCCACAATGAACGTGACGAAACGCAGGTTGTCCATCGGTGTCTTGCCTGGAGCATGAAGTAGAACGCCTGTGTCTGTGGCAAGTGACCAGTTTTCATGCTTGCCCGAACCATTCACACCTTTGAAAGGCTTCTCATGCAAAAGACAACGGAAGCCATGCTTACGTGCCACACGCTTCATAATGCTCATCATCAGCATGTTGTGGTCAACGGCAAGGTTGGTCTCTTCAAAGATAGGTGCCAACTCAAACTGGTTGGGAGCCACCTCGTTATGGCGTGTCTTGCAAGGGATGCCAAGTTCCAATGCATGAATCTCAATATCCTTCATAAACTCTTCCACACGGGCAGGGATGGAACCAAAGTAATGGTCATCCATCTGCTGGTTCTTGGCTGAATCATGTCCCATCAGCGTGCGACCTGTCATCACCAAGTCAGGACGAGCAGCATAGAGTGACTCATCCACCAAGAAATACTCCTGTTCCCAACCCAAGTTGGAAATCACCTTCTTCACGTCTGGATAGAAATATTGAGCCACAGCCGTGGCAGCCTTATCAACTGCATGGAGTGCTTTCTTCAAAGGAACCTTATAGTCAAGTGCCTCACCTGTATAGGATATAAAGATCGTTGGGATCAGCAGCGTGTCGCCAATGATGAAGACAGGCGACGTGGGATCCCAGGCAGAATAGCCGCGAGCTTCGAAAGTGGAACGGATGCCACCCGATGGGAATGAACTGGCGTCAGGCTCTTGCTGCACAAGCAGTTTTCCTTCGAACTCTTCCACCATGCCACCCTTTCCGTCGTGCTCCACAAAGCCGTCATGCTTTTGAGCCGTACCTTCCGTAAGGGGTTGGAACCAGTGTGTGTAATGCGTCACACCATTCTCAATTGCCCATGTCTTGATGCCTTGAGCCACCGCATCGGCAATCTTACGGTCGAAAGGAGCGCCATTGTCTATCACGTCGCACATCTTTTCATACACATCGGCAGGCAGATATTTTGCCATCTTCTGCTTGTTGAAGACATACTTGCCAAAATACTCACTGGGACGTTCGTTCGGTTGCTCCACATACACGGGAGCACGTTTGAATGCCTCATCCACCACCTTAAATCTAAGTCTTGCAGCCATAATTTAGAGTCTGTTTTTCGTTTTCGGGTGCAAAGTTATAACATTTTAAGGAAAAAACATTGCCCAATACAAACATTTTCCTTAATTTTGCCACAGAAATACCTTTACATGGAAAATAAGCGTGAACACATATTCACTGAAGAGGAGATAAAGGAAGATCTCAGATACCTCCAGTTGCTGGCACAAAGCTATCCAAATGTGGCAGAGGCGAGCTGTGAAATCATCAACCTGGAAGCCATCCTCAACCTCCCCAAACCTACCGAGCACTTCATCAGCGATCCGCATGGGGAGAGTGAGGCGTTCAACCATGTGCTGCGCAATGCTTCAGGCTATGTGAAGCGCAAGGTGGAGGAGATCTTTGGTCCTACCCTTCGCCTGTCCGAGAAACAGGAATTGTGCACTCTCATCTACTACCCCGAAGCCAAGCTACAACGTATCAAGGCAGCAGAGACCAACATGGAGGACTTCTATGTCATCACGCTCAATCAGCTCATCAAGGTGCTGCGTGAGGTCAGTTCCAAATACACACGCAGCAAGATTCGCAAGGAATTGCCTGAGGAATTTGGCTACATTATCGAGGAACTCTTGCACGAGAGCCACAGCGGTGTGGGTGAAAAGCGTCACCAATACTACAACGTCATCGTGCAGACCATCATCGACACCCAGCGTGCCGACCACTTCATCATCTCCATTTGTCACCTCATCCAGCGACTTGCCATCGACCGTCTCCACCTTCTTGGCGACATCTTCGACAGAGGTCCTGGTGCGCATCTCATCATGGAGACCTTGATGAACTATCACCATTTCGACATCGTGTGGGGCAACCACGACATTGAATGGATTGGTGCGGCGGCAGGCAACCGTGCTTGCATTGCCAATGTGCTGCGCCTGTCCATGCGTTATGGCAACCTTACCACTTTGGAGGACGGCTATGGCATCAACCTCCTCCCCTTGGCAACCTTTGCCATGGAGACCTACAAAGATGATCCTTGCAAGCAATTCTTTGCCACAGAACTGGGCAGGGAAAGTCAGCACGACAAGAAGACCAACCGGCTCATTGCCCAGATGCACAAGGCCATCACCATCATCCAGTTCAAGGAAGAGGCACGCATCATCGACCGCCATCCAGAGTTTCACATGGCAGACCGCAAGTTGCTGGAGCACATTCACTTCGGCAACGGCACCTGCATCATCGACGGCAAGGTCTATGAGATGGACGACACCTTCCTGCCCACCGTTGCACAGGACAATCCCAATGCCCTCTCCGAAGAGGAAGAACTGTTGATGACCAAACTGGCACACTCCTTCCGTACCAGCGACAAGCTCCAACGTCATGTGCAATGTCTGTTGGCACACGGAGGCATGTACTCCATTTCCAACAGCAATTTGATGTACCACGCCACCGTTCCACTCAATGCTGACGGCACCCTGAAAGAAGTAGAGATTGGCGGCAAGAAATACAAGGGCATGGCATTGATGAAGAAGACAGGGCACATCGTCCGTGAAGCCTTCAATGCCGACACTCCCAAAGAAAGGAAGAGCTACGCCAAGGACTACATCTGGTATCTCTGGTGCGGAAAAGACTCTCCCCTCTTCGACAAAGACAAGATGACCACCTTTGAACGCTACTTTCTCAAAGACAAGTCAACCCATACAGAAACAAAGGGTTACTACTACCAATACAACAACAACGAGAAAGTCGTGGACATGATTCTCGACGACTTCGGTGTGGAGGGCAAGCACCGCCATATCATCAACGGTCACACCCCTGTGAAAGTGCTGAAAGGCGAAACCCCTATCAAGGCCAACGGCAAACTCCTCGTCATCGACGGCGGGTTCTCACGTGCTTACCAGCCAGAGACAGGCATTGCAGGCTACACCCTCACGTTCCACAGCCGTGGTCTCGACCTCGTGCAGCACCAGCCTTTCCGCTCTGCCGAAGATGCCATCCAGAATGGCGATGACATCAAGAGTTCCACACAGATTGTAGAGTTGAGTTCCCAGCGCATGTATGTGAAGGACACCGACAAGGGTAAAGTGCTCCTCGCCAAAGTGGAGAACCTCAAGCGCCTCCTCTACGCCTATCGCAACGGATTCATCAAAGAAATAAAATAAACTCCAATATTCACACCTAAAACTCAAAAAGCGTATGAAGAAACTATTACTCATGGCAGCTTTTGCACTTGGTTGCATCAGCGCATCCGCTCAGCAGACATTGACGCTGAGCACTTACAAAGGTACAGACCTTTCCAAGTATGACGGACAGACGCTCAACGTATCTGTCAGCCGTTACCTCTTCAATGGATGGAACACCATCTCCCTTCCTTTCCAGATGACTGAAGAGCAAGTGAACGAGACCTTCGGCAGCGACTGCCAGCTCGAGAAACTCGTTGGCGTGGAGAGCGACGGGTTCAACGAAGTGACGCTCATCTTCCAAGACTGTAAGAAAGAGGGCATCCAGCCCAACACCCCCTACATCCTCTACTACAATGGTGAAAATGGCAGCAAGAGCTTCACTGCCGAGAACGTGGTCATCTACAACGGCATCGCTGAGGCTGTCTTCACGGCAGAAGGTTCAGGTGAGACTGTCCGCATGAGAGCTGCTCAGGTGCAGACCGAGCCACAGGGACTCTACGGCATCCTCGCCAAGGACAACAGCGAAGCAGTTTTCGTCAATGTTGACACCACCACCAACGGCTTCTATGCCACTCGTTGCTACATTCAGATGTCCAACGGCAACTCCGCCATGCTCAAGACCAACCACATTGCAGCAGGAGAGTTGACCAGCATCAAGTCTGTTGCTCAGGAAGATGAGACTGTGGAAGTCTTCAACCTCTCTGGTGTGAAGGTGGCAGACAACATTCAGGGTCTCCAGCCTGGCATCTATGTCATCAAGGGCAAGACCGTGATGGTCAAGTAGGCACTTCCCTACTCTCCAATCACACAAAACAAGAGGCGATCAGAATCTGACCGCCTCTTTCTATATTTAATAACTATTTAATAAATCTTGCCTCGCAAGTCCTTGATGTCGTCGCTGTGCACATAGTCGTCATACTCCATGAGCTTGTCAATGTGTCCCTTGGGACCGAGTTCGATGATGCGGTTGGCAACGGTCTGGATGAACTCGTGGTCGTGGGATGCGAAGAGGATGTTGCCCTTGAATTGCTTGAGGTTGTTGTTGAACGCCTGGATGCTCTCAAGGTCGAGGTGGTTGGTAGGTGTGTCGAGAATGAGACAGTTGGCATTCTTCAGCTGCATGCGGGCAATCATGCATCGCATCTTCTCACCTCCCGAAAGCACGTTCACCTTCTTGAGCACCTCCTCACCACTAAAGAGCATGCGACCGAGATAACCCTTGAAGAACACGTCGTTGCCTTCGCCGTACTGGCTGAGCCATTCGACAAGGTTCTTGTCACTCTTGAAGAACTCGGTGTTGTCAACTGGCAGGTAGGCAGTGGTGATGGTCACACCCCACTTATAGGTTCCAGCCTGAGGCTCACGATTGCCGTTGATGATCTCAAACAGCGCAGTCATCGCACGAGGATTGTGGGAAAGGAACACGACTTTCTCGCCCTTCTCCACCGTGAAGGAAAGGTTTTTGAACAGCACGGTGCCGTCATCCTCAATGGCAGTAAGTCCTTCCACTTCAAGGATTTGGTTACCTGCTTCTCTATCCATGGTGAAGATGATGCCAGGGTATTTGCGGGTAGAAGGCTGAATCTCGTCCACGCTGAGTTTCTCCAGCATCTTCTTGCGTGAAGTGGTCTGCTTGCTCTTCGCGGCGTTGGCAGAGAATCGGCGGATGAACTCCTCCAGTTCCTTGCGCTTCTCGTCAGCCTTTGCCTTCTGGTTCTGTGCCTGACGCAGAGCCAGCTGTGAAGACTCGTACCAGAAGGAATAGTTGCCGGCAAAGAGGTTCACCTTGTTGTAGTCAATATCGACGGTGTGGGTGCTGACAGCATCGAGGAAGTGGCGGTCGTGGCTGACGACGAGCACGGTGTGTTCGAAGTTCGCCAAGAAGTCCTCAAGCCATTCCACGGTGTCAAGGTCAAGGTCGTTGGTCGGCTCGTCGAGCAAGAGGTTGTCGGGGTTGCCATAGAGTGCCTGTGCCAGCATGACACGCACCTTCTCCTTACCCGTCAGTTCCGACATCATCTTGTAGTGAAGGTCTTCCTTGATGCCCAGACCTGAAAGCAACTGGGCTGCGTCGCTCTCGGCATTCCAGCCGTCCAGTTCGGCAAATTTCTCCTCCAACTCAGCGGCACGGATGCCGTCCTCGTCAGAGAAATCAGACTTGGCATAGAGGGCATCCTTCTCCTGCATGATTTCCCAGAGCACGGAATGTCCCATCATCACGGTGTTGATGACCGTGCAGTTATCAAATTTGAAGTGGTCCTGCGAGAGCACCGAGAGGCGTTCGCCCGGACCTAACGTGATCGTACCTTTCGTCGGTTCCAGTTCACCGCTGATGGCCTTGAGCAGGGTTGACTTGCCCGCACCATTCGCACCGATGACACCATAGATGTTGCCATTGGTGAACTTCATGTTGACGTCTTTGTAGAGAACTCGCTTGCCAAACTGTATGGCAAGATCAGAAACTGTTATCATTTTGCTTTTTACCTTTAGATTTCGGGTGCAAAGGTAAGAATTTTTTTTTGAATAAAATAGAGGGAAACACCCTTAGTTGCTATTTCCACTTTATATTTCATTGTCAAGTGGCTGCGTTTTTGATTGAAAACTCAAAAAAAATGCAAATCGAGAAAAAAAATTTTTTAAATCCTAATTTCTATTTGCCAAATAATTCTTACCTTTGCAGTCGAAATGAGAGAGAAAAGCCTCTATACAGGTTTTTTTAGTCCTTTAGAGAAGTATTAGAGAAGTAACACACATAAGTTATTATTAACTCAATAAATTATTAAATCAATGACAAAAGTAGCTATTAACGGCTTCGGCCGTATTGGTCGCCTCGCTTTCCGTCAGATGTTCGAGGCTGAAGGTTATGAAGTAATCGCAATCAACGACTTGACTAGCCCTAAGATGTTGGCTCACCTCCTCAAGTACGACACTGCTCAGGGTGGTTTCTGTGGCAAGTTCGGTGAGAACAAGCACACTGTAGAGGCAACTGACAACTCTATCATCGTTGATGGTAAGGAGATCACTATCTACGCTATTCCTAACGCTGCTGAGCTTCCTTGGGGCAAGCTTGACGTAGACGTAGTTTTGGAGTGCACAGGTTTCTATACTTCAAAGGAGAAGGCTTCTGCTCACATCCAGGCTGGTGCTAAGAAGGTTGTCATCTCTGCTCCTGCAGGCAACGATCTTCCTACTATCGTTTACAACGTGAACCACAAGACTCTTACTCCAGCTGACACAGTTATCTCTGCTGCTTCTTGCACCACTAACTGTCTCGCTCCTATGACCAAGGCTCTGAACGACTTCGCTCCAATCCAGAGCGGTATCATGACAACTGTACACGCTTACACTGGCGACCAGATGATTCTCGACGGTCCTCAGCGCAAGGGTGACCTGCAGCGTGCTCGTGCTGGTGCTCAGAACATCGTTCCTAACTCAACTGGTGCTGCTAAGGCAATCGGTCTCGTAATTCCCGAGTTGAACGGTAAGCTCATCGGTGCTGCTCAGCGCGTTCCAACTCCAACAGGTTCTACTACTATCCTGCACGCAGTTGTTAAGGGTGAAGTGACTGTTGAGGGCATCAACGCTGCTATGAAGGCTGCCACTAACGAGTCATTCGGCTACACTGAGGAGAAGCTCGTTTCTAGCGACATCATCGGTATGAAATTCGGTTCACTCTTCGACGCAAACCAGACTATGGTTTCTAAGATGGGCGACGGCAACTCTCTCGTACAGGTTGTTGCTTGGTACGACAACGAGAACTCTTACACTTCTCAGATGGTTCGTACTATCAAGTACCTCGCTGAGCTCAAATAAGAGACACTCAACCATACAATAATAGAAAACTCTGTCACCCGAATGGATGGCAGAGTTCTTTTTTGTATGAGCCTCCCTAAGCCCTAAGCTCTAAACTCTAAACCCTAAACTCTAAACCAATATTCTCTACCCGCAATTGCAATGCTGCGCTGTGGAGCAGGCAGCCAGCAGCAACAACAAGCCCATTGAGAGAATCAAATATAAATTATTCTTCATATTCTTGCTTTTTTTCACATATTATTTGTACCTTTGCCCCCGAGTTTCAGGCACGGCGTCTGACATAATAACGACATTTACTCATATTTTATTATAAAACAAACAACATTATGGCAAAATTTATCGAAGAATTCAAAGAGTTTGCCTTCAAAGGCAACGTGATGGACATGGCTGTCGGTGTCATCATCGGCGGTGCATTTGGTAAAATCGTTTCATCCATCGTCGGCGACCTCATCATGCCCCTCGTGGCAGCAATCTGGGGTGTGAACGTGAGCGACCTGAAGATAGAGCTCAAGCCCGGTGTGCCAGAGAAAGTGAACGAGGCAGGCGAAGTCATCGAAGAAGCCATCGAAGCCGTCACTTGGAACTACGGCGCATTCATCCAGAATGTACTTGACTTCTTCATCATCGCCATCGCCATGTTCCTTCTCATCAAGGCCATCGCAAAGATTTCCTCACTCCGCAAGAAGAAGGAGGCAGAAGAGGCAGCAGCCGCTCCAGAGCCAGAGCCAACCAAGGAAGAAGTGCTCCTCACTGAGATCCGCGACCTGCTCAAGGAGAAGAAGTAATCAACCCCACAGACGAACCCAAGAGGGGGCATCCACACATCGGATGTCCCCTCTTCTCGTTCAGCGCCAACCTTGAACTTTTGAACTTTGAACTTTTTGAACTCTTTAACTCTTTAACCCTTTAACCTTAACTTAGTTGCGCCGGTGGCGCCGAAGAAAAAATATAAAAATACAAGTAAAGATATAAAACTATTTTTATTTATTTTTCCCTGTTTTTA
>CACXKA010000016.1 GCA_902768125.1 uncultured Bacteroidales bacterium | reverse complement strand
AACAGCAGAATTGAAGGTGGTGGACGACCAATTCTATTTAAGCGGCACTGGTCTTTATGAGCAATGGAAGAAAGCGGACGAACTGGTGAGAGGACCACATATTCACAAAACAGAATCAGACTCCATCATAAAGAACTACCTGAAGCGACACGGTGATGAGGAGGGTTGTGCCATGTATTATATAATGCGCCGTGCACTCATCAATGAAACCATGAGAGATACGATTTCCAAAGAAACATTGAAAGAGATGATTCCACAATCTATTTTTGAGGGTAGGATGAAAAAGGTGATTGATCATTATATGAAAATATAAGAACAAACAAATTAACAATGAAAAGAACAATTCTTACTTTCGTACTGGTCGTTGCCGCAATGATGGCAATGGGACAGACAAAGGTTGTGTGGGAAAAGCCCACCACAGAGTTTAGGTCACATAATGGTACTGGAACCGGGCTATTCTTAGATGTGACGAGGGTTGAACTAATGGATATGGAGACCTTGGTGTACATAACCGTGATGCAAACTCCTATCCCTGATTATTGGTTCCTATTTGCAAGTGACACCTACCTGAAAGTTGGCAATAACCGCTACACCGTTCTCTCTGCTGATGGAATAGAATTGAACAAGCAAGAACGGACAAATAAAGACGGTAAACGTGATGTGGTGTTTCATTTCCCGCCACTGCCTACAGTTCTTTCCTTCCTATTGGAGAAATGAGAGAACAGGAGATTGGGACATTGCTTTCTTGGAGGATTTTGTGATTTATGATGGTCAGTTCTGGAACTACATGGAAAAACCAGATGTGAACAAGCCTGTAGATAAAGCCACATTCACGATATGGAATGAGTCAGGATGGCTGAATGTAAAGATTGGCAAAGATGAATTCCGTTACGACAAACCTGTTATCAGATGTCTGGATGTGAAGGTAGGCAAAGACAAGCAGGGCAAGCGCATCATACAGATTGACACGAAGCAAGGAAAGAAAGAAGTGTATTCGATGATTACAGATAGATTTCTGCCCGATTACCCCACCAAGGACATGAGTACCGAGTTTCACGACAATGCTTTCCGACAGGGGGATTCGGTCACCATTGTGGGAGCCGTCCTCCATTCGAAGGAGAAGATGGACAACATACATATATTCAGTTATTTCACCGATTTGTATGAGGGAAATTATCTGAGTGGCTATGATGAAGAGATACCTCTTGATTCGTTGGGACGCTTCCAAGTCACCTTCCCTGTGGTGAATCTGCAAACGATAGACCTTTATGATTGGGACCAATGGGATGTTATAGTGGAGCCAGGAGAGACTTATTTCATGCTTTGGGACAAAGAGACAGGACAGCAACTGGTGATGGGAAAGAATGCACGTTTGCAGAACGAACTCTTTGCCCATCATGTGCCGAGTAAGTCGGACACCCCAGAGAAAAGGGATTCAATCACTGCCAACGATATTGTGAACTACATGGATGTTTGCAAGGCATGCATCCGCACAGATCTCGCGGCAGTTGACAGTGTCTGCCAAGCGAATCCCACTTTGTCGGAACGCTTTCGGATTCAAGCGGAGAACATAGCACGTTCTGGTGCTGTAAGTTGGCTGATCTATCGCTGTATGGATTGTATGGAAAATGACACCCTCCCCGCCGCTGCGGTCGATTTCATCAATGATGAGCTGCTGAGACACTTAAACACCTCGCTCTTGGCGACAGAGCGCATCAACTATCCGCTGTCTTATTATACAACTGTGATTGAGTTCTTCACTGCTCCCAAACGAATCACTTATTTAGCTTCGTCTGAAGAAGAGGCTCGTGAGATGTTCATGATGGCACAGATCACACCCTTCTATGAATATATAAAAGGAATGAAGGTGGACTCATTCATCAAGTCGCTGATGTTTGCACGGCAGATGAATAAATGGATGGATGAGCGCATCCATCCGTTACCCAACGCGGCTCTGACATACGTGGACGAACTGGTGACAGTTCCGACGTTGCATGAGTGTGTGATGCAAGTGTACCAGAAGTTTGTTGAACTTCGGAACCAGCAATTCACTGCCACCCGAAGCCTTCGCTCCGCAGACGAAGTGGAGGGTATCGATGATGGAGAGGCTTTGTTGGCAAAACTGATAGAGCCGTATCGGGGAAAGTTCGTTTATTTGGACATCTGGGGTTCTTGGTGTGGACCATGCAAGGCTGCCTTAAAGGAGTCGCACGAACTGAAGGATGCGCTGAAAGACCACGATATCGTCTATCTCTATCTGGCGAACAGTACTTCTGATGAAGAATGGAGAACGTTATCAAGGCATACAACCTGACGGGCGACAACATTGTTCACTACAATCTGCCCGCAGAACAGCAACGTGCCATCGAAGAGTTCCTGCAAGTGGATGGCTTCCCCTACTATAAGATCTTCGACAAAGAGGGAAAACTCTACGACATCAATGCTGATGCTCGCAATGTGGGCGCGATGAAAATATTCTTCAATCAAGTAGATAAGAAAGAGAAATAAATATATGAAAAGAACAATTATCACTTTCGTGCTGGCGGTTGTCGCTATGGTGGCAATGGGACAAGAGAAAGAACCGTTCTTCCGTACGGATTCGGCATTCATTGTCGGAAAGATAGTGGGAGGGAATCCGGATTGCATGCCTAAGGCTATTGATTATCAATGGCACAATGCTTTGTCGAATGCCTCCAAGGATGGCATTGCAGAGGTGGCTTCTGATGGCAGTTTCATGTGTCGAATGCTGTTGCGACATCCTGTGCTCAACACGTTGACATTCTCCGAGAATGAGCAGGTGCAGTATTACCTTGTGCCAGGCGAGACGTTGCAGATGGAACTGAAACAAGATGCAGACGGACATTGGAACTGTGACTATAGTGCAGGGAGTTCAGCAAAAAAAGTTGAGCGCCTATTAAAAGAAAAACTGGATTTCACGAACGAATACCGCATGTTGTTGGCAGACAAGAGCGATTTGAAACGCCACACAGCCATTTGCGACAGTCTCATTCGCACGACACTTGATAAACTTAAAGCCTTAGCTGATGCCAAACACTTCACTTCCTATGAGCAGAAACTGGCTCATGCAGAGGCTCTTGATTTTATTTGTGGATATTTCTTGAGTAGGCACGGCTCATTGTTTCGTGCCGACTTGCTGCGCTCCTTGTCAGACAGCACTTATTTTGCTGAACTGTGTGCCCCTGAATACTATGTCCCGCTTCAATATTTGCCATTGAACGACCCCGTCATGTTTGTCTCCTCAGCATATTCCACATTGGCTAATTATCTGGCAAGAACACCTGTCTGCGCAAACGCAACGATGCTCCAGTATTATGCGGAAGAACTTCAGGAACTGCGACAAGCGATGAACAAGATGATGGATGATGGGGACAATCTGCTGACTCAGATGGCGATGATGCAGAAACTGCCAGGGGTACTCACGACAGCCAAGGAGGCGTATTTGCGCCGTTCGCAAGCAATGGCGGATACGACAATGACAGAAGAGGATCGCAGGGCTTATGAGAAATCATACGAGCCGTTGGACACCGTTCATCTACGTGCCATTGACGGCTTCACACAACCCGAATTGCGCAAGGAAGCCGAACGTCTCTTCGCCTCCACGTTTAACAGAGCGCCTGCCTATCCGATTCCAGAGGGTGAAGGCAAGGCGTTGCTGGAGAAGATCATTGCTCCCTATCGTGGTAAGTTCGTGCTGATAGACTTCTGGGCGATGTGGTGCAGCCCTTGCAAGAAAGCCATTCAGGAGAGTCTCGAATTGCGCCTTCGTCTGAAAGACAATCCCGACCTGCGCCTCATTTTCGTGGCACAGGAGGATAATCCGGAGACGAATGATGAGTATAAACAATATGTCAGCGAGAACCTGCTTGGTGCCGACTGTTATCCCGTCACTCGGAAGGAACTGGATCAGCTGATGGAACTCCTACAGTTCAGTGGCATTCCCCATTATGTGACCGTTTCACCTGACGGGCAGCTCATGCGCAACTCCCTCAACTACTTCTCCAACAATTACGAATTGTTCCTGCAGCAGTTAGAGGATATGAAAACAACACTGTCGGAAATCAATTAATAATATTAAATAAAACCCAACAGAATCGCCATGAGTCCATAAAAAAACATGAATATATTTGGGCGTATAGGGAAATCTCATTACCTTTGTACCCAAGATAATATAAGAAGGAGCAACCGACAGCTTTCTTGAAAGTCTCTCGAATTTAGCCATTCACATAGACATTCGCAAGTAAAGACGGCTGCCTGCTCACGCATCCTATAAACGGAAGCGTGGGCTTTGGCAGTATTAACAATTGCGAATGGGTGGGCTAAAACCCGAGGGGCTTTGTTATACTCCCAATTCACAGTCCACGCTCTCCGTTTTTTTATTAATCCAAAACCTTTTATATAACAACAATGACAAGTGAGAAGGACGAGGAAGCCTTTGACTTCTTCAGCCGTCTGCTACGACAATTGCAACAGACGGAACAAAATCAGCGTGGATGCAACATCAGTCTGGTGTATGTGGCATCGGGAGCGCAACATGTGAACACCATCCAGAATCAGAACAACTATTGCCACGAGAAGAAGGAGACGAAGCAGGAGGGCTACACGGACGAGGAGAAGCTGTACCCTGCCTTGGGATTGCTCTGCCAGTTGGTGAAGGAGGCTGTATGCCCCAACGCGCAGCGATGGAAGCAGAGGTGCTGTTGCCTCCAATTGATGCAGAATGGTACAATAACCGTTTTGGCACCAACCTGAACAAAGTGAACATGAGTAATTGGCTGAACGGAACGGGAGAAACAGATTACGACCCGAAAGAACTCGAACCGCTGAAAAGGCGTTTCAGATTGTTGAAATGAGACGAATTGGCAAGCAGACTTTACAATCGGCTTAACTCTCCTTAATTCCCCTTAACGCTGCTTAACTCTCCTTAACCACCATGTAACCTTGTGACATTTCGTTGCAAGGTTATTTTTGTGTCCCTACCTTTGCATCGTCATCAAGGAAAACGACAGAAGGAAAAGGTTCAAGAGTTTAATCATTCAAAATAGTTTATGATTTATGGAAAAGACTGTTAGAATTTTGGAGCAGTCGGCACTTTCCACAAGGAAGTACACCGACAAGAAGACGGGTCAGGAGAAGGTGATGAATGCCGTCACTTTCAAGCTGACTGATGGTATCGACACGTTCTTGGGCGAGGTGACAGGCGAACGAGCTGTGACCTGTCCACAGTACGACAAGAACTACCTCTACAGGGTGCAGTGCTCTATGGTGGTGAGAAACTGGACGTCGGAGAAGACTGGTGAATCCATGCAGGCAACGACAATTTATGTGGACAAAATTAATGTGGCGTGATTGAAAATGAAAGAATGAAAAAATGAAAGAATGAAAGTTATGGGAAAGAAATTAGTGAAATCGTTTAAGTCGAACACGCATGTGTATGACGACAACTCGATTGAGGTGACACCACAAGCCCCTGGTGAACCCACACAGAAGGATGTGAAGAAAGTGGGCAAGTCGAAGCGGTATGTGACGAACGGCAAGAGTCCGCTGACATGTATCGAGCTGAAATGTCCGGAGGACGTGCCTGACAAGGTCGCCTTCTTCCACAAGGAACTGGCAAAGCTGACGAAGGACATGGAAATTGAGGAGCCACAGATGCCGGATGGGGAGTTCCTGCTGAATGAGGACAACGTGAAGGTGCGCTTCGCAGCCAAGGAACGTCAGGTGGTGGCATGGCTCACTTTCGAGGCGAAAGGATTGATTGACGTAAGGAGAGAGTTGTACAACCTAACCAGCAAGATTGACAAATGTTTTGTTATCAACGAAGCTTCGGTGTGCAAACTGAAGTAGTGACAGCTGAACGGTTTCGGGCGCTCATTTCGGCGCCTGAAACCTTCAGGAAAGTGAAGGAGGCAAGGGAGGCACTTGCCAAAGGCGACAAGAAGACCTACGATGCGAAGAAGAAGAGTCTGCCGTTTGTGATTTTCATCGCCACCTATGATGAATCGGACAAGGTGTTCGAGAATAAACGTACAGGGGAGAAGACCACGAAACGCGGCACTTGGCGGAATCAGAAGCATTGCCGACTGAACGGTTTGTGCGTCATTGACTTTGACCACATCGAGGGAGACCCCCGCAAGGTGTGGGAAGAGGCTTTTGCCAAACTGAGTGAGGAGGATAAAAAGCGAATACTTTTTGTGTACGTCACTCCTTCGGCACAAGGATTGAAGGTGGTGTTTATGGCAGATGCAGCAGTCGGCAACCTGATAGACAACCAGATTGATTTCTCGCAGAAGCTGGGACTGAACCCTGACGAGAGCTGCAAGGATGCCAGCCGAGGTGCGTTCCTAACCACGCGTGACGATGTCATCTATCTTGACGAAGAACGACTGATTTCCTATCAGGACGATGCCTTCGGAGAGAAATACAACGAAGCGTATCATGCGGGTAATAGCCAGCCGACGAAAAAAGTGGAGGGTTCAAAAGTTCAAGAGGTTCAAGGTTCAAGTGATAACTCTAACTCTCAACTTTCAACTCTCAACTCTCAACTTTCATATCACAGTGTTCCGTATCAGAAGATCGTGGAAGCGTGGATTGGCGGCAAGAAGATTGAACAAGGTGACAGGCACAGGACATCGTTGGTGCTGGCGGACCATCTGCGCTACATCACCGACAACGATGCGAAGCTGATAGAGCAGATTCTGCGTGAAACGCCATTTGTGCAGGAAATCATCGAGGAACGGGGTGAGGATGTGGCTACCACCGTGAAGAGCGCGCAAGGCTACGAATTCCTGAAGGGTATTCCCAAGCGGATGAAAGAAGCCCTCAAAGCTACAGGAGCCGAAGAAAAAAACCTCAAAACTCCAACCTCCAACCTCAAATCCGAGGATGATGTTTACGGCACGCTTCCCCTCGACAAGTGGGCAGAGGAACTGCAAGAGCTGGCAGCGTATTATCCCTGCATGAAGGAGCTGTTCCAGAATGTGCATCCGCACAAGTTGCCTGCGGTGTGGTTTTCGAGTGCGGCATTGTTCGGCACATTGATGACAAGGGCTTTCTATCATTTCTGGTACGAGCCTGAGATTGTGCGCAGGTTGAACTACTGCATCTTCATCATCGGTGACCCGGGTGCTGGCAAGAACATCGTGGAGAAGTTCTACAAGAAGATTGCCGACCCGATGATTCAGGCTGACCAATGCCTGATTGATGCGGTGAACCGATACAAGGATGGCAGGACGGAACGAACCACCAGCACGAAAGCCCAGAAAGGCGATGCGCTGAAGCGTCCTGTGGTGGGTATTCGCGTGCACCCGGCAAGAACGTCTACGGGTGAGTTTATCCGACACATGAATGCGGCTGTGGAGAAGGTGCAAGGTCAGCCTCTGAACCTCCACATGTTCTCGTTCGATGCGGAACTGGATAACGTCACCAAGCAGAACAAGGGTGGTGACTGGAAAGACCGCGAGATCATGGAGCTGAAAGCCTTTCACAACGAGGAGGAGGGTCAGATGTATGCCAATCAGGAGAGCTACACGGGTATGTTCAACATCTATTGGAACTTCATCTATACAGGCACTCCATACGCCCTGCACAGGAAGGTGAACCAACGGAATTTCGGCACGGGTATGAGCACCCGACTGGCGGTGATTCCACTGCCTGACAAGGGCATGGCGAAGCGACACCAGCAAGTGGATCCCAATGCCAACGAGACCTTGAAGACTTGGGCTTATAGACTCGACAAGGTGGAAGGTGAACTGCCCATAGAGCCGCTGAACGATGAGACCTTCGACTGGCAGAGCAGCCGCTTGGAAATCGCAGAGTTCAATGGTGACAAGGCAGACAGGACCATCCTGAAGCGAATCCCATACTACGGTATCGGTGTCTCGCTGCCTTTCATCCTGATGCGCCATTGGGACGAGTGGCAGGAGTCGAAGACGCTGACGATGGATGAAAGGGATAAACAACTCTGCCGCTTGGCGATGGAAATTCAGTACAAGTGCCAGCAGTTCTTCTTTGGCGAGATGGCATTCAACTACTACGCCGACCAGAACAAGGAGTTCATCGTGAGGAGACGCACCACACGCTATGACGAGTGCTTCAGGAAGCTGCCTGAGGAGTTCAAGACACAGCAATTTATGGATGTGTTTGGATGTTCTCAACAGAGCGCTTCGCGTGCTATCATCCGCTTTCAAAAAGATGGTATGGTAGAGAAAGTGAAGTATGGCATATACAAGAAGATGGTACGTGAGTTGCCTTAGGTTACTCACTTACTCACTTTGGACATTAAGGTTTTCAAATTAAAAATAATAGAAATTATGATTCCAAGAGGTTTAAGAAATTGCAATCCGTTGAATATCCGCAAAGGTAAGGATCAATGGAAAGGCCTGGTTGAGCAAGAGCAGAGTCAAACTTGCTTGAACTCTGCCGAGCGTGAAGGCTTTCGACCGAAGGTCAACGGTCTGTTGAAAGAGCAGAACGACAAGAGTTTTTATCAGTTCAAGGCAATGGAATGGGGCTACAGGGCTGCCTTCCGACTGCTGAGAACCTACCGAGTCAAGTACCACCGAACGACCGTCCGTACCATCATCGAGCGGTGGGCACCACCCAACGAGAACGCCACGCAGGCGTACATCGACAGGGTATGCAAGGAGATGGACGTTCCACCCAACTTCATCCTTTCCATCGGCAGCCTTGAAAACGACGACACCTACTGGGCTTGCGAACTCGTCCGAGCGATGGCACTGGTGGAAGATGGGGTAGGGTGTGCTGACCTGATTAGGAGGGAAGAGATAAGGAAAGGGTACGCTTTAGCGTTTGGATAACGGTTAACGGTTATAGGTTAAAGAAGGAAGTCGGTTCTTGAGAATCGGCTTTCTTTTTTTTGTGGTTTTGTTTTGCAGTGTTGTATAATTGTATTACCTTTGCAATTGTAAATATAATGGCTTCTGTTTCTTGTCCCGTTTGTCTGGGAAAAACTGCTAAAAGAATATGTTGCATTTCAAGAAAGGATTGGGCTGGAAAGCCTGTTATGATGATGAGAGGAACCTCTACACGGCACAGAGATCGTGGAGAGGGGATTATCATCTTTATGAGATCAATGAGGAGATATGGAATCAGCTGGATGACTCCGACGTGGATGCAGACAGGTTGATTCATACAGGTCGCCACCTCTATTACAGCGAGGACAGTCCCTGCGGACCACCCACGGATATGATCATTGATGAGAACTATGCCGATTTGTGTTCATGGGCTGATATTCAGACCAGCGGAAATGTGATGCCTAAAGCATTGACCGACTTTGCCGTTCAGCTTTGGGAGAATGATGCGACTCGTGAGCATAGAAAGAATGCTGAATAGTTAAGGGTTGTGGAAATGAAAGAATTATATATGTTTAATTAATGAAATACTTGAACTTATGAGTGACTACGAAGGTGTGTTGGCTTTGCTGGGAGGTGAAGCTATTATGATTGTCTTTTTGATGTTTTTCATCCTGGTGGGTGCGCTCATCACGGCAGGTTTGTACATTGTTGTGATCAAGATGGCGGAGGATCGTCATCGCGAGGTGGCTTTATGGGTACTGCTGAGTTTTGTGACCTCGCCTTTGCTGATGATTATTGTCCTGCTGGTGGTGGGAGAAGAGAAGAAAATTGAATAAAAAAGGTTTTTTTTCTAAAAATTTTGAATAATTCTTTGTGCTTAAGTCTTGATTTTCAATAAAAATTTGTAACTTTGCAAATATCTTCTGATTGACTAAAGATAACTTCGATTTTTGCATGGCGACGAATAAAAGAAAAAACAAGAAAAACAACAAATACGCTACGGCTCAGAAGGAGAAGCTGTCGGCGAGTGATTTCTTCATCGGTTTTGGGAAATGGGAAACAATCTCTTTCTGTGTGGGCTTGCTGATTGGCGTGTTTGCCCTCTTCATGTTGGTGGCGTTTGTTTCTTATCTCTTCACGGGTGAGGCAGACTTTAGTTTGCTGGAAAACAACACCGACCCCCTGAACTCGGAACTGCGCTACAAGAATGTATGTGGTTCGTGGGGCGCCATTGTTGCGTTCTTCTTCCTGAACAACTTGTTTGGCTTGGCTTCATTCATCATGATTCCTTACCTGATTATCTTGGCGATGCGCATGATGCGTATCTTCAAATTCACGTTGGTGAGGAAGTTCATCTTGTTTACCGTGCTGATGTTGTGGGTGAGCGTGTTCTTGTCTGCCTTTGGTTATCTGTTCCCATCTTTCGAAGGTTCTTTTGTGAAACTGGGTGGTAATCACGGCATCCAGGTGGTCAAGTTTCTCACGCAGTTGGTGGGCACGCCTGGCTTGTTGGCTGTGCTGGTGGTGACGGCTGTGCTGTACCTCATCTATCTGAGTGCAAAGACCATTGAAGTGATCAGGGATATGTTCCGACTGAAATTCTTGAAGAAGATGAGCCCCAGAAGATGGGCATCTCTGATGAGAAGACATATGGACGAGGATGAAGAGGAGAATGCAGAGGGTGAGGACAGCGAGAATGACGGAACTGATGACGAGGGTGAAGTGGCTCAGTTTGACGGCAAGGAGGATGAAACGGTGGAGGTGGTGTTCCCTGTGGATGGTGACAAAGATGAGAAGGATGACGACGAGGAAGAACAGGAAGAGGAAACCCCTGTAGAAGTGGAGGAACAGCCAACGGAGCCTGTTGAGGACAAGAACGAGGGCACCAAGATGGACATTGAGGCGAACGAGACGGAGCAGGGAAGTGGTAAGATTTTGCGTGGCGACATCAACACGCCTTATGACCCGAAACTGGATTTGGAACACTATAAGTACCCAACGCTGAATCTGCTGAAGAAGGCTGACGATCAGGGTCCCCAGATTGACATGTTTGAGCAGAATGCGAACAAGAACCGCATCATTGAGGTGCTGAAGCAGTTTGGCGTGGAAATCAAGAGCATCAAGGCAACGATTGGTCCTACCATCACGTTGTACGAGATTGTGCCTTCAGAGGGTACGCGCATCAGCAGAATCCGTAACTTGGAAGACGACATCGCCCTGTCGTTGGCAGCAGAAGGTATCCGTATCATTGCACCCATTCCTGGTAGAGGCACGATTGGTATTGAGGTGCCAAACAAGAAGAAGTGCATCGTGTCGATGGAGAGCGTCATCAACAGCCGCGTCTATCAAGAGAGCAAGATGGAACTGCCTTGTGCCATCGGTAAGACCATCAGCAATGAAGTCTTCATGTTCGACTTGGCGAAGGCTCCCCACTTGTTGGTGGCAGGTGCGACAGGTCAGGGTAAGTCTGTCGGCTTGAACGCCATCGTGACTTCCTTGCTCTACAAGAAACACCCATCAGAACTGAAGATTGTGATGGTGGACCCCAAGAAGGTGGAGTTCAGCATCTACAGCCCGATAGAAAATCACTTCCTGGCTCGTCTGGAAGAGGAGGAGGAATGTATCATCACAGATGTGCAGAAGGTAGTGAAGACCCTCAACTCGCTGTGTGCGTTGATGGACACTCGTTATGACCTCCTGAAGCGTGCTCATGCAAGAACCATCAAGGAATACAATGAGATGTTCAAGAGCCGTCAGCTGAATCCAGAACACGGACATGAATTCATGCCATACATCGTGGTGATTGTGGATGAGTTTGGTGACTTGATCATGACGGCTGGCAAGGAAGTGGAATTGCCGATTTGTCGTATTGCCCAGTTGGCTCGTGCCGTCGGTATCCACATGATTATCGCCACCCAGCGTCCTCAGGCAAGCATCATTAGTGGTGCCATCAAGGCGAACTTCCCAACCCGAATCGCGTTCAAGGTAAGTTCAATGATGGACTCTCGTGTGATTCTCGACCGTGCTGGTGCGAACCAATTGATTGGTAAGGGCGACATGCTGTATCTGGGCAGTGCAGAACCTGTTCGTGTACAGTGTGCGTTTGTCGATACACCTGAGGTGAATGACATCTGTTCTTACATCGCCAAGCAGCAGTCCTTCTTGCATCCATTGTATCTGCCTGAAGTGGCTGACCCAGAAAGTGAGGGTGGTGCCATGGGTCCGATGGACAAGGGACACTTGGATCCAATGTTTGCCGATGTGGCAAAGTTTGTGGTGAGCAACCAGAGTGGTTCCACTTCCATGATTCAGCGCAACTACTCGATTGGCTACAACCGTGCCGGCAAGATCATGGACCAGTTGGAGCGAATGGGTGTGGTTGGTCCACAGGTGGGCGCAAAGCCTCGTGAGGTGCTGATTAAAGACCCAATGACATTAGAGAGTTTGTTGAATAACCTTTAGGGGTTTGAGTTTTGAGTTTTGAGATTATGAAGAAGATTATAGTGACATGGATGGTGCTTGTACTGGCAATGATGTCTTACGCACAGAATGCGACTCAGTTGCTGGACAAGTCGGCTGCGACCTTGAGGGCTGCAGGCAATGTGAAGATTGGGTTCACGCTCGAAGCGGAGGGTGGAGCCTCAACGGGCTACATCAAACTGCAAAAACAGAAGTTTGTCATCAATATGGGCGGCACCATCACTTGGTTTGACGGCAAGACGATGTGGACTTATGTGAAGGCGAATGACGAGGTGAATGTGACGAATCCATCAGCTGATGCTGTGGCGAAGATGAATCCCTATGCCTTCCTGTCGTTCTACAAGAAAGGCTACACAGCCAAGATGGGAAAGAGCACGACGAAGGAACATGAGGTACTGCTGACTGGCAAGAGTGGCAGTCCTTTCAAGAAAGTGGTGGTGCGTCTCAACAAATCGACGAAGTACCCGACTGTCATCACCATGACTTCCTCGAAGGGTGATGTGACGACCATCCGTTGCAACTCGTTCCTGAAGAATCAGAAATACACGAACGCCACGTTCCAATTCAACAAGAAGAACTATCCCAACGTGGAAGTCGTGGATTTGAGATAACCTGAAGAAAGTGGAGTTTTCAGAAATTCGACTATTATACAAACTTATCTCTCACAATCAACGGTTGCAGGCACGTCGCCATCCGATGTTTGAGAAGAAGTTGGCAATGAAGATATTGAGTTATATCTTTATTGCTTTTTGGGCAGTTTATCTGGTCATGTTGGGTTTCACAGCCTACTCCTACTTTGAGGGTTCCGCCTTGGAGGCGTTCGACTGGATTGATGGAGGAATGATCTGGTTCCTCTCCGTCGATTTCCTTTCTCGTTTCTCCATGCAGGAAACACCTGCCCAGAACATCAAGCAATACAAGTTGCTGAACATCCCCACAAGGTTCTTGCTGCACACCTTTCTGCTTCGTATGGGCTTGCAACCCTACAACCTCTTCTGGGCGTTCTTTTTCGTCCCTTTCGGACTTCGTGCCATTCCCCAGTTTTATGGCATCATCGGTTTCTTCGGCTTCATCGTCGGCTGGTGGCTGATGTATGTGCTGAACAGTTATTGGTATCTCTTCTGGCGCACGCTCCTGAATCGTAATTACTTCTATGTGATTGTTCCGTTGGTGATTTATGCTGCGTTGGCGTATTTCGGCATCTTCCATGATTCCGATAACCAATGGCTCTTTGAAGGAACGATTAGACTGATGCGAGGGTTCTGTCAATGGAATCCTTTGTGCTGGCTGATTTTTGTGGTGGTGGTGGTGCCTTTGTACATTGTCAACTTCCGCTTGCAGAAGGTGGCCATTTATGTGGAGATTGCCAAGACGGAAGTGGTGAAGCACTTCAAGACGCATAACATGACTTTTCTCGACCGCTTTGGTGTGATTGGAGAATACCTGAAACTGGAAATGATGTCCACCTTCCGCAATTTGGTGGTGAGGAAGCAATTCATCACAGGCTCCTTGTGCATGCTGATGCTTTGCGCCTTGTTCTCTTTCTCAGACATCTATGATGAACTTCCTTTCATGCGAGTGTTCATTTGTGTGTATTGTTTCACTTGCTTGGGCGTAATGACCTTGACGACGGTGATGTGTGCAGAGGGAAATTACATTGACGGCTTGATGGTGAGGAAGGAAACAGTCCTGTCGTTGTTGAAGGCAAAATACTATTTCCAATGCATGATCTTGCTCGTGCCGTTACTCTTCTCGCTGATGCCGATCATGGAAGGGAAAATCACGTGGATGACGGCATTGGGATGCCTGCTATTCACCTCAGGAGCGGTGTTCCCATTCATCTTTCAGTTGGCTGTCTATAACGACATGACCATCCATCTGAACGAGAAACTGACCAAGACGGGACGCGACACAAAGGTGCAGATGCTGATGGCTGGAGGTGCCTTGTTCCTGCCGATGTTGGTCATGTATGGACTGGTGCAATGTTTCAATGAGGAAATTGCTTCCATCTCGATGATTTCCATTGGTGTGGTTGGCACGCTGCTGCATCCGTGGTGGCTTCGCAATATCTACAAACGATTCATGAAACGTCGGTATGAAAATATGGACGGATTTAGGAACTCAAGATAGGCCTGGAGCACGGTCCATGGACTATTAAAATATAGAAGAAGATGAACTTGACAATCGAAAAACTGACCAAATCCTTTGGGGAAAAGAAAGCCCTCGACATTGACCACTACGCCATCCATAGCGGAGAGATCATTGGCTTGGTGGGCAATAATGGAGCAGGGAAGACCACGCTGTTCCGCATCATTCTCGACTTGTTGCATGCTGACACAGGATGTGTGACCATCGATGGCGTCATTGATGGTGTGCCTGTTTCGTGCGACCCCTCCAAGAGTGAGGATTGGAAAGCCTATACAGGCGCTTTTGTCGATACAGGTTTCCTGATTGACTACCTGACTCCAGAGGAATACTTCCGATTCATTGCCAAGATTTCTGGCATCTCTGATGCTGTGCTGCATGACCGCCTGTTGCTCTTTGACGGTTTCATGAATGGAGAGATATTGGGACAGAAGACGCTGATTCGCAACCTGTCGATGGGTAACAAGCAGAAAGTGGGCATCATTGGTGCCATGCTGCATTATCCCAAACTGCTGATTCTGGATGAGCCTTTCAACTTCCTCGACCCGACTTCCCAGTTGGCGATGAAGTATCTGCTGGAAACGTATAGCAAGGAACAGAAAGCCACCATCATCGTTTCCTCTCACAATTTGACTCATACCTTGGATATCTGTTCACGCATCACTTTGTTGGAACATGGATGCATCATCAAGGATTACGACCGCGATTATGCTTTGTTGACTTCCGAAATCGAGGCTTATTTCAAGGGAAATATCAATATTTAAGTGGAAGAATTGATTTTTTCCACTTTTGTCTTTTCAGAACCATTTAAAAGGCGTAAATTTGTACGTTTTTTGGTGGCACTATGAAAGTGCCCCAAGTGTTTGTGCTTAAAATTTTTAATTAGTTATAACTAAAATTACATTCATTCATTTATGAAGATTTCAAGAATTGATCACCTTGGAATAGGTGTAGAGAGCATTGACGCAGTGCTCCCTTATTTCGAGAACGTGCTTGGTCTCAAGTGTTATGCAATCGAAGAAGTGGCTGACCAGAAAGTGAAGACTGCTTTCTTGAAGGTCGGTGAGGTGAAACTGGAGCTTCTGGAGCCAACGTCTCCTGAGTCTGCTGTTGCCAAGTGGCTTGAGAAGGGTGGCAAGGGTGTTCACCATGTGGCATTTGCTGTTGAAGATGGTGTTGCTGAGGCATTGGTCGAGGCAGAAGGCAAGGAAATCCGCCTGATTGACAAGACTCCACGTCCAGGTGCTGAGCAGATGTCTATTGCATTCCTGCATCCTAAATCTACAGCTGGTATCTTAACGGAACTTTGCGAACCACAGAACAAATAAATATTATGAGTAAGCAAACAGAAAGAATACAGGAGCTGATTGAGCTCCGTCAGAAAGCTCGTTTGGGCGGTGGCGAGAAGGCTATCGACAAGCAGCATGCAAAAGGCAAGTTCACCGCTCGTGAGCGTATTGCCATGCTCCTCGATGAGGGCAGTTTTGAAGAATATGATATGTTCAAGCTCCACCGTTGCACCAACTTCGGCATGGACAAGAAGCAGTATCTTGGCGACGGTGTCGTGACTGGTTCGGGTACAATCGGTGGACGCCTCGTCTTTATTTTTGCGCAGGACTTCACGGTCAACGCTGGTTCTCTTTCTGAGACCATGAGCCAGAAGATCTGCAAGATCATGGATATGGCGATGAAGGTGGGTGCTCCTGTCATTGGTATCAACGACTCAGGTGGTGCTCGCATTCAGGAGGGTATCAATGCCTTGGCTGGTTACGCTGAGATTTTCCAGCGCAACATCATGGCTTCAGGTGTGATTCCTCAGATTTCAGGTATCTTCGGTCCTTGTGCAGGTGGTGCCGTTTACTCACCAGCCCTCACCGACTTCACCCTCATGATGGAAAACACTTCCTTCATGTTCCTGACAGGTCCTGCTGTGGTGAAGACTGTGACTGGCGAGGATGTGGACCAGGAGAGCCTTGGTGGTGCATCTGTTCACTCTACCAAGTCTGGTGTGACTCACTTCACAGCCGCTACTGAAGAAGAGGCTATGGCAATGATTCAGCAGCTCATCAGCTACATTCCACAGAACAACCAGGAGGAGACTCCGCGCGTGGAATGCACAGACCCTATCGATCGTTTGGAGGATTCCCTCAACGAAATTATCCCAGACAATCCAAATCAGGCATACGATATGTACAAGGTCATTGCTGCCACAGTGGACAATGGCGAATTCTTCGAAGTACAGCCTCGCTATGCCCAGAACATCATCGTAGGTTTCGCTCGTTTCAACGGTCGCTCAGTAGGTATCGTTGCCAACCAGCCCAGCAAGTTCGCTGGTGTGCTTGACTGCAACGCTTCTCGCAAGGGTGCCCGTTTCGTTCGTTTCTGCGACGCCTTCAACATTCCAATCGTCAGCTTCGTCGATGTGCCTGGATTCCTTCCTGGTACTGGTCAGGAGTACAACGCTGTCATTCTGCATGGTGCTAAGTTGCTCTACGCTTATGGTGAGGCAACCGTGCCAAAGGTGACGGTCACACTCCGTAAGTCTTATGGCGGTTCTCACATCGTGATGTCTTGTAAACAGCTTCGTGGTGACATCAACTACGCTTGGCCATCTGCTGAAATCGCTGTGATGGGTGCCAGTGGTGCTGCCGCTGTGCTCTATGCTCGTGAGGCTAAGCAGATCAAGGAAGAGGGTGGTGATGCCAAGGCATTCATCGCTGAGAAGGAGGAGGAATACTCTAAGCTCTTCGCTAATCCTTATCAGGCTGCCAAGTATGGTTACATCGATGATGTCATCGAACCACGCAACACTCGTTTCCGTGTCATCCGCGCACTCGAGCAGTTGGCAAACAAGTCACTTACTAATCCTGCTAAGAAGCACGGTAACATTCCATTGTAATCATTATGAGAAAGATATTATCAGTTATCTCATTCCTCATCGCTTCTTCTGCCGCTTTCGCACAAGGTGCGCATGACTTCAAACTCAACGAAGTCTATGTGGTCACTCCTGCGTGCTGTCAGGGCGATTCTGCCTCTGCCACCTGCGACAAGCAAGCAAGCCTTGTGGATGAATATGGTCAGGCCGCTTCATGGATTGAGATTGAGAACACTTCTTATTCGACTCACGACATAAGAAACTGTTTCCTCACCATCAATCCTGCTGTGCTCGACAAGACCATGTCTGCACCTGAGCGTGAAAAGCTCATGTCACTCATTCCTGCAGGCGACCCACGCACTTCAATCTCAGCCAAGCAACGCATCACGTTCTTTGCTGATGGCAAGCCTAATCGTGGTACGCTTCACCTGAACTTCACACTTCCTGCCAATGAGGCGTTCACTATCTATCTCTTCGATGGCAATGCAGTCGATTTGCTCGACTCTGTCCACGTGGAGGCACTTCCTGCTGCATCAGGTTACGCTCGCCTCGATGATGGAAAATGGCAAGTGCTGGAGGCTGACAAGGTGACCCCCAACGCTCCCAACGTTGCTTATTCCAACGACAAGATCAAGGAATTCAAGGAGAAAGATCCTCACGGTATCGCCATGACGCTGATGTGCATGGGCGTCGTGTTCTCATGTCTTGTTCTCCTCTTCGTGTTCTTCCACATCTTTGGTTGGGCAATGAATCGTGCTGCCATGTTGGCTCGCGTTCGTGCCATTCGTGCTATTCATGATCAGGCATCTCGTGTGGTTGAGATGGCAAAGCAGGGTACGACAGAAACCAAGGGTGTCGATATGGAGACCTACACAGCCGTTATCGGTTTGGCACTCCATGAGTACTTTGGTGGCACTCACGACTTGGAGTCTGGCATCCTTACCATTAATCAGACAACTTCCACTTGGGCAGACAAGAGCCACGAACTTCGTGTGACTCCTCAGCATCATCAAGCAAATTAAAATCATTTTTTAGCAATATGAAAGAATATAATTATAAGATAAAAGGTGCTCCTTACAATGTGAAGATTAACGGCATTGAGGAGAACATTGCGAAGGTTGAGGTCAACGGCATCGAGTTCGAAGTGGAACTTGAGAAGCCAGTTGCTCAGCCAAAACCAGTTGTACGCGCAGTTGCAGCTCCTGTCAAGACCATCGAGGCTCCAAAGGAGAAGCTGGAGGCTGTGGCAGACGGCGTTTCTGCTGTACGCGCACCACTTCCTGGCACCATCAACGACATCAAGGTGACAGTCGGTCAGGCTGTCAAGAAGGGTGAGACCGTTGTTGTGCTCGAAGCCATGAAGATGGAGAACAACATCGATTCAGACCGCGACGGTAAGATTCAGGAAGTGAAGGTTCAGAAGGGTGACACAGTGATGGAAGGTGCTATCCTCGTCACCATCGCGTAACAAAATAGTAAGTAGTAAATTGTATAAAGTCAAATTGTAAATTACTATGATGTTACTCGAAAGTGTTTCCACAATGGACTTCATCGGATCGAAGCTTCTTGACTTCTTGACATATACAGGCTTTGCTAACGTGGAGTGGGCAAACATCATCATGATTGCTGTAGGTGCCTTCTTCATCTGGCTTGCCATTGCCAAGGATTTCGAGCCACTTCTTCTCATTCCGATTGGTCTCGGCATCATCTTAGGAAATATTCCCTTCAAGGATGCTGGTCTTGAAATAGGTCTTTACGAGGACAATTCCGTGCTCAACATCTTCTATCAAGGTGTACGACTCGGTTGGTATCCTCCTCTTGTGTTCCTCGGCATTGGTGCCATGACGGACTTCTCAGCCCTCATCGCTAATCCCAAACTCATGCTGATTGGTGCGGCTGCCCAGTTTGGTATCTTTGGTGCCTACATGGTAGCTCTGGCGTTGGGCTTCGAGCCTAATCAGGCTGCTGGTATCGCCATCATCGGTGGTGCAGACGGTCCTACTGCCATCTTCCTGTCCAGCAAGCTGAGTCCTAACCTGATGGGTGCCATCGCTGTGTGTGCTTACTCTTACATGGCATTGGTTCCAGTGATTCAGCCAGGTATCATGAAGTTGCTCACCACCAAGAAGCAGCGTCTCATCAAGATGAAGCCAGCTCGTCAGGTCAGCCAGACAGAGAAGATGCTCTTCCCAATCGTCGGTCTGCTCATCACTACATTCATCGTTCCTTCAGGTCTGCCACTCCTTGGCATGCTCTTCTTTGGTAACCTCCTCAAGGAGTCTACCAAGACTACGCGCCTCGCCAAGACTGCAGGTAGTGCTTTGAACGACATCGTTGTGATGCTTCTCGGTCTCACTGTGGGTTGCTCCACTCAGGCGTCAGAGTTCCTCACTTGGCACACCATCTTCATCTTCATCATCGGTGCATGTGCCTTCGTGGTTGCCACTGCCAGTGGTGTCATCTTCGTTCACATCATGAACCTCTTCCTCCCGAAAAGCCAGAAGATCAATCCACTCATTGGTAATGCTGGTGTGTCTGCCGTTCCAATGGCTGCCCGCATCTCACAGAATGAAGGTCTCAAGGCTGATTCCCACAACTACCTCCTGATGCACGCCATGGGTCCCAATGTGGCTGGTGTCATCGGTTCTGCTGTGGCTGCAGGTGTCCTGCTGGGATTTCTTTCATAAAGAATCACACATTATTATATATAAAAGAAGGGCTGGAGGCAATCACGCTTCCAGCCTTTTTTATATTTCTTGGAACAATGTTTTGTGTCTTTAAGAATCCTGTCCGTTTGTCTTAGAATGGAAGACCGACTGCGAAGTGGAAGGCAAAGTCGCGGTCGAAATCGTGGTGAAGAATGGGGTAGTGGTCACGACCTGTATAAGCAGGGTCAATGGCTTTCATACCAGCATCGAAGCGGACGATGAAGAAGTTGGCATCCATACGAAGACCGATACCATAACTAACGGCAATTTGATTCAGGAATGTGTTGAGATGGAACGCACCTCCTGGCTGGTCTTTATACTCTCTGATCGTCCAGATATTACCAGCATCCACAAAGGCGGCTCCACTGAATTTCCAGAACAGTTGGGCACGGTATTCGAGGTTGAGATCCAGTTTGATGTCACCTGATTGGTTCAGGAAGTTGATACCCTTATCCTTTCCCTTGTAAGCACCAGGACCGAGTGAGCGCACCGACCATCCACGCACACTGTTGGCACCACCTGCGAAGTAGCGTTTCTCAAAAGGCAACTGATTGGAATTGCCGTAGGGATAAGCGATGCCGAGTGCTCCGTGGACAGCCACAGAGTTATTCTTGTCGATGCGGAAACTCTTGGAGAAGTCAAAATCGCCACGCACATATTGGGCAAAGGCGATGTTGCAGAAGGTGTATTGTCCATCATTGTTTTTCTCACCATTCAAAACATGACAGGCGAGTTGAAGCAAGTTGCCCGCTGTCTCGATGTTGAAGCGGATGGTGTAGGCATTCTTTCCATAAGTCTGTTCACGTACTCCCAGCGAATTGTAGGAATATGTATAGCCCATCTTGGCAATGAGCAAGTTCTCGTAGTTGTATTTCAGGATAGCGTTGGTTTTGCCCAGCGAGTCAAGGTATTGCTCCTTGAAGGTTCTCGAAATCCAAGGCATATAGACGTAGTTGGCTTCGAGCAGGTCAAAGCGGTGCTGTTCATGCTGTTGGCGGGTCGTCCAACGATAACGCCAAGCTGCTGTGAGCACTCGACGCTGGAACTCAGGACGGTTCTGCAGGTTGTATTGCAAAGCAATTTCGGAAGAGGCATTATGTTCGGTTGCCCATTCACGCTTAACGTAAGGGAACAAGAACACGGGGAATCCCAAGGTGGTTTCTGCGCCGACTTCCACATAGTTGTTACCCTCATAACCTTCTAGTCCCGTGATGGCTTCGTAAGCACCACGAATCTTGAACATGAACGACTCGGAACCTCGGAAGAGATTCTTGTTCTGATAAGATGTGGAGAGAGCGGCACCCAAATCGCCCGCCGAGTTGGTTGCCTCCACATCGAAGCCGACAGAGTGGGGTTTGGCGTGATTCACCACAATGTTGCAATCGAGTGTGTCGGTACCAGGGCGTTCTGTCAGGTTGATATTGGAGAATGAAATAGCGCCGAGTCGCGTGTAGTTCGTGTAGGTGCGACGGAAATAGTTATCATTGTAGAGCTCTCCGGGCTTGACCAATGAGTGACTGATGAGCAGACGTTTGCGGAAGTGCAGTTCGTCTTGGTGCAGGAAGTCATAGCCCTTGTAATGCAGGCTGTCCGTTGGCTCGTTGGGGTTGGTTATATCTGCCAGGAAACGTACTTTTCCAATCGTGTATTGCTTGTGTTCAGTTGCTTCTGTGCGGCCGTTATCCTGCTGACGCTTTACTCGCATCAGCACATCCACCTCGGTCGAGTATTTGGCCGTGTCTGCACTGAAACGGATGTCCTCTTTGGTGAACTTGTAGTAGCCGTTGTTTCTCAGATAGGCGGCGATTCGGTTCCTCTCTCCATTCAGGGCAGTCACCTCAAAGGGTAAACCGGGCTTGAGCAGTGAGTTGGCTGTATCCTCCACTTCAATGAAATGTTCCAGCCCTTTGTCCTCCACGATGCGCTGAATCTTCCGCATGGTGTAACGTTCCTTCGGATGCACATTGTAGAGTACCTTCATCTTCTTGCCTTTGATCATCTTGAACTCTTCCACCTCTGCTTTCATGTAGCCCGCATTGTTCAAGACCTTCTCGATGTCATCCATCGTTCGTTGCGCCTTCACACTGTCGTACAGAACGGGAGCCTCACCCAGTTTTCGCCAGAAGCGGCATGAACGTTTGGTCGTATCAGTGCCTGAGAGCATATAGATCTTCAGTGGCACTCTTGCCCCGAACCATTTCGAGTTGGTCTGCTGCACCACATAGTCGCCTAACATGTAGGTCTTCTTCACCTCCTCATCGTCGCACGTCACAGCCACGCCCGTCAGCATGTGCTCCCCCTCAGGGATGTACTTGTCCACTGAGCACGATGCCACTATCATGCTCAGCAGGGCTATATATATAATATGTATAAGACGGGTTTTCACGGGGAAATACATAATTTGAGTGCAAAGGTACGAAAAAACTCCTAACTCCTAACTCCTAACTCCTAACTTTTTGTTACCTTTGTGGAAATTTCAGCAGTATGATAAGCAAGAACAGAATCAAGTATGTGCGTTCGCTGGAGATGAAGAAATATCGGAAGGCGGAAGGCGTGTTCGTGGCAGAGGGTCACAAACTGGTGGGTGATTTGCTCGGGGCGTTTCCTTGTGTGTATGTGGCAGCTACGCAGGAATGGATGGACAGCCATGCCCATGAACTCAATGGAGTGGAGATGGACGTCGTGACTGACGAGGAACTGAGACGCGTGAGCCTGATGGAGACTCCTCAGCAAGTGCTGGCAGTATTCCGTCAGCGCATTGATGAGGTGGACGTGAACAGGGTGGTGGGCGAACAGCTTTGCCTCGCACTTGACGATGTGCAGAACCCTGGCAACGTGGGTACTATCATCCGTTTGGCTGACTGGTTCGGCATCGAGCACATCTTCTGTTCCCGTGGATGTGCCGACCTCTATAATCCCAAGACCGTGCAGGCGACAATGGGTGCGATGGCACGAGTGCAAGTGCATGAAGTTGACTTGCCCCAGATGCTTTCCTCGTTGCCCAAAGGCACACCTGTCTATGGAACCTTCCTCGATGGCGACAACCTCTACGACAAATCCTTAGAGAACAGAGGTTTGATTATTATGGGTAATGAAGGGAAGGGAGTCTCGGCTGATGTCGAAGCCCATGTTACAGAACGCCTCTATATCCCCAATTATCCAGCAGGGCGTGAGACCTCAGAGTCGCTCAACGTAGCCATCGCCACTGCCATTGTATGTGCTGAGTTCCGCAGACGATAACACTTGTTTGGTGTGAAAGGCTTCGCGACCTCGGATGATGATGGTACCGCCCAGCCATTCGGTCATGGGAAGCTCGCCCTTGAGCGGATAATGGTTGACAAGAAGATGACCAAAGAGTTCCACAACATGATTGCAGAACTCTTTTTCGTTGATAAATACTTTTGATGCTGCAACGCGACGCATAATAACCTTAGACTTTAGACCTTCGACCTTTGACTATAGACCTTTGACTTTCTCCCTTCATCGCTTGCGGCGTCTCGGTCCGATGCTGTTCGGAGTGCGGACAGAAGGTGCCGACTGAATCTTGATATGTTCACCAGACTGGTTCAGCAAACGTCTTTCCTCAGGAGTGAGACGACGTTCCACTGGCTTCGGAAGCGTGTCAGTGACGATGGAGTCAGTTTTCACTGTGTCAGCCACTTCCGCTTTCTGTGGCTCTTTCTCATGCATGCGGATGAGGGAGATGTTGTCGATAAGACAAAGGTTTCGGCTCTCCTTCTTGCCTTTGTAATAGAAAAAGCCCGTGATACTCTTGATGTCCTCGTCATAGCTGATTTGCAGGGTGAGCTGTTGGGTGCCGTCGTTGTTAATGACCCGCGTGGTGCCGATGTGCTTGCCGCTGGCATAGAGTACACTCAGACCTACATGAAGGTTGATGTCATAATCTTCTCGTCTCTCCTTGATGAAGACAGGCGAGAGAGTGAGGATGAACTGATCACGGCGACGAAAACTGGTATCAGCGTGGATGGTGAAACTCTCCTTGTTGAGCAACTCCTTGTTACGCAAGGTCAGGAGTTTGGCTGAGTTCCATAGGTTGGTCGTGTCGCCACCTGTGGAGAAAATTGCCATCATGTCGTTGTTGCCATTCACCAACTGGATTTCCTCATTCACAGCCGTGTAGCGTTCCTTCAAGTTGCTGTAGATTTTGTGTAAGTCCTTCGTGTGACGGTTGTAGTACACGATGGAGGAATCGAATTGCGCTTCTGTGATGCCGTGCTTCTCAAAAACAGCATTCATATAGTCTTGACCCTTTGCTTCACGCTCCTCTGCAGGTAGGTCGTTAACGATGCCCTGCATGATGTGGTAGTCATACAGCACATCCTCCATCTTGCCGCGTGAGAGCACATTCTGGGGATGGTCATCGCAAGCAGCAAAAAGAATCAGAAGCAGAAGGACAAGGGGAAGCGCACGTTTCATTTCCTAAGTTGGTATTGGCTGACTAACTTGTGATAGAACAGAAGCAATGCCACGATGCCGCACGAGATGGCAGCATCGGCAAAGTTGAAGATAGGGGAGAAGAACACGCAATGCTGACCTGAATAGATAGGCATCCACGTGGGCATATCCCACTCAACAAGGGGGAAGTAGAACATATCAACCACTCGTCCGTAAAGGAACTCCCCATATCCGTAACCAAATGGCTGAAACTCTGCCACCTGTGGATAGGGAGGGTTGTTGAAGATGAGACCATAGAAAAGGCAATCAATGATGTTGCCTGCCGCCCCTGCCGCAATCAGCGTGAGGCAC
The DNA here is from genome assembly GCA_902768125.1 of uncultured Bacteroidales bacterium. Taxonomy (GTDB): domain Bacteria; phylum Bacteroidota; class Bacteroidia; order Bacteroidales; family Bacteroidaceae; genus Minthosoma. The sequence continues at coordinate 23,321 of CACXKA010000016.1, read as the reverse complement.
ACGATGTACCCCGTCGGTCTTCTGCGCTTGATTTCACTATAGATGAACCAACCAATCAGGCACACCGCCACGATGCGGAAAAGGGTGAGGAAGAGTTTCCCTCCCCACAGTTCCCAACCGAACGCCATGCCGTTGTTCTCCACGAACACGAAGCTGAACCAACTGGTGATTTCAATGCGCTCTCCCAAATACATGCCCGTCTTGACACAGACCTTGATGATTTGGTCAATGACAAGAACGGCCATGAAAAGGGCGATGGAAAGAATATGCTTGTTCTTTCTGGTCATGAATCAGTCTTTCTGAACGGTGATGACTGCCTTGAAGTCGTCAAAGTCAATCGCTTCGCCAGCAGGATTGCCTAGCTCGATGGAGTTGGCAAGCACCTGTGAGGCAATATTCTCCTTGAAAGATGCGAGCACCTCGGCAGTCTCGGGCGTGTCAGTGATGACCACACGGATGCGGTCTGTGATTTCGAAGCCTTGTGACTTGCGGAGACCTTGAATCTGCTTGATGACTTTGCGGGCATTACCCTCATTCTTCAGGGCTGGGGTGATGGTGATGTCGAGTGCTACCGTCGTGGTACCCTCGTTGGCAACACTCCATCCAGGAATGTCTTGTGACATGATGTCCACATCAGCCAACTCAATCACGGCATCCTGTCCCTCAGCTTGCAAGGTGACCTGTCCGTTGGCTTCGAGTTCAGCTATCTGTGCCTGTGACATCTCTGCCACTGCATTGCTCACTGCCTTCATCATCTTGCCGAACTTCTTACCCATCACACGGAAGTTGCACTTCACGTTCTTCACCAGCATCGCACCGTCCATCAGCTGCAACTCCTTCACGTTCACCTCTTTCATGATGATGTCCTTCATGCGCTCGATGTGACCGCTGAACACAGCATCCGTATCAGGAATAGCAATCGACTGCAAAGCCTGAATCACTGGAATCTTCACCTTCTTTCGGATGGACAATCCCATCGAAGTCACCTTCATGGCATCCTCCATCGCAGCTTCCAGTTCAGAGTCGATGTAAGCTTCATTGAACGTTGGGAACTTCGCCAGGTGTACACTCTTCGCCGTGTCCTTGCCCGTTACTGCGTTCAAGTCGCGGAACAGCTGGTCAGCATAGAACGGAGAGACGGGGGCAATCAGTCGGCTCAACGTGTCGAGGCAAGTATAGAGTGTCTGGTAAGCCGAGAGTTTGTCGGCAGTCATCTCACCACCCCAGAAACGAGGCTTGTTCAGACGGATGTACCAGTTGGAGAGGTTGTCAATGACGAACGACTGAATCAGACGCACAGCAGGTGTCGGGTCGTAGTCGTCGAGGTAAGTCTGCACATTCTTTACTAATGTATTCAGTTCAGATAACAACCAACGGTCGAAGTCAGGACGCTCAGCATAAGCAATGTCTGCTTCCTTATACTCGAAGCCGTCCACGTTAGCATACATTGTGAAGAATGAATATGCCTGCTGCAGTTTGATGAAGAACTGGCTGGTCACTTCCTTCACACCCTCAGGGTCAAACGAGAGGTTGTCCCAAGGTGAGGAGTTGGTGAGCATATACCAGCGCACAGCATCTGCACCATAAGTACCGATGCACTCGAATGGGTTGATGACGTTACCCAGACGCTTCGACATCTTGATGCCGTTCTTGTCGAGCACGAGACCGTTGGAAATAACAGCCTTATAAGCCACAGAGTCGAATACCATCGTGGCGATAGCATGCAAGGTGAAGAACCATCCGCGTGTCTGGTCAACACCCTCGGCAATAAAGTCGGCAGGGTAGGCGATACCCTTGTCAATCAGCTCCTTGTTCTCGAATGGATAGTGAACCTGAGCGTATGGCATCGCACCTGAGTCGAACCACACATCGATGAGGTCAAGTTCACGGGTGAGCACATTGCCTTTGTCTGACACCAGCTTGATGTCATCCACATAAGGACGGTGGAGGTCAATCTTATCGTAATTCTCCTGACTCATGTCGCCAGGCACAAAACCTTTCTCCTTCAATGGGTTCGAAGCCATCACGCCTGCGGCTACAGCTTTCTCAATCTCATTGTAGAGTTCCTCCACAGAACCGATGCAAACTTCCTCACGAGTGTCGCGGTTGCGCCAGATAGGCAGAGGAGTACCCCAGTAACGTGAACGGGAAAGGTTCCAGTCGTTGAGATTTTCCAACCATTTGCCGAAGCGACCCGTACCTGTGCTTTCAGGCTTCCACTGAATTGTCTGGTTCAGTTCAAACATGCGGTCTTTCTTTGCCGTCGATTTGATGAACCAAGAGTCGAGTGGGTAGTAGAGCACGGGCTTGTCAGTACGCCAACAATGAGGATAGTTGTGCACATGCTTCTCAATCTTGAAAGCCGTTCCTTCTTCCTTCATCTCCAGACACAGCACCACGTTTAAGTCCATATCCTTGTTGGCAGCCTTCTCGTCGTACTTGCCACCCTGATTGTATTTAGGGTCGTAAGCGTTCTTCACGAAGTCGCCACTATGTTTCCAGTAACTCTCGTTCACACAGAAATTTACAAACTCTTCGTTCATGTCGTCCTTCACGAAGTACTTACCTGTGAAGTCCACCATAGGACGCGTGTCGCCAGCCTTGTCGATGATGAAGAGCGATGGGATACCTGCATCCTTTGCCACCTTCGCGTCGTCTGCACCAAAGGTAGGAGCGATGTGAACGATACCCGTACCGTCCTCTGTGGTCACATAGTCACCAGGAATCACACGGAATGCTTCGTCTTCCTTCACCACCACCTTGTTGTTTTCCAATGCGCAAGGCTTCACCCAAGGCATCAACTGCTCGTAGTGCAAGCCTACGAGGTCAGTACCTTTGCCTCTCCAAAGAATCTCAGGCTTCTCGTCTTCGCCAAACTGGAAGTAGGCTGACAGACGAGCCTCTGCCATGATGTAGATTGCTTCCTCTTCTGTATATGGGTTCTTGCCCTTGATGGCTACATAGTCAATCTTGGGACCTACACACAATGCAGTGTTGGAAGGGAGTGTCCAAGGTGTGGTCGTCCAAGCGAGGATATAAGTCTTAAGTCCTGCTGGTGTTGCCAAACCTTTCAGTTGATCCAGCACCTTGAACTGTGCTGTCACCGTCGTATCCTTCACATCACGATAACAACCTGGCTGGTTCAGTTCGTGAGAAGACAGACCTGTACCTGCTGCTGGAGAATAGGGCTGGATGGTGTAACCCTTGTAAAGCAAGCCCTTGTTGTAGAGTTGCTTCAAGAGATACCACAGCGTCTCAATGTACTTGTTGTCGTAGGTGATGTAAGGATGCTCCAAATCTACCCAGTAACCCATCTTATCGGTGAGTTCTGTCCACTCATTGGTGTACATCATCACGTTCTTGCGGCAGGCGTCGTTATAATCATCCACGCTGATTTTTTTGCCGATATCCTCCTTCGTGATGCCCAATGACTTCTCCACACTCAGCTCCACAGGGAGTCCGTGTGTGTCCCAGCCAGCCTTGCGCTTCACTTGAAAGCCTTGCATCGTCTTATATCTGAGGAAAGTGTCTTTGATTGTACGTCCCATCACATGGTGAATGCCCGGATGGCCATTGGCAGAAGGGGGACCTTCAAAAAAGATGAATTGAGGACAGCCTTCGCGTTCCTCAATACTCTTGTGGAACATATCTTCTTGGTTCCACTGCTCCAGAACCTCCTTATTCACATCAGAGAGGTTCAGTTTTGCTCGTTCTGTAAACTTCATTTCAACTTTATATCTTTCAAATTTTGTTCTTTACCACAATAACGACATTTCAATGTTTCCTTGTCCATACGGTAGAAGACCGTCTTCATGGGTTCGTTGTTAGTGATGCACACAGGGTTGGCACACTTCACGATGTTGGTCAGCGTGTCGGGCAACAGCACCTCACGCTTCTCCTTCACCTCGTAGTCCTTGATGACCGTCAATCGGATGTTGGGGCACACCACAGCCAGTTTGCTGATTTCTGCTTCTGAGAAGAACTTGCCTGAAATCTTGATGAGCCCCTTCTTGCCCATCACCTGACTCTTGAGGTTGTTGGCAATCACCACCTCTTCCTTGAACTTCTCCAAGTCAAGCAGTTGCACAATCGTGAAAAGCTTGTCTGTTGGTATGTGGTCGATGACGGAGCCATTCTCCAACGCCGCCACCATCATGTTTTCCTTATTCTGTTCCATCCTTCTTAACCGATAATTGTTTGATCCTTTTTAATGTCCTCGAGAGTGATGCCCAGCACATCGCAAATCAATGCTTCACGGGCATACAAACCGTTCTGTGCCTGCTCGAAATAGTAAGCATGCTTGCTTTCATCTACATCATACTCAATCTCGTTCACGCGGGGTAGTGGGTGCAAAATCTTCATGTTCTCCTTGCACTTGCCCAACATGTCAGCCTTCAAGATGTAGGCATCCTTCACACGCTCATACTCCATTAAATCCGTGAAACGCTCACGCTGCACACGGGTCATATAAAGGATGTCTGCATCCGCAATCGTGTCCTCTGTGAAGTCCTGCTGCTCGATATACTTGATGTTGTTCTGCTTGCAATAGATCTTGTACTCCTCAGGCATCTCCAGTTCCTTGGGTGCAATGAAATGGAATGTCGGGTTGTACTTGCGCATTGACATCAGCAGGGAGTGTACCGTGCGGCCATACTTCAAGTCGCCCACCATATAAATGTTCAGGTTTTCCAGCGTTTCCTGTGTCTTGTAGATGGAATAGAGGTCAAGCATTGTTTGTGATGGGTGCAAGTTCGAGCCGTCACCTGCATTGATGATAGGAATGTTCGTCACTTCGCTTGCATAGAGGGCAGCACCCTCCAGCTTGTGGCGCATCACAATCACATCAGCGTAGTTGCTCACCATCTTAATCGTGTCCTTCAGCGTCTCACCCTTCGACGAACTCGTCACCTTCGGATCGGTGAAGCCAATCACGCGGGCACCCAGACGGTTTGCTGCTGTCTCAAACGAGAGTCGTGTGCGCGTGCTTGGTTCAAAGAACAGCGTGGCGACCACTTTACCCTTCAGAATCTGGCGGTTGGGATGAGCCTCAAATTCAGCCGCCATATCCAGCAGATACTGAATTTTCTCCTTCCCGTAGTCAGCAATCGAAACAATGCTTCTATTTTCCATATAGTCGGTTATTTTGTTTTTTGTTGTTCCCTTCAAAAATCATGCAAAGGTACGAAAAAATTTAGAGTTAAAAGTTAGGAGTTAAGAGTTTTCTTTATTTCGAACAAAATTTTTACAAAAGTCAACATTTTTCAGAAATAAGAACACGTATCTTTCATCAAATTTTTTTGTTCCCCTTAGGGAAAATTTTGCAGCCCCTAGGGGTAACAAATTTTTCTATTAATAATAGATGTAAAAACACCTCCAACAATGAACCAAGAAACAGTTAGCGGTTAGAGATGAACCATTAGAACGGGATTTGGTTCCCAAATATTGAATTTACGACCTCTTTTTCGTTCACTTAATCAAAATTTTCACTACCTTTGCAGCCTAAAAGGAAATGCGTATGGTACAATTGGATAAGGAACAGGTACGAGAGAAGTATGAGACGCTGGATAGCATCGGGTTCATCGAGTGGGTGACGGATGGGTATCTGGCGGCTGTGGGTGGTGCGCTGACGGAGGAGAATATGGAGATGCTGAGTGCAGAACAGCATGCCGTGTTGTGCTATCGCTATGTACTAGATGAGGTGATGGAGGGCGGATTCATTCAACTGATCATGAATGGGTATGCGCCTTATGTGCTGGAAGGACCTTTCCCAATGGTGGTGAAGAAAGAGTGGGGGATGAAAGACTTTTCCAAGTTGTTGTATGAGGTGAAAAAGGAGTACCACAAACATCAAGAAGAACTGTCCAAGGATATGGATGAGGATGAATTCATGGCGATGTATGAGCAATTGGAGGAACTGAATGAGTTGGGCGATGACTTCTTGGATGAGCATCAAGAGGAGGTGAGCCCTGCTGTGGCTAAAATGATATTGGAGAATCTGGAAAAATTTGTTTAGTGTGTAGGGCTTAGAACGTTAAGGTTTTTATGGCAAAGAATAAGATAGCAAAGAATCAGCAGGTGAATATCAAGAACAAGAGGGCGTCGTTCGACTATGAGTTTATCGACACCTTCACGGCTGGTATTGTGCTGACGGGTACGGAGATTAAGAGTATCCGTGCGGGCAAGGCAAGCTTGGTGGACACCTACTGTTACATCAATAACGGGGAGATTTGGGTGAAGAACATGTATGTGGCACTCTATTCGGAGGGTTCGTACAACAACCATGTGGAGCGCAGGGAACGGAAACTGCTTTTAAACAGGAAGGAAATCCACAACTTGCAGGAAGACACGAAGGCACCAGGATTCACGATTGTGCCTGTGCGTTTGTATATCAATGAGAAGGGGTTGGCAAAACTCGATATTGCGCTGGCACGAGGCAAGAAGGAATATGACAAACGCCAGACGTTGAAGGAGAAGGAAGACAGGAGAGAGATTGACCGCGTGAAGAAAGCTCACATTTACTAATTAGACACAAAGATGCAAATACACGACATCATCAAAGAACGAATACTGATACTGGACGGTGCGATGGGCACGATGATTCAGCGTTATGGACTTCAGGAGGAAGACTTCAGAGGCACACAATTCGTTGATGTGCCAGGGCTGATGAAAGGCAATAACGACATCCTTTGTCTGACCCGTCCAGATGTGATTGCCGATATTCACAAGAAATATCTCGAAGCTGGGGCAGACCTCATCACTACTTGCACTTTCTCATCACAATGGGTTTCGATGGCTGACTACAATGTGCAGGAATATTGTCGTGACATCAATTTGGCAGCAGCAAAAATTGCCCGCCAGTTAGCTGATGAATATACGGCAAAAACGCCGATGAAACCGCGTTTTGTGCTGGGTGATGTGGGACCAACGAACAAAACATTGAGCATTTCGCCTGATGTGAATAATCCTGCTTTGCGAAGCCTGACGTATGATGAATTGGTGGATGCCTATGTGGAGCAGATGGACGCGTTGTTGGAGGGTGGGGTGGATGCCCTGTTGATTGAGACCATTTTCGACTCCTTGAATGCCAAGGCTGCCATCTATGCTTCTGAGATAGCAATGGAGAAAGTGGGGAAGAAAGTGCCGTTGATGTTGTCCATCACTGTCAGCGACACAGCAGGACGAACGCTCTCGGGACAGACCTTGGAGGCGTTCTTGGCAAGTGTACAGCATGCAGATATCTTCTCCATCGGTTTGAATTGCTCGTTCGGTGCTCGTCAATTGAAGCCATTCTTGAAGAATCTAGCAGATAAAGCACCTTACTATATTTCTGCACATCCCAATGCAGGATTGCCCAATTCATTGGGACTCTATGACCAAACGCCTGAGATGATGGCGGAACAGGTGAAGGAGTATGTGGACGAGGGATTGGTCAATATCTTGGGTGGTTGCTGTGGAACGACGGAGAAGTTCATCGAATTATATCCAGCCCTTGTGGAAGGAAAGAAACCTCATGTTCCTGTTGAAAAGCCCAAAAACATGTGGCTGAGTGGATTGGAACTGTTGGAACTCACACCAGAACGTCGTTTCGTCAATGTGGGCGAACGATGCAATGTGGCGGGTTCGCGCAAGTTCCTGCGTCTCATCAACGAAAAGAACTACGAAGAAGCCCTTTCTATCGCAAGAAAACAAGTGGAAGACGGAGCACTGGTCATTGATGTGAATATGGACGATGGCCTTTTGGATGCCAAGCATGAGATGGTTACGTTCCTGAATCTGCTGATGAGCGATCCTGACATAGCAAAGGTTCCTGTGATGATTGATTCCAGCGACTGGAATGTAATTACTGCAGGTCTGAAGTGTGTGCAGGGAAAGAGCATCGTAAATAGTATCTCCCTAAAGGAAGGTGAGGAGAAATTCTTGGAAAAAGCCCGTGAAATCAAACGTTTAGGTGCTGCAACGGTGGTGATGGCATTTGATGAACAAGGCCAGGCCACTACTTACGAACGAAAAATAGAAATCTGCGAACGTGCCTATCATTTGTTAGTGGACAAAGTCGGTTTCAACCCACTAGATATCATCTTTGATCCCAACGTATTGGCTGTAGCGACAGGAATGGAGGAACATAATGCCTATGGACTTGATTTCATTCGTGCCACAGAGTGGATTCGACAGAATCTGTCTGGTGCCCATGTGTCTGGTGGTATCAGCAACTTGTCTTTCTCATTCCGTGGAAACAATTACATCCGTGAAGCGATGCATGCCGTATTCCTCTATCACACCATCAGCAAAGGTCAGGACATGGGTATTGTCAATCCTGCCACGCAGGTACTGTACAGCGAAATCCCTGACAATGTGTTGACAGCCATTGAGGATGTATTGCTCAATCGTGATGAGGGAGCAACGGAAAGACTGATTGAAATAGCTGCTCGAATCAAGGCGGAGAAAGATGCTGAAAAGGAAGCACTTAAAAATGGCGGTGTTTTACCTAAGACTTCTGCAGATGATTGGCGAAACGGCAGCGTTGAAGAGCGACTGAAGCATGCATTGGTGAAGGGCATCGGCGACTACTTGGAAACCGATCTGAATGAGGCAACCCAACTTTATGATAACCCTGTCAAGATTATTGAAGGTCCTTTGATGGATGCGATGAATACGGTTGGAGAGCTCTTTGGTGCTGGCAAGATGTTTTTACCACAAGTCGTGAAAACAGCGCGAACGATGAAACGTGCTGTCAGCATTCTGCAACCGCTGATTGAGGCAAGCCGTTCGGAAGGCGCACAAAAAGCAGGTAAGGTGTTGTTGGCAACAGTCAAAGGTGATGTGCACGATATCGGAAAAAACATCGTGAGTGTGATTCTTGCTTGCAACAATTACGAAATCATCGACTTGGGTGTGATGGTGCCAACTGAAACCATCGTGGAGAAAGCCATTGAAGAAAACGTCGATATCATCGGACTTTCTGGCTTGATTACCCCTTCGTTGGAAGAAATGGTGAATGTGGCTCGTGCTCTCGAAGCTAAAGGCGTAAACATCCCTATCATGATTGGTGGAGCCACCACCAGCGAACTGCATACAGCCCTCAAGATTGCGCCCGTCTATCATGGTCCCGTCCTCTGGATGAAGGATGCGTCGCAGAATGTGATTGCCAGTGCTAAACTGCTCAATCCTGATTCAAGGGCTGAATTGACCGATGAATTGGACAAAAAGTATGCCGAACTCCGTTCTGAAAAAGCAGAAGGAGAGTCCGGCACAATAAGTTTAGAAGAGGCTCGAAAGAGGAAGCCTGATTATTTTAGTTGAGAGGTTAAAGCTATCCGAGTGCTTTCGCTTCGTTCCACCAGGTATCCATCTGTTCCAAGGTCAGGTCTTTCAAATCCTGACCTTTTTCTTTTGCCTTGGCTTCCACGTAGTTGAAGCGCTTGATGAACTTCTGGTTGGTGTGCTCGAGGGCGTTGTCCGGATTGATCTTGTAGAGTCGGGCTGCATTGATGAGACTGAACATCACATCGCCAAACTCCTCTGTGGCGTGCTGTTTAGCAGCCGCTTTCGCCTCATCCGTTTCTGCATTGCTATAGAGTGTTTCCAACTCTGCCTCAAACTCTGTAATTTCCTCCTTTACCTTCTTCCACACATCGCGACGTTCTTCCCAATCGAAGCCCACATTGCGTGCCTTGTCTTGAATGCGATACGCCTTGATGAGCGAGGGGAGGGCATCGGGCACACCAGAGAGCACCGTCTTGTTGCCGTCCTTCTCCTTTGTCTTAATCTGTTCCCAAGTTCGTTTCACGTCGCTGGCTGTCTCCGCCTTCACATCGCCATACACGTGAGGATGACGGAAGATGAGCTTGTCGCAGAGTTTGTGGCACACATCCGCCACATCAAACGCACCTTTCTCCTCACCAATCTTCGAATAGAAGACAATGTGGAGCAACACATCGCCCAGTTCCTTGCAGATATTGAGATTGTCCTCTTTGATGAGGGCGTCACAAAGTTCGTAAGTCTCTTCAATTGTGTTGGGACGCAAAGATTCGTTCGTCTGTTTGCGATCCCAAGGACACTTCTCACGGAGGTCATCCATCACGTCGAGCAAACGTCCAAAAGCCTCCATCTTCTCCTGTCTTGTATGCATGTTTCTCTATTTATATATAATGTGAACACAAATTTTCTGCAAAGGTACGATTTTTTCCTTGAAAATATTTGTTGGAACGGAAAATTTGCACTACCTTTGCACTCGCAATTGACAGAGGAGTGCCTTTAGCGAAGGAAAAACGCACCTCTTCAAGCAATTCAGAACCACGGTTCCGGAAGGATGGGTGAGTGGCTGAAACCACCAGTTTGCTAAACTGACGTACGGGTTACCGTACCGGGGGTTCGAATCCCCCTCCTTCCGCACCTTTCTGATGGCGCTTTCGTCTAGCGGCTAGGACACATGCCTCTCACGCATGGAACACGGGTTCGATTCCCGTAGGCGCTACAACTTCGGAATCAACAGCCCTGCATGGGGCACTTGGCGCTTTCGTCTAGCGGCTAGGACACATGCCTCTCACGCATGGAACACGAGTTCGATTCTCGTAGGCGCTACCATCGGTAACAATGTGACAGAACTCACGGAAAAAGAGTCTGGCACATTTTTTTTGTGAATATTTTATGCTTTTCTTTTCTTAGTTCGTCAATTGTGTGTATCTTTGTCGCAGTAATACTAAACGAAAAAATGAAAAAAGTAACACCTATCGAAGATTATGAAGAAGGTCAGCATTATGCTGCACCCCTACAGGAAATCCCCCAATGCTCCCACTTATGAAAGACATTGCTGAGATGTGTGGTACGACCCCAGACAGAGTTTATCGAATTGCACACGGATCACACATTCTCTCTTTTGAAGACAGCGCAACGCTGACTGAACTACAAAGAAGAGGTATTGTTCGTAGTTAACCCTGTTGGTTAACCCTCCTTAGTCACATTCTCAACATACTGAATGAGTTTGCGATAGAATGCATGATGGAGTAAGGTTTCCTTATCTCCAAAAATCATCAGTTTCATACGCGCACGCGTCATGGCAACATTCATGCGTCGCAAGTCGGATAGGAAGCCTATCTGCCCATTCTCATTACTTCGTACAAGACTGATCAGGATAATGTCGCGTTCCTGACCCTGAAAGCCATCGACGGTATTGACGCTGATGACCTGACGGAACGGACGAAATTCCTCACGCTTGCGGATTTGCTGGCGCAAGTATTGGGTCTGCACCTTGTAAGGAGAAATGATACCAACATCCAGACGTTCAGAGAGGAAACGTTCCCCACCAATTTTATCAATATAATTCTTGAGGGTGCTCAACACCAACTCGGCTTCAGCCTTGTTGATGCGTCCATGATTTTCACCAATGAATTGTTCGGTGAAATCGATATTGAGCTTTTCTTCTTCCTGTAATTCCTCATTCACCTGCTGAAGCATCTCGTTGCCGTCAATCCATTGGATGGGGTGTTCCCAATCAAGCACGGAACGATGCTTCACACTCTCATCCGACTCCACTTCTCCATGATAGAACCAGTCGGAGGAAAACTTCATGATAGTGTCGTTCATACGATACTGCACCTTAAGCAAAGTGACGGCCTCGGGTTGATTCTCCACAATACGTTCCATGAGCGTCTTTCCAAGCCCCTGTTTCATCGCTTCGTAACACTTGATGGTGGGTGGAAGTTGTTGATGGTCTCCAGCAAGGATGATACGTGAGGCACGCCTTGTAGCAATCCAGCATGCAGGCTCCAACGCTTGTGCTGCTTCGTCAATGAAAAGGGTGGAAAATTTATGTCGGACCAACAGTTTGTTGGCTGAGCCGACCAGAGTGCATGCCACCACTCGTGCTTCATCAAATAGTTGTGCGTTGATGGTCATTTCAAGTTCTGTGGCGCGATCTCGCAGACGGGCAATCTTCTGATGGATGTTGTCACCACGCTTGCGATTCTCCTTCATCTGACGAATAGTCTTGCGAATGCTCCACAATTCAGGATAGTCGGGGTGACTCTCAAACTTACGTTCATACGTGAAAGACAGCATCTTGTCGTTTACACGTGAGGGATTGCCAATACGAAGTACGGGCACACCGTGATCCACCAGTTTCTCGCTAATCCAATCGACTGCCATATTGCTTTGGGCACACACCAACACTTGGGTTTCACGATGCAAAGTTTCATAGATGGCTTCGACCAGTGTGGTGGTTTTCCCTGTTCCTGGAGGACCATGCACCACCTCCACATCCTTTGCCCAAAGCACTTCATTCACAGCGGTTTCCTGTGTCTTGTTCAACCAAGGGAACTGCATGGGGGTAAAGGTTCGCTTCTGGGGTTTCACTTGTCCAGCAAAGATGTCTCTCAAATCTGCCAAGCGATTGTTTTTTGCATTAATCACTTCATCAAGTGCATGAAACATAGTCTTATACGATGTTTCGTCAAAGTAAAGCTGTATGCCCAAGTTGTTGGCATTCTGCAAGTCAATCAAGGCTTGAGAAGAGGGAATAGTGACCACCATCTTGTCTCCATCCACGTATGAAACCGTCGATGAAAAGGCGTAATATTGAATGTCAGACTTGTTTTTGATGTCGTCGTTGAGGTATTTTGCATTAAAAGAAAAGAACTGCACAGGTTTTCCATATTCGAACAGATGTTCGATGTCCTCGTCTGTCTCATCATGGTCTTTTTTGACGATTTCAACGACTAATTGATTCAAAGAATTGTAGTAACTGCGACCCGCTTCGACAGGATACCAGCAGATGCCTCGATGAATCTTGCGCTTGATGCCCATCTTCTCCGACTGCACTCGAAACTCTTCCTTCTCAGAATCATATTCCATCTGCAAGAGTTGACGAAGTCGCTGCAAATATAGAGTGCTGTTTTGCATGGCGTATTAGACAATGTGAAGACTCAACGCATCCATGAACAGGACGAGCGCATTGTTTTCTAACAGTTGATGACGACAAAGCACATCGAGTTTTTGCTGCAGGTTCTCAAGACTGTTCGTGTTGACGATGGGAGATAGTTGATGATAGGCTTCCTTCAGTTTTCCATCCATCAAGAAGAGTAGGGCGTACAGAATATTTGTCTCCTCGTTGTTGGCATCAGTCGTCAGCAATTCAAGGACGAACTTCACGGATTCCTCTTTCTTTCCATTGACCATCAGGCACCAAGCCAACAACTGCTTCACTTGCAACGATTCTTCATCCAAGAACGATGCCTTGTACAACAAAGGCAAAGCCTCTTCGTATTGGTCGCATTGAATCATCGCCTGAGACGCATTCACCACGTATTTCAGATTATCAGGATGGATGGCCAGTAATTCTTGATAATATTTGATGGCTTCCTCTTTTCTGTCTGCACCATTGCACAACGACGCCAAATGGCTGAGTGTCCATTTCGAATTGGGCTTGAGGTTGTTAGCAATCGTATAGGCGTGGATGGCTTCTTCTGGTTCTTTCAATTTCTGATGACAGAATCCTATCTTCTGCCATATACTTGCCAAATCAGGGTCGAACTCATTGTCAGCGATGGTGGTGAAGATATCGAGTGCTGATTGGTAGAACTCCTTTCGCATCATGAAGTCAGCATATTGTGCCATTTCTTCTTTGTCATCAGCCATCAGTTCCTTCAACCAAGGATTGCTGAAAGGTGTGATAGGATACTTTTGCAAAGCCTCGAACGGATTGGCAAACTGTTGCTTATAAGGATAGATGTGATAGAAGCGATACAAGTCAAACACATAGTGTCGACGAATGTCCGCCTTCTGAGGTTTGTGCATTTCTGAATCTTCTGCCAAAGCATCGATGTCCATACCATCGGGTATCTGGCGACTGATTTGTTCCTCAACTGCACTCTCTCCCATGTTGCCCAGATTGGAGAATGTGAAGCAAAGGGAGTATTTGTCGCTATTGCAGAAAGGACTACCATTGAGAATGAGTCGAAGGATTTTATTGACCATTCCATCGGAGAACTTTCTAAGCTCAGGCGTATAATTGTTGTCCAACGAGAAAGGGTAGAACCAATGAGACATCTGATGGAAGAAAGGATAGCCTTTCAAGGTGGAGAAGGATGCAAAATAGATATCAGCCCCATCCAATTGCATCTCAGCCATTTCCTGCATCTTCTTGTCCATCTTCTCATCGTACATCCACTCTGGGTTTTCTCCGTTCTTGTTGAATGCCTCAGGGTCGATATCCTTTTTCTTGGGCATCTTCTTGTTCATCACTCCTTGCATCAAGGCCGGCATGATATCGTTGCGCATCTTGGAGGTGACACGTTCTGTGGTGCAACTCATCTGCAACTGCATCATGGTGGCATAGAGGTCGTGAATGAAAGTGGCATCATCGCTGTAGACAGACAGACGATCCTTCAGTTCTTGATTGTCTTCAAGTTGAATGTAGAAGAAATGGAACAGCAGCACGAATCCCACCAAGGCACGTTGGGAGATGGCATCATCTTCCACCAGATAGCAATCCAGTAAGAACAGCATCTTGGTGGCATCCACAAACTCAAAGCAAGATAGGGTGACTGCTGTAATGAAGACCGCCTTATCGTTCGTTCGGATGTTCTCAGAGAAGATGATACGATTGGCCTGATCCATATCGGCATTCTGCCACAGTTCGCTCGTCCATGTCCAATTGAACAGGTTCTGCATCGTCGTCTCATGTTCCTCATGGAGTGCATCCAGACGATATTTGCGAATGGAATCGCGAAGCAGTTCGTCATTCGTGACCTCAGCCACCTCCTTCGACACCTGTTCCAACTGACTGACAATGCTTTCGAAAGATGGAATGCGATTCATCTCCTTGCTGATGCTGACATACTTCTCCTCTGGATGCACTTTGATGCGCTCCAGACGTTCCAACCGACTGACCACAAAACTCAGTTGATGGCAGATGTTCGTGCGAATCCGTTCACGCTGGGCATCATTGATACCCTCTAACATGAATTGCAACATCTGTCGATAGGTCACCCACAGATTATCCACCTCTTCTGTCAGTTCATAGTGACCAATTTCAACAGCCTTTTGGAGAATCTTTGGAAAAGTATCTGCGAGATTCTCTTTCCTGAGTTTTGTCCGTATATCTATGTAGTCCATCTTTCTACTTCTTCACCAATCCTCTCCCTTGTGCCCATTTCTTCACATCTGTCATCATCGAATCATCATAAGTGATGCTGCCTTTCAATGGTACATATTTAAATAATGTGTCAGGAAGCGAGAGCCTATGGGGTTCTGGAATATATTCCAACGTGTTCGACAAGGTGTCGGCATTCAACGCCTTCACAGCCCGGTCATACACACGTCGTATCTTTTCAATTTCGTTTTTTCTTGACTGATAAACAGAATCATTGAACAGCACGCACATCAGATTTTCCACCTTCTTTTCCACCCCAAAATCGCAAGTGCCGTTCAGTCGTTTTGCGCCTCTTGCCACAGCCTCACTGGCATACGGTTCTGGCAGGATGGCACCATCGTACTGGTCTTGGTCGACCATCATTCCACGCAGTCTGATGTTGTTGATTTGTGGTTTGTTCAGATCAATGCTTTGCAATTTCACAGACTCTAGAATCTTGTCAGCAAAGTAATCCACAGCCGAATGGCGAGTGATGCCAATAATCTTTTCCTTCAGACTTTCCGCTTTTAGCAATCGTGCTTTTGGAGAAGTGATGAGCCACATTCTCAGTTCGCCCACCATTGCCACATAAGATGTGTCTCCTTGTCCTTGCCAAATGCAAGCCTTCACCAAATCGCTCACGATGCCATCGATGTCACCATTCACGAAAGCAGTGTCAGCATCCATGGCAGCCTCAAAAGTGACGAGCTTCACATCCACACCCAACGAATCAAATAATCCGATGGAATCGGCATAATAGAAGGGGAGGCACTCCATCGTGGGGAGCACACCCAATCTAAGGGCTGTGGAATCCTCATCACCAGCATTCTCATTCGTGGAGTTACACGAGCCACAGAAGACTGTCACCAAAAGGACGGAAAGAAAGAAAAAGAGTTTACGCATACTCGATTTGATTGAAAAGGGCAACTTGCTTCGCACTTGAAACAAGCTGCCCTTGATGATTTGATATGTGAGTCTTATTCACCCTTCACAGCTGCGATGCCAGGAAGAACCTTACCCTCGATAGCCTCGAGGAGAGCACCACCACCTGTAGAGATGTAAGAAACCTTGTCTGCAAGACCGAACTTGTTGACACAAGCCACAGAGTCACCACCACCGATGAGTGAGAATGCGCCTTCTGCAGTAGCCTTAGCAACAGCCTCACCTACGGCACGAGAACCTACAGCAAATTCATCGCTCTCGAAGCAACCTGCAGGACCGTTCCAGAGGATCGTCTTTGCACCTTCGATAGCCTTGGCGAACTTAGCCTGGCTCACAGGACCCACGTCGAGACCTTCCCAACCAGCAGCAATTGCGTTAGATGGGAATGTCTTCTTCTCAGCACCTGGCTTGAGGGAGAATGTGGAGAAATCGAAGCCGTTGCAGCATACAGAATCCTCGCCGAGAACGAGTTCTACGCCGTTCTTCTTTGCCAGTTCCTCAACACCGAGAGCGATGTCAAGTTTGTCGAGTTCTACGATAGAGTCACCGATCTCACCACCGTGAGCCTTCATGAAGGTGTAAGTCATACCACCACAGAGGATGAGCTTGTCCACCTTGCCGAGGAGGTTCTCGATGATACCAATCTTAGTAGAAACCTTAGAACCACCCATGATAGCCACGAATGGACGCTTGATGTTGTTGAGCACGTTGTCAACAGCCTGCACTTCCTTCTCCATGAGGAGACCGAGCATCACGTCCTTCTTGTCGAAGTAGTCAGCGATGACAGCAGTAGAAGCGTGCTTGCGGTGAGCAGTACCAAAGGCATCCATCACCCAGCAGTCAGCGTAAGAAGCGAGTTTCTTGGCGAACTCCTTCTGGCTTGCCTTCATGGCCTTCTTAGCCTCGTCGTATGCAGGATCTTCCTTGTCGATACCTACTGGCTTACCTTCCTCTTCAGGATAGTAGCGGAGGTTTTCGAGCAGGAGAACTTCACCTGGCTTCAGGGCAGCAGCCTGTGCGTCAGCCTTCTGGCAGTCGTCAGCAAACTGTACTGGAACACCAAGAGCCTTGCTCACAGCAGGAACAATCTGCTTCAGAGAAAGTTCAGGTTTCACCTTGCCCTTTGGTTTACCCATGTGAGACATGATGATGAGGGCACCACCTTTCTCAAGGATGAGCTTGAGAGTGGGAACTGCACCACGAATACGAGTGTCGTCTGTGATGACACCATTCTGGATTGGCACGTTGAAATCTACACGCACGATTGCCTTCTTACCGGCAAAGTTGTACTCATTGATTGTCATAGTCGTTAATTTTTTAGTTGTTTAATATAGAGTTATAGCTATTGTTTTCAAAAATCGCCAAGCGCGTGGGCTTGTTAGTATTGTTCGTTTTCATTGGGGAAGTTGCCTTCCTTCACATCTTCCACATAGTGTCCGATGGCATCAGTCATGACGGTGTTCAAGTCTGCATAGCGACGGAGGAACTTGGGCGAGAAACCACGTGTCATACCCAGCATGTCTGAAATCACCAACACCTGACCATCGCAACCACCACCAGCACCAATGCCAATCACAGGAATCTTCAGTTCGGTTGCCACCTGCGTTGCCAACTTGGCAGGAATCTTCTCCAGCACCACAGCAAAACAGCCTGCATCTTCCAAAGCATGTGCATCGCTGATGAGTTTCTGTGCTTCAGCTTCCTCCTTGGCACGAACGGTATAGGTACCAAATTTATTGATGGATTGAGGCGTCAAACCGAGGTGTCCACAGATTGGAATACCTGCATCCAGAATCTTTCGAACTGCAGGGATGATCTCCACACCGCCTTCCAGTTTGAGAGCGTCACAGTGGGTTTCCTTCATGATACGGATGGCGTTGGTGACAGCCTCCGTCTCATTCACCTGATAGGTTCCGAAAGGCATGTCGCAAATGACCAATGCACGTTTCACGCCACGCACCACAGCCTTGGCGTGATAGATCATCTGATCAAGTGTGATAGGGAGGGTTGTCCAGTTACCAGCCATCACGTTACTGGCAGAATCACCCACGAGGATGATGTCGATGCCTGCATTGTCTGTAATGGTGGCTGTTGTGTAATCATACGATGTAAGCATGGCAATCTTTTTACCTTCTGCTTTCATCTGAATCAGTCTATGAGTCGTGACCTTACGCTGGTCTTCTACTAAATATCCTGCCATTTTCCTGATTTTTGCTTAACAGGATGCAAAGTTACACATTATTATTAAAACTCAAACAATAAACGTGCATTTATTTGTCGTCTTGTCAGGTAATTTGGCACAGCGAATTGGTGATTTGTAATGTCTGTCACCCAATAATAACTGTTCACGTTCGAAATGTCGAGAATATTGAACGCATCCACACCCAGCCAAATGTTGCGGAAAGCACGACCCACACCCGTGTAGATGTGCCTGTCCTCATTCTTCAGCAATCGGTAGCTGATGCCTATATCCACACGACGGTAGCTGGGCATGCGGAACACCTGTTTTTCACGACCAGAGTGGGGTGGTCCGAAGGGGAGTCCACCAGCATAATGTGCTTGCAAGGTCATCTTCCAACGGTCAGTTGTGGGGAAGTAGTCGCTGAAGAACAACGAGCAATTCAGACGTTGGTCGGTAGGGCGGGGGACAGACTTGCTTCCATTGATTTTCTCCTCTGTCTTCATGATGCCCACACTCAGCCACGAATCCGTTCCTGGCACGAATTCACCGTATATCTTCATGTCAAGGCCTGCTGCATAACCCTTGGCAATATTTCCACCATAATAGACAACGCGTACATTGTCAACGTTATACGGAACCAGATTGCTCAGCGCCTTGTAGTAGGCTTCAGCTGTGAATTTGAAAGGTCGGTCATTCACCCTGAACTTGTATTCCATACCCAACACGAAATGGATGCTTCGTTGCGACTTGATGTCCTTGCGTAAGAATGCCATCGTATTGTTGTTGGTCGTGATGGTGTCTCGCATTTCCTTGTAGAAAGGTGTCTGGTGATACACGCCCGTTGAGAAGCGATAAGTCAAGTTGTCATTCTTGGCTGGAGTGAATGCCACAGTGGCACGAGGAGAGAAGAGCGTTTCCTTGTTCCAGTCCCAATGTGTCAGTCGGACACCATAGTTCAGCACCAAGCTTCCCTCGTCAAATTCCTTGCGATAAGTATCCTGAAGATAGAATTCATAATGCTTTGATTTCTCGCTGTTTGTAGACACCATGTTATAGATAAGGTCAAGGCGGTCAGTGGTGTGGGGGAGTGAGTAACCTGCAGAGTCGCGCATCTCCCATTCACGCATCGTCTCGTCCACTTTTTCCATCTTCATCAATGCCCCATATCGAAGCCAATGATTGGTGAATCTGTTCTGACCTGTGATGCCCACGCTGGTCATGCTGGCATTCAGTCGGTTACGTGCATGTTCGTGATAGGTGCCTATACCCAGGCTTTCATCGTCGCCATCGTTGTTCAGCCAATACTCACCATTGATGTCGTAGGTCTCACGTTCTCTGGTCTTGAAACCTGACCAATTGAACGTCAACGAGTTCATTTTGTTGAAGTTATGGGTGGCGGAGAAGGCACCGAAATAAGTGTGGAACTTATCATGTTCGCTACCGTCAAAATAAACCTTGAATTCCTTCACGTCCGATGAAGTGCCAAATTTCGTGGTTCTGTCGCTGGGAGTGAAATCGTAGTCGTTGGTGGAGATGACACCCATCAAATCAAACGTCCATCTTTGACTGGGGCTCCAACTCATATACGTCTGATAATCAAAGTCTCGTGGGTCATATTCGCCCTTGGTGTCCATCGTGCCCAAGAGGTTCTTCATCGTTTTGTAACGAACGGCGTGCGTCATCGAGAATTTCTCAGAACCAAAGCCCAGATAGCCGCTGGCACCCAAAAGGCTGGCACTCACGCTGCCTTCAAAACCTTTCACTTTCTTGTAGGTGATGTCCAGCACACTCGACATCTTTTCGCCATATTTTGCCTCGAATCCACCGGCAGAAAAGCCGATTTTCTCCACCATATCAGGGTTGATGATGCTCAAGCCCTCCTGTTGTCCGCTACGAATCAATAGGGGACGATAAACCTCAATTCCGTTGATATACACAGAGTTTTCATCAAAAGAACCGCCACGAACGTTATATTGTGAAGAAAGCTCGCTATGGGTGGAAACACCTGCCTGACTGGTGATTAAGCGTTCCACGCCGCCACCGCTGGCATTTCCCATGTGTTTCATGTCGTTCATGTTCACATCCGTCATGGTGCTCGTTTGCCTGCGGATGTCCGTCACTTCCACGTTGCCCAGTTCATATCCCAGGGCAGGCAGCATCACGCTCAGCGTCACAGAATCCACAGGATTCTCCAAGACACGCTTTCTGGTCTCGTAGCCCAGCATGGAAAAGACGACGACCATCGAGTCAGCGCTTTCACACGTAAAACGGAATTCTCCCTTCAAATTACACATCGCGCCACAGCCAGTGCCTTCCACACGAACCTGAGCCAATTCCAAAGGAGCTTTCTGATCGTCAACAACTTTTCCTTTAATCATAACAGTTTGGGCGTCACACAAAGTCACACCCAACATCCACAACAGCATTGTGGCTATATATTTATATATAATGTGTCGTACCATTGATTATAATAACGATAATAACACAAACATATTATATGAGGAATGAAAATTTGTAGGCAAGAGGGGAATCCCGTAAAACCATATTTAACATAACCGCGATTACATTTATTTTAGGCTGATTGGTTTCACCACAGGAATTACCAAAGAAAACACCCGCTCAACTGAGCGAGTGTTTATTCCTTTTCTTTAACCGTTAATCTATAACCGTTAACCGTTATCTAAATCATATCAGCGGCATTCCAGCTTTCGCACATTCCTCACGCATTTCTTCAGGCCAGATGGATGCTTGGATTTCACCAACGTGAGCTTTGTGCAGCAACACCATGCAAAGACGGCTCTGACCAATTCCTCCACCTACAGACAATGGAATTTCGTCATTCATTAACTTCTTGTGGAAATACAAGTTAAGACGTTCTTCCTTATCTTCCAGTTTCAGCTGGCGCAACAGCGATTCCTTGTCCACACGGATACCCATCGAACTGAGTTCTATGCTGCGTTCCAGCACAGGATACCAAATCAGGATGTCACCATTCAAGCCCTTAAAGCCGTCCTCATTGGGTGTGCTCCAGTCATCGTAGTCAGGTGCTCGTCCATCGTGCTTTTCACCATTGGAGAGCTTGCCTCCGATGCCCATGATGAACACAGCGCCATACTTCTTGCAAATCGCATCCTCACGCTCTTTGGGCGTCATGTCAGGATACATCTGCAGGAGTTCCTCAGAATGGATGAAATGAATCTCCTCTGGCAGGAATGGCTTGATTTGTGGATAAGATTCGCACACCAGATATTCTGTCCGCATGATGGCAGCATAAATATCCTTCACGATTTTCTTCAGGAACGCCAACGTGCGGTCTTCCTTGCGGATGGTTCTGCACCAATCCCACTGATCCACATACAGCGAATGCGTGTTGTCCAGTTCTTCATCACCACGAATGGCATTCATGTCGGTATAGAGTCCGTAACCAGGCTGAATACCATATTCTGCCAGCATCACGCGTTTCCATTTGGCGAGGGAATGCACCACCTCTGCCACTTGGTCGTTCATGTCCATGATGGGGAACGAAACGGGACGTTCCACGCCATTCAGGTCGTCGTTAAGACCCAATCCGCGCAGCACGAACAATGGTGCTGTCACACGGCGCAGACGAAGTGCCGTCGAAAGGTTTGCCTGAAAGAAGTCCTTGATCTGCTTGATGCCCAGCTCTGTCTGGATGGGGTCAAGCAGCTGGTGGTAACCTTCGACTTTAATGAGTTTGCTCATATCTAATTGTTGTTTTGTATCGATTTAGAATCTTGCCCAAGACTGTCTCTTTGCCTAAAAGCGCTGCAAAGTTACGACTTATTTTAATAACAATACAAATTTTTTACCAAAAATAATTGCAAAATGTAAGAAAAACACACTCGTTTTCTTACACTATTGCATAAAAATGCCACATTTACCTATCATATTATAGGAAAATGGCCGTCTGCTCCCCTACTCCTTT
The DNA here is from genome assembly GCA_902768125.1 of uncultured Bacteroidales bacterium. GTDB lineage: Bacteria > Bacteroidota > Bacteroidia > Bacteroidales > Bacteroidaceae > Minthosoma. The sequence goes on along the minus strand of CACXKA010000016.1, from coordinate 1,124 downwards.
GTTCGTTATCAACTATAAAAAAAAGGAGCACTGCTGTGCCCCCTCGATTTTGTCAGTTATTGGTTGTTTTCTTTTGCAAGAGCTTCCTTGATGTCCTTCAGCTTGATGCTCTTGAGGATCGCCTGGATGTCTGGGTTGCTGTAAGACTTCTCGTTGGTCTCAAAGTTGTACAGCGCGCCATACTTGTCAGCCAGGATCTTGATGACGGTGTCTCTCTCGTTGGTGAAATGGTAAGCAGTGGCTTCCACATCGTCAATCTTCACCTTCTCAATCTCCTCGATCTGCCATTTCGTGTGACTCTTCACAAATCTCTCAGCAGAATAATCTCCCATAAAGCTCATGGAAAGCATCAGTCTCTCAGTGTTGTACTGGTACTTAGGTTCTGGATTCTGACGGACAAAGAAATCGTTCTCCACAATACTCTGGTTGATCCATCCCTCAGGCACGACGATTGAATACGTTCTGTGCTCCTCGCGGTTTGGATCCACTTCCTCTGTAGCCTCAGCTTCCACAGCAGTTGAGTCCTGACCTTCTGCGTTCTGCTCAGTCTTGCCACCACAAGCCATGAGCGATGCCATCATTGTTGCGATGGCGAAAGAATAGAATACTTTCTTCATGATGTTAAGTGATTTAGATGTTAATAGTAAATTGTAATTCGGCGACAAAGTTACGCCAAATTCACAACACCTCCAAATATTTTATTCCCAAAACATCGAAAATAGCGAGAATGTCGAAAACCTTTTTGAACACGGATGGCACCGATTACACGGATATGAAGATTGCTTCCAAAACTATTAGTTGCGGATTTTAGGTTCTTTATGAATTCCACCACAAATGTAAGGCTTCTTCCTGAGACTCACAAATGATTCTCCCAATAATTATGTAAAAAATCTCACTTTTCGTTCACACTTTTCATTTTTTTTCCGTACCTTTGTCGGCACAAACTAAAACCTATATCAACAATGAAGAAGAAAAGTATTATTCTCACAGCAATCGCATTTTTGCTGACACTCACATTGCAAGCACAAGAACAACAGGCAAATGAGCAGAGCTCAAGTATCAAACGCGTGTCCAATCGTCGGTACACTCCCGACCCTGCCCCTGTGGTCTCGGGCGACCGCCTC
>CACXKA010000015.1 GCA_902768125.1 uncultured Bacteroidales bacterium | reverse complement strand
AACAACATGGTGGCAGGCGTGAACTTCACCTTCCTGCCTGAGAACGCACAGGGCGAGGAAATCACCTCGAAGAAGTTCAAGGACCAGTGTTCCCTCCAGTTCGCCTACCTGGTGGAGACCTTCAAGAAGACCATCGGCGGCAAGGAGAAGTCCTACACCCTCCGCACCCCGCTTTCCGCTTGGGACATCGTGGATGCAGAAGGCGAAGAGACCGGCGGTGGTGAGAACAACGGTGGTACCAACACAGGAGGCAACTCTGGTGGTGACAACAACGGTGGCAACAACGGTGGAAGTGGTGGCTTCGACACAGGCTCATAAGGTTCGCGCCTTCGGGCGCAACCTTTTGAGAATGAAAGAATGAAAAAATGAGAAAATGAAAAAGGTCGCACAGATAGCACAGAAACCGCAGATGATTTGATTTCTAAAACATCGAAAAAACAAAAACCACGAAAACCTCTTTTGTTCAGGTTAAGACCATCGTCTATGATGTTGTATCTGTATTCTTTTCCTTGTGAGCCAGCTCACAGATAAAAGTCTTCATCCACATCATCTCATCCTTATCAGGATTTCAACCTGTCCAAAAGAAAAACCAAGAACATTATGTGGGAACCTATTGATTGTTCATCGTTAATTTTTTAGGTTTTTCGCTGAGTGCTGCAAGCCGTAGGCTATTCTGAGATGTCGGGCAAGGACTGTCGAGCTTGTTCGAACAGAACTTGAAAGGCAGATTAGAATGAGGCTCGCAGAGCCAGCAGCACAGAGCGAGGTTTTAATGGTTTTCTTTCAAATCCGTGAAATTGGCTCCGCCGAGCTGAAGGTTCGTGGACAAAAAAAATCCGTGAAATCCGTGAAATCTGTGTGAGAATTAAAGTTAAAGTTAAGGTTAAGGTTAAGGTTATCGTTAAGGTTAAAAAGATTATGGATAAGAAGCAAAGAGCATTGGAGATTGTGGTGAAGATTGTAGTAGCTGCACTCACAGCATTCCTGACAGCACTCGGAACAACCTCGTGCTTAGGTTTCTTGGCAAGCCAAGCGTGCTAAAGATACGATAAGAGATTTGAGTTTTGAGGTTGGAGGTTTAAGTCAAGAGTTCAAAGTTCAAAGTTCAAAGGTTCAAAAGTTTAAGGTTAACGGTTAAAGGTCAAAGATTCCGAAAAAGACGGAAAAAACAAAAACCACGAAAACCCTTGGAGGTGCTGCTGGCTCTACGAGCCTCATTCTAAGTTCTCATTCAAGTTCTGTTCAAGCAAGCTCGACAGCCCTTGCCCGACAACTCAGAATAGCCTGCGGCTGGCAGCACTTCCAAGAAAAACAGAGAAAACCGAACACAAATTTAATTTATGAATAATTTCTGGACAATTCCTGATAAATATATGTTAAAAGAAAAATCATAAATGCCCATGAACCTTCAGCTCATTAATAGTTTTGATATTTGAAATTAAGAAACTAAAAAACGAAAAAACTTATTATTAATAATGAGAAATCATTGAGAAGTAAAAAAAAAGTAGTAACTTTGCACCGTTTTTTACGTAAACTAATGGTAAAAAGATAATTTTAGATATTATTATTATGAATAAGATCGTTAAGAAAGAGCAGTTCAGTGAGAAGGTCTTCAAACTGGTTGTGGAGGCTCCTCTCATTGCTAAATCTCGCAAGGCTGGTCATTTCGTGATTGTTCGCGTGGGCGAACAGGGCGAGCGCATGCCTCTCACCATCGCTGACAGCGACATCGAAGCTGGCACCATCACACTGGTGGTGCAGAAGGTGGGTTATTCTTCTACTAAACTCTGTAACCTCAATGAGGGTGACTACATCACTGACGTGGTGGGTCCTCTGGGTCAGGCTACTCACATCGAGAAGTTCGGCACGGTCGTTTGTGCCGGTGGTGGTGTGGGTGTGGCTCCCATGCTCCCTATCATCAAGGCTTTGAAGGCTGCTGGCAACAAGGTCGTGTCTGTGTTGGCTGGTCGCACGAAGGAGTTGATCATCCTCGAGGATGAGGTGCGCAAGCACTCTGACGAGGTCATCATCATGACGGACGACGGTTCGTACGGTCAGAAGGGTGTGGTGACTGTCGGCATCGAGCAGGTGATTCAGCGCGAGAAGGTGGACAAGTGCTTTGCCATTGGTCCTGCCATCATGATGAAGTTCTGCTGTCTCTTGACAAAGAAATATAACGTGCCTACTGACGTGTCGCTCAACACGATCATGGTGGACGGTACGGGTATGTGTGGTGCTTGCCGTATCACGGTGGGTGGCAAGACTCGTTTCGTCTGCGTGGATGGTCCTGAGTTTGACGGTCACGAGGTGGACTTCGACGAGATGTTCAAGCGTATGGGTGCCTTCAAGCCTATCGAAATCGAAGAGATGAAGAAGTTGGAGGAGCACGTGGAAGGTGTTGCTGCCACGAAGAAGGAAGAGGCGAAGGCTGACGCTGCTGGCATGACGACTGACACGCCACTGGCTGAACTCCTCGACCGCAACGCTGCATGGCGCAAGGAATTGGCTGGCAGCATGAAGGCAAAGGAGCGTGGCGAGATTGAGCGTTGCGTGATGGGCGAACTTGACCCTGTCTATCGTGCCACCACTCGCACTGAGGAGGTGAACACGGGTCTCACCATCGACCAGGCACTCACGGAAGCAAAGCGTTGTCTCGACTGCGTGAAGCCTTCTTGTATGGAGGGCTGTCCTGTCAGCATCAATATCCCATCGTTCGTGAAGAACATCGAGCGTGGTCAGTTCTTGGAGGCTGCCAAGGTGCTCAAAGCCACTTCTGCCCTACCCGCTGTCTGTGGTCGTGTATGTCCTCAGGAGAAGCAGTGTGAGAGCAAGTGTATCCACCTGAAGATGGGTCACAAGGCTGTGGCTATCGGTAACTTGGAGCGTTTCGCTGCTGACTTCGAACGCCAGTCAGGCAAGATGGCACTCCCAGAGTGTGCGCCAAAGAACGGCAAGAAGGTGGCTATCGTGGGTTCAGGTCCTGCAGGTCTTTCTTGTGCAGGCGACTTGGCGAAGGCTGGTTACGAAGTGACTGTGTTCGAGGCATTGCACGAGATTGGCGGTGTGCTCAAGTATGGTATTCCTGAGTTCCGTCTGCCTAACGCCATCGTGGATGTGGAAATCGAGAACCTCCGCAAGATTGGTGTGAACTTCGTGAAGGATTGCATCGTGGGTAAGACCATTACGATCGAGGACCTCGAGAAGGAGGGCTACAAGGCTATCTTCGTGGCTTCTGGTGCAGGTCTGCCTAACTTCATGAACATCCCTGGTGAGAACAGCGTGGGCATCATGTCATCTAACGAATACCTCACTCGTATCAACCTCATGGATGCCAGCAACCCTGCATCTGACACACCTATCGTGAAGGCTAAGAACGTGATGGTTGTCGGTGGTGGTAACACTGCTATGGACTCTTGCCGTACGGCAAAGCGTCTGGGTGCTGAGAACGTGTTCATCGCTTACCGTCGTAGCGAGGCTGAAATGCCTGCACGTCTCGAAGAGGTGAAGCATGCTAAGGAAGAGGGCATCGAGTTCCTCACGCTCCACAACCCTATCGAATACATCGCTGACGAGAAGGGCAACGTGACGCAGGTGAAACTCCAGGTGATGGAATTGGGCGAGCCAGATGCATCAGGCCGTCGTTCCCCTATCCCTGTGGAAGGCAAGATTGTCACTCGCGACATCGACCTCGCCGTTGTGGCAGTGGGTGTGTCTCCCAACCCAATCGTTCCAAAGTCTGTGGAAGGTCTCGAACTGGGTCGCAAGAACACCATCGCTGTGAACGAGAAGATGCAGTCGAACATCCCAACCATCTTTGCAGGTGGCGACATCGTGCGTGGTGGTGCTACAGTCATCTTGGCAATGGGTGATGGTCGCAAGGCTGCTGCCAACATTGACGCGATGCTGAAAGAGCAAGCATAAAACATACATACATCAACAAATAAAGGGCTGCACCGATTGGTACAGCCCTTTATTATGATTGTCTTTTTATTAGTTGCTACGAACGCTATAGTTAGGAGCCTCACTCGTGATGATGACCTCGTGTGGATGGCTCTCCTGCACACCAGCGTTGGTGATGCGAGTGAACTTGGCGTTGTGGAGGTCGAGGATGCTGGCAGCACCACAATAACCCATACCTGAACGAAGACCACCGACCAACTGATAGATGACTTCCTGAACGGTGCCTTTGTAAGGAACACGACCAGCGATGCCTTCTGGCACCAGTTTCTTGGTCTCTGTCACGCCACCCTGGAAATAACGGTCCTTAGAACCATTCTCCATTGCCTCGAGAGAACCCATACCACGATAGCTCTTGAACTTACGGCCATTGAAGAGGATGGTCTCACCTGGAGCCTCTTCTGTACCAGCCACCAGCGAACCAATCATCACGCAATAGCCACCTGCAGCCAATGCCTTCACCACATCGCCTGAATAGCGGAGACCACCATCAGCAATGAGTGGCACACCAGTTCCTTCAAGTGCCTTTGCCACATCATAGACAGCGCTCAACTGAGGTACGCCTACACCTGCCACCACGCGAGTGGTACAGATAGAACCAGGACCAATACCCACCTTCACAGCATCAGCACCTGCTTCAACAAGTGCCTTGGCTGCTTCGCCTGTTGCAATGTTACCCACCACGATGTCCACATCTGGGAAGGCAGCCTTTGCCTCACGCACCTTGTCAATCACACCCTTGGAGTGACCATGAGCCGTGTCGATGACGATGGCATCCACACCTGCCTTCACCAGTGCTTCCATACGCTCGAAAGTGTCGGCTGTCACACCCACACCAGCAGCCACGCGCAGACGTCCCTTGGAGTCCTTGCAGGCATTGGGCTTGTCCTTTGCCTTCGTGATGTCCTTGTAGGTGATCAGACCAATCAGTTTATTGTCGCTATCCACTACTGGGAGTTTCTCAATCTTGTGTTCCAGAAGAATGCGTGATGCGCTCTCAAGGTCAGCCTGCTGATGAGTGACCACCAGGTTCTCCTTCGTCATCACATCGTCAATCTTCTTGTTCATATCTGTCTGGAAACGGAGGTCACGGTTGGTCACAATGCCGACAAGCGTGTTGATATCATCCACCACTGGAATACCACCAATATGATATTCCTGCATGATAGCCAGCGCATCCTTCACCGTGGAACCACGCTTGATCGTGACAGGGTCGTAGATCATACCATTCTCTGCACGCTTCACGATGGCAACCTGACGTGCCTGGTCCTCGATGGACATATTCTTGTGAATCACACCAATTCCTCCCTCTCGGGCAATGGCAATCGCCATAGGAGCCTCAGTGACAGTATCCATAGCGGCTGTCACGAAAGGAATCTGCAATTCAATGTTACGTGAGAACTTGGTGGCGAGTGTCACCTCGCGAGGAAGAACCTGTGAATATGCTGGAATGAGCAGCACATCATCAAAAGTCAGTCCCTCCATTACAACTTTATCTGCAATAAATGATGACATAATATTTGGGTATTTATTGCATGCAAAGGTAAGGCTTTTTTGCGACATGACAAAGAAAAAGAAAGTGAAAAGTAAATTTTTTCACTTCTCACTTTCAATTTTCATCTTTAGTTCGCCAATTCGCTAATGAACTTGATGCGAACAAGCCTTACATCTTCCTCGTAGATGTCGCCATCGAGGTTGTCGAGCGCTGTGTCCAAATCGTCGGTGTCGCTCTGACGGAAATAGTCGTAGATTTCATCGATGATGTCTTCATCCATCTCGATGTCCTCGAAGTAATAGTCGATGTTGAGTTTCGTACCACTATATACGATTGCCTCCATCTCATCGAGCAATTCGTCGAAGTCGAGTCCGTTGCTCTTGGCAATGTCCTCAAGGCTTACCTTTCGGTCGATGGCTTGTATGATTTTTACTTTCACTTTTGATTTATTGGCTACTGTCCTGACACGCATATCGGTAGGACGAACGATGTCATTATCTTCACAATGTCTCTGGATGAGTTTGCAGAACTCTGCACCATAGCGTTTGGCTTTTCCTGCCCCCACGCCTGGGATGTTTTGCAATTCCTCTTCGTTGACAGGATACAGGGTGGACATTGATTCGAGCGATGCATCCTGGAACACCACATACGGAGGGACATCGTATTTTTGGGCGATTTTCTTCCGAAGGTCTAACAGCATGCCATACAACACCTCGTCTGCCACGCCTGTACCTCCTTGGTCGGAACTGTCATCGAAATCACCATCGAAGTCGTTGTTCTCCACCACCATGAACGGCACGGGTTTCTTGATGAATTTCTTGCCCGCCTTCGTCAGTTTCAGAGAACCATAAGATTCCACTTCCTTGTCGATGTAGCCATCGAGACCTGCTTGTATGAAGATGGCATCCCACATGGTTTCCTCCACATCTGCGCCAGTACCAAACTGCTCCAGTTTGTCGTGCTTGTGACTCAGGATGGTTTCATTCTCTTCACCTCGTAAGATGTTGATGATATGTTCTTTCCTGAAGTTCTCCTTCACCGCCAAGATGGTTTGCAGAGCCAGCAAGAGGTTGTCCTTCTGGTCGCTCTTGGTCTTCGGATGCAGACAGTTGTCGCAGTTACCACAATTGTCCTTGTCGTATTCCTCGCCAAAGTAATGCAACAGCATCTTGCGACGACAAACGGACGATTCACAGTAGGCGGCTGTCTCACTCAAGAGATGGGTGCCGATATCTTTCTCCGCTGGCGTCTTGTCCTTCATGAACTTCTCCAGCTTCTCAAGGTCCTTGTGGCAATAATAGGTGATGCACTTACCTTCGCCGCCATCTCGTCCTGCACGACCTGTCTCCTGATAATAGCCCTCCAAACTCTTGGGGATATCGTAATGGATGACATAGCGCACATCGGGTTTGTCAATACCCATACCAAAGGCAATCGTAGCCACAATGACATCCACGCGTTCCATGATGAAATCGTCCTGTGTTTCATTGCGGTCTTTGTTGTCCATACCTGCATGGTAGGCAGCCGCCTTGATGTTGTTGGCACGAAGCACCTCTGCCAAATCCTCCACCTTCTTACGGCTCAGGCAGTAGATGATACCACTCTTGTTCGGATGCTGCTTGATGAACTTGATGATGTCCTTTTCCACATCCGCAGTTTTCTGGCGCACCTCATAGTAGAGGTTCTGACGGTTGAAGGAAGATTTGTAGTCCTTGGCGTCAATGATGCCCAGATTCTTCTTGATATCGTTACGCACCTTGTCAGTCGCTGTAGCAGTCAGGGCAATGACTGGAGCGTCATATATCTTGGAGGAAGCCTCCTTGATGGCTTCATCGGTTGGGAGGTCGGGCAATGCCATCACAGCAGGCTCATCAGCCATCCGCTCACGCAAAGACTGATAGTCGCGACGGATGCCTGGCATCATTTCCAACAAGGCATCCACGAAATGGGAATCCAATCGAGGACACTTGTCTGACTTCTCCTTAATCTGGTCTTTCATCTCAGCCATGAAGTCAATGACTTCTGCCAATCCCTTCACACTATTGCCCAAGGCCTCCATCTCTTTCTCATCCACGCGTTCTGGGAACTGCTTGAAGTCCTTGCTCATCTCATCATATTTCTGCTTCTTCTGGCGATAAGTATCGCTGATTGCCTTGATGACAAGCAATTTCTCTCTTGGCAAGAACAACTTGATAACAGGCGCCATCGCAATCCAGTTGATGACTGGACGGATCTTGCGATACTCAGGACGGAAATCATGTCCCCATTCTGAAATACAATGCGCTTCGTCGATGGCAAAGAATGAGATGTTGACCTGTCTCAGGAAATCCACGTTATCCTCCTTGGTCAACGATTCAGGGGCAACATACAGCATCTTCGTCTTGCCCGCCATGATGTCAGCCTTCACCTGGTCAATATTCGCCTTGCTCAATGAAGAATTGATGAAATGAGCCACGCTGTCCTCCTCGCTGATGTGCTTGATGGCATCCACTTGGTTCTTCATCAAGGCAATCAGCGGAGAAATCACAATCGCCGTTCCCTCCATCAGCAATGCAGGCAACTGGTAGCACAAAGACTTACCGCCACCAGTTGGCATCAGCACAAAGGTGTCCTTATGATCAAGAAGGTTTTTGATGATAGCCTCTTGGTCACCTTTGAACGTGTCAAAGCCAAAGTAGTATTTCAGCGCTTGCTGGAGTGTTGTAAATTTCTTCATTAGATGTTAGAAAATTAGATGTTAGAGAGCATTATATTGAGGGAACATTACGCATTCTATCAACAAAGTATCAACAAAGTTAAGAGTCTGTTTTGTATTTTCAAAGAAAAAACAAGAAAAGTGTGACATTTTTAGGAAAAAATCACATTTACTTATCTTCTGTACTTTCTTTTAGTACTGCCATGTTAGCATTTTCCACCTGTTGACGTGCAAAATCGAGCGTCACCACAAACTCTTTCAAGTCGGTTGATGGAACCTCAAACATCGGCTTCATCATGATGACTTCGATGAGGGAGCGTAAACCTCGTGCACCCAAACTGAACTCAATGGCTTTGTCCACCACGTAATCCAGCACTTCCTCTTGGAAGGTCAACTTCACGCCATCAATCTCGAACATCTTCTTATACTGCTTGACAATCGAGTTCTTGGGTTCCGTCAGGATGGAGCGCAACGCCTTTCTGTCCAATGGTTCCAGGTGTGTCAAGATAGGCAGACGACCAATAATTTCGGGAATCAAGCCAAACGACTTCAAGTCCATGGGTGCAATATACTGCATCATGTTTGACTTGTCTATCTTCGCCACATTCCGAGCAGCGTCAAATCCGACCACATGAGTGTTCAGACGCTGGGCAATACGTTTTTCAATGCCATCGAATGCACCACCACAGATGAAGAGGATGTTGCGAGTGTCCACTTGGATGAACTGCTGTTCTGGGTGCTTTCGTCCACCCTGAGGAGGCACATTCACGATGCTGCCCTCCAGCAGTTTCAAGAGTCCCTGCTGCACACCTTCACCACTCACATCTCGCGTGATGCTGGGGTTGTCACCCTTGCGGGCAATCTTGTCAATCTCGTCAATGAAGACAATACCCTTCTCTGCCAACTTCACATCACCATCGGCAGCCTGCAAGAGTCGAGCCAAAAGACTCTCCACGTCCTCACCCACATAGCCTGCTTCTGTCAATACTGTTGCATCCACAATGGCGAATGGCACCAACAGCATCTTGGCAATCGTCCTTGCAAGCAAAGTCTTTCCTGTACCAGTGCTTCCCACCATGATGATGTTCGACTTTTCCAGTTCAACATCATCCGTCTCACCACGATGGTTCAGACGCTTATAGTGATTATAGACAGCCACAGACAAAGCAATCTTCGCAGCATCCTGACCAATTACATATTTGTCCAGATATGCCTTGATTTCCATAGGAGTGGGCAGGTTTTCCAACTTCTTGTCGGCACCCTTCGACGCCCTCGTCTCCTTAATGATGTTCATCGCCTGCTCCGCACATTCATCACAAATGTAGCCATCAATACCGTATATCAGCAAGTTCACCTCATGTTCAGTACGGCCACAGAACGAGCATTTATTGATTTTTGCCACTTATTTCTTTCCTTATTATTATATATAATGTATATTGGGAGTTTACGGTTTACTGTTTACGGATTTGGGGAAACCTTTGACTTATAAACTGTAAACGGTAAACTGTATACTATCCATCAACCTTTTCTCGAAAGCACTTCGTCCACCATACCGTACTCCTTAGCCTCTTCGGCTGTCATCCAGTAGTCGCGATCGCTGTCTGCCCACACCTTGTCGAAAGGCTGATGGCTGTGATCGCTGATGATGGTATAGAGTTCCTTCTTCAGTTTCTGAATCTCACGAGCTGTGATCTCGATGTCGCTTGCCTGTCCCTGTGCACCACCCATTGGCTGGTGAATCATGATACGGCTGTGAGGCAAGGCACTACGCTTGCCTTCCTTGCCTGCCACCAACAGAACAGCAGCCATGCTGGCAGCCATACCCGTACAGATGGTCTGCACATCGCTGTTGATGAATTGCATCGTGTCGTAAATGCCCAAACCTGCATACACGCTACCACCAGGAGAATTGATGTAGATGCTGATGTCCTTCGCGCTATCCACGCTGTCCAGATACAACATCTGCGCCTGAAGCACATTGGCAGTATAGTCGTTCACCTCTGTGCCGAGGAAAATAATCCTGTCCATCATCAAACGTGAGAAAACGTCAAGCTGAGTGACATTCAGTTGTCTTTCCTCCAAAATATAAGGGTTCAAATAACCTGCTTGAGATTTGATCACGTCGTCAAGCACCATACTGCTCATTCCCAAATGCTTAGTAGCATATTTCTTAAAGTCGTTTATCATAAAAGTGTTCGTTAAGTCTCTTGAAATTTCATTTTGGAACACAAAGGTATAAAAAAAGTGGTAAGAACCAAAATTCTTGCCACTTTTTTTTCTATTTTTAAGAAATGTTTACTGCTCGAACATCTTGTTGAAGTCTTCTGCGCTGACTGTGCTCTCCTTCAGGGTCACCTTCTCCTTGATGGCAACGCCCAACTTCACCTCAATGCAACGGTCGATGAGGTTGTCCACCGTCTCGCGCTTCTTCAGCATCTCCTTCACTGAGTTCTCAAGATACTCATCTGGGATGTTCAACATACCATACTGAGCGAACTGCATGCGAGTCACTTCCTTCGCCATGTTCTTCACATCCTCGTCATCCACCTTCACCTCGTTCTGCTCCACGAGCTTCTCCTTGATGAGGTGCCAAGTCAACTCCTCAATGCTCTTGTCAAACTGAGCGTCCACCTTTGCCTGGTCGCCTGTGTTCGCCAACAGAATCTTCTTCAGCTTCTCCTCTGGGAACTCAAGTTTGCCCACCTTCTTGGTTACGTGCTTGCGAACGTCGAGGAGGAACTTGTAGTCGCTGTCCTTCTTGAACTGGTCAGCAATCAACTCCTTCACCTTTGCACGGAAATCTGCCTCAGTCTTCACCTCACCACCAGGGAACACTGTGTCGAACAACTCCTGGTTGAAAGGACCTGGCACGAAACGAGTGATCTCTGTGATCTGGAAGTTGAACTCACCCTTGTGATTCAGAGCATCCTCTTTCTCCACCTTCAACAGGGAAGTCAGCTCAGCCTCGTTGTCGTTGTATGCCACAGATGGGTTGAAAGTCACGATGTCGTTCACCTTCGCACCATCGAAGAACTTCTTCTGGTCATCGTTCTTGAAATACTTAGGCAACATCACCACGTCCTCCGCTGTCACAGGATTCTCCACGTCCAGCTCAGTGATGACACCCTTGATCATATCGTTGTCCTCATAAGAGTCCACCTTTTCGTACTTGCCACCACGCTGACGGTACATCTCCACCTGGTTCTCCACCATCTGGTCAGTCACGTCCACGTTGTAGTAGTCAATCTTGTCCTTCTTGGTCAGCGACACCTCAAACTCAGGTGCAATCGCCAAGTCGAACTTGAAAGTGAAGCTCTCGCCCTCTTTCAGGTCTACATTGTTGTTATCCTCAGTGGGCAGAGGCTCGCCCAGCATGTTAATCTTGTTCTCGCGGATATAGCCGAAAAGACCCTCCTGAAGCACCTTGTTCACCTCGTCTGCGAGGATGCTCACGCCAAACTGCTTCTTAATCAAGCCAACTGGCACCATACCTGGACGGAAGCCTGGCATGTTCATTTTCTTCTTAGCGTCCTTGATAGCCTTCTCATACTTCTCTGTATAGTCGGCTGGTTCCACCACGGCTGTGATGACCGCATTTACCTTGTCAATGTTCTCAACTGAAATGTTCATATTTTTACCTTAATTATAGATTTTCACACAAATAATCAGCAACTGATAAACTCAGCATCAGTTGCCAATCTCTCAAAATCGGCTGCAAAGTTACTACAATTTCCTCAATATCACACTATTTTTCATGCATTTTTTCATCGATGCCCTCAATTTTATCCCACATCGTGCCTGTGGTGCAGAGAAAGTAACCTTTTGATACGAAAAAGAGAATTTAAATGTTGTGGGCAAAGGTGATTTTGGTGAAAAATGCTGATTCCAACGGGAAGATGATGTGATTTCTTATTAAATATTGTATGTATGTCATGGAAAAGTCGTACCTTTGTCCCCGTTTTATATGGTTTAGTGAAGCAAAATGAACGTAGCAATCGTAAAATATAATGCGGGCAACATCGGATCTGTGGAGAATGCTGTAAGGCGTTTGGGACTGGAACCGATGGTGACTGACAACCCCGAATTGATTCAATCTGCCGACCGCGTCATCTTCCCTGGACAGGGCGAGGCACACAGCACGATGGCTTATCTGAAGGCACATCGACTGGATGAGGTGATTGTGGGTCTGAAGCAGCCTGTGCTGGGCATCTGCATCGGCATGCAGCTGTTGTGCCGACACAGCGAGGAGCAGGACACGGACTGTCTGGGGGTGTTCGACGTGGAGGTGAAGCGTTTCATTCCACAAGCGCACGAGGACAAAGTGCCACAGATGGGATGGAACACGGTGGAGGATGTGAAGAGTCCCCTGTTTGCAGGGTTTGAGAAGCCTGAGTTTGTGTATTTCATCCACAGTTTCTACGTGCCGACCTGCGACTGGACGATTGCCACGACAAACTACATTCAGCCCTACTCTTCTGCGCTGCATAAGGATAACTTCTATGCCACGCAATTCCACCCTGAAAAGAGTGGCAAGGTGGGCGAAAGGATATTAAAGAATTTTATTGAACTGAAATGATTGAGATAATTCCAGCGATTGACATTATTGACGGTAAATGCGTGCGTCTGACACAAGGCGACTACGACACGAAGAAAGTCTATAACGAAGACCCCGTGGAGGTTGCCAAGATGTTTGAGGCTCACGGCATCCGTCGTTTGCACACGGTCGATCTGGATGGTGCGCGTTCACAGCACATCGTCAACTACAAGACCATCGAGCGTATTGCCGACCACACTTCTCTGGTGATTGACTTCGGCGGTGGCATCAAGTCGGACGAGGACATCGACATTGCCTTTGCTAGCGGTGCCACGATGGTGACCATCGGCAGTGTGGCTGTGAAGAACCCCACCCTGTTTGAGACTTGGCTCGAGAAGTACAACGACAACAAAATCATCCTTGGCGCCGACGTGAAGAACGGACGCATCAGCATCAACGGCTGGAAAGAAGAAGGAGAAGATGAACTGCTGCCGTTCCTGCATCGCTATGTGGCAAAAGGCGTGGACAATGTGCTCTGCACCGACATCAGCAAGGATGGAATGCTGGAAGGACCTGCCATCCAGTTGTATGAGGACATCATGAAGGAATTCCCTAACCTGTATTTGATTGCCAGCGGTGGTGTGAGCTGTGTGGAGGACATTGACAAACTGAATTCGGCAGGCATCCCTGCCGTGGTGTTTGGCAAGTCGATTTACGAGGGAAAGATTAAGATGGAAGAGTTGGAGAAGTACGTGGGGTAAATTTATGGGTTTACTGTTTACAGTTTAGAAAAGCATGTTAGCAAAGAGAATCATACCTTGTCTGGATATCAAGGACGGACAGACGGTGAAGGGTACGAACTTCGTGAACCTTCGTCAGGCTGGCGACCCGATTGAACTGGGCAAACTTTATAGTGACCAAGGTGCGGATGAACTGGTGTATCTGGACATCACGGCTTCGCATGAGGGACGCAAGACATTCACAGAATTGGTGAAGCGCATCGCACAGGAAATCAATATTCCCTTCACTGTAGGTGGCGGCATCAATGAGCTGTCAGATGTTGACAGACTCCTGAATGCTGGTGCCGACAAGGTGAGTATCAACTCAGCAGCCTTGAGACGACCTGAACTGATTGATGAGATTGCGAAGCACTTTGGCAGTCAGGTATGCGTGGTGGCGATTGATGCGAAATGTGAGGATGACACGGTTCATGAGAATGGTGACCCGCTGATTGACGGCGACTGGGTGTGCTACGTGAATGGAGGTCGTGTTCCGACCCAATACAAGCTCTTCGACTGGGCAAAAGAGGCGAACGAGAGAGGTGCTGGTGAAATTCTGTTCACGTCGATGAATCACGATGGCGTGAAGCGAGGCTTTGCAGATGTGGCACTCCGAAAGTTGGCAGATTCCCTGACCATTCCAGTGATTGCCTCAGGTGGTGCAGGAAGTAAGGAACACTTCCGCGACACGTTCCTGAATGGACACAGCGATGCCGCTTTGGCAGCCAGCGTGTTCCACTTCGGAGAGATTCCCATTCCTGAACTGAAGCAGTATCTGACCAGCGAGGGAGTGAACGTGAGATTGTAAATTGAAAAAGAAAAAAGATAATGGAAATTGATTTCAACAAAATGGACGGTCTGGTGCCTGCGATTGTGCAGGATGCCAAGACACTGAAGGTGCTGATGCTCGGCTTCATGAACGAGGAGGCATACAAGAAGACAGTGGAGACAGGAAAAGTGACTTTCTATAGCCGCACTCGCCAGACACTTTGGACAAAGGGCGAGACAAGCGGCAACTTCCTCAACGTGGTGGAGATTCTGAACGACTGCGACAAGGACACGCTGCTTATCAAAGCTAACCCTGTAGGACCAGTGTGCCACACGGGTGCTGACACTTGCTGGGACGAGAAAAATGACAACCCTATCATGTTCCTGGTGGAGTTGCAGCGTTTCATCGAGAAGCGTCATGAGGAGATGCCTGAGGGCAGTTACACCACTTCCCTCTTCAAGGATGGTTGCCACCGCATGGCACAGAAGGTCGGCGAAGAGGCATTGGAGGCTGTCATCGAGGCTGTGGCAAACAACAACGAGCGACTGGTGTATGAAGCATCCGATATGCTCTACCACCTCATCGTGCTGCTCACCTCAAAGGGCTTGACCATCGAAGACTTGGCAGCCGAACTGGCTGAACGTCACGACCCCAACTGGCATAAACACTAAAAAACAATGAATCTAATCGATTACAAGAACGTCAACGTCTATCAGGAGTCGCAACTGGTGCTCCAAGATGTCAATGTGCAGATTGGCGAAGGAGAATTCGTCTATCTGACGGGCAAAGTGGGCACAGGCAAAAGCTCATTCTTGAAGACGCTCTATGGCGAAATCCCTGTGAAGGAAGGCGAGGCTAAGGTGCTCGATTATGAGATGAACGGACTCAAGCGCCGACACCTGCCAGAACTCCGCAAGAAGTTGGGCATCATCTTTCAGGACTTCCAACTGCTGACTGACCGCACGGTAGATGCAAACCTGCGTTTTGTGCTGAAGGCAACGGGTTGGAAGAACAAGGTGGACATCAACCAGCGCATCAGCGACGTGCTGGAGTTGGTGGGAATGTCAACCAAGGGCTACAAGATGCCGTCGGAACTTTCAGGAGGTGAACAACAGCGTATCGTCATCGCGCGTGCGATTCTGAACCGTCCCCGACTCATCCTTGCCGACGAGCCAACGGGAAACCTCGATGCAGAGACCAGTCGTCAGATTGTGGAACTTCTGCGACAAATCTGTCAGTCAGGAAGCACCGTCGTGATGATCACCCACAACCTGAACTTAATCGAAGAGTTCCCTGGACGCCAATTGCTCTGTGAGAATCATCAACTGACTGACATGACGCTTCAGGAACGAGAAGAAGATACTGAAGAAACAGAAGAATTAGATTAAAAACAATACACATATAATATATATTATGAAAGTACTTAAGTTTGGCGGAACATCCGTAGGCACTCCTCAGCGAATGAAGGATGTCGTAAAACTCATCACTGACGGCGAGCAGAAGATTGTCGTTCTCTCAGCTATGTCAGGCACGACCAACTCACTGGTGGAAATCTCAGATTACCTCTACAAAAAAAAACCAGAAGGTGCGAACGAAACCATCAACGCACTTGAGAAGAAATATAAGAAGCATGTGGATGAACTCTACTCGACTGACGAGATGAAGCGGAAGACGCTTCAGTTCATGAAAGAGGAGTTTGACTACCTGCGTTCTTTCACCAAAGGCATCTTCACGATGTTTGAGGAGAAAATCATCGTGGCTCAGGGTGAAATCATTTCCACCAACATGGTGACGAATTACCTCATCGAACAGGGTTACAACGCCATGCTGATTCCTGCCTTGGAGTTCATGCGCACAGACAAGAACTCTGAGCCTGACCTCGAGTATATCCGTGAGAAAATCAAGGTGCAGCTTGACGAGAATCCAGGCAAGGAAATCTACATCACACAGGGGTTCATCTGCCGCAATGCATACGGCGAGGTGGACAACCTGCAACGTGGCGGTTCTGACTACACGGCATCATTGATTGGTGCAGCTGTGGGTGCATCAGAAATCCAGATTTGGACAGACATTGACGGTATGCACAACAACGACCCTCGTTTCGTTGAGAACACTTCTCCTGTCAATCATCTGCACTTCGAGGAGGCTGCCGAACTGGCATACTTCGGTGCGAAGATTCTGCACCCAACTTGTGTGCAACCAGCTAAGTATGCAGGTATTCCAGTGAAGTTGCTCAACACAATGGATCCAACAGCTCCTGGCACTGTCATCAGCAACGAAACTGAACGTGGAAAGATTAAGGCTGTGGCTGCCAAAGACAACATCACAGCCATCAAAATCACTTCTTCACGCATGCTGTTGGCTTATGGTTTCCTTCGCAAGGTATTCGAAATTTTCGAATCATACAAGACTTCCATCGACATGATCGCCACCTCAGAAGTGGGTGTGAGCGTGTCTATCGACAACATCACCAACCTTGATGCCATCGTGAACGAACTGAAGAAATTCGGTCATGTACACGTGGACAAGGATATGTGTATCATTTGTGTGGTAGGTGACCTCGATGCTGAGAACGTTGGTTTCGAAAGCAAGGCAACCGAGGCACTCAAGGAAATTCCTGTCCGCATGATTTCCTACGGAGGTTCCAACCACAACATCTCCTTCCTCATTTCAGCAGACGACAAAAAGAAGGCACTGCAATCACTCAGCGACCATCTGTTTAACGAATAAAGATTATGGGTATCAAATTTAATATGGAAAGGCTTGCGAACATCCGCACGCCTTTCTACTATTACGACACAAACATCCTGCGCCAGACGCTCGACGCCATCAACGCAGAAATCAAGAAGCACGACAACTTTTTCGTCCACTATGCTGTAAAGGCTAACGCCAACATGAAGGTGCTGAGCGTTATCAATGAGGCTGGTTTCGGTATTGACTGCGTATCAGGTGGCGAAATTGAGCAAGTGCTCAAGGCAGGCTTCCCTGCCAATAAAATCGTCTTTGCCGGAGTGGGCAAAAGCGATTGGGAAATTGAGTTAGGACTCGACAAGGACATCTTCTGCTTCAACGTGGAGAGTATTCCTGAATTGGAAGTCATCAACGAGATTGCTGCCAAGAAGGGAAAGGTTGCCACAGTGTGCTTCCGCATCAACCCCAACGTTGGTGCCCACACGCACGCCAATATCACCACAGGTTTGGCTGAGAACAAGTTTGGCATTGACATGCAGGATATGGAGAAGGTGATTCGTTTGGCTCAAGGAATGAAGAACGTGCAGTTCAAGGGCTTGCACTTCCACATCGGTTCTCAGATTCTGGAGATGGACGATTTCATCGCCCTCGCCCATCGTATTAACGACTTGCAAGACCAACTGGAGGCAGCTGGCATCAAGATTGAGATTGTGAATGTGGGTGGTGGTCTTGGCATTGACTACTCAAATCCACAAGGCAACCCTATCCCCAACTTCAAGGATTACTTTGCCGTTTATGACAAGTACCTGAAACTACGCCCTGGCCAGACCGTTCACTTCGAACTTGGACGTGCTGTCGTAGGTCAGTGTGGTGCCCTTATCACCAAGGTTCTTTATGTGAAGGAGAACGCCATCAAGAAGTTTGCGATTGTAGATGCAGGTTTCACCGACCTCATCCGTCCAGCTCTCTACGATGCACACCATAAAATTGTCAACCTCACCAGCAACACGGCAGAGACAGACACCTACGATGTGGTGGGTCCTATCTGCGAGTCATCCGATGTCTTCGACAAAGACATTTCGCTGGCAAAGACAAAACGTGGTGATCTCATCGCTCTCCTTTCAGCTGGTGCTTACGGCGAAATCATGGCATCAAGTTACAACTGTCGTAGAATGCCTGAGGGTTACACCAATGAAGAATTGCAATAATGAACACAAAAACGTCATACCAACAAAGAGAGCATATCCGTCTATTGGATATGCTCTTTTTGTGACATTTCGTCACGAGAAATCATATTTTCACTTTCAATTATAAAAAATATCAAGGAAAATAATGATAAAAAGAGAATTATTCCGTACCTTTGCACAAACAAATGAAATGCTATTATGTGTGGAATTGTAGGATATTTAGGCAAACGTAGTGCCTACCCTGTTTTGATCAAGGGACTTAAGCGTTTGGAATACAGAGGTTATGACAGTGCAGGAGTGGCCCTATTGACTGAAAATGGAGATTTGAGAGTCTATAAGACCAAGGGAAAGGTGGCAGACTTGGAGGCTTATGCTGCTGACAAAGACATCACAGGAACCGTCGGTATCGCCCACACTCGTTGGGCAACACACGGAGAACCTAATTCTACAAATGCCCACCCACACATCTCTTATACGGGCAATTTGGCAATTATCCATAATGGCATCATCGAGAACTATGCAGTGCTGAAGAAGCAATTGCAGGAACATGGCATCGAGTTCAAGAGTAATACTGACACAGAAGTGCTGGTACAATTAATAGAATATGTACGCACGAAAAAGAATGTGGACTTGCTCACAGCAGTGCGCCTCGCTTTGCGTTCTGTGATTGGTGCGTATGCCATCGCTATTCTCGACAAGGATGACCCCGACCAAATCATTGCAGCTCGCAAGAGCAGTCCATTGGTAGTAGGTATTGGTGAAGATGAGTTCTTCTTGGGTTCTGATGCCAGTCCTATCATTGAATACACGGACAAGGTAATCTATCTGGACGATAAAGACATTGCCGTCATTCGTCGTGGTAAAGAGGTCGAAGTGGTTGATTTCAACAATGAGAAGATGGAACATGAAGTGACGAAAGTGGACCTCAACTTGGCACAAATAGAGAAAGGTGGCTTCCCTCATTTCATGCTGAAGGAAATCTTTGAACAGCCCGATTGTCTGAAAGACTGTATGAGAGGTCGTGTGAATGTGGAGGCAAACAATGTGGTACTTTCAGCCATCATCGACTACCGGAAACAGCTCATCAATCCTCGTCGCATCATCATCGTGGCATGTGGAACTTCTTGGCACGCAGGTTTGATTGGCAAACAACTCATTGAAGATTTTTGTCAGATTCCTGTTGAGGTGGAATATGCCAGTGAGTTCCGTTACAGCAAGCCTGTCATCAACGACCAAGATGTTGTCATCGCCATCAGTCAGTCAGGTGAGACTGCCGACACATTAGCAGCTATAGAACTGGCTAAAAGCAAGGGTGCTTTCATCTATGGCATCTGTAACGCCATCGGTTCAAGCATACCTCGTGCCACCCACACGGGTTCATACATCCACGTAGGACCAGAAATTGGTGTGGCTTCCACTAAGGCATTTACAGGTCAGGTGACGGTGCTCATGATGTTGGCATTAGCATTGGGAAAAGAAAGAGGAACGATTGACAATGTACGTTATACAAAAGTATTGAAGGCCTTGAATGCCATCCCCGAGAAGATGAAACAACTGCTCAAGCTGAGTGATGACATCAAGGATATCAGTCGCATCTTCACCTATGCACATAACTTCCTGTACTTGGGTCGTGGTTACAACTACCCTGTTGCACTGGAAGGAGCGTTGAAATTGAAAGAAATTTCATACATCCATGCAGAAGGTTATCCTGCTGCAGAGATGAAACATGGTCCCATTGCGCTGATAGATGACGAGATGCCTGTGGTGGTGGTGGCCACAAAGAATGTGCTCTACGAAAAGGTGGTCAGCAACATTCAGGAAATCAAGGCACGTAAAGCACGTGTCATCGCAATTGTCAGTGAAGGCGACGAAACCATCCGAAAGATGGCTGATGCCGTCATAGAACTACCACAAACAGAGGAATGCCTCGAGCCACTCTTGGCTTCCATCCCGTTGCAGATGCTTGCTTATTACATCGCTGTGGCGAAGGGCAAGGATGTGGATCAACCAAGAAACTTGGCTAAATCAGTGACAGTGGAATAATAACTCATAAGTTGTAAAAACACTCAAACGACAAAATGAAAAACGTTACACTTCTATTAGAAGACGGCACAGCCTTTCATGGGAAATCATTCGGTTACGAAAAGCCTGTGGCTGGTGAGGTGGTCTTCAATACAGCCATGATGGGTTATCCAGAGAGTTTGACCGACCCATCGTATGCTGGTCAGATGATGGTGCTCACCTACCCTCTTGTTGGAAACTATGGTGTGCCATCCTTCAGCATTGAGTCTAACGGTATCGCCACCTATATGGAAAGCGAGAAGATTCATGCAGAAGCGATTATCGTCAGCGATTACAGTACTGAATATTCACATTGGAACGCCAAAGAGAGCCTTGCTGATTGGCTGAAGCGTGAGCAGGTGCCTGGTATTACTGGAATCGATACACGCTACCTCACCAAAGTGTTGCGTGAACATGGTGTGATGATGGGCAAGATTTTTTTTGACGATGAACCAGACAATATCCCAACCGCACAATATGAGGGTGTGAATTACATTGCTAAAGTATCTTGCAAGGAAGTGATTCGTTACAAGAACGAGCCATCCTCAAAGAAGGTGGTCTTGGTGGATTGTGGTGTGAAAAACAATATTATCCGCTGCTTGCTCAAACGAGGCGTTGAAGTCATTCGCGTTCCTTGGAACTATGATTTCAATACGCTTGAATTCGACGGTCTCTTCTTGGCGAATGGTCCTGGCGACCCCGACACCGCTGTGGAAACCGTAGAGCATATCAAAAAGTTCCTCACGACAGAATCAGAAAAAGGAAAGGTTCGTCCTTGCATGGGTATCTGCATGGGTAACCAATTGCTCTCCAAGGCGGCTGGTGCCACTATCTATAAGTTGAAATACGGACATCGTTCACACAATCAACCCGTGCAGCAAGTGGGTACACAACGCTGTTTCATCACGTCGCAGAATCATGGATATGCAGTGGACAGCAAGACCTTGCCTAATGATTGGGAACCACTCTTCGTCAACATGAATGATGGTTCGAACGAAGGTATCCGCCACAAGAAGTATCCCTGGTTCTCTGCGCAGTTCCATCCAGAGGCAGCCAGTGGTCCTGTCGATACAGAATTCCTTTTTGATGATTTTGTGAAACTCCTTTAAGACTCAAAGACTATGATGGATTCAAATATAAAGAAAGTTCTTCTCTTAGGCTCTGGAGCCTTAAAGATTGGTGAAGCTGGTGAGTTTGACTATTCAGGCAGTCAGGCATTGAAAGCATTGAAGGAAGAGGGCATCGAGACTGTGCTCATTAATCCCAATATTGCGACGGTTCAGACTTCCGAGGGTGTTGCCGACAAGATTTATTTCTTGCCTGTGACGCCATTTTTCGTGGAAAAGGTCATCCAAAAGGAAAAGCCACAGGGCATCCTCTTGGCATTCGGTGGACAGACCGCACTCAATTGTGGTGTGGAGCTCTATCAGCAGAAGATTCTTGAGAAATACAATGTGAAGGTGCTAGGTACACCTGTTCAGGCAATTATTGACACAGAAGACCGCGAACTCTTCGTGAAGAAACTGGATGAGATTGAGGTGAAGACTATCAAGAGTCATGCTTGCGAAACCATTGAGGAAGCACGCAAAGCAGCTGCCGACCTTGGCTACCCTGTCATCATCCGTGCTGCTTATGCACTCGGTGGTCTTGGCTCTGGTTTCTGTGACAACGAAGAGGAATTGAACAAACTGGCAGAGAAAGCATTCTCCTTCTCTCCCCAGGTTTTGGTGGAGAAGTCTTTGAAAGGCTGGAAGGAGATCGAATATGAGGTGGTGCGTGACCGTTTTGACAACTGCATCACGGTCTGCAACATGGAAAACTTCGACCCCCTCGGCATCCATACGGGAGAGTCCATCGTGATTGCTCCATCACAGACACTTACCAACAGTGAATACCACAAACTTCGTGCCCTTGCCATCAAGATTATCCGTCATATCGGCATTGTCGGCGAGTGTAACGTTCAATATGCGTTCGACCCTGAAAGTGAGGATTATCGTGTGATTGAGGTCAATGCCCGACTCTCACGTTCCTCTGCTTTGGCATCAAAAGCAACTGGTTATCCATTGGCATTCGTTGCCGCCAAACTCGGATTGGGTTATGGACTCTTTGATTTGAAGAACTCAGTCACCAAGACAACTTCCGCATTCTTCGAGCCTGCCCTTGACTATGTGGTGTGCAAGATTCCTCGCTGGGACCTCGGCAAATTCCGTGGTGTTGACCGCGAATTGGGTTCTTCTATGAAATCAGTCGGTGAAGTGATGGCGATTGGCCGTACTTTCGAGGAAGCCATCCAGAAGGGACTTCGAATGATTGGACAGGGTCTGCATGGTTTTGTGGGCAATCATGAATTGTCGATTGACGATGTGGATGCTGCTCTCAAAGCACCAACGGACAAGCGTGTGTTGGTGGTGGAGAAAGCCCTCCATAGTGGATATACAATTGACCAGATTCACAACCTCACCAAGATTGACAAGTGGTTCCTTCAGAAATTGCAGAACATTCGTAACACGTATGAGGAATTGCAACAGAAAGGAGCGATTCAGAATGTGGATGCTGAACTCATGCGTCGTGCAAAGGTGCAGGGTTTCACAGACTTCCAGATTTCTCGTGCTGTAGGTTTAGAGGCACTGATTGATCCAGAAATTGCTACTAAGTTGGTACGCGAATTACGTAAGCAGATGGGCATTGTCCCTGTGGTGAAGCAGATAGACACTTTGGCTGCTGAGTATCCTGCACAGACGAATTATCTGTACCTCACCTATAGCGGTGTGGCTCATGATATCAATTACGAGAACGACCGTAACTCAATCATCGTACTTGGAAGTGGTGCTTATCGTATCGGTTCAAGTGTAGAGTTCGACTGGTGTGGTGTTCAAGCACTTAACACTATCCGAAAGAACGGATATCGTTCCGTGATGATTAACTATAACCCCGAAACGGTTTCCACCGACTACGATATGTGCGACCGTCTCTACTTCGATGAACTGACCTTCGAACGTGTCATGGACATCATTGAACTGGAGAACCCACATGGTGTCATTGTGTCAACAGGTGGACAGATTCCTAATAACCTCGCCATGCGTCTTGACAGCGAGCGAGTGCCTATCCTCGGTACCTCTGCCAAGAGCATCGACAATGCTGAAGACCGAGACAAGTTCTCAGCAATGTGTGACCGCATCGGCGTGGATCAACCCGCATGGGCAGCTTTGACTTCGATGGACGATATCAACCAGTTCATTGAGAAAGTCGGCTTCCCAGTCCTCGTGCGTCCTTCTTATGTGCTGAGTGGTGCAGCCATGAATGTTTGCTCCAACCAAGATGAGTTGGAACGCTTCCTTCAGTTGGCAGCTAATATCAGCAAGAAACACCCTGTTGTGGTCAGCAAGTTCCACGAACACAACAAGGAGATTGAGATGGATGCTGTGGCAAAGGATGGTGAAATAATCGCCTACGCCATCAGCGAGCACATTGAGTTTGCTGGAGTGCACTCTGGTGATGCCACCATTCAGTTCCCTCCACAGAAAATATATGTGGAAACTGTGCGTCAAATCAAGAAGGTTTCCAGAAAGATTGCGAAAGAACTGCATATTTCAGGACCCTTCAACATCCAGTTCCTTGCTGAACAGAACCATTTGCGTGTGATTGAATGTAACTTACGTGCTTCACGTTCGTTCCCATTCGTTTCGAAGGTGTTGAAACTCAACCTCATTGAGTTGGCAACCAAGATTATGTTGGGACTCCCCATCGAGCGTCCAGAGAAGAACCTCTTCGAGCTTGACTACGTGGGCATCAAGGCATCGCAGTTCTCTTTCAACCGTTTGCAAAAAGCAGACCCTGTGCTGGGTGTCGATATGGCATCAACGGGTGAGGTGGGATGTATTGGTGATGACACAGCTTCTGCCCTACTTTGCGCCATGCTCTCCGTGGGTCATCGTATTCCAAGGAAAGGCATTCTTCTTTCCACGGGTCCAGGCAAACAAAAGGCAGACATGCTTCGTGCAGCCCAACAGCTCATTGAGCATGGCTACCAACTCTACGCTACAGGTGGTACTTCACGCTATTTGGAGGAGAATGGCATTGCCAACACACTCGTTCATTGGCCCAGCGAAGAAGGTCAACAGCCGCAGGCACTTGACTTGCTTCACAGCCACGACATTGACATGGTGGTGAACGTACCAAAGAACTTGTCTGTCGGTGAGTTGACCAACGGTTACAAAATCCGTCGTGCAGCCATCGACCTCAATATTCCGCTTATCACCAACTCCCGTCTTGCTTCCGCATTCATTGACGCTTTCTGTACGAAGAGTCTCGATGACATCGAAATCAAGTCATGGGGTGAGTTTTAGAATGATCAACACATCATGCGAATAGATATCATCACAGTTCTGCCCGAACTGATAGAGCCATTCACTCAAGAGAGCATACTCGGCAGGGCACAGAAGAAAGGTCTTGCCGAGATACATGTTCACAACTTGCGTGACTACACGACGGACAAGCATCGGCGTGTGGATGACTATCCTTTTGGTGGTGCGGCAGGAATGCTCATTCAATGCCAGCCATTGGATGCCTGCATCTCAGCCCTGAAGGCAGAACGTGACTACGATGAAATCATCTTCACGGCTCCCGATGGTGAGAAGTTTGACCAGCCTATGGCAAACGAGCTTTCGCTAAAGAAGAACATCATCATCATCTGCGGACATTACAAAGGTATTGATTATCGCATCCGCGAACATCTTATCACACGGGAAGTAAGCATCGGCGATTTCGTGCTGACGGGTGGCGAATTGGCTGCCGCTGTGATGGCAGATGCTATCGTGAGGGTTATCCCTGGTGTGATTGGTGATGTGGAAAGTGCCCTATCCGATTCTTTCCAGGATAATCTGTTGGAGCCTCCAGTTTATACACGACCAGCAGAATATCACCCCGTTAGCAATCCTGACGAGACATGGGGTGTTCCTGAGGTGCTGCTTTCTGGACATGAGGCAAAGATTAAGGAATGGGAATACGAACAGGCTCTGGCAAGAACGAAAGCGTTGCGACCTGACTTACTCGACGAATAATGCATCAATCATAACAAAGCGGGCTATCTCCAATGGGAAGACAGCCCGCTTTACTTTTTCTATGAACTTACGCAATTCTCAGACGTGTACCCATACGTGCCTCTACCACGTTGACCACATAGTCGCCAAGTTTCTCGCATTCGTTGATGAGGTCCATATAGACCGTACCAACAGCGTAGGTGTACTTGTGGTTGTTCACGTCGCTGATGTTTTGCGACTTGAGTTGGTTGCGGAAGTTGTTGATTTCGTTCTCTGTGTTGAATGTACGATTCACATCGAAAGATTCCTTGCGACCAGCCATCAACTCGTTCATCTGTGTGAGGGCAGATTCGGTAAGGTCCATCATCTGGTGGATGTTGTCATATTGCTGATCGTTGAAATGTTCCTGCTTGCTGCTGTACTTGCGGTTGATGGTACGGGCAAGATTGTAGCAGGAATCACCGATACTCTCCAATTCTGAAATCTCACGCAACATGGCACGAATCTTTGCTTTCGTCTCGTCAGACAAATGTGCATCACTCACTTGATCCAAGTATTTGGCAATCTCCAATTCCATGCTATCTGAGATGTCCTCATATTTCTCAATACGAGAAAACAGCTTATTGAAGTCTTTGTTTTGTGAGCCCTTCTTGTTGGCTGTATTTGTGCTTGAGAGTACAAGCAATTCACGCACCATGTCAAACATACGTTGCATACGGTCTGCAAAAGCCTGAATCTCCTTCTGTGCTTCAAAGACTGAAAGTTCAGGTGTCTTCATGATTCCGGCAGTAATAAAATGCAGACGGAAGTCTTCTTCCTCATCCACCTTCTTCGGCTTGATCACCCAGCAGACAAATTTCTCTATCTGAGGAATGAACCAGATGAGAATCATCGTATTGACCACATTAAACGTGGTATGGAAGGCTGCCAACACGAAATTCAACTTACCAGCGTTGGCAAGGAATGCAGCAGCACTGGCACTTTCTTTCGTCATTTCAACATCGTAGTCCACCCATCCGCAAACCATGTCGATGAAATAACGGAAGACGAACAGAATCCAAAACACACCAAACACGTTGAAGAACATGTGGGCAAGGGCGGCACGACGAGCTTGTGTGTTAGCCGACAAGGCAGCCAAATTCGAAGTGACCGTTGTTCCGATATTCTCACCCAGCACCAAAGCAATACCTTGGTAGATAGGCATGGCACCTGTGGAGCACAACAACATCGTGATAGCCATCACGGCTGCAGATGACTGCACACAGAATGTCATGATACCACCCAAGAGCAGAAAGACGAGCGTTGTCCAGAAGGAGTTAGGATCAAATGATTTGAAGAAAGAAGTGACGGTCTCATTGTTTGCCAAATCCATTGACATACCCGTAGCCTTCAAAGTAGTCAGACCCAATAGCAACAAACCAATACCAAACAGGAAATCACCAATATATCGATGCTTCTTCATGTAGATGAGTACAATACCGATGAAGAAACCAATATAGGACACGATGCTGATGTCAAATGGAGAAACTTCGCTTCCCGATGTACCTACAGCCATGATCCAAGCCGTCAGTGTCGTACCGATATTCGCACCCATGATGACTGAGATGGCCTGTGCCAATGTCAACAAACCAGCGTTGACAAACGAAACCGTCATCACCGTTGTGGCTGTTGAAGACTGTACAGAAGCGGTGACTACTGTACCCGTCAACATACCTGTGAAGCGGTTGGTGGTCATGGCACCGAGCACGTGGCGCAGTTGGGGACCTGCCATCTTCTGTAGGGCTTCACTCATGGCCTTCATACCAAACATGAGGAGCGCAAGCGAACCCAGAAGCTTGAAAATAATCCAAATTGACATATTGGTAAATCGAATCTATGGGGTAAATAATTAGTTTTTTGCCTTACAAAGGTACGTCATTTTTATGTTTGATACAAGATTTTATCGAAAAAGTTTGTAGAAAAACGAAAGATACAGTACCTTTGTGGTGAGAAAGCTAATATAAACCTATTTATACAATGAGAAAAATCATCTATTTGTTTTCCCTCGTGGCTGCCATGCTGGTGGCTACCCCTACTTTTGCGCAGAAAGCAAAGGGTACTTTCGAGGCTGGCAACGGCACGTTTCTACTCAACGGAAAGCCCTTTGTGGTGAAAGCCGCAGAGATTCACTATCCCCGTATTCCCAAGCCTTATTGGGATCATCGCATCAAGATGTGCAAGGCACTCGGCATGAACACCGTGTGCATTTACATCTTCTGGAACATCCACGAGCAGCGTGAGGGCGACTTCAACTTCACCGACAACAACGATGTGGCTGAATTCTGTCGTTTGGCACAGAAGAATGGCATGTACGTCATCGTGCGTCCTGGTCCCTACGTTTGTGCAGAATGGGAAATGGGCGGTCTGCCTTGGTGGCTGCTGAAGAAGAAAGACATCAAACTCAGAGAGCGCGACCCTTACTTCATGGAGCGTGTGAAAATCTTCGAAGAGAAGGTGGGCGAACAACTGGCTCCGCTGACGATTCAGAATGGCGGTCCAATTATCATGGTGCAGGTGGAGAACGAGTATGGTTCCTATGGCGAAGACAAGCCTTACGTCTCTGAGATTCGTGATTGTCTGCGTGGTATCTACGGCAAGGATTTGACGCTCTTCCAATGCGACTGGTCTTCCAATTTCGAGAAGAACGGCTTGGATGACCTCGTGTGGACGATGAATTTCGGTACAGGTGCCAATATCGATGACCAGTTCCGTCGTCTCGGCGAGTTGCGTCCCAATGCACCCAAGATGTGTTCAGAATTCTGGAGCGGATGGTTCGACAAATGGGGAGCGCAGCATGAAACCCGTTCTGCCAAGGACATGGTGGCTGGTATGGATGAAATGCTCTCCAAAGGTATTTCCTTCTCGCTTTACATGACCCACGGAGGAACATCCTTCGGACATTGGGCAGGTGCCAACTCTCCAGGCTTTGCGCCTGATGTGACTTCGTATGACTACGATGCTCCTATCAACGAATATGGTCATGCCACAGAGAAATACTACGAGCTGCGCGAGATGATGCAGAAGTACAGCGATAAGAAACTGCCTGCTGTGCCCAATCCTCCGATGCCTATCATCACCATTCCTAAGTTTGAGCTGACGGAGTTTGCGCCCCTCATGCTCGCGTGGGACGATAGTTATAAGGGAGCGCCGAAGACTTTCGAAGAGGTTGGCATCGGCATGGGATGGGGCTGCATGCTCTACTCCACTCGCCTGCCCGAAATCACGTCCGAGAGTGTCCTCTCCGGCGAGTTCCACGATTTCGCCCAGGTGTTCATCGACGGCAAATATATCGGAAAGATTGACCGTGTGAAGAACGAGAAGTCGCTCACCATCCCTGCTGTCAAGAAGGGAGCCGACCTCACCATCCTCGTCGAGGGCATGGGACGCATCAACTTCGGACGCGCCATTAAGGACTTCAAGGGCATCATTGGCGATGTCACCCTCACCACCGAGGCCGACGACGTGGAGATGGTGCTCACGCCCAAGAACTGGAGGAACTCACCCATCCCTGATAACTATGGGACCGCCGTCTTTGCCCTCGACATCGTGAAGGGTGTTAACGACCAGGTTGCTGCTGGAAAGGTGACAGGGAGTGTACCCGGGCTTGCCCTCACACAGGGCTATGAAGGGTCAAAGCAACTTAGTGACCTCCTCAAGCCAGGCTATCACCGAGGCTACTTCAACCTCACTAAGGTGGGTGACACCTTCCTCAACTTCGAGACTTGGGGCAAGGGACAGGTCTATGTGAATGGTCACGCTTTGGGTCGCATCTGGAGCATTGGTCCTCAGCAAACGCTCTATGTGCCTGGTTGCTGGCTGAAGAAGGGAAAGAACGAAATCATCGTGCTGGATGTGGTGGGTCCTCGTGAGGCTGTGGTTTGGGGACAGGCTGAGCCAGAACTCAACAAGCTCCAGTTGGAGAAGTCGAACAAGCACAACAACATTGGTGACAAGCCCGACCTCAACAGCGCCACCCCTGCTGCCACAGGAGCCTTCAAGGCTGGCAATGGTTGGCAGACCGTCAAGTTTGCTGCGCCACAAAAGGGTCGTTACCTCGCCATCGAATGCACGTCCACCCAAGACGGCAAGTCACAAGTGGCGATTGCTGAACTCTATCTGCAAGGCACCGACGGCAAGCGCATCTCTCGCGAACCTTGGACCACCAAGTATGCCAATTCCGAAGAGGAGAACGGCAACCACACCGGCGACAAGGTGTATGACTTGCAGGAATCCACATATTGGCAGACCGAGAAGAGTGCCACCCTGCCCCACCTCCTTGTCATCGACCTTGGCAGCGAGCAGACCATCTCCGCCCTCGAATACCTGCCTCGTGCCGAGCAAGGTGCTCCTGGCAGCGTGAAGAACTATAAGATTTATCTTTATTAGGCTAGTAGAACTAGTGGAACTATTTCAACTAGTCTAACTAGTCTCACTAGAAAAACAAAGCGCCCCGGCTGGACATCCAACCGAGGCGTTTCTTTTGTTCTCTAATGAGAAGAGAATTAGTTGTTCTCAGGACGGAGCTGACGAACCACCTCTGCTGTGCGCCACATTTCAGAATCGTGGAGAGCAGCAAGCTCCTTCTCAAGACCTACACGGTAGTCAGGCTTAGAGTTTGCGTCGATAGAGATCTGAGCCTCGTGACCAGACTTCACAGAAGCGTAGAGCTTCTCAACAACTGGCTTGATGGCATCGTGGAAAGGACCCATCCAGTCGAGAGCACCACGCTGTGCAGTAGTTGAGCAGTTTGCATACATCCAGTCCATACCCTTCTGAGCGAAGAGAGGCATGAGCGACTGAGTGAGCTCTTCAACAGTCTCGTTGAATGCCTCAGATGGAGTGTGACCGTTCTCACGGAGCACTTCGTACTGAGCGAGGAGAAGACCCTGGATTGCACCCATCAATGAACCACGCTCACCAGTGAGGTCAGAAGTAGCCTCGCGCTGGAAAGTAGTCTCGAACAGGTAACCAGAACCGATACCGATACCCAAAGCGAGGGTACGGTCAAGAGCCTTGCCTGTAGCGTCCTGATATACTGCGTAAGAAGAGTTCAGACCACGACCCTCAAGGAACATGGTGCGGAGTGATGTACCGGAACCCTTTGGAGCCACCATAATCACGTCGATGTCCTTAGCAGGAACACAACCAGTGCGGTCATTCCAAGTGATAGCGAAACCATGAGAGAAGTAGAGTGCCTTACCTGGAGTGAGGTACTGCTTCAAAGTGGGCCATACAGACATCACAGCTGCGTCTGAAAGCAGACACATCACGATAGTACCCTTCTCAGCAGCCTCTTCGATAGAGAAGAGAGTCTCGCCTGGTACCCAACCATCCTTAATTGCCTTCTCGAAAGTCTTGCCCTGACGCTGACCAACGATCACGTTGAAACCATTGTCGCGGAGGTTGCAAGCCTGACCAGGACCCTGTACACCATAACCAATCACTGCGATGGTCTCGTCCTTCAAAATCTCACGAGCCTTCTCGAGTGGGAATTCTTCACGTGTCATTACCTCTTCGATAACGCCACCAAAATTCATTTTTGCCATTTTGATTTTTGTTTTAATTGTGCAAGGAAGTTCCTTGCTGGTTATTATTAAAGATTAATCTATTTCTTTTCTTCTCTTGCTCTTTTAGCCTCACGCACAGCCAGATACTCGTCCAAGTGCTCCACGCGGCTCTTGGTGATGCAGATGCGTCCTGAACGCACGAACTGCAACACACAGTCGAGTTTCTGCAACTTGTCGAAGAGTGCGATGATTTCGTCGGTGAAGCCTGTGATTTCCACCACTGAATACGTGCTGTTCACCTCGATGATGCGGGCGTCGTAAGAGCGCACCAGACTGCTCACCTCACGATTCTTCATCATGGCAGGCGTGCTCAGTTTGAAGAGCGCGGTCTCGTTGATGAACAGTTCATCGTCGGTGTAGAAGTGTGCCTGAAGCACCTCGATGCGCTTCTCCACCTGTGAGGTGAGGATGCGAGCCATCCGCTCATCGCAGTAGGCAGTAACCGTGTACTTGTGTGCCCCTGGCGTGCTGGAAGCGCACACGTTCAATGACTCAATGTTGACCTGACGACGGGTGAACACAGCCGTGATCTGAGAAAGCAGACCTGGCACGTTCTCCGAGTAAATCAGGAAGGTATAGAGTTTTGTACTTGTATCTTGTTCCATTGTTGGAGTTTGTACTTTTATTTCTTTTTCTTTAGGAGGATTACCCTGTTCGAGTACACGCTGGCATTTGCCGCATGAGGAACACTCACCACATTGTCCTCCGAAAGTTTTCCTTGTCGTTTGCATTATAACTCAAGCAGCATCTCGTCAATGTTGGCTCCTGGAGGTGTCATCGGAAGCACGTTGTCTTCTTCCTTGATGGCACATTGCAAGAGGAATGGACCAGGCGTTGCCAACATCTCAGCGATGGCTCCATCGAGGTCTTTTCTCTCAATCACCGTCTTGGCTGGAATACCGTAACCCTTGGCGATGAGTTCGTAGTTCGGATTCAACATCGGAGTGAACGAGTAGCGGTGAGCGAAGAACATCTCCTGCCACTGGCGCACATTGCCCAGGAAGTTGTTGTTCAGGAGGATAATCTTCACAGGTGCGCCCTGCTCCATGATGGTGCCGAGTTCCTGAATGGTCATCTGCAAGCCACCGTCGCCCACGAAGAGACAAACCGTTCTGTCGGGAGCGCCAAACGTGGCACCAATGGCAGCAGGAAGACCAAAGCCCATCGTGCCGAGACCACCCGATGTCACCACCGAACGCTTCTGGGTGAACTTGAAGTAGCGGCAAGCCATTAGTTGGTTCTGACCCACGTCAGTCACCATGATGCCCTTGTTTTCGGCAGCCTCACTCACCTTGCGAATCACCTCCCCCATCAAGAGAGGTCCTTCCGTTGGATGGAGTGCCTTGTCAATCACCTTCTCATATTCCTTCTCTTCGTATGGTTTGAAACCTTCAATCCAAGACGTATGCTTGGCTGGAGAAATCAGGTTCGTTACGGCTGCCAGCGTCTCCTTGCAGTTGCCCCACACCTTCAGGTCAACCGGCACGTTCTTGTTGAACTCCGCACGGTCAATGTCGAAGTGGATAATTTTTGCCTGCTTGGCATAAGTGGCAAGATTGCCCGTCACACGGTCGTCGAAACGCATACCCACCGCAATGAGCAAGTCACATTGGTTGGTCATCACGTTCGGTCCGAGATTTCCGTGCATGCCGAGGATACCCATGTTCAGGCGATGGTCTGATGGAATGGCAGAAAGTCCCATGAACGTGGTGCCACAAGGAAGGTCAGCCTTCTCCAAGAACGTGCGCAGTTCCTCCGTCGCATTGCCGAGTTCCACACCCTGACCCACCAGCACGAAAGGCTTCACGCTGTTATTGATCATCTGGGCAGCACGCTCGATGTCGGGCATGTTCAAATCGGGCTCAGGCTCATAGCTGCGGATGAAATCCACCTTGGCTGGTTCATACTCCACCAATCCCGTCTGGGCGTTCTTGGCAAAGTCGAGCACCACAGGACCCGGGCGTCCACTCTTGGCGATGTAGAAGGCACGGGCAACAGCCCAAGCCACATCCTCAGGACGGCGAATCTGATAGCTCCACTTGCTGATAGGCGATGTCACACCCACCACGTCGACCTCCTGAAAGGCATCCGTACCCAGCATGGCAACACCCACCTGACCACAGACGACCACCATTGGCGTGGAGTCAATCATGGCATCAGCGATACCAGTCACCGTGTTGGTGGCACCCGGACCTGAAGTCACGATGGCGCAACCCACCTTTCCGCTTACGCGGGCATAACCCTGAGCAGCATGAACCGCACCCTGCTCATGACGAACCAGGATGTGATTCAGCGTTTTCTTATGATCGTAAAGTGCATCGTAGGTCGGCATGATGGAACCGCCTGGATAGCCGAAGAGCACATCCACGCCCTCATGCTCCAATGCCCTCATCAATGCCTCTGCACCTGTTATCTTTTCCATTTCTATCAATTTGTCTAAAAAAATCTCTTATCGTATCTTTAGCACGCTTGGCTTGCTAAAAAAACCTCAAATCTCAAACCTCAAACCTCAAATCTTTAATCAATAATCCTCACGCCGCCCTTGTCAGCACTTGCCACACTCTGGGCGTATGCACGGAGCGCCTTGCTCACCACGCGGTTGCGTTTGAGGGGTTGCTGTGGACGTGCTGCCAGTTCTTCGTCAGACAGGCGCACGTTGATGCTGCGGTTTGGAATGTCGATGTCGATGATGTCGCCATCCACAATCTTGCCGATGTTGCCACCCGATGCAGCCTCAGGAGAGATGTGTCCGATAGACAGACCTGAAGTGCCACCAGAGAAACGACCGTCAGTGATAAGGGCACATTCCTTACCCATGTGCATACTCTTGATGTATGAGGTTGGATAAAGCATCTCCTGCATGCCAGGACCACCCTTCGGTCCCTCGTGTGTGATGACGACCACGTCGCCCTTCTTCACTTTGCCGCCAAGGATGCCCTCACAAGCGTCTTCCTGAGAGTCGAACACCACGGCAGGACCAGAGAACTTCCAGATGCTCTCGTCCACACCTGCGGTCTTCACCACACAACCGTCCTGTGCAATGTTGCCGAAGAGGATAGCCATACCGCCGTCCTTCGTGTAGGCGTGCTCAATGTCACGGATACAGCCATTCACGCGGTCAGTGTCCAGTGTCTCATAGTTCGTGTCCTGAACACCCAGTTTATTGCAGAACACACCAGCAGGAGCGCTTGAGTAGATGCGCTTAGCCTCTGGGTCGATATTGTCTTTCAGAATCGAATACTTCTCAATGTCCTCCGCCAGTGTGGCACCGTTCACACGCTTCACGTTCGTGTCAATCAAGCCACCCTTAGCCAGTTCGCCGAGGAGGTTCAGCATACCACCTGCACGACCGCATTCCTGCACACTATACTTCTGTGAGTTTGGCGCCAGCTTGCAGAGGAATGGCGTCTTGCGAGAGAGCTTGTCGATGTCAGCCATCGTGAAGTCCACCCCAGCCTCCTGAGCCACAGCCAAGAGGTGCAGCACGGTGTTCGTGGAAGCACCCATCGCAATGTCCAGCGTCATCGCATTGAGGAACGCCTTGCGAGTGGCAATCGAACGTGGGAGCACGCTCTCGTCACCATCCTCATAATAAGCAAAGGCATTCTTCACAATCTGACGGGCAGCAGCCTTCATCAGCTCTCGGCGGTTCACGTGAGTGGCAAGAATCGTTCCGTTGCCAGGCAGCGAAAGACCGATGGCTTCCGTCAGGTTGTTCATCGAGTTTGCTGTAAACATACCAGAGCAGCAACCACAACCAGGACATGCACGGTTTTCCACCTCTGCCAATTCCTCATCGTTCACCGTGGGATCAGCGCCCTTAATCATCGCAGCAATCAGGTCGAGGTTCTCGCCCTTGTACTTACCTGCCTCCATAGGACCACCACTGACAAAAACGGCAGGGATGTTCAGACGCATGGCAGCCATCAGCATGCCCGGTGTAATCTTGTCACAGTTGGAGATGCAGATCATTGCATCAGCCTTGTGTGCATTGCACATATATTCCACAGAGTCAGCAATGATGTCGCGTGAAGGCAACGAATAGAGCATGCCATCATGCCCCATCGCAATACCGTCGTCGATAGCGATGGTGTTGAATTCGGCGGCATAGCACCCCAACTTCTCAATCTCCTCCTTCACAATCTGTCCTGCCTCATGCAGATGCGTGTGACCAGGAACAAACTGGGTGAAAGAATTGACAATGGCAATGATAGGCTTGCCAAATTGTTCACGCTTCATGCCGTTGGCTACCCACAGAGCACGCGCTCCAGCCATGCGGCGACCTTCAGTGCAGACAGCACTACGTAACTGATGCTTCATACTTATGTTAGAGTTCTAAATCTTTTTACGCTTAACGAAAAACTTTGCAAAGTTACGAAATCCTCGCCACATTTTACACATATTTAATAATAAAAAAAGATGGAACCTGACTTTTCGCGAAGTTTCCATCCTTTTTTCTCCTATTTTTGCACACAAAAGCGCGATTTGAGAACGGTTAGTTGAACGATTGGATGCGTGCAATGTACTTTCCGATGATGTCAAATTCAAGATTCACCTTCGTTCCAACCTCAATCTGATGGAAATTGGTATGGTCGTAAGTGTATGGAATGATATTCACCTCGAAACTGTCGTTTTGAGAATTGCAGACAGTAAGACTCACGCCATTGACGGTGACACTTCCCTTATCGACCGTCATGTAGCCTTTCTTCGCCATCGCACGGTCGAGGGCATACTGGAAACGGAAGGTGTAGCTGCCTTGCTGGTCAATCTTTGCCACACACTCAGCAGTCTGGTCCACATGACCCTGCACGATGTGACCATCCAGCCGTCCGTTCATCATCATGGAACGTTCCACATTCACCTTGTCGCCCACCTTCAGAAGTCCCAAGTTGCTCCTGTCGAGCGTCTCCTTCATGGCAGTCACCACATACTTGCCATCAAAGAGCTTCACCACGGTGAGACACACGCCGTTGTGCGCCACACTCTGGTCTATCTTCAACTCATCGACAAACGAGCAAGTGAGGGTGAAATGCACGTTCTCCTGTTCCTTCTCTATCGCCACGACGGTGGCAAATTCTTCTACGATTCCGCTAAACATAACTTCTAAATTATATTAAATATGTGTGCAAAGATACGAAAAACTCTTAACTCGTGACACTCAACTCCTAACTTTTCTTTACCTTTGCAAGAAATTTAAAGTATAACAAGTCAAATTCTTCCAAACAAAAAATGAAACGTAACATGCTTTTGTGGGCTTTGTTCCTGCTGATGGCAAGCCCCCTCTTCTTCACCAATTGCAGTAATGACCCCACCATGGACGCCGTTCCACCCTCCTTCAAGGAAGTGGTCATCAGTCCTGCCAAGCCCCACATGGGCGACACCGTGACGGCAACTGTCAAATTCATGTCGAAGGGCAAGAACTGGTACAAGATGGAATACAAATGGACACTCAGCCGCTATCAGCAAGAGCCTCAATACAACGTGAAGGGTCAGGGCACGACCATTGATATCACGGAACCCACCTTCACCTTCGTGGTGCCTGACACCCTGGGCATGTACACCCTGAGAGTGAACCCCGGCACCGTCAGCGCTTCCAGCCTCTTTGGCAACGGCAGTCCGTTCGGAAATGCCTCTATCGAGAACAACAGCGTGACATTCACCGTACGAGCTGAAGAAGAATAACCCCACTCTCGACTCACTGACTGACTAACTAATTATTACACTAAAAAATGAAACATCTTTTCCTGACCCTCACCGCTGCCCTCCTGTCGCTGGCAGCTTTTGCCCATCATCCCGACTCCGTGTATGTGCGACCTGATGTGCAGAACGGCACCCGTGCCTTCCAAATCGCCTATTCCATCGACAACGTTCATTGGACACACGTGAACTGCACCCTCTTCGACAGCGACTATGGCACTTGGGGTAGCGAGAAGAAACTCTTCCACCCTGTTCTCTCCTACGACGGAAAGACCTACCGCACCACCTTCATCCCCAACCTGAAGAATGGACAAATCGCCATCACCGAATCGGAGGATTTTGCCCTCTGGACTCCTCAGGAATACCCTTACATTTCCTCCAACAGCGAGTTCCAGAACATCGTGGAGAAACAAGAGCGAGCATCCCAAACCAATGTCATCCGCATCCCATACGAAGGATTGCAGAACCTGTTCAACAAACAATTGTGGGCTAACCGCAACAACGCATTGGAACGCGACGATTTCTTGGGTGCCACAGACGTGTTGAAGAAAAATGCCAAGAGCATCAACGCCACCCTCAAAGTGAACATGAACGACGTGAAGGACATCTCACCCGACCTCATGGGCATCTTTTTCGAGGACATCAGCTACGCCGCCGATGGTGGTCTCTATGCCGAACTGATTCAGAACCGAGACTTCGAATACACAGCCGACGATCATCGTGGTTGGGACGCCAAGACGGCTTGGAGACTGGAAGGAGAAGGCACCACTTGGAGCATCGCCAACCACGCTCCCTTCCATCGAAACAACCCTCACTATTCCACACTCCTGACAAGCTCTCCTGGTGCCAAACTCATCAACGAAGGATGGGACGGCATCACACTTCAGAAGGGTAAGAAATACAACCTCTCTCTCTTCACCAAAGGAGCTGGCACCTTACGCATCTCATTGGTGAGCGACGGTAAATCCCTCGCTTCCACCACTCTGAAAGCCACCAAGGAATGGAGACAACAAAAGTTTGTCATAACCCCTTCTGCATCAGCCGACAAAGCATCGTTGGTGATAGAACCACTCGAAGCCAGCAACGTTGACATCGACTTCATTTCCCTCTTCCCACAGGAGACCTTCAAGGGACGTCCGAATGGTCTCAGGAAAGACCTTGCCGAAGTGATTGCCGACCTGAAACCACGCTTCGTACGTTTCCCTGGCGGTTGTGCCACTCATGGTCAGGGCATCGACAACATCTACCATTGGCAAGCCACTGTGGGTGACCTCTGGGAACGCCAACCCGACATGAACATCTGGAGCTATCACCAGACACGCGGACTGGGCTTTTTTGAGTATTTCCAATTCTGTGAGGACATCGGCGCAGAGCCTCTCCCCGTGTTGGCAGCAGGCGTTCCTTGTCAGAACTCTTGGAAAGGTGGAGCCGGTCAGCAAGGCGGCATCCCCTTCGAGGCAGATCTGAACGGAAAGCCATCGCCCTACTCCTACATGGGCAAACCGCTCACGATGGAGAGCTATCTGCAGGAACTCCTTGACCTCATCGAATGGGCAAATGGAGACCCCAAGACCTCTGAACTCGCCCAAATCCGTGCCAAGGCAGGACATCCCAAGCCTTTCAACCTGAAATACCTGGGCATCGGAAACGAAGACCTGATTGGTGAGACTTTCCTGAAGCGTTACCGTTTTCTCATCGAAGGCATTCAGAAAGCACATCCCGAAATCACCATCGTAGGCACGGTGGGACCTTTCTGGGAAGGCAGCGATTACGAATATGGCTGGAGAGAGGCAAAGGAGAAGCACATCCCCATCGTGGATGAACACTACTACAATTCCATCAACTGGTATTTCCACCATCGTGACTTCTACGACAACTACGACCGCCAAGGCACCAAGGTGTATCTGGGAGAATGGGCATCGAAGGGCAACAACGTCATCAATGCCTTGATGGAAGCCGCCTATCTTGCCAACGTGGAACGCAATGCCGACGTGGTGGTCATGTCTTCCTATGCCCCTTTGCTTGCCAAGGAGGGACACACCAGCTGGAATCCCGACCTCATCTACTTCGACAACAAGGAGGTGAAGCCAACGGTCAATTATTTCGTGCAACGTGCCTTTGGTCAGAACGCTGGCGACAAGTACGTGTATTCAGACCTACAGGCTTCCTTCACCTCCACCAGTGGCAAGTTGACCTTCCAAAGCGACAACCTCACCAACTATATCGACAAGTCTGTGGTCATCGATTCCCAGACAGGCGACCTCATCATCAAGGTGGTGAGCATCCTGCCCCTCGAGACCAACCTCAACATCGACTTGGGAGCAGAAACGCTCAAGGGATACAACACCACAGCCCACCTCTCCGTGATGGCTGGTGACGACAATCCCAAGAACGAACGTAACTGGAGAATCAACGAGAACCAGACGCTCACAGTCGGCAACACGTTCAGCGTGAAGGTTCCTGCCTATTCCCTCTCTGTGATTCGAATCAACAAAAACAAAAAATAAAAGCATCATGAAACAATCTTTTATCGTAACCATGCTTGCCATGCTGTCATTATTCATCACCCAATGCGCTCACTCTCAGGTGAAGAGCGCAGGGAAAAGCACGAACAAAGACCTGTTCCATCCGACAGACACAAACATCAAGTACATCGGACGCATTGAGGATTCCGACCCGAATTTCATCAAGTTCACCTATCCGGGTGTGCAGATACGAACGGGATTCACAGGCACTTCGCTCGAGATGATGTGCAAGCTCCACAGCGGCTACTTCATGGCAGAGATTGACGGAGGAGAACCTTTCAAGATTTCATTCATCGGCAACACCGTCACGAATCTGGCAAGAGACTTGTCCGACGGCACACACCAAGCCATCATCACCTACATTGGCGAGGGCTATGAGAATGTGCCTGAGTTCCACGGCTTCTTTGTGGATAAAGGCAAGACACTCGCTCCTGCCGCTCCCCTGCCTAAGCACAAGATTGAGTTCATTGGCAACAGCATCACTTGTGGCTATGGCATCGAAGCCAACTCAGAAGCTGAGCACTACGAAGAAAAGACCGCCAACTTCTACTACACCTACGCTGCCCGTACGGCAAGAAACCTCGATGCACAGGCTGTGGTGGTGGCTCGTAGCGGCATCGGCGTGTATCGTAGCTATAATGGTCCGAAAACGGGTGACAAGGTGAACATGAACACGGAGTACCCTTATACATTATTATATAACGATAAGCACCCATGGGACTTCTCTCGCTACACTCCCGAACTGGTTTGCATCAATCTGGGCACGAACGACACCTCCACACAGGGAGCTGACTCCACGCTGTTGGTGAATGGTTTCAAGAAGCTCTATCACCAGGTACGTTCGCACTATCCCCAAGCCAAGATTGTTCTCCTTTGTGGCTGCATGATGTCGGGCGAGCAACTGCGTTCTGCCAAAGAAGCCCTCGACACCACCCTCTCCTATGCCCAGCAGCAAGGTGACAAGGAGGTCTATCGTTTCGACTTCACGCCCCACGATGGTTCTTTGGGCTATGGTGCCGACTGGCATCCTTCCATGCGACAACATGAGAAGATGGCAAACGAGCTGACGCCCTATCTGAAGAAACTGATGAACTGGTAAAAACAGATGCACCCACCACGAAGAACGTAGCGGGTGCATTTTTTGTTAGAAAGCCTCCTTACTTGAGGTCGGTCACCTTGATGACATCCTTGTCATTATAGTCGAGATTCTCGCCAGCCATACCCCAGATGAAGGTGTAGTAGTAGGTGGCAGAAGCAGCATGGATAGACCATTCGGGCGACATGATGGCTTGCTCGTTGTGAAGCCATACCACACGGCTCTCCTGAGGCTCTCCCATGATGTGACTGACAGTCTGACCTTCAGGCAGGTTGAAGTAATAGTAAGCCTCAATGCGACGACCATGCGTGTGAGGTGGCATCGTGTTCCACACACTACCCTCTTGCAACTGCGTCAATCCCATCTGCAACTGGCAGGGACCTTCCTCGAGAGAGGTGTTGACAATCAGCTGGTAGATGGTGCGCTGATTCGACTCAGCCAGCGTGCCCAGCGGACCTGTGACAGTAGCCTTCAACGACTGGATTTTCCCATTCTTACGACCATCCAGCGTCACCCATTGTGTCTTGTAGTGCTGATGAGCGGTGGCAGAATTGATATAGAACTTCGCTGGTTTGTTGGGGTCTTTGGAACGGAAGATGACTTCCTGGTTGGACTCGATGCTCTTCCCGTTCTTGTCCTTTCCAAGATTTCCACGTCCGATGTACAAAGCCTCCTTGGCACCCAACGGATATTCCACACCATCCACAATCACCACACCATCGCCAGCCGTGTTGACAATGCCGATTTCACGATTGTAGAGGAAATAAGGGGCACGAAGTTCAGGGAATGCCTCCAGTTTCAAGTCCTTGGTGACAGGCATCGCACCACCAAAGATGAAACGGTCATAATGGGAGTAAGTGAGATTGATTTCATTGGGTACCATCACCTTCTCCATCACAAAACGCTCACGAAGCGTCTGGGTGTCGTAGTGCTTCACATCGGCAGGATGACAAGCGGTCTGGAAACTCACCTTCACCTGTGCAGAAGCACCCATCGCTACAGCAGCCCAAGCTGCCAATAATAAATACTTTCTCATATCAGTTGTTAGTTAATTAGTTGTTGTCTATTAAAGGTTGGATGTCTTGTTGATTCGCCGGCGGTTCCACAACACCATACCAATGGTGATGACCGTCAGGATACCCGCTCCCACCCAATGGAGGTAAGCCACACATTTGTAGATCGCCCATCCGAAGAGACTGGAAGCAAAGTCCATCGCACCCGCCTCGAATCCCTCAGGAATCTTGGCGGCATCGTTCTTGGTGGCAGCATACACCTCATGGGCAGCCTGTGTGAAAGCAGGAGCCATGTCGGTGACGAAATACAATCCCACCACCAAAGCAACGAATCCCACAATCAAACTCTTCACCACATTTCCTTTCGTGTAAGGCAGAATGAGGGGGAACAGATAGAACATTCCTGCCAACGAAGCCAACGGCAGGAACTGGTTGCCTGGCACCAACACCGCAATGGCAAGAATGACGGGGATGAGAATGACGGAGCAAACCAATGTGGTGGGATGTCCAATGACCAACGCTGGCGACATACCAATATAGATTTCCTTGCCCTTGAATTTCTTCTTCACCACTTCCTGCGTCTTCTCTGCAATGGGTTTCAAGCCATCAATGAAGAGGCTCGTGATACGGGGTATCAGTTCCATGACAGCACCCATCGTCACACCCAAAGCCAGAATCATTTTGACGTTCTGTTGGGCAGCCACACCAATAATGACACCCACGACAACGCCCAGCACCAAAGGCTCTCCCAACACACCAAACTTCTTCTTCAATCCCTCGGCATCCACATCCAACTTGGAAAAGCCAGGAATCAAATCAAGTCCTTTGTTGATCAACACGGCAAAGGGTGTGAAACTCTGACAGAAAGGTTGAGG
Organism: uncultured Bacteroidales bacterium; assembly: GCA_902768125.1. GTDB lineage: Bacteria > Bacteroidota > Bacteroidia > Bacteroidales > Bacteroidaceae > Minthosoma. The sequence goes on along the minus strand of CACXKA010000015.1, from coordinate 4,437 downwards.
AATGGAGATGCCAGGCAGGTCATAGTGTGCCTGAAATTTCTCGGCTGTCAGGTCTGCCATCACCAGCGTGATGATGTAGCAGACAATCGCGGCAAAATAGCCCCAAGCCAACGACTGACCTGTCACGAAATACACCACAGCACCAATAAAGGCGAAGTGCCAATAGTTCCACAAGTCAATATTGACCGTGCGTGTACATTTAGTAATCAACAAAAGGAAATTAACCCCTAAGAGAATGGGAATAATCAAAGCTCCAACGGCTGTGTTGTAAGCCACAGCGGCAGCAGCAGGCCAACCCATGTCGAACACTTTCAAAGCGAGGGAATAGAGGTCGGATATATCTTCCAAAGGAGTGGAGAAATTATCGGTCAAAAGCTTGGTCACCACATTGAGTCCCACGAAGCCGACACCCACATAAAGACCACTCTTGAGCGCCTTGCCAAACTTCATGCCAATGCATAGTCCGATAATGGTAAAAAGGATAGGCATCATTACGGCCGCACCAAGGCCGATAATGTAAGCAAAAACTTGTTCCATAAATTAGTTAGTTGTAATTCGGGCACAAAAGTAGGCAAAATTTTGTCATTTTACAAAAAAGCGAGCGGGTTTTCGTAGCAATGTGAAAAAAAATGACTATATTTGCACCGTTTTTAATGTAGAAAGATTTAATAATTATCGTTTTATATGATTACAAATGACATTTACGGAGCTTTACAGCTCCTTGTTGTCGGTATGCTCACGGTGTTCGCTGTGCTCCTCATCGTGATTTATCTCGGCAAGTTGCTCATCTGGGCTGTGAACAAGTGGGCGCCAGAAGAAACTGTGGCTAAGAAGGTGGCTCCCGCTGCCAAGGCTATTGCCAGCATCGATGCAAACACAAAGGCAATCATTGACGCCACGATCAGTCAGATCACTGGCGGCAAGGGTCGTGCTACAAAAATTGAGAAATTGTAGAATAAAAAATAAAGAACACAAAGAATATGGCAAAAGAAGTAAAATTCTCGTTGGTCTTCCGCGACATGTGGCAGAGTGCTGGTAAGTATCAGCCTCGTGTGGACCAACTCGTTAAGGTGGCTCCAGCCATCATCAAGATGGGATGTTTCGACCGCGTTGAGACCAACGGTGGTGGTTTCGAGCAGGTGAACCTTCTCTATGGTGAGAACCCTAACAAGTCTGTGCGTGAATGGACAAAGCCTTTCCATGAGGCTGGCATCCAGACCCACATGCTTGACCGTGCGCTGAATGCATTGCGCATGAGCCCTGTGCCAAAGGATGTGCGCAAGCTCTTCTACAAGGTGAAGAAGGCTCAGGGTACTGACATCACTCGTATTTTCTGCGGATTGAACGACCCACGCAACGTGATTCCTTCTATCCAGTATGCAAAAGAGGCTGGCATGATTGCTCAGGCTTCTCTCTGCATCACATACTCTCCTATCCACACCGTTGACTACTACGTGAACCTTGCCAAGAAGTTCATCGAGGCTGGTGCTGACGAAATCTGCTTGAAGGATATGGCAGGTATCGGTCGTCCTGTATCACTCGGCAAGATCGTGGAAGGTATCAAGAACGTGAAGAAGGACATCGTGATCCAGTATCACTCTCACGCTGGTCCTGGCTTCAACATGGCTTCCATCCTCGAAGTCTGCAACGCAGGTTGTGACTACATCGACACGGGTATGTCTCCACTCTCTTGGGGTACTGGTCACGCTGACATCATCGCCGTTCAGGAGATGTTGAAGGACGCAGGCTTCAAGGTGAAGGAAATCAATATGGCAGCTTACATGGATGTCCGCACTCAGATTCAGGAGATGTGCGACGACTTCCTCGGCTACTACATCCCAGACCTCAACCACATCAACAACTCACTCCTCGTGAAGCCAGGTCTTCCAGGCGGTATGATGGGTTCTTTGATGACTGACCTCGAGGACAACCTCAAGTCACTCAACAAGTGGAAGGTGAAGAATGGTCAGCCAGAGTTGACTACTGACGACCTCCTCATCAAGCTTTTCGACGAGGTGGCTTACGTTTGGCCTAAGGTGGGTTATCCTTGCCTCGTGACTCCATTCTCTCAGTATGTGAAGAACCTCGCTCTGATGAACGTGATGCAGATGGAGAAAGGCAAGCAGCGTTGGAGCATGATTGCCGACACTATCTGGGACATGATTCTCGGCAAGGCAGGTCAGTTGCCTGGTCCTGTAGCTCCTGAACTCGTTGAGATGGCAAAGGAACAGGGTCGTGAATTCGAGACACAAGATCCACAGTCATACTTCCCTGACAAGCTCGATGAATTCCGTGAGGAAATGAAGCAGAACGGTTGGGAACTTGGTGAGGACGATGAGGAACTCTTCGAACTCGCTATGCACCCAGAGCAGTATCGTGCTTACAAGAGCGGCAAGGCTAAGGCTGACTTCGAGGCGGACCTCGCTAAGCGCAAGGCTGCCAAGAACGCTCCTGCAGCAGGTGCTGAAGGTCCTAAGAGCGTGACTGTTCAGGTGAATGGTGTGAACTACAAGGTGGAGATTGCTTATGGCGATGCCACTCCTGCCGCTCCAGCAGCAGGTGCAGCACCAGCAGCTGCTCCAGCTGGTGAAGGTGAAGACATCGTGGCTCCACTGGAAGGTAAGTTCTACCTCGTGAAGGACAACTCTGAGACTCCTGTGAAGGTGGGCGACACCGTACAGGCTGGTGACACGCTTGGTTACATCGAGGCAATGAAGACCTTCAACGCCATCCGTGCCGACAAGGCTGGTACCATCACCGCTATCCTCGTCAACTCAGGCGACTCTGTAGAAGAAGATGACCCAATCATGAAAATGGCTTAACAAATGGAAGAAATATTCAATAACATATACCAGATGACGGCGTTCAGCGACATTATCGCCGCCAATGGTACATACCTCGTTATGTATTTGCTTGCCTTCGTGCTTTTGTACCTCGGCATTGTCAAGCACTTCGAGCCACTGCTCCTCATTCCTATCGCCTTTGGTGTGTTGATTGCCAACTTCCCAGGCGGTGACATGGGTGTGTATCAGGCAGACGAAGCAGGACGCATTGTCAATGCAGAAGGCAAAGTGCTGGCAGAGAACATTTGGGAGATGTCGCTTCCCCAGATTGCTCACGACCTTGGCTTGATGAACTTCCTCTACTACATGCTCATCAAGACAGGTTTCCTCCCTCCAGTAATCTTCATGGGTGTGGGTGCGTTGACTGACTTCGGTCCTATGCTTCGCAACCTTCGCCTCTCTATCTTTGGTGCAGCTGCACAGATGGGTATCTTTGCTGTGCTCATCATCGCTGTGGCATCAGGTCAGTTCAACATCAAGGAAGCTGCTTCACTTGGTATCATCGGTGGTGCTGACGGTCCTACCGCCATCTTCACAACCATCAAGTTGGCTCCTCACCTCTTGGCTCCTATCGCCATCGCGGCATACTCTTACATGGCACTCGTACCTGTGATTATTCCATTGGTGGTGAAGATGCTTTGCACAGAGAAGGAACTGAAGATTAACATGAAGGAGCAGGACAAGCTCTTCCCTTCTGGTCAGAAGATGAAGAACGAGAAGGTCATCAAGATTATCTTCCCTATCGCTGTGACCACCATCGTTGCATTGCTCGTTCCATCAGCAGTATCACTGATTGGTATGCTCATGTTTGGTAACCTCCTGAAGGAGATTGGTTCCGACACCAGCCGTTTGTTCGACACCATTTCCAACTCCATCATGAACACCGCAACCGTATTCCTCGGTCTCTGCGTAGGTGCAACCATGACCGTTCAGGCATTCCTCAACTGGACAACCATCGGTATCGTCGTTGGCGGTTTCTTCGCTTTCGGTCTTTCCATTGCATCTGGTATCTGCATGGTGAAGATTTCCAACCTCTTCTCCAAGAAGAAGATCAACCCGCTCATCGGTGCCACAGGTCTTTCAGCCGTGCCAATGGCATCTCGTGTCTGCAACGAGATTTCCACCAAGTACGACCCCAAGAACCACGTGCTCAACTACTGCATGTCTTCCAACGTGTCAGGTGTGATTGGTTCTGCCGTTGCCGCAGGTGTGCTCATCTCTTTCCTGCAGAACATGTCGCTGTAAAACACAGACAACTATTATATAAAGCAACAGGGGGAGGCTCCGATTGGAACCTCCCCCTGTTTCACATCAGACGTCAGACGTCAGACTTCATCAGTCGCCAGTGTCGAAGCCACCAGAGCCGCCGTTGTTGCCTCCGTTGTTGTCACCACCGGAGTTGCCGCCTGTGTTGGTGCCGCCACCGTTGGAACTGTTGGAACCGCTGCCACCGTTCTCACCCTTCGCAGCTGCAATCTCAGCCTTCGTCTTGTCCGTCCAAGACAGCTTGACATCCTTCTTCAGCTCGTCGCGGGTGAAGTCGCCAGTGCTCTGTGCGAGCAACTTGATGGTCTTGACAGCCGCACCCGTCTTG
>CACXKA010000014.1 GCA_902768125.1 uncultured Bacteroidales bacterium | reverse complement strand
CTTTTTTAATTGTTGACAGCACAGAACTTCACAGCCCCGTGCTGCCCTCAGCGTGATTTTTCTTGCATGTGTTGCTACTAAATCTTTTACTAATCTATCAAATCATTTTTTAGTGGTATTGAAACTCACTCCGACAGGATAAACTCATACACCACAGTTTTGTCTGTATCTGGATATTTGGCTTTGAGGTTGTCGCCTGTGAGGATATTCTCTATTTGGAATCTCACATTGTTCTTCTCCATCCAGGCTCTTGCCTCTTCTTCTGACTTCAGCTCAGGATGCTGCTTCCCGCCTATCACCACAAGACAATCCCCTTCCTCAAGTGCTTCAAGCGTCTTAACAATGTTGTAGATGTCCTCACTATCTGCCTTTGCTCTTGCCTTTGCCATTTCTTCCCTTTGTGCATTGACGGCTTCGGTCATAGGAATCAAGCATTCCACATATTTATCCAGCACGTCCTTGGGAGTGTCATAAGCACGGTGCAAGATGACTCCATAATTTTGATATTGTCCATAAAGGATGACATCCAAGAGCCGGTTTCCTTCTGTTTTGGCATACACCTTTGCATTTCCTGATTTGGTGGGGAAAAGGACTTCTAATGCATCCTTGAAAGGATGATTGGTCACGATGGGAATACTGTCTTCCCTGATGCCATGAACCAATTCATAGCCTTTCATTTTCTCCAGATCATTCCATAGTTCTTTCTGCTTCTCCTCATCAAATGGTTCACGAATAGGCATAATCATAATCGTCTCGTAGGTCTTCAGACCTTTTAAGTATGCATTCCACACGTCTTGCGGAATATATTCATGTCCCATCATCTCATAAGACCTTTGCTGAGCCGCCAGGTACTCTGATGTCATATCTTGATAAAAGACCTCTGGCACAGCCTTGTACTTACGGATGATGTCATTTGCAGTGTTGATTTCCAAGACAGCCTCATCTTTAGGTTTATCTGCATTCGCCAAGTCTTCTTCGCGCATGTGGCTCAGTATGTCTTTTGCAGCGGCGCTTCCCAGATTTGCTGACTTTTCTATCCAATACAATGCTTTTTGGTGATCTCGTGGCACACCAGCTCCATCTTCATACATCCGACCAAGAACAATCATGGCTTGTTGGGCATTTTCAGGGAAGGCTTCTTTTTTATTGGCAACCTTCTCAAACCAAGAAAAAGCTTTCTGATAATTCTGAGCCGTTCCTTCACCTTTATAATACATCATGCCGAGCATGAGCTGCGCATTTTCATATCCCTGTTTGGCAGATCTTTCCATCCAATAGAAAGCTTTCTGGAGATTCTGAGTCACGCCCTCACCTTTATAATACATCATGCCAAGTCCGTATTGTGCTGGGGAAAATTGTTGGTTGGAGGCCTTCTCAAACCAGTAGAAAGCCTTCTTGAAATTTTGGCTTGTACCCTCGCCCTTATGATACATCATGGCAACCACGGCCTGCACATCGGGAAGACCCAGGTTGGCTGCCTTCTCAAGACAAACGAGCGCCTGAGCGTATTTTTTTTCGTGATAATATTGCATGCCTATCTTCCGTTGTTCCACAGCGGTCCTCATGGCAGCAGCGTTTGTTCTTGGGGGCGTAGCCGTAGTGCGCTGCGTGGCAGTGGCTGGTTTAGTTCTGGCAGCACCCTGTGCCGACATACTCATCGCCACACACAAGGCGACGAGCAGAATCATCAATCTTTTTTTTATCATAATTGTTCTTGTCTTCTATTTCTATCGAATACGGAAATTGATGGGTAATGCCATCCTGCAACATACAGGTTTGCCGTCTTTCATGGCTGGTTTTTCGGCCTTAGGCATCTGGGAAATGATGCGGATGGATTCAATCATCATCTCTCTTATTGCCTCCATGTATGCCTCTTGCGCTGCAGGTTTCATTTTCTTCTTTGCCATTCTCTTTTCCAAAGCCAGCTGCGGAATGCTTTTGTCCTCAGTTTCCCTACAATCATCAAAACCAATAGGCTTGATGTTTGTCGTCTTGCCCTCTTCATCAACCACATAGCTGACAAATACACGTCCTTCCACAAACATCTCCTGTGCGGTCTTTGGGTATTTAAGAGAATTCTTAAGATATGACATAAGGGCTGCCGGACCGCCTGTATAAACAGGCATTTCATCAGGTTCTTCACAAATTTCCATTGCTGTGTCGCCAATAGTCACCTTTGTGTCTTTACCTGTAGATTGTGCATGAACATTCAATGCAAAACAAAAGATTGACAGCATCCAAAGCTGCCGTAAATAGTTAAGTGTCATCATTGTTTTTATTTTATTAGTTGTTTCTTTTACTCAGCAATCCTACCCCGATTCGCCCTATTTGTTTTGCCGTTCCTCGCTTCTAAGATAAACCATCAAGAGCTCTGCAATATCTTTCATTCTGCCTGTAAAAATGGGTTGGGGAATCAATTGTTTCAGCACTTTTGACGGCAATGCCCCTTCCTGTATGAAGCACAAGGAGCAACCTTCCTCGTTTCCATGTTCCTTCAGGTAGTTCCTGAGGATGGAGTCGGTCTCCTCTGCAGTATGGTATTTGTTGGCGTTCTCTATCACTTCGTCTGCCTTGATCCAATCATTGTAGAATCCTGTTCCACTCACATAGAAAGAGCCATTCATCACTTTCACCTCAGCCTTTTCGCCTGGCACGAAGGGGAATCGGACGCAATGGGTGCAGATGGAGCCATCAGGGAATGTGGCGAACAAGTCTGCCAGATAGGGTTTGTCGAGATAAGTGGAGAAGGAACACTTCTTGTCTTTGGCAGCAATGTCAGCAATCTGGTTTCTGCCATATCCGTTCAGCACGTTATACAAATACACCAGATAGCCAGAATCGCCGATGCCCTCTGAGATGTGGACGTTCATGCTGAAGTTGGGTTTTCTCTTCTTAGACTGTTCTGCCTTGCGAACGCCTATTATCTGGTAGTGCTGCTTATCATCATGATAAGAAAAGAACTTCGCGCCCTTTGGCAATGGCTCGAAGGCGTAGTAACCACCGAACACGCGCACATCCTGGCTGTTGTTATCATCCACTTCTCCCATCAGGGCACGCTTCAGCTTGTACTGGTTGCCTGCTTCATCTTCAAGATATGCCTCTTTGGAAATGTTCATGTTATATGTGTGCTCGTTGTACACAATCCTGCACACGGTCTCCTCCTCATTGAAAATGACATCCTTTATATACATAGAATTGGGCACGCTTGTGTCTTTGTCATACGCTACATCCTTCCACACTTTGCCCTTCACCTTGGGCAGATGAGGCGATTCCCATTTAGTTTCCTTTCTGACAGCTTCCACGGCACGAGCGATTTTCATCCTGTAGCTATAGGGTCTTTCCATTTCGAAATAGCCGTTGTGCACCGTCAGTTTCACCGTCTCGCCTGGCACGAAGAAGAGACCAATCCACGCAGAGCAAAGTTCGCCTCCAGGGAAGATGCAGCGTACGCGGCCAGCCTTCATCTTGTCCAAAGCGACGGAATAGGTGAACCGTTTGTTGACTACTGGAACAGTGGCGACAGGCTTGCTGTCCTCATCAATCTTGAAATAATCATCGCTGATGTAGATGTTGTAGCAAGAATCCGTGATGTTCTCATCCACATAGCCATCAATCGTAAACATTTGTTTCTCTTGTGCCTGCATTCCAAACACATTCAGGCACAATGTCATTAATTTTACTAAAAATGTATAATCCGAAAGGCACTTTTTTTACATGATAGGTGCATTTTTAACATTTCGCTTGCAAAATTACGCATTTTTCGTGAAGTGACAGCGGATAGGGTGTGGAAAAGTTTTGTCGTCAAAATCCAACAACTAAATCATTCTAAAACAACAATTTGCAAAGAAAAATGTTACATGGCTGAAAGAAAGTGGTGTGGAAAAGTAATGGATGTTACATCAAATTTTAGATAACAGGGGATTCTAAAATAACGAAAACGTCCAAAAACACTCATAGTTTTCATCTTCACCAAATATTTCCTCCACTTTTTTGCTTTACCATCAAAAAAGTACCCTGTATTTGTGCAATCCTGTACCTTTTCATTTTCAAATTTAATACAAATCGAGCAATATACAAAATAAAAGCGGTGTTTTTTCATCAGAAGTTACTCACTTACTCACTTACTCACTTTTGACATTTAGGTTTTTGAAAATGCATAAGTAGGACAACGGAGTGTGGGGATAGTATGATGTGGGGATAAGAAAGAGAATAGTTAAATATAAACTTTATTATTATATTATATAATAATAAAAATTTCTGCTTCGTGGAACTCGGAAATGCTAATGTCAAAAGTGAGTAAGTGAGTAAGTGAGTAACCTTGTCTTTTCCTACTGGAGGTTGACTCCTTTCACTGGAGCGGTTGACTCTTTTCCTAAGAACGTAGACACTGCCCATTTCGGAGTCCGGAGTAAGCGGAAGGGGAGTCCGAGCCAAGCGGACTACCAGAGAGTGCCAAGTGGACTCCATCCCCCCCCTCATTTTATCTCAAAAAAAAGATTGAAAAAAAGTTCAAGGTTTAAGGTCTAACCTCGAATGATTTCCAGAGATTGTCGTCGGGCAGTGGTGCTTCGACGGCAATTTCTTTTTTGCTGACGGGATGGATGAAGTGCATGGAACGGCTGAGGAGGGAGATGCTGCCGTCGGAGTTGCTGCGCTTGGCACCATATTTGAGGTCGCCCTTGATGGGACAACCGAGTTTGGCAAGCTGGCAACGGATTTGGTGGTGGCGACCTGTCTTGAGATCGACTTCCAGAAGATAGTAGTTGTCGGACTTGCCGATGAGTTTGTAGTCAAGGATGGCTTTCTTGCTGTGGGGCACCTCGCGGTCGTAGGCGTAGGATTTGTTTTGCTTCTCGTTGCGGACGAGCCAATGCGTGAGGGTGCCTGCGGGCTGTGGAGGCATGTCCTTGACAATCGCCCAGTATTTCTTCTTCACTTCACCGTTTGCAAACATGGCATTGAGTCGTGCCAATGCCTTGGAAGTACGGGCAAACAGGACGAGTCCGAACACGGGACGGTCAAGACGATGAACAACACCAAGGAAGACGTCGCCCGGTTTGGCGTACGCTTCCTTGATGTATTGCTTCACTGTTTCGCTGAGGGGTTTGTCGCCGGTCTTGTCGCCCTGCACGATTTCGCCCGTCGTCTTGGAAACAATGATGATGTGATTATCTTCGTAAACGACGGTCATAAGAATTAAAAGATTGAAGAATTGAAAAATTGAAGTTGCCATGCGGCAAGCAAGGTGCAAGCCCAAACTTCAATCCTTCAATTCTTCAACTCTTCAATTTTATTTACATGTTCATGCCACCGTCGATCTGGATCACCTGACCAGATACGTAGCTGGACATATCGGATGCGAGGAAGAGACACACGTTGGCAATGTCTTCCACCTGACCACCACGACGGAGTGGAATCTTCTTCATCCAGTCGGCACGGATTTCCTCTGGGAGCTGAGCAGTCATGGCTGTCTCGATGAAGCCAGGAGCCACTGCGTTGGCACGCACACCCTTAGGACCGAGTTCCTGAGCGATAGACTTCGCCAAGCCAATCATACCAGCCTTAGATGCTGAGTAGTTGCACTGACCTGCGTTGCCGTGAACGCCCACGACTGAAGACATATTGATGATAGAGCCACCACGCTGACGAAGCATGATTGGTGCACAAGCGTGGATGAAGTTGAAGGCTGACTTCAGGTTCACAGCCAGCACTGCGTCCCACTGCTGCTCAGTCATACGAAGCATCAAGCCGTCCTTGGTGATACCTGCATTGTTCACCAACACGTCGATAGAACCGAAGTCCTCGTGAATCTTCTTCACCACAGCCTCTGTCTCAGCGAAGTCGGCAGCGTTGCCAGCATAAGCACGGCAAGTGACGCCGAGTGCCTCAATCTCCTTGCGAGTAGCCTCAAGGCCAGCAGCCATGTCGTCGTTCAATACCAAATCAGTGAATGCGATGTTTGCGCCTTCCTGTGCAAACTTCATTGCGACAGCCTTACCGATGCCGCGTGCAGCACCTGTGATCAGGGCTGTCTTACCAGTCAAAAGTCCCATATAAAATATGTTTTGTATGATTAATAATTGTATTTCACGCTCCTTCCGAAGTGCTTGAAGACCATGCTTCGCACATACGGATATAATTCCTCTGCATTCTGTGCCGCATAGCGTCCGAAGATGTAGGGCACCTCACAACCTTTCAGGCAGTAGTGCATGATTTCTGCTGCCAGACGCACGTTGCGTATCTCAAAAATTCCCTTGTCAATGCCTTCGTTCATGATGCGGCGGAAGAGGTTGATTTCGTTCTTGTCGAAGTTCTTGCGGACAGATTCCACCTTCCACACATCACGGAAGAACTGGGCACGCAGATTTCCATTGCGATAGACAGCCTCCTTCATCACGTCGAGATGGGCAAAGATGAGCTGCACCAGCTTCTCTTCAGGAGAGATGTTGCGGCGTGCCACTTCCTCCATGCGCTCATACAGACGCTCCAGTTCGGTCTGAATCACAGCGAAATAGATTTCTTCCTTGCTGTTGAAATAAGTGTAAAGCGTGCGACGGCCACGATTGGCTGCCACAGCGATGTCATTCATTGACGTGTTTTCGAATCCATTCTTGGCAAAAAGTTGGCGAGCAACATCCACCAAGAGTGCTCTGGTCTTCACCGTTGACATAGTTTCAAGATTGTGTTGTGATTTTGAGTGCAAAATTACAGAAAAAAAATCAAAACACAAAGAAAATTGTGCACAACTTTTTCAACAAAAAGAACAACGCACTTATAATCAAAGGATTATACTATGCACAAATATTGTTAAAAGTGCCATTTGTCACCCAAACAACTCGCGTAAAGCCTCTTCTACTTTCCTGACAGGCACAATCTTGATTTTGAATTTTGCGGCATCCAGCCCATTCATGTTTGCCTTCGGCACGATGATTTTGCGGAAGCCCAACTTGTCAGCTTCGGCAATGCGCTGCAGGATACGGCTCACAGGGCGCACCTCACCGCTCAATCCCACTTCACCCGCAAAGCAGATATCCCTCGGAATGCCCGTATCGACATTGCTGGAGAGGACAGCCGCAATCACACTCAGGTCGATGGCAGGGTCGGTCACACGGATGCCTCCTGCGATGTTGAGAAACACATCACGCTGTGGCAACTTGAAGCCCACACGTTTCTCCAACACTGCCAGCAGCATGTTCAGGCGGCGGAGGTCAAATCCTGTGGCAGAACGCTGTGGAGTGCCATAAGCCGCTGTGCTCACCAATGCCTGTGTCTCTATCAGCAAAGGACGCACGCCCTCGATGGAGCAAGCCACTGCCACACCACTCAGCTCCTCTCCTTCCTTCACATCGCTCAACAGCAGTTCGGAGGGGTTCTCCACAGGTCGCAAACCACTCTGCACCATCTCATAGATGCCCAGTTCAGCCGTCGAACCAAATCGGTTCTTGATGGCACGCACGATGCGATACATATAGTGCTGGTCGCCCTCAAACTGAAGCACGGTGTCCACCATGTGTTCCAAGATTTTAGGACCTGCAATCGTGCCTTCCTTGTTGATATGACCAATGACAATGACGGGGGTGTTGGATTCCTTGGCATACTTCAGCAACATCGCTGCACACTCACGAATCTGAGTGACGCTGCCAGGAGAGGATTCCACCGTCTCGGTCGCCATCGTCTGAATGGAGTCAATCACCACCAAATCGGGCTCCACCGCCTTGATGTGCTCAAAAACGATCTCAATCATCGCTTCACAAACTACGAGGAGGTTTGAGGTTTGAGGTTGGAGGTTGGAGGTTTGAGGTTGGAGATTTGAGATTTGAGAGTTGGTGTTGAGTCGGTCGGCTCGGAGTTTGAGTTGACGGGCACTTTCCTCACCACTCACGTAGAGCACTTTCATGTCCTTGAGGCGCATGACTGTCTGGAGAATGAGGGTGGATTTGCCAATGCCGGGTTCACCCCCTAACAGCGTCATGCTGCCAGGCACCAATCCGCCTCCCAGCACACGATTCAGTTCACCGTCCTGCATATTGATGCGAGGTTCATCTGCTGTCTCAATCTTCGACATAGAGATGGGACTTGACTTCACATCCAAGCGAAATTCGGAGGACACCGCTGCGGGTGCTTTCTTTCCTACACGATACTCGGAGAAGGTGTTCCACTCACCACACGCAGGGCATTTGCCAATCCATTTGGGACTGTCGTAACCACATGAACTACACACGTATGCTATCTTATCTTTCGCCATATTCGTTCAATTTGACCACAAAGTTAAGAAAAACTCTAAACTTTAAACTCTAAACTCTAAACTTTTTATTATCTTTGCACCAAATTTTGCTTAATCACTCACCTGTGCAGATGAAATTCAACAGAATACCACTTGTTTTGCTATTCTTCATCGTATGTAACACCCCTCTGTTGCATGCGTCAGTATTTGTGGATACAGATTCTGTTTGGTATGACTCCATCACCAACATCCGCACACACCTCCAATCACAAGACACCCTCGCGCCCTACACCTGTTCGCTCCACTTCTTCGGAAAGAAAGCCAATGGGTCGCCCAAAAGCCCTGCTCTCCAAGCACTCGTCGAAGACCTCAGCATCAACGCCCTCGTACTCGGTTGGGATCACTTTGTGCAGCATCGAGAGTGGTCCAACATCACCCACAACGTGCTGGAGGAGAATCTCACTGGTGGCTGGGTGTGGGACAACGACAGTTTCTCAGGCAACCAGTTCGCCCATCCTTTCCACGGAAGCATGTTCTACAATGCAGCACGTGAGCATGGGCTTTCCTACGGAACCTCACTCCTCTACCCGCTCGCTGGTTCCCTCACGTGGGAACTCTTCTGCGAAACCAACCGTCCCGCCATCAACGACCTGCTCTCCACAGGTATTGGTGGAGCTGCGATGGGTGAAGTGACGCACCGTGTGTCGGACATTTTCTTCGACAACACCAAACGAGGTCCGCAACGTGTGGTGCGCGAAATTGTGGGTTCTTTGCTCAACCCCGTTCGAGGATTCCACCGCATGATATCGGGAGAGATGTTCCGTGTCCATCCCTTCAATGCAGGAAAGGAAGAGGAACCGATGCCTTACACGTTCCAGATAGGCACTGGCTACCGTTATATCTACGACCGTGCACCCGTCCATCCCCGTGTGAACTCTCGCTATTACGACAATGTGCCGTTCCTGGATTTCCGCTTCACCTACGGCAGCCACTTCAATCACCTCGACGAAGGCAAAAGTCCCCGTGCTTACGACTTCTTCAACATCTATGCCCTCGTGAACTTCTCACCTGACAACCCCACCGTCGGCGAACTTGATGTTCGAGGTCGTATCGGTTCCATCCAGCATCAATCTGACCACTGGAAACTCGACCTCGGTTTCTATCAGAACATCAAATACATTGACCATTACAGCAAGGAAGGCAACGAAGACCCGGGCAATCTTGCCATCATCTCGGAGGCTGCCAGCTTTGGTGTAGGACTTTATTTCGAACGACCTTTCATTCCACCTTTTGGAAAGAAAGGAAAGGGTGCCACCCTCACCCACGACCTCATGCTTTCGGCTGTACCCCTCGGTGGCAGCACAGCTGACTACTACCCTTTCCGCCGTTACAACTTCGGCACAGGAGGTTCCGTGCGCTACCGTTTCCAGTTCACGTTGAACCAAGGTTTTTCCGTCGGCAACGACTTCTACTTCATGCGTCTTTTCATCATGAAGGGCGAAACGCCTGAGAAATTGGCGATGTACACCAGTGATGAACAACGCTATTCGAAAGAAAAGGAAGATGGTATCAATGCTTGGGGAGACAAGGGCGAACACAGCATTTTCCAGAACCGCCTGTATCTTCAGTTCCACCTTTGCCGTAACCTCTTGCTCACGTTGCAGCATGAGTTCTACCTTCGTCACGGCAAATACCGCTACTACCCTTCCATCACCAGCAAGAGCCACGAATGGAAGTTCGGTGTTAGCTACGCATTGTAAATATTATCAATATTTTTAGCTGATTGCGCCCCAGTTGACATTATCCTTTCGCAGTTCACGTAATCTTCGCCAAAGGATATCGTTTTGTGGATTGCGCTCCTCTGGGTCGGAGGCAATGACGGATTGTGCCGTATCGCGGGCAATGGTAAGAATCTGACCATCACGGGCAAGGTTGGCTATCTTGAGGTCGAACGCCATACCTGACTGCTGCGTGCCTTCAAGGTCGCCAGGTCCTCGCAGTTTGAGGTCTTGTTCGGCAATCTCGAAACCATCGGTGGTATCAACCATCACCTGAATACGCTTACGGGTGGTTTCGCCTATCTCTAATTTGGAAACGAGCACACAATAGCTCTGGTCAGCACCACGCCCCACTCTGCCTCGCAACTGATGCAACTGGCTGAGTCCGAAACGTTCGGCATTCTCGATAATCATCACGGAAGCATTGGGCACGTTAACCCCCACTTCAATAACGGTGGTGGAGACAAGTATATGTGTTTCATGATTGGCAAAACGCTGCATCTCCGCATCCTTGTCGGCAGGTTTCATCTTCCCATGCACCTTGCTCACCTGATAGTCGGGGAAGGCTTTGCTGATTTCCTCAAACCCTGCCTCCAAGTCTTTGAGGTCCATCTTTTCCGTCTCCTTGATGAGTGGATAGACGATGTAAATCTGTCTGCCCTGCTGGAGTTCGCGACGCATGAGTTCGTAGATGCGAGGACGGTGGGCATCAAACATGTGGACGGTGCGGATAGGCTTGCGTCCTGGAGGAAGTTCGTCAATGATGGACACATCCAAATCACCATAGAGCGTCATGGCGAGGGTACGAGGAATAGGCGTTGCGGTCATCACCAACACATGAGGCGGCACAGCATTCTTCATCCAAAGCTTGGCGCGTTGTGCCACGCCGAAACGGTGTTGCTCATCAATCACGACCAATCCCAATTGATGGAAAAGCACATTATCTTCGATCACCGCATGGGTGCCCACCAAGATATCAATATCACCTGCCACCAATCCCTTGAACACTTCCGTACGCCGTTTTCCCTTCACGGAGCCCGTCAATAACTCTACCCGCACAGGCATATCGCCCAAGAACTTGCGAAGCGTGGCAAGATGCTGTTCAGCGAGGATTTCCGTAGGTGCCATGATGCAGGCTTGGCAGCCGTTGTCGATAGCAATGAGTGCCACCATGAGTGCCACGAGGGTCTTTCCGCTACCCACATCACCCTGAAGAAGACGGTTCATCTGTCGCCCCGACTTCATATCGGTGCGGATTTCACGAATGACACGCTTCTGTGCCTCTGTGAGTTGGAAGGGAAGATGGTGGTAGAAAAAGCCGTTGAATTGTTCGCCAACGGTGTTCATGACAATACCTTTGTAGCGCAATTGGCGGTCCTTCACATAGCGCAGGATATTGAGCTGCACATAGAAAAGTTCCTCGAATTTGAGGCGCAACTGGGCATGACGCAGGGCTTCAGGTGATGAGGGGTAATGAATGTTGCGCACAGCCTCATCGTAAGACATGAAGTGATGCTGCTGCACGATATAAGGGGGAAGCGTCTCTGCCAACGGCTCCTTGAGGAGCTTGAGCAGATTGGCTGTGAGTTTTACGATAGCGGAGGAATTGAGTCCACTCCGCTTCATCTTCTCAGAAGTGTTATAGGAAGGACACAGCCCTCCGACCCCCATAGGGGGAGGGCTAACGCGATGCGCCTCTGTAGCCACGCGTTCGTATTCTCCAAACAGTTCCCCTTTCCATATATCAGGTATAGCCGCTTGCGCCAGCTCTCCCTCTTTGGGGGCTGGGGCGCTGTCTATCTCAGGATGCGCAATCTGAAGATGTCCATTGAATACGGTAGGTTTGCCAAAGACAATGTAAGACTTGCGGCAGTCGTAGTTCTGAGCCACATACTTGATGCCCTGAAACCAAACGAGGTCAATGGTGCCCGTACCATCGGCAAAATGAGCGATAAGACGTTTGTTGCGTCCTTCACCAACAGTATCGAAAGAGAAAATCTGACCACAAAGTTGCACGTAAGGCATCGAACCATCAATCTCGCTGATTTTGTAGATGCGACTGCGGTCAACGTATTTATAGGGATAGTACGCAAGGAGGTCGCCAACGGTCTTGATGTTGAGTTCGTTGGCAAGCAAGGTGGCACGATTGGGTCCCACTCCTTGCAGGTACTTGATGTCTTGGGTCAGTATATTCATTTTACAACCACACGGTCGCCAAGCATCTTGGCAAGTTGGCGTTGGATTTCTCCGAGTTCCTTGATGCGTCGCATGATGTCGAGCGTCTTGGTGATATCTTCTTTCACCTCAGGACGGGTGAGGTCGGAATTGCATTGCTTGAGTTCTTCCTCCACAATGGCATTCTTGTAGTCGAGCAGCAATCGTGCAAGGTAGGTGATTTTCAGTTCCTCTTCCGACTGAGCCATCTGGTTGCCCTTGCTGAGTTGGTAGCGGTCACTGATCAGTTCGGCTGCCTCCCGACTGATGTCCTCTTCTTGGTTGTTGAGGAGGAACTTGCTGGCAATGAAGCCTTCATCATGCACGTGAGCACACACAGCCTCCAGCATCTTGGCATAGAGGGGTGAACGGAGTGCGATGCCGTCATAAGCAAGGTCACCCTGCACGTATTCAGCAACGGTAATCTGAGTCTTCTCTCCCTGCTCATCCTCTCCTTCAATGAGTTGTTCACCATAGCGTGTGATGAGGGACATCATCATGCGCTCAATGCCGAAGAAGCGACGGTCTGTCTCGTTCTTCTTGGTGATGATCGGTTGAATGTCGGTTGGTTGAGCAGGTGTCTCATTCTCTGCTGTAAGGGAGGCAAAGGAGTCATCATCAGCAGGGGGTGCATCCGGGGAAGAGGCAGCAGGAGAGATGGTTGGAGACACACCATTTTCTGCCTCTTGTCCGTTGTTCAGCAATCGTGCCTCACGTTCCCGTTCGCGTTGTGCCTCCTTCTTCATATTCTCGATGATCGCAGCACGGTTCTTGTTGGCACTACGCATCAAGACCGCCTCATCCATATTGAGGATTTCAGCACATTCATGCACATAGGTGGAACGGATGATTTCGTCAGGGATGACAGCAATGCTCTTCACGATTTCCTCAGTGAGCTTGGCACGCTTGATGGGGTCACGCTCAGCATCTTTCAACAGCAGGTTGGTCTTGAAGAGGATGAAGTCTGTCTGATGGGCAGCCACATACTCCTTGAACTCCTGCGCGTTATGCTTGCGGGAAAAGCTATCTGGGTCATCGCCATCAGGCAGCAACAGAATCTTCACATTCATGCCCTCTGCCAAGAGCATATCGGTGCTTCGGGTGGCAGCATGGATACCGGCTTCATCTCCATCATACAGCAAAGTGATATTGTTGGTAAAGCGGTGGAGAAGATGGATTTGTGCCTCGTTGAGAGCCGTACCTGAGTTGGCCACCACGTTCTCGATACCACATTGGTGCATCGCAAGCACATCGGTGTAACCTTCCACCATATACACCATATCCTCTTTGGCAATCTGCTTCTTTGCCTGGAAGATACCATACAGTTCGTTGGCTTTATGGTAGATGAGGGAATCGGGCGAATTGACATATTTCTGATTGACACCCTTGGTGCGGGCATCCAACACACGTCCACCAAAGGCAACCACCTTGCCGTTGACAGCTATCCAGGGGAACATGGCGCGTCCACGGAAACGGTCATAGACAGTTCCGTTGTCACGTTTCACACAAAGTCCCGTATCCACCAGATATTTCTCATTATACCCTTTTGCCTTCGCCTCCTTCGACATGGCATCGGGGCTATCGAGACAGAAACCCAGACGGAACTTGGCAATGATGTCATCACGGAAACCACGACTGCGGAAATAAGCCAAACCGATGGCACGTCCATCCTGGTTATTCATCATGATTTGGCTGAAATACTTGGCAGCCCACTCATTGACGGCAAACATACTTTCCCGTTCGTTCATCCGCTGACGCTGTTCGTCAGTCATCTCCTCCTCTTCAACGGGAATACCATATTTCTTTGCCAGATGTTTCAGTGCCTCGACATAAGACATCTGTTCCATTTCCATGATGAAATGGACAGAGTTGCCACCCTTGCCACAACTGAAGCACTTACACACGCCTCGGGCAGGGGAAACAGAAAAAGATGGGGTTTTATCGTCGTGGAAAGGACACAATCCCTTGTAGCTTGCGCCAGCTCGGCGAAGCGTGACGTAATCGGAGACGACGTCAACGATGTTGGCGGCATCAATGATTCGGTCGATGGTGGATTGTGGTATCAAGTCCTAATCAGGTTGAGGAATTCTTTTCGTTTTTCGATGTTTTCAAACACACCCGTATAGTAGATGGTTTGAGTGACAGAGCCTTGCTTCTCGATGCCGCGCATCTGGATGCACATATGCTGTGCTTCAATCACCACGATGGCACCAAGAGGGTTCAGGGCTTGCTGCAGGCAGTCGCAAATCTGCTTGGTCAGGTGTTCCTGCACTTGCAGACGGTGGGAGAAAATATCCACCATGCGAGGTATTTTGCTGAGACCAACAATGTTTCCGTTAGGGATATATGCCACGTGCACTTTGCCAAAGAAAGGCAGGATATGGTGCTCACACAGGGAGTAGAACTCAATATCCTTGATCACCACCATCTGGTCATATTCCTCATGGAACACAGCCGATTTGAGTGTGGCAACGGGGTCCATCGCATAACCTCTGGTCAGTTCGAGAAAGGTGCGTGCCAGACGCTCTGGAGTGCGTTGCAAGCCCTCACGCTGAGGGTCTTCACCTATGGCTACAAGGCTCTTTGTACAAGTGTCTTTCAGAAGTGCTATCTTTTCTTCCTTATTCATTTCAATCTTACTATGTTATTGATAGACATATACTTCACTTTTGACAATGATGGCACCTTGCGCCAATCGTGCGCTCTTCAACTTATCAAGGTAGTCATCTGCCTCCTTACGAGTGACGAAATCGCCCACTCGGCATCGCCAGTTAGGAGACTCAAACGTGGTATAGACACGCAGTTCTGGGAAGATGGTGGACACTCTGGTGCCAGCACGCTGCGCATTGGTTTGGTCAGTACGCGTACTTCCTCCCCAATACACCTGAATGCGGTAACCACGAGCCTTTGTCCTCTTTCCTCTTGGAATGCCTGGGAGGTCTCTTTTCTCCTCCTTCTTCTCAGGGACGTACTGCTTCTTCCCATTCACCAGATCGTCAAGAATGGAGTCCTGATGTACAGTCACTGTGCCTTGCCCCGACACAGTACTCTGAAGATGGTCGGTGAAGACTTGTGCAGACATGGTGATAGCACACAGCAAAATAGAAATAGTGAAAATCAGAAGTCTTTTCATTTTGAGTTGAATTTGGAGTGATAAAAAATGAGAGGTAAGTGGTGAGATGCCCCACCGCTTACCTCTAAAGATATATTATTTCCAAGCGTCGATAATGCCCTTGAAGTCAGCCACCTTGAGAGATGCGCCACCAATGAGGCCACCGTCGATGTCAGGCTTAGCGAAAAGCTCAGGAGCGTTAGAAGCCTTGCAAGAACCACCGTAGAGGATAGAAGTCTCTGCAGCAACCTCTTTGCCATACTTCTCAGCGATGACAGAACGGATGTATGCGTGGATTTCCTCTGCCTGGTCAGCAGTAGCAGTCTTGCCAGTACCGATCGCCCAGATGGGTTCGTAAGCAATCACGATGTTCTTGAACTGCTCAGCAGAAAGGTGGAACACGCTGCCTTCGAGTTCAGCCTTCACGACAGCATTCTGCTCGTTAGCTTCACGCTGTGCCAAAGACTCACCGATGCAGAAGATCACCTTCAAACCATTCGCGAGAGCAAGCTCAACCTTCTCCTTCAGGATTTCAGGAGTCTCGTTGTAGTACTCACGACGCTCAGAGTGACCGAGGATCACGTACTCAGCACCAGTAGATTTCACCATCTCAGCAGAAACTTCACCCGTGTAAGCACCAGAAGCCTTATCTGCACAGTTCTCAGCACCGAGGCCGATGATATTGTGGTCGATGATTTCAGAAACCTTTGCCAAGTGGATGAATGGAGTGCAAATCACCACACCGCAATTAGGCTTGTCAGCAGCCAATGCCTCGTTGAGACCCTTTGCCAACTCAATACCTTCCTGAAAATTCTTGTTCATCTTCCAGTTTCCTGCAACAATTTTTTTTGCCATAGTCTTGTTTGTTTTTTAATGAGTTAAACTTTTATGATAGTTCTTAGTTGTTTAGTTGTTTCAAATCCTCTTCGTCGGGAAGATTGTAATTTCCCCACTTCTTCTGGATGATGCCATCATGCAGAAGCACCAAACCAGGCTGACCTCTCACCACTGTCTTCAGCATCCTTTCCTCCGCAATGCAGTAGCCGTACTCAGCCCCCGTATGTTCTTCCCAATAGGTCTGCGCCTCTTCATCCGATGAGGACGTCAAGCAATAGAAATCCCATCCGTGCTCATGCGCATAGTCATACAAGCCATTCACCTTATCCACACATCCCTCGTCTGCATTCATCAGGTTAGGGATGATGAGCAGCAGCGTGTAGCCGTCAGCATACAGGATATCCTCTGTGATGTCCTCTCCATCAGCATCTGCCACGTAGAAATCTGCTGTGGCAAGATCTTGTGCCACGATGGGCGTGCGACGGGTTTCCACATACGTCCAGGTAGAATCAGGATCTTCATCATCCGCACTCAGTTCCATCGTCTCTCCATCCTTCTCGTACACAATCTTCACATCAAACTTCTCCTCACCCGATGCACTTGTCACCGCTTCTCTCAGGTTCGTGCCCACCTTGTAGGGACGGAAATCCAGCACAGGCAAACAGATGATGCAATAGACAGCATACCCGATGATGGAGCAGAGCGACACAAAGGCAACGAGCCACTTTGCGGCTGAGCCGAGGAAATTCTTCTGCAAGCGATAGTAACGTCTGATCAGCACTGCTGCACCCAACAGTACGATATTCTTTGCCAGCGTTGCGCCATTGCTCAATATCAGCACATCGCCAAAACATCCGCAGTCTTCCACAGGATTCGCGATGGCTATGTAAACCGTCAGAAGCGTCATCACCACCATGAAGGCGAGCATGATGCCCGACGTGGCTTTTCTTTTAATTCCGAAGAGGACATACACACCCAGCGTAAACTCAAAGAAGGCGAGTATCACTGCACATCCCAACAAAAAGGTGTCAGGCAGTGTGAACCAAGCCATCGCATGGACATAGTCCTCCAACTTGTAAACGGTGCCAAGCGGGTCATTCGCCTTGACAAAACCGCTGAAGATGAACGTGGCAGCCAAGAGCAGGCGGCACACATTCACAACGACGGTGAGTGCTTGTGACTTAGCAGCCGGTGTCATGTTGTGCTTCGGCAAGTTTGATGAGTCCGAACACGGAATAGTTAATCATATCGAGGTAGTTGGCATCAATGCCCTCCGAGATGAGCGTCTGACCGTCATGTCCCTCTATCTGCTTCGTACGGTTCAACTTCATCAGGATCAGGTCGGTGTAGCTGCTCACTCGCATAGAGCGCCAAGCCTCGTCGTAATCGTGATTCTTACGGAGCATCAGCTCGAGGGCCATCTGGGCATACTTGTCGTAGTACTCCATCGCCTTCGTCGTATCCATATCCTCCGTCTCAGCATAACCCAGTTCCAGCTGGATGAGTCCCACGATGCCATAATTCACGATGGCTTGAAACTCAGGGTAGATTCCCTCACCTACCAACGACACACCCTTCACCTCGAGGCTCCGGATGCGGTTTGCCTTGATGAAGATCTGGTCAGTTACCGATGAAGGTCTCATGATGCGCCATGCAGCACCATAATCGTGCAGTTTCTTGCTGAAAATGTCACGACAACCTGCCATAGCTTGCTTGAATTGTTGCTGAGTATCCATATTCTCTTTCATAAAAGATGTGCAAAGTTACAGAGAAAAGATGATACTACAAAAAGAAAAGCCCTTTTTTAGGTCTTTAGACCTAATTAAGATAAAAAAGACGCCAAGCAACGTACTGTTGCCTGGCGTATATGATAGTTGTTGATGTCAATGCTTTACTTGCGTGCCGTGCTACCACCAGCCTGTGAACCTGTGCTGATAGTGCTGCTGCTACGAGCCACATTACCCTTCGAGATACCATTCTGAACGATGAAGTAATCGCCCGTTACGTCCTGATGCTCAAAGTCGAACAACAAAGCTGGGTCGATGGGCTGACCGAGCAGACGAGTCTCGAAATGGAGGTGAGAACCAGAAGACTTACCTGTGTTACCGCCCAAACCGATAGGCTCACCAGCGCGAACCACTTGATCTTTCTTCACGATCTGCTTGCTCAAGTGACCATAGAGCGTTTCCAAACCATTGGGGTGACGAATCACGATGTAGTAGCCATAACCGCCACCATTGTACTTACAGATACGCACCTTGCCGTCGAAGGCAGCACGGATGGTGTCACCAATGTACACCTTCACATCAAGACCCTCATGCTGACGCCCCCAACGAGGACCGAAGTTTGAGTTGATCTTGCGGCTTGGAGTAGGCATACAGAAGCCTCTCAAGTCTACTTTATAATTTGCGGGAACGGAGCCAGAGCAGCTTCTGAGGTTGTCTGTCCAATCCGTGTAAATATTTCCTGCGGGATTGTTGAGGTCAGCGGCGATAGCAGCTGTATTGTTGAGTTTTACGTTGCGAATGTCTTTGAGTCTTCTGTCGGATGGAGCCTGTCTTGCGATGATGTCCTGAGCGAAACCACTCACTGCCACCATTGAGAATACTACGATACCGACTGTCTTTTTAATTGTTGAAAAATTCACGATGTTGTTGTTTTTAAGGGTTGAATGTTTAGTAAAAGTTTAGTACTCGTCATTTGCATACAAGTACTGGAATACGCCAGGAGTGTAATCAAAGATTTCCTCTGGCTTGAAGAAGCGGTTCAGTTCAATCACCGCATTCTCAGGAGAGTCGGAAGTGTGGATGATGTTCTCCTGGAAACTCATACCGAAGTCACCACGGATGGTACCTGGAGCCGCCTTCCTTGAGTTTGTGCTGCCTGTCATCGAACGTACGGTTTCCACCGCATCAACACCTTCATAGCAACAGCAAACAACTGGAGAAGCCATCATGGAATTCTTGATACGTTGGAAGAAGGGCTTGCCGGCAAGGTGGGCATAGTGCTCATTGAGCAGTTCATCTGTCAGTTGCATCATCTTCATACCTGCCAGACGCAAGCCTTTGCGCTCAAAACGGGCGGTTACTTCGCCGACGAGTGCGCGCTGTACTGCACCTGGCTTCAAGATTACGAGAGTTTTCTCCATTGTTTTCCGATATCTCTATTTTCTTTATTGTTCAGGGTTTCAGAATGATTTTTTCCACACCACATAGAAGGCGCCATCATCCCAATAACCACAAATCCGATGCAAAGGTACGAAAAAAAAGTGGCACTCACAAGAAGATGGGCAATAAATTACACTTTTTTCACATATCGAGACATTTGTTCACTTCTGCCTCCACTTTTGCCAACTTATCTTTGCAATATTCGACCAAAGTTTTTGCTTCTTTCAGATTTGCCGCCAAGGAGTCAATATCCATCTCTCCACTCTCAATCTTCTTGACGATTTCCTCCAGGCGTTTCATCGCCCTTTCGTAAGTCATTTCTGTTTCCATATTTTTCAACTTTAATGATAGCTTTAACCTTAACTTTTGACGATTGAGCGCAAGGTTCCTGATGCCAATGTCGTCTCGATTTCTTCTCCTTCCTTCACCTCGTTCACATCCTTCACCGCCTTGCCTCCCACACGAGTGATGCTGAAGCCCAGACGCAAAATCCGCTGAGGACTTGCTCCTTCTAACTTGCTCTCCAACAGTTCAATGCGTCGTCCCTCATTCTGCAACCGTTGCGATGCATACAACCCCATCTGCTTTTCCAGCAATACCACCTTCCCCTTGGCTTGTTCAAGGTTTTGGATGCTGCTGTTTGCCATCGCTGCCGAGAGCCTGTGCAGACGCATTTCCTCCCGCGCTTTCACCGTGGAGAAAAGTACGGGTATCTTGCTGGCAAGTAGTTTCAGACGATTGGTTTCGTTCTGCAGCAGCAGGTTAATCTGAGCCGTTAGCCTTGCAGATAGATCCTCCAGCATATCCAGTTCTTCCTCTTGATGGTGAATGAGGAATTCAGCAGCCGCCGTAGGCGTTTTCACTCGCGTATGGGCAATCATATCAATAACCGTGTCGTCCCGTTCATGCCCGATACCCGTAATGATGGGCAAGGGAAATTGCGCCACATTCTCAGCCAACAGGAGTGAGTCGAATCCTTGCAAATCGGAGGTCGCCCCACCCCCTCGGATAATCACCACCACATCCCATTCATCCAGTCGATTGGCGATGCGGTTGAGTGCCTGAATCACGCTCTTCTCCACTTCGTTTCCTTGCATCATCGCCTGAAACAATTCCGTCTTGAACGCCAAGCCTAGCTGGTTGTTATTCAGTTGGTTGCAGAAGTCGCCATATCCAGCAGCCGAAGCCGAAGAAATGACCGCAACACGTTGCAAGAGTCGGGGTAAAGGCAGTTCCTTGTTCATCGTGTCAATGCCCTCATCCCTCAGCTGTTGCAGGATTTCTTGCCGTCTTTTGGCAATGTCACCTAATGTGTAGGTAGGGTCAATGTCGGTCACGTTCAGGGAATAGCCATAGAGTTCGTGGAATGTCACCTGCACCTTCACCAGCACCTGCATTCCTGCCGACAACACCTGCCCTGTCGTTTCCTCAAACATCGGTTTGATGAACGCCCACACCTGTGCCCACACCTGTGCCCGTGCTTTCGCCACGATGCCGTTGCCTCGTGCATCCTTCTGCACCAGTTCCATGTAGCAATGGCGGTTCACACGCAGTTCCGCAATCTCTGCCTGCACCCAGTACTCTGCATCCAGCGTCAGTTCCAGCGTCTGTCGCACCAGGCTGTTGATTTCATATAGCGTCAATGCATTCATAGCTTGGGGCGTTTACCATTGAGGATGTGAACGAAAGTGTCAAAATCTCGGTCGATGTGGCTCAGTTCATATTGTTCAATCGTCAGCGAGAAACGCGCAGGCAGGTCATCCAAACCGAAATACGCCTTGATGAGACACACCGCATTGAAGGCTCGGTCATCCTGTCGTTTCACCAAAGCCATGCAGCATTTCCGCGCCACCACCTTGTCCTCTATCAACTTGAGTGTCTTGAAGATAAGGTAGTAGGACAAATCGTGCTCTGCCTTCAGCAAAATCGCCAGTTGCGTCACCTCATTCTCCACGTGGAATGCCTCAAACATCCCTTTCACCTGTGCCTCCGTTTGCAATTCTGGCAACATCATGTTGCACATTTTCGCCACCGATTCCGCATTTGTCGCCTTCAGGTGTTCATACAATTGTGCCACACCCTCTGTCGAGAAATCCAATGTTCCATCCTTCACCAGATGCCTCACTGCCGTCACCCCACTGATGAATGCCGACCGCTTGAATTGGATGGCACACAGCAAGGTTTCCCAGAACAAGTCATTCTCCAGCGTCGGCAGCACCTCTTCCCTCATCACACGCTCCATCCGCCTCAGCTCCATGTTGCTCAGGTTCTTCAGCATCTGCGTCAATCCGTCCCAGTCGCGTGTGCTGATCAGCTGTGTCACTCGTTCCTTGTTGGTCATCTGTTGTCGAGGGTGAAAAAATAGAATAGCGCACTCATGTTGACGGAGTGCGCTATTGGATTCTGATAGGAATTAGTCGAGGTCTGGAAGCCCCAGCTCTTCTTTCATGGCTTTCTCGAAGTCATCGTCCTCAGACACAATCTTTCCGTTCTCTGTAGATTCAGCGAGAGTGATGAACTCCTCCATTGCATGCAAGTCAGTATTCGTCAGCAGACTTTCCATCTTCTTGGCTATTTCTGGATTGCTTGGGTCCTTATCAAACTCATCCGTGACAGTCTTCCACTCAATCATGGCTGGCTTGACATTGATGGCCATCTCTCGGTAAGCCGCCTTCCACTCGTCAACGCTCCAGTTGGCGCCATTCTCCTTGGCATCCTTGAGGAGGTCTGCCAATGGACGCACTTCTTCAGTAGCAGCCTCGGTGGTTTCAGCACCAGCATTGTTTGCGTCACTCTTTGAATTACAAGACGTTGCCAGTCCCATGAGCATCATGAGGGCGAACATTCCTACGAATAATTTCTTCATAAAAACAGGTTTTAGTGGGTAAATAAAAGAAATATCGCCACAAAGGTAGTCATTTCCATTGAAATGAGCAAGAAAAGAAAGAAAAAATTGATAGCGCAAGAAGACTGCTTTCTATAGCCAGCGAAATTCTTAGTTTTCTTGGTATTTCCTGATGGAATCCTCGTGCCATTGACGGATTTCCTGTGCCAGCCATTCGGGTTCGAGCACCTTGAGCCAGGCACCTCTTGACATCAGGTGACCTTTGAAGTCGGCTGTGGGACGCAAGAGGAATTCGAAGTCGGAATAATCGTTTTCTTCTTGCTGCTGACATGCCTCAGGAGTCCTGGGTTTGAGTTCCTTCTGCGTATGATGCAAGGGAAGGTCACGCAGGTAGTATTTCTCTCTGCCAAAGGCTCGCAGAACGATTCGTTCAGCTTGGGTGCCATCCCCTATCACCACACCAAAGCATTCGCTGAAGAACTTAGAGGCATTGAACTCCTTCTCTATGGTGAAGGTTTCATCCGTCAGGGTGATGTCCTCCATGCGGTCGAAGGAGAAGACGGCAAAACCTCCATCGTCAAACTTGCCCAGCAGGTACCAGCGTTGACGGAACAACTTGATGCAGTAAGGAGAGAGGGTGAAGGTCTTGGCTTCGGAGGACTGGTAGCGACGGTAGGTTACACTGATTCGCTTGCCCTCCTTCATCGCCTTGATGACCAACTCCAAATATTCACCATCCGAAGGGATGTTCTCCAGCGCAATGCGATGCTGGAGATTCATGCTCTCCCCAATAATGTTGCTGACGGTCAAGGTAGAGAGCATCCAGTTCTGCACCGAGTCCTCGTTCAGCACCTTTTCGTTGCCGATATAGTAGCGGTAGCCATCCTTGCGGTCGCAGTCGATGTAGATGCCAAAGATGTCCTCAATGGCCTCTTTGTGGCGGTTGAAGGTGGTGCGTGGAATCTCGACCCCACCACTCATTTCCGTGCGTATCCATTTCTTGTTAATGTCAACGAGAGAGATCTTTCCTGCACGATAGATGGTGTTGACAAGCCAGATGTATTCCTTAAAAATGGTCGGAGTGGTCATGTGGGAGGGGCTTTGGAAAAGACATTGCAAAGTTACAAAATTTTTCGCAAAGAACCAAAAAAATTCCACTCAATTATCATGTCAATAAAGCCAACTTGCTCCAACCACCCTCTGAATCAAACAACCGTTTTTCACTCCTCCCTACCCACTGGTGAAATGGCGAGCAATACGGCTGCGGAGATGAAAACGAGGAAGGCAGAGATGATGGAGATGGATTGGATGCCAATCCCTGCACACACCCAGAAGAGGATGAAGGTGAGCACTAATGCGACAAAGGCTGCATTGATGATGAAATTTCTGATAGTTTCCATAAGCTGAACTTTTAAATGAATTACATTTTTTTTGAATCACGATGCAAAGTTCGGCCTATGTTGTACCATAACTCGGTACATGTTTAGATTTTTTTGAGTTTTTCTTGATTTTTTTTGAAAAAATGCCCTCGAAAAGGGGAGAAATGGAAAAAAACGTGATGATTTATCTTTTAGGTGTCAAAATGTCAAAGTCAAAATGTCAAAATGAATTTTGAAAAACGGATTTTGACTCACTATAAAATAATATTTTTAATATTATTATAGTGCGGTTTTGACACCATTAAAAAATCGATTTTGACATTTTGACTTTGACATAATGACACCTTTTTCAATCTTTAACCTTTACAGCCTTCGACCTTTGACCTTTGACCTAAAAAAGTGACCGTGCTTTTTTGCGTGCTTATTTTGTCCTTTAATTTGTCAGCACTTTCAAAATGCCGTAACTTTGCATCGTGAAACTAAGGAGAAAATTTGCAGCCCTTAAGGGTAACAAAATTTTCCCTATAGGGGAACAAAAAAATGGGGAAAAGGGCTTACCTCCCCGACCCTCTCCTGTCATGGGGAGGATGAAGAAGCATGCGGGATGGTTGGGGAATGAAGTTATTGAGGAGTGTTTTCTTCGAGACACCAGCTGGCTGCGACAGTCAGGTCGAAGGGTGTGGTGATCTTGATGTTTTCGCGGTTGCCGGGGACAAGGGTGACGGGATGTCCGAGGCGTTCCACAACGGAAGCATCGTCGGTGAAGAAGTCGGTGTAAGGCTGCTCATAAGCTTGGCGAAGCAGAGAGGCAGAAAAGACTTGAGGGGTTTGGACAAGTCGGTAGTCGGAACGGGGAACAGTGATGCTCTTGCCGTCCACGAGGTGGCGAACGGTCTCCACCACCTCAATCACAGGCACGACGGCTTCGGAACGAGAGGCTTCTTCGTAAGTGGCACGAATGGTGTCGAGAGACACGAAAGGTCGCACCCCGTCGTGCACGCCAATCAACAGGGCATCAGGAGCGACCTTGACTAATCCGTTCTTGACGGAATGGAAACGGGTTTCACCACCATTGGCGAGGGTGTAGGGTTGAGAGAAATGGTACTCATCGCAGAGAGTGCGCCAGTAATCCTGCTGACTTTCGGGCAAGACCAACACCACCTGCATCTTCTCGTCGTACTGGAGAAAACGGTCGATGGTGCGCATCAGAATGGGCTTGCCTCCCACGGGCAGAAACTGCTTGGGAATGTCACCTCCCATGCGAAGTCCCTTGCCACCGGCTACGATGATTACGGCATTCATAGATCGTTGTACATCATGCCTTGTCGGAGTTGATCGGCTGTTGCCTTGCCACAGAAATGCTCAACCATCATATAGCCGAGAGCAAGAGCGGCAGCAGGACCTTTGCCTGTGAACATCAATCCGTCACGTTCTACAAGGGCAGCGGTATAGTCGGCGCCAACGAGGTAATGCTCACAACCTGGATAGCAAGTCATCTTCTTGCCTTTCGAAAGACCGAGGTTGCCAAAGACAAGCGGAGCAGCACAGATGGCAGCAAGTGCCTTACCAGCCTTGTTGTGTGCCAAGATGACTTGGCGAAGTCCTTCGTGGGCATCGAGGTTGGTTGAGCCTGGCATACCTCCCGGGAGGAAGAGCATATCGGCATCGCTGTAGTCGTTGTCAGCAAACAGGGTGTCGGCCACGAA
Source organism: uncultured Bacteroidales bacterium (assembly GCA_902768125.1). Taxonomy (GTDB): domain Bacteria; phylum Bacteroidota; class Bacteroidia; order Bacteroidales; family Bacteroidaceae; genus Minthosoma. Next base: position 41,640 of record CACXKA010000014.1, on the reverse strand, counting down.
ACCCACTCCATGAGCCCCCATCACTGTGAGTTCGTTGGTGATGGACACTGTGGTCACTTCAAGACCTGCACGACGACATACGTCGATGGGAGCAACGGCTTCCACTTCTTCGAAGCCTGTGGCAAGAAAAACGTAGATCATATTTACGATTTGACAATTTACTATTTACTATTTATTTGACGATTTATCTTAGCTTGAATCGGTAGGTGATGGTGCCGCTTTCAGTGCGGTCACCTTCGGAGAAGCGAGATTGCTTGGCTGCAGCGACAGCCGCATTCTTGAGGGCTGTGGAGGAAGTGGTGCTGCTGGTCACGTTGGCACTGATGACTGCACCTGATGCGCTCACCTGAATAGAAACAAGCACGGTTCCCTCACTGTTGGGGTCAGCATAATTAGGCTTGGCAAGATAAACAACAGTACGATTGCCCACCTTGGCGGAAGTGCCTGTACCCAAGCCACCCGTACCAGTCGTGGCACCTGTATTGCTGTTGCCAGTAGGCGAACCTTGTGCTCCATTGCCAGTCGTGTTGCCACTACTACCCTTGTTACCACTACCGAAAGCACCAGCCACTCGGTTGTTGGCAGCCGCAGCCGCCTTACGGTCAGCTTCTGCTTTCTTACGTGCTTCCTCTTCTGCCTTCCGACGAGCCTCCTCAGCAGCGCGTTTCTTGGCAGCCTCTTCTGCAGCCTTCTTGCGGGCAGCCTCTTCAGCCGCACGTTTCTTGGCAGCCTCTTCAGCGGCTTTCTTGCGGGCAGCTTCCTCAGCAGCACGCTTCTTGGCAGCTTCTTCTGCCTTGCGCTTGGCTTCGGCTTCCGCCTTGATTCTTGCCTCCTCGGCGGCTTTCTTCTTGGCTTCCTCTGCCTTCTTTGCCTGTTCAGCTGCTATGGATTTCTCCTGATCTTGCGTGATGAGCGGCTTAGCAGGTTGTGGTTTGGGGGCAGGAGTCGGTTTGGGCTCTGGCTTGGCAGCTGGTGCAGGAGGAGGAGCCACAGGAACGGGGTCCACTTCTGCTTCATCCGACTGGTTCGATTCCGCTTCAGAATCAGCGGAGGACACATCGGCAGGCAAGCCTCCGAGGTCTTCGCCTCCAGCATCTTCGACCATGCCCAACAGCACAGGCACACCATCCTCCTTGTCCTTGTCGGGATGCGCCACAGAGAGCGTCAGGATGGCAAGGAGAAGAACGATAGCCGCATGCACCAAAAGGGAGATGATGCCAGCCTTTACCTTATCTTTCTTGGGAGTGTTGTCATTCATTTTGCGATGGTGGTCGTGTGGCAAGAACCATCTTGAAGTGGTTCTCGTTGGCTATACTGAGAATCTCAACGATATTCCGATAAGGCACAGCCTCGTCGGCATAGAGGGAAACGAATAGTTCGGTGGTGTCATTCACCTGAGCACCCAATATCTGAGGCAATTCCTCCAGCGTGACAGGCTCTTCCTGTTCGTTGCCTGCAGCAGCATACAGGTTGAGGTCTTTGTCGATGACCACACGAGCCGTTGCCTTCACCGTCGTCTGCTTCTTGCCCTGCGGCAACAAGACTTTGATGGCATTGGGCGACACCATCGTGCTCGTGATCATGAAGAAGATGAGCAACAGGAAAATGATGTCGGTCATGGACGCCATGTTGAACGTCGGGCTGACCTTGGTACGTCGCTTGAACATCTTTTATATTTACTATTTGACGATTTACTATTTACTATTTATTTCTCAGTCGCCAGCAGCAATGATGTCCATGAATGTGAGTGACTTCGCCTCTATCTCGTTCACCACGCCGTCAATCTTAGCCACCAGATAGTTGTAGCCGAAGAGCGCCACAATGCCGACAGCCAAACCGCCAACGGTGGTGATCATTGCCTGATAGATGCCGCCTGAGAGGAGACTGATGTCGATGTTGCCACCAGCATTGCTCATCTGCCAGAAAGCCTCGACCATACCAATGACGGTGCCGAGGAAGCCAATCATGGGCGCACCACCAGCAATCGTGGCAAGCACAGGCAGACGCTTCTCCATCGTGGCAATCTCAAGGTTGCCCGTGTTTTCGATAGCTGTCTGAATCTCTGATGCAGGCTTACCGATACGGCTGATACCACGCTCAATCATGCGGGCAGCAGCGGTGTTGGTGTTACGGCAATAGTTGATAGCCGACTTCACATCGTTGTTTTTCATGTAGTCGCGGATGCGATCCATGAAGAGTTTGTCGTCCTTGCCCGCACTGCGGATAGCCAAGAAACGCTCAACGAAAATGTACACTGCAATCACAGAAAGGACTGCGAGGACAATCATAATCCATCCGCCTTTCGATGCGAGCTCAAGAATGCTCAGTTCTTCCATAATGTTTCAGTAAATTAGTATCAATTATCTATTAGAAGTCACGTTTTCTATGTCTAAGGCACTATTTCTCAAATTAAAAATGTACCTTTGCACTGCAAAAGTACAACATTTTCACACACAAGACAAATAAAAACTCTTAAATATGACTAAAAAGCTGAAGTTTGCCTTGTTTGGCAACGTACATCAGGAGCGAAAGAGTGCTGCGGTGCAGAAATTCTTCGCCATTGCCAACGAGAAAAAGGCGGTGCTCGCCATGCCCGAGCCATTTTACCTCTTTCTGCGTGACAACCTGAAGATTCATGTGCCTGATTGTGAAATCATCAAGGACAACAACTTCACTGCCGACTATGTGGTGTGCATGGGCGGTGACGGCACCTTCCTTGATGTGGCAAGCCGTGTGGGAGACAAGGAAATCCCTATCATCGGCATCAACACGGGCAGGTTGGGCTTCCTGGCAAGTTTCTCACCCGACCACATCGAAGCTACAATGGCTGACATCTACGACGGCAACTTCGGCGTGGAGGCACATAGCGTGCTGAACATCTCCTGCGATGAGATGGAACTGAGGGATTATCCGTTTGCACTCAACGAGATTGCCATCCTGAAGCATGACATCTCTTCGATGATTTCCATCCACACCGATATCAACGACGAGTACCTGACGACTTATCAGGCGGATGGTCTCATCATCGGTACACCCACAGGAAGCACAGCCTACTCGCTCAGCGTGGGCGGTCCTATCATCGTGCCACAGAGCGACACCATCAGCCTCACGCCTGTGGCTCCCCACAGCTTGAACATGCGTCCTCTGGTGCTGTGCGACAACAGCGAAATATCCCTCCGTGTGGAGAGCCGAAGCAACAGTTTCCTCATCTCTCTCGACGGACGAAGCCAAAGCTATCCCGACAATATCCACCTGCGCATCCGCAAGGCACCTTACTGCGTGAAGGTGGTGACTCGACAAGGTCAGAGCTTCTTCTCCACGTTGAGAAAGAAGATGATGTGGGGAACGGATAGTAGAGGGTGATTGGAGGTTTGAGATTGGAGGTTTGAGATTGGAGGTTTGAGATTGGAGGTTTGAGATTGGAGGTTTGAGGTGAGAATCAACAAGACAAAATATTCGACGCGGGAAATCATGGCGTGGTTGTGGCGACATCATAAGAGTTGTCGCTTGCAAGCTGTGCTCAATGTGTTCATTGGGCTTGCTATGGTGGCATTGGGACTGTTAGGGGTTGACGCCATCCGCTCTCTCACCGACATTGCCACTCATGCCAAGGAAGGCAGCATCATCTGGACAGCAGTGGTGCTGGCGGTGGTGTTCTTGTTGGAGATTTGTATGCACATCGCTTCCACTTGGATTAGTGCCGTGTTAGGAGTCAGGACACAAAACCTGATGCAACAATTTTTCTTCCGTCAACTCATCAAAGGAAAATGGCACGGGATTGAGAAATATCATAGCGGGGATGTGTTGAACCGACTCTTTGGGGATGTGAACGACATCGTCAATCTGATGACGGACATCCTACCCACCACCGTCATTGTTATCACACAGTTCGTTGCCTCGTTCATCTATCTCTATCTGATGGACAGCACACTCGCTCTGATTGTGGTGATTGCCTCACCCATCTTTGTCATCCTCTCTCGCATCTACTTCAAACGGATGCGCCGTATTGTGCGCACCATCAAGGACAGCAACTCCGCCATCCAATCCATCATTCAGGAAAGCATCCAACACAAGATGGTTATCAAGGTGCTGGGACGTGAAGCGTCCATGGTGGACAAGCTGGAACAACGGCAAGGTCTCTTGCACAAGCAAATCAAAGCAAGGGCTCGCTTTTCCATTCTCTCGAAGACATTGGTCAACATCGGCTTTGTAGGCGCTTTCCTCTTGGCATTGGTATGGGGATTGTTCCAATTGCAGGCAGGACTCATCACAATGGGCGTGCTCATGGCATTCACCCAACTCATCAACCGCATCCAGCGCCCTATGCTCGATGCTGCCCGACTCTTGCCCATCTTCGTGAACAGCATGACTTCTTGCGAACGTTTGATGGAACTGGAAGAACTGCCTCTGGAACCTGAGGAAGAACCCATTCTCCTCGATGGCAATGTCGGCATCCGCTTCAACGATGTGTCTTATCAATACACCAATAAGGGTCGTACCATCATTCAACACTTCTCACACGACTTCCAGCCAGGCAGTTTCACCGCCATCTTGGGAGAGACAGGAGCAGGCAAAACCACCCTTATCCGCATGATTCTCGCCCTCATCAATCCCTCAGAAGGAACCGCAGAAGCCTATTCCTCAACTCTTAACTCTCAAACCTCAAACTTCAAACCTCAAACCCAACCTCTCTCCCCTGCCCTACGTTCCAATTTTTCCTACATTCCACAGGGCAACACCCTTTTCTCGGGCACCATTCGTGAGAATCTTCTCATGGGCAAGCCTGATGCTACAGATGAGGAGATGCGTCATGCACTCCAACTCGCGATGGCAGACTTTGTTTTCACTCTCCCGAATGGTCTCGACACCAAATGTGCCGAACAAGGCGGGGGACTTTCCGAAGGTCAAGCTCAACGTATCGCAATTGCCCGTGCCATCCTGCATCCCTGCAAGGTGCTTCTGCTTGACGAAGCCACTTCTGCCCTTGACGTGGAGACAGAAAAAAAGCTGCTTGAGAATCTCAAACAGCATTTTCACGACAGCACCATCATCTTTGTAACCCACCGATTGGCTGTAGTGGATTTCACGAGTGATGTCATCCGAATGGAACGGTTAGACGGGTAGCAACACCACACCCTCTTTTTTCATACCATCAATCTTAATGACAATAGGCGAAGAGAAACGGACGTGACGCACATGTTCTGTTTCCTCAACAGCAGGAAGTGCATTCAACACTGACTGGTTGTAAATGCCGTCACCAATAAAATCGTTGATGGTGAAATAGCCCACACCCATGCTGGTAAGGTTCTGGAAGAAATGAGTACCTTGACTGGGATCTACACGGAAATTGCTCAAACCTGCCTCAACAATGACTTTTGCTGCAGAGATGTTAGGCCACTGAACAGGAATACCCAACCAAGAATCACTGGAACCCCAACGACCCGGTCCCACCAACACATAGTTCTCACCACGTTGCAGGAATCCGCGGTTGATGCGTTCGATTTCCTCTGCAATAGTAGGATTGTTGGAAGCTGTATAATCTTCAGTCTTGACATACACCACATCAAGAACATCATTGACAATACCGTGACCGATGGCATTGTGACTACGCAGCAGACAAGCATCGTCAGCAAGCATCGTAATGTCCTCTTCCAATTGCATCTGGTTATCCACCATCGGACGAATCTGTAAAAGGTAGAATTCACCCGTCTTATCGTCATGAAGATTGACGGCAAACTCAATCTCCACAGGACGCGCCATCTCCTTCTGTCCATAGTACAACACTTTCTGCAAGAGCTCTGGCAACGGGAACACACCATTCTGCAACACACCCGAGAAAGAAATAATCTTGCGGTTCTTTCCCTCGTAGTAACCATCATAGATGCACTGGTCGTAAGGGTCAAAAGTGGATACAATCCATTTCAAAGAACCATCATGGTCGGCATCGCGTACTGTGACCTTCTTGAGGTTGAAGGCATCATCCACTTGGAATGCCAATGCATCCCCCGATTCACCCTTCTCGCACGCCTCGACATCCAAGGCATAGAACTTTGTCTGTGTTTCCCGCAAAGCAATCTCCATCTCACTCATCTGCAGCACCTTGTCGGGATGGTGAGGACAGACACGCAGACAGAGACCTCCATCCACGATGTACTTACCCAATCCTAAGGCTAACTCCACAATGCCCTCATCTGCTGTCTCATCGCCAAGAGGATAGTAGTTGATACTGCGCCCCACGCCCGAAATGGTAGGATAGAAACCGCTTTCGTATTTTTGTCCGACCACCTCCTGAAGGATGACTGCCATCTTCTCTTGGTCAATCACGTTAGAGGTTGCGACCATATAGTCTTTGGATGCCCGATAAAACACACTGGCATAGACGCTCTTGATAGCATTAGAAAGCATTTCAAGCCGCACATATTTATCTTGAGCACGCGGAATCATATAAGTGGAATAGATACCAGCAAAAGGCTGATAGTGACTATCTTCCAACAACGAAGAAGAACGGATGGCGACAGGACCATTCACCACATCCATGAATGACATCAGGTCATCCGCCAATTCCTCAGGCAAACGTCCATGCAAGAAGTGTTGCAAGATTTCTTCATCAGGAATGTCGGAGAGTGCCACCTCATAGAGCGAATTGCTCTCCATGAAACGGTCAAAGATATCGGTACAAAGTACCACAGTCTTAGGAATCTGCACGGTGGCATTCTCAAACTCATTAAGGTCAGTGCGACGCTTGATGATGTTATCCAGGAAAGCCAAGCCTCTACCCTTTCCGCCCAACGAACCTTCACCGATGCGTGCAAACTGACTATAACTATCGAAACGGTCGCGATGGAAGATAGCCACCACACCTTGATTCTTCATCTTTCGATAACTGACAATAGCATCGAAAATGTATTGGCGATGGGCATCCACATCACTCTCCACCTTCCAAGTTATTTTCTTCAAAAACTCTGCCACAGGAAAAATGGCACGAGAGGAAAGCCAACGAGAGACATTGTTGTGGCGCAAGTGATAACTAAGCGAACCTGCTGGCAAGGTGAATATATTGTCCTGCAATTCTTTCAGGTTATGAACTCGTCCCACTTCCTCCATCGTGTCAGGATTGCGGAAAATGAAATCGCCAAAGCCAAAGTGTTGGGTCAGCAAGTCCTTGATGTCCTGATTGATTTTCTTGGAATTCTTATCGATGAACGCCGCCTTACACTGGTCAGCGTAGGGTTTCTTGTCACTCTCACTGGAGTTGAGCACCAACGGCACATACTCATCCACCTCACGGATGGCACGCAGCAGTTTGAAACCCGCCAACTCATCTTTCTCCTTACTATCAGCTCGCATCGGGAAACGGCAGTCGCTGATCACACCCAACACATTGTCACTATATTTTGAATAGAGTTCCCAAGCCTCCTCATACGAACGCGCCAACACAATCTTGGAACGTCCACGCATACGCAGCATCTCCAATTGTGAGTTGAGTGCCTCAGTGGCAAACTCCAAGCTCTGTTGCAAGACAAATTGATAGAGATTAGGCAACAGAGAGGAATAGAAACGGATGCTATCCTCTACTACAAGTATCATCTGCACGCCAGCCGCGAGGTCATTCTCCAGATTCATCTTATCCTCAATCAACTTGATGATGGAAAGCAACAACTCCGTATTTCCCAACCAGCAGAACACATATTCGAAAACGCTAAGGTCTTCGTTTTCCATACGGCGGGTGATACCATGTGAGAAAGGAGTGAGCACCACAATGGGCAGTGCTGGAAACTCAGTCTTGATATCTCGGGCAATGTCGAACACATCATTGTTGGCAGTTCCTGGCATACAGATGACAAGGTCAAATTTGGTCTTGCCAATCAATCTTGCCGCATCTTCCTGCGAGGCAGCACGGAAGAAACGGGGAGGATAGCGAAGACCCAGCTTCGCATATTCATCAAAAATCTTTTCATCCACACGCCCATCATCTTCCAACATAAACGCATCGTATGGATTCGCAATAATCAGCACGTTGAACACGCGCCTCTGCATCAAATCCACAAACTTCGTTTCGCGGAGTGTGGGGTATTTATTGTCAACATTAGCCATAAGGAAAAATGCACTACGATATTTCTGCTTGCAAAGATATATAAAATAGTTGAAACAAAAAAAGAAGTTCCAAGCATTTCTGCTCAGAACTTCCTTTCTTCTTATCTTGTCACCTCATTTGAGGTTAAACATCACCTTGACGGTAACTTGAGATACCAAGGCTTGCCTGCCATCTTCGTAGTTGCACCATACTTATCTTCGATGTAAGCAGGCATCGTGATGGTTGAGCCAATAGCTGAGCCACCCATCTCCTGCATCTGATAACGCATGATGTCGTAGAAACGAAGACCTTCGAACACACCTTCAAGTGCTTCCTCTTCGAGGATGAGCTGAGCAACACGAGCCTGACGCTTTGTGCGGATGGAGGTTGATGCGAGGTAAGATGCATTGTATGTGTCAACGCTGTCCTTTCTTGCAATGTTCACAGAATCTGCCCATGCGTTATATTCAATCACGCGGTCGTACTCTACAGAGTCCTCATGAGTGGAGTTTCTGCTCAATCTTGGCACTTCTTCCAACTCAATATCTTCCACGTAAGTCTTCAGACCCTTCTTCGTGTCTGCATCATCGAGGTAGTACTTCTCATTGTACTGAGTGTCACCACAACCAAATGAGTGAATACCCACCTGGATGCGATTACCACCCTCAATCTGACGAGCATCAGGATTCATGGTGTTCAATGAATGGATGAAGTAAGTACCAAATACATCAGAGCTCCAGATCACAGCTGTACCAGTTGTCTGCTTCTTGAGATCATCGTCAGTGAACTTAGGTTCCTGAACAGTGAAGCCCAATGAAGTGATCAGGCAAAGACGGTCAAACTCATCCTTAGAAACGATGCTGCGATTGGTCAACGTGTAGTATGAAAGACCATACTTCAGGATGGCGAATGCAGTCTCTGGGAAACCAGCACGATTCAGAGCCTCTGCAAAGTGCAGATACAGGATGTTGTTACGGAAGAATGGAATGAACTCCAGATAGCTGTTACCATTCGTTGTGTTACCATACTTTCTGTTCAGATAGTACATGTTGTTGTAGCTGCTGTTCTCACGGCTGTTGGTAGAGTTATCCTTCACGTTGTCAGGACCATCAGAGATAGAATACAAGCGAAGGTCACCCTCCATAGTCTTATAGTCAGAGTAGAGGTTCTCATCATGCTCGCGATAATACACCTCTGGGAAACCACCACCCTCTGTAATGAACTGGCAGTAGTCCTGAGCCTTTGAGATATCCTTTGCACGCTGAGAAGCGGTAACAGCTGGATAGTAGTTGTTAGAGTCAAGTGAGCAGAATACCTTTCTCAACTCAGAAACTGTTCCGTAATACTTAGATGTCTCCATTGGAAGCACACCCGCACAATTTCTTGAAGAGCGGAAGTTGCCATCATAACTACCACTGGGGCGTTCAGCATCACGAGATCTCCATTCAGCAATATTGTTACCAGTATTGATTTCTTCTGATGGGAAGGTGAAGTAGTCATGATACATACGGATAGCATTCACGTAGTCATTCTGATCGCCCGTGTAGGAAGCACGCCAAAGATAAAGCTCTGCCAACATCGCACGTACAGGAATGGACATTTCCTGATATCTGATACCGTTGAAAGATCTGTTCGCATACTCTTGGCGCAAATCATCGTTTTCTGTTGCACGGAAAGTGATCAAGTCATTAATCATGTCTGTTGTGATCTTGACCATACCTTCCTTCTTACCAGAAGCCACAATTGCTTGAGCATCGTCAGAAGTCAACACAGGAGTGCGCACATAAGGAACTTCTCCGTAAATCTTGAGCAACTCAAGATAGCACCATGCACGATAGCACTTGGCTGACAAGATCTCCTTCTCGTAGTATTTACGAGTTCCCTGAGAGTTACGCATTGAGTCAACGTAATTCAGATAGATATTACAGCTATTGATGACTGCATAGTAGTCAGAAGGCTGATTATACACGTTTGTGGCAGACACATTGTTGGCTGCAAGCTCCTGGATGTCAAGCGACGCATGAAGCGGATCCACATCAACAAGGTCGGCTCTCACCTCACCAAGCAGCACTGTGCGGTCTGCCAGCTTCTGCATACGCTTGATGATGCCCATCATCTGATAGAGTGTGTCTTGCGGTTCGAGTTCCTTGCTTACGAGCGTATTCTTAGCTGTAAACATATCCTCGCATGACACTGTGGCTGTTCCGAGTCCGAGCAAAAGCAAGCCACATTTTATAATAGATTTCATTTTCATGATTGATACAAATTAGAGGTTAATCTTAACACCAATATGGAAGCTGCGACCTGATGAGAGGTAGCCAGCATCGATTCCCTGATACAAAACACTGTTGCCACAAGTGATTTCTGGATCTGGACCCAGATACTTTGTGAGCGTGAAGAGGTTGTTGGCTGCAGCCCACACTGTCAGACCCTGAATGTACTCATTCTGAACTGGCACCTTGTAGGACAGCGTGACATTCTTCAACTTCAGATAAGAACCATTCTCAATCCAACGATCAGAGAAACGGCTGTTGCCCATTGGGTCGGAATAAGTAGCCTTAGGCATGTCTGTCATCTGACCTTCAGTAGTCCAACGACGAGTCACTGCTGTTGTCTGGTTGATGAAGTTCGAGCTACCCTCGAGGATGGCACGCTGATAGTTGTAGATATCATTGCCCACAGAGTAGTTGAAGTTCGTTGCTAGTGTCCAGTTCTTTCCGTAGTGAAGCTTCAGGTTGATGTTACCATAGATGTCTGGGTTGGGGTCACCAATGACGAAGCGGTCGTTCTCATTGATTTCACCGTTACCATCTTTGTCAACAAACTTGACATCACCAGCGCCAAAATAAACAGGATTATTAGCTGCATCACGAACGAACTTGCCATCAGCTGTAGCAGTTTCTGTGTCCTTATAAACACCTTGTGTCTTGTAACCGTAGAAGACGCCTGCGCTCTTGCCTACCTCAGAGAGAACTGTACCATCATAGATGTTTGTCTCGAAAGAGTTTACACCCTGTGGAAGACGAGTCAACTTGTTCTTATAGTGACCAATGCTTGCGCCCACTTCCAACTTGAACTGGCGTCCATCAATCACCTTTGCATTGAATGCAGCATCGAAACCGTTATTCTTCAAAGCACCATCGTTGGTGTAGTAAGTAGGAATACCTGCCACATAAGCCAATGTACCCAAAGTAATCAGGTTGTTGGTCTTAGAGAAGAAGTAATTAGCTCTCAAGTTCAAGCGGTTGTCGAAGAAGTTACCTTCCACACCTACGTTGAAGCGGTTTGTGGTTTCCCACTGGAGAGATGAACTACCGATGTTTGCCAAACCCAGAGAAGAGTTTGTGTTACCAAACATCATTGCTGATGTCATATAAGTCAATGTAGCTGAGTTGTCCATTGCATCGTTACCAACAGACTCGAAACCAGCGTTCACCTTCAACATGTTGACTGCACGACCTGCATGGAACCAGTCTTCATTAGAGATCACCCATGCTGCCTGGATAGATGGGAAGAAGCCCCAACCTACACCAAACATCTTCAGACCTGCATTCTTACCGAAACGAGAAGATGTTTCCATTGACAACTGACCTGTCAGATAGTACTTCTCCATGTAGTTGTAATCTACATTAGCATAGTAAGCGAGAGTTCTCCAGTTTGTGTCAGTACCTTCAATCTTTCTGTTTCTGCTACCCGTGTTAGGAGTCTTATCACTACCTGTACCATCTGCATACAGATAGGATGCTCTATAAGTATCGTTTGAGAAACGGATACCACCCAACAATTCTACACGATGTGCGCCATTAGGAAGAATCTTCCAGTCGGCACGTGTGTCAGAGAACACAGCATTGTGCTTTGAGAACATTGAATACTTTGAGTTCTCTGTTGGATCCAGGTTGCCAGGATGCGTGTAAGTAGGCATACCAATGATTGGAGTGAAGTAAGCTTCATCCAAGCTCTGGAGAGTATAGCTGAACTTCTCTGTCAGAGAGAAATCATTGGTTGGTTCCCATGTTGGAGCGATAGATACGTTAATCATTGTACAATCAGAGTGGTTCTTATTCTTTGCCTCACCATTCTCAAGAATTGCAACAGGGTTGGCAACCTGTGCTCTGGTTGTGTTAATGCTACCCCAAACCTCATTCAGATAATCATCAGCGTCTGCGATGAAGTTAGTCACATGACGGTCTGTTGCGAAGTCATAAGGACTCAAGAATGGAGCCTTGATGTTTGCCAATGCACTGGGTGAAGCCAATGCCTGCAAATACTGGTTGTTTTCCCAACCATCGCTACGCAAATCACGTGTCACGTTGGTGTAGCTAGCATCGAACTGAGTGTAGAACCACTTGTTCAGGACGATGTCCGTATTGAAACGAACATTGAAACGCTGCATGTCATTTCTCTTCAGAGTTGACTTTGAATCACCATAGCCTACAGAGAGGTTATACTGTGCGATGTCATCACCACCTTGAATTGAAATACCATAGTTCTGTGTAAATGCTGTTCTAGAGATTTCCTTGTTCCAGTCAGTATTATTATGGTACACATTATAATAATAGTAGTCTGGCTCAGAGTGCAAGAACTTGAACTCAGTCAACGTCGTGTTGGTAGTCTGCAAGAGGTTCGAAGCATAAGAACGATACTGTCCTGCATTCATCAGATCAAAAGTCTTTGGCTTGCATTCCAGACCCATATTGAGGTTCACATCAATGCGGGTTGCCATTGAGTGGCAACGCTTGGTCTTGATGAGAATGACGCCATTGGCAGCCTTAGCACCATATAAGGCAGTTCCATTCTTCAACACCTCCACCGATTCAACGTCATCCACATTGATAGCCTGCAACAGGTTGTTGAAATAACCCGTGTGCAACATCGTTGCATCATACAGCATGTCGTACACAACACCATCCACCACAATGAGTGGCATAGCGTTAGAATTCAACGAATTCAAACCATTGATGAACATAGCGATACCCTCGCCAGGATTAGCAGAACGCTGAATACCTCTCACGTCTGCACCCATGCGATTCTGAATCTCTTGGTCGATGGTCAAAGAAGGTGTGTTCACAAACTCACTCTCTGACACATTCTTACGTGCAGAAGCATTGGTTGTGTAATCGCTCTTCAGGAGGTTCGACTGCAAGCGGATATCCACATTGCTAGTACGACCATTCAGAGCTACATTGTTCAGATTATAACCCTCGAGTCGGGCAGAGATAGCCGTGATGAACTGAGGAACTTGGATGGTAAATTCACCATTCTCGTCCGTCATGGCTGTATAATACTTGTTGTTGAAAGCCTGAAGCTGGACACCGGCAAGTGGTTCGCCTGTAACAGCATCCACCACTTTACCCTTCACGTCAACCGTTGGGTATGTCTTCGCTGGCTTAACCTTTTTGATAGGTGCAGCAACCTCTGTTACCTCCTCTGTCACCTCCTCTTGTGCAACAACCGGCAGGGCGATTCCAAGGAAGAACATGAATGCTGCGATTCCGTATTTATTGAAGTGCTGCATAACTATTTACTGATATTAGAAGTTGTCAACTGAATACTTTTTCTCGTTTTTGATTCTTCTGCCACAGGTGCATCTTCATCATGTGGTTTCAGAATGATAGAGCTGATAAGCATCTCATTAGAGAAGTCTTTTCTCTGGCTTGAAAGGATAGATGATGCAATCTGGATAATCACACCGTAATCAGCTCTTCCGTAGTAAGCGTTCTTGAACTGATACTGACCCAGATAAGTCGTGTCATTCACGATGATGTGACCAGCGTCATCATAAATCATGCCCTGAGACAAGAAGATTGTCTTCTGCTTCTCATCGATTGGCTCAGGATTCTCAAGCGTCTTTCCCTTGGTTGGGAACTGACCGATGTTCTTACCCTCATTATCACGCTCAATGACTGTAGCAGTGAAGCGATAAGGACGAACGTCCCACTCTTCCTGAGGAATGTTGTTATAATCGTCCTTCAACCACATTGGGCAAGTCACGATATAAATGTCATACATACCAGAAAGTGTGTTAGGTACATTGAAACCAACAGTGATGTTACCACTCGTTGGAACGAAGTCAACGAAACGATAGGTCTGGCGCAAAACATCAGTACCAATCTCATCTGTTTCCTCGTCATAGGTTGCAACTACTGAGTTATAAACACCAGAACGAGCACCGAAAGACTTCTGAACACCCTTCGTATAAGTCCAGTTGTCACCAGAACCCAACTTGTTCACAGCACCATCAGATGCAGACACCTTGATCTTCTGGAAGAACTGCTCCTCAGCTGAGAAAGGATATTCGTCAACGATATAGGCAGTACCGTTAGAGCATTCGATAGGATCGCCACACTTAGACAAGATATCATTGATTTCCTTATCTTCTGGCATCACCTTAGGCTCTTTGCTGTAATACACGTGCTGTGTCCAATCTACGACACTGTGCCATAGATTGTAGTAGTTAGTGGATTTCAAAGAGTCTTCCATATGCTCATTTGCCTTCTTGTTATAGTACAAGTCAGTCATCGCGAAAGCGTTCGCATAGTGACGAGTCAGCGAGTCACAAGTACCAGCTGCACGGCTATCCTCAGATGGATTGAACTTCAAGAGTGACTCAGCCTTCTTGTAACGCTCACCCCATGCCTTCGCTGTAGGAAGAATGGCGATGAAGAGAGAGTCCTCTTCGTAGAGACGTGCATCGAAGTTCTTGAGTACAGTGTTGTTCTTCTCAAGATACTGGCTCACCCAAATCTTGTTACCATCAGCATCCACGCCACGGCTCACAGACTTGTTCTCAATCAGCGTATCCTTATTCACTTTAGGGTCATAAAGATAAGCATAGAGAGACAGGGTGTCCTTGCCTGCAGTAGTATCTTCTTTGTATTGCTTGGCAATCATCTCAAAGAGATTGTAAGCATAAGGAGATGGAGTATCAATGAGATGGATGACACCATTCGTACAAGAAATATTATTCTTCTGTTCGTCAATCTTAGAATGACCAAACATGCCGTCAGCCGTCATGTATCCTCTCTTCTTGTTCAACATACTGAAAGACTGGTCATTAGGACTAAGAGACAGTGAATAGAGTGCCACATGATTCTTGATGAAGTTATTCACCACTTCTGCTGAATCTGCCACTCTCTCGCCATTGGCACCTACATAATCCGAAAGGCTGAAAGAACCATTCGCAGGTGCCCACACGGTGTATGTGTTATCAGAAGTAAGTTCACGAGAGAACCCATACGCCTTGACAACCTTGGCGAAATCGGGTGCAGTCTCTTCGAGAGCCTGCATCGTTGTGCCGTTAAATTTGAGCGCTCCCTGTCCTGCATTGTAGTGATCGTCCCATGTGTCTGTACATGAGTACATCGCAACGAGTCCTGCAGCAAGCACAAATCCGGCACGGAATGTATTTTTGATATTATTCATATTCTTTTATTGTTGTCATTGTCAGCCCGCCCTGCCCTGTAATGGACAAGGGAGGGACTGAATGTTATTTACCAAGTTGGTTCCGCAAAGTATTCATTGTTATACACAGAACTTGGACAAAGCTCGATAAAGTCGAAGTTCAACTCGTTGTTCTCAGACTCCATCTTCTGCTGTATTCTCAAGAAGTGATCAGACTTACCATCTGTGGTGAAGGTACCGATGACCTTACGGATTGTGTTGTCCTGAGCACGCATGGTGGCAGAACCCGCATCGAAACTGCTACGCCATCCACAATGATAGCACTTAGGTCCTTTCATCCAACCAATGTTGTGAATGGCTTTGTCAAATGCTGTGATAGCATCGTCATCACCCAAGTCTGTATCATTCTTCCATCCAAACAAGGTACGTCCACCTGGGCGCATGTCAAATGGAATGCCTTGAGGCTCGCCATCGATGTAATACTGCACGATACCACGTGTATCAAAGCCCACACAAGTCATCATACGAACCTCGTATGTACCTGCAGGTACAGCTGGCAACTTCAAAGTGAAGTCATAACGTCCCTTGAAGATCACCTCATCACCCTCGTATGACCAGAACCAAAGTGAACGGCCACGTACGTGCATGTGGGTGTTAGCTGTCATATCGAAGTTACGAGCATAGCCAGGCTTGAAACCAACGCTTCGGTTATTGTTATCCGATGGGTTGTTTGTATTCTTTGCACCATCATACTTCTTATTGCCGCCCCAAGTGTGACCACGTGCAACCTCACCATCTGTCAACTTAGTCATGAAGTCAGGAGACAAGGTCGTACAGTCAAGACGGATACAATCGTTCATGACTATTTCCTGCATATTTCGGTCGTATGCCACAACGTCATCGATATAATGATACATACCGTTCAAAGCCGTAGTAGTTCTGGTATACTCCTTCGGTGAAGCAATCTTTGCACCACGGTAATAACCACCACGTTCGTCAGCATGGTGACGGACACTTCGACGGTTAATGTACAAACCGACCTGAGGACCTGATGGGAAGGAGAACTTCATCAATGACTGAGGCATCAAAGTACCATACCAGTCACAGATGTCATACTTCATACGGTTGAAATTATACTGCAAGTCGTTGTTATCCATTGACGTCAGGCTGTAATAGTCTCCATAGCGGTCAATCACATGATAGGAGATGAAGCGATTGAGGGCGTTCTTGCGGTCAGTCAATTCATCATTGTCTGCATCTTCTGGATACATGGGGTCATAGAGCTGGTGAGCCAGATACTCCAAAGAGCTGGGATCATTCTTGCCCAAAAGCGTCGTGACACCATATTTCTCCTTCAAGATAGAGTCAGGGCACATGAACACTGTATAATTGAAGTAACGCTTCACAGGATAAGCCACGTTGTCGTACTCACCGCCAGAGCCATCCAAGTGCTTAGCAGTTGGGATACACAACTTGGTGTTAGTCCATGTACAAGAGTCAATACGATCCTTGTCATTAGCCCAACCATAAGTATCATCCACATAGTGGTCCTGAAGAGTGTCCATGATGCCAGTCACCTGGAAAGCCTGACCATAAAGCTGACAGGTCTCATCATTCAAAATCACAGTACCAATCAGGTCGTTGCTGGAACCCACAATCGCGCTCACGGTATGAACCACACCGTTCGACACAGAGTCGTCGGCATGAATAACAGGTGAGTTTTGGTTGATGTACATAGCCAAGACAGAGTCTTGCTTCTGTGCATCCCACTCCTGATAAGACTTCACACTAACGATGTGCTCCAGCATGTTAGACTTAGGATATTGACCATCATTGAAGTCTGTCGTAAAATACGCTGCTTCGATGATTGAGTTCAACGCAATCGTATCGCAGTCTTGAACAGACAACTCATCCACAGAGCTCAATCCACGCTCTGCCAGATACTTCTCCACAGCCGCGTTTGTAGGAGCAAACACGGTGTACGAGCCATATGTGCCCAACATGTCGACAAGACGGAGGTCATATTCTCCCCTTGCGCGCTCAAGAATCTTCAAGTACTCAGAGTACTGCTCACGATTCTTCAAGTAGTCGGCAGCATATTCTCGGGACTGCGTATAGTAGTTCTCCACACCAGGGTCATCAGAACAGCTCACAACCGCCACCTGGATGGACGCAACTACAAAGAGGGCAACTGCCCAAAATTTAATTCC
Source organism: uncultured Bacteroidales bacterium (assembly GCA_902768125.1). GTDB lineage: Bacteria > Bacteroidota > Bacteroidia > Bacteroidales > Bacteroidaceae > Minthosoma. The sequence continues at coordinate 23,955 of CACXKA010000014.1, read as the reverse complement.
TGATAATCTCATAACTTACTGTTTTTTATTTTCATCTTCATCCAGGTAACTTTCGTTCTGGACAAGAGCTGGATTTATCTTCATTTCTTTTCTTGCCACTGGCATATACATGAAGCCCATCTGAATCAGCTTGATAGCAACTGCTGGACCAGCTTCACTATACTTCGTAGCCAATGCTTTACGCATTTCTTGCGTGTTACCTGCACGACGAGAAGCACGAACCAAGTCATAGAAACGCTTGCCCTCGAAGAGGAACTCACGCCTGCGCTCGTTCATCAATAACGTATGATATTCAGCGTATGTCGTTGGCTGTGTTGGAGCATACTGCTTCTTGGTCTGCACAACAGGGTTAGAACGGCGATAGACAGCGGAAATGAGGTTAAATGCATCAAGCTTCAGTTCGTCTGCTGTTGTCAGGGTATTACCATACACCAGCACTGATGCCTTGCGCATCTTAGCACCTGATTCGTTGCCACCTTCACCTTCATCATTATTGTTAGTTTCACCATCGCCACCTTCTGCATTCTCTTCTTCAGGTTCAGTTTCAGAAGCATCCATATTGAATGCCAATTCGATTTCAGCCTCAGCACGGAACAGCATGACTTCGGTCAAACGATACAGAATCCAGTTAGGCTCTGTGCTACGATAAGACTGAGAACTGCGAGCTGCCGTAAAGGATGAACCTACACTTCCATATTCATTGGAATTAGAAGCACCAGCTCTGTTCTTCTCAATCATATACTTATAGATGCTAGACACACCGCTTTCCTCTGTGTAGTAGAACGATGCGATGCTTCGGTAATCAGATGGAACAGAGAACAATCTTGTATCAGAATAGCTGTCAGTAGAACTTGGCTTGCTTTCAAACAAGTCTTCAGCTGCCTTCACATACTGAGTACGAGAATCTTCACCATACTGGTTCTTCACAGCGGCATTCGAGCCAAAATCTCTGTTACCAACAGAATTGTGGTAGGTGATTTCGAAGAGTGTCTCGAAAGAAGCACCTGTACCAAAGATGGCATTCCAAGCAGCAGGACCATCATCGTTATGACCTACAGATACTTCTTCTGCCAACAATGGGTAACCATAATCCTTGTACACTTCCTGGTCGATGTCCTCTTTGGCATCACCTTCGTCATAGCGCTGCATCTTATAAGCAAGCACCCAGTCACAGCAGTCAATACATTTCTTATAGTATTCATTCTGCTTGTCCTTTGGAAGATTGTAATCAGAAGCACGCCACAAATAGAGTTCTGCCAACAATGCATACATCGCTGGACGAGTCACCTTACCTGTGTTCTCAGTGTTGTCCACACCACTCTTCAGCGTCTGGTTGGTGTTGCGCAGAGGCGCATAGTCCTTACAAACCTCGATGTCTGCAATCAGCGAATCGAGCACCACCTCAAACTTGGTCTGAGGCAGACGATATGTCTGCGTGTCATCCAAAGAAGGAGCGAATGTGAAAGGTACATCCCTGAAAGTCTTGATGAGAGTCAGGTAGCAGTAATCACGGATGAAGGAAACTTCAGCCTTGTTGACGCGATAGTCGGACTCCGTATAGTTTGGGTCCTTCTTCATCACCTGAGGTGCCTCATACATAACGATATTACAATAATTGATCACCTTATAGAGTGAACTCCAATCACAGAAAGAGTTGGTCGTCTTGACACTACCCTTCAACAGGAATCTCAAATCTTCAGACTGTTGCTGGCCTGCCTGAACATTGTCGGAACGGTCTTCACCCCAAACAATCATTCGTTCTACGACATCCCTCGTCTGGAAGGCTCCATAGCAAGCGGTAACCACACTCTCCACGTCATCCTTGTTGGTCCAGAAGTTCTCATAGACCACCTCATTGAGAGGGAGCAGGTCGATGTCGCAAGAACTGAAGCCAAATCCTGCAACCGCCAATGCTACAGCCGATAATATTCTATTTTTTATTTTTTTCATGACTTTAAGCCTATTAAATTAGAATGAAACATTAATACCGAATTGGAATGAACGTGAACGTGGGTTCGTATCACTATCATACGCTGGGCTATAACCACCAGCACCATGCTCTGGATCAAGACCTGAATACTTGGTGAGGCAGAATGCATTGTTGATCAGCAAGTTGAGACGCAGAGAAGCCAGACCCCACTGCTTCAACAACTTAGGATCGAATGAGTATGACAACTGAGCGTAGTTCAGACGGAGGAAAGAAGCATCTTCCACAAATCGGTCAGAACCCAGATAGTTGTAAGTGTCAAACTGCGTGTGGGTTGTGGCAGCACGTGGGATTGGTGCGACATCACCTTCATTGTGCCAACGCCAGTTCACTGCAATTGACTGATTGTAGTTGTTTGACATGTTCTCCAAGTCTGCACGGGCAGTGTTGATCACCTTAAAGCCTGTACGGAAGTTGAACTGCAAGTTGAGGTCCCATCTCTTATAGTGGAATTTCGTACCGAAACCACCAGTAATCTTTGGAAGAGAAGAACCCAAGTAAACGATATCAAGCTCATTGATCTGACCATCGTGGTTGATGTCTTCATAAATAGCATCACCACCCACAAATGCATACTGGTTGGTTCCGCCATAGTTGAAGTACATCATCTTTGGAGCGCCTGTAGAGTCGAAGATTGGTTCACCCTTCTCATTGCGTACAACAGGAGAGTTAGGACCGCTCAAACCTTCCACTTCTTCATCAGAGTACTCTGAATAAGCATACACGCCCTTGTAACGGAAACCATAGATTGAGTTCAATGGGTTGTTGAGCTGAACACGAGAGAGATATTTCTTATTCTCATAATTGAACTCCTGATTCAATCCATCCAAACAAGTAGCATCCATTGAGAGCACACGGTTACGGTTGTTTGCGAATGAAACATTGAAGTCCATAGAGAAGTCACCAAGCTGCACAACTCTGTTAGCGTTGATGTTGAATTCCCAACCTTGGTTACGCATTGAACCGTCGTTGAACCAGCTCAAAGAAGTGTAACCTGAAGAGGATGGAATACCATAATTTTGCTGCAACAGGTCTTTAGTCGTAGCTGTGTAAATATCGACGTTACCATCAATGGTTCTGCTCTTCTTCGAATCCAGATAGAAACCGAAGTCGAAACCAACCTGATAAGAAACCTTCTTCTCATATCTCAAGCCTGCCAAACGGATATTGTTTGGAACAACAGATGAGGCACCCATGTAGGCAGTACCTGTTCCATACTTAGAACGCCAGAGGTCACCACCTGGAGCACGACCTGAGTAACCCCATGATGGACGGATTGACAACATAGAGAGCCATTTCACTTTCTCCATGAATGGTTCCTTGCTGATGTTCCAACGACCTGACAATGCAGGGAAGAATCCCCATGGGCGGTCTGGACCAAAAGCTGTTGTACAGTCACCACGAAGTACACCTGTGACACTATAGCGGCCCTTGTAAGAATAGTGAGCCTGGAAAGTGAGGTTCTGGCTCTTGGAATGACCTGCGCCATAGCTGAAGTTTGAAATCACACCACCTGCCAATGTTGAAGTGATGTCAGCAGTGGTTGGCATCATACTCTTACCGGTTCCCTGGTTAGAGCTGTTGCCCTGTCCATAGTCGTAACGTGCCATTGCCATCAGAGAGTGACCGTTCTTTAGATAAGGAGTGAACGTCAATGAATGACGAGTGGACATGTTGTGACTCTTGTTATTGCTTGCCGATGACGTGTTGTAGCTACCAGAGAACATCGAGTTAGAAGAGAGCCATCCTGGTTTATAGCTGGTGGACTCAGAGTTATCGATGGTGAACAAGATTTGTCCCTCATAACGGAGCTGATGCTGCTCTGGCTGAGTACCCAGGATGTCATAACGGAAGATGAACTCAGGACGAAGAGTCAACTGTGTCGTTGTTTGAGATGAGTTGTAAGCCATAGCCACAGGATTCACCAAGCTGTATTGATCTGTCTCTTTAGAATTATCATCTAAGTATTTGCTGGCAGCATATACACCCGTCTGTCTAGTGATATAACGGTTCATCGTATAGAACTCAGACAGGTCATTGCCATTTGCATCTTCTCGATAAATGGAGAGATTAGGCATTTTGCGCTGTGCCACACTAATTGCATCACCAGTGTTGTGAAGGTCACGATCTGTGTAGTTGAAGTCAAAATTGGTAGAAACCTTGATACGGTCAGACACGTTGTAGTCCAAAGCCACACGAGTGGTGAAACGATCCATACCCTGCTTGATGATGTAGTTGCTCTGGGTGTCATAACCACCAGAAATACGGAAGGTAGCCTTCTCACCACCACCACTCAGGTTGACACTGTGTGAATGGAGCATACCGAACTGCGTAACGGCATCCACCCAGTCAGTGTTGTCATTATACATATGATACTCTGACCATTCTGGCGCGTATGCGATTTCGGGGATGAAATCGTTAGAAGATTTGTCAGCGAAGCTTGACTCCTGACGAGGATTGAAGTATGCCTCTTTCATATACATGGTGTAGTCGTCACCATTGAGCAGCTTGTAACGCTTGTAAATCCAGTTTCCTGTGAAACGATAGTTGTAACTTACTCTCGTCTTACCTCTCACACCACGCTTTGTCTTGATTTCGATGACACCATTGGCACCCTTAGAACCCCAGATGGTCTGAGCAGCAGCATCCTTGAGGACAGTGATTGACTCGATATCGTCAGGGTTCACCTGCAAGAGTTCAGCGAAGCGTTCGTCGTTAGCATTTTCAAAGTCGAAGTTATCGTCCACAGTGATTGGGTTACCGTTCACAACGACCAGAGGGTTCTGATTACCATGAATGGTGGATACACCACGAAGACGAATCGTTGTACCTGCACCAAGGTCACCAGAGTTGGCAACGATGTCAAGACCTGCGACACGTCCCTGAAGAGCTTCATCGACAGAAGTCATACCGACACCGTCAAACTCCTTCATATCAATAGTTTGAGATGCTGTGGCAATCTGGTCCATCGGGATGGCGAGACCAGTGCTCTGGCTTCTACGGACAGCTGTCACCACAACGTCTGTAATGACATTATTGCTCTTCAGGACAATCTTTCCGAATGCTCTCTTGTTGATAGGCAGTTCGACTGTCTGGCAACCAATGTAAGAGATTCGAATCTTATCCTTAGGATTCTTAATTGCAAAAGAGAAGTTACCGTTGATATCGGTAGTTCCATGGGCAACAATACGATTGTTGTGGTCAACTTCCACCACATTACACATCATCAAAGGGTCGAAATCATCCCATACCTGACCGCTGATAATGTCGCCCGCTTTTACCTGCGCACTTGCTTGGATGCAGAAGAGCGCTAAAAGCATGAGGATTGATATTATTTTTTTCATATTCTGAGCTATTATTCTGAAATAAGTGGCTTATAAGTATAGGTGAATTGGGTCTGAATTTCATTCCCCTTCGAATCAAAGTGTTGACCATCGGCAAAGATCAGCGGATCCTCAATAGCGTGAACGACAACGAATGAAGAGTTGTTCAGTCTCACATTGTTAGGATTCGTGATAGCGCCTGAGCTTTCCAACCAATATTCGCGTGCCATCAGGTTGTAGGCACCTTCCTTGATGACAACCTTGGTCTGATTTCCGCCCAAGGACATGTCGTCAGAATATCCGTTGCGGCAGTCAGTCACATACATCTGACCACCTTCCACTTTAACAGTCAGTTTGTAAGGACGTCCTGGAGAGTACTTACCGCCCCAAGATTCCTCACCTGTTGTCTCGTCCACCTGAGTGGCCTTGATCAACTCTGTCTTGGCTGTTTCAAATGTACCTGCTGTATCAACGTCAACAAAAATGGCGTTGTCCTGAATATGATACTTCACAAAGTCAAGCATCACCTCCTTGATAGAGTCAGCACGAGACTTCAAGTTGTCTTCAGTCGTTGTACCAGGACCTGTATAACCCATCTCCAAGTCATACTCTTCAGCTGCGGTGAGGTCTTCCAATGTTGGGAGTCCTGCTGCGTAAGCCTTCTGCATAGCCTCATTTGTTGGAGCATATACAGTATAGTGGTAGTTGTTGAGGAGATAAGTTGCCTTGGTAGTGGTTGCATCTTCTGAACCAATCAGACCAGGAGCCTTCAAGTTGAAGAGGTTACCATAAGTCTGGTCTGCAGCTTGCCAACCGTTCTTTGAGTTAGCCTTGCTGATGGCACAAGCCTCAACAATACCAAAGAACTCCTTGAAAATAGAGTCACCTTCCACCACTGTGTCATGCAAAGTCTTAGCAACAGAATTAGGAGTACCCATCACAACACCGTCCAAAGCGAGCGTGATACCGTTGCGGATATCTTCACCATCGTATGCATCAACAGTAACAAGTGGCTGACCTATATTATTATGGTATGAACCAGAAACTTCATAGTTCTTAGCACCCTTCTTCTCAATCTTTACGAAGTTACGACCCTTAGTCTTGTAGAATTTCTTATCCTCACGGAATTCCTCAACAACGATGATGTTGTCAAGCATGTCCTCCATACGGTTCTTGAGGATACTGTTGGTAATACCACCTCTCAGAGGAGTGGCTGTACCTCTCTTGGTGAAGGTACCGTCCTCATTCTCATCGCATTCGTAGATGTTAGCGTAGAGCTGCAACTTCTCATCCAACTTGAACTCCCACAGCTTCTTCACGGTCTGTCCATAAGAAACTGGGTCAATGTAAGTCAAAAGACCGTCGTTCGTAGGAAGCAGGAACACGAAACGAGAAACCATTGAGTTCAGGTAGTAGTTGTAGTTCATTGGCGTGATGACATTGTCCATGATTGTGAAACGTGACTTGTCGATCACAGCTGGGAACAACACTGAAGAGTAAGATGCTGGAGCGAACACTCTGTTGGTCAGGAACACCAGACCGTTGCAACCGAGGAACACGCTATCCACGTCTTCCTTCTGAATGCCGAGAGGTTCGTTGGCATCGTTCAGCACTGCTTCGAACTTAGATGGAACAGAAGAGGTGAAGGCCTGAATCTGGTTCACACGAATCAAATCGTCGAGCACAGAGCTTGGCGTATTCTCGATAGTGCCATAGTACTTCTCGATCACACCACCATTCCACCAATTCTGGAGAGCCTCGTTAGAAGGAACCAGCATGATTGCCATATCCTCCATCATAGGCTGACGGTCGTTGGCAATTTCAGGAATATAACCATTCCATCCTGGGTCGAACTTCAGAGAGCCGTCGAAAGTGTTGCCGTTCTTGTCATACATGAACTTCACGCTAGATCCCATTGTAGAACCGAATGTGCGGTCGGAGAAATAACGCTTCACGAAGACAGAGTCGAAATTGGTACCCTTCGACAAGTTATAAGTCTCACGCAGATTCGTAGAGTCCTTTGGAGCAGCAAAGCGCTCGATGATGCCGCTGTAGATAGACATCTTAGGATTCTTGCGAATGATTTCTGACATGTTGTCCAGTGGCACAAGCACCTTATCCACCTGATGAACGAAACCGTTCTTACAGAAGATGTTGGAGTTGGTCACACGTGAGTTGTTGACATAGATGTCATCTGAATGGAAGGTTCCTTCCGGCTGATTGTAGATGAAGTCAATGTCCGAGAAACTCAGCTGGTTGGATGTCACGAACTTACCCGTGAAATGAAGCATAGGTGCTGGATTCGATGCGTCCGTGAACAGGACGATGGAATCGTGGTTAGCACGCAGTTCATTGAAATACGGGTTGTCTGGCAGAATGCCGTCAGCATCCTTCGTCGAGATGACCATGACGGAGTCGAGCAACGACATGGAAGTGGCACGACGACAAACCTCGCCTTTCGCTGGACGACCTGTACCCGGAGCCTGAGCTGAAGAGAGCATCGTGGTCGAATACGGGTTGTCAATCATTGACGTGTTGAGCAAGAGCTTCTTCTGTGCCAGCGAGAGGTCTTCATACTTCTTGACACCCCAATCGTTGGACGCATAGAACTGCGCGAACGCATCATCGTCAGCGATAAACATTGTTTTACTACCGGTCTTGGAAAGAATCTCAGCCTGTCCAAGATCGTCAATCAGATGCAGATAGTTGGTGAAGTTACCCCTGTTCTTCATGTAACCATAGATACACAGCGCACCCCCTACCAAGAGGTGTCTGCACAGTTTTTTCCTCTGAAAGTTATACAACATAATTATTAATTAGAATAGATTGTTTGTCCTTCTAAACGTAAAAGTTTTTAGTAAAAAGTATTATTCAATTCTTAGCTATCTGTCCCCGTGGTCATATTTGGCCAAATTCCCACGTTAACCATATAACTTTTGCAAAGAAACGACTTTTTCAAGACATACACAAAAAAAAAATTAAAAGAATTGCAAGAAAACTTAATTTTAACAATTCAAACCCGATTTTGAGTCAATTTTGGTTAATTTTAAACGTCAAACAGCAAAAAAAGTGAAATCAAAGACGGTCGAAAAGAAATAGGTGAAAAGCAAACACTCCACCATACAAAAATAACCACACCCATAGACAAAATAGATTACTCCCATAGGCAAAATAAGCTGATAGGTAGTACAAACTCTATTTTGTGACACAGTTTGTATGTTTTGCGACGCAGTTTCTACATTTTGTGTCGCAAAATGTAGAAACTGCGTCGCAAATTATAGTTTTAACAAGGGAGAAAAGAAGCTTCAACGAGCTATCCAGACCTTTTTCCCCTTGATGAGATAAAGTCCTTGGGTTGGTGCATCCACACGACGTCCCGTCAAATCGTAGATGCTTTCATCTGAGTCATCCGTTCCCTGTCCGCTAGTGGAAAGTTCCACAATGGAGGATGGATCAGCTGGCGCCTTAGCCGAAAGTTCTTTCTGCCAATAGAAATTGCCGCACTCCAAACGTGCCGTCATCGTAAAGGAGGTTTCTTCCTTCGGGGCTGTGTATTTGCCCGTATTGGTGAGCACTTCAGGATTGGACGAAATCCAGCTCAGCGTTACATTCTCCTCAGGAGTGAAGACGATATCCATATCACCTGTCACTTTCGAGAAATAGTTTCTCTTGAAGTAAGTGTTGCTGTTTTTCTGATAATTATAGGCTATGGCGCATTGAGGCTGCAACTTGTACCCCCAGCAAGGGACGCCTGCTTCACTCACAGCCGTGAAGCAAAGGGTTTTGGCATTGGTTCCCTCGAGTGTCTGCTCCACCACCACGCCATAATAGGTGACGGAGCCCAAACGAATCTGCAAATAAGACTTTCCCTCATCCATATAAGACCAAGAGCCCCTGTGGCTCCCTGACACCTTGCCGTCTGCTGACAAATGGATGGTGGAAGGGGTGGATTCTTGCATGTTGGCATGATCCAACTTGTAAGGGTGAAGGAGAACGTGATAATCCCCTTCTATGTCTGCTGCGCTCCAAGGTTGAGTGGTGGCGATAATCTCGTCGGTCGTCTCTTCACCATTAAACTGGAAGGGGGCAGCACAAAGCCATCCTTTCTTATTGAGGTAAAGCTGATAGACACGCACTTGGTGACCAATCGTCCCATCGTTGAATTTAGTGTGACAGACAAGGAAGGAACGTCCTTGAGTGTCTCGGCAGACAGAATTGTGTCCTTGCGCACACTCCCCTACTTGCATTAGTCCCCATTCATTCATAGCCCCAATAATCTTCATTCCCTTATTGGTAGCAGCATTGACACCATAGTTAAGCTGATAAGACGTATAAGTGGCAAGGTTTCCCGAGGCATCTTTATAGGGGCCATCTGGTTGGGCAGAACGGAACACTCGCATCTCATATCCGCCATCGGGAGCAAATCCGCCATAACTCATAAAGAGATAGTAGTAGTCACCAATGTGCTGAATGTAAGGCCCTTCGCCACTAACATAGCATCCTCCTGCTATCAGTTTGCCAAAATAAGGGTCGCTGGTATAGCCCGTGAAAGTGGACCCATTAGGAGCCTTGCCTGCATAAGTCGTGGAGGTATAGGTGCAAGTGTAATCGCGCAAACCCGTATTCTTGTCCAATTTAAGCATGAAAACACCACCAGACCAAGAACCATAAGCAAGCCACAGTTCACCCTCTTCATCAAAGAAAGCACAAGGATCTATACAATTGGGCCATAGGTTGCCCCATGCGCTGGTCTGATAACGCGAAGGAAGTGAAGACTGTGCTCCCAACACAATTTCCAAATCCGTATTCTTGTAGTTGACGCTCTTATCAGAACGCGTCTGGCCATCGAATCCACCAAATACAATCGGTGCCTCGTAAGTGAAAGGACCTTCAGGATTGTCGGCAGTCATCAACACGACGACAGAAGCCCAATGGTCACCATTCAGACTTAAATAGTAGCACCATTTCTGCATGTTGGGATTGTAAATAATGTCTGGTGCCCATTGGTCACCCGACACCCATGAAGCTTCCGATGCAGCATAGACGGAACAAAAGGCCGCAGCATCAAAAGAACCAAGTTCCACTTCCTCTATCGTTGATTCACCAGGCAAGCAACGCTTAACGGTATGAACAGGATTGCTTTTGAATGCCTTGTAGGCATCTTTCGACTCATAACCACCTTTATAATAGCGAGTGATATCTGTATAGGTTTTGAAGTCTTTTGTCTTCACGCCATAGTAGTGTGAGCCATAGATATAAAAGGTTTGTGTGGCAGCATCCCAAACAACTGATGGGTCGTGAACACTTTTCCAGCTGCGAGTCTGAGTTTGATAGAGGGAGTTCAACTCTGTTGTTGTCAATTCCCTCATTTCTGTTTGCCCTTCTGTCTCATCTTGAGCGAAAATCGTCATGCTGAGTCCAAAGAGCGCAATAATCGTCAGTAAAGTCTTTTGCATAAATAGGTTCTTTTTGAAATTCGTGGCAAACTTACAAATAAATCTCCAATATTACAAACAAAATGAAGACTTAATGATAAAAAAAGACCGCATACGGATGGTATGCGGTCTGCAAGATATGAATTGTTGGCAATAATTTACTCTGCAGATGCTTCAGCGGCAGATGCCTCAGCCTCAGCAGCAGGAGCTTCTGCTGGAGTCTCTTCCTTTGCAACCTCAGCTGGAGCTTCAGCCTTTGGAGCAGCCTTGCGAGAACGGCGAGTACGAGTCTTCTTAGCCTCAGTCTTTGCCATGTTCTCATCGAAGTCAACCAGTTCAATGAATGCCATCTCAGCATCATCAGAGGGACGACGACCCAATTTGATGATACGAGTGTAACCACCAGCACGGTCAGCAACCTTTGTTGCAACGGTGCTGAACAGCTCTGTGATAGCAAACTTGTTCTGGAGGTAGCTGAAGACAACGCGACGAGAGTGAGTCGTATCCTCCTTTGACTTTGTAATCAGTGGCTCAACATATACGCGGAGAGCCTTTGCCTTTGGAAGCGTCGTAGTGATTCTCTTGTGCATGATCAGCGAGATTGCCATGTTGGCAAGCATAGCCTTGCGGTGAGAATGCTTACGACCAAGGTGATTGAATTTCTTATTGTGTCTCATTTTTGCTTAGTCTTTGTCTAATTTATACTTAGAAATATCTGTTCCGAACGAAAGGTTCAAGCTCTCAAGCAAGTCGTCAAGCTCTGTGAGTGACTTCTTACCAAAGTTGCGGAACTTGAGCAAGTCGGTCTTGTTGAATTGCACGAGGTCGCCGAGAGTCTCCACGTCCGCAGCCTTCAAACAGTTGAGGGCTCGAACAGAGAGATTCATATCGACAAGCTTGGTCTTCAGCAACTGGCGCATACGCAGCACTTCCTCGTCAAACTCTTCATTACCATCAAAGTCTGCATTCTCAAGCGTAATCTTCTCGTCAGAGAACAACATAAGATGGTAAATGAGAATCTTGGATGCCTCCCTAAGGGCATCTTTAGGATGGATGGAACCGTCGGTGGTGATTTCGAGAACCAACTTCTCGTAGTCAGTCTTCTGCGCCACACGATAGTTCTCTACTGCGAACTTGACGTTGCGGATAGGAGTGTAGATAGAGTCAATCGCGATGTCATTAATTTCCTTGCAGAACTCACGATTTTCGTCTGCAGGAACATATCCACGACCCTTATTGATGCTCAGTTCCAACTCCAATGTTGCCTGAGGATCCAAATGACAAATTACCAAATCTGGATTTAACACTCCAAATCCATTGAGGCTCTTGTTGATATCTCCAGCCTTAAACTCGGTTGAATTCTCGATGGTAATTGACACTTTTTCTGAGTCAAAGCCATCAGCGACTTGCTTGAATCGAACTTGCTTCAGATTCAAGATAATGTTGGTGACATCCTCCTTCACACCTGGAATCGTAGAGAACTCATGCTCAACACCAGTGATACGAATGGTGTTGATGGCATAACCTTCAAGTGAGGAAAGAAGAATGCGACGGAGGGGATTACCGATAGTAATTCCATAACCTGGCTCCAAAGGACGGAATTCAAATTTTCCGTACTTGTCGTCAGCTTCCAACATTACGACTTTTTCTGGTTTTTGAAATGCTAATATCGCCATTTGATTATATTTTATTATTTAGAGTACAACTCGACAATCATCTGCTCCTTGATATTCTCAGGAATGTCTGCACGCTCAGGCATGTGGAGGAACTTGCCACCCTTCACGTTCTCGTCCCACTCGATCCATGGGTACTTGCTGTGGTTGAAACCTGCAAGAGCAGCGTCAATCACCTCGAGGCTCTTTGACTTCTCGCGGACAGCCACAATCTGACCTGGTTTAACTGAGTATGATGGGATGTTCACCACCTGACCGTCAACCACAATGTGCTTGTGGCTAACAAGCTGGCGAGCTGCAGCACGTGTAGGAGCCAAACCCAAACGGAACACCACGTTGTCGAGGCGTGCCTCAAGGAACTGAAGGAGAATTTCGCCTGTCACACCAGACTTGGTAGCTGCCTTCTCAAAAAGGTTGCGGAACTGACGTTCAAGCACACCGTAAGTGTACTTTGCCTTCTGCTTCTCAGCGAGCATGAGACCGTACTCAGAAGACTTCTTGCGACGGTTGTTTCCATGCTGACCAGGAGCATAATTCTTTTTAGACAATACTTTGTCAGGTCCAAAGATTGCCTCGCCGAAACGACGAGCAATTCTTGATTTTGGTCCAATATATCTAGCCATATATTTTCTTAATGTTTAATGCCATACAGTTCTCAGCAGCAGCCGCAGAAAGGAAAGATGCGACAAAACGAACTCGTTGGCAAATGACATGATTGTGTAATGATTAAACTCTTCTTCTCTTTGGAGGACGGCATCCGTTGTGTGGGAGTGGAGTGACGTCAATGATTTCTGTCACTTCAATTCCTGCAGCATGGCAACCGCGTACAGCGGCCTCACGACCATTGCCTGGACCCTTGATGTAAGCCTTCACCTTGCGGAGACCGAGGTCGAAAGCAACCTTGGCGCAATCCTGAGCTGCCATCTGTGCAGCATAAGGGGTGTTCTTCTTAGAGCCGCGGAAACCCATCTTACCGGCTGCTGACCAAGAGATAACATTACCTTCACTGTTAGCCAAAGTAACAATGATGTTGTTGAAAGAAGAGTGCACATGAAGCTGACCTTCAGCGGTAACCTTAACGTTTCTCTTCTTTGCAGAAGCTGTTTTCTTTGCCATATCCTAATGATTATTTAGTAGCCTTTTTCTTGTTTGCAACTGTTTTCTTCTTACCCTTGCGAGTACGTGCGTTGTTCTTAGTACTCTGACCACGTACAGGAAGACCAAGACGATGACGGATGCCACGGTAGCAACCGATATCCATCAGGCGCTTGATGTTCAACTGAATCTCTGAACGGAGGTCACCCTCAACCTTGTATTCTGCTGCGATCACCGCACGAATCTTACCGGCCTGTTCGTCGTTCCAGTCCTTAACCTTAATGTCCTTATCTACGCCAGCCTTCTCAAGGATTTTACCAGCGCTGCTGCGTCCAATACCAAAAATGTATGTGAGCGCAATTTCACCTCTCTTGTTCTGTGGGAGGTCTACACCTACAATTCTTATTGCCATATCTTACTTTAATTTCAATTTCTTACCAAAGAATTATCCCTGACGAGTCTTGAACTTAGGGTTCTTCTTGTTAATAACAAACAGGCGGCCTTTGCGCCTTACGATTACGCAATCAGGTGTACGCTTTTTCAATGATGCTCTTGTTTTCATATTGTGATTTTATTTATATCTGAATACTATTCGACCTTTGGACAAGTCATAGGGAGACATCTCCACACGAATCTTATCACCTGGCAGAATCTTGATGTAATGCATCCTCATCTTACCAGAGATGTGGGCGATGATCTCATGACCATTCTCCAATTCTACTCTAAACATTGCATTTGACAATGCCTCGACAATAGTTCCATCTTGCTCGATAGCAGACTGTTTAGCCATACTTTATAAAGATTTATCTCTTAATACTTGTTCTATTTCTTCAAACGACGACAGGATGTCAGCCTTACCTTTCCGCACACAGATCGTGTGTTCAAAGTGCGCAGCAGGCTTCTTGTCCCTTGTCACGATGCCCCAACGATCTTCCTGCATGTAGATGTCTTTGGTACCCATAGCTATCATCGGCTCAATTGCGATACACAAGCCATTTTTGAGCAACATTCCATTACCTCTTCTGCCATAATTGGGCACCTGAGGTTCTTCATGCATCTTCTTCCCTATCCCATGTCCCACAAACTCTCTGACTACACCATAGCCTTGAGCTTCGCAGTGGGTCTGGACAGCGTATGATATGTCTCCCAACCGATGACCGACAACTGCCTGTTCAATACCCTTATAAAGGGCTTCTTTGGTCGTTGTCAACAACTTCTTGACTTCCTCAGAGATCTCACCTACAGAAAAAGTATAGCAAGAATCTCCACAATAGCCATTTAGTTGCGTGCCACAGTCAATGGACACTATATCTCCCTCCTTTAATGGAGTGTCGTTAGGGATGCCGTGAACAACTTGATGGTTGACAGAGGTGCAGATGCTGGCAGGGAATGGACTTCCATAAGGATTGGGGAATCCGAAGAAAGTCGGAGTGGCATGATGGTCACGAATGAAAGTGTCTGCAATTGTATTCAGTTGTTTCGTCGTGACTCCTGGCTCAATCACTTTTGCCAGTTCCGCCAAGGTTTTTCCCACAAGCAGGTTCGCCTCTCGGAGAAGCTCCACCTCCTCGTCAGTTTTCAGATATACCATCTTGTTTAAAGCAGTGCTTAATGTTCGCCACGAACACGGCCCGTGTCAAGCAGTCCGTCGTAATGACGCATCATCAGGTGTGACTCAATCTGCATCAGTGTGTCAAGAACAACACCGACAAGGATGAGGAGAGAAGTACCACCGAAGAAAGCAGCGAACTCTCTCTGTACACCAAAGATACCTGCAAAGGCTGGGAGAATGGCGATCAACGCCAAGAACAGAGAACCAGGGAACGTAATGCGAGACATAATCTTATCGATATAGTCTGCCGTTTCCTTACCCGGCTTGATTCCTGGGATGAAACCATTATTTCTCTTCATGTCTTCAGCCATCTGCACAGGATTGATAGTGATTGCTGTATACAAATAAGTAAACAGGATAATCAGAATAGCAAAAATGAGGTTGTACACAAAGCTATTATTGTCTATCAACTGGTTGACAACTGGATTCAGTTTGCTACCAGAGAACTGTGCCAAAGTGACTGGAATGAACATGATAGCCTGAGCGAAGATGATAGGCATCACGTTTGCAGCGTAGGGCTTCAAAGGGATGTACTGACGTGCACCACCAATCTGACGAGCACCTGCAATCTTCTTAGCGTAGTTCACAGGAACGCGGCGCACACCCTGCACGAGAAGGATTGCTGCAGCAATCACTGCAAGGAACAATACAATCTCGACGAGGAACATGACGAGACCGCCCTGCCCTGCTGAGAGACGAGAACCAAATTCCTGCGTGACAGCAGTGGGGAAACGTGCAATGATACCAATCATGATGATGATAGACACACCATTTCCGATACCCTTATCTGTGATTCTCTCACCCAACCAAAGGACGAACATGCTACCTGCAGCCAGAATGACTGTGGCATAAAGGTAGAAAGTAGTCCAATCCAAAGACGAGTAGAGAGCAGTTCCTTGTGTCTGATTCTGAAGGTTCATCAAGTAGAAGAAACCTTGGAAGAGAAGGATAGGCACTGTCAAATAACGGGTGTACTGACTCATCTTGCGACGTCCGCTTTCTCCCTCGCGCTGCATCTTCTGGAAATATGGAACAGCGATACCCAACAACTGCATCACGATAGAAGCAGAGATGTAGGGCATGATTCCCAGTGCGAAGATAGAAGCTTTAGCGAATGCACCACCCGAGAACATATCAAGCAGATTCATCAAACCACCTTCCGTCTGGTTCTTCAATCCCTGCAGCGCCTCTGTGTCAATACCAGGAAGCACCACATAAGAACCTAAACGATAGATAGCCACGAACAACAGCGTGATGAGGATGCGTGAACGCAAATCCTCAATACGCCAGATGTTTGTCAATGTCTTAACAAGCTTGATGTCCTTTATTTTATCAGTAAACTTGCTCATTGATTTAGAGTTTTACAGCGTTTCCGCCCTTTTCTTTAATTGCAGCTTCAGCTGTAGCTGAGAATGCGTGAGCTTCCACATCAACCTTAGCGGTCAGCTCACCATTACCAAGAACCTTCACAAGCTGATTCTTGTTCACCCAACCTGCAGCGATAAGCTCCTCGATACCAATCTTTGTGAGGTTCTTCTCCTCAGCCAATTTCTGGATCAGGTCAAGGTTGACAGCCTTGTACTCAACGTGGTTGATGTTCTTGAAACCGAACTTAGGAACACGACGCTGAAGTGGCATCTGACCACCCTCGAAACCAATCTTCTTCTTATAACCAGAACGTGCCTTGGCACCCTTATGACCGCGAGTGGAAGTACGGCCCTTGCCTGAGCCATAGCCACGACCAACACGCTTACTGTTGTGAGTAGCGCCTGCAGCGGGTTGCAAATTATATAATTCCATTTCTAATCTGATTTTAATGTATTAATACGTTAGTCAATAACCTCAACAAGGTGAGCCACCTTGCGAATCATACCACGCAAAGATGGAGAATCCTCACGCTCAACGACCCTGTTAATTCTACCAAGTCCGAGAGACTCAAGGGTGCTCTTCTGATCGAGAGGACGATTGGCTTGGCTTTTTACCTGCTTAATCTTGATTGTTGCCATGATAATTTCTCCTTATCCTTTGAATACTTTTGTCAAATTAACACCACGGTTCTGTGCAACAGTCTTAGCGTCACGCATGTTAGCGAGCGCCTCAATCGTAGCCTTCACAAGGTTGTGAGGGTTAGATGAGCCCTTAGACTTTGCAAGCACGTCAGTGATACCTACACTCTCGAGCACGGCACGCATAGCGCCACCTGCCACCACTCCAGTACCTTCTGAAGCAGGCATGATGAGAACGCGTGCACCGCCAAACTTAGCGAATGCCTCATGAGGAACAGTACCATTCAGCACAGGAACCTTTACCAAATTCTTCTTTGCAGCCTCTACGCCCTTTGCAACCGTTACCATCACCTACAACAACGATGGCTGCGAATGTGAATGTACGACCACCCTTAGTAACCTTAGTAACACGATTAATAGCAACCAAGCGGTCTTTGAGCTCGGCGTCGTTTTGTACTTTAACTCTATTTACCATAATCGTATTTAAAATTTAAGTCCAGCATTACGGGCAGCATCAGCCACCTTCTTAACTCTACCATGATACAAGTAACCATTACGGTCAAACACGACAGCAGTGATTCCAGCCTCAAGAGCCTTCTTTGCAACCAGCTCGCCGACCTTCTCAGCCTGCTCTGTCTTGTTCATCTTTTCCAGACCAAGTGAAGATGCAGACACCAAAGTCTTCTGTGCATCGTCATCGATCACCTGTACATAAATCTGCTTGTTACTTCTGAACACGCTCATACGTGGGCGCTCAGCAGTACCAGAAATCTTATTGCGTACTCTATATTTAATTTTGATACGTCTTTCAACCTTTGTAATCATACTCTTGTCAATTTAATTATTTTGCACTTGCAGATTTACCAGACTTTCTTCTAATCACCTCGCCCTGGAAGCGAATACCCTTGCCCTTGTATGGCTCAGGCTTGCGGAATGAGCGAATCTTAGCACAAACGAGTCCAAGCAACTGCTTGTCACAAGACTCGAGCATGATAAGAGGATCCTGATTTCTCTCAGACTTCGTCTCCACCTTGATTTCTTTAGGAAGTTCGAAGATGATAGCATGAGAGAATCCCAGTGCGAATTCAAGAACGTTGCCCTGATTTGAAACACGATAACCAACGCCGACAATCTGAAGAGTCTTCTTGTAGCCTTCAGAAACGCCGACAACCATATTGTTTACAAGTGAGCGATACAATCCGTGGAAAGCATGACGCTGCTTGGTGTTATCCTGCATCAGTTCTTCATTCTCCTCCATTGTCAACTTTCCGTCCTCAATAGTAACCTTGATGGCAGGGTTTACGTACTGGCTGAGTTCGCCTTTAGGACCTTTCACAGTTACAATGTCATCCTTATGAGTAATAGTCACTCCTGCAGGAATAATAATAGGTAATTTACCAATTCTAGACATTATATATCCTCCTTAATTAATAAACATAGCAAAGAACTTCACCGCCCACCTTGAGCTCTGAAGCCTCCTTGTCTGTCATTACACCTTTGGATGTAGATACAACTGCGATACCTAATCCGTTGATAACACGTGGCATGTCCTTATATCCTGTGTACTTACGGAGACCAGGACGAGACACGCGCTTCAAGCACTGAATAGCGCTTACTTTTGTCTGAGGGTCATACTTGAGGGCAATCTTGATAGAACCCTGAGGACCCTCCTCGATGAACTTGTAGTTCAAAATGTAACCTTTGTCAAAGAGAATCTTAGTGATTTCCTTCTTGAGGTTAGAGGCTGGAACTTCCACAACCTTGTGCTTCGCCATGATTGCGTTTCTCAGTCTCGTGAGATAATCAGCTATTGGATCTGTCATAATAGAATTAAATTAATCGGGAAATGTTTGGGAAAATCCCGACAATATTTAAATTTGAATTAAAACTTTTACTTAGCTTTACCAGCGAAGGAGCTTAGTCTTGGAGACTGTTTTCCTCCACCGTTTCTTAGAAGCAAAGTATCTTCAGGTTACCCCCGAACTGGTAACCATCAGATTTTTGTTTACTAAATCAGTTCGCCGATAACCGCAATTTACCAGCTTGCCTTCTTCACACCTGGGATCAGACCAGCAGATGCCATCTCGCGGAACTGGATACGAGAGAGTCCAAACTGACGCATGAAGCCTCTTGGACGTCCAGTGATTTTGCAGCGGTTATGAAGACGGATTGGGTTTGCGTTTGCAGGGATGTCCTGGAGAGCACGAGCTGCCTCGTATGCATCCATTGGATCCTCAGCAGTAGCAATGACCTTCTTCAAAGCTGCACGCTTAGCGGCATACTTTGCTACGAGCTTTGCACGCTTTACTTCGCGTGCCTTCATTGATTCCTTTGCCATTTTCTATATTACTTTTTAGCGTCCTTAAATGGAAGACCGAATGCCTTGAGAAGCGCATAGCCCTCTTCATCAGTCTTGGCAGAAGTTACGAACGTGATGTTCATACCAGTAATCTTGTCCACCTGATCAATGTTGATCTCAGGGAAGATAATCTGCTCAGTAATACCCAGTGTGTAGTTACCACGACCGTCAAACTTAGACTCGATGCCCTTGAAGTCACGGATACGAGGGAGAGACACGCGGATGAGCTTCTCGAGGAACTCGTACATGCGCTCACGACGAAGCGTCACCATCACACCGATAGGCATCTGCTTACGAAGACGGAAGTTAGAGATATCCTTCTTAGACTTTGTTGCAACGGGCTTCTGACCAGTGATCTGGGCAATCTCGTTCATTGCAACCTCGATAACCTTCTTGTCAGCAGTTGCCATACCAAGACCTTGGTTTACCACAATCTTCTTCAACACAGGAATCTGCATTGGTGAAGAGTAGTTGAACTGCTTCATCAGTGCTGGAGCAATCTGCTCAGCATAAACATTCTTCAATTGTGCAGTAGTACTCATTATAATTCCTCCCCTGATTTTTTAGCGTAACGAACTAACTTTCCATTCTCACCCATCTTGCGACCGATACGAGTGGCCTTGCCAGTCTTAGGGTCAATAACATTGAGGTTAGAGATATGGATTGGAGCCTCCTGCTCAATAATACCTCCCTGTGGGTGTGCCGCACTTGGCTTGGTGCTCTTCTTGACCATGTTCACACCCTCGACAATGGCACGCTTCTTCTCAACGAGAACCTTGGTGACCTTACCGGTCTTACCCTTCTCATCGCCAGCGTTCACGTAAACCATGTCGCCTTTCTTAATATGTAATTTACTCATTGCTGTAATTTTACTTTTAAAGATTAAAGCACTTCAGTAGCCAAAGAAACTACCTTCATGTTAGCAGCACGGAGCTCACGGGCTACAGGGCCAAAGATACGGCTACCTCTCATTTCGCCTGCATTGTTCAGAAGAACACATGCGTTGTCATCGAAACGGATGTAAGAACCGTCTGGGCGACGTACCTCTTTCTTAGTACGAACGATCAGAGCCTTTGAGACAGAACCCTTCTTTACTTCACTCGTAGGAATAGCGCTCTTAACTGCTACAACGATAACGTCTCCTACAGTAGCATAGCGACGTCTTGTACCGCCCAAAACGCGGATACAAAGCACCTCGCGAGCACCGCTGTTATCAGCGACTTGCAATCTTGATTCTACCTGTATCATAATTACTTAGCTCTTTCAACGATTTGTACTAATCTCCATCTCTTGGTTTTGCTCAATGGACGAGTCTCCATAATCAGGACAGTGTCACCGATGTGAGCATCGTTCTTTTCGTCATGAGCATGGTACTTCTTTGTCTTCTGGACAAACTTACCATATATAGGGTGCTTCTCCTTGAACTTGGCAGACACGACGATCGTCTTGTCCATCTTGTCGCTTGTAACGACACCCTGTCTTTGCTTTCTTAAATTTCTTGCTTCCATTCTCAATAATTTATTTATTACGCTGGGTAAGCTCGCCCTTCATGCGTGCGATGTCGTGACGCAACTTCTTAATCTGAGAATTGTCGGCAAGCGGAGAAATGCTGTGGTTGAACTTCATGTTGTTCAAGTTAGCGACCTCCACCTCGATGCGCTCAGCGAGCTCTTCATTAGTAAGTTCTCTAATTTCTGAAATTTTCATAATTAAGCGTTTTTATCGTAATCACGACGTACAACAAACTTTGTAGTAGTAGGAAGTTTCTGAGCACCGAGTCGGAGAGCCTCCTTAGCGATGTCGTATGAAACACCTTCAATCTCGAAAAGAATGCGGCCTGGCTTAGCGGGGAACACATACTGATATGGATCACCCTTACCTTTACCCATTCGGACGTCAGCAGGCTTCTTAGTGATTGGCTTATCAGGGAAGATGCGAATCCAAACCTGACCTTGACGCTGCATGTAACGTGTGATAGCAACACGGGCAGCCTCAATCTGACGAGCAGAAATCCATTTAGTCTCGAGTGCCTTTATGCCAAAGCTACCGAAAGCGAGTTCAGTACCTCTGTGAGAGACACCCTTCCAGCGACCGCGACCTTTTTGCGGTCTTCTATATTTTTGTCTTTTTGGCTGTAACATAGTTAATTGCTTCTTAAGTTGCGCCTCCGCGCGAAAGGCATCGCGCTTCGGTCTGCAAGCAGATTAATTAATTGCGGTTATTAGGCTTTCTGTTTCTGAAACGACGTCCGCCACCGTTATTGCCGCCGCGAGCAGCATCCTTCTGCTGAGAGAAGTTAGGTGTGAGGTCCTGCTTGCCGAATTTCTCACCACGACAGATCCAAACCTTGATGCCAAGAAGACCCACCTTGGTAAGTGCCTCAGCGAGGCAGTAGTCGATGTCAGCACGAAGCGTGTGAAGAGGAGTACGTCCCTCTTTGTACATCTCAGAGCGGCTCATTTCTGCACCGTTGAGACGACCAGAGATCTGCACCTTGATGCCCTCTGCACCAGAACGCATAGTGTTTGCGATGGCAGTCTTGATTGCACGACGGTAAGCAATCTTACCTTCAATCTGACGTGCAATGTTGTTAGCCACAATCACAGCATCGAGTTCTGGACGCTTGATCTCATAAATGTTAATCTGAACATCCTTGTCAGTCACCTTCTTCAACTCCTTCTTCAGAGCCTCCACCTGCTCACCGCCCTTACCGATGATGAAGCCTGGACGAGCTGTGCAGATAGTGATGGTGACGAGTTTCAAGGTACGCTCGATAACAATCTTGGAAACGCTAGCCTTAGAAAGACGTGCGTTGAGGTACTTGCGGATTTTGCTGTCCTCGAGGAGGTTTTCACCAAAATCATTTCCGCCGAACCAGTTAGAATCCCAACCTCTTACAATACCGAGGCGGTTGCTTATTGGATTACATTTTTGTCCCATAATTACTTTTCCTCATTAGTTTTAGCGTCCACGAAGATGGTGATGTGGTTAGAACGCTTGCGGATTCTGTAACCACGTCCCTGAGGTGCTGGTCTCATACGCTTGAGAGTAGCGCCTTCGTCAACAAAAATCTTAGAGATATAGAGTTCTCCGTTTTCAGCCTTGCGGTCATTCTTCTGCTCCCAGTTAGCGATAGCAGAACGAAGTGCCTTCTCGATGTCCTTGGCAGCATCCTTGCTGTTGAACTTGAGTGTTGCAAGAGCCTTGCTCACTTCCATACCACGAACAATGTCTGCGACGTAGCGCATCTTGCGTGGCGATGAAGGAACATCGCGAAGACTGGCGAAGTAGACAGTCTTTTTGGCCTCTTTAATCTTCTCGGCCATTAATCTTTTTCTTGCTCCCATTATTTAATAGTCTTTTTTACTTGGTTGAAGCCTGTTCTACAATTACTTCTTCTTGTTACCTGCGTGACCGCGGAAAGTACGAGTAAGTGCAAACTCACCGAGTTTATGACCCACCATATTTTCAGTAATGTAAACAGGGATGAATTTATTACCGTTATGCACTGCAATGGTATGACCAACGAAGTCGGGAGATATCATTGAAGCGCGAGCCCATGACTTGATAACACTCTTCTTGCCGCTCTCGTTCATAGCGAGAACCTTCTTTTCGAGCTTCACGTTGATGTATGGACCTTTTTTTAATGAACGACTCATAATCAGTTAACTTTATTTGTTACGTCTTTCAATAATGTACTTGTTTGACTGCTTCTTTGGCGCACGAGTCTTGAGACCCTTAGCGTAGAGGCCGTTGCGTGAACGTGGGTGTCCACCAGTGTGACGTCCTTCACCACCACCCATTGGGTGATCAATTGGGTTCATCACAACACCACGGTTGTGAGGACGACGACCGAGCCAGCGGCTGCGACCTGCCTTACCTGAAGACTCAAGTGCGTGATCCGAGTTGCTCACGCTACCGATAGTTGCGCGGCAAACTGAAAGCACCTTACGAATTTCGCCTGAAGGAAGCTTGATCACACAGTAGCGACCCTCACGTGAAGTTAACTGAGCAAAATTGTAACTGAGCAAAATTGCCGGCAGAACGAACCATCTTGGCACCCTGACCTGGACGCAGCTCGATATTGTGAATCACAGTACCGACTGGGATGTTCTCAAGTGGGAGTGTGTTGCCGAGGTCTGGAGTCGCCTCTGGACCTGACATGATGGTGGCACCTACCTGCAATCCGTTAGGAGCAACAATGTAACGTTTTTCACCGTCAGCATAGAAAACGAGTGCGATGCGCGCAGAGCGGTTTGGATCGTACTCAATGGTCTTCACAACTGCGGGAATTCCGTCCTTCTCTCTCTTGAAATCGACGATACGAATCAAACGCTTGTGACCGCCACCTCTGTAACGGACAGTAATCTGGCCGGAGTTGTTACGACCGCCAGTGCTGCGCTTACCGAAAACAAGAGTTTTCTCTGGTACTGATGTAGTAACATCATCGAACGTACCAATAGCT
>CACXKA010000013.1 GCA_902768125.1 uncultured Bacteroidales bacterium | reverse complement strand
CCCTAATTTTCTTGGTTTTACTTTCGAGGGGTGTTGCTTCGGAGAAGCTGATGGGGTGTATGAAGGCTTTTATCTGTGAGCTGGCTCACAAGGAAAAGCGGGCAGACACAACATCAAGACGCTGTCTCAACCTGAGAAAGAGGTTTTTAAGGTTTTGGTCTATTTCGTCTTTTTAGAAGTTTTCGGAATAAAAAATCTGTGAAATCTGTGTTATCTGTGTGAGATTAAAATTAAAGTCAAATGATGATGGAAAAGAAGCAAAGAGCATTGGAGATTGTGGTGAAGATCGTAGTAGCTGCACTCACGGCGTTTTTGACAGCACTCGGAACAACGAGTTGCATGCACGCATGCATGATGTAAGAGGTAATATGTAAGAGAATGAGAGACTCCCACTCGATTGAGTGAGAGACTCTCCTTTTTTGTAAAAAATTTGGAGATTACGTATAATCCTCGTATCTTTGCAACCCAAACCTATATGCGCCTATGAAACTTGGAAAGAGAACAATCTTGTTGGTGATGTCCGTCCTGCTGAGTGTGGGGACTTGGGCACAGACCATAACGGAACAGGAGGCGGCAGAGCGCGCCTTGCAGTTCCTCAGTGAGCGTGGCGGTGCGTCGCGTGCAAAGGTGATGGGAGAAGCTCCCAGCCAACCTGTGCTCAAAGCTGCCAAGGTGGAGGCGGAGAAGATTTATGCCTTCAATGTGGAAGGTGGTGGCTATGTGATTGCTTCGGGTGACAGCCGCACCTTGCCTGTGCTGGGCTATTCCGACAGTGGAAGCATCGACTGGGAGAATCTGCCCGAGAATATGCGGGCGTGGCTGAAACAATATGACGATGCCATTGCCACACTGGGCAATCGAACAGACTTCGTGGACGGCAATTTTGTGACGGAGGAAGGAGAACAGCAGCCAGTTGTCCGCCGTGCTGCAAGGGTTGCCATCGAACCGCTGATCAAGACGCATTGGGACCAAACTGCGCCCTACTGGAACAAGATGCCCCGCTATGCTGGTGACATTGCTGAATGGCAAGGGGAGAAATGCGTTACAGGTTGTAATGCCACAGCGATGGCACAAATCATGAAATACCACGAATGGCCAAAGGCTGAGACCACAGCCATTCCTGCCTATGATGCCCCAAGGGATGAAGGAGACTATTCAACGACGTGGCACATCGACGAACTGCCACCCGTCACCTTCGATTGGGCGAACATGATTGATCATTATCTCGTCGAGAACAAGGAAACTGGCTATTGGGAATTGGTCGGCACGGAGGCACAACAGGATGCCGTTGCTACACTGATGCGCTATTGTTCACAATCCCTTAAAACGAATATGACGCCTGAGGGAAGCAGTGCTTTCCCAAATGACTGTCCCAAGGTTCTTATCTGTTATTTTGGCTACGCTTCCACCACTCGCTTTATTAGACCTTCTGTGTTTGGCATTGACGAGTGGGAAGACCTCATCTACAACGAGCTTGCCGCCAAACGACCAGTGATTTATGGAGGGTTTTCTGACGATAGTGGACATGAATTCATTTGTGATGGTTATGATGCCGACGGTCTCTTCCACTTCAATTGGGGATGGGAAGGTGATGCCGATGGCTACTTCTCTCTGAACGTACTCAATCCCTATTTGAACACTGCTACAGGTCTCGCCAGTCGTGTAGGCTTCACCTATGATCAGCAAGCCATCATCGGCATACAGCCACCTTCGGAGGAGACGGAGCAGCCCATCCCCCTGGGTCATTATGAGTTATTTGATATTTTCCAAGAGGAAGACAACGCCATTAAATTTCGGTTCATATATCATGGGGAAACAACCTATCCACCTATTACGATAGATTATGCACTCGGCACCATCGAAGCAGACGGAACACTGAACCCACGTTTTATCGGTGATCCCAACGACAGCATCGTTTACGCTGGAAGAAACTGGATGCCTGTGGACATAGACCCAACTGCCATCAACCCAGGCGAGTCGTTGATGCTCTATCCCATGATGAAATACCGTCACGATCCAGAAAAGGACTGGCTTTTGTTCGGTTCCAAAGCCTATTTTGTTCAGGCTGGCAGAACTGAGGAAGGGGAATTCTATATGGGATGCGTGAAACCCTTGGAGAAGCAACCGAACCTGCAGATTGTGGATGTGGAACTGAACCCGGAATCGGGGCGTGTCGGGAAGACTACCAACGTGATTCTCACCATCCGCAATGATGGGGAAGAGGAATACATTAATCGACTCTATCTCTATCCTTATTACTACGGCAATATCCAAGCGGAATACATCACCGATGACACCCCTTACACCAGAGGTGAACCAGTCTGGGCTGGTGCCCTTCTCCGTGTGGGTGAAGAAGCCGAAGTCACTTTCTGCTTTGTGCCTCAACAGAATGGAACCATCGACTTCGAGATGTACGCATTAGATATATATGATGAAGAGTGCTACATGGATGAGTGGGTGGTGGAAATCAACGACCCCACAGGCATTACTTCGATGGAAGATGGAAGAAGTATGATGGAAGATGTGTGGTATGATTTGCAAGGACGCCGACTTATAGGAAAACCCACCCAGCCAGGAGTGTATCTTTATAAGGGGAAGAAGGTGATGGTTAAGGGTTAAGGGTTATAGGTTAAAGGTTAAGGGTTAAGGGTTAAGGGTTAAGGGTTAAGGGTTAAAGACCATGCGGTGTGTTCGCTAACCGCTAACCGATGAACGCAAAACGATAAAATCTGTGGTATCTGTGAAATCTGTGTGAGACTTGGTTCACGCTTTCCTTTTTTTGTGAAAAGTTTGGTGGTTTTAATGATGTTTATTACCTTTGCACTTCCGTTTGGATACATTGTTAGATGTGAAGACAGACAATTATGGGTGAAGGACAGAAGAAAGCGGTGATAGTGGGTGCCACATCGGGCATCGGGCTGGAACTGGTGAAGGTGCTCACGGCTCAGGGTTGGCAAGTGGGCATTGCCGGTCGTCGGCAGGAGCGGTTGCAGCAGATTCAGAGCAAGAACCTGGATGTGGTTGCCACGGAGTGCATCGACATCACGAAGGAGGATGCGCCTCAACGCCTCTTGACCTTGATTGGCAAGACGGGAGGCATGGATCTCTATTTCCATAGCGCAGGCATCGGTTATCAGAACCCAGAACTGGACATTGACAAGGAGATGGCAACGGTTGCCACGAACGTGGTGGGGTTCACACGGATGGTGGACACAGCGTTTCACTACTTTGTGGAGCATCCCGAACATCAAGGACACCTTGCCGTCATCAGCAGCATTGCGGGTACGAAAGGACTGGGTGCTGCCCCCTCCTACTCTTCCACCAAACGCTACAACAACCACTACATGGAATGCCTCACGCAGCTCTGCAAAATCAGAGGCATCCGACACATCCATCTGCACGACGTGCGTCCGGGCTTTGTGCGAACGCCGCTCTTATCAGATGGGCATCACTACCCTGTCCAGCTGGATCCTCACCAAGTGGCACTCTCCATTGCGAAGGGTATCCGACGCAACCAACCCATCATCACAATCGACTGGCGATACCGAATCTTGGTCGCTGTGTGGAAACTGATTCCAAGATGGCTATGGGTGAGATTAAAGATTAGCAGTTAAATGAAAAAAATAGAACAGAAATGCGCTGACCTGAAGGATTTCATCAGTGTGAGAGGCGCAAGGGTGAACAACCTGAAGAATATCGACGTGAAGATTCCACACGGGAAGTTTGTGGTTATCACGGGTGTGAGTGGCAGCGGCAAGTCGTCGCTGGCATTCGACACGCTGTATGCAGAGGGTCAGCGACGCTATGTGGAGAGTCTGTCCACGTATGCGAGGCAGTTTCTGGGACGCTTGAAGAAGCCTGAGTGTGACTTCATCGAGGGCATTTCGCCCGCCATCGCCATTGAGCAGAAGGTGAGCAGCAGAAACCCCCGTTCGACGGTGGGTACCAGCACGGAAATCTACGACTACCTCCGCATGCTGTATGCGAGGATTGGACGCACCTACTCGCCTGTAAGTGGCAAGGAGGTGAAGAAGCACACGACGGATGACATCATCCAATGTATGCTGGCACATGAGGAGGGAACGAGGTTGATGGTGATGACGCCGCTGGTGGTGAGAAACGGCAGGACGCTGGAGGAGCAACTGGATGTGTGCTACAAGACGGGATACCAACGCGTGGAGGTGAATGGAGAAATAAAGAAAATCACGGAGACCCTCTCCCCAACCCTTCCCCTCTATTTAATCATTGACCGCCTGAAGGTGATGGATGAGAAGGCAACCATCAACCGATTGGTGGACTCGGCAAACACGGCGATGTATGAAGGAGATGGAAAGTGCATCCTGAAGTTTGAAGACGGAGAGATACAGGAGTTCTCGTTGAAGTTTGAAGCGGACGGGATGGAGTTTGAGGAACCGAGTGACCAGATGTTTTCTTTCAACTCGCCTGTGGGTGCCTGCCCAGAGTGTGAAGGCTATGGAAGAATCATCGGCATTGATGAGAGTCTGGTGATACCCGACCCAGAACTGTCGGTGTATGACGGGGCTGTGGTGTGCTGGAAAGGTGAGAAGATGGGCGAATGGAAGAAGGAGTTTGTGAGACGGGCTGAGAAGTATGAGAACTTCCCTGTGTTCACCCCTTACAGCCAACTGACCCAACGACAGAAGGATGTCCTGTGGCACGGAGTGTATGAAGAAAATGAATGGGGCAACCGTTCCATCTGCATTGACGAGTTCTTCCGCATGCTGAAGGAGAATCAGTACAAGATACAGTATCGCGTGATGCTGGCTCGATACAGGGGCAAGACGGTGTGTCCGACCTGTCACGGAAGGCGGTTGAAGAAGGAGGCGGAATACGTGAAGATTGGTGGCAAGAGCATCTGCGACCTCTGCGAACTGTCGATTGATGCC
This sequence comes from uncultured Bacteroidales bacterium, assembly GCA_902768125.1. Lineage (GTDB taxonomy): Bacteria > Bacteroidota > Bacteroidia > Bacteroidales > Bacteroidaceae > Minthosoma. The sequence continues at coordinate 150,812 of CACXKA010000013.1, read as the reverse complement.
CTGCATGAGTTCTTCCGCACACTGAAGGTGACGGAGCATGAGGCAAAGATTGCCAAACGTCTGTTGGTGGAAATCAAGAGCCGATTGCAGTTCTTGATGGATGTAGGACTAAGTTATCTGACCCTGTCGCGACTGAGCAATTCACTCTCGGGTGGAGAAAGTCAGCGCATCAACCTGGCAACAAGCCTCGGTTCTTCGTTGGTGGGCAGTATGTATATCTTGGATGAACCCAGCATCGGTTTGCATTCGAGGGACACCCAACGACTCATCAAGGTGCTGCGACAATTGCAACAATTGGGCAACACAGTGATGGTGGTGGAGCACGATGAAGAAATCATGCGCGCCGCTGACTACCTCATCGATATTGGTCCCGATGCAGGACGATTGGGAGGGGAGATCATGTATGCAGGATGCCCCCCAACCCCCGAGGTGAGAAAGTTGACGCAACGCTCTCACACAATTGATTATTTAACTGGTATAGAAAAGATTACCATTCCAAAGAGCAGAAGACCTTGGAACAATTATATCACGGTGAAGAATGCCCGTGCCAACAACCTGAAGGGGATTGATGTGAAGTTTCCATTGAACGTGATGACCTGTGTGACGGGTGTGTCGGGAAGCGGTAAATCTTCGTTGGTGAGAGACATACTGTATCTTGCCCTGAAGCGTCATCTGGGCGAGAGTGCGGAGAAGCCAGGATTGTTCTCAAAGTTGGAGGGCGATATGGATATGATCAAGCATGTGGACTTCGTGAACCAGAACCCCATCGGCACCTCCTCACGTTCGAATCCTGTGACCTATATCGGTGCATGGGACGAAATTCGCAAGCTCTTGTCCAACCAACAACTGGCGAAGCAGATGGGCTACACACCTGCCTACTTCTCATTCAACGCCGAAGGAGGTCGATGCGAGGAGTGTAAGGGTGAGGGAACCGTGACGGTGGAGATGCAGTTCATGAATGACCTGACGCTGGAGTGTGAAGTCTGTCACGGAAAACGCTTCAAGAGCGACATCTTAGAGGTGAAATACGAGGGGATGAATGCCTACGACATGATGGAGATGACCATCAACCAAGCGGTAGAGTTCTTCACCAAGCATCATCAGAAAAGGATTGTGGAGAAGATGAAACCCCTGCAAGATGTGGGATTGGGCTACATCAAACTGGGACAACCTTCCTCTACGTTGTCGGGCGGAGAGAACCAGCGCATCAAACTGGCGTATTACCTGAGTCAGGAGAGAGCCGTCCCCACCCTCTTCATCTTTGACGAGCCCACCACAGGTCTGCACTTCCACGACATCCAGAAACTGCTCGACGCTTTCAACGCCCTCATCACGAGAGGTCACACCATCCTCATCATCGAGCACAACATGGACATCATCAAATGTGCCGACCACATCATCGACCTCGGTCCCGAAGGAGGACAAGCTGGTGGCAATGTGGTGGTGACAGGCACACCCGAAGAGGTGGCGAAGTGTGCCTACAGCTACACGGGGCAATTCCTGCAAGACAAAATGCAGTAAGTTTTCATGAAAAATGTCATAAAAAGGTCTTATCTGAAAGAAAATTGGCAAGATATTCTTTCGGATAAGATTTTTTACTTACCTTTGTCCCCAAAGAATACCAAAAACAACTATACCTATGAAGCTAAGAAAAATCACTTTTGCATGGCTCCTCGCCATTGGACTTGCAGCCTATGCACAAAACTCCATCAAAAATGTTGAGCAAGTGGCTGAAGCCGTCACGCTGACGGACGCTGTTGATTACACCATCACCAGTTCCAGCTCTCCTTTTGCCTCCGCAGGTAGTGTGGACATCCAGAATCCAGATGCGGCAGTCGTGTTCGAGAACGTACGCCCAAGTGTGGTCATTTCGAAATATCTGAGCAAGATCACTGCCAATGGTGTCAAACTGGTGAATGGCACCAATGCCCGTGTGAGCGTCTATCGTCACGGAGCCATCGTCTTTGCCCACAGCGACACCAAGAATGCTGACGGCACAGATTTCTACCCTGTGGTGATGTATAGCGACGACAACTGCACCAAAGTCATTGAAGGTTATAACAAGACCAGTCGCTACACCTCTGGCGCGTGGAAGGACGCAGCCCGTTCTTTCATCCTGAAGCGAGGTTATATGTGTACCGTTGCCAACGAAGCCGACGGCACAGGATACAGCCATTGCTACATTGCCAACAGTGCTGACCGCAAAATCACCCTCAACAAATATCTTGCTGGCAAACTCGGTTTCTTCCGCATCTTCCAATGGCAATGGCCGACCAAGCTCGGTATGAGCGATGCCCGTGCGGAGAACATTCTGGTGGGCACCAACGCTTCTTGGTTCTACGACTGGGGAGCAGGCACCACGAGCAAGACCGATTTCGAATATGTGCCTCAGCGTCACCACGAGGCAGGAAAAGCCAACAGTGGTGACTACAAGGGTGCATGGGAATCATGGACCAATATCAATGCCTCAGACAACACTTGCACCCACGTGTTGGGTCAGAATGAGCCAGACAATCAAAGTGGCGGCAATGAGGTCTACACCTATGTGACCAGCATTCCTGACGATGCACGTGCCAACCACGGCGATTATCCGTTGGTGGATGTCGCCAAGGATTTCCTGTATAGCGGAAAACGTATTGGCACCTTCGCTTGCTGCAACCCCAACACGGATTGGGTGAGCAAATATGTGAACTGGTGCCGTGAGAACAATATCCGCGTGGATTTCGTGGCTACGCACTACTACATTGGCGGACAAAGTCCACAGGGCTGTATCGACCGACTCTGGGCACTCTACAACGCCACAGGTCTCCCTGTATGGGTGACGGAGTGGAACAATGGTGCCAACTGGACAACGGAAGGTGGATTCACCACCGACTCAGAGGGTTGGTATTCATGGGGAAGCGGTAACGACCAGAAGATGAACGGTATCTGGCTCAAGGATGTGCTGGTGCGTGCTGACAAATCCGAAAACAAATGGCTGGAACGTCTGGCGGTATATAACGCAGTGGAGAACAAGCGTCAGATTGAAGCTGGCGGTTCCCTCACCGATGCAGGTAAGGAACTGGGCAAGTATCATTCTGGTTTTGCCTACAACGACGCGAACGAATATTTCATGCCTTGGACATATAAGACCCCAGAGAACTTGGCTGTGTCGAAATACAACACCACCACCAAGAAGGTGACGCTGACTTGGACACACAACAACTCCAAGCAGACCAACAGCATCCGCGTGCAGCGCAAGGTGGGTACGGGCAGATATGAGACGGTGGAAGACCTCGGTATGAAAGGAAACGGCACCCTCACCTTCACGGATGATGTGGATGGTGTGGCAGGAGCGGTCACCTACCGAATCAGCGACTCTGACACCGATGGAACCACCCGTAACTCCAACGAAGTAACCATTGATGTGGCACCAGCCAAGGGAAATGAGAAATACCAATATGGTGTTTCAACCATTTCTTCTATGGACGAAAAGAACATTGAGTTCACCACCAGCCTCAACGTGGAGAAGGCCACCAACATCTGTATGTTCACGGGGTCTATGACCAACAAGAATGCATCTCTCCGCGCAGGAAACGTGATTGCCACCAACTATTCCAAGAATTATTTCTCTTGCCAACTCCTTCCTTGGAAAGACAACACTGGCACCATTGAGAGCAACGAGGAACTCCCGTTCCTGGCACTTCCGATGGGCAATTACAAATATGGAGACCTTGACTGCGAAGTGGGCATCGTTGATTCCAACCCCGCACAGGACAACAACTGGACAGAAGTGACGGAAGTAACTTTCCAGCAACCTTTCCCAGCTGGTATGACTCCTATCATCCTGACGGAAATCCGCAAGCCTAAATCCACGAATGCCGCTTTCTGCACGAGAGTGTTTGATGTGACGAACACTGGCTTCAAGTTCATCATCTATCCTGAGGAATCAGCCAACGTGAAGGTTAGTCGTGCACAAGCCGTTTGCTACTTTGCCATCACCCCAGGTATGGGTCTTATGGATGAAGAAAGCCAACTCATCATCGCTGCCGGTATGGGTACAGATGAGGACATCTATGGTGTCGCTGCACAAACCAATTCATTGTATGCGCCTGTGTATGATGAAGCCACCAGCACCACCAAGATGGAACAGCTGAACCTCTACCAGCCAACCATCCTGACGGCTCTACAAACGAACAACTACCCTGCTGTGTGCATGTTGCGTCGCACCAACGTAACTAAGAAGGAAGATGACGTCACTTGGACGACAGGCATCAAGATCAAGCGTATCCTGGACCGTGACCTGACCGTAGGCGATGAGACCATCACCAAGAGCACCACCAATGATGCCTACAAAGACAAAGTGGGTTGGGTGGCACTGGCTCTCTACAAAGAAGGTGGTTCTGCACCTACTGCCATCCAGAATGTTCCAGCCGCACCCACAAATGATTCCTTCCAACCTCGTGTCGTGGACGGTTACGTCTATGTGGACGGTGTGAACTCATTCAGCATCTACAACATCGCAGGAACGCCAATGGCAGCGGACAGCAAACTCGCGCCTGGCATTTATGTAATCCGAGCAAATGGTAAATCTGTGAAAATACTCGTTAAATAAATCAGTTATATGGCAACACCACATATTTCAGCTCCAGATGGCGCATTCGCCAAAACCGTTCTCATGCCTGGAGACCCCCTGAGGGCAAAGTTCATCGCAGAGACTTTCTTAACTGACCCTCAGTTGGTTACATCTGTCAGAAACGTATTGGGATACACGGGCACTTACAAGGGGAAACCTGTATCGGTGATGGCAAGTGGAATGGGTATGCCCAGCATCGGCATCTACTCCTACGAGCTGTTCAAGTTCTATGGTGTGGAGAACATTATCCGCATCGGTTCGGCAGGCAGTTACCGTGATTGGCTGAACGTGATGGATGTGACGCTGGCAGAAAGTGCTGTCAGCGATTCCACTTTCGCCAAGGTGCAAGGTGGAGTGACTGACGCTTGCATCCTACCCAGTGAAGAACTGAATGCTGCCATCCAGCAGAAAGCAAAGGAATTGAACATCGAATTAAAGATGAGCGTCGTGCATTCCAGCGACGTCTTCTACGCCGACCCCTCACAGGGTTCCTGGCAGGATATTGCCAAACGGACGGGAAGTGACTGTGTGGAAATGGAGAGTTTCGCCCTCTTCCACAATGCCAACATGCTGGGCAAACGAGCCGCCTGTCTGCTGACCATCAGCGACTCATTCGTCAGCCATGTGGAACTGACTTCAGAGCAACGCCAAAACTCCTTCACGGAAATGATGAAGCTGGCCTTAGAGACCGCCATTGAATTATGAAACAATCAACACTCTGATCAACATGAAAAAGATATTGCTAACTAACTTTTTGATGCTTCTGGCGTTCTGTGCATCGGCACAAACTGGAACAGACCAGACATCGTACATCACCAATCCCAACTTTGAGAATGGAACCAACGGGTGGGTGTGCGAAAACCTGCAATCACAAAGCAACAACTCGTTCACCAAGAAATCGGGCAGTATTTATATGGAGAAATGGGTTTCCACAGGCAATTATGTGGGAAACGGCAGCATCTATCAAACCATCACCCAACTGCCCATTGGAGTGTACAAACTCACCGTTGCAGCCCAGAATCTGAACCAAAGTTCTTCCAGCCAGAAGTGCTCTGGTGCCTACATCTATGCTGGCGGTTTGACCACTGATGTCGATATACCAGGAGATTACTCTGTCACCTTCACCAACATCTTAGGCGAGGTGGAGATTGGTTTCGTAGCCAATGGTGCCACTGGCAACTGGATTGCCGTCGATAATTTCCGTCTTTCAAAGGTGGGAGAAGTGGATAAGTCCACGCTGACGAATGAGGTACATCGTCTGTTGGCAGAAGCAGAGAAGATTCAAATGGACATCATCCCCTCGAATATCGCAGCAGCTCTTCAGGCAGCCATTGACGCAGGAAACCTGATCACGGACACTTCTGCAGACAATGACATTCAGCAGGCTTTGAAAGATTTGAGCCAGACCATAGAGAAGGGACAGTTTGCGGAGAACCTCGCAAATGCAACTCCAGGCACAGGTACCGCTCCTGCTGTGACTGTCACCAACCACTATGTGGCAACTGGAGCCACACAGGCTTTGGTACGTGCCACGATGAAGGGTTCAAATGTATTGGAGCGTGGTGTATGCTGGAGCACGGAACATAACCCAACGGTGTTGGATGAACGCACCACCAAGTATTTTGACCTCAAGGGCTACATCTTCCACATCAAGGGACTGCAACCTGCCACCGTCTATTATATTCGTCCATACGTGATGAATAAGACCTATACGGTAGCATACGGAGATGAAGTGAAAATTGTCACCCATCCGAAGGGCACTTGCACGGGTTCATGGAACGAAGGAGCGCCTAATGCAGCTGCCAGCCAACGATGCAGAGAAGCCATCCAGCAAACCATCGACTACTTCAATGAGTGGACAGGCATACAAGGTTTCCATCTGAGCGGCAACTATGGAGCCGACACTCCAACTGCCGATTGCTCTTACGGAGGTTGGATGCGTATTGGTCCGAATGCAGGAAACCAAGCGATTGGTACGGTGCTGCACGAGACAGGACATGGTGTGGGCGTAGGACAGCATGTAAGATGGACTGAATGCGAGGACACCCGTGAGAATCAAGGAAAATACGGCAAATGGCTGGGAAGAGAGGCGAATGATGTGCTGCACTTCTTGGAGAACTACTATGGGGACGAGGTGTTCTTCACGGGTGATGCCGTGCATGGATGGGGAACCAGTTCCAACACTTTCATCACCAACGCCACTATCTCTTACGACTGGTTGGTGAATGGTGCAGACAAAGACAAGCATGCCGAACTCCAATACATCGGTGGTATGTGCATTCTGCATGGTCTGTTCATTGATGGTCTTCCTCCAACTGCAAGCAACTGGTACACGACTGACCAAAACGGTATCGCTGGTTACACGTACAATTTCGATGATACAAAGAAGTATTACTTGATGAACAAGGATAAAGAACACGGATTGGGTGAAGGATTACTCTATCAACGTGCCAATACGGATATTGCCTGGAAGCCCGCATTGACGGGAGAAGTGCTCAGCGATTCTGCGGCGTGGTACTTGGAGTTTGACCCACAAAGCTGCCTGTATTCTTTCAAGAATGCTTCTACGGGGAAATTCCTCACCCACCCCACTACTGGAAATCTCGAAGTGAAGAAACTGACGACGAATCCAACCAGTGCGGAGAAGTTCCAACTGATGCCAGACCGAACGGATGTAAGTATCACCATCGAAGGCAAGAAGAACAAGACACATGGCTATTGGTTCACTTGGGGCAATGGTGATTTCAAGTCCATGAGTGCGACTGACCTTTCTACGCGAAGAGGTTATGGCAATATCTCGCAAGCCACATTTGACTTCAGTGACAAGGCTACGACCCAGCAATGGATTATTCTCAGCGAAGATGAGTTGGCAGAGTATCAGCAGAAAGCCATTGAGACAGATATCCGTGAAGTCAACGCCAACGAAGCCCAGAATGATGCCAGCACGATTGTCAGCATCTGCACGATAGATGGTATTTCTTTGAAGGCGCTGCAGAAAGGCGTCAACATCGTCAAGTACAGCAACGGGCAAGTGAAGAAAATATTTGTCGAATAAGATGAAACAAACATTCCTTATGTGGATGGCATGCGCGCTTTTGTGTATGCCATCTTTCGCAAAAAAAACGGTTGACCAATGGCCTGACGGTACTGAAATCGGAGAATGGTTCAGAGAAACCACGCCTGTGGACATTCAGACCTTGGGCAGAGCCTATCGTGTGACAGACTATGGTGTGGTGAATGACGGCAAACTGCACACGACCGAGATGCAGGCGCTCATCGACAAGGTGGCGAGTGAAGGAGGTGGCGTCATCGTCGTTCCTGAAGGTACCTATATGACCGGGGCTCTCTTCTTCAAGCAGGGAGTACATCTACATCTGTATGAGGGCGCCACTTTGATGGGCAGCAATGACCCCAGCGACTACCCTATCCTCAAGACCCGCATCGAAGGAGAAACCTGTCTCTACTACGCTGCCCTCATCAATGCTGACGGCCTGGATGGATTTTCCATCTCGGGAAAAGGCGCGATTGATGGCAACGGACTGACGTTTTGGAAACATTTCTGGGAGAGAAGAAGTTGGAATCCCCAATGCACTAATAAGGACGAACAACGTCCCCGATTGGTGTATGTGAGCAATTGCAAGAACGTGCAGATTGAGGGGGTGCATTTGCAGAACTCCGCTTTCTGGACGACACACATCTACAATAGTGAGTTCGTGAAGCTGCTGCGTCTGCACATCTATTCACCCGCACAACCCGTCAAAGCACCCAGTACGGATGCCATCGACTTAGATGTGGTGAAGAATGTGTTGGTGAAGGATTGCTACATGAGTGTGAACGATGATGCTGTCGCCATCAAGGGAGGCAAAGGACCTTATGCCGACTATTGGCGTACGAAATATGAAGGCATAGACATCAACCAATTCCCTGAAATGATTGGAGATGGTGCCAATGAAAACATCCTCATCGAAGATTGCGAATATGGTTTTTGTCACGGTTGCCTGACCTTGGGCAGCGAATCCGTGTATGACCACAACATCATCTTGCGACGCATCAAAGTGACGGAGGCAAATAATCTGTTGTGGCTCAAGATGCGTCCTGACACACCCCAATTATATGAATACGTGACGGTCGAAGACATTGAGGGAAATGGGAAGAACTTCCTGCTCGTGGCTCCTTGGACACAATTCTACGATCTGAAGGGAAGGGAAAGCGTTCCGATGTCGTACAGCAACCACATCACGATGCGGAACATCACTTTCGACTGCAACGTCTTTTTCAACGTGAAACAGAAAGAAGACCAGTATCATCTTAGCAACTTCACTTTCGAAAATCTGACCATCACAGCCAAGAATGCAGATTTCCATCAAGAATATGTGGAAAATTTCACAGTAAAGAACGTGAAAGCCGAAAAAAAGCAGTAACTTTGCACCCCGATTAAAATAGCACTATATGGATTGGTTAATTGAGCTCTTTACAATAGGAGGTGGCGTAGCACACACGGTGATACTGTATGCAGCAGTGATTGCAGTGGGTGTGTTCCTTGGCAACAAGATTAAGATCAAGGGCGTGACCTTAGGAGTGACGTGGATTCTTTTTATTGGCATCTTGGCGGGTGACCTGCTGATGCGTGGAGGAATCCAAGAGAATACGGCTGTCCTCAATTTCATTCAAGACTTCGGACTCATCCTGTTCGTGTTCAGTATCGGTTTGCAGGTCGGTCCTTCTTTCTTCACTTCGCTAAAGCAAGGAGGTTTGAAAGCGAATGGCATTGCTGCAGGCATTGTGATGCTGAATATTGTCGTGATGTTATCCATCTATTACGGATTCCGCAATGTCATCCCTGCCATCGACAATCTGCCGATGATGGTAGGTACTTTATGTGGTGCTGTCACCAATACGCCTGGTCTTGGTGCTGCCAATGCCGCCCTTGAACAAATCAACCAAATTCATCCTTTTGAGGGAGGAGTTCCTGTGATTGCCAACGGTTATGCGTGTGCTTATCCTTTTGCGGTTGTAGGTATCATTTGCAGCATCATCCTCATTCGTATCATCTTCAAGGTGAATTTCCAGAAAGAGGAAGAACACTTTAACAAACGAAACAACAAGGAGGCGGTCAAGCCTCATTTGATGACGGTGAAGGTGTTCAATCCTGCCATTGCGGACAAGAGCATTTTGCAGGTAAGAGGCTTTATCGGACGCGATTTCGTTTGCTCCCGTATGCTCCACAATGGTCATGTGGTGGTGCCCAACAAAGAAACCCTCTTGAATGTAGACGACAAACTCTATATTGTCTGTGCTGAAGAAGATGCTGCCGCCATCGTTGCTTTCATCGGACCTGAGGTTGAGGTGGAATGGGACGAGCAAGACGTACCGATGGTTTCCAGAAAACACACTGTCACCAAAGACAACATCAACGGAAAGACGCTGGGCAGCCTGCATCCAAGTTCGATGTACGGCGTGAATGTCACCAGACTCTACCGTTCTGGTATCGAATTGTTTGCCAGTCCGAGTCTGATTCTGCAAGTGGGCGACATCCTCACAGTGGTAGGCCCAGAAGACGCTGTGGATCGTTTCGCCAACAGAATTGGTGACAAGCAACAGCAACTGGACAAGCCCAACCTCCTCACCCTTTTCTTGGGTATTTTGGTCGGCATCATCTTCGGTATGCTGCCTATCAGCATTCCTGGTATGTCCATGCCTATCAAGTTAGGTCTGGCAGGTGGTCCTCTCATCATCGCCATCTTGTTAGGTCGCTTTGGCTATAAACTCAAATTGGTGGCCTATACCACCAACTCCGCTTCGTTGATGATTCGAGACATTGGTTTGGTACTCTTCCTTGCGAGTGTGGGCATCAAGGCTGGTGGGAACTTCGTCGACACCGTCATCAACGGTGGTATTCACTATGTTTGGACAGGTTTCCTCATCACCATCATTCCTTTGATCATCATGGGAATCTTTGCCCGTGTGAAGTGGCGCATGAACTACTTCTTGCTGATGGGTATCATGAGTGGTGCAACAACAGATCCACCAGCATTGGCATTCAGTACCTCCAATGCTAATAACGGCATTCCCACCGTCGGCTATTCAACGGTGTATCCGCTCTCTATGTTCCTACGCATCATCACGGCACAAGTCATCATCTTACTCTTATGCAGTTAAACATTGACGACATACTTCACACTCTCTTGCAGTCAGCAGATTTACCCCTGTTGGCTGCATTTGTGCTGGGTGTACTTGTAGCTCTCAACCCCTGCCAATTGGCCATCAGCATCTCGGCTTTGGCTTATGAATACCGCAATGGGAAGAGACTGATGGACGGTATCATCTACGCATTCGGCAGAACCCTCACCTATACCCTGTTAGGATGGATTACAATGTGTCTGATAGGTGGTGGCAGCAACATCGCTGGCTTACAACAAGTACTCTCTCAGGCAGAGGGAATCGTTCCTTATGTGCTGATTGGCATTGGACTCTATCTGATTTTTAGAGCCTTTCACCACCACCATCATGGGGACAATTGTCACAATAGCGGAAGAATCATCAAGCGGAATGGTCCGCTCGGCTCATTGGTGTTAGGAATGACACTTGCTCTCGCCTTTTGTCCTGAAAGTGCCATCTTCTATTTTGGCATGATGATTCCTTTGAGCATCTCCAGCAATGTCGGGGCAATGGTGCCGCTCGTCTTTGGATTGGCAGCCAGCATCCCAGTTGTCATCATGGCATGGCTGATGCACAAAGCGGTGAATGGAGCCGCAAGACTGAGTCATGGGTTTGAGCACTTCCAACAATGGCTCAATGGCATCACAGGTGTACTTTTCATCCTCATTGCCATTCTATTGATGATGGAGAAATAAACATTCTTTGTGTAATTAAACAACTTTAATAGAACAAAATGCCGATAAATGATTTTTTTGTACTACCTTCGCACTAAAATCATTCGACAGATTATCTGAAACACCACAATATGACTGAGGAAGATAGATTCAATGAGCATGAGGAATATACGGGGAGAAGTGCATCACAACTGGTGCGCGAACTGATTCGGCTCATGTTGGTTCTGATATGGAGATTTCTGGTCTGGCTCTTTAAGAAAATCTTGAAGGGACTATTGTGGTGCATGCAGGCAGCAGAAGATGGATGCAAGCGCTTGAATGAATGGTGGCACGACAACAACACCCAAGAGAAAGTCGCCAAAATCAAAGCGTGGCTCAAGCGAGCTGCCCAAACATTCGGTCATTGGTGCGTCATCGCTGGCAAAGCAACCCTTCATGGAATTGCTGTTGGAGCAAAAGCCACGTGGCACGGGATGAAAGTGGCGACGAAAGCCACCGCCAAGGGTATCGTCATTGCCATCAAGGCGACCATTCAAGGCATCATTCACCTGCGCCCAACCATCAAGAAGTTAGGACAACTCATCGTCAAAGGTGCCAAAGCGTTCGTTGCTTGGTTGAAGAGATGCAAGCGAGGCATGAAGCTTTCACGCATCAGGAGGAGACGCCGCTATGAAGCTTTCCGACGGAACGGAGGCGTCAAGGGCTGGATGGTGAGTACGACGCGTGATGTACGCAAGAACATCGAAATGTTTATGGAGGAAGACCAAGAGGAAGCCGATCCCGATGCTGTGACGGAAGACGACATCATAGAAGAAGCATTGGAGGAAGGCGCCAACGATGGCAGAAAGTCCATGAAGATTGGAAAATCGTTCATCACGCGTGCCAAGAATTTCATGGATGTAGAATAAAACCAGAAATACCAAAACCTATAAATACAACACAAAATCGTGAAAAAGATTCTTTTCATTCTCCTGCTGCTCATGCCCCTTGTTCCCCAGCAAGGTCATGCTGTGCTCAAAGAAAAAGACCTCGGACATACACTGCACGTGCTTCGTCTTGAACTCTACAATAAATGGACACGACAGAAAGAGAAGATGAAGCAGATGGAAGAACGTCAAAAGACACAACACGCCAGACTCGTCGACATCACCAAACGCTGTGAAACCACGAGCCTCATCCTCTATTCACAGGGACAGGATTTCACCTTCGATATGGCATATGCTTGTCAGGAGGCAACCTCCTTGTATCTTGAATTCAAGAAAAGCACCATTCCTTTCGACCAAATCAGGGATTATATCCAGTTTGAAATCACCAATTACGATAGCCTGATTCACTCCTTGAAGCAGATTCCGCCTGTCATTCTCGACGAAGAAGAGACTAATGGTGCAACCATGCCTGACGAAGTACAAAGCACTTTCCAACTCGATGCCCAAGGGATTCAAGACAGAGCCATGTGTATCGAATATGCTGAGACCCTGCGGGCAAACATGCGTGTCATTTTGATCAAGCTGAACAAAGAAGACAAGTACTACACTGCCCTGTTCAATCGCGTGGAACGACTAAACAACTTTGCCCAAAAGAAATACACGGACTTGCAACAAAGCATCTTCATCAACCCGGGCACCAGTTACCCCAAAATTCTGGCAGCCATCCCTCGTCAGTGGGAGCGGATGAAAGATGACTTCAACACCAAATATAAGCCGCTGGAAGAACGACGCAACGGTCAGTTCAGAGAATATCGATCAGAATGGAGAGGTGGCATCGTCATGTTCGCCAGCATCTTCATGTTGGTCTATATCCTCGGAGGAATCATCTTGAGTAATGTGATTCTACGTTGGTTGGTACCCAAGCGATTCCGTACAGAGAAGTTCATGCAGAAGCGTGGCACCCTCATCATAACGCTTGCCGTGATGATTTTTGCCATTGCCGTGATGATTGTACGCACCTTCTTCCATCACAACTTGATGTTGATGGCAACAGGCCTGATGATTGAAATGGCATGGTTGATGATTGCTATCTTGATCTCGTTGATTATCCGTTTGAAGGGAGATGTAATCAAAGAAGGCGTCAGAGCCTACACTCCTTTCATGCTCATGTCGATGGTGGTCATCTGTTTCCGAATCATCCTGATTCCTAACACCTTGGTCAACATCATCTTTCCCCCCATCCTACTCATCTTCACCATCTGGCAATCCATCATGCTGAAAAAGAGTTGGAAGTCCATACCTACCAGCGATGCCATCTATTGTTCCGTCTCGCTCTTTGCGATGTTGGTATCCTGCGTGTTGTCTTGGATTGGCTTCACGCTGATGGCTGTGCAGATTATCGTATGGTGGACGTTCCAGTTGGCAGCCATCGCCAGCATCATCTGTTGCTACGACTTGATGGAGATGTATGAGGACGGTCCTCTTTGCCGACGCATCAAGAAAGCGTACGGAGACAGCGTCAAGGAAGACGAGATTCGCTTCAGGATGAAACGTGGCGACTTCGTGGATCAGACGTGGGTGTACGATTTCATCAATCGCGCCCTCATCCCAGTAGCAGCTGTCTTTTCTGTCATGCACTGCATCTACATGGCTGCCAAAATCTTCGACTTGCGTCATCTGTGCGTCACTTGGTTGATGCAAGAAATTCACGTTGACAGACTGTTCACGGCATCAGCTCTCAAGCTGTTCATTGTGGTGGCATTGTTCTTCGTCTTCAAATACATCAATTACCTTGCGCGTTCCTCTTGGTTCCGCTATCGCAGGAGAATCAAGAACAAGGACTTCAATGCCACACTGGCTCGCAACATCATTGCCTTGCTGATATGGGGCATCTATATCATTGCCGTGTTCTTGATGCTTCGCGTGCCAGGCACAGGTATCGCCATTGTGACTGGTGGTTTGTCAACAGGTATGGGTTTCGCATCCAAGAGTCTGCTGGAAAACTTCTTCTATGGTATCTCGCTCATGTCGGGTCGCGTACGTGTGGGCGACTATATCGAATGTGACGGTATGACAGGTAAGGTGGAAAGCATCACCTACCAGAGTACACAGATCACCACACTGGATGGAAGTGTGGTCGCCATCCTCAACTCCGACCTGTTCAGCAAGAATTTCAAGAACCTGACACGCAACCACCAATACGAGCGTCTGACCATCCCATTCGGCGTATCTTATGGAACCAATGTGGAAGAAGTTAGACACTTGATTATTGAGGGTATCAAGACCATCTGCAAGAAGACTCCTGACGGCAGAGACATCGTCACCCCCATGCACCCTATCCTCGTTGCATTTTCCGACTTCGGATCCAGCAGCGTTGACCTGTTACTGGTGGCATGGGTACTCGTTGACCAGAAGATTGCTTTTACAGCGCAGGCCAAAGAAAAAATCTATCAGGTGCTCAACGAAAACAACATCGAGATTCCGTTCCCACAACAAGACATTTATATCAGAAGTATTACCAAATCGGAGCAGAACTGACGTTAAAAAATAAAAAAAAGCCCTCTATGGTTAAAAAAAATGTCAATTGTAGCGACTGAACGAAAAAAAAGTATTACTTTTGCCTCGAAACTGAACAAGGGTCTGCCAGAAGGGCGGCTCATCAGTGTGCCAAAACGTATAAAATCTAAAAAATAAATATAATCTATGGAAGTAAAGAAATCTAAAAAAGCAGATCTTGAGGGTACCAAAGGTACGGGACTGCTCATTGGCTACATCGTAGCTCTTGCTGCCATGTTTGCATGCTTTGAGTTCACCACTCGCACGTATGCAGAAACAGATGTTGTGTACTCAACAGTGGCATACGTGTCTGAGGAGGAAGTGATTCCTATCACTCAGCCTATCTTCACTGCTGCACCACCTCCACCAGCAGAGACTCCTGCTGTGGCTGAAATCCTCGACATCGTGGACAACAACACGGATATCGAAGAGGAGAAGATTGAAACCTCAGAGGACACTCACGAGGCTCAGTCTGGTCCTGTGGCTCACGTGACTGGTCCTGTGGCAGCTGTTACAGGTCCTGTACAGGAAGATGGTGACGAGAATGAAATCTTCGAAGTCGTTGAGACAAACCCATCTTTCCCAGGCGGTGAGAAGGCACTCATGGATTGGCTTCACAAGAACCTGAAGTACCCACCAGTGGCACAGGAGAACGGTATTCAAGGTCGTGTATTGGTGCAGTTCGTTGTCAACAAGGATGGTTCCATCGTGGATCCTAAGGTGATTCGCGCCGTGGATGCATCACTCGACAAAGAAGCTATGCGTGTCGTACAGGCAATGCCGAAGTGGACTCCAGGAAGACAGCGTGGTAAAGCTGTGCGTGTACGCTTCACGCTCCCTGTCACCTTCCGTCTGCAGTAATCTGACATTCCCCTCATCGCCAGTCGACGAGGAAGCAACAACAAACATGCCGCACACACATTCGCTGTGCGGCTTTTTTTTACCACGCACACATCATCATCAACTACTATATATTATATGTACGCGATAACAGAACTCACCCAGAAAATCAACACCGCCGTAGAGAACATCCAGTATAACACGGAACCCAAGAACCTCTACGACCCCATCCGATATATCCTTTCCATCGGAGGCAAGCGCATCCGTCCCTTGCTCATGCTGATGGGGTACAACCTCTACAAGGACGATGTGGACACCATCCTGAACAATGCACTGGCTTTGGAGACTTACCACAACTTCACCTTGCTGCACGATGACCTGATGGATAAAAGCGACCTGCGACGTGGCAACCCGACCGTCCACAAGAAGTGGAACGAGAACACCGCCATCCTCTCAGGTGACACCATGCTTATCATCGCCTATCAGCTTTTCAACAAAGGTATCCAAAACGAAGAAGCATGGACCGCCTTCATCGAGGCAACGCTCGGTGTTTGTGAAGGACAGCAATACGACATCGACTTTGAGACACGCAACGATGTGACGGAAGCAGAATACATGGAGATGATTCGGATGAAGACCTCCTTGCTGCTGGGCTATGCCTTGAAAATCGGCGCCTTGTTGGGAGGAGCCGACACAGAGGATGTGGAAAACCTCTACGCTTTTGGAGAGAAGATGGGACTTGCCTACCAACTCCAAGACGACCTGCTCGACGTGTATGGCGACCCCACCAAGTTCCAGAAGAAACTCGGAGGCGACATCGTTGAGAACAAGAAGACCTTCATGCTCATCAATGCCTACCTGCGTGCCGACGATGCCCAGAAGGCAGAACTCGACCGTTGGGTGAATGCACAAGACTTCGACCCAGCGGAGAAAATCGCAGCCGTTACACATATATATAATGTATTAGGCATTGACCAACTGGCACAGCAGAAGATTGAGGCAATCTTTGCCGAGTCGCTCAAGAGCCTCGACTGCGTGAAGGTGCCCGAAGAGAAGAAGGCAGAACTTCGCCTCTTTGCCAATAAACTGATGGGCAGGAAGTACTAAGATGATAGACACACACGCACATATTGACGGACCAGAGTTTGCCGACGACCTTGAGGCGGTGATCCAAAGGGCAAAGGATGCAGGTGTGGAGAAAATCTTTGTGCCAGGCATCTGCCTGAAAGACACGCCCCATCTGTTCGATGTCTGTCAAGCCCATCCCAACTACCTCTACCCCATGATTGGGCTTCATCCAGAGAACATCATGGACGAAGACTATCACCAAGCCCTTGACCAACTGGAACGGATGATCGATGAATCGACGATCGCCGTTGGGGAAGTCGGACTTGACTTCTACTGGGATGCCACCTACAAGCAAGAACAGATGGAGGTTTTTGAGCATCAGATACAATGGGCAGAGAAGTATGGGCTTCCTCTGATGATTCACTCGCGAAGTGCTCATCAAGAACTGATGGAAGTGATGGAGCGGCATCGAGCCAGCAACCTCAGTGGTGTGTTCCATTGTTTCACGGGTACGGAAGAGGAGGCACGAGACCTGCTCACCTTCCCTAACTTTATGTTAGGCATCGGTGGGGTGCTCACTTTCAAGAAATCCACCTTGAGGGAGGTAGTGCAAAATGCTGTTCCGCTATCCAGAATTGTGTTGGAAACCGATTCTCCCTACATGGCGCCAGTGCCAAATCGGGGCAAAAGGAACGAAAGTGCGTACGTCCGAAGTGTGGCAGAGAAACTGGCAGAGATTTACAACACCGATTTTGACAACATTGTGCATCAAACCACCAAAAATGCGCTCAAAGTATTCAAAAAAGTAACTTTTTTCGATAAAAATTAAAAGTTTCCGCTCAATTACAATTATTGATAGAAAAAAAATCATTATTTTTGTCCCGAATTATGGGTTGCCCATCCGTTTCGACGGGAGAAACACCCAAAAAGCGAGGTTTCATCACCTTGCAACGCCACCAAAATGGAGGATAAGAAGGAGAGATGCTCGAGTGGCTGAAGAGGCACGCCTGGAAAGCGTGTATACGTCAAAAGCGTATCCGGGGTTCGAATCCCCGTCTCTCCGCACAATACAACTTTACCAGAAACAAACAAACAAAATTAAATAAGTTATTAATCTTAAAATTTCAAGACAATGAAAAAAATTTTTGCAATCATTGCATTGATGGGTGTGTTTACATTTGGTATGACACAAACCGCTTCAGCTCAGGACGAAAGTGCAGACACTGCAGCAACTGAGCAGGTAGATTCTGCTGCCGTTGACACAGCAGCCGCTCCCGTTGTGGACGAAGAGCCAGTCGAGTCTGAGCCAGTCGAGACTGGTATGTACAAGGACATCAAGACTAAGTTCATCGAGGGTTCTGCAGGCTTCATGGCACTCGTAGCCATCGCTTTGATCATCGGTCTTGCTTTCTGTATCGAGCGTATCATCTACCTCGCACTCTCTAAGGTGAACACAGTGAAACTCATCGAGGACGTTGAGAATGCACTGATTAACAAGAATGACCTCGAAGGTGCAAAGGCTATCGCACGCGACACTCGTGGTCCTATCGCTTCTATCTTCTATCAGGGTCTCACTCGCATGGATGATGGTGCAGACGCAGTGGAGAAGTCAGTTGTTGCTTACGGCGCAGTTCAGGCTTCTAAGCTCGAAAGCGGTTGCTCTTGGATCACCCTCTTCATCGGTATGGCTCCATCTCTCGGATTCTTGGGAACTGTGATCGGTATGGTGAAGGCATTCGACGACATCCAGGCTGCAGGTGACATCTCTCCAACAGTCGTTGCAGGTGGTATGAAGGTGGCCCTTTTGACTACTATCTTCGGTATCGTCGTTGCCCTTATTCTTCAGATTTTCTACAACTATATCCTTGCTGAAATTGAAGGTCTTACCGCTAAGATGGAAGACTCTACCATTTCTCTCCTTGACATCGTTGCCAAGTACAACAACAAGAAGTAATTAAGGACTTCGGAACTATACATCCGAAACATGTCTTAATCTCTTCAAATTAGTCATTAACTATTTTAATTAAGGAGAAATAAAATGGATAAAGTACAAGTAATAAGCGCACAGGACAAGGTGGAGAAAATCGCCAAGATTGTGTTGTGGAGCCTTATCGGCATCTCAATCGTGGTCATGGCGCTCTTCCTGCTCGTGGGTTACGATACACCTTACGAAGAAGATCCTAAACAAGTAAATCCACAGATGACAGACCTCCTGCTTATCTGGACTTACATCCTCATCTTCGCCACCATCATCATCACCATCGGTGCTGTGATTTATGGCTATGTGAACGGCTCCAACAAGTCTAAGCACGAAGATGTTGGTATGGCAAGCAAGGCTGGTCTCATTGGATGGGGCACCCTCATCGTTGGTGTGGTAGCAGGTCTCATCGTTGGTTTCGCCAACAAGGACGAGGTGCTCCTCATCAATGGTAAGGACTGGAACATTCCTTCCGACATCATTTTGACAGACACATCAATCATTGCCATTCTCGTTCTGACGATTGTGACAATCATTGTTACTGCCTATAGTATGATTACCAGTAAGAAGTAAAACCCTTTAACTCAGAGCAAATAACATGGGAAAGAAAAGAAAAATGCCAGGACTGAACACCAGTTCTACAGCCGACATCTCATTCATGTTGCTCATCTTCTTCCTTGTGACAACATCAATGGACACCGACCAGGGTCTGGCACGTACACTACCAAAGCCACCTGAGGATGACCAGCTGAACAACGAAATCAAGGTGAAAGAACGTAACATCTTGAACATTCGTATCAACAAGGACAACTACCTCCTCATAGGCGATGACTACGCTTCGCTTGCGGATGTGAAGGAGAGAGCTAAAGAGTTTATCAAGAATGCGGATAACAAGCCTAATCTGCCTGAGCTCAAGCCTAAGAAAATCAAGGGACTTGGCAACAAGACGATGATGGTGACAGAAAACCACGTCATCTCAGTTCAGACAGACCGCGGTACTTCCTATGGAGTTTATTTCGCTGTGCAGGATGCATTGGTATCGGCTTACAACGAACTTCGTGACGAGTTGGCCAAAGAAGAGTTTGGCTATAAGTACGAGTTCCTGACCGCTGACCAGCAGAAAGCCATCCGCGAGGTGTATCCACAGAAGATATCTGAGGCTGAACCTAAGAAATATGGAGGACAATAATTATGAGCAGATTTAACAAAGGCGGAGGCAGAGAAATGCCTGAGATGAACACCTCATCTCTTCCTGACTTGATCTTCACCATCCTGTTCTTCTTCATGATGGTTACCACCATGCGTGAGGTGACACTCCAGGTGAGGTTCGAGAAGCCAGTCGGTACTCAGCTTGAGAAATTGGCTCGTAAGTCCAGTACATCTTTCATCTACATTGGTCAGCCCACTGAGCAGCTGAAAGGTCAGTATGGTACGTCACATCGTATCCAGCTGAACGACAGAATTTGCGAGGCTAATCAGGTTTACGACTTCGTGATGGAAGAGCGTGGTGAATTGGCAGAAGCAGACAAGCCGTTCTACACTGTTTCAGTCAAGGCAGACCACAACACTCCAATGGGTATCATCACCGATGTGAAGCAGGTGCTGCGTAAGGCATACGCCCTCAAGATGATGTACTCGGCTAACAAACAGCAGAATTAATCCAACAAATCATCATAAAAAGAGCGACCCACACCCCGTGAGTCGCTCTTTTTTTGTATATTTGCACACAGATATATAACCCGCTCACAAAATACACGTCGATGAATCTCATCCAACTCATGCGCAAGCTTGCGCCCTACGTTCGTCCCTACAAGTGGCTGGTGGTCGCCACCCTGTTGCTCACCCTCATCGGTTCACTCATCGCACAGGTGAACGCCATCGTGCTCGACCGCACCGTCGATGCCATCAACGCCCTCGTCGTGCCTGAAGGCTTCGAGTGGAGCAAGGCAGCCAACATCCTCACCATCATCAGCATCGTCCTGCTGGGCAAGGAAGTGCTGGCAGCCATCATCCGCTATGCCCAGAACTACTTCGGCGAACGAATGCGCATCTTCGTGAGCAAAGACCTCTCCCAAGCCGTCGTGGATAGGATTCTCAGCTACCGCATGGCGTTCTTCTCCCGTTCGGGCAATGAGACAGGGCGTTTGCAAACCCGCATCGACCAGGGCGTCAGTTCCCTCTCTGCCACTGTGCAGAACGTCTTCATCAACTTGCTGCCCATGCTCACCAGTGCCCTCTTGGCACTCATCCTCATGTTCTCCGCCAATGTCTATGTGGGACTCACTGCCCTGCTCATCGTGCCCATCTACATCTGGCTCGCCCTCGCCCAGGCACGTCGTCTGAAGGGTTGGCGTTCCAACATGCGGCATTTCCGCGAGTCGAAGAGTTCAGGATTGGTGAGCATCATCGAGAGCATGAACGTCATCAAGTCCTTCAACCGCGAGAACATCGAGAGTCAGAAACAATGGGACATCCAGACGCAGTTCACCGACAATCAGATGCTCGTCCGCAAGACCTCCTTCCGATTCGACGGCATGAAGAGCCTCGTGCAGCAAGTCGGCACCGTGCTCATCATCATCCTCACCGCCTACCTCGTCCTCATCGAATATCCAGGCATGAGCATCGGTAAGATCATGTACCACGTCATGCTCTTCGCCAACGTCACAGCCCCCATCACCCAGTTGCAGTTCATCTTCGACTCCCTCAACGATGCCCTCATCTATGCTGAAGGCTTCTTCGACATCCTCGATGCCAAAGACGAGAAAGAGCCAACGGGCGCTTATCGTCCCGAGCAGGTGAAAGGCGAGTTTGAGATGCGTGGCGTCGATTTCACCTACCCGAACGGCACCAA
This sequence comes from uncultured Bacteroidales bacterium, assembly GCA_902768125.1. Classification (GTDB taxonomy): domain Bacteria; phylum Bacteroidota; class Bacteroidia; order Bacteroidales; family Bacteroidaceae; genus Minthosoma. The sequence continues at coordinate 129,145 of CACXKA010000013.1, read as the reverse complement.
GGCACTCCACGACATCAACATGACCATCAAGAGCGGCGAAATCACCGCCCTTGTCGGACTCTCAGGTGCCGGCAAATCCACCATCGTCAACCTCTTGGACAAGTTCTACGAACCCGACTGCGGCAGCATCCTGCTGGATGGCGTTGACCTGCGTGACTACGACACCCAGTTCCTGCGCGACCACATCGGACTCGTCCTTCAGAAGAACCACATCTTCGAGGGAACCATCGAAGAGAACATCCGTTATGGCAAAACTGAAGCTACTGAAGATGAAGTGATTGAAGCAGCCAAGAAAGCCTACATCTACGATCAGGTGATGAAGTTGCCCAAGGGGATGCAGAGCCAAGCCACAGCCCTCTCTGGTGGTCAGCAACAGCGCATCGCCATCGCTCGCATGTTCCTCAAGAATCCCCCCATCATCTTCCTCGACGAACCCACCGCCAGTCTCGATGCTGTCGCCACAGAACAAATCAAAGCATCCATCGACGCCATCAAGCGCGACCGTACCGTCATTATCATCAGCCACAGCATCAGCCAAATCATCGACTCCGACATGGTCTATGCCCTCAAGGACGGACGTGTGGAACAATCTGGAAACCCTGACGAGCTCTACCAGAAAGGCGGCGTCTATAAAGACATTGTCGACGCCTCTGCACGCAGTCTCAACATAGACAAACTCGCCCAAACTCTCGATCACAATACCGACTAACAGTTTTCTAATTGAGACTGAGATTTGAGACTGTCGTGAGAACTATTCCTCCAATAACCTGCCATTATCGCCAAATAACCCACCTTTGCTGAGAAATAACCTTGCGTTATTGAACGGGTTAAAAAACTTGAGATATCTTCTCACCTCATTTTTACAGCTATATTTTGCCCCGAAACGGTATCGTGCTGACAATGCCCCAGTGATAGCAAGGACAATGCCCCACTAAGTTTGCACACAACACCCCACTAATCGGGCATAGAAAGGCATATAGCTGTTTTTAAAGAAATCGGCTCTGGAGATTCTTTTTCTCCAATCTGTCACAATTGTCACAGCCACAACCCCTTTTCAAAAAAGCCGACGTCTCTCTTGCCTTTTGCCGTCGGCAAAGCATTGGATTGCCGTCGGCTCTTTGATGCTTTGCCGCCACCTCTTTGCCCTCGAAACATCGGGTCTTTTGAACGGGGTTGAAAAACTTGTGTTATCTCGATGGATCGATCGAGATAACTCGATGGATGATTTGAGTTATCTAACGAGTATTTTTCACCAGTTTGCAAAGTTCCTATGATGTTGTGCCTTTTTTGTGCCTTTATGAAAAAGTTAAGGAAAGTTTGGTGGTTTGGTGGATTTTCACGTAATTTGCAATCGTTAATATAGAAAAGAAAAGCAGACAAGATAGAAAAGACATTGAATAGAGTAAGTTCGCCCATCTCTGTGGTGGGCAGGGGTGTTCGGTCATTCATCCGTTGGCACTCAGATGAAGAAGAACAACGTTTGTTGAAACAAGCCAGAGAAGCTTATGCTGAATTTCAAAGTAAACTTGCGCAAGCGTGATTTGGGCGACTCCTTCGAAATGGTGCTCGACCCCTTCATGTTCAACACAGAAATGACTGCATTCCAAGCAGGGCTGCATCCTGTTCCTTTTCGGTTATTTCTTTGCATCCTCCGTGATGCTGGAGGCAGCGATGCGGCCAGACACCAGAATCTCAGTGAGGGCATTACCACCCAGTCGGTTACCACCGTGGATGCCACCCGTCACCTCACCTGCTGCATAGAGACCAGGAATAGGTTTGCCGCTGGCATCGAGCACATGGCGCTTTTCATCCACCACGAGACCGCCCATCGTATGGTGAGTGGCTGGTGCCAACGGACGGATGGTGAGCATAGCCGAATCGAGCGAATAGGTCGATTTGTCATAAGTGCCATCTGGGCGGCGCTCCACCCTACCGATGGTGTTGGTGGCATAGCGCTTGCTGACATCAGCAGGCTGCTGACCGTCCATCACAGCCATATCGTAGTCGCGGATTGTCTCCAGAATAGCGTCAGCACTGACGTTGATCTTCAGCGTCTTCAACAACTCAGGCAGCTGTGCCGGTGTACGTGCATACTGCTTGCCAGGCACATCCACACCACGCTTCTCGTTCGGTTCTGTGGTCTCCTCACCTCCGATATAGAGGTAGGCACCCTGCTTGCCGTAGAGGTTGATGCCGTTCTCGAACGCCTTTGCCGAAAGGACGTCACGCTCCAGCGATTCGTCCACAAAGCGTTTACCGGTCTTAGCGCTGATGAACACGGCATCCGACACGCTGCCGAAGGCGAGATTACCATAGTCAATATACGACAGCGGCATCAGCTGTGTCCAGCCCATCCCCGTCAATGAAGCTCCCACCTTCTCTGCCATATCGAGTCCTTCGCCCTGCAGCGAACTGCGGTTGGTCGAAGCCATGTGAGTAGTGAGGTATTTCTTGTTCCAATAGCGGTTCGAGTCAATCACCTTGCGAATATTGGCAGCATAGCCACCTGTGGCAACGATGACACCCTTACGCGCATGTGCCGTCACAGGTGTACCATCGTCCATCACAGCCTTCACACCCTTCACTCGACCTCCCTCCTCGATGAGTTCACGAGCCGTAGTCGATTTCAGGATGCGGTTTTCCTTGTTTGCCTTGGCAAAGATGTTGTAAGGCGCCATGATGTAGGCACCCCAGTTGCCGTCGTAGTGCTCGGCCGTTCCGTCACCATCCGTGTCAATGTCGGCACCCAGCATCTTATTGCCGCGGAACCACAAGGCACCCACGATAATGATCTGCCGCTCGAGGAACGTGACACCCATATTGGCCAGCCAAGGCTTCAAATCCTGTCCTTGCTCCACCATCTGGCTCACCATACGCACATCGCTATACACCCACTCCTGCTTGTCGTCGCTCTGACGCAAACCACCATAGTAGGTCTGGAAGATGTGCAGGTTCTTGGTCGAGAACAGCGTCAGGTCCGTCTCAGGCACACCACTCGCAAGTTTCGGCTGAGCCCACGCCAGATAGGCAGCAATCTCTTTCTTCAACTCCTGAAGCACAGGCAGATATTCGCTGTGTACGCCATGAGGCGCCAACTCCACGATGTTGCCCGGCTCAAAGGCGTGTGTTTTATAGTAAGCGGCATCAAACGCCTTCTCGTCCCAACCAAGAATGGTCTCAAGATCCTTGATACAGCCAGGACCCGACTTCGCCTTGTCGTAGGTCTGACCATCGTAGCCCACACCCGTCTTGGCATCCGGATGGGCAGGATCCCACACCAAGTATGGCATCACGCTCTGGAAGATACCACCCGACACCAAGGTGTTGCCGCCTATCTCCGCATTCTTCTCTATCACCAACACCGTGTTGCCCTGTTGCGCAGCCTCGGCAGCCGCAGCCATACCAGCACCACCGGCACCCACAATCACGACATCCCATGTACCCTCCACGGGCTGCTTTTCCTCCTTCGGAAGACCGGTCGTACTGAATTGCTCAACATCCGACACGTTAGCCATGCTGGCAGCCTCCACCACAGCTGTCTTCAGCGCATTGCACGATATGGTGGCACCCGTCATCGCATCCACGCCGACACCATTAGCCTTGATGATCTGTGGAATCATCTGGTCGAACACGATGTCACCGATATGAGGTGTCTCATGCTGCTCCAGCACCTGGATGTCCAGGATTGTCGAGTCACTGAACGTCATACTCAGGCGGATATCGCCATTATGACCCTGTGTTGTCACCTCATACGTGCCCGCCTGAAACGTCAGCGGAACATCTTGTTTGCAGCCGCACAACAGTAGCGCCGCCAAGACCAACATCGAAAAAATTTTCTTCATAAATCCCATTAGTTTATCATTGTTTTTGCAAAGGTACGATTATGTAAGAGAAAAACAAAATAAAACGACAAAAAATGAAAAACTCCCTGAAAAATGCAACTATCGATCATCATTATTTTGAAAAACAAAATGCTATCCACTTAGGCGAAGTTCTGTCCGTTGGTTTCATCTCAAACAAAGAAATCTCCCGCATTCACCAGAACACGGAAGACTTTCAATGTCAACTCTCAAACGCCAACTGATACCCTTTCTTTATTTCCTCCTTCCTGATGAGGTCAGCACACTTGTTGCCGTTCTCCACCAGCGCCATTGCTCGAACGAGTTCGCAAGCCCAATAGGTGTCGCCATCATCGAGGCTGCCCACGTTCAGGATGAAATTGGGTGGCACCCCCATCTCCTCGCACACAAAGCCGATGTATGCCCGTGTCTGGTTCTCGCTCGGAGGTGCCCACCGCTCAATGATGGTGCGCACGGAGTATCTTTGGTACTTCACTCTATACGTCCTCAGCAAACTCTTGTCGTTCTGCACTTTCAGCAGACCCTTCCACTGATCCCTGCTTCTACGGATATTCAGCGGATTACAATTTCTTATTCCTCTTGGTATCATAACTTTCAACTTTCTTTTTATTCACATTGATCCCCGTACTCCCCGGAAATGCCATCTTGTATGCCTTGTCAAGCTCCTTGAGGCTCACCTTGCGCATACCGATGCCCAACGTTACTGACACGATAGCCCTAAGCAGTTCCCGATGCTTGCGCGGAAAGAGTTTAGGCGGTGGCAGTATATCCCAGCCACACACTTGCTCTTCATCAATGACGGTCTTGCTGCACACCTCCCAGATGAAATCATCGGTGGCTTTCGTGCCGAACCACGATTGCAGGATGCGGCGGATGCAGAAGCGTTTGTACTGACCTCCGAGGAGACGCCTCGTGCGCTCCAGCCGAAGCCAGAGCTGCACAAAGCATTCTTGAGTGTTTTGAATATCAATCATAGCGATAGCAATTTTTCAAAATCCTTAATGACAATTGACAATCATGACAATGACAACCTAAACGCCACACTCTATATGTTCCACTTTCCGATACCTCCCCGACTCCATTTGCACGATGAGTCCCTGTTTCTTCCAGTTCTTCAGCATCTGATGTACTTGGTTGCGCGAAACTCCTGCCCCTTTCATGGCGACCGAATTCTGCATAGCTTGCTCGAAAGTGAACTCGAAGTCCAGACGTTCGAAGATGGAATCATTCTTGCCCGGACGCTGACGATCATTGCACCCTGCATAGTCACGGCTTCTGAAAGCGTTCTCGATGCGGTCGCGGAAGAAGTGCAGGGCGTTCTCCAGCAGCGAGTCAGCAATCACGTCATACACCTCCAACATCTGCGGTGTCTGCACCTTCAGCAGCTGTTCCTTCCAAAGATTGGGATGCTGTTTCAAGTGCGTCTCGGCACCATTCAGCCCATGCTTCTGAATCAGCTGTTCTGCCACCTTGCAGAGCATCAGACAGCAGGTCATGCGCTGTGCCGTCACACACACACGGAAGCATTGGCGGGCCATCACCTTGTCGTCGTTCATCATCGTCTCCAGGCGGATGCGTTCCACCCACTCACGCCCCTGCCCACAGCATCGCCTTCTGTGATGCTCTCCTGCAATTCGCGACGGATGAAGGGCAGTTGGAAGTCGAGGTAGTAGGTGTGGCTCGCCTTCAGGTAGTGGAGAAGGGTGGGCACGCTGATGCGCTCATCCTCCTCTGCCCAAGTATCCCAATCAGACCATCTGGCCATATACCGATATGGTGCAGCATCGCCTCTTCATGAAGAACGACATCCGCACAGGTTGGTGTCGCACGACGCCTCTATGGGGACGTGGACTCTCCATGCAGCTGACGGGTGCTGATGACCGTCTGCACGACTGTCGTGCCCGTACGGTGCTGGAGGCAATCATGTGGCACGGGTATTCGAAGCAGTCAGATGCCTACAGAGCCACAGAGAAGTTCTATCATCTTTCGAAAGAAGACCGTAAGGCCGTCATCAAGTTTACAGAATCCATCTGATGCAGGTGTGAGTTGGTCAATCCACCAAATACATCCCGTTCTTTGCCATAAAGAGCGGGATTTTTTGTAAAAACATTGTTTTTCCTTTTGTATTGTGCCCGCTTAATCGTAACTTTGCAAAACAATTCAAAAGACAAAAGGATGAAACCATATCTTGACTTGCTCGACCGCATCCTGAAGGAAGGAGTGCAGAAGGGCGACCGCACAGGCACTGGCACCTTGTCGGTGTTTGGCAACCAGATGAGATTCAACCTGCAGGAAGGGTTTCCCATGCTGACCACGAAGAAGCTGCACCTGAAGTCCATCATCTACGAACTCCTGTGGTTCCTGCAGGGCAACACGAATGCGAAGTGGTTGCAGGACAGAGGTGTGCGCATCTGGAACGAATGGGCAGACGAAGACGGCAACCTCGGACACATCTACGGCTATCAATGGCGCAGCTGGCCCGACTACAACGGTGGACACATCGACCAGATCAGCGAGGTGATTGACCAGATCAAGAACAACCCCAATTCGCGCCGCCTGATTGTCTCAGCCTGGAACGTGGCAGACATCGACAACATGAACCTGCCACCCTGCCACATCCTCTTCCAGTTCTATGTGGCAGACGGGAAACTGAGTTGCCAGCTCTACCAACGCAGTGCAGACACCTTCTTGGGCGTGCCATTCAACATCGCATCCTATGCATTGCTGACCATGATGGTGGCTCAGGTGTGCGACCTCCAGCCAGGCGATTTCGTCTATACCACAGGCGACACCCACCTGTATCTCGACCATCTGGAACAAGCCAAGTTGCAGCTCACCCGCGAGCCTCGCAAGTTGCCCAAGATGCACATCAACCCCAACGTGAAGAGCATCTTCGACTTCCAGTATGAGGACTTCGAACTCACCGATTACGACCCACACCCACACATTAAAGCAACCGTGTCAGTATAACTTATCATTCTTTCAACTTTCACTTTTCACTTCTAAGATGTTATCCATCATTGTAGCAATAGCAGAGAACAGGGCGATTGGTTTTGAGAACAAACTAATCTATTGGTTGCCCAACGACCTGAAGCGCTTCAAGGCACTCACCACAGGCAACACCATCATCATGGGCAGACGCACCTTCGAGAGTCTTCCCAAAGGCGCCCTACCCAACCGCCGCAACATCGTGCTTTCCCGCAGGGGAAAGGCAGAGGACTTCCCAGGTGCCGAACTCTTCCCCACCCTCAACGCCGCCCTCGCTGCCTGCGAAGGAGAGGTCTATATCATTGGCGGGGCATCGGTGTACAAAGAGGCATTGCCCAAGGCAGACCGCCTCTGCCTCACCTACATCTACGACACCCCCGAGAAGGCCGACACCTTCTTCCCCGAAATCAATGCAGAAGAATGGACAGAAACCTTCCGCGAAGAGCACGAGGCAGACGAGAAGCACGCCTATCGATATGCATTCGTGAATCTGGAACGGAAAAAGGGCGTCCTCCAATAACCCTGCCTTATTAATCAATAAGGATCCCTTATTGGAAAATAACCCTGCCTTATAAAAAAATAAACGTGCCTTATCGGAAAGCAAAGTTCCTGACAACTTGATAGTGTCCATTTTTGGACAGTGAGTGTCCAGAAATGGACACTCTTTTTGATTTGAGCCATTGGGAACCAACAAGTTAGAATTCAGGCATGTGTTTTGTTCCAAAGGAGAGCATCATTAATCATAAAAAATATGAAGAAAAGAACAGTGATTTTAATGATGGTGTGCCTCCTGACACAAATGGGACATGCCGAAGGGGACACTCTCCGACTGAACCTCGACGACTGCATCCTGATGGCGCGACAGCGGAGTGTGGAGGCAACGGTGGCGCTGGGCGAACTGAAATCTGCCTATTGGGCATGGCGCAGTTACAAGGCAGATCTGTTGCCCGAGGTGTCGCTGTCGGCGAGTGTGCCGACCTACAACAAGCGGTACAGCACTTATCAGCGCGAGGATGGCACCCACTCGTATGTGAGAAACGACTACATGGAACTGGATGGTTCGCTGCATATAAGCCAGAAGATTGGACTTACGGGCGGTACGCTGTCGATGGAGTCTTCGCTGGATTGGCTGCGCCAGATGAGCGGCGTTACTTCAGGCAGCAAGAATCAGTTCATGAGCATGCCCATTGCCTTGACACTAAGCCAACCCCTGTTTGGGGTGAACACGGTGAAGTGGGACAAACGCATTGAACCCCTGCGCTATCGGGAGGCGAAGGCTTCGTTCCTCACGGCAACAGAACAGGTGGCAATGCGCGCCATCAACCTCTTCTTCGACCTCCTGTTGGCAAATGAGAACGTGAATATTGCCGAGCAGAACCTACAGAATGCCGAGAAGCTCTACGAGGTGGCGAAAGCAAAGCGCGAGATGGGCAGCATCAGCCAGAATGATGTCCTGCAAATGCGCCTGCAAATGCTGAACGCACAGTCGGCACTCACCAATGTAGAGAGCCATCGGAAGGCAAGGATGTTTGAACTGAAATCCTTTCTCGATGTGGAGGAGGACATTGTGCCCATCGTGCCCGACAACATCCCCGAAGTGACACTGATATATGACAATGTGCTCAACCACGCTTTGGAGAATAACGCCTTCGCCACCACCATGCGACGTCGTCAACTGCAGGCAGACGAGTCGGTGGCATTCGCTAAGGGCAACCTACGGAGTGTGACCCTCTATGCACAAGTGGGTTACACGGGCACTGCCTCCCGGATGAACGACGCCTACCGCGACCTGCTCAGTAAGGAAGTGGTGCAGGTGGGTGTGTCGTTGCCCTTGCTCGATTGGGGTAAACGGCGTGGACAGGTGAAGGTGGCAGAGAGTAACCGCGAAATCGTGCGCAACCAGATCCGTCAGCAGTCACAGGAATTTCGTCAGGACCTCTTCGTACTGACCGAACAGTTCAACCACCAGCGCCAGCAGCTGCGCATCGCTGAAGAGGCGGACACCATTGCCCGAAGCCGTTACCACACCAACGTGGAGACCTTCAAGATTGGCACCATCTCCACCCTCGAACTCTCCGATGCCCAAACCGCCAAGGATGTGGCGCGGCAGAACCGAATCTCGCAACTCTTCAATTACTGGTATTATTATTATCAGATACGTTCCATCACCTTATGGGACTTCGAGAACAACCGAAACATTGACGTGGATTTTGAAAAACTGATCAAATGAAAACAGATAATCAAACGATGGACAGAGCCATTCCTGTCAGCGTGCAACGCAAAAGAAGAATGGTGAGAATCGGGAAATATGTCCTCATTGTCGCAGTCATCCTGGGAATAGCCACTTGGCTGGGCATACTGATGATGACCTCGGTGGATAAGAAAAGCCTCATTGTATCGGAAGTGGATCGGGGCACGATTGATGTGAGCATCACAGCCACAGGCAAGGTGGTGCCAGCCTTCGAGGAAGTCATCATTTCGCCCATCAGTGCACAGATACTTGAGGTCTATGCCCACAGTGGTGATACAGTGGATGTGGGTACGCCTCTCCTGCGGCTTGACCTCCAATCGGCTCAGGACAACTACTCGAAAGCCCTGGACGAACGGGAGATTCGTCAGCAGCAACTCGTACAGCTCACCACCAACACTGCAACCCAACTCAGCGACCGACGCATGCAGATAGAAGTAGAGGAGATGAAACTGGGGCAGCTGGAGGCACAACTGCGCAATGAGCAGTATCTGGATAGCCTCGGTTCAGGCACCAAAGACCGTGTGCGTCAAGCAGAAATCACCCTGCGCACGGCACAGATGCAACTTCGTCAACTCAAACAGCAATACCAAAACGAAGTGCGTGTGCGCCAAGCAGACCTCCGTATGAAGCAGCTTCAGGACGGCATTGCCGACAAGGGACTCTCCGAAACCCGTCGCACCCTCGATGGTGCCAATATTCGTTCGCCTCGCAAGGCAACCCTCACTTACATTTGTTCCGAGATCGGCAGTATCGTCGGACAAGGCAGCAAAGTGGCTGTCATCAGCGACCTCACCCACTTCAAGGTGGATTGTGAAATCTCCGACACCTATTCCGACCGTGTGGTGGCAGGTGGCAGGGTGCTCGTCAAGGTAGGCAAGGAACGTCTCTTTGGCATCATCAGCACCGTCACACCTCTCAGCCAAAATGGTGTCATCACCTTCACCGTCACAATGGACAACCCCAGCCATCCCAAACTACGCTCAGGTTTGAAAGTGGAAGTCTTTGTCATCACCAGCATCAAGGAAGAAGTGCTGCGCATCCGCAACGGCTCTTACTATACAGGTGCAGGCGACTACACATTGTTTATCCTTAAAGACGCCAACACCCTCGTGCCTCGTACCGTCCGTTTGGGCGAATGCAACTACGACTATGTGGAAGTGATCAACGGATTGGAAGAAGGTGACAGCGTGGTGATTAGTGACATGCAAAAGTTCAAAGGAAAAGAAAAGATAAGGATGAATGAATAAAACTCCCAACTTTTTCATACCTTTGCAAAAAATATACAAATATGATTCTGATTGTTGACGACGATAGAGCCATCCGTGTGGCACTGACCCTGCTGCTGGAACGCAACAACCACGAAGTGATGCGTGCTGAAAATCCAGCAGAAGCAATGGAGGTGGTACGCAACCATCCCAACTTGGAACTGGTGCTGATGGACATGAACTATACCCTTGCCACCGATGGCGAAGAGGGACTCACCCTGCTGAAACAAGTAAAGGTGTTCCGACCCGATGTACCCGTCATCCTCATGACTGCATGGGGCACCATCGACTTGGCAGTGCAAGGAATGCGCAACGGAGCTTTCGATTTCATCACGAAGCCCTGGGACAATGGGGTGCTGATGGATAGAATAGAAACGGCAATCGCATTGAGTGCCCCCCAGCCCCCGAAGGGGGAGGGCTATCGCGATGTACCTAATGGGAGTAATGACCAACACGGCGGATGCCCTCCCCCTTCGGGGGCTGGGGGGCTCATTGGCCGCTCCTCTTCTTTCCTTTCCGTCCTCGCCACAGCCCAACATGTGGCACAAACCAATGCACCGGTGCTCATCACGGGTGAGTCGGGTACGGGTAAGGAACTCGTTGCTCAGTTCATCCACGAGCAGAGCCGAAGGAATGGGAAACCCTTTGTGAAGGTGAACCTCGGTGGCATTTCGACTTCCCTGTTTGAAAGCGAGATGTTTGGACATAAGAAGGGAAGCTTCACCGATGCCAAAAACGACCGAACGGGGCGTTTCGAACTGGCAAAGGGAGGTACTATTTTCCTCGATGAGATTGGTGAGTTGGAACTGGCGAGTCAGGTGAAACTGTTGCGTGTGCTGCAAGACCAGACCTACGAGGTGTTGGGCGACAGCGTGACACGACGGGCTGATGTGCGTGTGGTATGTGCCACCAATGCCGACCTCCGTCAGATGGTCAACGACAAGACCTTCCGCGAAGACCTCTTCTATCGCATCAACATCATCCACCTGCAACTAGCACCCTTGCGTGAACGGAAAGAGGATATTCCCCTGTTGGTTGAGCACTTTATCCGTCAAACCTGTGCTGCCAACGGATTTCCACCCGCTTCGGCATCCAACGAAGCTATTCAGTATCTCCAGACTTTACCCTTCCTTGGGAATATCAGAGAGTTGAAGAACTTGGTGGAAAGGACAATGCTGATGAGTTCCCCAGCTCCCCAAGGGGAAGAAAAGGTGTTAGCAGCCAATGATTTCAAGGCTGCCTATCAACCTTCAGAACACGAAACATCGCGACAGCCCATTCCCTTTGGGGGGCAGAGGGCTACGCTTGAAGAAATAGAACGTGCCTCCATCGCTGCTGCCATTGCGAAACATAACGGTAATCTCTCGCTGGTGGCCAAGGAACTGGGCATCAGTCGTGGAGCACTCTATCGTAAGATAGAAAAACATGGACTTTGAAAGTTGAAAATTGAAAGATGCGATTGAATAATTGAAGAAATGAAGATAACGTATTACTTCTTCCTGCTTACCCTCATCATTGTGGGTGTGTTAGCCGCTTTGATGTGGTTGACATTCAGCATCCGCCCCGTCATTTTCTACGTGGCGGAGGGAGTGTTGGTAGTGGTGATCTGCTATCTGATTTTCTTCTACCGCAAGGTCATCCGTCCTATTGATACGCTGACCAGCGGCATGGAACTGCTGCGCGACCAAGACATGAGCACCACGCTTTCCCCCTCTGGACAGCGGGAGACAGACGAAATCGTCAAGACCTTCAATGCGCTCATCACACGACTACGTGATGAACACTTAAAGCTCGACGAACAAAATACCTTCCTCAACCTGCTCATCGAAGCTTCTCCGATGGGCGTTGTCTTGTGCGACCTTTCAGGCAATATCAAGACGATGAATCCTGCGGCTAAGCAGATGCTCACGCCCGCACTCACGGAAGCCATGAAATCCTTACCCTTAGGGGAAGAAACAACGCTCCGACTGAGCAACTCCCAAATCTACCACCTCTCTCATCTTTCCTTCCTCGACCGCGGCTATCAGCACCCCTTCTTCCTGATTGAGTCGCTCACTTCCGAGGTGATGAAGGCAGAAAAAGCAGCCTACGAAAAGGTGATTCGTATGATTGCGCATGAAGTCAATAATAATGTGGCAGGCATTGTGAGTACGTTAGACCTTATCCAAACGGAACTTCAAGGCAACACGGCACAAGAAGCGCTTGATGCCAGTCGCGAACGTACCCAGAAGATGGCGGAGTTCGTCACTCGCTTTGCCAATGTGGTGAAAGTGCCAGAGCCTCAACTCACCCTTTGCGACCTGAGCGAAGAGGTGGAGACTTGCCACTCCTTCCTCGAAGGGCTCTGCCAAACCCACCACATCCATCTGACCCTCAACCTCACTGATGAAGCCACACCTGTCCATCTGGACACCACATTGTTCCAACAGGTGCTTGTAAACATTGTGAAGAACGCCATCGAAAGCATCAGTGGTGAGGGTGAAATCCGCATAGAGACCCAACCCAAGACCCTCATTATAACCGACAATGGACGTGGCATCTCGCCCGAAGTGGCGCCTCATCTCTTCACGCCTTTCTATTCCACCAAACCCCAAGGACAAGGGCTTGGATTGCTTCTGATTCGCGACATCCTCACCAAGCACGGCTGCACCTTCACCCTGCTGACCAGCCCGGAGGATGGCTTAACACGTTTCACCATCGTGTTCCCATAAATTCCTTCGATCCCATAACAAGAATGTCCATTTCCGAACAGTAGAGTGTCCAGAAATGGACACTTGTTTTTTTAGCTACTACTGATTATCAGTGACTTAACCTTCTGGCACGTTCTTTGTATTGTATTGAGGAGAAGACCCTCCCCTCACCCTCCCTGCGAGGGAGGGAGTGGTTACTTATAAAACAACGGAGTGACATGCTCCTATATCTGTATTTATGATGAAAAATATATTTGAGTTGAAACATTCTACTCCCTCCCTCGCAGGGAGGGTGAGGGGAGGGTCTCTTTATTTCCGTCAAGCCCTCCACATGATGAAGGAGGAGCGGCTGTTCTCCGCCATTTATATTGCGGGCACAGCGTTGGCGATTGCCTTCACGATGGTGATTGCTGTGGTGTATTACGCGAAACTGGCGGACATCGAGCCAGAAGTGAACAGAAGCAGGACGGTGTATGTGACAATGAATGCCTACATGCGGGAAGGCGTTGAGCATACAGTTGAAGAAGGTGGAAATTATAAGCATTATGCCTTTCCGGACACCCTGATTCGTGAGTGGTTCTACAAGATGCCGTGTGCTGAGATAGCGGGTTGTCTGACCCGTATGGAGGACATGGGTGCTCGGAAGTTATATCTGCGGATGGAGGACGGCAAGAAGATTCTGCCTGTGGCGATGAGGAGTGTGGATGCCAATTTCTTCAAGATTTATCATCACAAGTTCGTGTATGGCCGTCCCTTTACTGATGCTGAGGGTTTGCTGACTGGAGAGAATGCCGCTCCAGATGTCAGCATCGCTATAATCAGTTTAGATGTGGCAGAGAAACTTTTCGGCAAGGGTGTGAATCCAGTGGGCAAAATACTGAACTATTATGACAGCGCCTGCCTTCGGATTGTGGGCGTGATTGAGCCCACCTCGTCCATCGCCTCTGAAAGCTATGGGCAGCTATTTTTCCCTTGCGAATATGGTGATTCCAGAAGGATGGTGGTGGTGCTGAAGAAGGGTTACACCATCGATGATGTGCGGGACTTTTTGAAGGAAAAAGTGCATCGACTGAACATGAGCGACAAGAAATGGGAATACGACCTTCAGGTCTGCTCTCATGCCCAGCTCATGATGTCGAGAGGACTGGATCTCTCCTCTTGGAAGGACATCTTCCTTGCGCTCTTACCCAAAGTGTTTGTCCTCTTGCTTGTGCCTGCTCTCAACCTGAGCGGACTGGTGGCGGCTCGCATGAAACGGCGTTTACCCGAGATGGGTGTAAGGAAGGCGTTTGGAGCCAAGAAGTGTGAACTGATGCATCAGGTCATCAGCGAAAACCTTGTGCTCACCTTGTGTGGTGGTCTGGTTGGACTCGTCATCACTTGGCTCCTGCTCTATGTTTTCCGTTCGTGGGCATTCTTCGCTTTGGGCAATATACCCAATCAGACGGTTGAACCATTGGTGCAGGGCGAAATGCTCTTCTCGCCTCTTATCTTCCTCATCGCCTTCTTGGTTTGTGCGGTGGTGAACCTGATGGCGACGCTCATCCCTGCTTGGCTGAGTTTGCGTAACCCGATTGTTGAATCCATGAATCTGAAGAAGTGATATGAAACAGATACTCAAGAACCTTTGGAGCCAACGTGCTCAGAACGTGTGGCTCTTTGCAGAACTGGTGGTCGTATGCTTTGTGGCTTGGACGCAGATTGACCCCATTGTCGTGAGGCTCTTCTACCAGAATCAGCCCGCAGGCTTCGACATCGACCGACTGGTGGTGGCTGATGCGCGACTTTACAAAACGATGGAACAGAATACCGGTGATCGTACAGAGAGAGAAACCTATGATCAGATGGAAGAACGGTTCACTCAGGAGATGAAGCAGCTGAAGCAGCACCTCTTGGAACTGGATGAGGTGGCCTACGTGAGTTTCCTTGATGGCATAGAGGGTTATCCTCGCTTGAATAGGTACTACACGCACATTCCGCTTCCCAACGACACGATTATTGTGCCTTGGTGCTATTTCGACATCGGACAGGATTTCTTCGAGACATTTGGCATTCAGCCCTTGCCTGGAAGTCCCTCACAACATGACCTCTCCATGAATACAGGGGGCGGGCAGAGTCTCATCCTCACCCGTTCGCTGGCTGAACGGATTTATGGGTCGGCAGAGGCGGCAATAGGCAAGAATTTAGACTCGGGTTGGACATATGTAGATGTGGAGGGAAATAAAAACTCTATCATTTATACCATTCAGGGTGTGGTTGAGGATGTTGGCGCACGAACTGACGAATACAGCACTTGGATGGCGTTCTCCCCCAATGGCTGGTTCTCTAATAACCAACAGATGGCTCGGCTCGTCATCCGACTGAAGCCAGAGGTTAATATGCAGCGTTTTGTGGAGGAGCAGACCTACCGTACGGGAGAACTGGCATCGGAACACTACGTCATTTGCGAGTTCTTTCCATACGTCGATGCAGCCAAGAACATAGATAGCGTTCATAGTGCGGACTTCAATGCACAAAGCGACTACGACTTCAACCTTTCCGTCGCCACCGCCATCTTCTTCCTCATCAACCTCTGCTTGGGTGTCATTGGCACCTTCTGGATGCAGACCAAGCGAAGAACGGAAGAGTCGGGCATCATGCGAGCCTTTGGAGCCACCAAGCGACGCATCATGGGGATGTTCCTCGCAGAAGGCTTCGTGCTCACAACCCTCAGCATGCTCATCACCTGCGTCCTTTATCTCAACTATGTGAAGACTGGATTAGGTGAACTTTGCATCCCTCTCCAAGCCCCACAATATGAGCCCGACCCCACATGGGTGGCAGACAAACCCCTCCACTTCTGCGTGATCGCAGGACTCGTATATCTTATTATATTGATCGTCGTGTCCATCGGCATCGCCATTCCTGCATGGAATATCTGCAGGACAAAAGTAGTGGACGCTTTAAGAGAAGAATAAAATTTCAAAAACAAAATTATAAACAATGGAAACAATCATCAAATTGACAGACATCAACAAGGTGTATCGCACTGAGGAAATTGAGACTCAGGCATTGGAGAACGTAAACATCGAAGTAGGGAAGGGAGAGTTCCTCAGCGTGATGGGACCTTCAGGTTGTGGAAAATCCACGCTGCTCAACATCATGGGACTTCTCGACGAGCCTACCAGCGGAACCGTGGAGCTCTGTGGCACCACCATCAGCCACAACCTCTCCGACAATCAGTTGGCTGACTTCCGCAACAGAACCCTCGGCTTCGTGTTCCAGTCCTTCCACCTCATCAGTTCGCTCAACGTGCTCGACAACGTGCAACTGCCCCTCCTCTATCGTGGCATCGGCTATAGCGAACGCATCCGCAGAGCCAAAGAGGTCATCGAAAGGGTTGGACTCTCCCATCGCATGAAGCACACACCCGTGCAGCTCTCAGGCGGTCAGTGCCAGCGTGTCGCCATTGCCCGTGCCATCATCGGCAACCCCGAAATCATCCTCGCCGATGAACCGACGGGTAACCTCGACTCGAAGATGGGTGCCGACATCCTCGGACTCCTCAAGCAACTGAACGAGGAGGACGGTCGCACTATCGTGATGGTGACCCACAACGAGCAGCAGGCTCAGCAGACAAAACGCATCATCAAGTTCTTGGACGGAAGACAAATACAATGAGTAAACTATTATTATATGTACGCCAAGCTTTGGCGCTGATTCGTGAGGACAAGCAGTTCTCCGCCATCTACATCGCTGGTACGGCGGTCGCCATAGCCTCGGCGATGATTGTGGCGCTGGTGCTGCACATCCGCATGGGCAATATCTACCCCGAGGTGAACAGGGACAGAACCATCTATGTGGGCAGCAACTTCACCCGCTCTGATGGAGGATGGGTAGGCTATTCAGGATACTCGCCTCAAGCGGTGGAGGAGATGTTCAACAAGTTGGAATGTGCCGAAGTGGTGAGTGCAGCGATGAGCAACGAATATATCTACCGCTTCACCGCCTGCAAGGAGATAGGCAAGCAGGAGGTGCCAGTCGGTATCAAGTTCACCGACCCCAACTTCTTCCGCCTCTACGAGTTCAAGTTTCTGGAAGGAAAGCCCTACAACGAGGAGAACCTGAAGCATGCTGACAGATGCATCGTCATCACCGATGCATTGGCAAAGAAACTTTTTGAGAAGACAGAAGGAGTGGTAGGACAAACCATCCAGCTCAACTACCTCCCCTATCGGGTGGTGGGCATCGTGAAGGAGGTGAGCCCGCTGCTGAAGGAAACCTCTGCCGACATCTACCTGCCCTACACCGTCAGCGACTCACGAGCACATTGGAAAGATGATAATGTTACTTGGGCTGGAGGCTTGGAGGTGCGTGTGCTGTTGAAGAAAGGATATACCCGAGAGATGCTGATGGACGAACTGGAGTCTTACCAAGCCAAGTACCTCTCCATGCTGAAGAGCACGACAGGAGAGGATTGGAATTGGTACATCCAGGTGAGGCCGCACTGGCGGAAGACACTGAACTTCTTCGGAGAAGAGGTGAACGACGCCTCGACGAGCGATCTGCTGGCAAACCTATCAATACCTGCCCTGTTCATGCTGCTGCTCCTCCTCTTGCCAGCCATCAACCTGAGCGGTATGGTATCAAACCAAATGGAGGCACGCGTGGCAGAGATGGGCATCCGCAAGGCGTTTGGCGCCAAGAAACGGGTGCTACTGAACGAAGTGATACAGGAGAACCTCGTGCTTACCCTCTTAGGCGGCGTGGTGGGCTATCTGCTCTCGTGGCTGTTCATCGCCGCCGTGCGCAACAGCACCTTGTTCCTGTCGATATTCGGGCGAGAGTATGACCCTGTGAATAGTGTGTCGCTGCAGTTGGATATGTTCTTCACCCCCACGCTCTTCCTCATCGCCTTCGTCTGCTGTGCGGTGCTCAACCTCATGGCAGCCCTCATCCCAGCATGGACAGCCCTCAAGAAACCCATTGTTGAATCGCTAAATCAGAAGAAGTAATGAGACTTATACTTAAAAACTTATGGGCGCACCGCAAACAGAACGGTTGGATTTTTGCCGAGATTGCCATCATCACGGTGCTGAGCTGGTTCATGGTGGACTATCTGGTGGTGAGCAACTATGGCAAATTCTTCTGCAACCCTACAGGAGATTTTGAGAAGGATCACCTGTGTGTGGGGCAGTTCGGAGAACTCCGAGGGGAACTGGAACAGGAACTGCAGGAGAGGGGAGGAATCCCATACGAAGAAGACATGGAGCGTTATCAAGTGCTGAAGACTCAATTGCAGAACCTGCCTGAGGTGCAGTCGGTGTGTTTAACTTTTCAATATATAGGTGAAGACCTCCGCTTGTACGATTGGAGACCCTTTGCTCCTGCCGACGACACGCTGAAGATTACCAGT
The DNA here is from genome assembly GCA_902768125.1 of uncultured Bacteroidales bacterium. GTDB lineage: Bacteria > Bacteroidota > Bacteroidia > Bacteroidales > Bacteroidaceae > Minthosoma. The sequence continues at coordinate 110,696 of CACXKA010000013.1, read as the reverse complement.
GCTTCGTGCAAGTCCTACTACCCCAATGAACAGTTTTTCGAGACGCAGGGTCTGCGTAGCATCGAAGGGAGTCCTGCTGCGGAAGTGCTGTCGAGAGAACTACCACAAGATGCCATCATCATCACCCGCAGCCTGGCAGAGCAGCTCTTCGGCACCGACCAAGTGGTGGGTAAACGGTTGGCCATGGTGAACAATATGTACTCACATGACGGAAATTACTATCAGGTGGCAGGCTATCACACCATTGCCGGCGTGGTGGAGGATGTGAAAGGATCACCCTACGAGCGATACCCTTACATGGCATTCTTGCCCACCAACTGGGCAGGTGCCAGAACTAAATTGCTCCTGCGCCTCAAGCCTGATGTGGATGCCGAGGCGTTTGTGAAGAAACATCAGCCTACGCTCACGCATGATTTCCGTGCCGGCTCCTACGTGTTGTCCACATTAGAAACCTACAACCAGCACTTTGAACGACAAAAGGAGATGAATGGGGACACCCTCAGCAACCAACTTGTCACCGTGCCCCTCACACTCTTCGCCATCATCGTCGTCCTCGGTACGATTGGCACCTACTGGCTGCAAATCCGCAAACGGAAGGAGGACATCGGCATCATGCGTGCTTTTGGAGCCTCGAAGCTTCGCATCTTCTGGACCTTCCTTGCTGAAGGAGCCATCCTTACCCTCCTTGCCTCCCTTCTGGGCGACTTCATCTGGTTGCAGTTCGCTGCCTCCTGGGACATCCTTTCCGATGGCAACATCAGGGGCACGTCAGGCATGGAGAATGACTGGATCAACCAGTTCTGGCCTCACTTCCTCATCATCTCCCTCATCATATTCCTGCTCCTCCTCATCATCGTGAGCCTTGGCATTGCCCTCCCCGCCTGGAACATCTGCCGAAAGAAGATTGTCACAGCGCTACGGGACGAATAAAAAGTGATGACATAAAGATTCGAATAGAACATAATGAATAAACTATTATTATATGTACGTCAAGCTCTCCACATGATGAAGGAGGAGCGGCTGTTCTCTGGCATCTACATCGCAGGAACAGCCTTGGCGATTGCCTTCACGATGGTGATTGCTGTGGTGTATTACGCCAAGTTGGCGGACATCGAACCAGAGGTGAACAGGAGTCGGACGGTGTATGTACTGCCGATGTTGGAGATTCCCAAAAACGGATACGAGCTCAAGGAACCGACAAATTTTTACAGCTTAAACGAGATGAAGGAATGGTTCTATCCGATGAAGAGTGCGGAGGTGATCAGCGCCAGCATTAAAATATCTGATTTTTTCAGAGACAAAGCATACGCATGGTACAAGGACAGCAAGCCTGTTCCTGTGGTGGAGCGATTGGTGGATGCCAACTTCTTCAAGGTCTATCACTTCCACTTCGTTTATGGACGGCCTTTCGCACCAGCGGACAGTCTTTCGCCCATCTGCATCATCAGCCGAGACATTTCTGAACAACTGTTTGGCAAGGAAGTTAATCCTGTCGGCAAGGTGCTTACTGCCACCACTGACCTCCGTGTGGTGGGGGTAATAGAACCGACCTCGTCCATTGCGGAGCAGAGTTTCGGCCAACTTTTCATACCTCAATCCGATGGTGCCAATATGATGACCATTGTTCTGAAAGAAGGATGCAGCGTGGCTGATTTGGAGAAGGAACTGGAGGAAATTGCCCACAAGCGGAGTGTCAGCAGCAAGAATCTGGATTATTCTTTCGAAAACAGAATATGGCCCCATGCCCAACTGCAATTATCGGGGGGCAGGGAACTTTCTTCATGGAAGGACATCCTCCTTGCCCTCTTTCCACAAGTGTTCGTGCTGCTGCTTGTGCCTGCCCTCAACCTGAGCGGATTGGTGGCTGCACGGATGAAACGCCGACTGCCTGAGATGGGGGTGCGCAAGGCTTTCGGAGCCAAACGGAGAGAACTGCTCCATCAAGTCATCACGGAGAATCTGGTGCTCACCCTTTGGGGCGGCATCGTCGGTTTGGTCATCACTTGGCTGTTGCTCTACGTGTTCCGTTCGTGGGTGTTCTTTGCCGTCAGCAACCACGCCACCACGATGCCCGAACCAACCATTGAGGGCGAAATGCTTTTCTCACCCCTCATTTTCCTCATCGCCCTCGCAGTATGCCTCATCGTCAATTTGATGTCAGCAGCCATTCCAGCGTGGCTCAGCCTTCGCAACCCGATTGTTGAATCCATGAATCAGAAGAAATGAAACAGATCATCAATAATCTTTGGAGCCAACGGGCTCAGAACGTATGGCTACTGGCCGAACTTGTCCTCGTGTGCTTTGTGGCTTGGAAACAACTCGACCCTATTGCCGTGAGGATGTACTATAGGAGTTTGCCAAAGGGCATTGACTGCGAACGACTGGTGGTTGCACATACCGCCCCCACTGATACTCGGTGGTATGAAAGTGACAATGTGGATAGAGTATTCCGTCAGAAGATCAATGTCCTCAAAAGGAAGTTGCAGGCAATAGACGAGGTGGAACAAGTATGTATCCTTTACCCCATCCAAGGCTTACTGGCTCCTCGTAACATATTCTCTCACAGTGTCGATAATGTGGGTGCACAATATATTTATGGAGACGATTCCGTTCGTGTGTATGAAACCGGCCACATGAAGAACGAGCACTTCTTTGAAACCTACGGCATTCACGCTGCAGAGGGAAGTCCGACAGCAGAAGAACTCTCGAAATCAGATGAAGGTGTGGTCATCAGCCGCTCCCTTGCCGAGCGTCTCTATGGGTCTGCCAAAGCCGCCATCGGTAAAGAGATTGATCATAGAGTAATCTTGACTTATGATAAGATTGATGATTGGGTGTCAAGCAGCTACATCCAAGGAGTGGTGGAGGATGTTCACGTGTCAGATACTTCCTTCGACACTTGGCGCGTCTATTGGGGCACCCCTGATTGCCCCCTGGTTTATGTCCATAGCCAGCTCGTCATCCGCCTGAAGCCAGATGTGGACGTGCGGAGATTTGTCGAGGAACAGAACTTTCGTCTTCAGCAGTTCACTTCCGAGGGTCTTGCCATCGTCTCCTTCACCCCCTACGAAGACATAGCGACCTCTAAGAATCAGTTTGCTTCGCCCATGCTCTCATACGATTTCAATCTTTCTGTCGCCAAAGCCCTGTTCTTCCTTATCAACCTCTGCTTGGGTGTCATCGGCACCTTCTGGATGCAGACCAAGAGACGCACGGAAGAGTCGGGCATCATGCGAGCATTCGGAGCGACAAGAGGACGCATCATGGGAATGTTCCTAGCAGAAGGTTTCATCCTCACCACAGTGAGCATGTTCATCACCTGCGTGCTCTACCTCAACTATGTGAAGACAGGATTGGGTGAGCTGTGCATCTCCTACAGCCCCCAACCCGACCCGACTTGGGTGGCAAACAAGCCGCTGCACTTCCTCATCATTTCAGGCATCGTCTATCTCATCATCCTCATCGTGGTGAGCATCGGCATCACCATCCCTGCATGGAACATCTGTAGAACCAAACCTGTGGAAGCATTAAGGGAAGAATAACCAAATATTCAGCTCTAACCAATCAAGAAATGAATGAAAATGTTTAACTTTGCAATCGAAAACAAAGAAACAAACAATGAAAAGAACATTTTTTACTTTCGTGCTGGCTATGATGGCAATAGGGCAAGAAGAAGGGGAAGAGACGGGGAAGAGACGGGGAAGAGACGGGGGCGAACAGGGGAAAGCCCCCTAGGTAACAGGGAGAGATGCTAGGTGTAACCAGATTTGGCCGGTCGGTCGCATGAATAAGGGCGGGCGCCCGCATATCTACGAGCGTCCGCCCTTATATGTGGGTGCGGTCGGCAAAAACCTTGATTTGTTTTCTTACCCCTTTTCAAGGAGATGTCGTTTTAACGTGAATTCTTTTGCAAAGATACGAAAAATAACTGAGAAAAACAAAGAAAAAATTGGATAAGTGTGCAGAAATTGATAACTTCGCAGCAGAAAACAATAGCGACATGACGACAGACACGAAGTTGGCAAAGGAATTGCCTGAGGACTTCCAACGGATGATGACGGAGGTGCTGGGAAAGGAGGAATATGACCTCCTTGCTGAGGCATTGGCAGAGGATGCGCCGACCAGCATCAGGAGAAATAAAAAGAAGACCCTCTCCCCAAACCTCAAACCTCAAACCTCAAACCTCAAACCTCTTATCGTATCTTTAGCACGCTTGGCTTGCCAAGAAACCTCAAACCTCAAACCTCAAACCTCACCAGTCCCCTGGTGTGAGGAAGGTTTTTATCTTTCCGAACGCCCGTCCTTCACGCTTGACCCGCTGTTTCATGCTGGTTGCTACTATGTGCAGGAGGCATCGTCGATGTTCTTGTCGCATGTGTTGAGGGAATATGTGAAGGAGCCTGTGGTGGCGTTGGATTTATGTGCTGCCCCTGGAGGGAAATCGACGCTGGCGTTGTCGGAGTTGCCTGAGGGTTCCATGCTGATTGCTAACGAGGTGGTGAGGCAGCGTGCCAACATCTTGGCGGAGAATATCATCAAGTGGGGCAATCCGAACTGCATCGTGACGAACAACTACGCGGAGGATTTTCAGGCGTTTGGCGACACGTTCGACCTAATCATCTGCGACGCTCCTTGCTCAGGCGAAGGGATGTTCCGCAAAGACCCTGACAGCATCGGGGAATGGAGTTTGGCAAATGTGGAGACTTGTTGGAAACGGCAGCGTGACATCGTGAGGGACATCTGGCACACACTGAAGGAGGGTGGCATCTTCATCTACAGCACTTGCACCTACAACCCTTTGGAGGACGAGGAAAACGTGGCGTGGATTGCCAAGACGCTGGGGGCAGAGGTGCTGTCGTGCCGACCCAATCCTGCATGGGGACTGAGCGAGAAGAACACACATTTCTATCCGCATCGGACGAAGGGTGAGGGCTTCTTTCTCAGTGTGTTGCAAAAGACATCGGAGGACGAAGGACGAAGGTCGAAGGTCAAAGGTCGGAAACTGAACGCCAAGATTCCCAAAGAATTGAGGGAATGGCTGACTGACGGTGAGAACTTCACCATCTTGGAGGAGAATGACACGTTCCGTGCCTTCCCCACCCTGCATCTGGATCTCTATCAACAAGCCCAGCAAACCCTCAAGGTGCTGCATGCCGGCATCGAACTCGCCACCAGCCCCAGCCCACGCGCTGGGCGAAATCCAAACCTCAAATCTCAAACCTCTTATCGTATCTTTAGCACGCTTGGCTTGCCAAGAAACCTCAAACCCTCTCAAAGTCTTGCGATGAGCAACCACCTCAACAAAGAGGCGTTTCCAACAGCAGAGGTGGATGAGCAGCAAGCCCTCGCCTATCTGAGGACAGAAGCCCTGCAACTGCCTGCCGACACCCCACGCGGCTATGTGCTCATCACGTATCAAGGTCATCCCCTCGGCTTTGTGAAGAACATCGGGAACCGCGCCAACAACTTATATCCTGATGAATGGAGAATCAGGAAAAAATAAAAAAATGAAAGGTTTTTCGTATTCACGTTTCTTCGTTTCCTCATTTTTTCTTACCTTTGCAGTCGGAAAACCAAGCTTACAACACAAATGAACTTATACGTTAGATATTTCGACCACGAATACCTTGCAAAATCTGTGGAAGACGCCCTCGGCTTCCTACAGTCAATACAAGAAATCAAAGTGGAAAGCAATGCTGCCAGTCGCATCACCACGTTCCTCAACTCATCTAACCTCTACCCTTTCCGTCTGAAGGTGAGCTATTCTAACTATGTGCTCTTCCTGAAGACTGAAGCGGAGACGCTGGAGCAGTTCAAGGAGGAGGAAGCCATGCGGAAGGAACAGAAACTGGAACGCGTTTCCTCGATGGCAGAACGCAAGAAGAGCATCCTCGACGCCCTCAACGAAGAGAAAATCGGTTGGTGGGAAGCAGGACTGACCTTCAAGCGTGTGCTCACGATTCCTGAAACAGGCAAGTGCAAGTATGTGGACACACCTTTCCGTGTGCGCCTCAGAGCTGTGAGTGCCATGGATGCCTACAACCGCATCATTGACCATCTGAAGAGCCGTCGGGAAATCGACCAGCGCTCTCAGTTCCCATCAGCCAAGAGCGACAAGTTTGAATACCAGTTTATGGGAGAAGAGTTCGAAGCGGAAGCTTAGAACTGGTAGAATCGGAACATTTAGAATATGAAGTCATCCTCTTGGGTGGCTTCTTCTTTTCGCTTGGTTGCCGCCTTCCCTTCCTCTTCTTCTGGCTTGTACTCATTGAGCGTCGTGCCATAAGTGGTACGAAGCACACGGAACTCCGTGCGGCGATTGAGGGCATTCAGCACCTCTTGTTTATCTTCGTCCTTGACACGAAGGATATAGTTCTCAGTCAGGGTGTCATTCACCTGCACCTCCACCTTCGGGTCACCAGCCAAAAGGGTTTCCGCCAATTTCTTGGAAACAATCTTCGGACGCGACTCACCATAACCTACAGCGGTGAGACGGTCTTTGGCAATGCCGTGCTGAATGAGATAACGCACGACGGACTCAGCACGTCGCTGGGAGAGCCGTTGGTTATAGTCGTCGTTGCCTCGATAGTCGCAATGGGCAGACAATTCGATGGTGATGTTGGGATTCTCGTTCATCATCCCCACCAATTGATCAAGGGCTTCTGTGGATTCGGGTGTCAGGTCGGCACGGTCAAACTCATAGAAGATATTGTCAATCAAGACAGGCACATTGATAGGTGGCAAAGGGAACTGGAGCGTGTATTCGTGGCTCTCTTCCTCATCCTCTGGCTCCACACGAACCTCATTCTTCACGTTCAAATAGCCCTTGCAAGTGCCCAGCAGCACATAATCCACACCTGGCTTCAGCACTTGGGTGAAGGAACCGTCACCCTTCACGGAGAGTTTGAGGTTGGTGCCATCATTGCCCACCATATAGACCAACGCCTCAGGCAGTTCGTAACCATCCTTCTCATACACCCAACCCGTCACCGTCTGCAGGATTTCAGGACATTCGAAAGAGAAGATGTGTTCCCAACCCTTGCCGTCGTTGCGAGAGGAAGAATAGAAACCACGATTGTGCACTCCCTCGAAGGTCATTCCGAAGTCGTCAGCAGAAGAGTTGAGCGGATATTGCTGATTCTCCACGATGGTGCCACGAATGGAATCTTCGTGGGCAATGAAGATGTCCAAGCCACCCATACCAGGATGTCCATCGGAAGAGAAGTAAAGGTCACCATTCGGTCGGAATGAAGGGAACATCTCATCACCCGCCGTATTGATGGGGCGACCCACATTCTCCATTCCACCAAAGCCACTGGTGAGAATGCGTGTACGCCAGATGTCAAGACCTCCTTCACCACCCTCTGCATCGCTGACGAAATAGAGCCACTGTCCATCGGGACTCACCGCAGGATGGGCAAAAGAAGAAAGGGTGTCGCGAGAAATCTGGCACTTAGAAGGTTTGCTCCATGAGGCATCGCTACGTTGTGACTGCCAAATCTCTGCATAGCGAGGATAGTCGGGGTCGCTGGAACAACGGGTGAAGTACATCGTCTTGCCATCAGGACTGAGACAAGGCGCACCTTCATCATACTCCGTGTTCACCTCACCCTCAATCACATTCACAGGTTGCCATTTGCCTTGTTCGTTCTTGCGAGAGAAGAAAAGGTCGCCGAACTTCAAACCCGTCACACCTGAAATGTCATCGCCTTGTGCCTCTTTACGAGTGGAGGAAAGCACCAATTGGTCGGCATCGTCGCCCACCAGCAAAGGACTGTAATCGGAACGGCGTGAATTGAATACCGTCTCTTTCTTCACCTTATACTGATTGGGCTTTGCCTTCCATTGCGGTCCCAGTTCACACGACAACAAACCGCTACGTGCCAGTTCGTTCCCTGGGTCAAATTCCAGATATTGATGGAAGTTCTGCGCTGCCTGCTTATACTGACCAGCCTTCAACTGCTGACGTGCCAGATGCAGGTACACCGTGCTGTCTTCAACATTATATCGGATGGCATTCGTGTAAGCCGCCATCGCCTTTTGCGTGTAACCAATATGACGGTAACATTCTCCCATCATGAAAGCACGCACTGCCCGCTTCGCCTTTTCCTTCGGCGCACAGCGAGAGTACGACTTCTTGTAGTTGATGCTTGCAGCATAGTATTCACCTATCGCATAGCTCTGCTCTGCTTTCTTGAACGCTACGCCTTCGTTGCTACACGCCACCAACACCAAAGCCAGTATATAGACCAATGTGTGGAGAATCTTCCGTTCCATACTACATAAAACGAAAACAAGGGGCAATTATTGTATGGAACAAAGAGGGATTGCCATCAAATACCTAAAGTCAGGGCAAAGATAACGACACCAATGTAATTGAAGAAGATGATGGTCATGAAGGTGTCCATGTCGTTCTGCAGATAGCCCGAAGAAGTGAACTGCTCAGAAATATACCTCTTCTTGCCAACGTACGGATGCACAAAACGCTCCATCAGCCAATAGAACAAGAAGCCAAGAATGGCACCAATGAGGAAGCCCACACAGACATCACCCAGATAATGCACTCCCAAATAGAGGCGTGTGAAGGTGGTGGTGAGCGACCAAAAGAAAAGGGTGATGGTGACCTTGGTGCTACGGAACAACCAGGAAAGGAACATCGCCACACACATCGTATTGCAGGCATGACCTGAGAAGAAGCCAAAACGTCCTCCACGATAGTTGCGCACCACATCCACCAAATACATCAGCTGAGGGTCTTGGGTGGGTCGCCAACGTTCCACCATCGGCTTGACCCATCCTGAGCAGATGCGGTCTGCCACAAAGATGAGCAAAGCAATGGTGACATAGACCATCACCGCCTCTTTCCAAGTGTTGTTCTTGAAAATGATGATGAGCAACGCAATGATCACCAAGGTCCATGAGAACGTATTGGTGACGGTGTACATCACGTTGTCCCAGAAGAGGCTGTCGCTGCCATTGATGGCAAGCGTGAGTTGATGATCAAGTTCGTTGATTTCGTTCATATCGTTGAGGTCTGAGGACTAAAGTCTAAAGACTGAGTTAAATCACTTCGAGGGTATTGACTGGCACCCAACCTTGTTTGCCCTCCTCAAATTTCACTTCCATCCAATCCTGCATCGAAGCATCCAGAATCTCCACCTTGGAACCTTCATGGATGAGGAACAGGTCGGTGCTGGTTTCACTGGGTGAACTCTTCACCGTCACGGCTGGAGCCATGATGATGGCTGTATTGCGATGGGACAAATCGGCATATTGGGAAACAGCTGCCAAGTTCGCAATAATCACAATCATCAGCATGACCATTGCCCCATACACTCCTATCTTGCGCACTGTCAACTGAGACATGAAGATATACACCAACACACCTAAAAGCATCAGGATAAATGCCGAAACACCAAGAATCGTCCAAGCATTGATGCTCATACAGTTGGTCAAGTCGCGCCACCAAGTGACGAAAAACATCTCAGAAGGAGGCACCACCTTGTCAATGGTCTTTCCACGTGCCAAAGCAAGGTTGGCACGGATGTCGGCATCGCCTGGATCCAACAGGAAAGCACGTTCGTAGTTAAGGACCGCCAAAGGAATCTCGTCTAACTTGTAGTAGCAGTTGCCGAGGTTGTAATAGACTTCGGATGCCACACCACCCTGCTTCATCAACGTCTCGTAAGCCTCCGCCGCATCGCGATACTGCTCCTTCTCGTAAAGGGCATCAGCATCAGCTTTGGTCACAGCAAACGCCATGCTCAATGATAAATGAAAAAGGATCAATGATAATGACAGTATCTTTCTCATAGGTTGTCCTCCATTTTACTGATAGCACTGATAGCGCTATTATACACGTTTCCCATGTTCTCGTTCACATCGCCTGGTGCATAGCGGGCAAACTCACAATCGTTCAGCACCTTCATGAATTGCTGTATCTGCTCTTCAGGCACTTGACGAGAAGTCAACGACTGTTCGATGTTCTCCTTATTCAACGACTCTTGCGACATATTGAACTTGTCACCCACATAACCCCAGAGGGCACGAAGCACCTCGTCGTAGAACTTGCCTGTATCGTGATTATCCAACAACTTCTTGGCGGTCTTCATTCGTCGGAGTGCCACCTTGTTGGCCTTCTTACCACGAGACTGAGCCACGTTGGCATTGGCTTTCATCTGCTTGCGTCCCAATACCAGCAACAAGACAAACAGCACCAAAGGCAAGCCGTATGCCATCCAATATTTCCACGTGCCAAAGAAGGTGTCGTCTGGCTGATGCAACTCCACATCCCCTTTCTTGATGAAACGGATATCTTGATTCAGCTGTTGCACATCCTGCTGCTGACCGCTATAGTTGGACACACTCTGACCTGCCCCACCCTTGCCCTTGTTCACTTTCAAGGTATAGGCTTCCGTCTTGAGGGTCTTGTAGGAACGAGATTCTGTATCGAAATAAATGAAGTTCGCAGCAGGAATCTCATAGGTGCCTGCATGACGGGGAACAAACAAATACTCAAAGTCCTTGGTGCCGACCAAGCCTGAACGAGTCAGTTGGAAATTATCGTTCACCTTGGCATCATAGGTCTCGAAGTCCTTGGGGAACGGCACCTCTGGCGTGGCAATCAACTTCATGTTACCACTACCCTTCACGCTAATCTTCAAGGTCACAGCTTCGTTGGCATCCACCTCCTTCGTGCTGATGCTGGAAGCAAGGGAGAATTTGCCCACAGCTCCTGAGAAACCTTCTGGTTTGTTGGGCAATGGAGACACATTGATGGTTAGGGTTGGCGTGGTGATTTTACGTTTCACCTCTGTATAGCCACTTTGTCCGTTGAAGAAAGCCTCGATGGGATCAAGGTTGCGATTACGGGTGATGACCACACCTTCGTAGGTAATGGCAGGAATGGTCAACTTACCCGACTTCTGAGGGAACAACAGATACTGACTCCATACCACACTCCGATAGTTCTTACCATTATATTGCTCAATCGAGAACTCCTTGGTGCGAGGAAGAGGTATCTCCTGAATCTGGAAACCATCCAATGTGGGAAGTTTACCATCCAACTGTGTCAAGTCCACCAACGTGTAAATCTTATAGGTCAGCAAAATAGCCTCCTGTTCATGCACATTGGTGCGAGAAGCTGTTGCTGTCATAAAGAGGTCTTTGCCTGAAATATTAGCAGAAGGCGATGCGGAAGGAGCAGCGGATGGACGTCCATTGGCAGAAGAACTGTTACCCTGCCCTCCACCATAGGATGCACCACCATTGGCAGCACCACCAGCACCTCCAGCCAACACTCTCACCTGCACAGGCTTAGACTTGACCACTTTCCCATCCACATGCACACTGGCACTTCCGATGGTGAAGGTACCTGGATTCTCAGCCAGAAGAACATAGGTATAGATAATGCTGCTGCTCTGCGAGGTGCGTCCATTGATCATCTGGAAACTGCTCTGCGATGAGGTCGCAGGACCATAGATGACCTCAAAGCCTCTGAAGTCAGGTGCGCTGAAACCTGACACATTCTGCGTGTTGACCGTGAACTGCACCCTGAACTTTCCTCCTGCTTCCACCGATGAGGGGGCAGACACACGAAAAGATACTTCATCAGCCAAAACGCTGACGGAGATGCACACACATATCAATAGATGTAATAGCCGTTTCATCTTTACCAATCTTTCTCTAAACTACGACGTTTATTATTCTGATTCTTGTTGACCTTCTGTTGCACACCCTTCTCATCCTGCTGGGCAGAGTTGAGCAATTGCTCGGCAACCTGGTCACTCATATCATCTTTCTTTTGTGCAGGCTGAGGTTGTTGCTGTTGTTGCTGCTTCTCCTCATCCTTCTTCTGCTGGTCTTGCTTTTGCTGATCCTGCTTCTGCTGTTGCTGCTTGTCTTGGTCTTGCTTGTCCTTGTTCTTGTCATCATTGCCACCACCACCATTCTGCTGTTGGTCTTGATTCTTCTTCAACTGGTGTTGCGCCATCGCCAGATTGTAACGGGTTTCATCATCCTCAGGATTGCAACGCAAGGAACTCTTGTAGTAGTTAATGGCATTCTGGAAAGCAGCCACAGCATTGCCTCCCTGCTGACGTGAGGCAGCCATACCTTGTGCATACCAGATATTGCCCATATTGTGGAAATTGCGTGCCTTGCGCATTGGGTCGTTGGTGCCTATGGAATCCGCCTTCTTGTAGTTCTCAAATGCTGTTGAGTCCTTCATCTGCATCACATAGGCATTGCCCAAGTTGTAGTAGGCCTCAAACGAAGGACCTTTGGCAATTGACTTCAAATACATCGTCTCAGCCTTGTCGTATTGCTTCTCACGATAAGCCTTGTTGCCCATACGGATAAAGTCACGGGCACTCTGAGCCATCATCGGCAAGACAACCATCATCAATAACATGCTAAAGATATATCTTCTCATCTTCCCTTGTACGCTTTCATGTTAACTAAAGAGTTTGAACTTCTGGAGCCAATGGTTCTTGCGCTCCATGATGCAGAGTTCTGCCAACAGGACAAAGAACAGCAGTAATGCCACAGCCACAAACTGCTCGTCATATTCGGAGTACATCGACTGCGAGATATCTTCCTTCTGCATCTTCTCTATCTCCTTCTCCAGAAGCGACTGCGCCAGGTTGGTCTGATCCACATGCACATACATGCCGCCACCAGCCTGTGCGATGTTTTTACCTATCTGTTCATTCAGTTTGGTCGTCACCACATTGCCAGAAAGATCTCGCTTATATGTCCCATCCTCCATAGGAATCGGACCACCCTGCTCTGTTCCCACCGATAGGACAAAGATTTGGATTCCCTCTTTTCTTGCCTCCTTAGCAGCTTCGATGGCACCCTCCTCATTGTCTTCTGCATCAGTGATCAGAATGAGTGCACGTCCCACATTCACATTTTCCTTTTTGGAGAAACCTGCTGTGGCACGAGTGATTGCCTCAGCCACATTGGTACCTTGAATAGAAATGGTGGCAGGATTCAACTGGTCGAGGAACATCTTGGCAGAAACATAGTCGCTGGTCATAGGCAGCAGCGTGATGGCACTTCCTGCAAATGCCACCAAACCCACCTTGTCTTCGTCGAACTGTTCAATGAGCTTACTGACAATCATCTTCGACTTGTCCAATCGGCTGGGACTCACATCCTGACACAGCATCGAGTTAGACACATCGACAGCAATCGCCACTTCTATACCAGAACGCTTCACCTCTTCGTTTCTTGTGCCATACTGAGGACGAGCCAACACCACAGCCAGCAATCCCACCGCCAGCATCATCAAGGCAAACTTGACATGACGGCGAAGGGGTGACACATCGGGCATGAGGCTACGCATCAGTTCTGGATCACCAAACACCTTGATTTGCTTCTTCATCCTGTACTGCACCAACACATACACGGCGGTAAAGACAGGAATGAGAATCAACAGGTATAAGTATATTGGACTTGCAAATCTAAACATAAGCTTCTCAATTTAGGGCAATCTCTTCAACACCACAGTTCTCAAGAAAATCTCCAACAACAAGATAACCAAGGCTGCAAGAGCGAAAGGCTGATACAATTCTCCACGACGGCTGAACTGCTTGACATTGAACTTGGTACGTTCCATCTTGTCGATGTCCTGATAGATGGCATCCAGTTCAGCGTTCTTCTGGGCACGGAAGTACTGTCCTCCCGTCTCTGTGGATATCTTGGTCATCGTCTGTTCATCAATCTCAACTGGAAGCATGGCTGTTCCACCTGTTGGCAGCGGATAAGGAGCCATACCATTGCGACCAATACCAATCGTATAAATACGGATGCCATACTTCTTGGCGATCTCAGCTGCTGTCTGCGGAGAGATGTTACCAGAGTTGTTCACACCGTCCGTCAAGAGGATAATCACCTTCGACTTTGCCTGACTCTCCTTCAGTCGGAGGATGGCATTCATGATACCATCACCAATGGCTGTTCCATCATCAATAATACCACGCGCTGCCATATTGCAGTCCACGCTGTTATACAGATTCATCAACACCGTATGGTCAGTAGTCAACGGGCATTGCGTGTATGCTTCTCCTGCAAACATCGTCAGACCCATATTGTCATTCGGACGCTTCTCAATAAACTTCTGTGCAATCTCCTTCAAGGCTTCCACACGATTGGGCTTGAAGTCTTGTGCCAGCATGGACGTGGATACATCGACAGCCAGCATGATATCAATACCCTCCACATCGGTGTCGCTCCATGAGTGCTTGCTTTGCGGACGTGCCAAGATGCACACCACCAAGGAAATCAAGATGATGCGCAACAGGAAGGGCAAGTGCATTAGGTATAGACGGAATGTCTTAGGCGCCTTCACATACTTGGTCGTATCAGGCACCTTCAGCGATGGCAGGCTCTGCTTAAACCGCATCACATACCACACGATGTAGGGCAAGAGCACCAGCAGCAACAGGAAGAATAAAGGATTCTTAAATTCCATCTTATAACGTCAACATATAAATTCTATATCCAACAAATATCAACACACCCAGCAATACCAGACTTGCCACCACAATAGAGCCAATCAGCGTCCACTTGGCAATCTTCGAACGCTTCTCCTCCACTACAATCACCTCGGGTTGCGGTTTCTGTTCAGGCTCTTCCAACTTGGTCTGATTGATATATTCAATAGCACTAACCAGATTGCGGTCATTCTCATTGATGAGGGTGCTATACTTCGCAAACTTCACAAGGTCAGCCGTCTGGAAGAGTTCACGCAATTCGTTGATGGCCTCTTCGTCATTCACCTCTTGCAACTTCTGGATGATCTCGTAGGAAGTCATCTCCATCGCATTGAAGCCATAACGCTCCTTGATGTAATTACGCAGGGTGTCTGTCAATTGCGTGTAGTACTCCTTCGAGTCCTCACTCTGCCAAATCTTCTCTTCCTTGATCTGGGCAATCTTCTCCATCGCCACCTTGTGAGGAGGTTGACGACGCTTGTTACGGATACGACGGATAATCGGCTTATTAGTCTTCAAACGATAAATCACATAGCCCAATAAACCACCTATCAACAAAGCCAAAACGAAGAACCAAATGACTTCTTGCCATTCAGCCCAGTCAAACGGAGGAGCCAATTCCTCTTTGATACCGAAAATGCTGTCACCATGAATCGTATCTATCTCAAAAGTCAGCACCTTCAATGCCAGTTTCTTCGATTGGTAGTCCTTACCGTCCACCTTCACATCCATCACAGGCATCAGATAGAGGGCTGAATCAAACGAAGTGAAATAGTAACGACGGGAAAGCATCATACGCTTTCCATCATTCAGAAAACTGGTGTCAGCTTTCTCTGCACGAACAAACTCAATACCAGGAACCACCTGTTCCAAAGAGTCCCATTCAGGCAATTCAACGTTTGATTTGGCATCGGCACTCACCTCCAAAGTCAACCCAATTCGCTGACCAATATAGATGCCTGCCGAGTCCAGTTTAGCATCAACCGTTACTTGAGCGTTTACTTTTACAAAACACATCAAGCAACAGATTGTCAATATGATATAATTTCTAATTAGATTCATTTCGCTCTATACTCTCATCCCTAAACTCTTAACCACAAACGCTCACGCTCTTCTCCTAAACAGATTCATCAAAGCCTTCACATAATCCTCATCCGTCCTCACTGAGATGTTGTCGATGTTGGACTTCGTGAAAGCATTTTTCAACCAAGACTGATGACTCACCCACCATTCGTGATGAGCACGGCGAACAGCACTAGATGAAGTGTCGATGAATATTTCCCCTCCTGTTTCTGCATCCAGCATCTTCACGATACCCACATCAGGCAATTCCACCATGCGACGGTCATAAATCTGCAAAGCCACCACATCATGGCGACTATTGGCGATAGTCAACTGGTTGGTGTAGTCTTGTGAGTCAAAGAAGTCACTCAACAGAAAAACGGTGCAACGCTTTTTGATGGCATTGGTCATGAACTCCACCGCTTGTCCCACATTGGTCTTGTTACTCTCAGGTTGGAAAGTCAGCAGTTCACGGATGATGAAGAGAATGTGCTTCCTACCCTTCTTCGGAGGGATGAACTTCTCCACCTTGTCGGAAAAGAAGATGACGCCAATCTTGTCGTTGTTCTGAATAGCAGAGAAAGCCAATGTAGCAGCAATCTCTGTGAGCAACTGGCGTTTTGAACGTGTCTGGGTACCGAAATCCAGAGAGCCAGACACATCCACCAGCAGCATCACCGTCAACTCACGTTCCTCCTCAAAGACCTTCACAAAAGGCTTTCCGAAACGGGCAGTCACATTCCAGTCAATGTCACGGACATCATCACCATATTGGTATTCCCTGACCTCGCTGAATGCCATACCCCTACCCTTGAAGGCGGAGTGATACTCGCCTGCAAAGATATTGTTCGAGAGTCCCTTGGTCTTGATCTCGATTTTCCTGACCTTCTGTAACAGTTCTTCTGTTTCCATCCCTACGTTAAACTCTATACGCTAAGCCTTAAATTCCAAAACATCAAGGCACTTCCACCTTATTCAAGATCTTGCTGATAATCTCCTCGCTGGTCACATTGCTTGCCTCCGCCTCATAAGTGAGACCGATACGGTGACGAAGCACATCTTGAGCCACAGCACGCACATCCTCTGGAATCACATATCCACGATGCTTGATGAAGGCATAGCTGCGAGATGCCAGAGCCAAGTTGATAGAAGCACGTGGTGAACCACCAAAGCCAATCAAGCCCTTCAATTCCTTCAGATTGTACTTATCTGGATAACGAGTGGCAAACACAATGTCGGCAATGTACTGCTCAATCTTCTCGTCGAGATACACCTCACAGACAATCTTGCGAGCCTCCTCTATTTCACCTGTTCCCATCACAGGACGAATGTCCAGCTTCTCCTGCTTGATGTTCTGGCGGATGATGGCCTTCTCCTCTTCTAGTTTTGGATAGTCAATCACCACCTTCAACATGAAACGGTCCACCTGTGCCTCAGGCAGCGGATAAGTACCTTCCTGCTCAATGGGGTTCTGGGTAGCCAGTACGAGGAAAGGCTTGGGCAATTCATAAGTCTGTGTGGAGATAGTCACCTGACGCTCCTGCATGGCCTCGAGCAAAGCACTTTGTACTTTAGCTGGAGCACGATTAATCTCATCTGCCAAGATGAAGTTGGCGAAGATAGGACCCTTCTTGGCCTTGAACTCACCATCCTTCTGTGAATAAATCATCGTACCGATGACATCGGCAGGCAACAGGTCAGGAGTGAACTGAATGCGACTGAACTGTGCATCAATCAGTGATGCCAGCGTCTTGATAGCCTTAGTCTTTGCCAAACCAGGCACACCTTCGAGCAACACATGCCCATCAGAAAGAAGTCCCAACAAAAGGGACTCTACCAAGTGTTTCTGTCCGATGATGGCTTGATCCATGCCTGTCATCAGGTTGGTCACAAACGCCGAGTGGCGTTCAATCTTCTCGTTTAATTCTCGAATGTCAATAGCTTCTGCCATATCTACTACGTTTTGTTTACATTTTCTTATGCAAAGATACACCATTCTCCCCACTTCATCACCCTAATAAATCTTAAAAAATCTTGCATTGCGCGGTTTTTAAGAATCATTAAAAGTTCTAGGGCAAAACAAAACCGCTTGCCCATCAAGACAAGCGGTTAAATGTCAGTTGTTATATACATTATGGGAGTTTCACCACAGCCCCTACAGGAATGTTGTCGGGGTCAGCAAAAGTGTTGACACGGAGGATGGCTCTCACGGAATCTTTGGTGCCATAGTATTTCTGAGAGACACGGGTGAGGGATTCACCTCGTTGCATCCTGTGGATGGTTGGACGCTCTGGCTTAGGTTCTTCCTTCACCTTCGTATCCTTGACATCCTTTGTATCCTTAGCCTCCTTGGCTTCTTTTGCCACCTTGATGCTATCAGCCTTCTGTGCCTTTGCCAATGAATCCTTGTCCACTTTTGGAGTGGCAGGCTTGACTGGCTTAGCAGGCTGAGTTGCCTTTGTGGGTTTCTCAGGCTTGGCGGGTTTCTGGGTCTGCTCAGTCTTTTGCACTTTCTCCACAGCCTCAATGTTCTGATGAATCAGATAGACGAAGGTACCTAATACAGCCAACAATAGAATGACTGCCGCCGTCACCCAGAAGCTCTTTTTGCCGGTCTTCTCTTCCTGAGGTTCGGGCTCTTGCGTCTTGGGCTGTTCCGTCATCACACGCTTGAATGCCTCTTGACGCTTTTCTTCTTCTAGATTCTTATCAATCTCAGAATCATTATTTTCCAAGATTTTGCTAGAAGTATTACTTTCAATAGGAGTTTCAGCCTCGGTTTCTATGACAACAGGTGCTACCGCCTCTGGCTCCACATTCTTCTCCAGTCTTTCCAGCAACTTCTCGAGCCTCAGTTTTTCGGCATTGGCTTTCCTTGCTTCCTCCACAGCTGTCTCCATCCTTGCCTTTGCCTCCTCATACTGCTGACGGACATCTTCCACACTTTCAGGTGTGGAAATAAGCATGTCAATACCAGCAAATTTGTCTGGGGGTTGTTCCACCTGTTCTGGCTCTGGCACTTGGATGAGTTTCTCTATCTCGACAGGCTTTTCTGCCTTCACCTCTTCCTTTGCAACCTCTTTCACTTCTTCCACTTCCACTTTCACTTCTTCTTTCACTTCTTCTTTCACTTCCTCCCTAATCTCCTCCTTTATTTCTTGCACAGATTCCACTCGTCCACTCAACACCTCCACCACACTATCCTCAGCAGTGAAAGCCAGTTTCTTATATCCAGGGATGACGAACCTTTTACCTGTGGTCACATTCACACTCTCACGGTCACCTACCTCCACCAACTTGAATGTACCCAAGCCCTTGATCTTAATGACTTCTCCTGCACCCAATGCCTCAACAATGGTGTCAAAAAACGCCTTAGAGAAAGTGTCTGCCACCTTCTTCGACACGCCAGACTTCTTGGCAAGTGTGTCGGCGATGCTTTGGAATGATAGTTTCTCGTTCATAGGCTTTTACTTGTTGAGTTGAGTCTTCAAAACCGCACTCATCTTATAGCTGAGCGTGGTCTTGGAAGGCACCACCATGTAGGTCTTGGAGGTGGGATTGTAAATCTTGCGGCTGGCTTTCTCACGAGGTTCGAAAGAGCCAAAACCCTGAATGGTCACACTGTTGCCGTTGGCGATTTCATCCAACACAACACCAATCAGTGAAGAAGAAAGCTCCTTCACTTCGTCCATCTCGAGGTGGGTCTTCTGCGAGATTTTCTCTAGAAATTCCTTGTTCGTCATTTTTTCACTTTACCATATAAGTCAAAATCGTCGGAATCAACGACCTGAACATTGTAGAAACATCCTTTTCTGAGTGTGCCGTCAGCCACAGGAATCAAGACTTCGGGGTCAACCTCTGGCGAGTCAAACTCCGTTCTTCCCACATAATACTCCCCTTCTTTCCTGTCGATGATGACCTTGAGCACTTGTCCCACTTTCTCTGCCTGCACTTCTGCCGATATGCCTTGCTGCAAGTCCATCAACTCGCTAAGTCTCCGTTGCTTCACCTCGTCGGGCACTTCATCCTCAAAGTTCTTCTGGGCGGGTGTGCCCTCTTCCTCTGAATAGGCGAAGGCGCCCATCCTGTCAAAGCGTGCCCAGCGCACAAACTCCTTCAGTTCCTCAAACTCTTCCTCACCTTCCCCCGGGAAGCCAACCATCAAAGTGGTGCGTAAGGCTATGCCAGGCACTTCCTTCCTGATGCGTTCAATCAGTTCGTAGGTCTCCTCCTTGTTCACATGACGCTGCATATTGGTGAGCACCTTCGTGCTGATGTGTTGCAGGGCGATGTCCAAATACTTGCACACATTCTTCCGTTCACGTATCACCCTCAGCAAATCCCAAGGGAAGTTCGTCGGATAGGCATAATGGAGGCGAATCCACTTCACACCCTTCACCTCACTCATCCGCTCCACCAGTTCCGCTATTTTCTGTTCACCATACAAGTCCAATCCATAGTAGGTCAGCTCCTGCGCAATCACTTGAAACTCCTTTACGCCCTCACTCACCAAGTGCTCCACCTCTGCCACAATCTCCTCCATCGGACGGCTCTGATGGCGTCCTGTGATGAGAGGGATGGCACAATAGGCACAATGGCGGTCACAACCCTCCGAAATCTTCAGGTAGGCATAGTGCTTGGGAGTGGTCAGGCGGCGTTCATACTGGCGTTCTTGCTGATACACCTTTCCCAAGTCATTCAGCAACTCCTTCCAGTCAAACTTGCCATAGAACTTGTCCACCTGCGGAATCTCATGCCCCAATTCCTTCATGAATCGCTGAGACAGACATCCCATCACATACACCTGCTTCACACGTCCTTCTTCCTTTGCCTGACACAGTTCCAGTATCATGTTCACACTCTCCTCCTGTGCGTCGGCAATGAAGCCACACGTATTCACCACCACAATCTCACCCTGTGGGTTCTCACTATCATGCGTCACATGATACCCATTCAGCTCCAACTGACGAATCAGCCTTTCAGAATCCACCAGATTCTTCGAGCATCCCAAGGTGATTATATCTATCGTATTCCTCTTCAAAATCTCAAATTTTCAACCTCAATTCTCTCCAAATAAGCTTTCCACAAACGCCTTGCGGTTGAATGCCTGCAAGTCCTCCATACCCTCGCCCAGTCCGATATACCTGACAGGAATCTTAAACTGGTCGCTGATGCCGATAACCACACCACCTTTTGCCGTTCCATCCAGCTTGGTGATAGCCATCGAAGTGACCTCCGTTGCCTTGGTGAACTGCTTTGCCTGCTCAAAGGCATTCTGACCTGTGGAGCCATCCAGCACCAGCATCACATCATCTGCCTCATAGCCAGCGGCCTTCTTCACCGCGTTCTTTATCTTGGTCAACTCATTCATCAAGCCCACCTTGTTGTGCAGACGACCAGCCGTGTCGATGATCAGCACATCAGCCTCATTCGCCTTGGCAGAGCTGACAGCATCAAAAGCCACAGCGGCAGGGTCACTGCCCATCTGCTGCTTCACCACAGGCACGCCCACTCGTTCACCCCAGATGCAAATCTGCTCCACAGCAGCAGCACGGAATGTGTCGGCAGCACCCAGATATACCTTCAAACCAGCCTCCTTGAACTGATAAGCCAACTTTCCGATCGTCGTGGTCTTACCCACACCATTCACACCCACCACCAAGATGATGTAAGGCTTGTGTGCTCCCTCTGGAATCTGGAAGCCCTCCGTATCCTCCGTGTTGTTCTCCGTCAGCAAGCCAGCAATCTCTTCCCTCAGAATCCTGTTCAGCTCATCTGTGCCCACATACTTATCGCGAGCCACCCTTTCCTCTATACGGTGGATGATCTCCAAGGTCGTGTCCACACCCACATCGCTGGTGATGAGCACCTCTTCCAAATTGTCCAACACATCATCATCCACCTTTGACTTTCCAGCCACGGCGCGGGCAATCTTGCCAAACACACTCTCCTTCGTCTTGGCCAATCCATTATCCAGCGTCTCCTGCTTCTTCTTGGAGAACATATCAAAAAATCCCATAACTTTCTATACTTTATCGGGCAAAGGTACGAATAAGTGAGAGAATAACCAAATTTTTTTGGATTTTTCCGAACGAAAGCACCTTCGGTGAAGCCAAAGGCACGGAGTTTCAGCGAAAAAACAAAAAACCTCCCCAAAAATTGGAGAGGTTAAATGTTTTACCCTTCAAAGCACCTGAGAGTGCCCTGCAAGCGCATGTTTTTAGTGCTTCATGTATTCCTTCACCATGTCGGCAGGAATCATCTTCTCATCAAATGCGTATGCACCAGTCTTTGGAGACTTAAACATCTTGATGACCTTAGTGTAAGAGCGACCATCCTTGTTCTGGAGGGTAGCGACGGTTTTTTTTGCCATAGTCTAATCTTATTTAATCTCCTTATGAACTGTCATTCTCTTAAGGATGGGGTTATACTTCTTCAGCTCCAGACGGTCTGGAGTGTTCTTGCGGTTCTTTGTGGTGATGTATCTTGAAGTTCCTGGAAGACCGCTATCCTTCATTTCTGTGCACTCAAGGATGACCTGCACACGATTGCCTTTAGCTTTCTTTGCCATAGTTCTGTTTCTCCTTACTTTAAATGATTAGCCAATAACCTGGATGTCCTTCCATGCGCAGTGTCCCTTAGCCACAGCCTGCTTCAGCGCAGCGTCAAGACCGATGCGGTTGATGATTCTCAAACCAGCTGCACTCACCTTGAGCACAATCCAGCAATCTTCCTCTACATAGTAGAATTTCTTCGTGAACAAGTTGACATCGAATGTCCTCTTTGTTCTGCGCAGTGAGTGAGACACGTTGTTTCCCACCACAGCCTTTTTACCTGTAATCTGACAAATTTTTGACATTTTCTTGTTATTCTTTTGTAATTTTCAAATCTAATTTTACTTGGAGAAGTACAGGTCTTCACGATTCCGGCAGGCCCGCAATGCCCACCTTGCGAAATTTGGAACGCTCAACCCTTTTTGTTTTTGAAAATTAGGGGTGTTTCTTAATTTGTTGGGATTGAATATCCCTTGCCCTGCCACGGGCTATCAATCAAATCTTTCCCTCATCTCTCGTCTTGCAAGCAAGCTTTCATCCGCTCTTTGAGGAAAATCTTTGTGATCCGGTTGGGATTCGAACCCAAGACCCACAGCTTAGAAGGCTGTTGCTCTATCCAGCTGAGCTACCGGACCATCCTCTCATGGACTTCTGTCCTTCTCTCAGGTCTCATCCACTCGGAGTTTTTACGCATGGCTCAGCCACACAAAACATCATGCACGGACATAGCCCACGCAATTTGCGGATGCAAAGGTAGCGCTTTTTCACGACCCCACCAAATTTTCCGCCAATTATTTTTTCTTGCACCACAAAAATTGTGTCAATCCCTCACCAATACACAAAAGAGACGGCCACTGACCGTCTCTCTTATGGGTTATTTCTACCCTATCAATGCGTCTGCCAGCACCTTAAGGTCCTCAATCGTTTTGGTCTTAACGGTGGATTCGACGGTGACGATGGGCTCGATAATGGTGATGTTCTTCATCGCTTCCATCGCCTCACGCATCTTCTTGCCTGACGCGGGTGCCCAGGTGCCGTTCTCCACGAAGGCAACCTTTCGGTTCTGGTAGGTCTTGATGCGGAGGTGGTTGATGAAATCTTCCATAATGGGCATGACGCCGCCATCGTAAGTAGGAGCACAGAGCACCATGCGGTCATAGCGGAAGGCATCTTCCACAGCCTCATGAAGGTCATCACGGGCAATGTCGGAAGTGGACACTTTCACGTCTGATTTCTCACGGATGATATCAGCCAATGCAAGGGCAGCCTTGGCGGTGTTGCCATGCAGAGAACAGTATGCAATGAAAATGCCCTCATTCTCAGGCTCATACTTGCTCCATGTGTCATAGAGACCAATGTAGTAACCCAGGTCTTCAGAAAGGACAGGACCATGCAATGGACAAATCTGCTGGATATCAAGGGTGGCAGCCTTCTTAAGGAGGTTCTGCACCATCGCACCATACTTGCCCACAATGTTGAAATAGTAGCGACGAGCCTCACAAGCCCAACCCTCGTCATCCTCTTCTTCCTTGCAGAGAGCACCGAACTTGCCGAAGCCATCAGCAGAGAAGAGTATCTTGGTCTTCTGGTCATAAGTCATCATCACCTCTGGCCAGTGAATCATGGGTGCCATAAAGAACTGCAGGGTGTGCTCACCGAGTGAAAGGGTCTCCCCTTCTTTCACCACCTGAATACGGGCACTGAAGTCAGCCTCGAAGAAACGCTTGAACATCGCAACAGCCTTCTGAGAGCAAACAGCAATCATGTTAGGGTATTTCTCCATGATGAACTGCACGCTGCCTCCGTGGTCGGGTTCGAGGTGCTGCACAATCAGGTAATCAGGTGTCTTGCCACCCAATGCCTTTTCCAGATTCTTCTCCCATTCTGCGGTCTTGGTGGCATCCACCGTGTCCATGATGGCGACTTTCTCATCGTCAATCAGATAGGAGTTATAGGACACACCCAGTGGCACGTCATACTGACCTTCAAAGAGGTCTATGTCAAGGTCATCCACACCGATGTATTTCACACCTGATGCAATCAAATCGTATTTCATTGTAAAGGATAAATTGTCAAATTGTATATTATTTCAGTCTTTCCTGAATGGCTTTGCTTTCAGCCTCGTAGCCAGGTTTGTTGAGGAGGGCGAACATATTCTTCTTGTAAGCCTCCACACCTGGTTGGTTGAATGGATTGACACCCAGAATCAAGCCAGAGATACCACAGCCTTTCTCGAAGAAGTAGATGAGCTGACCGATGTTGTACTCATCGAGTTTCTCAATAGAAATCTTGATGTTAGGCACACCACCGTCCACATGAGCCAACTGAGTACCCAGTTCTGCCATCTTGTTCACCTCGTCAATGCGCTTGCCAGCAAGGAAGTTCAAACCGTCAAGGTTCTCCTCATCTGAAGGCACAGCCAGACAGGTGTTGGGCTTCTCCACAGAAATCACGGTCTCGAAGATAGTGCGTTCACCATCCTGAATCCACTGACCCATCGAGTGGAGGTCGGTGGTGAGGTCAACCGATGCAGGGAAGATACCCTTGCCGTCCTTGCCTTCACTCTCGCCATAGAGCTGCTTCCACCATTCTCCGAGGTTATGGAGTTTTGGCTGATAGTTCGCCATGATCTCTATCTTCTTGCCACTCTGGTAGATGGCATTGCGGATAGCTGCATAGACAGCAGCTGGATTCTCCTTGCAAGGAACATCAATAGCACACTGCTTCTCCATATCCTGAGCACCTTTCACAAGGGCTGCAATGTCGTAACCTGCCACAGCGATGGGCAACAGACCCACAGGCGTGAGCACTGAGAAACGACCACCCACATTGTCTGGGATGATGAAGGACTTGTAACCTTCCTTGTCAGCCGTCGTGCGGGCAGCACCTCTCTTGGCATCGGTAATGGCTACAATCACTTTCTTAGCCTCTTCCTTGCCACGCTGTTCCTCACACATCTTCTTCAGGAGACGGAAAGTGATAGCCGTCTCAGTCGTGGTGCCAGACTTAGATATATTGATGACGCCAAACTTCACACCCTTCAGGTAGTCAATCATTTCAGAGAGGTAATCCTCACCAATGTTGTTTCCAGCAAACAAGATGCGTGGAGTCTTGGAAGGCTTCAACCAGCCGAAGGTGTTGGAAAGGGCATCGATGACCATGCGGGCACCCAGATAGGAACCTCCGATACCAGCCACCACGACAGCCTCACAATTCTCCTGCAGCACCTTGGCAGTGGCGTTCAATTCAGCAATAAACTCGGGGGTGATGGAACTTGGAAGGTGCATCCAACCCAAGAAATCGTTACCAGCACATGTACCCTGCTCAAGAGCTTCCTGAGCAGCCTTCACCTGAGGTTCCAAAGCCTCAATCGCTCCTGCCTTCACAAACGAGGCAGCTTTTGTAATGTCAATTTTCATAGTTATATGGTTTTAGTTGTTGATTGTCATCTCAGTGAGTCACTCAATATCTTAATCTCCACTGCTGGAGAAATCTTCTCGTAGAGGATGTTATAGACAGCATCCAGTATCGGCATGTTCACATGATAGCGCTTGTTGAGAATCTTCATACAGTTGGTGCCGTAATAACCCTCAGCAATCATCTCCATTTCCAACTGTGCTGTCTTGACTGAATAGCCCTGTCCAATCATCGTTCCAAACACACGGTTGCGTGAGAAGTTGGAATACATCGTCACCAACAGGTCACCCAGATAGGCAGAATCACTCACATGGCGATCTTCTGGCTGCACCGACTTCAAGAACCGCTTCATCTCCTGCAAGGCATTCGACACCAGCACCGCCTGGAAGTTGTCACCCCATTTCAATCCGTGACAGATACCTGCCGCAATGGCATACACGTTCTTCAGCACAGAGGAGTATTCGATACCCTCAATGTCGGGCGACACATTGGTCTTCACATACTTGTTGGCAAACAAATCTGCCACCACCTGTGCATTGTCCAAGTCACGACATCCGATGGTCAGGTAACAGAGACGGTCAAGAGCCACCTCCTCCGCATGGCTGGGACCTCCAATACAAGCCACCTGTTCTTCAGGCACATTGTACTGACGTTCAAAGTAGCGGCTCACGGTCAGGCTTTCTTCGGGCACGATACCCTTGATGGCAGTCACCACCATCTTCTCTCGCATGTTTGCCTTCAGCTTCTTCAGGTGGCTCTTGATGTAGGGCGAAGGAATGACAAAGATAAGCGTGTCATTGTTCTTCACCACCTCATTGATGTCACTCGAGAAGTTGATTCTGTCTACATCGAAGTGAACACCTGTCAGGTAGGCTGGATTGTGGTGCATGCGCTTGAAGTCCTCAATACGGTCATCCCTGCGCATATACCATGTTATCTTTTCTTCGTGGTGCATGACAATCTTTGCGATAGCTGTTGCCCAGCTACCACCACCCAAGATTGCCACTCGTCCACAAGATTGAAATTGCATAGCTTAAATTTTAGAAATGATTGCATTCAGTTCGTCCACAGACGGTTTCTGAATGTCCAACTTGTATTTCTTCAGCACTTCGCCAATCTGCTGCTGGATCTTCTGGGCATTGCCACCCTCAAGGTCGCTCACGAGGTTGTAACCCACCTTGTAGAGCACAGGCACGATGTCCTCAGAGAAACCCAGTGCCACGAACTTGTCCACACCATCACGAGGAGCCTTCTTCTCTGGCTTCATGGTTGGGAAGAGCAACACTTCCTGAATGGTTGGCTGACCCGTCATGAGGATAGCCAGACGGTCAATACCAATACCGATACCCGATGTAGGAGGCATACCATACTGGAGTGCACGGAGGAAGTCATGGTCAATCACCATTGCCTCGTCATCACCCTTGTCTGCCAACTTCATCTGCTCGATGAAACGTTCCTCTTGGTCAATCGGGTCATTCAACTCTGAATAAGCATTTGCCAACTCCTTGCCATTCACCATCAATTCAAAGCGCTCAGTCAAGCCAGCCTTTGAACGGTGCATCTTCGTGAGAGGAGACATCTCCACTGGGTAGTCAGTGATGAAGGTGGGCTGAATGAAGAAGCCTTCGCAGAACTCACCGAACAACTCGTCGATGAGTTTGCCTTTACCCATGGTCTCATCCACTTCCATGCCCTTCTCCTTGCAGAAAGCACGGATTTCCTCCTCTGTCTTGCCTTCGCAATCGAAGCCCGTCTTCTCCTTGATGGCATCCAAGATAGGCAGACGACGATAAGGAGCCTTGAAGCTCACCATGTTGTCACCAATCTTTACCTCTGTCGTGCCATTCACAGCCACACAAATCTTCTCCAGCAACTGCTCCGTGAAGGACATCATCCAGTTATAGTCTTTATATGCCACATACAGCTCCATGCAAGTGAACTCAGGGTTGTGGCTTCTGTCCATACCTTCATTGCGGAAGTTTCTGCCAATCTCGTACACACCCTCGAAACCGCCCACAATCAGACGTTTCAGGTACAGCTCTGTGGCAATACGCAGATAGAGATCCACATTCAGCGCATTGTGGTGTGTGATGAATGGACGAGCCGATGCACCACCCGCAATCTGTTGCAGGATAGGCGTCTCCACTTCCGTGAAACCAGCCTCATCAAACACCTGACGCATCGTCCTCAGAATGGTGGCACGCTTCAGGAAGGTATCCTTCACGCCATTGTTCACCACCAAGTCCACATAACGCTGACGATAGCGCAACTCAGGGTCTTCAAAAGCATCAAACACCTGACCGTCCTTCTCCTTCACGATAGGCAGTGGCTTCAAGCTCTTTGCCAACACCGTCAAGGACTGTGCATGCACGCTGATTTCACCTGTCTGCGTACGGAACACAAAGCCCTTCACACCAATAAAGTCGCCCAAGTCGAGCAACTTCTTGAACACTTGGTTATACAAGTCCTTGTTTTCCTCAGGACAAATGTCGTCACGAGTCACATACACCTGAATCCTGCCCTTCGAGTCTTGCAATTCCACAAAACTTGCCTTACCCATCACACGGCGGCTCATCATGCGGCCAGCAATGCACACCTCACGAAGTGGCTCCGTAGGGTTTCCCTCAGCATCCACCTGTGGGTCTTTAAATTCAGCGATGATATCTGTTGAAAATGCGTTCGTTGGATATTCTTCTGCTGGATACGGATTGATTCCCATATCCTTCAATGCCTGCAGGTTACTTCTTCTGTTAATCTCCTGCTCCGAAAGTTCAAGTACGTTCATGTTTCTTATCTACTATACATTTTGTGTGCAAAGGTACGAATAAATGAGAGAAAAACCAAATATATTTTGTAACTTTGCACTACAAAGAGCAGAAACTAATGAGATTGTTGAGCATTATATGGGTTTTACTGTCAAGTCTGACAGCGTTTTGCCAATCGGAGAAGATGGACACGCTGGTGGATAAAGCTTCTATGTCGAGGCATTGGGGATACGAGGCTGAAATGCAGGCTGGACAGGTGTTGCTTTTGGATAAATACCAGAAAGCCTACATGATTGGGAAGTCGGACTATTCGGTAGCGTTCAAGTTCAACCATGTGAGCCTGCCTTCCGACAGCGATGCTTATGCCCACGACTACCACTACCCCACCTTCTCCATTGTGGGCAAGTTCAGCAAAAACAATGGTGCCACGATGCATCGCAATAAAGACTTTCCTCACTGGGATGATTTGTCGGAGGACTACTATGAGTTGGCACCCTATAACACGCATCTGGGCAATTCCTTTGCCATCTTTGGTTCATTTGCTTATCCACTCTATCGGGACAACCACTGGGAGTTTGACCTCTGTGGCAACTTGGGTCTTGCCTACTCAGCCAGCAAATACGACAGGCAAAGCAGCGTGGACAATGACATGATTGGCTCACACGTGCTGTTTTATGCGGGAGGAAGCGTGAATGCCATCTATCGTGTTGCACCATCTTGGGGTATCAAAGCAGGACTGGACTATTGGCACATCAGCAACGGCAGCACCTGTATGCCGAATCGTAGTGCCAATATATTGGGTCCTACCCTCGGCGTGATTTACTACCCGTATTACGAGACCTTGCTCAAGGAACGACAAGCATATACACCTCCCAAGTTTCAGCCCTATTGGTATCTGAATTTCAAGGGTGGCATCGGTGCAAAGACTTGTTTTGAAGACTGGGAACGCACACAATATCAAATCAAGAAAGATCATCCCGATTGGAGAACGGAAGACTTCGCCCTCTATTCTGTGGCATCTTTCCAAGCTGACGCCATGTATCGCTATGCAAGAATCGGAGCTATTGGAGGTGGCATCGACATCCAATATAATTCCTGTTATGCCCATATTCGGGACATAGATGCGGAGAAAGGCATCGATTGTGAACATAATCCTTGGGAGATAGCTCTGGATGTGAAGCACACCCTCTTCTATGGCAACGTATCGTTTGCGTTGGGTGGAGGCATCTATCTGTATAAGCAAATGGGCGACTACTCTGACCGTAAAGATCCTTTTTTCTTTAATCGAATTGGTGTTCATTATACCTTTCCCAAATTACATGACTTGACAGCAGGAATCGAGGTGAAAGCCCACCTGACAAAAGCTGACTTTGCAGAATTTGTCGTCAGTATGCCGTTAAGACTGAAAAAAGTCGTACCTTTGCCGACAAATTTTAATCATAGTGAACAATGGATAACGAACAAGCAATATTGATGTCGGAAGGAACCAACAGCATTGGGACAGGAAATGACATCGTGTCGGAATTGAGCAATTTGGATTTCA
This sequence comes from uncultured Bacteroidales bacterium, assembly GCA_902768125.1. Taxonomy (GTDB): domain Bacteria; phylum Bacteroidota; class Bacteroidia; order Bacteroidales; family Bacteroidaceae; genus Minthosoma. The sequence continues at coordinate 80,854 of CACXKA010000013.1, read as the reverse complement.
GCAAGATTGCCATGAATGATGTGATTAGCTACATCACGCAGTTTGGAAAGAATGTGCTGGTGGCACTGGTCGTCTATTTCGTGGGACGCTTCATCATCAAGTACACCATCAAGGCATTGCGTGCTGTGACTCAGAAGCGTCAGGTAGAGCCATCGTTGACCTCTTTCCTGAACAGCCTTGTGTCAATTTCACTTAACGTGATTCTTGCCATCATCATTATAGGCATTCTGGGCATCGACACCAGTTCTTTCTTGGCGGTGTTTGCCTCAGCAGGTATCGCTGTGGGTATGGCACTCAGCGGCACATTGCAGAACTTTGCTGGCGGTGTGCTGATTCTTATCCTGAAACCTTACAAGGTAGGCGATTACATTGAAGCACAGGGATTTGCAGGAACGGTGAGAGAGATTCAAATCTTCAACACGGTGATGGCTACCCTCGACAACCAAATCATCATCATTCCGAATGGTCCTTTGGCAACGGGAAGCCTGAAGAACTCGACAACGGCACCCACAAGACGTGTGGATATCGACGTGGATGTGGCTTATGGTGCCGACCCCGATGAAGTGCGCCAAGTGTTGATGAACATCATTGAGGCAGACGAACGCATCATGCGGAGCGGCGTGTTTGCCCCATTCATTCCAATGACCACGATGGGCACGAGCGGCATCACCTTCCAGATACGCGTCTGGGTGAAATCACCCGACTATTGGGGCGTGAAATTCGACACGACCGAGAAGGTTTATCGCGAACTGGGTAAGGCTGGCATCGAGATTCCTTATCCACAGATGGATGTGCATATTAAGAATGAGGTTTGAGGTTTGAGATTGGAGGTTTGAGATTGGAGGTTTGAGATTGGAGGTTTATGGGTATTCGGAATATCATTTTTGATTTGGGCGGTGTCTTGCTCGACATCGATTTGAACTATTGCATACACCAGATGGAGGCTTTGGGCGTTGATCTCAAAGCCTTTGAGAAGAAGAGTGTTCCAACACCTACAGGGACAAAAGCAGCCGTGTTGGGTGAGGGCATCGTGGCGAATGGTGCCTTGCATCTTTATCAGACAGGAGACATCTCTACAGAAGATTTTCTGGAAGGGGTACGAAAATACTGCAAGGAAGGCACGACTCGCGAGGAAGTGCTGGCGGCATGGAACTCCTGTTGCATCGCCATTCCTTCCTACCGTCTTGAGAAAGTCAAGGAACTGAAAGAACGAGGTTACCACATCTATATGCTGTCGAACACAAACGAAGCGCATTGGCAGATGATTGTATCCCAATGCTTTGGCGGTCAGGAGGTGGTGGACAGCCATTTTGACCACGTATTCCTCTCACAGGAAATGCACTTGGCGAAGCCCAACGACGAAATCTATTGGGAGGTGTTGCGCCAGATTCATGCACAAGCGGATGAATGCCTCTTCCTCGATGATTCGTCTGCCAACCTTGAAGCAGCAGCCGCCTTGGGTATTCACACTTTACACGCAGAAACCTCGAAGACCCAAAATGGAATGGTCGTCGCCCCACCCTCCACGGATTGGACAACGACCATTGAATCTTTTCTTTAATTTTCTACTGAACAATCGCCCAGCATCAGGGCTGATTATTGGAACTGCCACCAGTCGAAGTTGAACGTGCCGTTCAGGTTCTCGAAGTGCAGATAGAGGTCGTGAACACCCTTCACGTTCTCCACTTTGCCGTTGACGGTGGTGAACTTCTCATCGGCACCTGTCGCCTTCACAGCCACACGACCGATTTCCTTTCCTTCGATGCCGTCGATGGTGAGCACGATGTTGCCACTACCCTTTGCCGAAGCCACGCCAGCCAAGAATTTCTTCGCACCAGCACTACCGAAGTCAACACCCTTCACACGGATGTATTCACCCTCGTCAATGTCGGTCACATAGAGGTTCTTGCGACCTGGTGAGTAAGGCATATCCTTCACGATACCTGTGTTCTTGATGCCCACCTTGCAGGACTTCAAGCCATAGCCCCAGTTCATCGTCTCAGCTTCCACACGCTTGTAAGGATTGAGGCTGTGGAGTTGCTTCATAGGATCTTCGTCGAGCCAGTAAGGAATCTCCTGAATGGTGCCATCAGCATTGTAGGTGATTTCCTGACCACTGACAGAACGACGCTCGTGGTGCTCCCATGTGTCGATGTGCATGATGTCGTAGTTCTGACCGAACACATAGCTGTTGCCCTTGTAATCGGTGATGCCAGGATGGTTACCACGGTCACGCTCTGTTGGACGCATGATGTAACCCATTTCCTTCCAAGGACCCAGCGGGCTGTTGCTCATCGCATAACCGAGTGCCTCAGGGCAGCAAGTGGAAGCGAATGCCATATAGTAATGTCCGTTGCGCTTGTAGAACCAAGGACCCTCCTGGTAGTGCTGAATTGCCCAGTTGGATTTCTCCTGCCAAGACACGCGGAGGTTAATCTTGCTACCCTCTTCCTTCACAGGACGCATCATACCGTCTTTCTGATTGAGCACATAGATGTCGCCGTTCGTGGAAATCATGTCCTCGTTGAGCTTCACACAATAGGCATGAGGGTTACCCCAGAACATCCAAGCCTGCCCGTCGTCGTCGATGAACACAGAGGGGTCGATGTCATCCCAATGCTCCTGTTGCCAAACGAGGGGCTTTCCGAGTGGGTCTTTGAAAGGTCCGTAAGGAGAATCTGCCACCAACACGCCGATACCGTGTCCATGCAGCGGTGCATAGAGGTAGAACTTGCCGTTGCGCTCCACCGTCTGAATTGCCCACGCACCATTCTCACGACTACGCCATTCGAAGTCGCGAAGCGATGCCACAGCACCATGCTCTGTCCAGTTCACCATGTCGGTGGTTGACCAAAGCAGCCAGTCGTACATGAAGAAACCAGCAGAGTTCTTCTCCTTCTCATCGTGGATATCCTCAGGATGAGAGTCGTGAGAAGTATAGAGGAAAAGCGTGTCGCCCACTACGATGGGCGATGGGTCAGCTGTGTATTTCGTCGTGAAGAGTGGCATGTTGCACTCCTCGATGCCACGGAACTGCCACCAGTCGAAGTTGCAAACCTGCACACCCATGCGACCACGGAACACGAAGTAGATGTCGTGAACGCCAGCCACAGGAACGCGGATGTCAACCACTTCCTCCTGCCATTTCTCCCAACCGCCAGTGTGAGGCACTTCGAGACGTGCGATGGTCTTGCCTCTGAGGCTGTCGATGCGCACTTCGATGGCACCACCTCTCAGGGCACTTGCCACGCGAGCCGTGAAGGTGCGAGGCACTTTCTTGCCGAAGTTCACTGCCTGCACCTTGATATAGTCATCACCATGTGATTTCGCAAGGATATGCTTGGGGTCACCAGCATGAGCAGAGGTGACATACACACCCGTCTCGTCGTTCCATTCGGTCTTGATGCCTCTTGAGAAAGCCATCGTCTCCGCCTGTACACGCTCGTAAGGATTCAAGGTGCCAATAGGCTCCACGCCCTTGTCGGTAGGCAAAATGGTTGGGAACGTGCCATCCGCATTGAACTTGAACTCTTCCACAGCCACACTACGACCAAAGCCGCCACCACCAGGGAGCTTGCCCGTGTGATAGAAGAAGTAGTCGTGACCCTTGAAACGCTCATAGCCGCAATGGTTGGTGAAGGAACCCGTGCCACCTTCTGGCATGATGGTTCCCTTGTAAGTCCAAGGACCTGTAGGAGTTGGAGCTTCTGAATAAGCCAGATGCTCAGGCACACCACCAGCAGCATAGAGAAGGTAATAGCCACCAGCCTTTGCACCCTTCTTGGCATCAGCCATTTGAGGCTTCTTCATAATCCAAGGACCTTCCGTGTAGGTGTCCTTGTATTTCTTGTTTCTGTCACGCTTAGCCATATCAGGAGCGCCGAAACCTTCCTCCGTCATCTCCAAGTTGAACACCTCACCAGCAAGGCTGATCATGTCCTCGTTCAGCTTCACGCAATACACACGGGGATTGCCCCAATAGAGCCAAGCCTGACCGTCATCATCAATCATCACTGTGGGGTCGATGTGATCCCAGCTGCCGTTTTCATAAAGTGGCTTGCCAATGGCATCGCGGAAAGGACCTGTGGGCGAATCTGCCACAGCCACACCAATGGCCATGCCGCCAGAAAGACGCGAGTGGGCACAAATGTACCAATAGAACTTGCCGTTGCGCTCGATGCACTGGCTTGCCCAGGCACGGTCATCTGCCCAACTGAAGCTTTCCAACGCCAAGGGGCTTCCATGATCGGTCCAGTTCACCATGTCGGCAGAACTATACACACGCCACTCCTGCATCCAGAAGAAGTCGGCATTGTCCTCATCATGACCCGTATAGACATAGATACGGTCACCATGCACCATCGGCGCAGGGTCGCTGGTGAACCAAGTTTGTACGAATGGGTTTTGCGCCATGGCTGTGAGCGCACACAGCGAGGAACCCAGAAAAACACTTAATACTCGAAATAATCTTCTCATTTTGTCAATAGGTTTTAAGATTTTGTGTGCAAAGGTAAGGGTTTATTTCCACAAAAGCTTTCCGATATGTTACCTTTTTTTTCGCTTTCGTTACTTTTAACCCTATTTATTTTGTCCTTTCGGCAAATTGTCCTACCTTTGGCGGAAATTTTCCAAAAACTATTTTACTAATCAACCAACAAGTTAAAACCAAATGAAATCAATCTGTTTGACAGTTGCGCTTGCTCTCGTTGCGTGTCTTGGCTACGCACAGGACAAAAAAGGAGAGGTGACCAGTTTTTATGAGAAGAACACCGTCCTCAACTACAACGACGGTCAGAGCCTGGCAGGTGAGATTCAGCAGCCCACCAAGTTCGATCCCAACTTCCACATCTATCTCTGCTTCGGTCAGTCGAACATGGAAGGCAATGCCCGCATCGAACCACAGGACCGCGAGAACCTCAACACTCGTTTCAAGATGATGGCAGCCGTTGACTTCAAGCGCACAGGTCGTGAGAAGGGCAAATGGTATGTGGCTGTTCCCCCACTCTGCCGCGAGAACAACGGTCTCACCCCTGCCGACTACTTCGGTCGCACCATGGTGGAGAAGACTCCAGACAACATCTCCATTGGTGTCATCAACGTAGCCATTGGCGGTTGCAGCATCGACCTCTTCGACGAAGACAAGTCACAGGCATACATTGCCAAGTCAGCTGGCTGGCTCCAGAACTTCTGCAAGGAATATGACAACCACCCCTACCAGCGCCTCATCGAGATGGCAAAGCTGGCTCAGAAGCACGGCGTCATCAAGGGCATCCTGCTCCATCAGGGTTGCACCGACAACGGACAGCAAGACTGGCCACAGCGCGTGAAGGTCATCTATGAGCGCATGCTGAATGACCTCGGTCTCGAAGCAGAAGCATGCCCATTGCTCGTTGGTGAGCTGATGTCACAGCAGGAGAATGGTGCTTGTGAGCTTCACAACACCGTCATTGCCACGATGCCACTCGTCATCCCAACCGCCTATGTCGTTCCATCACTTGGTTGCAAGGGCAACTTCGACCACCTTCACTTCACAGCCGACGGTTATCGTGAACTCGGTCGCCGCTATGCAGAGGTGATGCTCCGTGCCGAGAAGATCAGCGATGCCCTCACAGCAGGCAAGAAAGGCAAGAAATCAAAGAAATAAACAAATCAAGTACACATATATATAAAAATAGAGAGGGACGCAACCACGCCCCTCTCTATTTTTTTAGTTCATAGAACCTTGAACCTTGAACTCTTGAACCTTGAACTTTTGAACCTTGAACTCTTGAACCTTACAGGAGTCTCATGCAACTGGTTGTTCCCAATGCCGTGAGGAATGCCGTGAGTGCAGCTACTACAATCTTCACCACAATCTCCAATGCTCTTTGCTTCTTTTCCATCATCATTTTCTTTTTTGAACACGAATTTCACAAACCTTAACTTAGTTGCGCCGGTGGCGCCGAAGAAAAAATATAAAAAAACAAGTAAAGATATAAAACTATTTTTATTTATTTTTCCCTGTTTTTACCTATTTTCCCTTCGGCGGCCTGCCGCAATAATTTTCAATTTTCAACTTTCAATTTTCAATTAGCCTCGACCTATAACCGTTAACCGTTAACCGTTATTTAGTCTCCTGTGTCAAATCCACCAGAGCCGCCGTTGTTGTCACCACCAGAGTTGCCACCACCAGAGTTGCCACCAGTGTTGGAGCCACCGCCAGTATTGGTGCTGCCGCCGTTGTCGTCCTCAACATCCTCCACGTCGCCGCCGTCGGTGGTGATGCGCTTCACGATCTCGCCGTTGCGGTCGATGCAGGTGATGTTGATGCTGGTTGCTGCCAGTTCCTTCTTGATGTCCACGCTTGGGGTGAACACGATGCGCTTAGACTTGATGAGGTCCACGCCCACCTTCTCCACGTTCGCCACAGCTTGTGAGCGCACTGCGAATCGGATGGTTCCGAGACCTGGGAGCGCCACCGAGTGACCTTCCGTCGCCCATGCCTTGATCACCTCGCCTGCCGCGTCCCAGCAAGCCTGCATCACGCCCTGGCTCACACCGCTGCGGAGGGCAGCCTCGCGGATGACCTTCTTCTGGTTGAGCGCCAGGTAGAGCTCAGGAGTCATCACGTAGTAATAACCTGGATTCTTGCCGATTTTGAGTTCGGTCTCTCTTGCATTTACTTTGATTGCCATAGTTAGTTAGTTTTGTTTTAGTTGTTGATAATTAGTTAGTTGTTTGGTTAGCGGTTAGCGTTTAGTGGTTCGCGAGGAGGCTGATGCGCGCAGTTCAGTCGTAGGCTCTTTCACCCTTCACCCTTCACCTTTCACCTAAATTTTGTTCCCCTTAAGGGAAAATTTTGCAGCCCCTAGGGGTAACAAATTTCTCTCTTGGTTCGCGATGCAAAGTTACGGCGATTTTGAGGGGTCACCAAATTTTAGGTCAAAATAAGCACGCAAAAAAGCACGCTACCTGAAGGGGGAGTTTTACAGTTTGAAAATCCAAGCAAGCGTTGCAGTTGTTGCAGTTGTTGCAGTTGTTTTTAGGGTTAGCAAACCCTAAAAAATAGCTCTATATTATATAATATATATTATAAATATAGAATTTTTTTTGACTTTTTGGGTACGTTCATTTTAACTGCAACAACTGCAACAACTGCAACGCACACGAAAAAATGTGCGAATTTTTTGGTGGGGATAAAATAAAGTCGTAACTTCGCAACTGAAACCCATCGACTATCACTGGCGCAGTTTGCTGCCAAGCAGAAGGAGTTTAAGGAGAAGTATTTGTAATTCGCAAGAGAGAATGTATATACCACCATTTACCATCAGTGCTGAAGCCATCAATCTGATAGCAGAGATCTCAGGTCTGATTGAACGCTATGCCATTCGTCTGGAACAAGAAGATGGAATGCGACTTCGTAAAGTGAATCGTATCAAAACCATTCACTCCTCACTGGCTATCGAAGGAAACAAACTGAGTGAAGACCAAGTGCGCGACATCATTGATGGCAAAAATGTAGTGGCTCCCATTAAAGAGATTCAGGAGGTGAAGAATGCCATTAAGACCTACGAGATGTATTCTTCGCTTGATGCATTCAAGGAAAAGGACTTGCTGAAGGCTCATGGCGTGATGATGCAGGCATTGGTGGATGATGCAGGTCATTATCGGCATGGAGGCGTTGGCGTGTTTGGTGAGAAAGGATTAGTGCATATGGCACCTCCTGCAGAGCGTGTGCCGATGCTGATGAGCGACCTCTTTGATTGGCTGAAACACTCGAAGGATCATCTGCTGATTCGCAGTTGTGTGTTCCATTTTGAGTTTGAGTTTATCCATCCTTTCATTGATGGAAATGGTCGAATGGGGCGTTTGTGGCAATCGCTCATTCTGGGCAAGTTGCATCCACTCTTCGAACATCTGCCTGTAGAGAACATGGTTTACAGCAATCAGCAACAATACTATGATGCCATCACTGCCAGCACCAACGCAGGGCAGTCAGGACCGTTCATCGACTTTATGCTGAACGAAATCCACAAGACACTAAAGTCACACCAAGGGGAACCATTGCACGATCAACTGCACGGCAAAGTTCCTAATAAAGTTCCTAATAAAGTTCCTGATAAGCTTAGAAACGAGTTTCCTGATATCACGGATTCGACTTGGGATGTATTGATGCTCTTAAATACTACTAATGCTGCCACTTCCGAAGAAATTGCTGCAGCATTAGGCATTAGCAGCCGTATGGTTCGCAAGCATATAGCCACACTTAAAGAGGCTGGCATAATTGTCCGCGTGGGTAGCAATAAGACAGGTTATTGGCAAGTCATTAAAAGGAGAACGAAAAGAATATAAGAGATAAGAGATAATAAACGGTGTGATTGTGTAGGGGATGCGTACCAGCGTACCAACGTACCATTTGAAGATTAAAGGTTATAAGTTAAAGAAAAGGAGAGGCTCCAAACGGGGTCTCTCCTTGTTATATGTAAAAAATTGCTGAAAAATTTGGAGGGTAAGGAAATCCCCATGCACATACCTTTATGAGAAAGAGACACATAAAGGCAGCATTTATTTCTCCACAAGCCTTGTGGAAAAGAAAAAAATCTATGAAAGATGTTTTGATCGGAAAAAAACTTGTATCTTTGCAAATAAATAGAATTCAAATAAAATATGAATGACATTCAAAACATAGAAATACAAAATGGCATGGATAATCTCTATGCCAGTGTTAGAGAAATCCTTGCTAATGCTAGGAAACGTGCCTATACGGCTGTGAACTTTGCTATGGTGGAAAGTTACTGGCTCATTGGTCAACAAATCGTAGAACATGAACAACATGGCGAAGCAAGGGCTGACTATGGTAAGGGGCTTTTGAAGGAGTTGGCAGCACGATTGACAATTGACTTCGGCAAAGGGTTTGATGAGAGTAATTTGAGATATATGCGTTTATTCTACAGATGCTTCCCGATTTGTGACACACTGCGTCACGAATTGACATGGTCGCACTATCGTCGCCTTATAAGCGTAGAAGATGAGAAGGCTCGTCTGTGGTATATGAATGAGGCTGCAGATAGCGTGTGGAGTACACGGCAGATGGATCGTCAGATTTCCACGCTATATTATGAGCGTCTGCTTGCCAGCAGGGAAAAAGAGTCTGTTGTGGCTGAGGCTGAAGAGAAACTAAAAGATGTTGCTCCCTCCCAGTTCATCCACGACCCGTTTGTGTTGGAGTTCCTTGATTTGAAGGATTACCCTGCACTACATGAGAGTGACATAGAGCAAGCCCTAATAGACCACTTGCAACAGTTCTTGCTTGAATTAGGTCGGGGATTCTGCTTTGTGGGTCGTCAACGAAGAATGCGTTATGATGATGAAGACTTCTATGTGGATTTGGTTTTCTACCATAGCATTTTGAAATGTCATATCCTGATAGACTTAAAACTTGGAAAACTGACACATGAAGATGTGGGTCAAATGGATAGCTACATTCGTATGTGGGATGCACTTTACAAGAATGAAGATGACAACCCAACATTGGGAATCATCCTTTGTTCACAAAGGAGTGAGGCCATCGTGAAATACTCTGTGCTGAATGAGGGTAAGCAGATATTTGCTTCTCGATATAAGTTATACTTACCTACTGAAGAAGAATTCAAACACATGTTGGAATCGATAGAATGATCAACCAGAAGCCCATAAAGCTGTATTCAGGAAAACAGGCACCCTCATGCTGTAACGTACCAGCGTACCAGCGTACCAACGTACCATTTGAAGGTTATAGGTTATAGGTTAAAAAAGAAGAGGCTCCCACTCGATGAGTGAGAGTCTCTTTCATTCTTATCGCAACCGGTTCTTGATGAAGTGGTTCTTCACATAGGCGAAGCAAAAAATGCGTGACGGAGAAAACCGTCACGCACATATTTCTGAGAGAGGGGAAATCTGTCATTTGTAGATTAGAGTGATTTTGAAGCGCCAATCTTCGTAGTTGCTCAACGAGAAGGTCTCGCCGTCCTCCAAGATTTGTGTGAAATCCGTAGTGGCAGTGGCAGGCTTCACTTCAGTGCCGTTAGGCATGGAGTAGAATTTCTTCTTTCCCTTGCCAGAACAGAATGGAGTCTTAAAAACGCGAATTTCGCCTTCTTCGGGGTACTGGAAGTATAGCATCGGCACTCCCTTGGCTTTCGGCCCTCTGTCCAGCAAATCTCCCGGTCCACTATCGCCAAGATGGTTTTTCAAATCCAGCTCGATGTGGGTGATGTATTCGGCTGCACCAGACACTCCGTTAACAGGGTTTGTATAGGTGCCTTCCCCTTCTTCGTTGAAGTAGAGGGTGCCCTTCTCGATGATAAGTTTATCATCACCGACTTCTGGGCTATAGAGACCGATGGTCAGAGAAAGTTTCATCTGGCTGAGGTAGTTGGCACCAAATCTCGGAATATTATCTTCCGGGTCATAGGATCCAATCGGGCTTTCGATATCGATATCCACAAGGTATTTGTTATCGACAACCTTGGTCGTGAAGTTCTTCTTGGCTCCTTCAACAATCCATGGGCGCGCACGGATATTTTCCGTGTAGGGGAGCGGCTCCGTGGAGAGGGAGGCATCGTCGTACCTCCAGGTTGAGTGTTCGTGCCAGATTGAGCATTCCACATCGCTAATCTTCAGGTCGGCGAGCTTAGCAATGCTTCCTGCTGCCTGGTGGATGATGATGGTGTCAGTTACGAAATCAGTATCCCCATATATGATGGCATCAGGGTATGAATATGCAACAAGTTCCAATTCACGGGGCTTGTCTGTGTAGTTGGGGGGTACGGTGACGGTCCATTCTTTGCAGTTGGCGTCAAGCGTAGTATAGTCAGTTTTCACAATATCACGCTCACCTCTAAGATCGTGTCTTTTGTTCCAGGAACTTTCGATAGTGACGGTCTCCGTGCCACCTTCGGCAGGGAATTCGAGAGAGCGTGGCGAGATTTTCACCCATCTATCGGAGGTTTTTGGTAATGCTTGTCCTTCGTCGTCTGCTTCACAAGATGTGAACAGAAAGATGGATGCCACCATCAGGAGTGCCGTCGGCACAAACAGGAAAAGGTTGATTTTTTTCATTTGTTCTTTCAGATTTAGAGTTAATACTATAATAATAATCACATATTTGCTTGACAAGAAGATTTCGGGGGCAAATATAAGCATAAAATGTGAAAAACACTCTCTCAAATTCACAGAAATTATTCTCAAATTCACAGAAAAATTCCAAAATGTTTGCAAGAATGAGGCAACAATGGTGGAAGTGGTGGCTTCGACACAGGAAACTAATCTAACGGTTAAAGGTTATCGATTAAAGGTTAACGGTTATAGGTTAACGGTTATAGGTTAACGGTTATAGGTTAAAGAAGAAGAGGCTCCCACTCGTGAGTGAGAGTCTCTTTCATTCTTATCGCAACCGGTTCTTGATGAAGTGGTTCTTCACATAGGCGAAGTAGAAGAGGACGCCAAGGAGATTGACGATGAAGGCGAACCAGAAGGCAGCGGAATAGCCTGAGTGGTGGATGGCGATGCCCCCGACGAAGACTCCCAAACCCATGCCGATGTCCCAACAGGTGAGCTGGGAGGAGTTGGCGGTGCCTCGTTTGTTGTTGGGGGCGAGGTTGATGAACATGGTTTGCATGCCTGGCCAGATGTGACCATTCCCCAAACCGATGATGATGGCGGCACCATAGAAGCCTATGGGATTCTTCAGGAGGGCGAAGAGCAAGTAGCCGAAGACGCTGATGAGGATGCCGTGATTGACATTCTCCACCACCCTGCCCTTGCGCAAGGAACGGGCGCCAATGAGGCGAGACATGATGAGACCTGCACAGAGCACGGCGAACCATGCACCTGAACCTGCCGTCATGCCCAGTTCTTCCTTTCCGTAGATGGCAAGATAGGTGGCAAGCACGCCATAGGAGAGTCCGATGCACACCATCACCAAGCCCTCACTCCAGCCTTTCACGAGGAAGAAGCGGTCGAAGGAAAGGGGGTCTTTGTTGGGCACGATTTCTTTCGTGGGGAAATGGACGGTGGCATTGATTGCCAATCCGATGCCTGCGGCACAAAGGGCGATGAGGAAGATGATGTTGTAGTCGCCTATGGAGTCGTAAATGAGCAATCCCACGGTAGGTGCCATGCTGGTGGCAAGGTTGTTGGAAAGCCCATAATAGCCGATGCCTTCCGCCCGTCGGGAGGAGGGCAGCACATCAATGGCGCTGGTGCTGTTCGCCACCGTCACCGATCCCATCGGAGCGCCGTGAGCCGTGCGGATGATGGCAAAGAGCGTCATCGTGCCCGCAATGAGATAGCCGGCAAAGAGGGCGAAGAAGAGGAAGTAGCAGGTGAGCAGCACCACCTTGCGCGAAAAGCTGTCCACCAGATACCCTGCAATGGGACGCGCCAAGAGTGCCGTGAGCGTGTAGCCCGACAGGACAAAGCCAATCGTGTCCTTGTCTGCCTGATAGGTCTCGCTCAGATACAAGGGCAAGAGGGGCGTCACCACCATGAACGAGAAGAAAATCATGAAGTTGGCACACCACACCTTGACATAATTCGCATTCCAGAGTCTTTCTTTCATGTTGCAAAGGTACGACTTTTTTCACACCTTTGGCTACTCGGAAGGGCTTTTCGCTCGGAAAATCTCAAAAATTTTTGGTTATTCTCTCACTTAATCCTACCTTTGCACCACCTAAAACATCAAAAGGAGGACTATTTATGAAGAAATTACTTTTACTATTGGCTTTGGGCTTGACCACATTGTCCATGAATGCCCAGGACCTGAGAAACGCCAACAACTCCACCATCGGCAAGATTGAGTCGGACGGAACGGTGAGGAACTCCAGCAACTCGACGGTGGGCAAGATTGAGAAGGACGGCACCATCCGCAACGCCAACAACGCTTCCATCGGCAAGATTGAGTCGGACGGAACGGTACGCAATGCCAACAACTCCAGCATCGGCAAGATTGAGTCGAACGGAACGGTGAGGAACTCCAGCAACTCCACCAGCGGAAAGATTGAATCGGACGGCACGGTGAGGAATTCCAACAACGCCACCATCGGCTATGCCAAGGGCGTTCCCGTTCGCTACGCTGCCCTCTTCTTCTTCTTCGATTTCTTCAAGAAATAAGGAAAGGTCAACCACCACATAAAAAAGCGAGGCACCATGACGTGTCTCGCTTTTATTATATATAAAATGTGTGTGGATTACTTCTCTTCGCCAATAATCTTCCAGATACCTGCTGCAATGGCCGCACCCACGAATGGACCTACAACGAACAACCAAAGTTGGTCAAGTGCCTCACCTCCCTGGAACACAGCTGGAGCGATGGAACGTGCTGGATTGACAGATGTGCCTGTGTAGCGGATGCACACGAGATGAACCAGCACGAGGGAAAGACCGATGGCAAGACCTGCGAAGTTGCCTGCACCTTTCTTGGAATCAGTAGTGCCCAGAACCACCAGCACGAAAACACAAGTGAACACGATTTCAGCAATAAGTCCGCCAACAATGGAAACTCCATCCTGACAAGCATTGGCACCCGTTCCATCCAAACCTTCCACATTGGAAGTGAGTGCATACAGAATGGCAGAACCAATGAATGCGCCAATCACCTGGAACAACATATACATGGCTGCATCCTTACCATTGATGCGCTTGGAAAGAAGGCATCCCAATGTGATGGCAGGATTGATGTGGCAACCCGAAATGCCACCGATAGCATAAGCCATCGCCACAACGGAAAGACCAAATGCCAAAGATGTACCAATGACGGTAGCGGCATTTGCCACTTCACCACAATTAGATGAGCAGTTGAGGCTGACAGCCACACCACATCCCATCAGAACGAGAACCATTGTTCCCACCATTTCTGCTAAATACTTTTTCATGTCTTAAATGTTTTAGAGGTTTGTAAAATAAGTATAAGTTAAGTAGATTGTTATTGTTCCAAATGCAAAAGACCGCCCGTGGCTGGATGGAGCGTCAGCTTGGTGGTGGCTCCCTTGTTGAAGAGCGTGGGGCTGAGCATATCGATGGTGCCGAACTGCGCAAAAGGCAGTTCCTGCTGATACACGGAGCCTTGCATCGTACTGATAGTAACGTCAGCCATGCTGGGCATATTGTACACCAATCCTTCTATTTTACGCTTTGTCGTCTCTTTGGCATCGGGCAAGACAACGGTGTGCTTGTCTTTCACAGTGAGGTAATAGGGATCGCCTGCCAAGTCGTCGGCATCGACAAAGCCCAACTTGCGAGAGAAGCGGAAGAACACTGTCTCGTTGATGTCCTCCTCAGGCAAGAACGTGAATGACTTTGCCGCGAAGGTGGTGTCGGCATAGCCGATGAACATTTGCGTGAGGGCTTCTTCCTGACGATTCAACTCGTCGAGCACAATCTTGAGCGACGCTCCATCTTGGGGCATCGACTCCACTTGTCCACGCTTGATGGCGTTCTTGCTTTCACGAATATCCAGAATCTCCTGTGCCGTCAGTTCTGCCATCTTGGCGGTGGAAGTGGCGGAAAGGATATCTTCCGTGAGGTATTGACGCGCATCCATCTGATGATTGATGGTGCGAGTGTCGGGCAGTTCACGCTCTTGAAGGTCTGTGCGGGTGTTCACCGCCACCAAGATACCGCTGGGCGTGAGTTGCACCATCGGCGCAACAGTCTTGTCCTTCAGTTTGACGGTATAGACCTTCGAAGTGTCGGGCACTCCCTCTTGACTGACAGCAAGCCCCGTCACGCTCCATGTGGTGGAAGGTTCGGCTGCCACCCCACTGATGTGCAGGTAACGGTCGGCATATTTGGCAAATTCACCAGGAGTATAAACCACCTTGATGGCAGACACATCCACTCTCAGGAGGGTCTTGGGCAAGGTGTAATTCACGCCATTGGCGGCTACACCCGGATTGAACTCCGTCACTTGTGTCTGAGCGAGAGCCACAAGCGACATCCATAAAGTCAACGCTATAATGATTGTTCTTTTCATTCTCACCTATTGATTGCTTCGCAGCGTCTTGAAAGACTTGGGCAGATACTCCACCAAGTCGGAAGAAATCAAGCCCTCATAAGACAAATTCTCAGCGGCAAGGTCACCTGCCAATCCATGCAGATACACACCCAGACGCGCTGCCACCTCGGGCACATAACCCTGTGCCAGCAAGGATACGAGGACACCCGTCAGCACATCACCAGCACCTGCCGTTGCCATACCTGGATTGCCCGTCGAATTGAAATAGACATTGCCCTCAGGGGTGACAATCGCCGAATAGGCTCCCTTGATGACGATGTAAATCTGCTGACGCGCTGCCAACTCACGAGTGCGTTCCAGTTCTTCATAAGAGTTGCGTGTGGTGCTGATCAAGCCAAAGAGTTCCTTCTTGTGAGGCGTGAGGATGCAACGACGTGGCAATTGGGTGATCCAACCTCGATGCGAACCCAAGATATTGAGGGCATCAGCATCAATCACCATCGGACACTTCGTCATGCTGACTTGCTCAATGAATGCCTGAACCGTATAAGAAGAAGTACCGATGCCTGGACCTATCGCCATCGCATCAAACTCGCTGGTGTCGAACGACTGACTGAAGCAGTTCTGGTCAACATCTATGTTCAAGATGGCTTCAGGCACCGCCTCCTGCATGATGCGCACATTGTGCTCAGGAACTCGAACCGTCAGTTTTCCTGCTCCACTCCGCATACAAGCCCTTGCCGCAAGAATCGCAGCACCTGCCATTCCTCTCTTTCCTGCAATGAGCAAGGCATGTCCGACGGAACCTTTGTGGGCGAACTTGGAACGCGACTTGAGCAACGGAAGCATATCTGACTGTTCTGTGAAATAGTAAGGCGAGTGCGTCTCTTCTGTCATAGGGTCCTTGACACCAATGTCCAGCACTTCCCATTCGCCCACATATTGTTCGTTCTCTGCAAAGAAGAACGAGAGTTTCGGATATTGGAGGGTGAACGTGTAATTTGCCTTCACGATGTGGTTCATCACGTTGTAGGTGTTGTCCTCACACATCAAGCCCGAGGGAACATCGATGGAAACCACAGTGGCTGGGGACGAGTTGATGTACTTCACCACAGAGGCAAAGCCACCATTCAACGGACGGGAAAGCCCCGTGCCAAACAAGCCATCCACCACCAAATCTCCTTCCTCCAACTTGGGCGGCGTGAACTGCGACTTCACCTCCACCAATTCCACGTTCCGCACTCCCATCGTGTTCTGCTTCACATCCTGAAAGTCCAACAGGCGTTGCTTGTTGATTTGGCAATCAGCAGAAAGGTTGTCAGACGTATTGAAAAGATACACACAAACCTTATAATTTGTCTCGCCCAGCATACGGGCAATCGCCAATGCATCGCCTCCATTGTTGCCTGGACCTGCGAATATCTTGATGGGGGTGTCGATGGACCAACGAGAACGAATCTTGTCGGCAACGGCACGAGAAGCACGCTCCATCAGGTTCGTGGAACTGACGGGTTCATGCTCGATTGTATAGGCATCTACCACTTTTAATTGCGATGCAGAGAGTATCTTCATATTACGCTTAAAATCCTTTTGAGAATGGGTAACAGGTTAGGTTTATTGTGCAAAAATAGTGAATCAATATTAAAAAAACGATGAAAAAAAGATAAAATAGTACTTCGAATGTCGATTTTTTACGTTAATCTTCCCGATTTTACCCTAAAATAGCGATTTTTTGTGTAGCTTTGCATTAAAATTCGCGTATTAGCAATACTTCAATGATTACAATAAAGGACAAACAATTTGAGCCGTTTATCCATCACGAACAAATTGCAGACAGGGTTGCCGCATTGGCTGAAAGACTCAATGCCGACTACCAGGGAAAGAACCCTATCCTCATCGCCATCCTGAATGGTGCGTTCATGTTTGCAGCCGACCTTGTCAGACATCTCAACTTCAATCATGAGATTCAGTTTGCCAAGTTCTCCTCTTATGACGGCATGGACACTACAGGCAAGGTGACGGAACTCATCGGACTTTCCATCGACCTCAAGGACAGGGACGTCATCGTCGTGGAGGATATCATCGACACAGGCACCACCATGTATAGCCTCCTGCCCAAACTCAGGGAGAAGGGTGCCAAGTCGGTGGAGATTGCCGCTTTGCTCATGAAGCCCGGCAAACTGCAAGTGCCTATTGACGTGAAGTATTGTGCCATGCAGATTCCCAACGAGTTCATCGTAGGATATGGACTTGACTTCGACGGTATGGGACGCAATTATCAAGACATCTACGTAGTGAAAGAGAATTAATCAAAACATACAATCACAACACAATGAAGAATATTATCATCTTTGGTGCACCAGGTTCTGGCAAAGGCACCTACAGCGACGAGATTGTCGCACGTTATGGTATGGGACACATTTCTACTGGCGATGTGCTTCGCAGTGAAATCAAGAATGGTACTGAACTCGGCAAGATTGCCAAGGGATACATCGACAACGGACAGCTCATCCCCGATGAACTGATGATTGACATCCTCGCCAAGACATACGATGCGCTGCCAGCAGGCAAAGGCGTTATCTTCGACGGTTTCCCACGCACAATCGCTCAGGCAGAGGCATTGAAGAAGATGCTCGCTGAGCGCAAGCACGACATGGGCATCATGCTCGAACTCATCGTGGACGAAGAGACTCTTCTGGCTCGTCTGCTCAACCGTGCGAAAGAGCAAGGTCGTGCTGACGACAACGAAGAGACCATCAAGAAGCGTTTCGAAGTATATCACAAGCAAACCGAACCTCTCTCTAAGTGGTTTGAGCAGGAAGGTATCCGCAACGCATTCACTTGGAAGGGTTCCAAGGACGTGATGCTGGGTGAGATTTTCGCTTTCCTCGACACACAAAAATAAGGAATGGCTGACTCCAATTTCATTGACTATGTAAAGATCTATTGTCGTTCGGGACGGGGTGGACGTGGTTCCACTCACATGCACCGTGCGAAATACCTGCCGAAGGGTGGTCCTGACGGTGGCAATGGTGGTCGTGGTGGTCACGTGATTCTACGTGGAAACCGCAACTACTGGACCTTGCTCCACCTGCGCTACGATCGTCACATTCAGGCAGAGCATGGTGGCAATGGCTCGAAGAACAAGTCAAGTGGCAAACAGGGAGCCAATGCCTACATCGAAGTGCCTTGTGGCACAGCGGTGTATGATGCTGAAACGGGTGAATACATCTGCGACGTGACGGAACACGAGCAGGAGGTGATTCTCCTGAAAGGTGGTCGTGGCGGATTGGGCAACTTCAACTTTGCCACCCCCACCAACAAGGCTCCACGTTATGCACAACCAGGTGAACCGATGCAGGAGCGCAGTTTCATTCTGGAACTGAAACTCTTGGCTGACGTGGGTCTTGTGGGCTTCCCGAATGCAGGAAAATCCACGCTGGTCAATGCGATTTCTTCTGCCAAGCCGAAGATTGACAACTACCCCTTCACCACCCTTGAGCCTTCGCTGGGCATTGTGTCCTATCGCGACGGACGTTCGTTTGTCATTGCCGACATCCCAGGCATCATCGAGGGAGCCAGTGAGGGACGAGGTCTGGGACTCCGTTTCCTTCGTCATATCGAACGCAATTCCCTGTTGCTCTTCATGGTGCCAGCCGATACAGAAGATATTCGTCACGAATATGACGTGCTGCTCAATGAATTGGCACAGTTCAACCCCGACCTACTCGACAAGGGAAGAGTGCTCGCCATCACCAAGTGCGACCTCTTAGGTCAGGATGAAGAACTGAAGGAAATGCTGAAGGAAGGACTGCCCGACGACATTCCCGTTGTCTTCATCAGTTCGGTTGCCCAGCAAGGACTACAAGAACTCAAAGACATCCTGTGGCAAGAAATGAACAGCGAAAGCAACAAAATCGCTGCCATCAACACCCAAGAGTCCATCATCCACTCCGCCAAGACTTTCGCCTACATGGACGATATCGCCGATGACGATGAAGGCTGGGGCGACGAGGACATTCCAGAGGAAGAGGACATTGAGTACCTTGACGAAGAGGAGATTGAGGACTTGGAAGACTTCGAATATGAAGAATAAATTGAACGATTAAGCATGCACATCTACCCTACACCCTCTCATATCACCGCCTTCTCCACAACACGAGATGGCGGTGTTTCCATCCCTATTCCACGCCTTTTCATGCCCCATCATCAGGTGCATGGAACAACGACTCGCATCATTGACGAGGCTTTCATCAGCAAGAATCCACTTGAGCAGGTACTTGCCCTCGATGGTGTAGATGCCCTCTCCACCAACCTCTCGGATGTGTTTGTCTGTGTGAAGACTGCTGACTGCATCCCTGTCTTGCTTTGGGATGACCACACTCACGTGGTTTCTGCTGTCCATGCAGGATGGAAGGGTACACAGAAACGCATTGTCGAAGCCAACATTGACATTCTGAAAGCCACCTATGGCACACAGCCTGAAAACCTGCACGCCATCATTGGTCCGGGTATTGGTCCTGAGAGTTTCGAGGTGGGTGATGAAGTCTATGACCTTTTTGCCCAAGCAGGTTTTCCGATGGAGCAACTTGCCAGACGCTATCCTGACTCACGCAATCCACAAGCAGAGAAATGGCACATAGACCTCTGGTCATGCAACCGATTGCAACTCATCGAAAAAGGCGTCAACCCTGAAAACATCCACGTTTCAGGCATTGACACCTATACCAACTACGACCTTTTCTTCTCTGCCCGTCGTCATATTGATGGCAGAATCATCAACGGAATCATGAGGAGGGATTAGGCCTTCAATACTTCATATACATTTTCCCATTCATCACAGAACTCCTGCATCGAATGGAACAATAGGTTCGCCCCTTGACTGAGTAAAGCCTCATCGGGGAGTGGTCCTGTATTCACAGCAATGGTGAACACGCCTGCCGCCACACCTGCTTGCACCCCCAAAGGTGCATTCTCCACCACAACAAACTGGTTCGGTTCCACACCCTCTTGGCTACACTGCCTATTTTCTCTATATTTCTCCATCCCCATCAAATAAGGCTCTGGATTCGGCTTTCCATACTTCACATCAAACGCTGTCACCATCAACTCTGCCTGAAAGATGTCGGGGAAGTTTCTGTTCAGTCGCTCCAACAAAGTCACTTGTCCGCTGCCCGTTACGACCATCGGCACTACCCCACTCGCTTTCACTTTCACCAACAGCTCATACGCTCCAGGCATCCGTTCCGCCTTCGGACAACGATTGAAGAGGTCACTCTTGTATTTATAGATATTGTGTATTTCCTCCTCTGTCGCCTCGTACCCACGTTGACGCATTGACACGATATTGATGGTGCCAGCACCCGTACGCCCTTCATGCATATAAGCCTCCCATTCGGGCAAGTCCAATCCGAAATGCGCCATTGTCTCATGCCAACACTTCGCATGATTCTTCATCGAGTCGAACAGCACACCATCCATATCAAACATCGCTGCCTTCAATGCCATCCGCTCATATCCTGTCTGCGTCAGATATTTCTCAACAGCCTGTTCTATTTCTTTCCTATCCATTCCTTGATTTTCTCCACTTCTTCCTTCGTAAATCCCTTCGTCATCTCCTGCCAGTCTTTCGTATCCAGACGCATTTCCTTACTGATTTCCTCTTTTGCGATACGCAACATCTCCTCGTGGTCGAAAGCCAACTTCGGCACTTCATCCAACGAGAACCACTTTGCCTGAGCAGCATCGTCCATACCCTTCACTTCACTCATGCGTACCAACGAATAATAAGCAACTGTAATCACCCGTTCACGAGGGTCGCGGTCAGGTGTCGAGAAAGTATGGAACTGTTTGACGAACGTGGTGTCCAAACCCGTTTCTTCCTTCAGTTCACGCTTGGCTCCTTCCTCCGTCGATTCCGTCATCTCCAGAAAACCACCAGGGAATGCCCAATAGCCCTTATAGGGGTCAAACTTCCTCTCAATCAGCAACACCTTCACGACTTTTCCATCGAATCCAAAAATCACGTTATCCGTCGTCACACTCGGATGCGGATACTTGTAATGATACTTATACTCTTCCATATGATTGTATTGAATAGCACTGTCGTTGCAAAGTTCCTGTTCTTTCTGCGACTTCCACATCGCATGGTTCCCAGAACATCCCGTCCCTTGCAACACAGCAGCAAGCAAAATAATGATATTTATAAACACTCTCATAAATCTCGTTCCATCAATTCCTATCCTCAGCACACTTTTCATGGTGCAAAGGTACGAATTGTTTTTGAACCTTCAATGAATCAATTCAATAATATCTCCATCGCCATTGAAAAGACATCCTCTTCACCATCAAGAAGGAGGGACTGCATCCTTGTGAAATGCAATCCCTCCTATCATGTATTGGGGTATGTTCAACCTTTAAGGCAATTTGAATTCATCCACGTCAATATAGCCACCGGCTTTCTTGGTTGCATAGTTGAAGATGGCAAACTTGGAACCCATGAAGAATCGACGATAGTCAAAAATCATACGATAGTTCTTAGAACCAATCTGAGTCCACTCCTGACCGTCATAGCTATAGTAGAAGTTGGCTGCGTCGTTATGACCTGGCTGGAAGTCACCATCAATGCGCAACCAGATTTTCTTTGACTTGGAAGAAAGAGTCACAGTCTCAACCACCTTCTCGTCCACTTTAGTAACTGCTTTCTCGCGATCTGTAAGACTGACGTTCTGCTCACTCATCTCCAAAGAGAAATTCTTACCTGAGCACTTGATGGTCATCGCACCCGTGTCACCATTGAAAGCACAGAAACCAGCACAGTCACCATCCTTCATCTTTGAATAATCGATGCAGACAACACCACTGCAAGTTGGACCAAACATACGCTGCGTCAGCGTGTTAGGAGCCAGATAGAGATTGGGCACCACACGGTTGGTCTTCAGACGCAAGAAACCTGGGCGTTCCTTGAGACTCCATGCATCGTCGATAGGATTGTGGTTCCATTGCCAATGCAAGCCGAGCTTCTCACCAGAGAAATCGTCTTCGCACACGATTTTCTTGACAGGCTGTCCACTCTTGTATGGACGCATCACGTCTGGCACCTTGCCGTTCTCATCACCCAACATGGGCCAACCATCAATCCAGCGGACAGGTGAAAGAGTGAGCACACGACCCACACCACCACGATCTTGGAACATAATACCATACCAGTCACCTTCTTCTGTGTCAACGATTGTGCCTTGTGCCAAATAAGAGAAACCACCAAAGTCGCTTTCCAGAATGACGTTCTTCTCCCAAGTACCCTTCAAGTCCTTCGTGCGGTAGCAGACCTCACGACGATGACGACCTGGAGCGTAAACATGGCTGATGAGTTGGGCATAGTAGGTGCCGTTGTGCTTGACAACACGGGTACCTTCCAACAAACCACGCTCGTCTTCCTCACGCTGGAAATAATGACGGAGGCTACCCTCGACAACACCCTTCAGGTCACGTGTCAGCTGACACATCTCACCTGTTCCAAAGAACACATAGGGTGTACCATCGTCATCGAAAAACAAAGTGGCATCATGGAAATGGCGAAGACGAGCATGAATCGTCCATGGACCCTCTGCCTTTGGTGCCGTGAAAATATAAGTGTCACCCATAGGACCTGACTCATTAGGTGCGAGCAAAGCCCAGAACTTACCATCATGATACTTCAGAGAGGTAGCCCACTGACCACGACCATATACCGTACCCTCCTGCATATCGTACTTCGGAGAGTCCGTCAATTTATCAAAGATATAGCCCACGGTCTCCCAGTTTTTCAAGTCTTTCGACGCCATCACTGGAGCACCAGGCATCAAGTGCATCGTTGTAGAAACCAAATAGAAAGTGTCGCCAACGCGAATGACATCAGGGTCAGGCACGTCTGCCCACAACATGGGGTTTTGGATCTTTTCATCATTTTGAGCCTGCATCGTCAGCGCAAAAGGGAAGAGCAATGCGGCAATAGTCAAGGTTTTAAGTACAGAATACTTCATAATCGATTAATGTAATTATTAGTGATATAGGTTTTTGTATTTGTGATATGGATTGTAATATCGGTGCAAAGATACGAAAAAATGATAAAGTAATGCGGAAAGCAGTTGCATTTTTTGCCTTTTTCTACTTTTTTCCAATATTCACCATGCACTATGCTTGTTCGAAGGGAAGCCGATACGTACAACCTTCCTTCCAACGGGAACAACCATAAGCCGTTTTACCCTTGATGATGTGCCCCTCGTGGCAGATAGGACAAGGCATACCAATGATTTCATCGGGATTATGGGTGGCTTTGACTTCCTCCGTGGTTTTCTTGGGTGCCTTCTTGGGTGCGGACTTCTTCTGAGGTTGGAAACCTGCAGGAGCATTGGTGGGAGCCACCTTCTTCGCCTTCTTCTTCAAATCCTCTTCCGTGGTGATGGCAACATGACGGTTGGAATTGTCGTTACGCACTTGGTTGATGAGGTCGGTGACCATCTGCTTCAGTTCCTCAATGAAGGTCGGAGCATCGTATTGCTTCTTCTCTATCTCACGAAGCTTCTTTTCCCAGATACCTGTGAGTTCAGCACTTTTAAGGAGTTCCTCGTGGATGATGCCGATGAGTTCAACACCCGTTGGAGTCGCCACGAGGCTTTTGCGTTCCTTGCGGATGTAGCGACGCTTGAAGAGGGTTTCGATGATGGCAGCACGAGTGGAAGGACGACCAATGCCGTTCTCCTTCATGGCATCACGAAGTTCTTCGTTATCGACAAACTTGCCAGCAGTCTCCATCGCACGAAGCAAAGTCGCTTCTGTATAGGGCTTAGGAGGTTGTGTCCATTTTTCAGACAGCATAGGAACATGAGGACCACTCTCGCCTTTCTGGAAAGCAGGGAGTGAACGATCATCGTCAGCACCACCATTTTCATCATCATCAACATTTTCAGCGGCATTCTTCTTATAAATCACTTTCCATCCTTCATCAAGAATGACTCGCCCACTCGTTCGGAAAAGAACAGCATCCATCGTTTCGGGCTTCACTTCTCCAAAAACAGTTGTGGTCTCGAACTTGCAATCAGGATAGAACACGGCGATGAAGGCACGAGTCACCAAGTCGTACACACGACGTTCCATATCAGTGAGACTGATGGCTGGCACACCTGTAGGGATAATGGCGTGGTGATCCGTCACTTTGGAAGAGTCAAAGACTTTCTTCGATTTCGGCAATGGTTTTCCTTCCAGCGGTTGCGTGAATTGCTCATAACCTTTCAAACCACGAAGCGTCTGGGGACACTTGGCATAGATATCATCACTTAGGAAAGTGGTGTCAACACGCGGATAAGTAGTGAATTTCTTTTCGTAGAGACTCTGGATAAGTTGCAAGGTCTGTTCAGCAGAATAACCGAATTTACGGTTGCAATCCACCTGTAAGGAAGTCAAGTCATAAAGTCGTGGCGGAGCCTCCACCCCTTTCTTCTTCTGGATGTCAGTCACCTTGAAAGGTTGTCCCTCAATAGATTGAAGCACCGCTTGACCTTCTGCTTCAGTTAAATATTCTATTTGTCTGAAAATAGGTCCTTTACTCTTGATTGTTTTACCTTGTTCAGCTGCTGCTTTCACCTCTGCAGCATCCTCTGCCTCTGCTTCTTCATCATGGGCAATGGCGGTGAATTTGGTATCGCGATAAAGGGTGGAGAGCACCCAACTTTGCTTGGGCACAAAACTCTCTATCTCCTGTTGGCGACGCACAATCAATGCCAATGTGGGTGTCTGCACACGACCAATGGAGAGCACTTGTTTCTGTTGTCCATATTTGAGGGTGTAAAGGCGGGTGGCGTTCATGCCAAGTGTCCAGTCACCAATAGCACGACAAAGTCCAGCCTCGTAAAGTGACTGATATTCGATTTGGTCTTTCAGGTTATTGAAACCCTCCCGAATTGCTTCTTCTGTCAAAGAAGATATCCAGAGTCGTTTGACTGGACACTTCGCCCCAGCCTTCTGCATGACCCAACGCTGAATCAACTCACCTTCCTGCCCAGCATCACCACAATTGATGATACCATCTGCCGCCTGCATGAGTTTTTCAATCGTGGCAAACTGACGCTGCACGCCATCATCGTTCTTCAGACGAATACCAAAACGCGGAGGAATCATGGGGAGGTCCCATAAATCCCAACGCTTCCAACGAGGGTTATACTCATCAGGCTCTTTCAGTTCGCACAAGTGTCCAAACGTCCAAGTGACCTGATAGCCGTTGCCTTCAATGTAGCCTTGCTTCATGTCGCGGGCACCCAACACATTGGCAATGTCACGTGCCACACTCGGTTTCTCTGCAATACAAACAATCATTACTTCTTCTGTTGGTCGTGCAGTTCCTTTGCCTGACGCAGAATATCGCTGGCAAAAATAAAGTCTTCCAGTTTCTTATTGGTGGCATCCATAATCTCTTTGTTGTTGCCTTGCCACTCGGCACGTCCCTCACAGATGAAGGTAATGTTCTCGCCAATGCCCATCACGGAGTTCATGTCGTGGGTGTTGACGATGGTGGTGATTTTATCCTCATGGGTGATACCCGCAATGAGTTCGTCAATCACGATGCTCGTTTTGGGGTCAAGACCTGAGTTCGGTTCATCGCAGAAGAGATATTTCGGTTGCAAGACGATTGCTCGTGCAATCGCCACACGCTTCTGCATACCACCAGAGATTTCACCAGGGAACTTATTTTCTGCACCTTGAAGGTTCACTCGCGCCAAACAATCGAGCGCACGACGTTTACGATCTTCGTAAGCATCATACGAAAACATATTCAATGGGAACATGACATTGTCCAACACCGACATGGAATCGAACAGCGCAGCACTCTGGAAAATCATGCCCATCTCGCGGCGAAGCAAAATCTTCTCCTTCTTCGACAAGGACACAAAGTCGCGGTCATCATAAAAGATACTTCCCTTTGTGGGTGTGAGCAAGCCCACGATGTTCTTCATCAGCACCGTCTTACCGCTACCACTCTGACCGATGATGAGGTTGACCTCGCCATCACGGAACGTTGCATTGATGTCTTGCAACACTTCCTTGTCTTCAAAACTCTTATATAAGTGTTCTACTTTTATCATGTCAGCATGTTTGTCAAGAAAATATCGGAAAAGAGAATCAAAATACTACTGGTGACAACGGCATCGGTGCTCGACACACCCACTTCCACACTACCACCTTCCACCGTGTAGCCCTTATAGGCTGAGACACTGGTGATAATAAAGCCATAGACCACCGCCTTGATCATACCACACCAGAAGAACCATTGGTTAAACTGGTATCGGAAACCCTCGTCCAGTTCTGGCACCGTGGTCGTTCCCATCAGCGAGGTGGCATAGGCACCTAAAATACCTGCCGTCACACTCAATGTCACCAAGATCGGCATGATAGTCATCAATCCCACAATCTTGGGAAGAATGAGGTAATTGGCAGAGTTGACACCCATAATGTCAAGCGCATCTATCTGTTGCGTGATGCGCATGGTGCCAATCTCCGATGCAATGTTCGAACCCACCTTACCAGCAAGAATCAGACACATAATACTCGACGAGAACTCCAGCAACATGATCTCACGCGTCGTGTAGCCCACCACCATGCGGGGCATCCAAGGACTTTGAATGTTCAGTTTGATCTGGAGACAAATGACGGCTCCGATGAAGAAGGAGATGATGAGCACAATGCCGATGGAATTGTATCCCAATTGATACATCTCCGTCACATATTGCTTGAAGAACATTCTCCATCTGTCGGGTTGTGTCAGCACACGACCCATCAACAATACATACTTACCCAAATGGGTTAATCCACTCTTGATTGATAGCACTTCTATTATTACTTTAATGATTTATAAATAGCAAAATCTTGGCAAAATTAGTCATTTTTGTTCAAAAGAACGGCTTTTAACATAGTTTTTCCTTTCAGAAAGCGCCTAATCAACAAACAATTCGTACTTTTGTAACTAATTTGACAACTTATGGAGTTAAAAAACATATCTGTAACCACGAATGCAGGTGACGAGAACATACCAGAGTTTTCCGAAGAACGGAACACGCTCTACACTCGCAACCTGGTCAAGACATACGGAAAGCGCACAGTGGCAAACAACGTGTCCATTAGTGTGCGACAAGGAGAAATCGTCGGGTTGTTAGGACCTAACGGAGCAGGAAAGACCACTTCGTTCTACATGACGACAGGATTGGTGGTGCCCAACAGCGGTCAGGTGTTCATCAACGACCAAGAAATCACCAAAGACCCTGTTTCGACGCGTGCAAAGAAGGGTGTGGGCTATCTGGCACAGGAGGCAAGCGTGTTCCGCACCATGAGCGTGGAGGACAACATCATGACGGTGTTGGAGATGAAATACAAATCGACAGAGGAGCAACGGGAGCATTTGGAGAGGTTGCTTGACGAGTTCAACTTGCAGAAAGTGAGGAAGAACAGAGGAAACCAGCTCTCAGGAGGTGAAAGAAGACGTTGCGAGATTGCGCGCTGCTTGGCCATCGACCCGAAGTTCATCATGCTCGACGAACCTTTTGCCGGTGTCGACCCCATCGCTGTGGAGGACATCCAGTATGTGGTGTGGAAGCTGAAAGACCGCAACATCGGCATCCTCATCACCGACCACAACGTGCAGGAGACGCTTTGCATCACAGACCGTGCCTATTTGCTCTTTGAGGGTCGCATCCTCTTCAAGGGAACGCCCCCCGAACTGGCAAGCAACGTCATTGTCAAGGAGAAGTACCTCGGCAGCAACTTCGTGTTGCGTCCCAAAGACTTCCAAATGATTGAAGAGAAGAAGAAACGCGAATTAGAAGAAAATTAACACACATATTATAATAAATGACAGAAACCGAAAAGTTGGTAAAGTCCTGCATTGCAGGCATTCAAGAGAAGAAAGGAAAGAAAATCCGTGTAGTCAACCTCGAAGGCATTGACGACACCATCACTAAATATCTGGTCATCGGCGAAGGTAATTCGCCCAGTCAGGTGGCAGCCATCACAGAATCCGTGCGAGATTTCACCCGCAAGGAACAGAAAGCACGTCCATCGGCAGTGGACGGCACAAGAAACAATCTCTGGGTTGCCATCGACTACATCGACGTGGTCGTGCACATCTTCGTGCCCGATGCACGCGAGTTCTACGATGTGGACAACCTTTGGGAAGATGCCGAAATCACAGACATTCCAGACATTGACTAACGAGACATGAATACAAACAATAACAACAATAACAGCAACAACAGAATGCAAAAGCCACGCTTCAACTTCACGTGGCTCTACATCTTGCTCATTGCAGGATTGGCATTCATGATTTTCACACGACACGACACCTCTGCTTCACGCAGCGTGGATTACACCACTTTTAAGGATTTTGTGACCAAGGGCTATGTGGCTGACGTGACCGTCAACAAAGACAACAACACCCTCACGCTTGCCATCAACTCCAAGTATGAGAAGCAGGTGTATGGTGCCGTCAACAAGAACAAGAAGCCTGCCCGCATCAAGGTGGAGTTTGGTTCCATCGACAATTTGGAGAGCTACCTTGACGAGCAGAACAAAGAGGGAAACTTTACAGGAAAGGTTTCATACGAACGTGATAATGACTTCATTTCTAACCTCTTATGGAACTTCGCTCCACTCGTCATCATCATCCTCATCTGGATTTTCATCATGAGGGGAATCGGAGGCGGAGGCTTCATGGGCGGTGCTGGCGGCATCTTTTCCGTAGGCAAGTCCAAAGCCCAGCTCTTTGAGAAAGACGACAAAAACTCACCCCAGATCACCTTCAAGGATGTGGCTGGTCAGGCGGGTGCCAAGCAGGAGGTTCAGGAGATTGTCGATTTCCTGAAAAAGCCTGAGAAGTACACCAACCTCGGTGGTAAGATCCCGAAGGGAGCACTCCTCGTGGGACCTCCGGGAACGGGTAAGACCTTATTGGCAAAAGCGGTGGCAGGAGAGGCTGGCGTACCCTTCTTCTCCCTGTCAGGTTCCGAGTTCGTGGAGATGTTCGTGGGTGTGGGAGCCAGCCGTGTTCGCGACCTGTTCCAGCAGGCAAAGGCAAAGGCACCATGCATCATCTTCATCGATGAGATTGACGCCATCGGTCGTGCCCGCAGCAAGACCGCAGCCATGGGTGGCAACGACGAGCGTGAAAGCACCCTCAACCAGTTGCTGACCGAGATGGACGGCTTCGGTACCAACAGCGGTATCATCATCATGGCAGCCACCAACCGCGCCGACATCCTCGACAAGGCATTGCTCCGTGCAGGACGTTTCGACCGCCAGATACACGTGGATCTCCCCGACCTGAACGAGCGCAAGGAGATTTTCATGGTGCATCTGAAACCACTCAAGATTGACGAGACCGTGGAGGTGGCTCAGTTGGCACGTCAGACACCGGGCTTCTCGGGTGCCGACATCGCCAATGTCTGCAACGAGGCTGCCCTCATCGCTGCCCGCAACAACAAGGAGTGGGTGGACAAGCAATGTTTCCTCGATGCCGTTGACCGTATTATCGGCGGTTTGGAGAAGAAGACCAAGCTACTCACAGCCAATGAGAAGCGCACCATTGCCCTTCACGAGGCAGGTCATGCCACCATTTCGTGGTTCCTCGAATATGCCAACCCACTGGTGAAGGTCACCATCGTACCGCGTGGTCAAGCCCTTGGTGCTGCCTGGTACATGCCTGAGGAGCGTCAGATTTCCACCAAGGAGGAGATACTCGACGAGATTTGCGCCACATTGGGTGGACGTGCTGCTGAGGAACTGTTCACGGGACGCATCTCCACGGGAGCCATGAACGACTTGGAGAAGGTGACCAAACGGGCTTACGGCATGATTGCCTATGCCGGTATGGGCGAGAAGCTTCCTAACCTCTGCTACTACGACAATCAGGAATATCAATTCAGCAAGCCCTACAGCGACAAGACCGCCGAGACCATCGACGAGGAGGTGCGTCGCCTCATCGCCAGCGAGTACGAGCGTGCCAAGAAAGTGCTTCTGGAGCACAAGGACGGTCATGCACAGCTCGCTCAGCGACTCATCGAGAAGGAAGTCATCTTTGCTGAGGACCTCGAAGAAATCTTTGGCAAGCGTCCATGGACTTCACGCACCGATGAAATCCTGGCTGCCAATGCCGAGAACAAGGACGGCGAGGAGGAACAGCCCACTGACGCCACCGACCACAAGAAGGAGAACGAGGAAATCATCCGTCAGAAGATCGTGCAGGCAGTCTTAGAGAAGGCTGAGAAAGCAAAAGAAGCGGGACAGGCTGCTGAGAATCCTTCCCCAGAACCATCACCTGAAACAGACAAAACCTAAAGAAAAGAAACGTGAAGAATTTGATCATACGTGCCATCACGGGTGCACTGTTCGTCATCGTCCTTGTGGGCGGAATCGTGTTCAACCCCTACTCTCTCTTGCTCCTGTTCACGGTCATCACAGCCCTGACGGTGTGGGAGTTCACTACGATTGCCAATCGTCACATGCACTTGCATGTCAACCGTTTCATCACCACCGTTGCAGCAGCCTACCTGTTTGTGGCGGTGTGGGCATTCAACACCAACATCATGGGGGCAGAGGTGTTCATCCCCTACCTCATTTCCATCATTTACCTGCTGGTATCTGAACTATACTTCGACCGCCCCGACAACATCCAGAACTGGGGCATGACCTTCATGGCACAGCTCTACATCGCCCTGCCATTCGCATCCCTGAACACCCTGTGCTTCATCAGCACTCCAGCAGGGGTGACTTACTACTACTGGTACGCCCTCTCCTTGTTCATCTTCCTGTGGGCAAGCGACACGGGCGCCTATCTTTTCGGTTCATGGCTGGGCAAGCACCACCTCTTCCCGCGCATCTCTCCCCACAAGTCGTGGGAAGGCAGCATCGGCGGTGGGCTCACAGCAGTCGTGGCGTCACAAGTCATTGCCAGTTTCGTTCCCTTTGCCGAGACGCTTCCCGACATCACCTCCCGCATTCTCTGGGCAGGTCTTGCCGTGCTCACCGTCCTCTTCGGCACCTGGGGCGACCTTGTGGAGTCGTTGCTCAAGCGCCGCGTGGGCATCAAAGACTCTGGCAACATCCTTCCGGGGCATGGCGGCATGCTCGATCGCTTTGATAGTTCACTGCTTGCCATTCCGGCGGCAGTCGTCTATGTCTATACAATCATGCTTAATATAATACACTAAACAACTATGACTGAAATTCAGAACCCCACTGAGGAACCTGTAGTTGAACCTACAGTAGAACCTGCAGCAGAGCCTGTTGCAGCAGAAGAAACAGCACACGTTGCAGCAGCTGCAACCGAAGAAGCCGCTGAGCCAGTAGCCGACGAAGCTGCCGAGCCAGTAGTCGAAGAAGCTGTCGAAGAGCCTCAGGCAGAAACCTCAACCACTTCTTTCGCCACTTACGAGACCGAGACCGAGGTCATCGACCGACTCAAGGAGATTTCGGAAAGCGACGAAGAGGTCACTCGCCAAGAACTCGACAGCCTCAAGAGCAACTTCTACCGCATCCACCGCGCCGAAGCCGACGCCGCATACAAGAAGTTCATCGAAGAAGGAGGCGCTGCCGAGGAGTACGCCCCAGAGCCCGACCCCGAGGAGAACACCTTCAAGGAATTGATGGCTGTCATCCGCGAGAAGCGTGCAGCCGCTGCGGCAGCACTCGAGCAGGAGCGCGAGGCGAACTATCAGAAGAAACTCGAAATCATCGACAAGATAAAGGCCATCACGGAGAATCCCGACGAGATCAACCGTGGCTACAACGACTTCAAGGAGTTGCAGCAGCAGTGGAACGACATCAAGGAAGTGCCGGCTGAGAAGGCGACCAGCCTCTGGAAGACCTACCAGCAGGCAGTGGAAGAATTCTACGACACCCTGAAGCTCAGCAACGAGCTGCGCGCCTACGACTTCAAGAAGAACCTCGAGCGCAAGACAGCCCTCTGCGAAGCCGCTGAGAAACTGGCAGACGAGACCGACGTCATCGTCGCATTCCGCAAGTTGCAGCAGCTCCACCAGGACTTCCGCGAGACAGGACCCGTGGCAAGCGACCTTCGCGAAGGCATCTGGAACCGCTTCAAGGAAGCATCCACCGTCATCAACAAGCGTCATCAGGAGTTCTTCGAGGCACGCAAGGAGAAGGAAGAGGAGAACCTCGCCAAGAAGACCGCCATCTGCGAGACCATCGAAGCCTTCGACCTCGAGGGGCTGAAGACCTTCGCCGAGTGGAACGCCCTCTCAGAAAAAATCATCGCCTTGCAGGCAGAGTGGAAGACCATCGGCTACGCCCCACAGAAGATGAACACCAAGATCTTCGAGCGTTTCCGTGGCGCATGCGACGCCTTCTTCACCCGCAAGAACGAATACTTCCAGAGCGTGCGCGAGAACCTCAACCAGAACTACGCCCTCAAGCTCGAACTCGTCGAGCAGGCAGAGGCGCTCAAGGACAGCACCGACTGGAAGGCAACCAGCGACAAGCTCGTCGAGTTACAGAAGAAGTGGAAGGAAATCGGCACCGTGCCCAAGAAGTACAGCGACCAGATCTGGGAGCGCTTCAACACCGCCTGCGACACCTTCTTCGCAGCCAAGAAAGAGGCGAACAAGGATGCCCACAGCGAGCAGACAGCCAACCTCGAGAAGAAGCGCGCCATCATCGACGCCCTCGCAGCCATCGTGCCCGAGGAGTTCGAAGGCGACCTCCGCTCCAAGCTCCGTGAGGCACAGGACGAGTGGAACCAGATTGGCCACGTGCCTTTCAAGGACAAGGACAAGCTCTACAAGCTCCTCCGCGAGCAGATGGACCGCCTCTACGGCTATGCCAACGAGCATGCAGCCAAGCGCCGCATCGACCGCTTCAAGGAGAGCATCAAGGGTGGCAACGGCAACGACGTGCGTTCACGCCTCACCCGTCAGCTCGACATCCTCAATAACGAAATCAAGACCTACGAGAACAACCTCGGTTTCCTCACCCTCAGCAGCAAGTCCAAGCAAGGCAACGCCCTCATCGAGGAGCTGAACCGCAAGATGGAGAAGCTCAAGGCAGACAAGGAAGAAATCAAAGCAAAGCTCAAGGCACTTGACGAGTAAAACAAGAATTTTTGGGAACATCGCCCCTTCAGGGCAAATGAAACAAATAAAACGAATGAGCCAATCGTGACTCATTCGTTTCTTTTATTCGTTCACGCTAACCTTGAACGTTGAACCTCTTGAACTTTGAACTCCTAAACCGTTAACAGAAAAGATTTTGGCATGTTTTCCAATCCTTGTACTTGCTCTGCTGTACCAGCATTTTTAATGTCTTCATTCATAGTTATTTACAATAATTTGCCGCTAAGTTAGCCATTCTTTTTGTCACTTACAAACAACAAATTGGAAATGTTATATTCAAATATTGAATATTGATTTTTGTTTTTTACATCAAGAAAGGGAAAAGTAGTGATTATATACCTAAATATTTATATATATTATTGATTATTAATTTATTATACTGATATTATAACTTATTTCTCCTATTCCTATCATCGCTTCAAAGTAAAATCAATAATCAATATCTCAATATAGTACTCGCGCGCGCCGCCACGCCCCCCCCCAATAACGCACGCTTATTTTCCAATAACCCACCCTTATTGAGAAATAACCCGTCCTTATTGAAAATTAACCGTTCCCTGCTGATTCTTATCCAACATATAACAAAAAGGAGCCCGTGCATTTCTCCGCACAGACTCCTTGATGTTTGTAAAGCCCAAAACCTATCACACTTCAACAGGTTCCTCCAACCTTTCCTCCAAAGTCTTTTTGATGTATGCATTGATGGAAATACCTGCCTGAATGGCAAGCATTGCAATCTGGCGGTGGATGGCAGGAGTGAGTCGTACATTCAGCACACCTGTATAACTCTTGTCGGGAACAATACCCTCATCCTCGCAA
This sequence comes from uncultured Bacteroidales bacterium, assembly GCA_902768125.1. Lineage (GTDB taxonomy): Bacteria > Bacteroidota > Bacteroidia > Bacteroidales > Bacteroidaceae > Minthosoma. The sequence continues at coordinate 46,912 of CACXKA010000013.1, read as the reverse complement.
TAAGCCAGATAATCATCCACAGCCTCGTGGAAGGCAGATGTCAGTTCCTTGACGCTCTCGCCTTCAAAGTTCACGAGTCCATTAATGCCTTCAATCTTACCGAAAAACACTTGGTCTTTTTCGCTGTAAGACACTGAGCCTAAATAACCTTTATACGTCATTGTGTTCATATTCTGTACCTCCTATTTTATTAAACCAGCTTCTTTCAATTCTTCGTAAACCTGCTTCATGGCGTATCCTTTCACGATGTTGCCAGGATGGGGTTTGTGCAACATGATGGGGCGCTTGTCCCCATTCTTGAAGATGATGCGCGAACCAGATGTACGTCCCTTGTTGCTCTTCTCGTAGCCATAACCCTCCAAAAGACGCTGCATCTCTTCGAAAGTAAAGTCTGAAGGCTGTTTCAGAAACCTTTCACGTAACTTTTCTTTTGTTCCCATTTCGTTAGTCTTATTTGCCTGCAAATGTAACTGCATTTTAGTTGCAAACCAAATTTTTTCTCACTTTTTTTATAAATGAGAGTGATTATTCGAAATTTCTTCGTACTTTTGCCAACGGTTCGGGGAGAAAGCCGGACCATAACAAAGCATTCGCTATTATTTCGCGTTCAGCCAAAAGCGTAGGAAACTTATTGGGATAAAAAGCACGGACATAGAGAATTGCCAGATGCTGTGCAAGACACACAACAGGGTGAAAGGAAACAGATAACCAATATTGAGATATTGAATATTGATTTCATTTTCTCAATCATCTTCGTACAACACGAGAGCCCGTGCAATCGCACAGGCTCTTTCTGTTTCTCCCCTATCCTATTTCCTATCCCATAGGCATCGGTTTTAGAGTTATTAATTATATGGTTGGCTTTTATTTCACTTGCAAAGATATATCCTTTCTCCCTACCCCGCCAAACATTTCCCCAAGTTTTTCAAACCGATAACCGCTAAACGAAAAGGGGAGGCACCGTGGAAATGGATGCCTCCCCCGTGTGGGTGTGTGAGAGAGTGTGTGTGTCAGAAACGGAAGTCGAACTCGACGTCGAAGAAGTTGTAGTTGTGCCTATCGCAGGCGATGGTGCGGTCGTTGACACGAGCGTACTCCATGTTCAGCTGCACGTTCTTGGTGAAGAAGTAGTTGGCACCGACTTCGTACATGGTCTTGGAACGGCTCCATTCCTTGTTGTCGCGGTAGGTCTGGTAGCGCGCCTTGGCGTGGAGCTTGCTCTTGATGACGGGCACGATGCCGAAGACGTACCAACCGTCTGCCTTGTCGCCCTTGGCATAGTCGATGGTGTTGCTGCCCACCTTGTCGGCACCCCATCCCTGGCTGTGCAGATACTCGGCACGGAAGGTGAACTCGTCCTTGTCGTACTCAGCAGAGAGGGCATAGCGATTCTTCTTCATGCTGATGGTGTTGCCCGTGAGAGGGTCGGTCATGTTGCCACGGCTTCCTGTCCATCCGAAGGCACCGATGCGGAGTCCCTGCATGGGCATCACCCAAAGTCCGCCGATGAAGTCCTTGCGCTCGTCCTTGTCCTTCGTGTTGATGCCCTCACCATTGTACACGCCCAACTGATAGTGGAAGAGGCGGCGTCCGTTGGCATTGGGGAAGAGATCACCCTGCACCTGCACGCCGATGTCGCGTCCACCGCTGGCTTTCTCGCCAGTGCGGTCGCCATAGCCACCGAGGGTGTTGATGACGTTGGCATAGGAATACCAACCCTGGGTGATGGGGTGCGTGGGGCTTTCGAAGGTGAAGGCTCGCTTGAACTGACCGGCACGGATGCGGGCTTCCTTGTATTTTGACCATTCGGCATAGATGTCCACGAGCTGCACGGTGGGCTCGGCTGGTCCCTTGGCGTTGGTGCCCTGAATCTGAATGCGCCAGTCGAAGTCGCTGATCTTGCCGTCGAGAATGAGGCGGGCAAGACGCAGGTTGAAGGTGTTGTCGGCATCTTTCACCGCCACCGTCTCCTTGGTGCCATCGTCGTGGGTGACGACTTTGTTGCTGTACTTGTCGGTGGCTTGATACTGCAACATGCCGTAGCCGCTGAACTTGATGTTGTCATACCATTTGTTGGATTTCTCCTGCGCATTGGCTGTCAATGCGATGGCCGCGAGGGCCAGAATCAGTATTTTCTTCATGTCGATTTTTATTGGTTTGTCTTTTTATCACGCGGATGCTTAGATGGAGATGTTGTGGAGGATGTCAAGGAGGTTGCGGTCGATGGCACGGTTCTCCTTGATGGCACGGGAGAAGGGCACATAGACAATCTCGTCGTTGTCGATGCCGACCATCACGTTGCGCAATCCCTTGAGGATGGCTTGGATGGAAGCGGCTCCCATGCGGCTGGCGATGATGCGGTCATGCGCCGTGGGATGTCCGCCTCGCTGTGCATGACCGATGATGGAGACGCGCACCTCGAGTTCGGGGTATTGGCTCTTGGCAAGCTCGGCATAGTGCATGGCACCACCTGTCTGTTCATTGGCTGCCACAAGCACGATGGAACTTCCCTTGATCTTGCGGAAGCCCTTCTGGATGAAGTGGCGGAGTTGCTCGTCTTCCACCTCGACCGTAGGCACGATGGCTTCTTCCACACCTGCTGCGATGCCGCTGTTGAGGGCAAGGAAACCTGCACCGTCGCCCATCACCTCCACGAAGAAGAGGCGCTCGTGGCTGGTGGCAGTGTCGCGAATCTTGTCAACAGTCTGCATGATGGTGTTGAGGGCAGTGTCGTAGCCGATGGTGGTGTCGGTGCCACAGAGGTTGTTGTCGATGGTGGCAGGGATGGCGATGCAGGGGAAGTCGTACTCCTGCGCAAAGATGCGGGCGCCGTGAATGGTGCCGTCGCCTCCTATCACGATGAGAGCGTCAATGCTCTCCTTGACGAGGTTCTCGTAGGCCTTCTTGCGTCCTTCAGGATTCTTGAAGTCCTTGGAGGGAGAAGACTTGAGGATGGTGCCTCCATACTGAATGATGTTGCTGACGCTTTGTGTCTCGAATTCGACGATGTCGCCTTCGATGAGACCCTTGTAGCCGTGCATGATGGCTTTCACCTTGAGTCCGTTGTAGATGGCGGCACGTGTGACGGCGCGAATGGCGCTGTTCATGCCTGGAGCATCATTGCCCGATGTGATGATTCCGATGGTTTTAATTTCAGCCATATTGAGAGTTTAATTGAGAATTGACAATTGAGAATTGAGAATTGACGGTTAGGCGTTGAGGGCTTCGACCACGAAAGCGACTTGCTCGTCGGTCATCGCTGGATGGAGGGGAAGGCTCAGCTCTTCTCTTGCCAAACGTTCTGTGACGGGAAGGGAGAGATGATTCCACTCCTTGTAGCAGGCTTGCTGGTGAGGAGGGATGGGATAATGGATGAGGGTGCCGATGCCCTTCTTTTGCAAGGCTTCCTTCAACGCATCCCGCTGGGAGGTGAAGATGGGGAAGATGTGATAGACATTGTCCCCCTTGTCCATCAGGCGGGGCAGACGAATCGCCTCGTTCTTGATGTTATGATAGTAGGTACGCGCAATGGCTTGTCGCCTGCCGTTGTCCTCGTCCAGATAGTTCAGCTTCACATCCAAGACGGCTGCCTGCACTTCGTCCAGACGGCTGTTGCGTCCCTTATAAGTCGCCACGTATTTCTTCGCGAACCCGTAGTTGGCAATGCTGCGGATGACCTCTGCCAATTCCTCATCGTTGGTGGTCACAGCACCGCCATCACCCAAGGCTCCGAGGTTCTTGCCAGGATAGAAACTATGACAGGCTGCATTACCTAAAGAGCCTGTACGGGTTTGAGGTTTGAGATTTGAGATTTGAGATTTGAGATTTGGCTCCGCCGAGCTGAAGGTTGAGGTTGGAGGTTGGAGGTAGGTGCAGCCGTGGGCTTGGGCATTGTCCTCAATGAGCAAGATGCCGTGCTGGTCGCAGAGGGTCTTGATGGCTTCGTTGTAGGTGCAACGTCCATAGAGGTGAACGAGCATGAGCGCCTTCGTCCGTGAGGTCACCGCCTGCTCCAACTGCTCAAGGTCGAGATCGAGCGTATCGGCATCAACATCCACGAAGACGGGTTTCAGGCGGTTTTCAGTGATTGCCAGAACGGTGGCAATGAAGGTGTTGGCTGGCACGATGACTTCATCGTCCTCCCCTATCTTTCCGAGTTCCATGTAGGCTCTCAAGGTCAGGGTGAGGGCATCCAAGCCATTTGCCACACCCACACAACACTGTGTGCCGATATAGTCGGCGTAGTGCCTCTCGAATCGCTGCACAGCCTCCCCTTGTAGGTACCATCCGCCACCTACCACCTCTGCCACAGCTCGCTGTATCTCGTCGCCATGCAGAGCCATCACTGCCTTCAAATCAAGATAGGGTATATTCATAGGTGTCATAACAGATGGCTCTGCCGCCAAAGCCTTCTTTTTGGAAAATCAGTTTCTCGTTGAGGTAATGTCCGCCCTGCTCTGTTGAGATGCCAAAGTCAAAATACAGGCTGTCGCTTTTCAGTATCTCGTACATGATGGCATCGATGGCTCCAGAGGTCTTTCCCTCGGGGGTGGCGGATATGTATTGCGAATGAATCACGTGGGGTGTCAGATACATCAAGATGCCCGCAACGATGTCGCCTTTGGCATCTTTCGCCACCCACAGCACGATGTTGTCAGGGAAAGCAGCTTTCAGTCTCCGCATTTCGTCCAGCGTATGGACAGGATGCAAGCCGTGCGTCTGCATCAAGTTGGCGTCAAGAATGTTCCAGAAACTTTCCAAATCATCGGAGACACTCACGATGATGCCATCCTCAACGGATTTGTTGAGGGCAGTTCGTCGGTTCTGACGCCATTTCCGATGGGCAGGCAAATCAATCGTCGTGGAGACGCCTCGTGCCACGATGCTGGCTCCACAGCGGAAAAGTGCATACAGGTCTTCCTCTGCAGGCATCGAACTATAGATGTGAGGAACGGGTTTATACACCACTTTCTGCACGCCAACGCCTTTCAGCCACACATTCATCTCCTCGAAAAGTTGCAGGACATTGGCAGCGGTACACTTCTCATCCATCACCAATCCTCCGTAGGTCAAGCCCTGATGGGAAAACAACGTGTTTTCACAGATGTTGGCAGGCAGCACGGCGTACAATTTCCCCTTCAGATAAAACATCAGTGAGCAGTCAGTGAATCTGTCAGAGTGATAATCCATATACCCTCTGAACATCAGGAAAGTGCCGTTCTTGCTCTGGGCAATGAAGGCATCCCACTCTGCCTGCTTCTCTGGTGTGTATCTATAGATGTCGAACATACTCAAGGAAATCTTCGTACTCGTAAATGTAGTCGTCCAAGTCAAATGGTTCGCTTGCCAACACCAGACACACGGCACCACTGGAGAAGTCTTCCAAGGTTCGCCAAGTGTTGGGCTTGATGAGCAAGCCTTGCCAAGGGTGATTGAGCAAAATGGTCTCACGCTCCTCACCATTGTCGAGGTTCACGATGAAGCTGCCACTCATTGCCACCACCAACTGATAGAGATTCTTATGGGCATGACCACCACGACTCTCTCCACCGGGCACGTCGTAGGTCCAATAGACTCGCTTGATGTCGAACGGCACGTTCTTCATCTGCTCAGCCACCGTCAGATTGCCACGAGGGTCAGTAATCTTAGGCAGTTCAATGATTTCGTAGTCTAGTTTCTTCATTCTCAATCCATTTTTTACAGTCTTCCATCAGCCACTTGGGCGTACTCGTCGCACCACAAATGCCTACGGAATCGAAGCCCTCAAACCAGTCGAAGTTGATTTCAGAAGGGTCGTCAATCATATAGGTGTGGGAATTGACGGACAGGCACTGGTTGTACAGCACCTTCCCATTGGAACTCTTCTTGCCACACACAAAAAGGATGACATCGTGTCGAGAGGCAAACTCCATGATGTTAGGAATGCGGTTCGCCACCTGACGGCAGATGGTATCGAAGTATTGAAAGTGGGCACCCTCCTTCATATTCGACTCGATGTAGCTGACAATCTCACGGAAGCCCTCCAGCGATTTCGTCGTCTGCGAAAACAACTGGATATCCTGACTCAAATCCAACTGCTTGGCATCTTCGAGATTCTCAATGACAATGGCGGTTCCGTCTGTCTGTCCCACAAGACCCACCACCTCTGCGTGACCGTTCTTGCCATAGATGACAATCTGTCCACCTGCCTCGTATGCCTTGCGGATGCGTTTCTGCAGATTCAGCACCACAGGACACGTCGCATCAATCACACGAATATTCTGCTCTTTGGCTTTCATGTAGGTCTGAGGAGGCTCTCCATGTGCCCTAAGCAGCATCTTGATGTCATGCAAGGAATTCAGGTCAGCATGCTCCACGGTGGTCAAACCCATCTTTTTCAACCGCTCCACCTCGCGTCCATTGTGCACGATGTCGCCCAGGCAATAGAGCGAATCACTCTTTGCCAACTCCTCCTCCGCTTTCTTGATGGCTGTCGTCACACCAAAGCAGAAACCCGAACCCTCGTCTATCTCTATCAGCATTTCGCTACAATTTCCTGATATTTTGCCAAGAGCCATGCGCTTTGTTCCTCACGCGTCATCTCCGAATTGTCGAGCACCAACGCATCTTCTGCCTGTCGCAGAGGTGCCACCTCACGATGAGAATCAATGTAATCACGCTCCTCCACATTCTTCAGCACTTCATCAAAATTCAGGGCAGCTAACTCTTCTTGTGTCTTTGCCTTGCCTAACAGTTCTTCGTAGCGACGTTGTGCCCGCACTTTTGCCGTCGCCGTCACAAACACTTTCATCTCTGCCTGTGGAAAGACCGCCGTTCCAATGTCACGACCATCCATCACGATACCCTTTTCCTTTCCCATCGCTTGCTGCTGTTCTGTCAGCAAGGCACGCACGAATGGAAGTGCTGCAATAGGACTCACACGATTGCTCACCTCCATCTGGCGAATCTCATCTTCCACTTTCTCACCATTCAAATAGGTGTCGGGGCGACCAGTCTCAGCATTAAACTTGAAAGAGATCTGAATCTTGCCCGCATCAACAGCAGCCTTGAGTGCTTCTTCCTGAATGCCTGGATCGGGATACATACCATTCCGCATCGCATATAGCGTCACGGCACGATACATAGCGCCCGTATCAACATACACATAACCTATTTCCTTTGCCAACTGCTTGGCCATCGTGCTCTTTCCACAACTCGAATGACCGTCTATCGCAATAATAATCTTCTTCATAATGAAAAACCTGCATTTATCAATAGAGAGGATGCCGCAACATGGTAGTTTCCATAGGTGACACCCACCTTGAATTTCTTCACATTCAATCCTGCTCCAATGCTGAAGCCAGACCAATTTCTCTTATTCGCCACCTTCATTTCATGTGCCCGACGGAAATTGTAACCGAGCGCCACCCATGTGTTGGAGGAAGGAAGAATATCCAGACCTAATACAAAATGCTGAATGAAGTTCACATCGTCCCAATGAGTCACATCGTCGGCTGTCAGTGACACACGCAAAGGGGCATTGGCAAAGTCTTTACTCATGCCGAATGCCAAGTCGAAAGGCAATGACTCCTTAGTGCCGTCATCATAAAGAGACTTGACCTGTCCACCCAAATTACGTCCAACGGCTGAAAACGAGAAACCATGCGCCTCATTAAAATAATTCAAAGCCAAATCTGCACCCAAGGCAGTGCTGGAATAGTTGGCATAGTTGCTCAACAAAACTTTTGCCGTGATGGCACCACTCCAGTAATCACTTAACATATAGGAATAAGAAGTCTGGAAATTCAAGTCTTTGGCAGAGAAAGAACCAATCACCGAACCCTCATCATTCGTTTCGTCCATCTTACCATAATCCAACATCTGAGCACCTAACGCCCAAGTGCCTCTCTCCCCTATCGCCTTCGTATAACCTGCAGACATGAGGTGGCTGGAACGGATGTAAGAATTGTAGCCAAGCACAATGCTGTTATCAGACACATTCGTCAGCATGGCTGCATTGGTCCACATCATGCTGGCATCATCCTCGACAATGCTGATATTGGCACCACCCAATGCTGCAGAATGCGCACTGACAGGGATATTCAGGAACTGATACCCCAACTTTCCATCCTGTGCCCACAAGGAGGTGGCAAAAGAGAGAAATGCCAAACAGATGATGTATTTACTTAAGTGTCTCATAATAAGTGTCTAACAGTTTCTTGGCAGCCACAAACGAGGTGATCTGTCCTCCCAGCACTTCCTTCTCCATGTTGTCAATCATACCCTTAATGGCTGGATTGTAGTAGAAACTATTTTTCAAATGCTCGTTGATGCTCTCGTACATCCAGTATTTCGACTGCTCGTTCCTGCGATACTGGAAATAGCCGCTCTCCTTCACCTTGTTGATGTAGCGGAATATCATCTCCAACACTTCGTCGATGTGCAATTCGTAGAAACCCGAATAGCACATGACCTCAGGCACAATGCCACTATCTGGCACTGGGAAAAGATGGAGTGCATTCCGAAAATGGGAGGCTGCCAATTCAGCCTTATCCACATTGCTTCCGTCTGCCTTATTGATGACGATGCCGTCAGCAATCTCCATGATGCCACGTTTGATGCCTTGCAGTTCATCACCCGTACCTGCCAACTGAATCAAGAGAAAATAATCGACCATTGAATGGCAAGCGGTTTCACTCTGTCCCACTCCCACTGTCTCAACGAAGATGTTATCATAACCTGCCGCTTCACAGAGGATGATTGTCTCACGGGTCTTGCGAGCCACACCACCCAAACTGCCTGCGGTCGGACTGGGACGAATGAACGACTTGGGATGAACCGCCAGTTTCTCCATTCGAGTTTTATCACCGAGAATACTGCCCTTGGTCTTCTCGGAAGAAGGGTCGATGGCCAAGACAGCCAATTTTCCGCCATAATTCTCCAACAGATGCACGCCAAAAGCGTCAATACTGGTGGATTTACCTGCTCCGGGTACACCACTGATGCCGATTCTCACGGAATTGCCAGAATAAGGAAGACACTTCTCTATCACCTCCTGAGCAATTGCCTGATGTTCGGGCAACACACTCTCAATCAGCGTGACAGCCTGACTCAACATGCTGACATTCCCTTTCAGAATGCCATCAACATATTCGGCAGGAGTAAATAACTTCTGCCTTTTCTTCCTCATCTGCTTGAGATAAGGATTCACAATAGATGGCTGTTCTACGCCTGCATTCACTTGCAAGCCAGCATATTCAGCACTGTTCTCTGGATGTTCCATTATTTTGTCTTTCTATTTCTCAAAATGCACATTCACCACCTCTTTCGGCCTCTTGGTGTCGTTTGTGATAATCAACACACGCGGCTGCGCCTTTGACATTCCCAAGAATCTCGCATCCACAGTCACATTCATCTTCACTTCCTCACCTGGCTGCAATTCAGTCTTAGGCAACGAAACAGTTATAGCTTGGTTAAAAGCCTGTATCTTGCTCATTTTCAAAACGCCAGTTCCCTTATTACTCAACTTCACCTGCCCTGTCAGCTTTGTCTTCTTACCCAACTTGCCGATGTTCAACTCCGTCGTGGAGATTTGGAAATTGGGCTTCCGAACGAATTCTTCCGCAAAATGCAAGTCGGGCAAAAGCACCGCAGACACCGCAATTTCATTGTTGGAACCCACTTTGTCACCAGAGAATCGTGCCAGATAAATACTGGTCTGATTCAGTCCCAAGTCCTGCAACTTGTCGCTATGCAGCGTCAACTCGATCTTTCCACGACGACCACGTGCAATCATCTCTGGGAGATATTCAGCCGTAATGTACGCAGGAAGATGCATCAACATGGGCGTATAGACAGTCTCACCATTGTTCAATATCTCAATCTCTGCCTTGACCGAATCACCCGAATTTACATCCATAAACTCCACATTGTTGGTGCTCAACAGAATGTCATCAATACTGTAAGGATAGAGTTCCTCCAACGTCTTCTTCTCCCCATTGTTCACCAAAGCTTTCATGCGAATGCGTACGGGGTTATCACCAGCATTGGTATAGACATCAATGTATCGGTCGAAGTGTCCCAACATCATGGCGTCATACGTGATGCTAATCTCCCCATCCTCTCCCTTCATCAAGGGGTCTCTCGTCCATTTGGGCGTCAAACATCCGCACCCTGCATCCACATCACGAATCAACAACGGCGTCTTATCCTTGTTCGTAAACTTGAACACCGCCGTTACAGGTTTCTTCCAAATGGTTGAACCTGCATTCACCACCGTCTTGTCAAACGAGATTCTTTGTGCAAGAACGTTGAGCGAAAGTGCCAAGCCCATCACACACATTATAACGTATTTCTTATTCATATTATTGTCTTTCCTTGTTTTATATTTGTTTATATACGAGAGGCTTCTTTCACATCTTGTATTTCACGAAGACCCTCTATAATATCATCCACCTCTTTGGTGTCATGCACATACATCTGTACGGTGCATTCAAAGATGCCGTCATCACATTCCACCTCCAACTTACGGATATTGACCCCATGAAGCTGTGAAATCACCTGTGTCATCTCGTGGAGAAGTCCCAACTTGTCAAATCCCTTCACATGAATGGAAACGGGGAACAATGACATTCTACCCATTTCCCATTTAGCTGCCAAAACTCGATTGCCATGATTAGCCTTCAGCTTCTCTGCGTGAGGACATTGCAATTTATGAATGACGATATGCCTTTCATCATCTATATATCCCATCACCACATCGCCAGGAACAGGGTTGCAACAGTCTGCCAGCGTGTATTTGTCCTGAATGGATTCTTCCGTCAATATCAATGTCTTTTTCTTGTCAAAATCAGGACCCACCGTCTCCTTTTTCTTGGTAATCGGCTTCACCGCTTTTTTGCCAAAAGAGAAGAGTTTTTTCCATCCACCACCTTCACTCTTACCCTTTAACATATCAAGGTCTGCACGACCGAGTTTCACCTTGCCCTCTGCAATCGCCACATACAAAACATCTGGTTTGGACAAACCATGCAGGTTGCACAATTTGTCAGCAATCATAGAATCCCTGATGATGTCATTCTTTCCGAGGAATTCATCCAAATCTTGCTCTCCCTTCTTGCGCAGTTCCCGTTCCTCCTTGCGAAGAATGGACAGTATCTTCGTCGTCGCCTTCGCAGTCGTAGCAATATTCAACCATTCACGAGTGGGGTGTACGGACTTTGAGGTAAGAATCTCCACTTGATCACCACTATTCAACTTGTAACTGATGGGGACCAACTTATGGTTCACCTTTGCACCAATGCAGTGGCTTCCCACAAAAGTATGAATGCTGAAAGCAAAGTCAAGTGTCGTGCTACCTGCTGGCATCGTACGGATCTCACCCTTCGGAGTGAAGACAAAAATCTCTGATGCAAACAAATTCAGCTTGATGGTATCCAAGAAGTCCATTGCATCGGGCTGAGGGTCATCAAGTATCTCCTTAATCGTAGCAAGCCACTTGTCCAATTCCTTCTCAGAAGAGGTTTCAGTCTTATCACCATCTTTGTATTTCCAATGTGCTGCAAAACCTTTCTCGGCAATTTCATCCATCCGACGAGAACGAATCTGCACTTCAATCCATTCACCCTGTTTAGACATCAAGGTGACATGAAGTGCCTGATAACCATTGGCTTTAGGATGGCTCACCCAATCGCGTGTACGGTCAGGATGCGATGTATATATCTTACAGAGTTTGACATAGATATTGAAACAGTCATTCAATTCCGTATCAATATCTTGCGGGTCAAAAATGATACGTGCGGCTAAGATGTCATAAATCTCTTCAAACGGAATATGCTTCGTCTGCATCTTCCGCCAAATGGAATATGGCGTTTTGACACGCTGCTTCATCTCATAGTTAATCCCCATGCTATCCAATTCAGCACGAATTGGGGCTGCAAATTTGTCAAAGACTGTATCACGTTCTGCTTGTGTAGCCTCCAATTTCGTTTTTATCTCCTTATACTCGTCAGGATGCTCAAATCTAAAACTCAAATCCTCCAGTTCGGTCTTAATGGAGTTCAAGCCTAAACGATTGGCAAGGGGAGCATAAATATAGAGCGTTTCACCAGCAATCTTGTACTGCTTGTTCACAGCCTGGCTACCCAGTGTGCGCATATTGTGCAGGCGGTCGGCTATCTTGATGAGAATGACACGAATATCATCACTCATCGTCAGAAGCAGTTTCTTGAAATTCTCAGCTTGTGCCGAAGCATGGTCGCCAAAGATACCACCTGATATTTTAGTCAAGCCATCAACAATCTGAGCAATCTTTGGACCAAACATGTTCTCGATGTCCTCCACCGTGTAATCGGTGTCCTCCACCACATCGTGAAGGAGGGCTGAACAGATTGAAGTGGAACCCAATCCAATCTCAATGCATACGATCTGAGCAACAGATATTGGGTGCATGATGTATGGTTCGCCAGACAAACGACGCACTCCTTTATGTGCATGTTTGGCGAAATTGAAAGCTTTTGTAATGAGGTCAACTTTCTTTCGATGAGGACTAGCCAGATAGGCATCTATCAACTTCTGAAACTCAGCGTTTATCAGTTGTTCCTCTTGCTCTGTATTGGACATGATTACGTCTTCCATAAGCTTCCCTTTCATATCAGTTAATAATCCATACAAATAACACTCACTCCAACCACTGGTTTATTTCACACGAACTTTTTGTCCTGGACGAATGATGTCTCCCTTGATTCCATTGAGTTGACGCAGTTTGCTCACAGTCGTTCCATTTTTCTTGGCAATAGAAGAAAGGGTGTCTCCACTCTTCACGGACACGTTGCGTGCCTGCTGCTGTTTATTACGAGTACGTGTTGAACGAGTAGAACGTGACTTCTTGTTATTGGTATATACATTTCTCGTCGTACTTGCAGGAGTCTGCTCCACAGGAGTGCTCTCAATATCTTCCGTGATGGAACGGCGAGTACCCGAAGCTAACATGCCATTCCTGACGTTCACACCATAGATGCTGTCTTCATACAGAAGGAAGTCTTCAATGGAGCCAGCAGGCAAACGTAAGGTATAATCGGCAGGAACGATGTCTTTGCGGTACTGAGGATTGATGGCACGAAGTTCGTCCACCGAGATATGACACTTAGAAGCAATCTGAGCAAAACTCACTTCTCGAGCGACAATAATGGTGTCAGACTCTAAAGGAAGTGTGGCTTCGTGAGGCACAATACCGTGTTCGCAATAATAATTCATGATGTATGTTGCTGCAATGAATGCAGGTACATAACCACGAGTCTCACGAGGCAGACGATTGTAGATAGACCAAAAGTCTGCTCCCTCTTGACCACCTGAACGGGTAATCGCCTTCTGGACATTTCCCTCTCCACAATTGTATGCAGCAATAGCCAAACTCCAATCACCAAACATATCATAAAGGTCACTCAGATAGTGTGCTGCAGCCTCGCTGGATTTAATGGGATCACGACGTTCATCCACCAGAGTGTTCACTTCAAGCCCATAACGCTTACCTGTACCAATCATAAATTGCCACAAGCCTGCAGCACCAGCCCTAGATGTGGCGGTTGGACGCAAAGCGGATTCTATAACTGGCAAGTACCTGAGTTCCAATGGCAATCCATAACGTTCCAATGCCTCCTCAAAGATGGGGTTATAAAAATTAGCTGAACCCAACATAATGGCAACAGAACCCTTCATGCGTGTGCTATAGGTATCTATAAACTTGCGAGTGACATCATTAAGAGGCATCTCTATCGTGGTAGGAATACGAGAGAGCCTGCTCACAAGCACCGAATCATCGTAAGAAAGCACACGATTCGAGCCTGTCCCCTCTGATAAATTATTGATATTGGAAGGATCTTTCATCAGTTCTTCTTCACTGATGAGCATTCCCTCTGGCATATCAAAAGCATCCACTTTTACGCTGTCATCACCCATAAACACCTCATCTTGAGCAAAACTCAACGAAGCGAACATAATGGATAAACATGTAACAACAATTTTCTTATTCATATATCTTTTTATTATTTAGTTTTCAAAAAACAAAACTGCATTGTAAGCCATACGAATTGGAACTCATACCCGATGCCCTCATAGCTGAATATTTCTCATGAATGACAGTTGGATAAACTTTCATCGTCAAATCTCGGCTAATATCAAAACTCGACAGTTCTGCATCCACATAAGCATCAATGATGGAGAGAGCATACACACCTATCATACAAAACATGCTCAAGTCGCGGAATCGACGATAGTAATTCTTCTTACGTCTGAAAACATCCTGCAAGCGCGACTTATTGGCATTCACATCATATTTGACAGGGATGAAATTCTCATAGCTTTTCGTATTTTCATCACTATCCATAATATCGATATATGCTTGAGAATAATCTCTATACATCGTATTGTTCCAAGTCATCGCATAGATACATCCCAAAAAGCCTCCATAAACCAAAGGCAGTTTCCAATATTTCCGATTATATATCTGTCCACCACCAGGAAACACGATGGCAAGCCACAAAGCTTTTTTCGGATCAGGGATGAAACGTTCCCTTTTCTTGGGATTGACGTATTTTCTTAATGAATCCGCATTGATGGAAAAACGAACAACGGAACTATCCACCTGCTGCCCCATAAGCTTAATGTATTCCTCCTCTCCTCGAATGGAATCAATACGTCCAGTAAGAACCACATTCCCATAACGGATAGTGTCGACAACTAATGAGTCCGCCACGCTACGTTGTTTCCCCTCTCGATAAGAACGTGCCAATGGAACACCACCCTCCTCAACCATTTCTTGTGAGAAAACATTCTGAGGGAGAAATGTCAACAGAAGAACAACACAAAGATAATATGTCTGAGCTATGTGTCTCAACATCTATTTTAATCCTATTTCTGGAATAAAGAAACGATACGGCGCAAATCATCAAGATTCTTAAATGGGATGGACACTTTGCCACCACCTTTAGGAGAACAAGACACCTTTGTTTCCACACCTATCTGTCGAGAAAGCAATCCACGCAACTTCTCAAACTCTTCTGGCATTTGCTTAGATTTCACAACAGATTGTGCTTGAGAAAGATTTCCATGATTCCCCTCGTTGATTTTCTTAATCAAATCCTCAACCTGACGAACAGAATAACCCTTATCTTGTATTTCCTTAAACAGTTTCAATTGAGTTCTAGGGTCATCAAGAGCAAGCAATGCACGTGCATGTCCTGTATCAATATGATGATTCTGAATCGCCACCTGTACAGGTGCCGGCAACTTCAACAATCGCAAATAGTTAGCCACAGTGGCACGTTTTTTTCCAACTCGTTCACTCAATTTCTCTTGTGTCAAATCATACTCATCAATCAGGTGCTGGTAGACCAATGCTATTTCGATGGAATTAAGATCCTGACGTTGTATGTTCTCTATCAGAGCCATCTCCATCACCTTCTCGTCACTAGCTGTGCGAATATAGGCCGGGATGGATGAAAGCCCTGCCTTTTGAGAGGCGCGCCAACGACGTTCACCTGCGATAATCTGATAACGACCATTTTCCAATTCGCGCAAAGTGATAGGCTGAATGATGCCTATCTCTGCTATTGAATCAGCCAGTTCCTGCAAAGCCTCTTCATCAAACTCACGGCGTGGCTGATTAGGATTGCGCTCAATCAGATTAATGTCAATCTCATTAATGGTCGATGAACCCTCTGTCCTCACGTCCTCTGTCGAGATAAGAGCATCAAGACCGCGACCTAAAGCAGGACCAAATTTCTTTCTTACTGCCATATCTTTTCTATACTATATATGTGTATCGTTTGAGTTCCACTATTTCCCATCATGGGCAATAATCTCCTTTGCCAAAGACACGTAGTTCTTGGCACCATTAGATGTAGCATCATACAAGATACAAGGAATTCCATGACTCGGAGCTTCCGACAATTTGACATTACGTTGGATAACGGTCTTGAAGACCAACTCTTGAAAATGACGCTTCACATCCCCATAAATCTGGTTGGCCAACTTCAAACGAGAATCATACATCGTAAGCAGGAATCCTTCTATCTCCAAACCAGAATTCAACTTCGATTTGATAATCCGGATCGTATTCAACAACTTGCTGATTCCCTCCAACGCAAAATACTCACATTGAACAGGAATAATCACAGAATCAGCCGCCGTCAAAGAATTGACAGTAATGATTCCCAAAGAAGGTGAACAATCTATCAAGATATAGTCATATTCTGAACGCAGAGGGTCAAGAATTCGCTTCAGCACCATCTCTCTCTTCTCCACATTCAGCATCTCAATCTCAGCACCCACCAAATCTATATGACTGGGTATGATATCTAATCCGTCGATGTCTGTCGTATAAATCGCCTCATGAGGGTCAACAGAACTAATGATACAATCATAAATTGACGTATCAACCTTTTGAACATCAACGCCTAAACCAGAAGAAGCATTGGCTTGAGGATCCGCATCCACAACAAGCACCTTCTTTTCCAACGCCGCCAAGCTTGCCGACAAATTGATTGCTGTCGTTGTTTTGCCCACGCCACCCTTCTGATTAGCCATTGCGATAATTTTTCCCATATCAATACTATTTATCTAACATTATTAGCTTTCATTCAATTCTTGGTGCAAAGATACGAATTTTATGTGGAACAAGCACAATAAGACGCGTGGAACATAACATGTTTTTACATTTTTTATATTAGATATTTATAAGAAAAAAGACGACAGGGATAATTCCCTATCGTCTATTAGTGTGGGTTCAAACATGATTGACTTCGCCTATGCTTCGTCTATCCGTATAAGTTTCAAATAGATTGACTTC
Organism: uncultured Bacteroidales bacterium; assembly: GCA_902768125.1. Lineage (GTDB taxonomy): Bacteria > Bacteroidota > Bacteroidia > Bacteroidales > Bacteroidaceae > Minthosoma. The sequence continues at coordinate 30,087 of CACXKA010000013.1, read as the reverse complement.
ACTTATGCTTCGTCCATCCGTGTGGGCGCTGACGGATTCGAACCGCCGACCCTCTGAGCTAAGCGCCCTTTGTTGGTCGGGATGACACGACTCGAACGTGCGACCCCTTGGTCCCAAACCAAGTATACTACCAACTGTACTACATCCCGATTTTCAACAACTTTCAAGACCTCTTTTCTCAAAAGCAATGCAAAGGTACGACTTTTATTTGAACTGGCAAAATAAAACGACCTCTTTTTTTTATTTTTTACAAAAAGAAGAAAGAAAAGAAAGAAGGAGAGCGTACCAAATGGCACGCTCTCCCTTTTTTATGTGTTTAATCGATTTCTTACTTCAGAGTTACGATTGCACGGCGATTGAGGTTGAATGGCTCAACTTCAGCCACACCACCAACACCTGAAACTTCGATCTTAGAACGATCTACGCCAAGGCTAACGAGTTCGTCAGCAACAGCCTGTGCACGAGCCTCAGAAAGCTTCTGGTTGTAAGCAGAAGAACCTGTCTTGCTATCTGCAGAACCTCTTACGACAACTTTAGCATTTGTGTTCTTTGCTGCAGAAGCAACAGCCTCGAGGTTGATAAGATCCTTCTTAGAGTTGATCTTAGCAGAGTTGAGATCAAAGAATACAGAAGTAGCACCTGTAGTTACGTTGCCAGAAACCTCTGGGCACTTGTGGTTAGCCCACTTAGCGAGCTCAGCACGAAGACGTGCATTCTCATCCTGCTCAGCCTTGAGCTGTGCGCGGAGAGCAGCGAGCTTAGAGCATGCCTCAGCAGAGAGAGCCTCGTAGTCCTCGAGAGAAACAGCCTTTGACCAGCCAGTCTTACCGATGTTGTAAGTGATACCAAGGTCAAGAGATACGATGTTGTTTGACCTATACCATCTTTTCTTTGTACCCATTGCAACATCTGGGTTGAAACCTTCTGTAGTGAACATACAAGCTGCATCCACATAAACACCTACGCGCTTTGAAATCTTCCATGCAGACTCCAAACCTGCACCAAGAGCTGGAGCATATTCGTTTGCACCGAAGTTGCGGATAACGCCCATACGTGGGTAAAGAATCAGATTCCAAACACGAGTATCGCTGTAACCACAGAAAAGGTTGCTCATGTTGAACTCAGTGTCAAAGTAGATAGCAGCATAACCACCCTTGTGAGCGTTTGGAGTTTCCCAAACGTGATCAAGGTTACGGAATGCGTGATAGAATGCGCCATTCTCCCAATTGATCTTACCACGAACACCAATACCTGGAGTAAACCACTTACCTACTGCGAGATCGAAGCCGTAAGTACGACCATTGTGCCAGTCTTTCTTCAGAAGAGAGCCCTGACCATAAATGCTTACAATGTTAGCATCAACACCTGCCTGAACAAACCAGTTTGCCCAGAAAGAGTTAGTTGCTACACTGTACTTGTTAGTTGTTGGAGTTGCGAACTCATCGCACTGTGCATTTGCAGCAGTACAGAGACCTACAAAGGCCAACGCCATCATTAACTTTTTCATAAAAACAAATTTTTAATAAAACAATAATTAATATTTTCTTAAAACTTTTTTCTCGTTTATCAGGTGAAGGTCCCTTTCGGCATATCCTGCCATCAAAGCACTATTTCACACTAATCGTGATGCAAAGTTAAGTATTTTACTTTATTCGTGTGCCACAAAAACAAAAAAAATGTAAAAAAAATGAAGTTTTACGCTATTATTTTGCATTTATTAACACTTTTGCCCTCTAAAAGCCCTATTTTAGGCGTTCAAAAGAGATCATTAAGCATTTTATCCTCTATTATCGTGTAAATTAACTTGCCATCAGGAGTCCTTGCAGGGGTCTTTGTAGCAAATAAATCTTGCAGAAGTCGTTCCATTTCCACCGTCGAGAGAACTTGTCCATATACAATCGCTGCATTCTCTGCCATCGTGAGAGCCAAAGCCTCCTGCGCATCCTTTCGGATATCGTTAGTCTTCTCTTTAGCCGACACTATCATGTCATGAAGCAGCGTACTGATATCAATCCCTTCCAATCCTGTTGGAATTCCATTGACGGAATACGAGCCTCCACCCAAATTTGACAAATCAAATCCCAAGCTACAGATATCGTCCATCAAATCTTCTAAAACGATACAGTCAGATGTTTCGAACTGCACCACGATTGGGAAGAGTTCTTTTTGAGAGGGGCGACTACCAGCATTGATGCATTGCATGTTCTGGTCAAACAACACTCGCACATGGGCTCTATGCTGATTCACCACCATAATTCCATTCGTACCAGGAAGAACAATATACCGTCCCTTATATTGGAACTTCTGAACGGACACATCGAATTCCATTGGCAACGCTCCACTTTCCACAGCAAACTCATTCCATATAGAACCTTGGAGGTTTGTTTCCTCTGGAATATCTGCTCCTTTCAACAAATCACCTTCAAAACCTGCAGAAACGGGTTGTACTTCATCTTCCATTCCTTGCTCATCATCCTTGAATCCAGAAGAAGCATATTTATCGTACAACTTCTCCCATCCATTCGAACGAGAATAAGACTGAGCACCACCACTCTTAAATGGATTATAGGTAGAGGGTGCCAACTTAGGTTGCTGGGGTATTGATGTCGTCGTTCCCATCACAGGAATATTTGGCTTACCTTCCACATCAAAGTCAATCATAGGAACATTGCAGAACTGGCCGATTATTTCTCTCACCGCCGCAGACAACACTTGCCAAATAGGTTGTTCGTTGTCAAACTTGATTTCCGTTTTGGTCGGATGCACATTGACATCAATGGAAGAAGTGTCCACTGCAAGATAGATGAAGTATGACACATGCTCGCCTGGCTGAATCAGTTTCTCATAAGCTTTCATCACAGCACTATGGAAATAGGGATGACGCATATATCTTCCATTCACGAAGAAATACTGATGTGAACCTTTCTTCTTAGACGATTCCGGTTTCCCTACATATCCAGAGATTCTCACCAAGGAAGTCTCCACCTCTATCGGCAACAAGTCCGCATTGATTTTCTTTCCAAACACATCAATGATTCGTTGCCTGACAGAGGTTGCTGGAAGATTGTACATCTCTACTCCATTATTATATAATGTGAAAGAGATATCGGGATGCACCAAGACGATACGCTGAAAGTCTGCCACCACATTCGTCAGTTCCGTTTGGTTCGACTTCAAGAACTTTCTTCTTGCTGGTACATTGAAGAACAGGTTCTGTACAGAGAAGTTGCTACCAACAGGACACGCCACAGGCTCCTGCATTTCCATCTTGGAACCAGAAATCTGAATCATCGTGCCCAGTTCATCCTCACGACGCCTTGTCTTCAGTTCCACTTGAGCCACAGCAGCAATACTCGCCAATGCTTCCCCTCTGAAACCCATCGTTGTCAGGTTGAACAAATCCGAAGCCTTCTGTATCTTCGATGTGGCATGCCGCTCAAAAGAGAGTCGGGCATCCGTTTCCGACATACCTATTCCATCATCTATCACTTGCACATTGGTCTTACCACCATCCGTCACCAACACTTTCACATTCTTGGCTCCGGCATCAATAGAGTTTTCCACCATCTCCTTGATGATAGAAGACGGGCGTTGAACCACTTCGCCTGCAGCAATCTGGTTGGCGACAGAATCTGGTAAAAGATGGATGATATCGTTCACGGTCGTTTTTTTCTATGAATCCTTAATCAGAAAAACAAATTCCCTGTATATAAATAATGCATCAGAAGAAGCAACAGCACGATAGCGACAATCAGCACACCATATGACAAGGGCTTCCTGCCACTCTCTTTTCTACGCTTCAAATGTTTCGTCGCCTGCACGAACTTTCCACGGATGTCCTCTGGAGAGAATTCTTTCGGAGGGAGCAGGCCCAGCTCTCGCTTCGCCCGCTCATCTATTTCCTTCAGTTTTTCCTTCCTGGGGTCATAGTAGATGTAGTTGTGATGAAAACCTCTTGGTTTTCGTGTCGTGAACATTCCCATACATTATATATATAATATGTGTAAGTTACAAATTCTCCAAGTGCTGTTTGGGCACCACTCTCCTCTCCGTCTTCTTCAACTCCTGTTCCTTCTTCTTGCTTCTCCAGCCAAAGATGTCATCCTTATCCTTTGGTCGGATATAGTCAAACCAGGCAAATCCCGTCAGATAACGCCTATCCTCAGGAATAGCAAAAGGAGGATACATCACGCCCGAAGGGGTGGACATCCAAATCTTGTTCACCTTCTTATCCTCCATGAACAGGTTCAACTCAGGTGTTTCCGTATAGTTCATGCCAATACGGCTGCCATCATCCTCCTCCATAAAATAGACAACATATACATTGCCTTTCGCGTTGTTATGTTCTATCACACCGTCTTGGAAATAGCAGAACATTTCTTTCGACGCCACCTGATTATAGGAAACAGAATCCACCTGTTCTATCGTCATCGCCTGGTTGATGATGTGAATCCACTCCACCGTACTGTCATTATTATACACACGAATCTCCTCACCAAACACCTGCTGACCTTCGTTCCAAAGGATTGGTTGACCATACAAATACGTGCAAGAATCCTTTTCGTGCGACACCAATGAATCACACACTCCTTGGAAGTCTTTTCTATACATCCTCACCTTATGATAGGCAAACAAGTCCCGATACACCGAATCCGTTTTCTGATTATATGTCACCATCTTCAACGTATCGCCGTGCACATAAAGTGTATCTTTCTCAGAAAATTCATAGCACACAGCACTATCTGTCGCCAATGCCATTCCCGTCAAGTCTTCATAGCGGCAATAGTTGCCCGTCAGCATACACTTGTTCTCCACATCAATCAGCACGACATTGCCAAAAGCCTCGCTCACACCCGTCTCATCATCAAAGGAAAGACTATCCCCGACAATGTCACGCATATCTTTATACACATGCGATCTGTCCATCAAGTTCGCCTCACCCGTCTGCGTGTTGTAATCTCCACGTAAGGCATACACAAATGTGCTGTCCGAAGAGATGATGTTTGTTTCCGACACGATTCTGGCAATCTTCGTATTGGCATAGTAGTACAATTCGTTCGTCTTCAATTCGAACTTGGGATTCTCCAGCACCACATTGTCCTTGAAAATCGCTTCATTCAAAGCAGGCGTATATTGTCCATAGTCAGAGTTCAGCACATTGTCTCCATCATACAAAGTTCCATGTCGTGGATAGAATCCCACTCCTTCCAGACGGTCATAATCTATCACATCCGTCACCAATCGTGTCTTCCTATGAGTCAGCACAGCATGTCCCTGCGCATGTGCTTGCATCATCGGACCATTATATAATAATGTGTCACTCGTCAATGTCAATGTGTCACCTTGTATCATCTTCACGTGCCCATACGCATTGAACGTGTTGTCATCCTTGTAGAAGCGGGCACTGTCGCAATCCAAGTACATCCCATCGTGGTACAACTTCACATGCCCCACCAGCACATCAGCACGCACATCCATATAGTTCTTGTACAGCACATCACTATGGATCAGTTTCACCTCCTCACTCGATTTCTTTCGAGGAGGGTTGTCCGGACGAGAGGCAAAAAGCATACAAAACACTGATAGACACATCGTGCCTATCAACATTCTTGCTCCTATGTTACCATGCTTTCTCAATCTCTAAACTTTCAACCTTCAACTTTTAATCATCAACTTCACTTGATCCAACCAGAATACTGGAACTCGCAATTCTTCCAATCATCATTGATATGGATGTAGGTCGTCTGCTGCTTCTCACGAATCCATTTTTCCAGTTTCTCCTCACACAATTTATCCATCACCACATTCTGCAATTCCTGATAATCCTCAGTCATCGTGGCACGATGTCCATTAACACGGCTCTTCAGTTTCACGATAGCCACCACATCCTTACCTTTACTGTTCACCATAATAAAGGGCTTCGAAATCTCACCTACTTTCATGCCAGCAACCGCACGAGCCACCTCTGTGGGAAGATCCTTCATTTCATATTTCGACACACCAGTTTGGTCGTCAAACAACAAGCCATAATTGTTACGCGTATCCTTATCATACGAAACGACCGACACACACTCATCAAACGTGTAAAGTCCCCTGTTGATTTCCACCAAGATAGAATCGAGGTCATTGATACATTTCTGTAATGCCTCAGTTGACACACGAGGCTTACGCAGGATGTGACGACAATTAATCAAATCACCACGTTTCTCAATCAGCTGAATGATATGGAAACCAAATTCCGTCTCCACAATCTTTGACACAGCCTTTGGATCTGTCAGGTTGAAAGCCACATTTGCAAACTCTGGTACATAACTTCCCCTACCGGCAAAGCCCAACTCACCACCCTGCTGAGCGGAAAGTTTGTCATCCGAATACAACAATGCCAAAGTCGAGAACTGTGTACTGCCATTATTGATGCGTTCCGTATAGCTGCGCAATTCGTCCTTCACACGCTCAATTTCCTCAATAGGGATGATAGGTTCACGCGTGATAATCTGGCATTCCACTTTCGTAGGGATGAACGGAATGCTGTCTTCTGGCATATCCTTAAAGTAACGGCGTACCTGTGCTGGCGTCACCTTCACATTCTTGACCAGGTTTCGCTGCACAAGTTCCACTATCTGCTTGTCCTTATAGGTGTTGAACATCTGTTCACGAATCTGGGAGAAGCTCTTACCCGCATATTCTTCCAATTTCTCTCTTGAGCCATAATCCAGCAAAATGGAGTTCAGTCTCATATCCACTTCCTGAAAAACTTCCGCATCCGACACGTCTACAGAGTCGATGGCTGCTTGGTGCAAAAACAGTTTTTGTACCGCCAGCTGTTCAGGAATGACACAATAGGGATCACCATCAAAGCGTTGTCCCATCTGCAGGTACTCCATTCGGGCATTCTCCACATCCGACCGCAAAATGGCCTCATCACCAACCACCCAAATCACTTCGTCAATCACATTCTTCTTCTCCTGTGCAGAAGTCACCAACGAACAGGTGGCAAACAATCCTATTAAAATCTTTCGAATATCCATATCAATGTTTATTTACCGTCTTAACCACATCATCATACACCTCTACAGCAAACTTCTTTCTCAGACCTTCCACCCACAATTTCTCCTCTGCATTCTGGTAATCAGTCGTCACCTGACCCTTCACATCCTTTGACGTGCGTGGAGCCTTTGCCTTCTTACCCCACACATCCGTCACAGGGTAACCCGTCATTGGTTTCAGTTCCGTCTTCTGTCCAAACACAAGACGATCCACATTCGCATTGTCGCCCTGCTTGAAGATGCCACGTTCCACACGAACAATCTTCACCGAGTCATTGTTCAAAGATACAGCCGTCTTTGCCCAATTCTCTTCATCTGCACCCTTCAGAAGGGTCTTGACTTTCTTCATCGTAGCTGCATCTTTCGTATGAATCACGATGCCACAGAATCGGGGAGCATCCCAAGCATAGTCCTTCTTATGAGCCTTAAAATAAGCCTCCTGAGCAACCGTATTCTGCTGAGCCTTGTCCCACACATCCTTCTTCGTCACCTCATACATCAGCGTTCCGTCATAATATTCCTGCGACAGGTTCTTCAGTTCTGCATCCTTCTCCATCATCTGCTTGTGCAGTTCATCCACCAATTCAGCCCTCGTGATGTGACGTTCGTTCGACACAGAGTCCAAATAAGCATTCGCTGAAGCCTCCTTGATGCCACGCTGATCCAAGAACTTGATGATATTGTCATGATGGAACTCATAGGATTCAAATGGGTGACGATCCTCCATATAGATAATGTGCCAACCGACCGTCGATTTGATAGGAGCCGACATCTCACCAGCCTTCAGGGCATAAGCAGCGTTTTCAAAGTCTGGAATCATCATGCCTTTTCCAAATTGTCCCAAGGCACCACCACGCTGTGCAGAGCCCTGGTCGTCGCTCTTTTCCTTTGCCAGTTCTGCAAACTTTCCTGCCAGTTGTCCCTTAGGCACCGCCTTCAACACATTATAGATACTGTCAATGCGTGCTTTTGCTGCTGCCTGCTGCTCAGCCGTCGCATCCTGACGCATCAAAGCCAGAATATGGCTTGCCGTCAGCAAGTCCTTACCCTCAAAACGAGAAGCTGTGTTGTCATAGGTTCGGCGAGCTTCGCGTTCAATATAGGCAGAATCCACAATGGTTGGAATCACCATTTGCTCCTTATAGCTGTCCAATTCCTTGCGAAGGGCACTCAACGTGTCAAGACGCTGACTTTCCGCCTCTGCGACCTTCAACTTGAAATCCACATACAACGGCACATACTCTTCCACTGTCTTCTTGTCCAACACGCCATCCGAATTGTTCTTGTTGAACGAATACTCAAACTCACTTCTCGTGATGCTTTTGCCGTTGACACGCATAATAACAGGGTCTGCCGTCTGTGCCACAGCCGAGAGACCCATCATCAGAGAAGCCGCTAAAAACGTTATTTTTTTCATTGATATTTTTGCTGTATTTGACAAATCTGACTGCAAAGGTACAAAAAAAACAGAATATGTATGTATAATAGGTCGTAAAACTATAAGTTTTAACTTTTATTGTCGAGCGAGAAGGCGGAAACACTCCACAAACGCCTGACAGAAAGAGTTTTTTCGTTTCCGATGAAAAAAAGTTGGATTTTCTTTGTCAGTTTCACAAAATGTCGTACCTTTGCACTCGCTAACGAGAACAGAGGTTCTGAAAACAGCATAAAATGGTGCGTTAGTTCAGTAGGTTAGAATACATGCCTGTCACGCATGGGGTCACGAGTTCGAGTCTCGTACGCACCGCCAAGACCAATGGTTTTCTGAGGTCTCTAAACAAAAAAGAAAACATTGGTGCGTTAGTTCAGTAGGTTAGAATACATGCCTGTCACGCATGGGGTCACGAGTTCGAGTCTCGTACGCACCGCCGAGAGAGAGTTTCACAAAGTGAAGCTCTCTTTTTTGTTGAATAACTATGAAAAAATTGCGGAGTAACTATGAAAAAAAATCTGCAAAGCCTAAGAGAAAAATTTGCAACCCTTAAGGGAAAAAATTGTAGCCCCTAGGGGAAACAAAAAATTAGGGTGATGTTAAACTTTTGACAGGAAGGGAGGTCTTATAAAGCACAAACCTAAAACAAAATTAACAACAACTAACAAACATGGCTATTTCCAAAAGAACAATCCTTTCGTTTGTTCTCACGATGGCAACATTAGTTTCCTTTGCGCAGTCAACGCTCAAGGGTAAAGTCATTGATAGTGAGAATGGCGAACCTCTGATCGCCAGCACCGTGAGGGTGATGAGCACAGACACAACACGTTTGGTGGCAGGTAACGCCACGACAAGAGACGGTTCCTTCTCTATCAAAAGTGTGAAAGACGGTAATTACATCTTGAAGGTTTCCTATGTGGGCTATCGGGATTTCTACAAAAGTATTACAGTCAACAAAAAAGCGACCAAGGGCGACATCACCATTGGCACCATCATGATGACGGTGAGCGATGTCAAGCTGAATGAAGCTGTGGTGACTGCTGAACTGAAAGAAATGGAGATGAAGGACGACACCCTCATCTTCAACGCTGATGCGTTCAAGGTGCCAGAAGGTAGTGTGCTGGAAGACCTCATCAAGAAGTTGCCTGGCGTGACGATCGAAGATGGTACCATCAAGGTGAATGGTAAGACCGTGAGAAGAATCCTCGTGGGAGGTAAGGAGTTCTTTGGCAATGACCAGAATATGTCCATGAAGAACCTGCCTGCAGAGATTGTGGACAAGGTGAAAGCTTACGACAAGCAGTCAGATTTCAGCCGTATCACAGGTATTGACGACGGTGAAGAAGAGACAGTGCTTGACCTGACCATCAAGAAAGGCTTCCAGCAAGGATGGTTCGGAAACCTTGATGCAGGATATGGTACGGAGAAACTCTATTCGGGCAGATTAATGCTCAACCGTTTCAACGACAAGATGCAGGGCAATGTGCTTGGCTCTCAGAACAATACGGGAAGTAATGGTAATGCAACAGCTAAACAGGTTGGTGGACGATTGATGTTCGACCTGCCCACGCTGGAGATTGGCGGTAACTTCCGTTTCAACTACAACAAGAGCCATTCCTACACGAAGAGCAGCAGCCAGAACTTCGTGAGAGCGGCATCATACAGCAACAACCTCAACCAAAACAACAACAAGAACAATAACTTCAATAGCGACTTCCGAGTTGAGTGGCAGATTGACTCACTCACCACCCTGCAGTTCACTCCACGAATTTCCACAGGCAAGACTAAGAGTTCATCGGGTAGTTCTTCTGCTACATTCAACGATGATCCTTATCAGAATGGTGTGACTGAGCCGCTCAATCAGATGGATCTCATCAGCAATGCCATCAAGGTCAATGACAACAGTTCTTCCAGCTGGAGCAATGGCGACAACTACAACCTCAGCGGAAACCTCTTGCTGAACCGTCGTCTGGGTGGTGGTCCTTGGTTCGGTCCTTCTGCAGTCACAGGCAGCAACGGACGTAATATCAGCCTCCGTATGAATGGAACGCTCAGCGAGAACAAGAACAAGAACTACAACTGGTCGAATGTCATCTACCACCAAAGAAATGACTCTACTGACTTGACGTTCCGTTTGCGCAACAATCCAAGTGACAACAAGAACTACAGCATCGGCTTCACTTATTCAGAACCAGTTTTGCGCAACTTGATTGCTCAGCTCAACTATAGCTACAACTACCAGAAGCGTCACTCCGACGGTCAGACTTATGACTTTGCAAAGGATGATACGAAAGGTCAGGAGATCTGGGACTTCTACGACGCACACGGCTATCTTCCTTCTTATTATGAAGAGTACTTGAGCGATTCGCTGTCACGCTACACAGACAACATCAACAAGACGCACAACCTGGAGTTCTCATTGCGATTCATCACGCAGTTGCTGAACATCAGTGCAGGTGTCCGTGTCGAGGCACAGAATCAGAAGATGGTGTATCAGTATCAAGGACTTGACACCATCGCCAGCCGTAACATATCACGCGTCTCTCCAACGTTGAATGCACGACTCCGATTCACTCGTCAGCACACGATGCGCTTCTCCTACCGAGGCAACACTCAGCAACCTGAGATGACCGACCTCTTCAACCTGACCGATAACAGCAACCCGCTGAACATCCGCGAGGGTAATCCTAACCTGAAGCCGTCGTTCACCCACAACTTCACCCTCGACTACAACAACTATTTCGAGGCAACAAGGCAGAGCATCAACGCTAATTTCACCTACGGAATCACTCGTAACAGCATTGCACAGCGCACAGAATACTACGAGGAGACAGGTGGACAGCGTTCACGTCCTGAGAACATCAACGGTAACTGGAACACCAGAGGAACCATCGGTTTCAACACACCACTTGGATGGGATAAACTGTCGCTGAACGCCAGCACGAATGCATCGTTGAACAATCACGTCAGCTACCTCTATCAGAACAGAATCACGTCCAAGAACACCACGAAGGACTTCAGCCTTGGCGAACGTCTGAGCATCACCTTGCGTCTGAGCGACATCGACATCCGTGCCAACGGAAACTTCACTTGGTCAAAGACGAAGAACCAGATGGTGGCAACAGGCAACCAGAACACTTTCAACTTCAACTACGGACTTTCCTCAACAGGTAACTTCCAGAATGGTTTCGGCTATTCTACCGACATCAACGTTAGTTCACGTCGTGGTTATTCATCCGCTAACATGAACACGAACGAACTCATCTGGAATGCACAGATCAGTTACCGATTCCTCTACAGGAAGCAGGCAACCATTTCGATTGAGGCACGAGACATCCTGAACCGTCGTAGCAACATCAGCCGTTCGATCAGCGCAACGTCACGTTCCGATCGTGAGACCAACGCAATCTACAGCTACGTGATGGCACACTTCATCTGGCGCTTCAACCTGTTTGGCTCAGCTTCAGCACGCCAAGGTCTTCGTGAACAGCGCAGCTTCATGAACGAGATGCCAATGGGCGGAGGCGACTTTGGCGGAGGCCGTGGTGGCGGCGGTGGCTTCGGCGGAGGCTTTGGCGGTGGTGGCGGTCGCTTCTAAAGAGAGAGAAGTAAGGGCTTGACGAGTTTGTCAAGCCCTTTTTATGTTCCAATCATTTATGTTTCAATCCTGAAGAAAGCCTCATCAGCACATCCTGTCGCGATAATCCTCGTAAGTGAACTGTCGGAACAATTCAAACGTGCCATCCTCGTGCAGCATGCCGATGGAAGGATGTCCGATGCCGTTGAACATCGTCGTCTTCACAGTTGTGTAGTGTATCATGTCCTCGAAAATAAGCGTCTCCCCTATCTGCAGCTCGTGGTCAAATTTCCAAGTACCCATGAAGTCGCCTGAAAGACAGGAGTTTCCGCCAATACGATAACTATATTTACTATTTGAGGATTTTCCATTTACAATTTCTGCCCCTCGTATCTCTGGCATATATGGCATCTCCAGACAATCAGGCATGTGGCAAGTGAAACTGGCATTGATGATGGCAGTTTTGATGCCATTGTTCTCCACGATGTCCACCACCTTCGTCACAAGTGGTCCTGTCTGCCAAGCAAAGGCACTGCCAGGTTCGAGGATGACTTTCAGATGCGGATAACGGGCATGGAAATCCTGCAAGGTTTTGATGAGCAGTTCCACATCATAATCCTTGCGAGTCATCAGATGCCCACCACCAAAATTAATCCATTGGATTTGTGGGAACCACTTCGAGAATTTCGCTTCGATATGTTCCAAAGTGCGGGCAAACACATCGCTACCCGACTCGCAATGACAATGGATGTGGAAGCCCTCGATGTCAGTTGGTAACTGCTCTGGAAGGTCTTTTGCCAAAATGCCAAAACGTGAACCAGGCGCACAAGGGTTATAGAGTTCCGTCTCTATCTCGCTGTATTCAGGATTGACGCGAATGCCGATGGATGCCCTACCCTTCACTTGCTGAGCAAAGCGTTGGTACTGACTCAAGGAGTTAAACGTGATGTGACTGGAACATGCCAGAATATCCTCAAATTCTTCCTCCGTATAGGCAGGCGAATATGTGTGCGCCTTGTTGCCAAATTCCTCCTTTGCCAAGCGTGCCTCAAACAGCGACGAGGCAGTCGTGCTGTTGATGTACTCCCTGAAAATCGGGAAACTCTTCCACAGGGCAAACGCCTTGAACGCCAAGATGATTTCCACATCGGCACGACGTGCCACATCACGAATCAGTTCCAGATTCCTGCGCAGCAACGTCTCTTCCATCACATAGCAAGGCGATGGTATCTTGTCTATATTCTTTTCCAGTAAAGTCATATCAATCAATTACTTCAAATTTTGCAAACTTCAGCAACAGCTGCTTCGTGCCCACATTCTCAAACTGCACCGTTGCCTTCGTGTTGTCGCCTGTACCTTCCAGTCGGAGTACTTCCCCTCTTCCGAAACGGTTGTGAAGGATATGGGTGCCAACAGAGAGGGAAGAAGTGTGTCCTGATGGGATGGGATTAATGGGGTTAATGGATGATGTGATTGATGCAGGTCTTGCTGCTGGGATCGGTTTGATGGAAGGCATTGTAGGTCTGAATGGACGAAGCCCCTCTTTTCTTTGCCAAGGGAGCTGTACATCATCCTCCATGCTTCTCCTTGTCGAGAACATACTTTGTTGCCTATCCAGATATTTCGGGTCGATGTCCTTCAGGAAACGGCTGGGAGCCGAGAACTCCATCTGTCCGTAACGGAAACGGCATTGGGCATACGACAAGTAGCAATGTGTCTTGGCGCGGGTGATTGCCACATAGAACAAGCGGCGTTCCTCCTCCATCTCACGCGGATTGCCCGACACCATATCGCTGGGGAACAGTCCTTCTTCCAAGCCCACCACAAACACCGTTCCGAACTCCAAGCCCTTGGCAGAGTGGATGGTCATAAGCGTCACCTTGGGTTCATCGCTTCCCTTGTCGCTGTCCACATCACTCATCAGCGAAACCTCTGACAGATAGTCGTTCAGCGAGATGTTCTCGTTGCCCTCCTCCATGCGCATGTCGCAGAAGTCCTGGATGCCGTTGACGAGTTCCTCCACATTCTCCTGACGCGAAAGGTTCTCAGGCGTCTTATCTTGATAGATGTCGGCAATGATGCCACTTTGCTTCACAATCATCGTGCCAATCTGGTTGGCAGCCATCGTCTGCACATTCTCCACGAACGAGGCAATCATCTCGCGAAACGCCTCAATCTTCGTCAAGGTGCCTTTGTTCACGCCCAGTTCATATTGTTCAGGCGAACTAATGACTGTCCAAAGGCTCACCTCATGCGCTGTTGCCGTTTGCAGAATCTTGCTCACCGTCGTCTGTCCGATGCCTCGTGCCGGATAGTTGATGACACGCTTGAACGCCTCCTCATCGTTCGGGTTCACAGCCAATCGGAAATAGGCAATCACATCCTTGATTTCCTTGCGCTGATAGAACGAAAGACCGCCATAGATGCGATAAGGAATCGCCTCCTTGCGCATCGTGTCCTCAAATACACGGCTCTGCGCATTCGTCCTGTACAGCACGGCAAAGTCCGAGTACTCACACCCCTCTCTCCGCTTGGTGGCACGAATGGCATTCACCACCATCTTTGCCTCCTCTATGTCCGAATGGGTGTCCATCACATGCAGCTTCTCCCCTCGGTCATTCTCCGAGAAGATGTCCTTCTGAATCTGGTGACTGTTCTTCTTGATCAGGCTGTTTGCCGCTTCCACGATGTTCTGCGTCGAACGGTAGTTCCTTTCCAATTTGAACAATCTTGCCCCCTCGTATATCTTCTGGAACGTCAGGATATTGTCGATATTCGCCCCTCGGAAGCTGTAGATGCTTTGAGCATCGTCACCCACCACACAAACGTGCCGATGGTTCTTCGTCAGTTGCCACACGATGCGATGCTGCGCAAAGTTCGTGTCTTGGTACTCATCCACCAACACATACCTGAACCGCTGTTCCCATTTCTCCAGCACGTCGGGGTGCTGCTCAAACAGACGATAGGTATAGAGCAGGATATCATCAAAATCCATCGCATCACTCTGGCGGCATCGACTGCAATAGCGCAAGAAAATCTGCCCCATCATCGTCATGTTGTGTCGTGCATCCGCTTGTCGATTGGCAGGGTTTGCCACATATTGTTCAGCCGTCACCAACTGGTTCTTCGCATTCGAGATGACGCCCAGTACCGTTCCTGGCTTATACGTCTTGTCGTCCAGTTCCATCTCCTTGATGATGCTTTTCACCAGGCTCTTGCTGTCAGCCGCATCATAAATAGTGAAGTTTGCTGAGAAGCCAATCCGTTCGTGCTCCTGACGTAAGATACGAAGAAAGATGCTGTGGAATGTACCCATCCACAACATCCTTGCATAATCCACCCCCACGATCTTCGCGATACGGTCTTTCATCTCACCCGCCGCTTTGTTCGTGAAAGTCAATGCCAAAATGGACCAAGGCTGATACCCCTGTTCCATCAGGTAGGCAATCTTATAGGTCAGCACCCTCGTCTTGCCCGACCCTGCGCCAGCAATCACCAGCGAAGGTCCCTCACAATATTCCACCGCCTCCCGCTGAGGAGGGTTAAACGTCTCTAAGTAGTGATCCAATTCTTCAAGAACTTCAATTCTTCAACTTTTCAATTCTTCTTAAACAGCGACACCTTCGGCATCTTCACATACTTTCCCTTCTCCGTCGTCTTCATCACCTGGTCGCCCACCAGTCGCAGTTCGATGTTCCCCTCCTCTGTCAACTTCAGTTCCACATCCTGCGCGTCATAGCCGATGTCGCTCACCATCCTCACCACCGCCTTATTGTCTTTCACCTCCTTCACCTTCAGAATCACCCACGTTCCGTTCAGTTCACCCTTCACATATCCATACGTATCCTCCCCTTCAAAGTCCTTCAGCGGAATCTTCTTCTCCGCCAGATTGATGACCATCGTAGCCTGCAGAGCCTCACATTGATACATGCCCTGAAACGCCTCCTGTGCCCAGCCGCTCAAAGCTGCCAGCGCCAGCATTCCTGTCAATAACACTTTCTTCATAAGCCTGTTATATTATTTGTGGGACAAAGGTATGACTAATTGAGGACACTACCAAATAAATCACAAAAAAATCTCACCCTCCTCTTTAACCCATAACCTATAACCTTTAACCTTTACACCCTTCGACATTTTTCTTGAAAAAAATTCGTGTCAATTAAATCTTTTTTGTCATCTTTGCGTCTTGTTAGTAGAGATGTCTCGAAAAAAGGCACCCATCACATAGATTATCAACTCAAAAAAATGAACGAGGAAACGGAACAGTTATTGGCAGAATTAGAGCGGATTGTCGTGGAGCGACAAGACTGGCTGTTTCGTTTTGCCTATATGCGAATCGGCATCAGGGAGGACGCTGAGGATGTGGTGCAAGAGGTGCTGCTGAACGTGTTCCGACGAATGCAGGAAAAGATGCATGTGGAGAGCGTGGAGCAATATGTCATCCGTTCCATCAGCAATGCCTGCAATGACTACTTCCGACGGAAACCGCTTCGGATGGTTCCACTCGACAAAGCAGAGGAAGTTCCCGTTCATGAGGGCGACAGACAGATACACGAGGAGTTTGTGAGAGTCAACAAATTGCTGGATGCCTTGCCCCAGGAACAATCGGAAATCGTGCGGCTAAAGTGCTACGACGACTTGACCTTCAAACAGATTGCCGAACTCCAAGACATTCCAGAGGCAACGGCAAAATCACGATACCGATATGCCATCATGCATATCCAACAAATGCTCAAGAAGAAAGGAGAATAAGATATGAATACAGATAACATCAACATCCCAGAGGAGGACTTCCACGAAGGGTTGGAGGACATCGAGCAATTGCTCAGGCCTCAATGCGAGTTCAAGGCATCAGACACCTTGAAGGAAGAGGTGTTGGCTCAGGCAAGGGAGGAAATGAAGCCTCGACGCAAGGTCAATGGATGGCCTTGGGTGGCAGCTGCCTGTGTGGTTGGATTTGCCTTGCTGTGGTTCACGCCACCTGAGGAGAAGAAGGCGGACGCTGCCCTCCATGCCCATCTGGTCAGAGCCTACGACATGGAGCATGCAAAGAGCGCTTGTGTCAGTTCTTCCGACAGGATGAACACCTACGAATCCTTTGAGGACATCGAGCGGAGAATGAGAAGCAAAGGAGAGGCTCTGATAGCAAACAACCAACCCATTACATCTTATAATTAAAAATGAAAACAATGAAAAAAATCATGATATGGGCAACACTGCTCGTGAGTGTGTGTGCCTGCCAAAACAACCTCATGGATGACGAACTGCTTATGCCATCCACCTTTGCAGAACTCTTTGAGGGAATCGCCTCGATGAAAGGAGATGTTCATGTGACCATTTCTTCCGTTGACTCCGTCACCACCGATTATTATTATGAATGGTCTCAATATTATGAAGACAAGGGTGTTCCCGCTATTGAAATGGACACGACCCTGACTGACGAAAGCATGCCCGACGATTGGGTGGCTAAGCAGAAAGCCATCGAGGACAGTGTGGCACAAACCAAGCAGATGCTTCGCAAGTATGCCGAAAAGGGGGTCAAGCATTTGCTAGACATATTCCGTCCACAGGCAGCCAAGTATTACAGGTTTGAGAGCCATCGGAACGGAAAGGATTCCGTCGAGTTTGTGCTTGCTCCCCAAGAATTAACAGACTCGTTGCCCGAAGATTGCAACAAGAACAATTTCGTGGAAACCTACGCCTATTACCCAGAGTGGTTCCACTATTATAATAATGGCGACAAGGCGCAGAACTATACACGCATTTGTTATCACAAGGAGGAAAAGAATGCCAGCAAGACACTTGCCCATCCAGAAGACGCTCGAGCCCTGTTCCTGAAATTCATCTCCCAATACAAAAGCACCAAGAAATATCCTGTGAAGTATCATCTGCTGGACAACAGCAAGGAATTCGAAGGTGGGTACGTTTCTTTTAACTGGCGACATGGTGATGACAAGACCTCCCTCATCGAAGGAACGCTGTATGAACTTCCTGTCAAAGGAAAAGAGAAAATCAAGGCTGTGGAGGAACTGCGTTCCATGATCATAGAATTCATGAACACTCACTATGCAGCGTGGCTCGAAGGTCGCTATCCTGAATACAAGTTCGACCTGACGGAATGTGACAGATATGCCGCTCAGTTGATGCAGCTAAGCGTCAACGATGCCAAGCCTTATGACCGATTGCAAGGCATCTTCCATGTTCAGGTGGGCAACTATACAAAGGACGAAGGTCTCAAAATCCTCCTGATTGATGTCCGCAAAGAACATTTCTTCATCCCAATGAATTGGATGATTGTCAGGGAAATCCACGACGACAGAATCGAATGGTTGCCTGGGCACGAAAAAGGATATTAACTGACGTGTACTGAACAGCAGAGGCACCTTATTGAGAAATAAGGGACGGTTATTGGAGAATAAGGCAGCCTTATCGATGACGATGACACCGATGACACCGATGACACCGACCTATTTTTTGTCATCGTTTCGGAAAGAAAATTATTATTATAGTTTTTATTATATGTATATTATATATCTAATAATTTAAATATAATAAATAATACCCTATACACCGCCCCACAAAAAAATAAATGCCCTCAGTGTCATCGCTGTCATCGTCATCGGTGTCATCGTTTTGGAGAAAAAAGCCCCCGACGGCGTTGATTGAAAGAGGCGGCGGCAAAGCATCGTTTTGCCGTCGGCAAAAGGTAGGATTGCCGACGGCTCTTTTTATAGGGTATTTTTTGTTACCCTTAAGGGCTGCAAAATTTTTCCTTAAGGGGAAGCAATTTTTGCGGCATAGTTAGAGAAAAATATTTTCCTAACTGGGGCGTAAAATTTCCCTCGTGGGGAAACAAAAAAAGATGTGTTGACTTTAATTTCTTACTTATATATAAAGTATGTGCCTCCATCGCTTTGGGCATATTTCTGGAGGAGGGTTTGGAGGTATTCGGCATTGGCGCAGACACGCTGTTCGTTGCCGTCATAGCCGTTGATGAGGACGAGGAGGTGGCGGGTATCGAGGGACATCTTGGTGCGCTCGTTATCGCTGGTGGGAGTGCCCACACCACCAATGGCATCGCGATAGACGGGCAAGCCGTGAATGTTGATGGGACCACGACCGATGCCTTCATAGGGTTCGCCTTCACGTCCGATGCCCAGGGTGAGGGTGTCGCCCACGAACTTGTCAGCATCAAAACCGCCGATGCTGTAACCAAAGGCAATGGATGCCAGATTGACCAAATCAACGAGCGTGTCACGTTGATAGAGTTCCTTGCCTTGCAGCACCCGACGAATCAACGCCTCTGAGGCGGGGCGGTATCTGGAGGGGTCTTTGCCAAAGGCTCGATACACCCGTCGGGTGGCGGAGATGCTAGTGAGTTCCTTCAAGGACTCTGTGGTCAAGGTGGCACGATATTTCTCTCCGAGTGCCTCGATTTCTGACCACAAGTCGGCATTGTAGGGGGTGTTGACGACTTCTGCCTCCAAGCAGGCTCCGACAAACTCAGGACAGATTTGCTCTATCTCATTGGATACGATCACTTTCATTGTTCTTGCGCTATTTGGGTACAAAATTACGATATTTTCCGCATACGGACAACATTGAAAAAGAAAACATTTTTCATTTCCTCTTTTTTTCGTACCTTTGCCCTCATGGAAACCTACAAACTCATTGCTATCGATTTGGATGGGACGTTGGTGAGGAGCGACCAGAGCATCTCACAACGGACGATGGATGCGCTCGTGAGGGTGCAGGAGATGGGTGTGAAGGTGGTGGTGGCATCTGGGCGTCCGACGTATGGAACGGCTCATGTGGCGGATGCGTTGCAGCTGGAGCGGTTTGGTGGTTTCGTGATGAGCTACAACGGAGGTGAGATTTACAACTGGCAGACGAAGGAGGTGCTGCATGCACAGACGTTGGACAAGGAGGTCATTCCTTATTTATATAGGTATGCGAAGGCGCAAGGGTTGCCCATCATGACGTATATTGGCAAGGAGGTGGTGAGCGAGGTGAAGGACAATGAATATATCCGCTATTCTGAGATGCGCAACCGAATGATCATCAGGCAGGTGGATGACTTCGTGGCAACGGCTCAGGGGGCTGGCGTCGTGAAGTGCATCATCGTGGGCGACCCCACCCTATTGCCTGCTTTGGAGAAAGAGTTGCAAGTCACCTTGAAGGGCAAGGCGGGTGCTTTCCGAAGCGAACCCTTCTTCTTGGAGATTGTGCCTGAGGGCATCGACAAGGCAAAGGGATTGGAGATTCTGTTGGACAAGATGGGCGTGAAGCGGGAAGAAGTGATTGCCTTTGGCGACGGCTACAACGACCGCTCGATGATGGAGTTTGCTGGCACGAGTGTGGCAATGGGCAACGGGGCAGAGGAAATAAAGAATGCCGCCGACTTTGTCACTCGAAGCAACAACGACGACGGCATTGTGTATGCGTTGGAAAAACTTATTCCTCGTCTTCTGGATAAGCCTTATTGATGGCTGTGAGGGCATTGAGCGTCTTGGGGAAGCCAATGTATGGGAGCATTCCCGTCAAGACAGCCACCATTTCTTTCTTACTAATCTTCATGTTCTTGCAGCCAAATCCGTGCTGTTCGAGCTGTGGTTGTGCCACACCCATTGATGCCAGAAGGCAGAAGGTGACGAGTTCGCGATGCTGCATATCGATGCCGTTTCGCGTGTAAAAGTCACCAAAGCAGTAGCTCTCAAGGAACTCGACGATGTGTTCCTGACCCTTGGGGCAGTTCTTTTCCATCTCAGCTGCTGCACCAGCACCAAAGATGCCGTCGATGTATTCACGACCTTTCCCACGACGATTCTCAGGCGTGGTGGTTCCCTGATTGGAGAGAGGCAACTTGATGTCGTTGTCGTCGAACACCTCATTCATCTCCAACAGGAAGTCAATCATCTTGGAGAAACCCACATAAGGAACAGTCTGATAGATGACCTCGCGGATTTCGCGTGGCTTCACGCCCACATTGAGGCACACATCCACATACACCTTGAACTGGCGCATGGCGTTGCAACCAATGGTGCTGGCAAGGATGCACATGCAACGAGTCTTTTCAAGCACAGGCTCCTCAGTGAGTTTGAGTGCCTCATCAAAAGCAAAATTATCGAAAATCTGAGTGAGTTCAGGGTCACGCTTGAGCGTGTTGACTGAATTGCGCTGAGAGAAGAGTTTTCTGATCTGCTGACGCGCGTATTCGCTGATTCCAATTTCTGTCATGATTATACTTTAAGTTTTATGTTTTTGCAAAGATAATTCTTTTTTCTAACAGAAAGAACATTTTTCTGCAATTTTCACTTTTTTTTATGTTTAATGTGCATTTCTGAGCCGTTTTAGGGCAATTCAGATACCTTTTTCCTTTTTTCCTTTTTGGCTACCAAGAAATATTCGTACCTTTGCATAACATTTCACAGCGTCTAACAGAAACTCTATACAAAGCATTATGGGTATCAGCAAAAAAGTGAACGATACATCAAGTGTGAATAAGGCCATCAAAGGATGGTGGATTGTGACTGGCATCATCATTTTCATGATGTTCTTCTGCGTGTTTGCCATCTCGCAGGGATGGTTAGGAAAACTGCCTCCTGTGAGCGACCTCCAGAACCCGATCAACAAATATGCTTCGCGTGTGTATTCAGCAGACGACAAGCTGATTGGCACCTGGAGCTATGCGAGCGAGAACCGTGTGATGGTACCTTACGACTCGCTGCCTGAGAATCTGGTGAAAGCCCTGGTGGCAACGGAGGATGCCCGTTTCTACGAGCATTCAGGCATCGACGTGAAAGCCATCGGACGTGCCGTGGTGAAGCGTCTGATGATGGGTCAGAAAAGTGCCGGTGGTGGTTCCACCATCACCCAGCAGTTGGCAAAGCAACTCTATTCCGACGTGGCTCACTCAGATGGGGCTCGTATGATGCAGAAACCCATCGAGTGGTTCATTGCCGTACAGCTGGAACGCTACTACACGAAGGAGGAAATCATGACGATGTACCTCAACTACTTCGACTTCCTCTATATGGGTGTGGGTATCAAGAATGCCTGCAACACGTATTTCGGCAAGAACCCTATCGACCTCGACCTGAACCAATGCGCCACCATCGTGGGTATGTGTAAGAACCCTTCGCTCTACAACCCTTACAGACGTGGAGAGCATGGAGAATACATCCAGAACGAACGATGTGTGGAACGTCGCAACGTGGTGTTGGGACAGATGGTGAAGGAGGGTTACATCTCGCAAGAGCAGATGGACGAAGTGAAAGCCAAGCCCCTCTCGCTGTTGCCCAAACCCAAAATCACTTCCCACAAGGAAGGTGCCGCTCCATACTTCCGTGAGCACCTGCGTGTCATCATGATGGCAAAGCGTCCTGAACGTAGCCAATACGCTTCTTGGCAGGGTCAGCAGTATCACGACGACTCCGTGGCTTGGGAGACCGACCCGCTGTATGGCTGGTGCAACAAGAACACGAAGAAGGATGGTTCGCACTATAACATCTACACGGATGGCTTGAAAATCTACACGAGCATCGACACCCGTATGCAGAAGATGGCAGAAGAGGCGCTCTTCGAACATGTGGCGAAGTATCTGCAACCTGCATTCGACAACGAAATCAGGTATTCGAAGACAGGTCCTTACAAGCAAGTCACCGTTGAAAAGATGAACCAGATCATCAACAGGGACATCCGTAGGAGTGAACGCTATCGTGTGATGAAAGAAAACGGATTGAGCGATGAGGAAATCATGCAGGCATTCAACACACCGATTGATATGCGTGTGTTCAAATATGGAAGCTCGTACGACACGCCTGAGGAGGTGGAAGTCAGGATGAGCCCTCGCGACTCCATCATTTACTATAAGAAGTTCCTGCGTGCCGGCACCGTTGCCATCGACCCAGAGAACGGACAGGTGAAGGCTTATGTGCCAGGCTTGAACTTCGACCACTTTGCCTACGACAACGTGCTGGGTCCTGGTCATCGTCAGGTGGGTTCAACCATCAAGCCCCTGCTCTATTCGCTGGCACTCTCCAGTCAGGGCTTCACGCCTTGCGACTATGTGGATGCAAGTCCTAAGAACTATGGTGGATGGACACCTAAGGGTGGTGCTTTGGGTATGGTGCCGCTGAAGACAGCACTCGCCCACTCTAACAACCACGCTTCTGTGTATCTGCTGAACCTGATTCGTCCACAGAATTTCATCGACTTCCTGAACAAGCAGCTGAAGATATCAACCTACACCATGGAACCCAACCTGACCATCGCACTGGGTTCAGGCGATGTGAGCATTGGTGAGATGGCAAGTGCCTACACCATTTTCCCCAGCATGGGTATCCACTACTCTCCCCTGCTCGTCACTCGCATTGAGGATGCTGACGGCAACATCATCGCCAACTTCACCCCTCGCATGAACGAGGTGCTGTCGAAGGAGAAGGCTTGCCAGATGATTTACATGCTCAAGGCAGTTATCAACGAAGGTACTGGTCGCGCCCTGCGTGGTGGTGCTTACCACATCACAGGCGACTTGGGTGGCAAGACAGGTACGACGAACAGCAATGCCGACGGTTGGTTCATCGGTTTCTGTCCCAAACTGGTGGTTGCCAGCTGGGTGGGCGGTGATGACCGAGACATCCATTTCGGAAGCATGGCATTTGGTCAAGGTGCAAGGGCTGCCCTGCCTATCTTCGGCAAGTTGATGAGAAAGATTTACAACAGCAAACTCTTCGGCATCAGCGAGAAGGATAAGTTTGATATCCCAGAAGGTTACCAGCCTTGCGACAACGACCTGATGTCGCTCCCAAGTGCAGAAGGTTTGTTGCATCCGTATGAGGAAGACCGAGTGGAATACGACGAAGAATTCTTCTAACCAACCATTGGGCGTTTTCCATTCACAAAACCCCATTAACCCCATTATCCCCATGAAGTTCATAGGAATCATACCAGCAAGATATGCCTCCACCCGCTTTCCAGCCAAGCCTTTGGCGATGTTGGGCAGCAAGACGGTGATTGAACGAGTGTATCGCCAAGTGGAGGGCGTGCTCGATGATGTATGTGTGGCAACTGACGACGAGCGCATCATGGATGCCGTCAAAGCCTTTGGTGGCAAAGCCGTGATGACCAGCGTGAACCACAAGAGCGGAACGGATCGTGTGCAGGAAGCCTTCACGAAAGTAGGTCAAGGCTTCGATGTGATTGTCAACATACAAGGTGACGAGCCTTTCATCCAAGCACAACAACTGGAAGCCATCCGTCAATGCTTCGGCGATGAGAGTGTAGACATCGCCACACTCGTGAAGCCCTTTAAGCCTGAAGACGGTTTCGCTGCCCTGGAGAACGTGAATTCGCCCAAGGTGGTGGTGAACAAAAAGATGGAAGCCCTCTACTTTTCACGCAGCATCATTCCTTTCACGCGTGGAAAAGAAAAAGAGGAATGGCTGGCAGGTCACACCTACTACAAGCACATCGGACTGTATGCCTATCGTGCCAACGTGTTGAAGGAAATCACCTCACTCCCCCAATCGAGCCTCGAACTGGCTGAATCGCTGGAGCAGTTGCGCTGGTTGGAGAATGGCTACAAAATCAAGGTGGGCATCAGCGAAATCGAGACCATCGGCATCGATACGCCAGAAGATTTGCAAAGGGCGGAAAAGTTCCTGCAATCGCTCGGACAAGCGAAATAGCCTCATTCTTTCCGCCTGCGTGCATGAAACGCAAGGCTCGTTACCCCCTCGAAAATGAATCGAGAATCGCAAAATGAGGCTCTTTCGTGCCAAATTTAAGGTTTTTTATTTTAAGAACGGTTAAAAAACCGTTCTTTTTTTGTTTATTTCAATTGAAATCGGTAACTTTGTACACATATTTAATATATACGCACGAAACATCATAAAATCAATCATAATCTATGGAAGATTTAGACAGAATTATTAAAGTAGAGATCAACGAAACGATGAAGAAGAGCTACATCGACTACTCGATGTCAGTCATCGTGGCTCGTGCCCTTCCTGAGGTTCGTGACGGTTTCAAGCCCGTGCACCGTCGTATTCTCTACTCAATGGACAAGCACGGCAACACATCGGACAAGCCAACAGTAAAGTGTGCACGTATCGTGGGTGATGTGCTGGGTCACTTGCACCCACATGGCGATTCATCTGTGTATGGCGCACTCGTTCGTCTGGCTCAACCCTGGGCAATGCGTTACACGTTGGTGGACGGACAAGGCAACTTCGGTTCTGTCGATGGTGATGGTGCAGCAGCCATGCGTTATACGGAGGCACGTCTCAGCAAGTTGGGTGAGGCCATGTTGCAGGACATCGACAAGGAAACGGTGGACATGGTGGACAACTTCGACAACTCGGAGAAGGAGCCAACGGTGTTGCCAACCCGCATCCCTAACCTCTTGGTGAATGGTGCGACTGGTATTGCCGTCGGTATGGCAACCAACATCCCCACCCACAACCTGAGCGAGGTGATTGACGGCTGTGTGGCTTACATCGACAACCCAGAGATGACCAGCACCGACCTGATGCAATACATCAAGGGTCCTGACTTCCCAACAGGTGGTATCATCTGTGGTGTGGATGGGATCAGAGACGCTTACGAGACAGGTCGTGGACGTATCGTCATCCGTTCGAAGACAGAGATTGAGACAGAAGGCACGCACGATAAGATTGTCGTGAGTGAGATTCCATACAACGTCAACAAGTCAGAGCTGATCAAGAAGATTGCAGCGCTGGTGAACGAGAAGAAGATTGACGGCATCAGTAACGTGAACGATGAATCTGACCGTGAGGGTATGCGTATCGTCATCGACATCAAACGTGAGGCAAATGCCAACGTGGTGCGCAACAAGCTCTTCAAGCTGACTGACCTGCAGAGCACTTTCGCTGTGAACTGCATCGCCATCGCTGACCGCCGTCCCAAGCAGCTCTCGCTGAAGGACTGCATCCGCTACTTCGTGGATCATCGTCACGATGTGGTGATTCGTCGCACGAAGTTCGACAAGCAGAAAGCGGAAGAGCGTGCTCACTTGCTCGAAGCACTCATCATCGCCAGCGACAACATCGACGAGGTGGTGCAGATCATCAAGTCGTCAAAGACGCCACAGGAAGCTCAGACACGATTGATGGAGCGTTTCGGCTTCGACGAAGCACAGGCGAAGTATGTGGTGGATATGCGACTCAGCCAGCTGACAGGTCTGCAGCAGGAGAAACTGCACACAGAGTATGATGACCTGATGAAGCTGATTGAATACCTCCAGCAGATTCTGGATGACCCAGAACTGTGCAAGAAGGTGATGAAGGACGAACTCCTCGAAGTGAAGGAGAAGTGGGGCGACGAGCGTAAGACAGAGATTGACGTGACTGCCAGCGAGAACTTCGACCCAGAGCAGTTCTATGCGAAGGAAGAGGTTGTCGTGACTGTGAGCCACCTCGGCTACATCAAGCGCACCACCCTCACCGAGTTCCGCACGCAGGCCCGTGGTGGCATTGGTGTGAAGGGCGGAACGGCACGTGACAAGGATTTCATCGAGTTCATCTATCCTGCCAACACGCACAACACCATGATGTTCTTCACACAGAAGGGTCGTTGCTTCTGGATGAAGGTGTATAACATCCCAGAAGGTTCACGCACCGACAAGGGACGTGCTATCCAGAACTTGCTGAACATCGACAGCGACGATAAGGTGACAGCATTCATCTGCATCGAAAACATCAACGATGAAGCATGGGTGAACAGCCACAACCTCATCTTCTGTACGCGTCAGGGTATCATCAAGAAGACTGCCTTCGTGAACTACTCACGTCCACGTAACAACGGTATTATCGCCATCAACCTGAACGAGGGTGACGAAGTGGTTGAGGTACTCCTCACCAGCGGCAAGGACGAAATTCTCATTGCCAACCACAATGGTCGTGCCATCCGCTTCAACGAAAGCACCGTTCGTAACATGGGACGTGGTGCAACAGGTGTGAAGGCTATGCGCCTGGACGAAGACGAAGAGGACGAGGTGGTAGGCATGATTGCCCTCACCAAACCTGAAGGCTACGACGAGGAAGCTGAAGAAAACGGTACTGACGAGGAACTCTATCCTGAGATGCCAACCATCTTGGTTCTGTCAGAAAAGGGTGTCGGCAAGCGTTCCACTATTGGCGAGTATCGCATCACTAACCGTAATG
Source organism: uncultured Bacteroidales bacterium (assembly GCA_902768125.1). Taxonomy (GTDB): domain Bacteria; phylum Bacteroidota; class Bacteroidia; order Bacteroidales; family Bacteroidaceae; genus Minthosoma. The sequence continues at coordinate 2,847 of CACXKA010000013.1, read as the reverse complement.
GTAAGGGTGTCAAGACCATCAACATCACAGAGAAGACGGGTAAGCTTGTTGCCATCAAGAAGGTGATGGAGGATGAAGACATCATGATCATCAACAAGAGTGGTGTAACAATTCGTCTGGCAGTCAAGGACATCAAGAAGTCTTCACGCAACACGCAAGGTGTGAAACTCATCGACATTCAGAAGCGCAATGACGTCATCAGCTCTGTCTGCGTGGTGGAACACTCTGACGAGCCAGAAGACCTGAATGAGGAAGGTGTTGAAACACCAGAAGTGACTACACAAGAATAATAAACAACCGGATTTATAAACTTATTAAAACCTTATCAATTATGAAAAAATTAGTTTTGATGATGGTCAGCCTTTTCTTGGTCTCCTCTGCTTACGCTCAGGACAAGGAAGCCTTGAAGGCACAGAAAGAGGCTGAGAAAGAGGCAAAAGCCACTTTCAAGAAGGCGAAGTCTATCTATGAGACTTCTATCCCTAACAAGGAGTATGGACGTGAGGTGACGGACTTCGAGAAGCTCGCAGGTGCACTTCCTCTGATTGAATCTGCCATTCAGAATGAGTTCACCAACAAGGACTTTGACACATGGAAGGTTGCAACAGACATCATGAATGAGTACTATCAGAAGGAAAGTGCTGAAATGAGAGATGATCCTGATAACGAACAGAAAAGGGCTAAGTTGCTCGAAACCAGCCTCAAGTTGGTGAGCTATTGCCCTAAGTACGATGACCTTCTTGCCCTCGACACAAAAACGAAGCCAGAAGAGAAGACAAAAATCCATCTGAACAACCAGATCATTGCCATCAACCCTGCTCTCCAGGTTCTGAACGCTGCTCAGAACGCTTCTAACAGCGACGATCAGGCTGAGCTGAAGAAGGGTGTTGAGTATGCTGACTTGTTCTTGAACCTCATGGAGAAGTCAAATCTGATGAAGGATTTCAAAAACGAGAAAGTGGATTTGGACTATTACAAGACCTACGCAAAGGTTTTCCGTGCCCAGTCTCTTCTCAACATCGAGGGAACTCCTGAAGCTGATGTCGTTGCTGCATACGAAGCCCTGATTCCAACGAAGTCCAAGGCTGTGGCATACAATTCTTTGTCCAACTATTTCAGCCAGAAAGACAAGGTAAAGCAGAACAAGTATCTTCTTGAGGGTATCGAAGCATTGAAGGATGACGCTGAGCGTAAGGACCTGCGTGCCAACTTTGCTTTCATCTATGCACAAAACCTTTACAATGGAGGAAATTATAAGAGTGAAGACAAAGAAAGCCTCAAAAAAGCTATCCAGCTGATTAAGGATGAATTCTCTGACAATGACATGGCCATGAATGCTTATCAGATGGAAGGTCAGATAGCTCTTAATGACAAGAAATATACAGAGGCAATCGAATTATTCTTGGCTGCAAGCGCAAAATATCCAGATGAGGAAAAATTCCTGATTCTTGCAGCAGGTTCTGCATGGGAGAATGCAAAAAACAATGGCTCTAAAAAGCCTGACTTGGAACAAGCCATCAAACTGTTCAAGGAGGTGGAGAAGGCATGTCCTTCTGAGCCAGAGTTCTGGGGAGAATCTCTCTACATTCTCTACAACAACACGCAGCAAACTGCTCTTGCTAACCAGTACAAGAAGTATTACAAAGGCAAGTAATCATTCTTAAAATCTGATTACAGTAGATTTTATTTCCCATCAAGAGGATGTGTCATAACCATTTGGCACATCCTCTTTCCAAACACCTCATATCGTTCCTTACCTGATTGGAAATGGCAAAATGGAAAAACCTGTCATCTATACATACGGAAACAACAGCATTGATGCGAAAGATTTGATCAAAATCCTTCAGCCTTATCACATCAATTGTGTGGTCGATTGCCGTCCACAAGCATACACAATGGAGTTGTCAAACACACCTTCCGACGAACTGCAACAGGTTTTGAAACAGAACAACATTGCTTACCTGCCATTCTCCCAGCATTTTGGGGTATTTCCCAAGGAAACAAGAAATAAGAATGGAACGATTCTTTACAGCAAGGTCATCAAGAGCCAGCGTTTCCTTGAGGGCATTCAACGTTTGGAAACTGGCGTAGAGAAAGGTTACACCATCTGTATCATCGACCATGAAAGAGAAACGGCTCCAAGCAAAAGATACATTTTTATAGGAAAGTTTCTCAAAGACAAATACACCATCAGCCACATCCTCCCTTCAGGTTCTGCTTTCACCCAAGAACAAGTGGAGCAACAACAGATAGAGTATAAGGAGATACGGAAACAGAAGAAATTGGTAGCACAAACCGTTGGTACCAATGGAGAAGAACTGGCAGCCCTCTATCTCACCAATAACGGTTATCAGCTATTGGACCATAATTGGAATCTTCATCGAGGATGTGAACTCGACCTCGTCGCCATGAAAGACAACACACTGCACTTCATCGAAGTAAAGACACGCACTTCCGATAAGTATGGCGAACCAGAAGCTGCCATCAATTGGAAGAAAATGCAACACATCTGCAAGGCCATACAGGCATATCGCTATCAAAGGGGATTCTTCAACATCGACTACCAAATCGACAGCATCGCAATCCTCTATCGGGCTGACAACGATTATGACCTCAAGCATTTTCTCGACATCCGTCCCAATGGTGGTCCTTGTGCAGATGTCATCGTCTTCCAGCAAACCTCAAACAAATAACAAACAATTTACAAACAATTTACAAGAACTCTAAGCCCTCCCAATAAACTAACACAAAAAAGGAGTCCCACGCATTGCTGCATGGAACTCCTCTCAAGAAGGCGGCGACCTACTCTCCCGCATTGCGGTGCAGTACCATCGGCGCGCCCGGGCT
>CACXKA010000012.1 GCA_902768125.1 uncultured Bacteroidales bacterium | reverse complement strand
TCCTTTGCCACAGATTACGGATATTGACGATATTCCACAATTGGAGACAAATGATGAAACCTAACCTATCTTATGTTAAATACGCATTGCGAGATTTCTCTTCAATGAGGAAGAAGCATCTTATTCCATAAAAGAACGGAGACTGTTTTTGAGACAGCCTCCGTCTTGTTTATGAAAAAAGTTCTTTAGATTAGAACATGTCCTTGTAGTCTTCACAAGGTTTGAAGAATGGAATCTTGTGAGCGGGCACAACGACTGACTTGTTCTCCTTGATGAGACGTCCCATCTTGGCAGCACGTGTCTTTGTTGTAAAGGTTCCAAAGCCACGGAGGAAGATATCCTCACCATTGGCAGTCTTATCCTTGACGATAGCCATCATGGCTTCAATCACTCTGAGGGACTTTTCCCTCTCTACTCCTGTCATTTTGCTGATTTCAGCAACAATTTCTGCTTTTGTCATTTTTTATTTTGATTTTTATTGTTTGTTAGCCCTTATATATAATAATGTGTAATATTCTCTAAAGGTCATCAAAACCCCGAAAACGAATGCAAAGTTAAGACAAATTGGCTAAAAAACAAAAAGATAGCAAATTTTTTTCGTTGTTTTTGTCACTTTTTTTGGATTGTGGGGTCTATTCCCCTCATTTTGGGCAAATAGAGTGAAAAAACGCATGTCATGTCTTCCTGAGATAGCGCATCCATGCCATGGGACGCCGTTCGTGTAGATAATGCAGGTTACGCTCGTTGGAATAAGCTTCGCGTTCAAAACTGATGTTATAATATGCAGCTTCCGCATGGAATCGGTATTGCACCAAGCGCACCAGGAACTCTGCCCCATACCACAGGTAAAAGAATACATAGGTCATCTCCCACTGTTGACAAGTGTGAATGAACTCATGATTCAGTTCGTGTGGCTGCATCCTTCCCCATCGACGTTGTACGAAAACAATGCCGAAGAGATTGAGTCCATGGTAAGTTCCAAAAGGAATGAAACGGTTGTAGATGACTTTCATGGCGACAAAGTTAGCGATTTTTTTCCAATAAATGGCGTTTTTTTATGATGTCTGGCTGATGAATAAAGATTTTTATGTATCTTTGCATACAAAATCAATCACATGAACATAAAAACAGACAAGGACAGGTATGGACTACTCTAGGTACTTCAAGAAAGGTGGGTGGGCAGCCGCAGGTCGCTACTACGCCATGCATCCTAACAAACTCAAGGATCTGTTCACGTCGGCAAAGAAATATGCCACAAAGGAAGGACTTAAGGCGGTGAAGGAAGAGTTCCTTTTCATCTGCCAGTATATCCGTGACGTGTTTACCGGCAAATACAAAGAGTACAATTTCCTCAACCTCACTGTCATCATTGGTGCTTTGGTGTACGTGGTTTCACCAGCTGACATCATGCCAGACTTCATGCCAGCCATCGGACTGATTGACGATGCTGCCATTCTTTTGTGGGCGACCCATGAATTTGCAGAAGAATTGGATCGTTATCGTTTCTTTCTTGGCCGTCGTCAGCGTGAGGAGGATGCCAAAGCTGCCGAAGCGAAAGCTTTAGAGATTGAGGATATCGATTTCGAAGAGATTCCTCCTTGTCAGATTAGTTAAAAAGAGAATTCTATGAGCGAACCGATTAAACTCGCCATCTTCGTGACAGGGGGCGGCACTAATTGCGAAAACATCATCCGCTACTTCCAGGACAAATCTGATGAAGTACAGATACCCATTGTCGTGAGCAGTCGTGCTGATGCCTATGCATTGGTGCGTGCCGAAAATCTCGGTGTGCCCACTGCTGTTATTACCCGTCAACAGTTTTTAGATGAACCACGTCTGGTGATCCAGACTGTTCGCGGATGTGATTACATTATCCTTGCGGGTTTCCTTCCTAAGATACCAACTTATCTCATTGATCAATTCCCCAATCGTATTATCAACATCCACCCAGCACTTCTTCCAAAATTTGGAGGGAAGGGTATGTGGGGACATCATGTGCATGAGGCAGTGAAAGCAGCGGGAGAAACAAAAAGTGGAATCACAATCCATTTTGTCAATCCAGAACTTGACGCTGGAGAACATATTGCTCAATTCTCAGTCAATCTAAATCCAACCGACACCCCTGACGATATTGCTGCCAAGGTACACGAGCTGGAGATGAAACACTACCCCCTCGTCATCGAACAAGTCATCAAGAAAAACATCGTTTAGACACAAGATCACATTATTTATATATAATGCGCGTGGAAACATTTTAGGTATATTTTGTTTCCACGCGCATCAGCTTTTAACTATAGGGTGCCATTATGGTATGTCCGTTTTTGTTTCCTTTTATGTCTCCGATAATCCTTAATGCACCCCATTATGTACTCTAATACCGCTTATCAACACTCAATAATTATCATTATCGGAAATAATTTGTACAAATACATATAAAAATACTACTTTTTTGATTTTTCTTTAAAAATTATTCCGTTTTTGTTTGGTGTATGGAAACATAATCGGTAACTTTGCAATGTCAAAAACAAATAATGTTTACAAAACAATATATAAACCAAATTCAAAAATACAACAACTCTTACAAAAGAGACTAATTAAACAACATACAAAACCAAACCAATAACTACTTAAAGAAAGGGCATAGTTATGAAGAAGTTCATCTTAACAGTATTAGCATTCTTGTCATTCGGTGCTTACAACAGCATCATGGCACAGGGAGAAGCCGACGCTGCTCAGAGGAATCCAGATCTGAACAACGCAGGTAAGTATACCGGCAACAAGAAAGACGGCAAAATGCACGGCAAGGGCGTGTATGAGTGGAAAAACGGCGACCGATTCGAGGGCAACTTCGTTAATGGCCAGATTGACGGCTACGGACGTTACTCATGGGTGGATGGTGACATCTATCAGGGTGACTTCAAGGACGGCAAGCAAGACGGCTTCGGTAGCGCGTTCTATGCTGAGCGTTGCAACACTTACGAGGGTGAGTGGAAGAATGGTAAGCGCAACGGTCACGGCAAGCTCACTTGGGCTAACGGTGATACATACGAAGGTGAATGGGTAGATGATGTTCGCGTAGGCGAAGGCATCTTCACAGCAGCTAACGGCGACAAATACGTAGGTCACTATGAGAACAACCAGCGCAATGGCTACGGCACATACTATCACAACAATGGTGACGTGTATGCAGGTCAGTGGGTCAATGGCGAGAAGGAAGGTCTTGGTAAGTACACCTATGCAAACGGAAATGTGTATGAAGGCCAGTTCTGCAACTCTTACATTGAGGGTCAGGGAACATTCGTATGGGCTTCAGGCGCAACCTACACTGGACAGTTTAAGGAGGATATGCGTAATGGTGTCGGAACATACACCACTGCAAGTGGTAAGGTCATCGCAGGTAACTGGAAGGACAATCGCTTCTCCGGCGACATCAATGCAAACGTGCTTGCGTCCAGATGATCCGAACCATTTTAGCACTAAATCATATATTTAGAAATTCACAAAAAACCTGTAAATTGTTCCTAAAAACAATAATAAATTTCGATGAAGGGCTTACTCCAGATTATTTTGCCCAAATCTTTGTAAAACAGTAGTAAATAGTAATTCATAACATCCCCAGTGGATAAGTCCAAACATTATCGGAATAGTTTTTAATGGAAATAGGTAGACTCCCGGGCCTCAAGGGATTAGTGATAACCTCTTGATGGACGGGGGTCAAAGTTTTACAGAAGGCCCCACTGAGACGGGGCAACGCAGGAAACAACTTCAAAGTAATTTCATAAAAACAGTTAGTATATAGTTTTCAGAATAATCATGGTTTAAGGTTTTCATAAAACAGTAATTTAATAGATCTTTGTCATCATAGCGAAAAACAGAGTTCAGTATACTAAGAGCAGAGCTGGTTAATATATAATAAAGGTACATAACAAAACAGTATTCGTCAGTGGACGATGCCGACATAAATTGGAATAGGTTAGTAAAAAAGAACTATCGAATGATTAGGTGACAATATACATAAGTTATCACCCAGTAGGTATCAGTAAAAAGGTTTTGGTTAGGATTGGTTCCTTCAGTAAGAAGATAAGAGCAGAGGCGAAGGAATAAGAAAGGGATTTGGCAGTGGTTGTCAAATCCCTTTTTACTATTTGAGAGTTATTCCTTTCCAGCACTACCCTATCTCCCTCTCTTTTTCACTCGCATGTCATTGACATAATCAAGGCCAAAAGCACCTGTGAGAACGTATGCGATACAGGTGTCGCCCTCGAAGACACGGTTGTAGAATTCGAAGGGCGCGTCACGACTGATGACATGCTCAGTGCCATTCTCACCATCGTCAAGGAAACGAAATTTCACTTCATACAGATCCGTCGTCTCTTCATGCTCTGTCACATATTCTTTGTTGTGGCCAAACACGTCTTTGCCCGTACGACGGTCCTCACGGATATGGGTACTTTGGTTATGCTTGTGGTAAGTGATGACACAAGGGCGTTCCACAGGAGTCTTGTCGCTGGAGAATACGTAGTTCAAGTTCTTAAAAGCATGGTCTAGACAGGTTGCCGTCAAAAACAGCAACAAAATAAAGCTCACGATAATAAGCATGGGAAAACGTAACTTCTTGATGAAAATGCACAAAAAGCCAGGACAGCAGCAGATGCCACAGGCAACGGCAGCCACCGTGGCAATGACGTCACCTGAGGTGTTGTCGAGCATGACCACAGAATCAGGAGGTGAAGGGGTGAACACAAAGATTCCCACACCAATGCCGAGCACGATCAACAGACCAACAAGGTATTTCTTCATGGAACCTTCAACAAAGTCTTCAATTTGGAACATGATAGGTGTTGTATTAAGTTTATATTATTGTTATAATTTCAATGAATTAACATATTAGTTTGGTTGATAATGATTTACCATTATCTAAACCCACTACCTCCACCACCAGAGTGACCGCCACCACCAGAGTAGCTGCTATGTCCGCTACCACCGCTACTGCTAGAGTAGCTGCGTGGACTGCGGCTGTCGCTACTACTGCTGTAAGAGGCATGACGTTGTTGACGTTCAAAGGCCGTTTCGTACATGTAGGCTGCGTAAAGTGAGGTAGAAAGTGCCGTCGTAATAGGTTTGAAGTCCTCCAGTACTTGATGTGGTGGAATCAGTTCATCAAGCTTCGTCGTATCGGGAGCTACCTTCTTCATGTCTTTGCGCACTTGGTCGGCAATGCCGTAGAAGGAAGCATAGACAAGATACTCTTTCCAAAGATTCACCTCCTCGAGGTGACGTTCTTTCACAAGTGAGAAATCCTTGAGATAATGGGCAAAGCCTATCACTTGTCGCACTTCGTCAGCTTGAACATATCTTTCTTCCATACGGAGTCCAACCACTTTATAAAGCACGTCAGCCAAGGGTCGCAGATGCTCCAAGTTTTTCTTCACATAAGACCTCAGTTCATCAGGTTGCAGAAGATGATCACCGCCTGACGCCTTATAGAGCAAGTCTTGCAACATATACTGGATACCCTCGTCATGAATCAATCCCTTATATATTCCATCAACTGCTCGGCGACGTGCACCAAAGAGGAAATAACTGCTTTCTGAATGCGTCGTCACATCGAGTTCTGGGTTCTTCTCGGGTTTCACGGGCTCTTTGACATGAAAGAGTTGACGAGATTTACCGATTTTGTCCGTGTCATAGTCGAGAGTGATGCCACCCTGATAGAACATGCGGAGAATGAATGCCTCATAGAGGTGTTGCACACTGAATTCCACGCCTTTGAGGGAGTCCCCATTTGCTTTTAGGGTGTTCATCACGGAAGCCAAGATGCTGCTCGATTCCAACAAGTTGCCCTGCATAGGCAGTTCACGCCAGTAAGGCACTTCTTCCCATTTTTTGACACCCATCATCTCTTGCAAGCGCTGGTACCTTGCCTTCATCAGTTTTCTTTCCTCAAAGCCACCCTTGATCTGGTCTTTGCCTGCCCAAAGGATGAGTCCCACAATCACAACGAAACCACCGATTAACCCCCAGTTGAATCCACCACCATCTTCTTCGGCTGCTCTGATATTATCGGCAAATCGTGCAATGCCCTCATGTCCAGTTCCCACTTGACCACCATCTAGCGAGCTACGCAAAGTGCCATCCTCCAACGTGTCACCCATTGCCACTTCGATATCATATTCACTGTCTACCAATGCAGGACGTTTCACCAATTCCTTAAAGGAACCTTCCTTCGTCACATCAGGATGCAAAAGCCCTTTCTTCATCTCCATCAAGATGATAACGTCATCGCCATTGCGCATCGGAATGCCCTCCTCCGTGCGTGCCCACACAAAGTTGCTCGAATGACCTTTCCAACCGTCATAGCCGAAAGTCCAGATACGCGCATCCTTCTTCGATAGCGAATCCACGTTGACGATGACGTTCACCATCGCAAAGTTTGCAGGGGAATTCTTCGCCTCATAAAACGAATGGCAGAAACCGTCGTAGTCATCGTATGCCTTGACCAGATGGGTCAGCGTGTAAGTGATATAGTAGCGGCGCTCCCCTGCCTTGCCGATACCCCAGCAGAGTTCAACCCCCTCAGACGTATGGTGCAAGCCACACCTATGAGTCTTCTCCGCACGACTGCGCTCCACATTCCATTCCTTCTCAACAATATATTCAAAATCTTCCTCATCTAACACCTCGATATCCTTCACCTCAATGTCGCCCATATTGTTGAAGGTGATGAAGCCCTCCGTTCCCTGGTCACTCATATGCGCATGACGCACCTCTGTTACCCGTGCATCGCCATTGTCCTGCAACCTGACCAGTATAAACACAGAATCCAACTGATGCTGGGCAACAGCTGGCAAGCAAAACAACAAAGAAAGCAGAAATAGAATCTTTTTCATACTCCCCTACTCGCTGAACAATTCGGGCATATCTTTCTTGCCCTTGTTATCCACTGTCAGATAGTCCCTGGTCACAAAGTGCAGCTGACCTGCCACCATGCTTGATGGCCACTGGCGTACATAGCGGTTGAAACGAGTGGTTGTGTCGTTGTAGATCATACGAGCCATGCGCACGTTTTCCTCATAACCCTTGATATTGTTCATCACATCTTGATAAAGACCAGAAGCCTTCAGTTCAGGATATGACTCAGTCACTGCCATCAAACGACTCAGCACACCACTGAAAGCATCCTGCTGCTCATTCACATCTGCAGCCGTCTTCACTTCCGAGGCACGGCGAGCCTCGATGGTCTGCACAAGCGTCTCAGTCTCATGCTTGGCGTATGCCGTGGCAGCCTTTGCCAACGACATCAGCGCATCCCAACGTGAATTGAGTTGCACCTCAATCTGGCTCAACGCATTCTTACACTTCTCGTCCATATCGACCAGCGTACGCTGCGTCTTAATAAAGCCAATCACTCCAATAATAACGATGGCAATCACTACCACCATCACTATCAATCCAATTGTATCCATAATTTTTGTATTTATTTAGGTTTTCGATCAGTTTGTCTTTGTAGTTATAGGAGTTCAAGAAGTTATCGCTGCATTCGAAGTTAAAAGACGAATCTTAAAACATCAGCGTCTTTGCAATGTACAAACAATAGATAATCAACAGGATGACACCCTCATAGCGCACAATCTTTCTGTGTGTGATCAGGAACAAATACAGTATCAACCCAAGTCCAATCATCACCATGTAATCGATGTAGAAGGAATCCCACGCATTCTGAATTGGTGTGATGGCACTTGCCACACCCACCACCGAAAGGATATTGAATGACACAGAACCGATGATATTGCCCACCGCCATGTCGGTCTCACCCTTGCGTGCCGCCATCACCGAAGCAAACAGCTCAGGCAGTGATGTGCCCACTGCCACGACAGTCAGTCCGATGATACGCTCCATCTCTTCCTTTGCCACACCGAAGTATTCGCCCAATTGCATGGCAATGGCACTTGATCCATCAATCAGCAAGTCTGCACCCCACACCATTGCCGCCAGCGAGACCACAACATACAGAATGGCACGCCACAACGGCATCGACGGAGTCACCACGATTTCCTCCTGCTTCATCTCTTTGCGTGAGTCCATCACCTCCCATGAGATGAAACCCACTAAGAGCAGCACCATCACGATTCCCATCCACCGTTCTATCGTGTCCCAAAAAGCAAAACAGATGAACAGCACCATGGCGAATAACATGAAAGGCAAGTCAATCCTCATCATCTTACGATGCGAAGGCAACGGACAAATCAGTGAGGAAACACCCAAGATCAGAGCGACATTCGCAATGTTCGAGCCTGCCACATTCCCAATTGCCAAGCCTGATGAGCCAACCCATGCCGCCTGTGTGGAAACCAACAGTTCAGGCATTGACGTACCGAATCCCACCACCGTAATACCGATGACCATTGCACTGAGCTTGGCACGTTGTGCAATCGCCACAGCTCCATCAATCAAGAAATCGCCCCCCTTCATCAGGAGGACAAAACCCAAGACGATATATAAGATGTTTAATAACATGTTAACCTTTGTAAATCAACTGCAAAGGTACAGACTTCTTCTGTTTTGTACAAATTTTTCGTGTACATTCTGCCTAGTCGGAGTAAACAACCCGCTTAATTGGTGTAGATGGGCTGTCAGGTCAGAGTAAGCAAACAAGAAGGGGCGACCTATGTAGGCCGTCCCATTCTTATTATGAATATTAATGCTAATATTCTTGAGTTAGTATGATGATTTCATTGCTTCTTCTTCACTATATGTTTTTTTGCGAAAGAGGAATCATTTTCCACTGAGCATCACATGTTGCGTACAACCTTGAGCTCGCTTACAGTAGCTGCACCGTCTTTCTTGAACGTATACCATGCCCCTGCGGTTTTGTGGTCTTTCACCCATAATGGGAAAGCTGGGTAGCAACCATCGATGGTGACAAACTCTTGTGTCCAAGCAAAGAAAGTTTCTGTCTTCCATCCGTGCTCAGGTGCGTTCAATTCTGTGTAAGAGTAGGGGAAGCAGATGATGTATGGTGCGGCGCCCTTGTTTGGAGCTGGAATGCGAGATTCACCAGATGACAAATCCTTGATTTTCTGCCAGTTTTCTTCTGCATTCTCAATTGGATTTGTGCCTTTTTTCAGTGTACGGATTTCGAAGCCACCCATGTTTTGCCAACCAGCATCGTTCACACCCTGAGCAAGAGTGTATTCGTTGGTGCTGCAATAAGCCAACGACCAATCTACAGGCACAGTGATGTTGATTGTCTTTCCTTCCTTGCCACGTGATGTGCCTACGTTGTGAATCTTATACTTTCCGCTCACTGCAGGCTCAGCACCAAAGAGCTGGTGAACTTCGCCGAGGCAAGTTTCGGTGTTACCATTCACAAAGAAGATGTAGGAAGCGAGTGTACCACCTGCAGCCAGAGGAGTCACGTGAGCAACAGGCTGTCCGCTGGTGTGCTCCACCTTGAAGACCACGTCGTTGTAGTCGCGGTCGAACGTGCCACCCAAGTCTTCACAAGCAAGCACCCAAGTCTTTGGTTCTTCGTTGATAATGAATGGAGGGATACCCTTGATGGTGAACACGATATCGTTGAAGTCGAAGTCGCTAAGCTTGCCATCAACCCATCCATCGTTTGGCCAGTCCTCAAAGCCGAAGAACATCTCATCACCAATTGAGAAAGAAGAGGCATAGCAAGGATACTTACCCTCCACCTGAATCATTTTACCAGTTTCGTCAACCTTGACGCCATTGCCGAGCACGGCAGGATCGTTGAGTGCACTCTCAGAGAAGAACTCGTAGTTCTTGGTTTCATGTACACCATTATGGGTGGCAGTATCGGTCTTCTTCAGATACATGCCAAACTTGATTCCTTTAGGGATATCCACTCTGATACCTAATCCGCGAGCAACTTTACCAGATTCTTGTTTATTGTCAGTGCTTTTGTATTCGCCATTATCCTCATACATCAACTCACTATCCTCTCCAGGATTGCTTTTCCTGTTTGTATAAATGTCCACATCTACACGATTACCTTGTTCATCATAATAATACAAACCAATAGTGTTGTAAGATTTTGTATTCCAGTAATATGGATAGATAATGAACGATCCATTAGATACATATGAGAAGTTAGCTGTCACCTTGTTCAAGTTTGGTTTGGTCTCAGGTACGTGTTCCATCAGTTTGTTGTAGTCAGTCTCTGCCATATAAACGTACTGGGGATAGGTTTTGCCATCACCAAGGTCGTCAACATCTCCTGTTAACTTTGACACCTCCACGTATCCATTTCCTGAATAGGTGGTACGTGTACCAATTGCAATGAACGAAACCTCGTCACCAGGAGCGCATGTCTGTGCTGTACAGCCATCGGTCACGATGAGTGCTCGTGTGCCCTCGACAATGTCAACGCCGAGCTTACGTTTTCCATTTACGCCCTCATAGTCGCCCACGAGCATGTACTCGTTGCCAACCTGCGCATAAATTTTGATGTTGGACGCTGTTTGCGTGTTGACTGTCACCATGGCACGTTCCGCCAAGTTCCAGTCTTGCTGAGGGTCGATGCGGCCAAAAGCCTCATAGAATGACTCTTCGAACTGGATTGCAGCTTCGTTGCACTCGTTGTTGTCATAGTCGCTACAGCCAGCTAAGGTCAATGCGCCAGCGCAGACCATAGCATAAACCGGAAGATACTTTTTTACCTTCATAGTCTTCTAAAGTTTAGTTTGTGTGAATATTATTTTACCTTAATTTTGCCCAATTGTGCCGCCTTATTGCGCGTGCACATTCATTATATAGATATCAACATCTATGCTAAATCATCATAACGGGTACAAAATTAGCACATTTCCTCCACATAGAGAGTGTGAAACACAAAAAAATTAAAAAAAGTGATGATTTTTTCTACTTTTTTCGCTATTTCCTTCATTTTAGGTGGTAGAGATTGCAATTGGTGTACATGAAATAGGCAAAGCCTCACTTGCTCAGGCTCAAAGTTTTTCGCAGGTAAAAACGTGACTATTACCACTGCTCCGTCAATCAAGAAATCACCCCCTTTCACCAGGAGGAAAAAACCTATTATAATATATAATGTATTAAGTAACATTGGCAATCTTCGTAAACCGAGCACATAGTTACGACTAAATGAGCACAATACAAAATAACCCTGCCTTATTCTTCAATAAGGGTGCCTTATTTTCCAATAACCCTGCCTTATTGACAAATAAGCGTCCCTTATTGAAAATTAACCGCGGGTTATTGCGGAATTGTTGTGGAATAAATAAAGCGGGGCGACCGTATGGTCGCCCCGCTTCCTTTTGTTATGTTATGGACTCCACTATGAACGGAGGATTCTATCGTCCAGTGACAGACAGAGTGAAAGTACCGTTATATGGATTAGCCGTAATTTTGTGTTCTTCTCCAATTCCCCAATTGTGGTTGTCAAGTTGCACAGTATATTCATCAGCTTCATAAGTGTCATCAGTCCATTGTACAGAAGAAGATGGAGAGAATATACTCATAGGATTTCCTGTTTGATTTCCTGCTAATACATTAGACCAACTGAAGGTGATGGAGGTCACATTGTTCAACACAGGTTCAGGTTCCCCATTATACTTCACATTGTACTTGCCATTTTCTGAACCATTTTCAATAGTGAAGGCTGCAGATGAGATTGTTCCTGGCACATTGTATGTCTGAGCATTATTATTTGTACCTTGAACCGTGATTGTGAATTCCAAGGAGCCTTCCTCATAATTATCGTCGGCTGCTTGATGAACCACAACAATGCCGCTGCCATTGCTGAAATCGAAGGCGCCATTACTTGCAGACATATTTCCCGAACGATCCATCGTATATACGGTGTAGGTTAGTGTACCTGTACTAGAAGTCGTAATGTAGTTACCGAGATTGACCTTAGTGTTACCCGACGCAAGGGTGAGGTTGACACCACTCTTCAAAGCAAGGTTAGAAGCCTGCTTGGTAGAGCCACCATTGCCACCGTTTCCGCTGTTTGCATTTATTTCTGCTTGATTCATGTTGCTCACGCTAAGGAACAGGTTGTCCACTGTGGCAGCATCAGCATGATAGTCCTTGTTCTTGTACCAATCAGTGTTATTGTTTTTGTCCTTTACCCATCCAGCAAAATCCTTGTATGGACCAGATGTACCATTTGCATTACAGATAGTCGTGAACTCAGTTGGCCAAGCCCATACACATACTGTCTTTGTACCAGCCTCAGGATTTGTACGGTTGTAATTGTAATGCTTGTAAGAATAAGGAATACAGAGAATGTATGGCACATTATCACCTCTGTCAAGTGTTGATGGCTGGATCTTCGACGCACCCGAGAAAGCCTCACTTGTAATATCAAGGGTTGCTGGGGCATCATTACCTGATGGAAGCGTACGGATTTCAAAGCCACCCATATTGACATCCTTATTCTCTCTCGTATAAACCGATCCTTCTCCCCATGTATCCGTGCTGTAATATGCCATTGACCAGTTTTCATCCACCTCAAACTCAATTGTCTGAGCCGTCTTCTCAAAACGATGACGAGCATTGATAATGTCATATTCTCCGCTATTTAGCTTTTCTGCACCGAAGAGCTGGTGAATCTCACCAAAGCACTTGTCCCTATTGCTATTACCAAAAGGATCCTGGAAGTAAATGTAGCTGGCGAGTGTACCACCTGCAGCAAGCGGAGTGAGCTTGGCTGTTGGCTGACCGCTAATATGCTCCACAGAGAACACAACGTCATTGTAGTCAATGTCGAATGATCCACCCAAGTCCTCACATGCCAGCAACCACTTGTCAGGTTCTTCGTTGATGATGGTAGGTTTGCAACCGTCAAAAGCAAACACAACGTCGTTCAGGTCGAAGTCACTCCACTGACCGTCATTTGGCCAGTCTTCAAAACCGAGGAACATCTCATCATCACCATCTTGGTTCACAGGCATCTTGAAAGTGGAAGCATAGCATGGATTTGTTCCTGGCTGCTGCACCTTTTCACCATCCGCATTTACTGTTACACCAGAACCCACTTTGTTAGGATCATTCTTATAGCTTTCAGAGTAGAAGGTATAGGAATGTGTATTTCCATTTCCACCCGTATCTGTCTTCTTCAAGTACATACCGAATGTCGTGCCTTCAAGAATGTCCACTCTGATACCTTTACCACGCTCTGGAGAAGTATAGAAGTTATCACCTTCTTTTGTCATCTCAGAGACGTCATATATTTTCATGCCATTGAATGCAAACCAGTTACATTGCACGTTGTTCAGTTCAAACTTCAATGTGATTTTGCCCTCACTATCTGCTGTACATACCACCCAAATCTTCTCGAGTCCATCCATGTCGGAATAGAGAACACCATTTTTGATGGTGCTGGAAGCGTCATCTGTTAAAATCACTTTATTATCGTTGGCTGAGAAAGTAATTGTTCCCTTGTTGTCATTAGTAACTGAACCTCCTTCATTTATCAAACGTGCTTTCACCTCTACAAGGTATTTTTTGCCTGCTGTGAAAGTCCTATAAACATTCTTTTTAATGGTCTTAGTTCCTATCCCAGTTCCTCCATTCACCCAATACTCAATGAAGGGCATCTGCAAGACAGGATCATTGTCTGTCCAACCATTCTTCTTCAGTGTGTTATAGTTTGAATCATCAACGCCGTCTATATACCAATCATTAGGACGCCTATATAGATGACCATCCCTATCTGTATCTTTCCAAGTTGGTCCCCAATCTGTAACAACTTTATTATCAGCGCCGTAAACATTATAATCCTCCACATAACCACTCTCCTCACCATTCAATGTGTAGATGTCCACCTCATGATACTGGTTATTAGCATCGGTGTAATACACGCCGAGTGTGTTGATTGAGGAAGTGTTCCAATAGTAAGGATAGAGGACAAATGAACCTGTAGAAACATATTGGAAGTTACTGGTCACATTGTTCAGGTTCGGCTGACGTTCAGGCACTTTTGCCAACACCGTGCTAATTTCTGCGTCTGTTGGGTTTTTCTGTGCCGGATATGTTTTACCATTAATTTCTGTTTCATTTGTAAACCTTGACACCGTCACACCTTCTTTTGTACGCTCATACACTGTGAAACGTGTATCGCCAAAGGTCACCACGCCACCAGGTACTGTCTTCTCGGCAGTCACGCCATCTGTCACAAGGATGCTCTTGGTGCCCTCAACCATGTCGAAGCCCAGCATCTGAGTACCTTTCACTCCTTGGTAGTCACCAACGATGGTGTACTCATCACCCGTCAAGGCATAGATTTTCACTTCCGACTCCTTCATGGTGGAGACGGTCACGGTACCTCGCTCTGCAAGATTCCAGTCCTGCTCGGGGTCAATGTCTCCGAACGTCTTACGGAACTCCTGCGCAAACTTGATTGAAGCTGCGTCGTAGCCGTTGTCATAATCGCTACAGCTTGCCACGCCCAGCGACAACATCGCTGCGGGCACGAAGAATGAAAGTAAGCTCTTAATTTTCATCGTATTCTTCATATTTTGTTTGTTATTACTAATCTTGTTTGGATGAGTTTGAGGATTATTATTCATTTTCTTTATAAACCAGTGTAAATAACTAACTTTTGTTTCACGCGCGTCGTACATGCGTAATAATTGTGCAAATATAGAGCTTTTTCTTGATTCCATGCAAAAAAAACTTAAAAAAAATGTGTTTCCACCTCATTTTTTTCGTTTTTGGTGGTTTATTTACACAAAATTCTCCTCAAAATCCAATCTTAGGAGTAACGGTCGAGGGGGGCAAGGTGACAGGTTTGATATCGGCTGCCGTGATGGTCAGGAACTGGCGACGGTCGGTGATGTTGCTACCCGTAATGCGTTGGGCATGATGGATATACACCTCGTCGAGTAGATTCGCCACAAAACGTGCGTTGCCCCATGTTTTCTTGTCACGCCGGTCATACCCCTTGCGAATGATGTCTCGATAGCGCAGCCATGCCTGGCGAGTGAAGTGATACTGATATTGGCGATATCGGCGACGACTGATCTCAAGCAATTGCTGCACACTGAATTCAGGGAAGTTGAACACGTTGACAAAACGGGAACGAAGTCCCTCGTTCTGGTCGAGCAGTTCTTGCATCAGCCCCTTGTAACCGCAAAGCACCACGGCTATATCACGGTTCTGTTCATCCGCCAACATCGGCATCATCAACTGCAAGATCAGTCGCCCTGGGTCATTAGGATGCCTTGTGACTAGCTGATATGCTTCGTCTATCATTAGTACCCCACCCTTTGCAGCCTTCAAGGTTTCTGCCACCGCCACCTCTTCGTCGCCCCAACGTGTGCCAATGAAGGTGGAACGGTTCGCCACCACCACGTGTCCTCGGCTCAATGCACCTGCTTGATGAAGCAGGGCTGCATATATCTTGCAAAGCGTGGTTTTGCCAGTACCTGGTGCTCCTTGGAAAATTGCATGGAGCGATACCTTATGAGGTGGAATGTCAGGGGCTATCTTCTTCAGCTGGGCATTGTAGCGTGTCAAAGCTGTCAGTTTCTCTATTTGTTGCTTGATCTCATCACATCCCAGCATCTTGTCCAGCTCTTCCTCGGGATTCTCCAAAAGCGGCAACATCTCCACCCGCAACTCACGCTTCTCACCAAACTGGTCAGTCACGCTGGGTTTCTCCAACTCTGGAGATTCGGACGAATCCTTTTTCCCAAAAGCGCCATCATCACCGAAAGGATTGCCTAAATCTGTGTCTTCAAGCAACTTCTCAAAATCATCTTCTTCTGTCTTGTTTTCCTCATCATCTTCTTTTTCTTCATCATCATCTGACAACAACTCATCATCATCGTCGTCTTCCTCTTCCGATGAATCATTCTCATCCCAATCCTTCAACCATTCTTGGATAGCTTTCTGGAATTCAAGATATTCGGCTTCTTCTTCACTCCCTTCCCACTTCCATTCATCTTTTCTTTCCGTTTCTTCAACTGCCTTTTTCTCAGTAGGGACGTCGATTGTTGTGGGTTGCGCCAGGCTCGTGATGGGCGCATTCATCATTGCGATTCTTTTCATAATGAACACTTGTTAAAAATCCGTTTAATCTATAGTTTATTTTCTCAGTTAGAAGCGCACACAGCAGTTAGCCAGTCACAATGACGGACTGCCTAAATGGTTGTCTATATAATAATGTAAGTAATGATCTGGGGGTACGGTTCTCTGTTTTTTAGGGGTCTAACATCAAGAATTCGTTACCAACTTGCAAAGTAACGGCAACTTTTTGACTCCGCCAAACAATTTTCAAGAATTCTTCATCGACATCGCGATTTTTAACATTTCACCTCTCTTTATGCGATGCCTTAGCGAATGTTTTCATAGTATTTTCTTCGGCTAACGGCGTCGATGACTATGCCTTGAACCTCTGTGGTCAAGGTGCCATCGAGCCGATAAGAATATGATTTGTCAGAGAAATCAGGATGAGCCGAGGATTCCATCCCCCCCGACAAACCGTGAATGTCAGTGGCAGTGCCTTCTTCAATATGTTTAAAGTTCTTCCAGCCTGCCAGTCGTTTATAGGTGTTCTTCGTACCGACTGGAACAATCAAGGTGGCGTGCGCATAGGTCTCTTCATCAAAAGCGAGGTCTTCAATGGCGCGAGGTGAGACGTTCTCAGTCACGATGGTGGTCAGTGCCGTACAACCACGGAAGGCAAGTAAGTCAACCACCACCACCGAAGATGGTAATTCGACACGTTGCAAATAGGTGTTGTCACGAAAGAATGAAGGTGGGATGGATGTGACACCTGCAGGAACACGGAAAAAAGTGGAAGTCTTGCCTGCAGGATAGGCAATCAGTTCTGAGAAATATGAGTTCTCCGCGACCACCACTCCTTGCTTGGCTGTATACCACGGATTGTTGCTGTCCACATTGATATTGCTAAGTTGGGTGCAACCCTGCACGCAACGATGACCGATGACCGTGACTGAAGCAGGGATGGAAAGGCTTGTCAGCGAGGTACAATCCTCGAAAGCAGTATAATCAATGGCTGTGACCTGATAGGTCTTTCCCTCATGCGTCACTGTGGCAGGAATTATGAGGTCGCCTGTGGGGATATTTTTCTCATCCTTACACACCGTCACCTCACCCACATCTGTCACGGTATATCGAAGCGAACCCTCTGAGAAGGTCGTACAAAAATCCTCATCACAGGTCGGTTGAATGCCAATGATGGCAGTTTGTCCTTCAGGGTATTTGTCAAGGTCATTCACCGTGTAATAGCCGTCAGGCAAGTATTGCCACGCCATATTGAAGTGAAACTTCCCATCGGCATAGCCATCACACACAAACTGGTGGGTGAAACCGCTGGGCAAGCCTCCGTAGAACACGGGACGTCCCTGTTGCAACTCGTGGTAGACGATATTCTCCCATGCCGTTCGACCATACATGTTGCGAAACACCTCACGCACCGTTTGTGCATAACCGTAGGTCTCGACAAGAGCTATCGCTGCATCTCCCTCCCATGCTGCCGAGGTCTGCAAACCGTATTCCATGTTGACTGCCGCACCACATTGAGACATCAGCTGTGCCACTGCCATTCGCTCTTGTTCCGTCGTTTCACAATCGTAGATGTTCAGCATGTTTTGCCAGTCGAAACCTTGCTTGGGCCATTCGTGATATTTCATCACCTGCGCCATCGCCGTAGCGACACATCCTGTCTGACAATGCTGACCACCCTGCGTCGGACACAGCAGATTATAAGGACTCCCCTGCCCCCACTGTGTCCGCACCATCGGTGCAATCGCCTCTCGCTGCTGGGCTGAAACTCCCATGACAACGAACCAGATCATGAACAATAGGATAGATTTCTTCGTCATGTATGCATGAAAAAAATGTTGGACAAGACAAATGCCTTAAAAGCAATTATCTTGTCCAACCATTTAATGTCCTATTTACTTCGCATAAAACATCTTGCCGTCTACAACGACAATACCCTTATAGCTGTCATCAACAGGCTGACCTGCAAGATTGACACGCTGACCGCTGACCTCAACAGCTGGAGCGTCAATAGATTCAACTGCGGTGTCAACATTCATCTCAGGAGCCACTACCTTCACATCTGTGCCATCCATATAGACAATAGCAACATAAGCATTGTCACAACTTGCGCTATCATCGGCTTTGATGTCTTCCGAACCCTTCACTTCGCCTGTGAGAGTGTTGTAAGTGGTCTTACCAAGAGTAGATGCAGCATGAAGTTCCTCACCTGTTAATACCAAGCCCCTTCCCGCTGACTCTACTGTCTGCAGCTGAGTCCATTTCACTTTACTTTCACCAAGGTCAATGGCAGCTACATAGGCAGCATCAAATTCGTTGGTCTCTACAGTCTCTGTCAATGGGAAATCTCCGTGGAATGTACCAGCAAAAAGAAGCGTTCCTGCATAAACATCAACATCCGTGATGCTATAAACAGCAGACAAAGGAGCTTCTGCAATAGCAGCATGGAATACAAGAGGCTTGTTGTTATTGCCATCTATTCTGAAGAGGGCTATACCATGCTCGTTATTACCTTCAAGGTCAGAACCAAATACAACCTCCTGGGAACCGGCAGCAGTTGTAACTGTTAGACTTCCAAAACCATACAAAAGTGCATAAAGCTTTGTGTTTTTAATCACAAACTTAAATGATTCTGGCCAGTTCTGGGTTCCGTCTGTCACCGTTCCTGTTGTCTGTGCATATGCCACATTCTGAGGGTCAGAAAGATCTGCCTTACTCAAAGAGAAGATACCCATACTACGCATGTCAAAAATCATCATACCAAAATAGTTACAATAGGCACCTTTCCAACCCAATGCTTCAATATCACCAGTATAGGTCGCAGATACATATACCTTGTCGCCAGCCACCATAATGCTTGTAGGCTGCACATACAATGGGTCGTTGCCTGAAAGATCATAAATCGGCATATCGAAGCCCATGTCATAAGGATCTCCCTCTATAGCGTAGATTTCAGCATTTACACTGGACTCAATGACTTTTACTGCCTCGAACTTACCATCCTTGCTGATTTTTGCCACAAAAGCGGACAAGCCTCCCTCACCACTATTGATGGAAGCTGTCGTACCATCAGCACCCGTGTATTTAACTTCCTCATCAAAACCACCAGTCACATAGAGATTTCCTTCTCCATCAGCAGTCATTGCTGTAATTGTAGCATTACCGACAAAGCTAACAGCCCACTGCTCTTCACCCTTGTTGTTGTACTTCACAACACAGGAAGAAGCCATATCCTCTGGATCAGCAAGTGGCTTTCCTGCAAAAGTGAATACTTTCATGTAAGTGCTTGACACAAACACAGAGCCATCATTGGCAACAGCCGTTTTGGGACCATCAAGATCTTCTGTGTCCTCTAAATTAACAGGTGTGAACTGTGCATTCCATCCGCCTGTTTTGATTGTTTCAGCGGACATACTCATTGTGGCTACGAAAGCCACCAACATAAGTAAAACTTTCTTCATAATCTTTTCATTTTTGAAGGTTAAATAATATGGTTAACTAAAAATCTTTTTCTTGTTGATATATAGATGATTAAAAAGAATAATTTGTCAAAATTAATAATCCTTTATTTCGTCTCCCATCGCTCTATTTCTGGGTTGGCTTCCACTGCCTCAGTCGGGAAGCGCATAGTGTACTTCTCTGGCGTAAGCGTGAAGATCTCACCATTATAGACACGAGTAAGAGTTGGTTGCGTAGTACGACGCAGATCATACCAACGATGACCCTCGAAAGCAAGTTCACGAGCACGTTCGTCAAGGACTTCAGCAATCAGTTCGTCCTGTGTCATCGGGGTGATGAGATCAAGTGTGGTCTGATAAGCATCAGCATTCAGACGCTTCTCCATAAGCGGCTTAAGATAATCAACCGCATCAGCGAGATTACCAAGACGTGCTGCACTCTCAGCTGCAATCAAATATGCCTCGGCAACACGGAAGGAGCAGGAGAACTCGTCGTCCCCACCCTTCAAGAGGGAGTAGGTGGAGGAGGAGACACGCTTGTAATACTTTGTCCGTCGCAAATCGCCCGTACGATAGAGAGCTATCAAATTGGGGTCCGGCTGATCGATGGCTGTGAATAGGTTGCTACTGAACTTCTCTAACGCCACGATGCTCTCTACCGACAGATAACTGTTGGGCAATGTCTTGCTTGTGTTCAGATCTTCCAATTCAGGCTTTGCTTCTATAACAGCCTTAGCAGCCTCCAAAGCATCCGACCAACGACCCATATATAAATATGTACGTGCGCGTAAAGCCTGTATGGAAACCGTGTTAAAACGATAGTTTTCACCTATCTCCCATGCCTCGACTTTCATGTACTTCTCCGCTTCATCAAGGTCTTTGAGTACTTGCAGATAGATGGCATCCACACTACTACTGCCAGGAATGGCATTGACGTCGGCCTCCAACAACATTGGCACACCACGTGTGGTGGCAGGATTGCAATGAGTGTAAGGTTCTGCATAGAGATTGACCAACAAGAAGTGTGCATAGGCGCGCATCATGTATGCCTCACCCATCAACTGGCTCACCTCGGCTGCCGTCGCATTGCTGATTTCATGCTGATGTCCCATGATATAATTGGCAATGTAGATGGCATGATAGTAATTGCGCCAAGTGAAGTAGGAGGTGGTGGGTGCAGGATTGTCATCCTTCCATCGCCAAAGGTCAACGTACGCATCCAAGTCGGTTGACGATGTCTTTGCGTTCATCACAATCTCGTCAGTACGCAAGGTGGTCATGTAACGGTCTTTACTGAAGTACTTGTACTCGTAAGTCAGCAAGGCACGGTACTCCTCCCCTGTCTTGGCAATGACCTTACCCGTTGGAGTGATGTCGAGGAAATTATCGCAGGACGTCAAAGCAACAGCTGTCAACAATAGAAATATGATGTTCTTTATCTTCATTGTCTTGTATGTTTTAGAAATTCACATTCACACCAAAGATGAAACTCTTGGGAACGGGTTGCGCATAAGGATTTCCCATCGTCTCAGGGTCGAGGTAGTTGTCATAATTGCTGGCGATAACAAGGAGGTTACGACCCTCGAGTGAGACGCTGGCAGAAGTGATGCCAATGGGTTGCAATACCTTCTTAGGGATGCGATAACCAAGACGAATGCTTTGCAAACGACAATAGTTGCGCTTGCGCACCCAGGTGTCAAGCATGCTATAGGTCTGATACTCGGAGAAATGGGTGTATTCACTAGCACGTTCAGGAGTGTTGACCATCAATCCAGCCATGGAGGCATTAGGATTGTCGGCTGTCCAACGGTGCAAGATGTCATGGTTGGTGTTCAGTCCACGATCAAAGTAAGTGGGTGAGTAGGAAGGCTGCACACGCACCTTCATGCCGAGGTTGAACATAAAATTAATGTTGAGTTGCCAATCACGCCACTCAAAGTTGTTGATGAAACCACCAGAGACTTTCGGCTCGTCAGTACCCATGTAAGTGTAAAGGTTACGTTGCTCCTCTGCTGTGAGCGTGCTGGCTCCAAAACGGTTAAGACGGAAGAACTCGGCTGCCGTCTGTACCGAGCCGTCCTTTGCACGGAAAAGCGGATAACCGTCTGCATCGATGCCTGCGGTCTTGTAAGCAAAGATGGCACCAACAGGATAACCCTCACGTGCAGGATAAGTGGAGTTCTCCGCAACAGTTTCATTCAGTATCTTGTTTTTATTAAAACCAAGATTCAAACTGGTCGTCCAAGTGAAATCCTTTGTGGAGATATTACTAGTATTAATGGCAAACTCCCATCCTTGGTTTTCCATCGATGCCCAGTTCACTGTCGTCATGGCAAAGCCCGTCTCCAAAGGTAGTTGTCGAGATGAAATGAGGTCAGTCGAACGGCGATAGTAATAATCAACGGTAAGGCGGAGTCGGTTGTGGAAGAACGCCATATCGAGCCCCACGTTCACGTTCTTCGTTTTCTCCCACTTCAAGTTGGGGTTGGGTGCCGTCTCTGCAGCAATGACCGTTTCGACATTGCCTGGCAAGACAGTTGTCTTATTGAATGTGCCTATCAAATAAGGAGACGTGTTTTTGTCAATGTTTCCCTGCAAACCGTATGAAGCACGAAGATTCAGTTCGTCAAGCCATTTGGCATCCTCCATGAATTTTTCCTCCCCTATTCTCCAAAGTCCACTGAAGGAATAGAGCGGCAAGTAACGGTACTTCTTTGCCACGCCAAACACATCAGAACCATCGAAACGAACACTACCTCCGAGTGTGTAGCGATGGCTATAGGTATAAGAACCTGTGGCAAACCACGACACATAAGCATTCTCCTGATGGCTTTCTTCGTAGAGCGGATAACGCTGTCCAATGCTCTCGGTTGGGAAAAGAACAGGCTGTGTGGTCAATGTACGAGCATCATAGCCGTATGCCGTGGAGGTGAGCAATTCACTCTCAACATGACGGACCTCAGTACCACCCATCAGTTCTACATCATGCTTCTCGGCAAACCGCTGGTTCCATTCCAGCATTGCCTTCCACGTCCACTGGTCGGTGTGACCCTCGGTGCGCTTGTTCATGCCACCATCAGGGAAAATGCTCTGGCGAGTACCATCAACCATATAAGTGGCATATTCTTTTGCCTTTCGCATAGCATAACTATTGTGACCTGCATACCGAGTTAACGTGTAGTTGTCATGCTGGAGACCATACTGCGAAGTGAGTTTCAAATGCTGGTTGAATTTCAGTTCTGCATCAAAGATTGCCATGACCGAACGGTCTTTCCGCTGTTTTGATGTATTATATCTTTCTTCGAATATATTAAAGTCAGGTGCCTCATTTTCACGACCTTGTACATTTGTATCATAGTTGTAGTAACCATTGGTATCGTAAGGTTCAAAGTAAGGGTTTGCCATACGAGAGTAATAAACAGGATTGGTGAAACCACCCGTGTCAGTCATATAACTCTTCTGCTTACGCTGGTTGGCAAAAAGTGATGCACCTATCTTCAACATCTTGTTCAAACGGAAGTCTGTCTTCAACGTGATATTGAAACGATTGTTCTCCACTCCCTTCACAGTACCCTGCTCATCGTAGTAGCCTACGGAGGCATAGTAGTGGGCATTGTCGCTTCCACCACTTACACTGGCATTATATTCTTGGTTGAATACGTTGCGGAAAAGAATGTCATTCCAGTTAGTGTTGAGGGTGCGAAGGCGATTAATGCGTTGTTGCGCCTGTGCCGAAAGGGCATCCCATCCGCCCGTCTTGTAAGCGTCAAACTCACCTAACTCATCAAGAATATTCGCCACCCCACCCTTGTGTTCACGATAGGTGTAACCACTCTGCAAAAGTCCGAGCTCAAGATTCACCTTCTCATTAGCATTAAGCAAATTCAGGCGATCAATGCTCACACGGGGGGTATAAGTCATCTTCGTGGAGAAATTCACCACAGGACGACCTATCTTGCCTTTCTTGGTGGTGATGACAATGACACCATTAGCAGCACGAGCACCATAGATAGCAGTGGCGGCAGCATCCTTCAAAACAGTGATATTGTCAATGTCAGAAGGGTTCAGACCTGCAATACTGGTTTGGTATATGTCATCGATATCGTTAAGATTATCAATAGCAGGAATTTCATTCCCCTCCATTGGAATTCCGTCGAGCACCCAAAGCGGTTCTTGTACACCATTAATAGAAGCTGTACCACGAATACGAATCTTCATCGGTGCACCAGGCGCACCAGATGCAGCCACAGTGGAAAGACCTGCTACTTGACCTGCCAGTGCCTGATCTATGTTCTTCACCGCACCTACAGTTTCATCACTAATCTTCACTTCGGAAACGGCAGCAGTGAGTTTCCGACGGTCTATCTGCTGATAACCCGTGACCACCACTTCGCCAAGTCCCTTCGATGCACCATAAAGTGTCAAATCGTATTTGTTCTGGTTTGGCTTCAGCACAATCGTCTTGGGCTCATAGCCCATATAGCTGATGACCAGTTTCTTGACAGAGGCAAGAACAGTGATGGTGAAATGTCCGTTCATGTCAGTGGTGGTGCCTTTGGAAGAACCCTCACCCACAGTAACATTGGCACCGATCAAAGGCTCTCCCTTGAACTCACCATCCATCACGGTTCCTGTGATTGTACGCTCTTGCGCCATCACGGAGAAGATGGCGAGGAGTAGCATCATCAAGAAAATTGAAAATCTTTTCATATATCTTTTTATTATTATACTCTATTTACTCAGGCCCAGAGCTGTTTGAATACGCAGTGCCATGTCGTCATAATGCATCTGTGTGGCAGTATCGCCTGTGTTAGCCTTGCTCTTGCAGAGTCGAAGGATGCGAAGCAACTCTCCACGCTTGAGGCTGATAGCATCGGAAGTGCGAGATATTTGCTTCATGGTGATGTCAAGGGTACGAGGAGCAGAGGAGTCAAGATATTGTCCATCTGACAGGCTCTTATTGATTTTCACACCTTCACTTTCGGCAGCTGCAGTGATTAGGGCATCGAGGAAACTCTTCTGCAAACTACGCTCCATGACATTGAGTTTCTGACCTGCAAGGGTCTTACGGAAGAGGGACTGATGGAGCATCTCCATCATCTCTACTGCTGTGAATGCTTTATCACCATTCTCCCATTCATTCTGATACATGCGCACAAGGCGTTCGTTGGCAAGCAAGTCCCATAAAATATAATTCTGCTGGTTCTTCAACAACATAGCAGGCTCTTGTTCGGTTGTGCCGTTAGGTGTCTCGCGCAGCGGATAAATCTGTTTGGTAAGGTTCGTGCCGAAAAGCCATGGCTGATAACTCAGCACATTATCAATCAGGAATTGGACGGATGCTTTCTGACGAGCTTTTTCCACATATGTGTAGGCTTGACGTCCTGTGTTAAGCCACTGGATGTTGGGACGATCCATGTAAATGCCACCAATATTAGCCATAACGTGGTAGAGGTAGAGTCCCCACTGATAGATAACAGCTGAATAAAGTTTGGCAGCCTCGTCATAGTTCTGGTCAGGGTCGCCATTAAGAGTCCAACTTACGAGGTTAGGCATGACACGCTTAAGGTTTTCGATACCAAGCGTGGCAGATTTGATGGGATCATCACCCAAGTCCTCAGACAGAGCACGCGGGTCAATGGCTGTGCGCTTATCTTGTGTTTCGCTGTAACGGTATTCTTTGCTGTCGTGACGAGCAAGAAAGTCGGCAAGAACCTTCTTCTCATCAGTGCCATAGGGATACCAACGATAACCCCACTCTATCGCCATGAGGTCGTATACCCCAATGTTGGGTGACATGACCTTCACGCCGTCACCTGGCTGTGCGATATAGTTGAAGCGGGCATAGTCCATGATGCTCGCTGAAGTTCCGCCCATGCGTGACGTAAATGTAGCAGAACGAAGCGAGTCGGTCGGATAAGCTGCCGATGCAATCATATTGTGGCGGAGTCCAAGAGAATGTCCTACCTCATGGCAAGCAACAAAACGAACGGCATCGCCAATCAATTCATCGGGCAATGTCAAAGTACGTGCCCTTGGATCGGTGGCACCTGTCTGCACCACAATCCACTCGCTGATAAGCGACTGCACGTTATGCCACCAGATGATGTCCGCTTCCAATATCTCGCCCGTACGAGGGTCAAGAGTGGAAGGTCCCATAGCATTTGCTTTCTCGGATGCGGCATAGGTCAATACCGAGTAACGCATATCATCTCCCTCTACATCAAGCGTATCGTCAGGCACAATGACACGGACAGCATTCTTGAAACCTGCACGTTCAAAAGCTTTGTTCCAATCAAGGATACCCTTCGTGATGTAAGGTCGCAAATGTTCTGGCACTGCCCCACCAATATAGAAGGTGATAGGCTTGACAGGCTCCACCAACTCTCCACGCATGTAGGCAAGAGTATCGGAGGGCTCAAGTCGCCAGCGGGTAATGTAATTGACATGCTCTACATGTTGTTGGCGGTCACCATAGATGACAACTGGCGTGGAGAAGTAACCCACTCGCCAATCTTCGCGACGCGTACGCATAGGCTCATCAGGCAACAACATGATGGCAGTGCTGACCACAACGGTTAGATTCACCTTTGAGTTTCCTTCATGCACGGTGGTGGTGAGTTCGGAAAGAGCAACCACGCTACGCTCGTAACTTTTCACGGAAACAATTCGAGAGAGTTCAGATACGGGTGAAGTCCCTATGTTGATTTCGTTGAACACATCGTTCAACACATTTTTCTTTCCATTGAAAAAATCATTCACCTTGAAAAGAATGGTAGAGGAGTCGTTAGATACGGCTTCTACCTTGAGTGTGGCAATGATGGGATCCACATAGTTGTCTGCCACTGACCGCTCCAGATAAGAACCTTTCGGTGCTTCGGGTGTAACACGCTGCTGACGCATCTTCACGATTTTTGCTTGTTTATCCCACTCGAAACGTACCATCTGATTCTCATAGTTCACACCCTTGTTGGCAGCAGATTCGTTGAGTTCCGATGGTACCTGCTGCAGTTTGTTCGACACCAGGAAAGGTTTTCCTAACAATTTCGTAGGCATTTCAAGAAAAACCGTATCGCCTTTCTCTATCACGTTCATCACTCCCGACAAACTAACCGAATCACGTCCTGTTATAATCTTGTAGCGTGAAGGTGGAGGAGTGGCTTCCGTCTTAGTTTTCTTAGATTTCTTGCCTCGCAACATTGTACCTGCGAAAGCATCAGCACCGCCAAGCAGCAATGCCATCATCATCACGAATGTCAACATCCGCCTCAATGTCATATCCTTGTTTTTCATCTATATCATGTATTATATTGGGGCAAAGTTACGACAAAAGTTTTATTTAACAAAAAAAAACGGCAAATTCTTTCCATTTGCCGTTTTTTTCGTTTTTATGCCGTGAAACTTTCCTCACTCTGGTTGTGGATCACTGGTCTGACGCAAGAACTTACCCTCAAGTGAGTAGGCTTTGTTCACAGTATAACGTCCACCTTCTGGATAGTAACCATAGGAGGCTGCGATGATTTCCCCCTTGTCCATGTCTATTTCCTGCACACCTTCAGTGGATGGCAACTGAATGGCTTTACGCTTGTTGAGGTCGATGATATAGGTCCACACGTTGCGTCCATCTGGACAACCTTCCACCACGATTTTACTCAAATCTTCTGAAGCGTACTGAGCTGAGGATGCTACTGCTATCAAATGCATAGGCACTTCCACACCATTAGCTGTCTTGCCAGACATCTGATCCCAAGGAGCCACAGCCGTCGGATTGGTGGTAATGACTCTGCGCAGATTATCCCATCGCTCGTCAGCAACCCATACGGTGTACAATCCCACAAGGTTGTCCTCACTAGGTTCCTCTTCTACATTCACATAGAGTACGTGATTGAATGAACGGTCTTGTTCCTCTGCGCTTGATGGCAGTTCGCTAAGATCAAAGCTCTTTTCTTCGTAGGGAGCAAGCCCCCCCATCTCACTATCATCGGCTTCCCCTTCTTCATGAATGGAATCAGTTGTGTTCATAAGGCTGTCAACAGTCTCCGCATAAGCTCTTGCTTGGGAAAGTTTGTTGCAACCCACCAATATAAGGGCTGCAGATAAAGTCAAGAAAATCTTTTTCATGTTTTTATATAAAAATAGGTATTACTGATTTTGTTATATGGAATCTTGTGCGAGTGAATCAGCCTTAGCTGTTACATGCACATTCGCATTCATGTTGATGTTGATGCTCTGCATACTGTCAGTGTCAAACACGATGGTATCCGTACCTTTGTCACTCTTAATGGTAACTTGACCACGGCACGAACATAACAGGCAAATCGCCATGGCAACACCTGCAAAAATAGTAAAGATGGTCTTTCTCATTGTTCTATCGTTTTATTATTCTTTATTCATCTTCATCTTCAGGAATGTTAGCTTGATATCCTGTATATATGATATTTTGTCCGTCATACTCGAACGTGTGACAATAAATTGGATTTTCCATCAAGGTATCGTTGGGTTCAAACTCACCCATCGCAAACACCATGTCGAATAGACTAAATGAAGGTATAAGTGTGTTTCCATCTATAACCGGAGTCACTTTTTTCCATGGTTCCTGTTCAGGTTTCAATGTCGATGTCTGAGGATCGTAGTCATAAAATGCATAAAAATCAACCGATGGGTCAGTAGGCTTGGACATCTGAATAACAAAAAGGCTATGACCATTGTCACGACGCATCACACAAGCTTCCAAACTTTCTGCATCTGTCTCGGTGGAGAATAATATATATTCCTTTGATGGAAAATGCTGGATAGTGCCTGTTCCGTCATCAGCATAATATTCACCTTCAAAGCCAGGTTCGTTTACTTTTCTCAGCAATGAATCAACCACAAAACTCGGGAATCGTTCGTTGAAAGCCGTGATTAAGTTAATCACAGTAGGACGGATATCACCATTGTCCACAGGAATGTCCGCCGTCTTCCAGTCACTTTCAATCTTGTCCAACGACATGAACTTCTCGTTCACCATGCCAGGACCATCCATCACATCAAAAACGCGTGGAACATTCTTGCACCCCATCAATGCGAGGGGACACAAACACATCAAATAGAATAGTTTTTTCATTCTTTTGCCCTTTCTTATGTTATTATAAAATTAAAATCATTACATACCCACCAAATAGTTGATGGTCTGAACCTTGCCCATGATGTCCGACAAACACTCTTTTAATTTGGCGATAAGATTGTTCGAATCAATATAGTCACTCACCTCTTCGTGAGGGATGAGTAACGATACTGTTTCCTGACGATATGAGATAATACGTATCTGCATCAGATACATCGTGTAGATGCGTGCACCAAACATTGAAGTGAGCGCATCGCGGAAAGGAGCATCGGTGAAGGATAAACCATCCCAAGAAGAGTGCTCCACTTCCTTTTTAGCATTCATCTTTGTATTAGCAACTCCCTCATGAAAGAGATCATCCTGTAAAGTATTTTGCGAGAACTCATCACTCGTTTTATTTCTTCCATTCATTGAAGAATCATCCAACACCTCTTCTGCGATGGCTTCCTCGAAGTCGTCTATTACATTGCGAAGAGCTGTGAAGGCATACTTTTTCTTATCAAGAATTTTGCTTTCTTCTTTATCAATATACTTCTTCACCTCATTCATCTTTGCTATAAATACATCAATATTATCATCATTGATGCGTGGTAGCATCTGACGAATTTCTGAAGTACGGAAGCCAAAATCTTGTTTTAGAAAATCCTCAACTGCTATCAACTTTTTTGCAAATGAAGCCGAATGGTTCTGTTCTCGACCCAAGTCACTGACTGTGATTGTAAATAAAATCTTCTCTGGTGTACCCTTCTTCTTGCCAGCTGGATAGATTTCCTGAAAGTCAAAATAACAATCTGCCTCACCTTTCTCTGCAAGATCACGAAGTTCATCTGCAGCAGTGTTGAGCACACGGCGCTTAAACTGGCGATACTCTGTGTACTTTTTTTCTACCCATCGCCACTGTCCGTTCTCGTCCTCCTCGTAGGCAAGGAAACCAAGAATCTTACGTAACTCCGAGTAATCCACTTCCCATTGTCCAAACTTCTTGTAGGCAGTGATAATCATATAAAGACGACTCGTATACTGACTCGATGAATTTCGCGCCACAGCCTTGATATATTTGCTGTAACGGGTGAAATTAAAAATTTCCTTCGCCTGCTCGCGATTAAAGTAGAAACGGATGAACCCCTTGCGACGACCACGTTCATTGTCTTCGAAAGGAACGGAGATCGAATCAAACACATGAGAAAGCTTCATCATCTTCATGCCTTCAACCTCCTCAGGACGCTTGATAGTGGCACCCATCAGACGGTATGCCATCGACTCCACGTCAGCATAGTAGTCGGGGCGGTTAGAAACGGCAGCGAGGTTTACATCCACATGAGCCACACCGTTTTCGTTGAAATCCTCTTCCTTGAAAACAGCATTGCCCTCCTCACCCATATGCGCAATGAAGTCATTTATCTTCACCTGCAAAGCTCCCATCAGTTCCACCATGATATGGGTCTGTGTCAGCGAAAGATCGCCACGCATGACCGAAAGAGCATAAGGCTGCTTGATCCACTCCACATTCTGAGGAAGGTTCTTCATGATGGTTTCATCCTGCGCCTTCTTTGTTTTCTGCGCCGCCACCGTTCCCTTCTTCTTGCTTTCTTCTGATATCCGTTCTGTTTCTTCTTTCATCAGTTTTGGTTGGTCTTTAATGAAAACATTGCAAAGATGCAAAGTTTTTTCTTTCTTACAAAACCTTTTCCCTACTTTCTCGCTTTTTATCCATAAATTAGTGCCATCTGTACTTTCCATCGTGACAAAAGTGGGTTATAAATAGCAACCCTAACTCTAACGAGGGCAATGAGCATGATGGAATGTCTATCCCTCGTAAACAGTCTTTGGTATTTGTCACACATTATTATATATATAGGGAATTTGTCACGTTTCACTTTGGAATTCGTCACACAACCTATCTAATTTTTGGTATTTGTCACATTTTCAGTGATTTACGTTTGCTGTTTGTCTCGCTTTCAATGGGTATTTGTCCCTCCTCTGTTGGGAGTTTGTCACGAATTTCTGCTTCAATACACTGTGATTCAATATGTTATACTACTTTATATATTATATACTTGTTTATTAATATAATATGAAAGATTCTTTCTTCCATTTTTTCTAAGAAACAGATGTCTTCATAAATAGGTTTTGTTGGGTATTTGTCACATGTATTTCACCTAGTAAGAGGGTTTCTTCTGTTTGGAATTCGTCACGTTTTTTTATTCGTAAAAGTACAATACTAGTACCTAATTAGTTATATTTCAATCATATAACGTATTGTCTTTAAACATATGCAAAAGAAGTGTGACAAAAGTGTATCACGAATGCGTGACAGATTAGGGTCAAAACACATGTTTTCGGCGTGACAAATTTGTATTAAATCAAATATTCAGTTCTTCTCTTTTGTTATTGGTTTTGAGTTAGTTACGTCATTTCTCGTTTAAAAAATATAATGGCGTCAATGAATCCATTTATTAATAACCTGAAGTACGTATCAGTGTGACAAAAACGTATTGGGAATTTGTCACGTTTCTGATTGTTTTGTTATGCGAAAACTTGTGCAAAACATATCTAATCATCTCTTTTTCATTTATCTATGATATATAAATCATCCGAGTTTTGCTTAAACATTTTTCCGTTTCATTTTAAAGGTATATTAGTTATTGGGAATTTGTCACACTTTTGATATTCAGGCATTTCTCTTTCTCTTTGGTTTTTGTCACGAAACGATTTGAGTCCCCTACTCTACTCTATTGTTTGTGTTTGGAATCTGTCACAGTTATTCTATCTCCGAACTTTGGAATTTGTCACACTTTTATCAAAAACATTTGGTTGATTTCATGAAAGTCGCTACCTTTGTCAAAGAATGACCACTTATGTCAGATGCAGAATAACAATTTTAGTATAGATGATGATTAAGATTTTCCTGATTTACCTTTTGGCCATCAATGGCATCACGTTCTTCACGTATGGCATTGACAAGTGGAAGGCAAAACGGTCTAAGTGGCGCATTCCTGAGTCAACGCTGTTGGTCGTGGCTGTGATAGGTGGAAGTGTCGGTGCGTGGTTGGGTATGAAAGTATGGCATCATAAGACGATGCATAAAAAGTTCAAGTATGGCGTGCCGGCCATCTTTTTTATACAAGTGGCCATCGTGGGATATGTTATATTCAAAGGATGGATACAGGGAGGGTGAAAGGCAAACAGTTCATGGCTTTTTTCACGAAACATTTGGCAGTGTAAGTGAATAGTCGTACCTTTGCAGTGCAAATAGTAAAGTCAAAATGAAAACACGTGCAAAAAGTTTGACAGTGGCATTGGCAATTGCAGCCACTGTCTGTGCTCAAGAAGAGCCAAAGTTCACAGTGAAACCAACGGGACGCATCCTATTCGATGCTGCCTATGTCAATCCTCAACATCAAGAAGACAAGCTGAACAGCGGAGCGGGGATACCCGACATGCGTATCGGCGTGAGCTTCAGTTACGACCAGTGGAAAGGTAAGGTGGACATTGGGTATGCCTATGGAAAGGTGAACATGAAGGATGTGATTCTCCAGTATGACATCAACCCCACCAACTTTGTGCGTGGTGGATACTTTATCCATCAATATGGATATCAGAGTTGCACCAGTTCCTCTTTCAAGGAGACGATGGAAGAACCCCAAAGCAATGCGGTGTTCAATAACGACCGCATGCTCGGACTGATGTATGAGCATGCCGACGATAAGGTGTTGGTTTCAGCCAGCTTTGTGGTGGAGACGGATGCCATGAAGCAGACGACTGATGTGACGGGCAACGAGGCGATTGGTGGATTGACAAGATTGGTGTATCATCCTTTCGTGGAGTCTGGGAAGATGTTCCATGTAGGAATCAGCGGTGGTATAGAGGGTGCTCGATACAGTAGCACCGAAGAAATGAACCACAAGCAGTTCACCCTAAGCACCAGGTGGCCCACACGCGTGGCAAAGGTCAATTCTCAACAGGCGGTAGTAACTGATGCCAAGGTGATGCTTAAGTTCTCGCCTGAGATTCTGTATTCATACGGACGTTTTGCCGTGATAGGTCAGTACTTCTATAATAGGATCTCGCGTAACCACGGCATGCATGCTTTCACGGGCAGTGGCGCATATGTCACATTGAGGGGACTCATCAAGGGAAACCAGTACAAGTACACGAAGACGGATGGCGGCATTGCCACGCCTGATGCAGGAAACATGGAGCTGTGTATGCAGTATAACTACACGTCTCTGTCCGACCACAAGGCTGGAGTCTATGGTGGCTACCTCAACGACTGGGCACTTTGCTATAACTATTACATCAATAAGTACATGATTTGGCGAGTGCGTGGATCCTACACGAAAGTCACCAACCGTAGCAACTTTGCTGACAATGAAGTGAGCATCCTCGAGACTCGCTTGCAGGTGAAGTTCTAATGGGGAACCCGTTCACTTCATTATATCAACCTGCTTACTTCATTATATCAAGACGAATCAGGTTGTTATATAGAACCTAATCAGATTCATATATCTAACTCATATCAACAATAATCCATCATCCATTAACATCCATACTTATGAAGAAACTTATGACGAGTGCTGTCCTATTGATGGCAGCTGTATGTGCACAGGCACAGAGTGACAAGTCTCCCGTTGATGCATACTTTACCACGAGCGAGATGCCCGACATGCTCAAGTGGTGCCCTGCCCCACCCGACACGATCGGTGCGGCGTTCGCTTTCGACATCATGCAGTATATGTGGGGCAAGCAGATGCGTGCGGACAAGGAGCGTGCCGACATTGCCATCCGCGATGCCGTGTATGGTGTCGACTGCATCATCCAGGAGTTCAGCGAGCCTTTCGGAATGACTATCTCCAAAGAGGAGACGCCAGAGATTTACAAGGTGTTGCGCGAGGGCACTGCCACTTGCGACAGTATATGCACCTTGC
The DNA here is from genome assembly GCA_902768125.1 of uncultured Bacteroidales bacterium. Taxonomy (GTDB): domain Bacteria; phylum Bacteroidota; class Bacteroidia; order Bacteroidales; family Bacteroidaceae; genus Minthosoma. The sequence goes on along the minus strand of CACXKA010000012.1, from coordinate 20,960 downwards.
CCAAACGCTACTACATGCGCAAGCGTCCTTTCATGCGTTTCCAGGAGGCGACCCTTACACCTGACGATGAGGAGTCACTGCGCAAGAACGGTTCGTATCCCAGTGGGCACACGCTTCTGGGATGGAGCTCGGCGCTGTTGCTGTCGGAGATTAACCCTGACCGTGCTGACACACTTTTGGCACGTGGTATCATGTATGGCGACAGTCGCATGATTGTGGGAGCGCACTGGCAGAGCGACGTGAATGCTGCCCGTCTGGCTGCATCGGCGGCATACGCAAGACTGCACACCAGCGAGCGTTTCCTTGAGCAGATGCGACTGGCTCGCCTGGAGTTCCGATGCAAGAAGGGACTTGCTTCTCCTGCTGAGTTGAAGGCTTACAGGAAGGCGGTTGCCATACGTGCCAAGGCTGATAAGAAAGGTGCTTCGAAATGAAGCACCTTTTTTTGTGCCTTTGAAACTTTTTCTCTTAAAGATTAGGTCAATATACTGAAAGTCGCTACCTTTGTACCTGAATTACAATTTATAAAACCTATTGGATATGAAGAAAAGTGTATGGGCACTGGTGTGCTTGGCGGGCTTGATGACGATGGCCTGCATGGGTAACGGACAAAAGTCGGAGACTGCGGAAGCGGACTCGTTGGGTGTGGCGGCTGACTCTCTGAAGAAGGGGGAGACGGCTGCGCAGGACACGGTGAAGAGCATCTACAAGGTGTGGGTGAGCGAGGATGGTGAGTGGCTGTTCGACCTGAGGGACGACACGCACTATGTGGAGGCTCGCAAGTATGACGAGGAGTTCTGCAAGGACAATCCTGACTACAAGCCGGGTGTGTATTACATGGAGACGGAGGCAGGCGGTTTCGAGGTGGGTCACGACTTCCCGGAGCAGGGCGACTCTGTGGGCGACATCCAGTACTTGCTGGAGCAGGGTCCTTACGCAGGCACTTACGCCTTGCGGTTCTCGTTCTACGACATGACGCCGAAGCGTGCGACGTTCCTCTTCGAGGGTGAGTATGAATGGACGTTCAAGGTGATGGACAAGCCTGTGGAGATTCTGCCCAATCCGCATCCGTATGTGTATGAGGAGTGATAGCTAAAGGATACTAAACGAGTCAATGATTATCTATATGAAAAGGATTTCATTTTGTGGGGTGCTGGCCCTGATGTTGGTGTGTGCCATGACGCTCTGTTCATGGACCAGCCCTGAGATGCCTGACAAGAAGCAGGCGGAGGGAGAGTACAAGCGTGAGGTGAAGGTCGCCACGGGCCGCGAGTTCGTGGAGGCATTGCAGAGCGACACGCGCATCCATGTGGTGACGAGTGAGCCGCTGAACATTTCCCATGCGATTGAGCAGATGGCGCAGGAGGGGAAGATCAGGCACATGCCGGGCGAAGGCCAGGGGGAAGCGGAGCCGGGTGTGTACTACACGAGGGAGTACGACGGTCTGTCCATCGTCATCCATCGCCTGCACAACCTCTGCATCGTGGGCGAGGACAAGAAGGCGGGCGGCAACTTGCTGGTGATTCCCCGCTATGCTGACGTGCTGAAGTTCGACCAGTGCCGCGACATCGTGATTGACAACATGGTCATGGGTCACGAGGAGGCTGGCTCGTGTGTGGGCGACGTGGTGGTGCTGGACGGTTGTGCCAATGTGGCCATCCGCAAGTCCATGCTCTACGGATGCGGAGTGGACGGGTTCTCTGCCTATCGGTCTGCGAACATCCAGGTGAGCGGCTCGGACATCTACGGATGCAGCGACTATGCCATCATGCTCTTCGGCACTGGGCATGTCGCCTTCGAGGGGTGCAGGATCCACAACAACGGCCTGGGCATCCGCGTGGACGAGGAGTGCGACGGCGTCAGCTTCACCAAGTGCGAGATGCACGACAACCGCGGTTGCCTCTTCTTCTGCGACGTACCAGTGACGCTGACCAAGTGCAAGGTGCACCACACCTACGACGACCAGGCGGAGAACATCAACTTCGTGCAGAGCAAGGTCGTGATGAACCTTGACAATGCCGAGAACTATCCCGACATCGGGGAAGGGGAGTGACACGCCCGCGCAACAATCTTGACGACACTATTGACAACTAAAACCATACAGCAATGAAAAAGACATTCTTATGCATCGCCCTGGCCGTTGCCACACTCTCGGCACATGCCCAGGCACCCCGTTCCAACTCTGCCGACAACCTCCGCATGGTTGCGCCGTCGGACGTGTGGCTCATGCCTTCCGACGCCATCCTCACCGAGTGGAAGACACTCAGCGAGTCCTTCCAGGAGGAGGATGCCGACCTGCCCGAGAACATGATGCAGCGCTACGAGGACATCATGGAGCAGTATCCCGTGCTGGAGGACCTCTACTCGGGCAAGTGCAGCTGGTACTGCGGCGGCGAGGTGCAGCGCGTGACCGCCTCGAGCCACCTGAAGGCCCAGGGCAAGTTCAACTACCTGCCCAAGAACGCCCATGACTTCAGCCACGAAAGCGTGTGGGCAGAGGGCGTCGCCGGACAGGGCGTCGGCGAGTGGGTGGAGTACGAGTTCGCAGGCGCTTGCCCAAGGGTGACGGGCGTGAAGATACTGCCCGGACACGTGAAGACCAAGGCGGCGTGGGAGGCAAACTCGCGTCCGCACCGCCTGAAAATGTACTACAACGGCAAGCCCGTCTGCATCCTCGACGTGCAGGACGCCCGCGGACTCCAGTTCTTCGACCTTGAGAAGTACGGGCCCTTCGGCTACCACGATGCTGACAAGCCCGCCTGGCGCCTCCGCTTCGAGATCGTGGACGTCTATCCCGGCTCGAAGTACCAGGACACCGTCATCTCCGAGCTGGAGTTCGAGGGAATCGACGTGCATTGAGGCATCCCCGCGCCCCATTGAGACAGTCCTGTCTCACCAACAGAGAATGGGAGGCTCCCGATATGTCGGAGCCTCCCATTCTTTTGTGTTCATCAGAACTTCTATGTCACGGAAGAGGTTTTTTCCTTCCTATGGCTGAGCCCATCAGTCTCCTGTGTCGAAGCCGCCGCTTCCGCCATTGCCGCCACTATTGTCACCATTTCCAGTGCTTCCAGAATCGATGTTTCCACCGTTATTCTCTCCGTCATTGTCTTCCACGGTGCCCTCGTCGCTTGATGTCACACGTTTCACTTCGTTGCCGTTACGGTCGTAACAAGTGATTTGGATGGCTGTGCTGGCAAGTTCATCTTTCAGTTCCATTGATGGCGTGAAGATGATACGTCGGCTTTTGATGAGGGAAGACTTTACATTGTTCACGTCTTCCACACTCTTCGCACGAAGCCCGAATCGCATGGTTCCGAGACCTGGCAGTGCCACGCTGTGACCTTCGGTCGCCCATGCTTTGATGACCTCGCCTGCAGCGTCCCAACACGCTTGCATCACCCCCTTGCTTACGCCTGAACGAAGGGCTGCTTCACGAATCACCTTATCTTGATTGAGTGAGTTGTACAGCTCTGGCTGCATTACATAGCGGTAAGTACCCGCTTCTTCTTTGCTGAACTTTACGAGGCGTTCAACGGCCTTAATTTTTAGTGCCATTTTTCTTTATTTTTTATAGGCTTATTTTCCCTAGCTAGAGAATATTAATTCTATAACTAGACCGAAAATATTGTTAGTATTTTCGTTGTTATTAATAAATATCACATTGATTTCGTTTTTTTGTGTTTTTCGAAGAAAAAATCGCATAAGGTCAATATTTTTTTTGCTACATATCAAATAAAAAGCATCCAGTCGTCTTTCTAACGGTTGGATGCTTTTATTGTTTGGTGTGATTCACTCCCCTACTCTGTTACTTTCCAGAATCGGCGAGTGATGTCCTCCCAGGAGTCGTCATGCGTATTCTTGTAGAGTCGCTGGTTAGTTGTAGGCTTGTTGAGCGGCCCCAGGTGCTGGAGGTACGGACCAATCTTGATGTAGTCGAAATCGTCCTTGTTGACCTCAGGGGACACGCGCATGCGCCCGCTATACCAACCCACCTTGAGTCTCGGATATTCTTCGTGGATATACTGCGCCAGTCGGTTGATACGCCTCGGCTCAGCATCACCGCCCATAAAGGCGATGCAGGTGATATCCTTCCCGTTTTTGGCGACGAACTCATCAATGGCGTCGGTGGTGAGCGGCATGCCCACATCCTCCCACAGATATTGCGAGTGGCAGCCCGGACAGCGACAAGGACAGCCCGAGATGTTGATGGCGAGCGTAACCTCATCCGGAATCTCTTGGAACACAATGCCTGTGTTGACGTACTTTAGCATATTCAGAGAATGAACTTTCTATTTAATTATTAATGAACTTTCAAGCTTCACCCGATAATTATGCGGTGGCGTAGAAGCGGCGCGCTGCCTCTTCCTGGCGTGGCTGTGAGAAGTTGCTGATGCGCTTGAGGTAGCCTATGATGCGGGTCATGTAGTCTATGTTCTTGGAGCCGCACTTGGGGCACTCGTGGAGGTAGCGCTTGTCTATGTGCCCGCAGTCGTTGCACACGGTGTTGGGGATGTTGAACGTGAAGTAGTTGCATCCCTCCTGCGCTGCGACCTTGAGCAGCTGGGCGTACTGCTGCTTGGTGAGGTGCTCCTCCAGGTTCATGTGCAGGGCTGAGCCGCCGGTGAGGTGCTCGATGTAGGGAGCGCCGTGGAGCTTGAACTTGTCGATGATGGAGAGGCTGTCGTCTTCCACCACGTAGAAGTACGAGTTGTAGCAGTCGCGCGGCACGAAGTAGCCGTCCTCGCGGTCCCACTTGGCGTGCTTCACGCCCACGTTCTCGGCGGGGATCATCTCGCAGTTGAACATCACCTCCTTCGTGCGGTACTGCTTGTTGTACTGCTCGATGAGCCCGAGGATTCCCTGCACGAACTTCTTGTACTCGTCATTAGGCGTGATCTTCAGTCCCATGAACTCGGCTGCCTCGACGAGGCCGTTGATGCCGATGGTTAGGTACTGGCGGCCGATGTTGATGTAGCCCGCGTCGAAGAGCGGCAGCATGCCATGCTCCTGCAGGTCCTTCAGGTTCTCGTTGTAGGCCATCTGCACCTTGTGGCACAGGTCGATCACCTTGCCCAGCTCCTCGAGGTAGTCCTTGCCGTCGTTCACGGCGCGCTGTATGCAGCGGTTCAGGTTGATCGTGAGCACCGACTTCGAACCCGTGCTCACGCCGCCCGCGCCGAGCGTGTAGGAGAAGCCATTGTCCGTGATCTCGTTGCGGAGTCGGCAGCACGAGGAGAGCGAGTCCGCGTTGTCGCTCATGTAGGTGAAGAACGAGTGACCCTCGGCATACATCTCCGCAGTGAAGTCGCCCCACTCCTCGTCCTTGGGCTCGCCGTTCTCGTCCGTCAGCAGCGCCATCGTCTCCACAGGGAACGTGAGCAGCGTCTTGGTCCTCTCGCGGTTGAACCACTTCATGAACCTCTTCTGCAACCAGCTCAGGCCCTCCCAGTCAGGCTGCGAGCCATCGGGGAAGTAGAACTCACCGAAGATGCTCTGGAAGTAGTACTTGTCATAGTACGCCACGTTCCAGAACACAGCCTGGTAGTTGCGTGCACCCGTCGGCTGGTTCAGCGAGTAGACGATCTGCTCGAAGTAATCCGTGATGACCTTGTCGATGGTCCTCTTCTTCAGCGACATGTCCGCCTGCTCCTCCGCCCTCTTATAATAGTCCTTGCCATACTCCTTGCCGATGAAGTAATTCATGTACATCAGGAACTCAGGCGTGGCGCATGCACCAGAGAGCATCGAAGAGACCATGAACACCATGTTGATGAAACCACCCGCGAACGACTTCAGGTTCGTCGGAGCCGTCGAGTTTCCACCAATCGACAGCGTGCCGCCAATCAACCAGGGATACATCGTGATGGACGCACAGTAGTTCGCCAGCGACGTCTCGTCATTCTTGTAGATGAAGTGGTGAGTCAGCTTGTCAATGTACTCATCCGCCAGCTCCTTACCATACATCTTCTTGATGCGGTCAGTCAGCAGACGGCGGTTCAAGCGTATGAAGTTCGACTTCGGCAGCTCACCTATCAGCGTCGCAATGTTCTTGTGCTCCACATTCGCATTCGCGTCATACTTCGAGCCCGTCGCCGCATTCACACTCTCACAGTAGTCACTCAGGAACTGCAGCTTCGCCAACGTCTCACGATCCTCCGTGTGAGCCTGACGGTACAACATGAACGACTTCGCCACCTTGAAGTGACCCTCCTTCATCAACGCCTCTTCCACCTGGTTCTGAATATCCTCCACCTTGATGTCATCCTTGATGTCCAGGTGACTGATGATCTTGGAAATCGTGCCAAGGTCAGCAGGTTCGTCCACACTCTCGAACGCCTTCACTATAGCGTTCATAATCTTGTCCAGCGAGAAACTGTCCTTCGAACCGTCTCTCTTCGTAATCGTAAAATTACTAATCTCCATTGTTCTTCTTATATTAGTATTATTAGTATTGTTATTATTATTATATATAATGTGTATTACATTCTATGATATAGGTCTATCACGATAAAGGTATACCACTATCTATCAATAGCCATTTAAAGTCTATGTTAAGACATACCATTGTCCATCTATAGACATGATAAGTCTATGTTCAGACGTAATATTGTTATCTGTAAAAGATCGTTTTCTTATCCATTTTGCCCAATCCTGTGTAGCCATCCCTGCACTTTTCTTCAACACTCCTTCTGACCCTTTTTCTCACTTTTGGACAACTTTTTGTCTTTCGTAGTTCAACTGTTTCTCCACTTCTCTTTCTCTAACTTGCTCTTTCTCAGTTGTTTTTCATTTTCGTCACTCTCGAAAAGTTTCCCAAAACGGGAAACTTTTTCATTTCGGTCCCTCCAAAAGTTTCCCGTTTTGGAAAACTTTTTTCGAATGCAAAGATAAGAAATTATCATAACTTACAAACATAAAACAAACTTTTTTTTAAAAAAAATCCAAAAAAAATATTTTTTCCACTCCCCTACCCCACCAATTGCACACCGCACCTCAATTTCTTCATCAGACACTCCCCACCCTCCCCTCTTCTCTTTTTCCTCTCTTACATATTCTTCCTTTTCTTTGTCTTTCACCTGCACTACCCTTCCCCATTCCTTTCAACCCCCTCCTTCATATATTCATGCCAATAGAAACCATTATAACCTATAATCATACATATATAATATTAAATATACCATCTCACGTCATAATGGTTTATCGCTATATTACGTTAACGATAAATTAAAATACCAAAATAAAGATTATATCAAATAACCAAATAAACGTAATAACGTTATTTCTAGTCTTATGTTATTATGTTTATTCCATAATTCATTTATACTATTAATATCTTTATTCGATATAATGTTATAATAATATTTACATATAAACGAAATATTAATTATATTGTTTATACATTTTTATCGTAATAATGTATAAACAAAATAACATTCACGTGAAAAGAAATCGAATGAATAGGGTAGGGGAGTAATATATTTTCGTCGAATTCTTTGCGAGTTTCCGAATAAACCACTAACTTTGCTCCCAAATAGCAATCTTTATTTAACTATTTACTAAAACTAAAATGACCAAAAACATTTCTAATCTAATCGCTGCCTTGTGTTGGCTCTTACCAATGTCAGCTGGGGCACAGTTGTCACAGAATCCAGATAAATTTCTTGGCAACATCACTACGAGGTATCAGATGGATGCTTCTGGTGTCGAGAAGTACTATCAGTTATGGAATCAAGTTACGCCAGAGAATGAATCTAAGTGGGCTTCTGTGGAGGGAACGAGAGGAAGTTTTAATTGGGGTAGTGATAATGCATTTAACTATGCCAAAAATCATAACTTCACGTATAAGTTCCATGCTTTGGTGTGGGGTGCTCAATATCCAAGCTGGTTTAATAGCAGTATGTCTATCAAGGATCGTTTTAATGCCATTGAGAACTGGTTCAACAAAGCCAAAGGACATTATTCAACCTTGCCTATGATAGATGTTGTGAATGAGGCTGTGGGTATGCACCAACAGGGGAACCCGTTGATGAAGGAATCTTTAGGTGGAGGCGGTAAAACTGGCTACGACTGGTTGATCAAGGCATTTGAAATGGCATATGAACGATGGCCGAACTCTATACTTATATATAATGACTATAATTCGTTCCAAAATGATGTAGATAACTATATCACGTTAGTACGGACACTGCGCGATGCAGGTGCTCCTATTGATGCCTATGGAAACCAGTCTCACGATGTAAATAACATCAGCACGGAATCTTTGAAAAGCGTCATGAAGAAACAACAAGACGCATTAAAGATGCCCATGTTTATTACGGAGTTGGATATTAACATCGAGAATGACCAAGATCAGAAAACACAATTCCGGAAGGTGCTCCCAACCATGTGGGAAGCAGATTATTGTGCCGGTGTTACCTTGTGGGGTTACATCTATGGAGCCACATGGGTTGATCATTCTGGATTGTATAGAGGAAGCACCCCACGTCCAGCGATGAATTATATCAAAGAATATATGGCTAGCGAGAAGGCAAAAAACGCCAAGAGTCCATTCCCTGGTATGAAGAAGCGTTTGGGTGTATATATAAGACCCAAAGACTATAAGGTTGCCAATGGTGATGTGTTACCGATCAAGGTACGCACTCATATCACTTCCGATGCAAAAAAGGAGAAAGCAGATATTGCCATTGAGAAGGTAGAGTTGTATGAAGGTACAAGCAATGAGGCATTTGCCACCATGACAGAAGAACCATACATTGCAGAATACAAGGCAACCTCAGTAGGCACCAAGACGCTGAAAGCCATTGTCTATACCAATGACGGTAAGACCTATGACCGTTACTCACGCATCACAGTGCTTAGTTCCACAGAGAAACGTGAACCTTATAATGGAACTCCTATAGAACTGCCTGGCACTTTTAAGAGTAGTGAATACGATAAGGGTGCATCAGGTGTGTCATACAATAATGGGGTAGGGCGTAACGGTACGACTGCCACCAAGGATGATGGTTGGATGGAATATACAGTAGATGTGAAAGAAGAAGGTATCTACTCCTTTGACATTGAGGTGGCTGCTGCGAATTCAGGTGGTGTGTTCCATCTGTCAGAATATGGTTTTGACAATTTGACCTACTTTACTGATTTTATTGAAGTGCCTGCGACAGGCAGTACTACAAATTATCGGAGCCTACATGGTGTATTTAAAGAGAAATTGACGGCAGGACGTCATACGCTCTGTTTGAATGTGGACAAGGGAGGTTTTTATGTGAAGAGCCTGACTTTCCAACCTTATGAGCAGAACAAGGACATTTCTGCTAAGGTGTCTACCATCTCTGCCACAACGGTCTATGTGGGTGACCCTGTCACAATTGACGTGTCGGCAAGTCTCCCCACCACTTCCACTAGCACGATTAAAGAGGTGAAGGTCTATGCCAATGACATGCTGATTGGAACGCTGACAGAGGCTCCATATACCTTGGAATATACGCCTGCCTATAGAGGTTCTTATACCATTACAGCCATTGCTACGGACAATGAGGGTAAGGAGAACAAATCGACCACCCAGAAGACTCTGAAGGTGAAGGGTCTCCGCAACCCATATAAGGGTACAGCCATCACCCTTCCTGGCACTGTCGAAGCAGAGAACTTCGATGAGGGTGGGGAAGAGGTCACCTATCATGACTCCAACACTGATTTTGAGGGCGATGCCGCTTCGTATCGCAGCGACCATGGTGGTGTGGACATCAAGAAAGTTGGAGACAGGTACACGATTGGTTACACCCATTCAGGTGAGTGGCTTGAATACACAATTGACGTGACCAAGGCAGGAATCTATGAATATGATGCCTACGTATCCTCTGGTACGACAGGCTCTGCCTTTAAGATGTCAATAGAATCAGATGATGGTTCCAAGGCGTTGAGCGAAACTATCAATGTGCCACAAACTGGCGATGGCAGTTGGAATAACTACGTGCCTGTACATGGTCGCACCCTGATTTCCCTGGCTGAGGGTAAGCACACCCTTCGTATCAATGTAACAGGTGACTCGGGTGACATTGACAAAGTAGTCTTCAATCATATCGAAGTGAACAATAGTCTCAGTCTTACGGTCAAGTCCAATCCTGCATCTGCCACTGTGAATGAAAATGTTAAGTTGCAGGCAACATCTACCGCTGCCAACATCCAGAGCGTTCGTTTCTATGTAGGCGACCGTCTTATCGGAAAAGCAACTGAGGCACCTTTTGAGATTAATTACAAACCGACTGCCAAAGGCTCCTATAACGTGACAGCTGAAGCCATTGATGCGGATGGTAAATATTCTAAACTAGTCAAGTACACACTCAAGGCGAACAACAAGCGTTCACCATACAAGACAGCGATTGCCATCCCAGGCATCATCCAAGCCGAGAACTTTGACAAGGGTGGGGAAGGGCTCTCATTCCACGACTCCAACACTGATGCCGAGGGTGACGCGTCATCTTATCGTAACGATGCTGAGGGTGTTGACCTCGTGAAAGGTAACAACGGAACGGTGATTGGCTACACGGCTGCAAACGAGTGGCTTGAATACACGGTGAATGTCACTGAGGCTGGCAAGTACTCGTACGAGGCAACCGCTTCTTCTGGTACGACCAACTCAGGTTTCCGTATCAGTCTTGTTAATGCAGATGGAACGCTCACTACGCTTGCCAACGTTTCTGTGACACAAACAGGCAACAATGACTGGGGTACCTACAAGGCTTTCACAGGCAACTTCCAGAAAGAGCTTTCAGAAGGTCAGCAGATTCTGCGCATCACCATCACTGGTGCCAACTGCAACATTGACAAGATCAAGCTTACCTGTGTGGAGCCCAATGCTATCCAAGAAGTAACGCAAGAGTTGATGCCAACCAACGGCAAGAAGGTCATTGAAAATGGTCAAATCATCATTTATCGCAATGGTAAGCGATACAATGCCCTTGGTGTTGAGATAAAATGATGATATCTTATATATAAAAAGCCCGGCACGTTGTGTGTCGGGCTTTATATATATATATGTGATTATTTCTTTGTTGTAGTAGTGGTTCGTCTAACAGCGGTACGACGACGTTTCTTCACAGGTTCTGGTCGGCGATGCAATTTTGTGTGTACTCGCCAACCGAAGAAAGCACGTACTTGCCATTGAGTGTCACGAAGAGCGAAGTCGCTGTCCTTACCACTCTTGGAATGCTGGATGACAGAGGTGAGTCCGATGAAGTAGCGCTCCCATGAATAAATAGCACCGAGACGGCCGACAATGAAGAAGTTAAGACGTCCAGTGTCCATCTTGTTCACTTCCTCGGCTGTAGCTCCAGTTTCGGTGTTCTTCTCGGTGGTGTGCAGTTTATAGTTTTGCCATACCATGAGGCTAGGTTGTGCAGTACCGTGCAGCAACCAGTGCTTGCCTGCCACGAGATTGTATCCGTAACCTGCACCAATGGCAAAGGAATTCATGTCAATACGGTTAGGGATGGAAAGGACATCGACATTTGTTTCGAGGTCATCGCCAATCTTGACGCGTCCGGTGTTGAAGGCTGCTTGCACGAGGAAACTGCCTGCCGAACGTTTTTGTACCCAAGTGCTGTTGAAGACAGCGGGGAGGGAGAACCTCTTGCCATTGAACACGTAGTAGCCTGTTATGGCTAATTGCCTCATGTTGGTGGCAGAAGATAATTTGTGGGTTTTTGACTGCAAGTTGGTACGACCTCGGAAAGCGTTGACTTTTTCGAAAGTGAAGTCGATGCCGAAGGTGTTGTTATAGTAGTTGATGGCAGACATCATGTCAGAGATGTCACTGAGTATCTTACTAGGAGACAGCGAGAAAGAGGCGGAGATGCCTCGGTAGTTTGCCATAATGCCAAGCGTGATTTTCGGGTCAGCATTGAGGTAGTAGTTACCCTTGTTTCCTGCCATATCTGCAAAACGGAGGTGCATCATCTCGCCAAATCCATCCACTTTAGCACGGAAGGTCCAAGTCTCTTGTGGACGCGCTACATAAAAAGTATCAGTGGTGATCTTGGCATTGCGGACATCAAGGATGCTGTCCGCCTTGATCATGGCTTCCTCCGCCTTTGGTTTGAGCGAGTCAATTTTTTCTTGGATATTTTGAACAATCTGCTCCTTTTTCTCTTGAAGACGCTCCAGCAGGGTCGTTTTAGTGGTGTCGGTGCTAGTGCTGTCAGAAACAGCAAAAGGCATTGGCCTTGCCCATGCGGCACACGCCATCAGCGCAAGCAGCATACTAATGAGAGTCTTTTTCATGATTAACTACGGGTTTTATATTCCTTGATGATTTTGTCCACCTTCTTCGCACCGCTCTCATCGAGTCGCATGTCACGATAATGGTGCTCCATAAACTCGTGGATGGCGGTGAAGATGACTTCTTTGTAGTCGTAGTTCTGGAAAGTCTTGATAAGACGGAGCTGTAACTCGGTTTCGTCATCAATATAGACGAGCTTGGCGAGTTTCTTGCTCAGCAACGACTGCTTCTTGGCAGGACGTCCCACAGAAGGGTAGGGCACTCCGCGTGGTTGCGTAGTCGCAGGAGCATAATAAGCTTCTTCTTCTTGTGCAGATGCTTCTGACTCTGGATTAGGTGCGCTGGTGCGCGATGGGGTGGTTTGATCGGCTTTCACTTCTTCGAGGAAGTTTCCGATGCCCAATTCTTTACGTTTGTTGACAGCCATATAGGTATAGTTTTGGGGACTTTAGGGTTTGTTGATAGGTCTTTTAATAATCTCAAAGAAGGGTAGGGGGTTACTCTTCCTCATTCTCTTCTTCTGCTTTGATGGCACGAATCTTCCAGTCTTTCGGACGTTTCTCGCCTGTCAGCTCCTCAGCTAATCGCATGTAATCCTCTGCACCATTGCTTTCAGGCGCATACTCGAAGATTGTCTGATGTCCCAATGGACTTTCATCAAATTTCACGCATTTGCGGATTTTCGTCTTCAGCGTGGGCACCTCACTCTGCTTCTCGAAGTAGCGGCTCACCTCCTTGGCAATCTTCGTCTGCTTGTCATACTTCACGAGCAAGTAACCTTCAATCTGCAGGTCAGGCTTTATCTCTTGCTGTATTTCTTTAATGGACATCAGGAGGTTCTGCATACCCTGCAACGAGAATCCGCTGCATTCGGTGGGAATGATGATAGAATCTGATGCTGACATCGCATTGTCGTTCAATACTGAATTGCCCGGAGCACAATCAATGACGACATAATCATACTCGGCTTTCACCTGTTCCAACTTGCGGGCAAGGATGGTTTCACGGCTTCGCTTGTTCAGCAATTCTGCCTCAATGTTTCTCAGTGCTTTCGAGGCAGGGATATACTCCAAGCCGTCATACCTAATATAGATAGGGGCTGGTACAGGTTCCTTCAGCCATTCGCTCAAAGTGGGGTCTCCCTCTTTCTGCGAAAAGCCAAGCACTCCAGACAGATTGCACTGTTGGTCGGTGTCGATAATGAGCACTTTCTTGCCCAGAATCCATAAAGCCGTAGCTAAATTGGCGCACGTGGTCGTCTTTGCCACACCGCCCTTATGGTTCAGAAAACTAATGATTTTCGTCATAATCCTTTCGTTATCAATTAGAATTGTTGCAAAGTTAACACTTTTTTTGATAACAACAAAACATTTAGACGAAATAATTTTATTATGTAATTATTTTGCGCCCTAACTAGGAAAAATTATCTGCCTAGTTAGGAAAAAATATTTTTCTAGTTAGGGCGCAAAAAATGGTTCGTTGTTATGCCAAGCACATATCCAACATTTCCTTGAGAAAATGCTTCATGTCCTTGTCCATGTGTTGGCCAATAAAGACGAGCTTTTGCATGCGGTCGCCATACTCAGCATCCCAATCGGCTTTCAATTTGGGCTCGGCTGCCAAAAGGCGGTCAAGTTGGTCTTTGGGCATTGTAGCATACCATTGTCCACAATTCTTGAGAGAGAATTGCTTTCCTGCCTGTTCAAAAAGATAACAAATGTCCTCCTCGCCTTTGAACCAGCAGATTCCCTTGGCACGGATGATATTCTTCGGCCATAGGCGTGCTACGAAATCGTCGAACATGCCGAGTTTCATAGGACGACGGGCATAATACACGTAGGTGCCGATGCCGTATTCTTCTGCCTCGCCCTCATCGTGATGGTGATGATGGTGGTGCCCTTCATGCTCATGCTCATGGTGATGGTGCTCATGATCATGGTCGTGATGGTGGTGTTCGTGTTCTTCTTCCTCCTCCTCATCGTCGTCTTCATCTTCATCTTCGTCGTGATGTTCACCCTCCACCGCTTCAATCCATGCAGCTGAGGTGGCTACTTTGTCGAAGTCGAACATGTTCGTATTCAATATCTTGTCGAAATCCACATCGCCGTAGTTACATTCGATGATTTCTGCCTTGGGTTGGAGGGCACGGATGATTTCCTTGATGCGTGTCAATTCCTGTGGCTCCACTTCGGCAGCCTTGTTGAGCAAAACGATGTTGCAGAACTCTATTTGTTGGATGACGAGGTTCTCGATGTCTTCTTCCGCAATATTGGGTTTCGTCAGCGCATCACCATTCCCAAATTCGTCTTTCATACGGAGGGCATCCACCACGGTGACAATACAATCGAGACGTGCCAATCCGTCTGCCCAATAACGAGGTTCCATCGTGGGGATGGAACAGATGGTTTGGGCGATAGGGGCAGGTTCGCAGATGCCTGATGCCTCAATGACGATATAATCGAACTTGTGCATACGGGCAATGTCCGTCAGCTGCTCGACGAGATCCATCTTCAATGTGCAGCAGATGCAACCGTTTTGTAGGGCGACAAGTGAATCGTCCTTTTGATCCACGATGCCCCCCTGTTGGATAAGGTCGGCATCAATATTCACTTCACCGATGTCGTTGACGATGACGGCGAACTTGATACCTTGCTTATTGCTAAGTATGCGATTGAGCAATGTGGTCTTTCCGCTGCCTAGATATCCTGTTAAAAGGAGAACTGGTATTTGTTTCATTTCTATATAATTATAATATTTTACTTTGCTTTTACTTCAATTGTTCCATTGCGTTTCTTTGCTGTCAGTTTCACATCGCGAAGGGTGTTCTTCTTATGGTCAAAGATGAGTTCGCTATCAAAGGCTTGACCGCCGATTCGGGTTTCAAAGTGGACATGCTCCGTTGTGGCGTTCCCTGTCTTTCCCTCTAATGCCAGCACATCACCTGCCTTCACTTTCTCACCCTTTTTGGCAATGTTCTTCGAGTTGTGGGCATAGCGTGTTTCAAGTCCACTAGGGTGGTGGACAAAGATGACATTTCCGTAACCACTCATCTCTCCAGAGAAGGTGACGACACCCTCGAATGCCGCTTTCACTTTGTCTTTTGCCTTGGTCTTGATGTCTGTTCCCTTGTGGTTGGGACGTTTGCCACCGAAGGGGCTGATGACTTTTGCTCCCTCAAGGGGGTAATGCCATTCTTTTCCCTTGTACTTCTTGAAGTTAATCGTCACTTCATCCGTTTTGGCGAACGGATCTTCCGTTGCTAATACGGTGTTGTCACCTTTTGTTCCTTTGTGTGATGTGAAGCAACCTGTCAGCAGCAGTGCCGTTGTCGTTGCCATCATGAGTGTCAATAATCTTGTTTTCATTCTTCATGAATCCTTTCTGGGTGCAAAGTTACGGAATAATTTCCGTATTTGAGAAAAAAGTTCTAACTTTGCAGCCGTTTCAACTAACAAAGATTAAAAGTAAAGGAAAATGAACAGATTAGTTATGACAATGGCTGTGCTCTTTGCGACTTTGACGATGAGCGCACAAGACGATGTATTTGAAAAGTACAGTGCTATGGGTGATATGAACACCACGTATGTCACAAAGAACATGTTGGAGCGTGTGCCGCTTGATCAGTTTGACGTGCCAGGTCTCGCACAGATGGTAGAGCGTATCGAGAGCATGAAGATTCTTGTCTCTCGTGGTGATAAGGCAGGCAAGAAATTGGGTACCAAGTTGCCTGGGCAGTTGTCAGGTAAGGGTTTCAAAACGATTCTCTCCACCAAGAAGGATGGTCGAGATGTGACTGTGATGCAGTCGAAAAAAGACCCAAGCCGTGTGGTGATGCTCGTTTATAAGAAACCACAAGCTATCGCAGTCAGCTTTAAGGGCGACTTTGAGAATATCGAGGAAGAACTGGAAAACATCAAGGGAGAAATCCCAACCGAGTAATAAACAAGAAGGGGCACATCCGTATTGATGCGCCCCTTTTTTATGTTTAGGAATCTTTGTCTTAGAAGTAATACTTCACGCCGCCCGATAATTTGAGGAGGATGTCGAAAGGTTCGTCATATTTGATGCCCTCAAACTTATCATCTGTAACCGTTGCCATCAGTTCGAGGTTGGCAGCGCACTTTTTGTTGAAACGGTAATCAAACATCAGTCCTGCGCGACCAGCGATGCCTACATGGTTTCCACGATGTCTTACGCGTGATTCGAAACTTGCTGCACCAGTTTTCTTCCCATCTACGACATAGCGCTGTCCTTTGTCGAGATTATTAGGGTCAAAAGGAGCCTGTTCCAATGTGTTGAGCATACCAGGGTCTTTCAGTGATTTTTTGCCTGACATCATCATACCTACACCCATGACTACTTGCACGTGCAATGGATAGAACTTATTGGTCAGTGCGACACCTGTCACATCAAAAAGGACATCGGCATAGAGTTCCATTGCCGTAAATCGGAAAAAGCCATTGTCAGTATATAGAGGTATTTTATTCCCTGATTCATCAGTTCTGACGAGTTGTGGCCCATGCCATGCCTGATCTACAGTCTCATAGTCCACACGGTTTTTCACGTTGTGGATTCCGAGACCTGCACGTGCGCCAATTTTACGATTGAAATATTTTCCTCCATAAATTTCAAGTCCCAATCCGAGCGCATCACTGAAATAACGGAAAGGTGGGTGATCGGTTACGTTATCACCTGCACTAAAGTTGATGTTGAGATTGCCTCCAACGAACCATTTGCGTGGCCATGTATGCAGCTTCATCTGGTTCTTTACCCAGCGAAGCGAGTCAGTGGCAGTTCTACCAATTTTTCCCTCTCTTTTCTCACGTGCTTTCTCCTTCATGCGCTGTTGTTCTTCGACGATACGTAAAAATTCTTCCGATGGCATGGAATTGCTGACACCTGTTCTTGCGCCTGCGTCCTTGCCAGCCCTTTTTCTCGCCTCTTCAACTCTTTTGGCAGCTGCTTCAGCATTCTTCCGTGCTTCTTCCGCTCTTGCCTCAGCTTTTCTTGCCTCTTCGGCAGCTTTTTGCACAGTTTCTAAATCTTGTGCGTGAAGCGACATCAAGCATGTTGCCAACAATGCAAGTGTGATTATCTTTTTCATGTACGTAGTTAGTTTTTATGATTTCTTTCTCTTTTTCTTGTTCAGTTATTCAGCACAAAGGTACGCATTTTTATGGGTAAAAAAAACAAAATTGTCAAAAAATAGGAAAAAATTCTTGAAATTGCAAAAAAATGACACATTATTTAATTAAAGATTCAAAAAATTTTGTACCTTTGCACAAGAATCGTACGGCTGTGCTAGAAAAGAAATGTTGATGACGGCGACATGAGAAGATAGGTACTTACTTTGGACCGTCTATGTACGAGAACAATACAATTCGGATGTGAAACAACAATAATTGAAATAAAACAACTAAAGTATAACAATAAAAAATGAATGTTATGAACATTAAACATTATCTTTCAGCAGCAGCTGCCATCACTTTGTTCGCAGCCTGCAGTGATTATGACCCGGGCATGTCCGAGAACGTAGTGGACTATACTGATGAGGAATTAAAAGTCCTTAATGAGTATGCCGAAAACTTCGCCGAACACTTCGGAGGCATTGACCCTGACCACACATGGGGTTTTGGAGAAAAGGGTAGTGAAGATGAGATGGGTACTCGTATATCTTCTCCTAACAGCAACATGTGGGTACAATGTATAAAGGATAAGGTCAATGGAGAAGATATGGTTATAGACTTTACGATTCCTGAAGGCAGAACCATTCCAGGTTTCCCTGTTCACAATTATTATCTGTCAAATTCTTATAATACAAGTGAAACGGTACAATATGGTGAGACTAAAACTCCTCCCAATAATTACGAGGGTTACTATCATTGTAAGTTCCCAGGTGAGACAGATGGTAAGGGACAGGCGGTGGAGCATTGGTTCCGGACAAAGGATGATGTGATTGATTACATGCAGGGAAAGGGAGAAAATACCTCAGGCACGCGTTATTACGAGTTGATTCCACTTGGTGATGTGGCTCAATGTAACACCTTGACTGATGCCGAGGTCGCTGATGTGTATGCCGAATTTAGTAAGAAGGTAGAACAAGTAAACAATCCTGACTTAAATCTTTCTTCCTATTTTGTACAGCAGGTATGGCGTGGTCTTCACACATATGCAGGGGAAGACCAGAATCATGTTATACATCAAGTTGGTGGTGGTCAGAATATGGATTATCTTTTCTGTGATGGTGGTGTTAATGATGAGAACCATTTTTACAACTTCAATGGAGCCACTTATCAGAATAATGTAAAAGGTATGATGCTTATTGTTGATGGCAATACAACAAACTTTGGTTATCACAACTCTTTGGACAGTAGAGATTATTATGACCATTACCGTTTAGTACAACTCCATGGCAATTGGTATGTTGGTTTTGACTTTGAGTCTGAAGGTCCAGATGAGAAGAAAATTCCTCGTGATTATATCTTTAATGACTGGATTATAAAGATTATTCCAGGTAACGGCGAACAGGTTCATGATTGGTATCGTATTATGTGTGAAGACCTTGGTAACACTTACGATTATGACTTCAATGACCTTGTGTATGATGTTTATTACACTGGTGAAACTCCTAACTTTACAGCTCACATCAAGGTGCAGGCAGCAGGTGGTACTTATCCTATTTTCCTTGGCGCACAAGACGAAGCACACGAGGTTCACCACATGTTGGGTCATGGTGACAAGTATAATGAAACAACTAAGCTCTACCAACCTATCAATGTTGGCACCGATTTGACGAGCGCACCATACGAGTTTACGATGTCCATCAATTCATCGAATCCAGATAATATTCCTATCTACGTGGAGAATCCTGCCTTCCAGGGTGCAAGAACTAAAAACGACTTCACTCTTCCTAGAGTTGGTGAGAACTTAACTGATGCACCACAGAAGATTTGTATCCCTGGCAATAAGGTTAAATGGACAAAAGAGAATCAGAATATTGAATTGGCTTATCCTAAGTTCCCAGATTGGGTGAACAAAATGAGTGGCGATTGTGACTTCGGAAAGACCAATGACTGGACGAAGACAAATGTTCAGGAGACTTACCTCTTCAAATAATCTGAGTTCTCATATTCATACATCATATCAGTGGGTTGGGCATTGTGTCCAACCCACTTCGTTTTGTGCATCTGATTGTTTTTTATATATTTTGGAGATTATTGATGGTGTAAGTCAGGAAATTTCCGTACATTTGCACCTATATATATAAATAATGTGTAAACATGGATACAGTGATTATTCTTATAGCTATCTTATCAGGTGCGTTGGTCGGAGCATTGATCACCGCATTGGTCATGCAGAATCGATATGGAAAAACCACCGCACAGGTCAGTGTGCTGGAAGTGCAATTGAAAACGGAAAAGGATAACTCCGCATCACTGATGCAGGAAAAAGAACGAAACTATCAGCGATCGCTCGAAGAGAAGAGTAGGGCGTTTCAAAGTGCCTTGGATGAAAAAGAGCGTGTGCATCAAGAAGCTCTCCGTACACAGCAACGGCAATTCGATGAGACGATGGCGAAGGTGTCTGCTCAAATGAAGGTGGCCACAGACGAGATGCTGAAACAACGCCAAAAAGAATTTGCCGATGCCAGCAATCAGAATCTCGGACAAATCGTGAATCCGTTGCGCGAGACCATCGATCAGATGAAACAGGTGATGGCAGAGAACACTGAAAAGCAGACGCAGATGGGTGGCGAGATGAAGGCGAATATTGAGAACATGATGCGTCAGAGTGAGGCAGCCATGAAGAGTGCCGATGAATTGAACCGCACCTTCCGCCTTGGCAATCGAGTACAGGGTGACTGGGGTGAGACCATTCTCGATGAACTTTTGGAAAGTCAAGGACTAAAACGCGGAATCCATTACGACACACAACCATACATCCGCGATGCTGTAGGCAACATTATCCATACTGAGAGTGGATCCACCATGCGTCCTGATGTTATCCTGCATCTTGACCAGCGACGTGAAGTGATTATCGACTCGAAAGTGTCACTCACGGCATTTATGGATTATTCCAATGCGAATACGGAGGAAGAACGTAAACGATTGCTCAAGGCACACATCGACAGTCTGAAGTCGCATGTTCGAGAACTATCCACAAAAGATTATTCCTCCTATATCCAACCGCCTAAGGCAAGAATGGACTATGTCATCATGTTTGTGCCTCATTCGGCAGCTCTGTGGACCGCACTCAATGCACAGCCTGACCTTTGGCGCAATGCGATGGCACAAAACGTCTTCATTGCTGACGAACAGACCCTCTTTGCAGCACTTCGTATCATCAACCTCACGTGGACGCAGATCGCTCAGGCACAGAACCATGAAAAAGTCTATGCGCTTGCCAATGAATTGTTGGAACGTGTAGGACAGTTCATGAAGAAATACCAAGATATTGGCACTGCACTTGAACGTGCCACAAAAGCGTATGAGGATGGTGGAAGAAAACTCGCTCCACAGGGACAGAGCATTCTCACCACGTGCGCTAAACTTCAGAAGCTTGGTGCCAAGCAGAGTGATAAGAATCCTTTGCCACAGATTACGGATATTGACGATATTCCACAATTGGAGACAAATGATGAAACCTAACCTATCTTATGTTAAATACGCATTGCGAGATTTCT
>CACXKA010000011.1 GCA_902768125.1 uncultured Bacteroidales bacterium | reverse complement strand
ATCTGGCCGGAGTTGTTACGACCGCCAGTGCTGCGCTTACCGAAAACAAGAGTTTTCTCTGGTACTGATGTAGTAACATCATCGAACGTACCAATAGCTTTGTGTCTTTGACCAGGAGTTACTGGTCTAAATTTACGAATACCCATTTGTTTAATTAAATGTTACTATAGAAATCAATAGTTTCGCCTTCTTTCAGGGTAACGATAGCCTTCTTGAACGCCTTCGTACGGCCCTTGATAACACCAGCCTTTGTGTAGCGGCTCTTACGCTTACCAGCGTAGTTCATCGTGTTAACCGAAACTACATTTACGTTATACTTAGCTTCTATTTCTTTTTTGATCTCAATCTTATTGGCAGAAGGAAGCACGATGAAGCCGAACTTGTTGTTCTGCTTCTCCGAAATAGCTGTCATCTTCTCTGTAACCAATGGTTTTACGATATATGCCATGTCTAAACCTCCTTACCTTATTTGTTAAAAGTCTCGTCAACCAACTTGAGCGCATTTTCGGTCACAACAAGCACATTTGCATTCATTACCTTGTAAGTATTGAGTGCACTAGCCGTCATAACGTCAACACGCTGAATGTTACGGACTGACAAATTTACGTTCTTTTTAACTTCTGGCAAAACGATGAGTGTTTTCTTACCCTCAACTTTAAGATTATTTAACAGTGCAACGCCGTCTTTTGTCTTTGGAGCCTCAAAATCGAAGTCCTCAACGACAATGATAGCATTCTGCTGAGCCTTGTATGAGAGTGCACTCTTGCGAGCCAAAGCCTTCACTTTCTTGTTCAGTTTGAACCAATAGTCACGAGGACGTGGACCGAACACGCGGCCACCACCACGAAGCACTGGAGACTTGATGTCGCCACGGCGAGCGCCGCCACCACCCTTCTGGCGGATGAGTTTGCGAGTAGAGCCTGCGATTTCGCTTCTTTCCTTAGACTTGTGAGTACCCTGACGCTGAGCAGCGAGGTACTGATTCACTGCGAGGTAGATACAGTGGTCGTTAGGTTCAATTCCGAAGATTGCATCGTTCAGAACCACCTTCTTACCAGTGTCCTCACCTTTGATATTTAATACAGAAACTTCCATTGCTTACTTCTTGATTATAACGATTGAACCTTTGCAGCCTGGAACACTACCCTTCAAGAGAAGGAGGTTGTGCTCTGGAACTACCTTAATTACCTGAAGGTTGTGTGTAGTCACCTGCTCGTTACCCATCTGACCGCCCATGGGGACGTTCTT
The DNA here is from genome assembly GCA_902768125.1 of uncultured Bacteroidales bacterium. Classification (GTDB taxonomy): domain Bacteria; phylum Bacteroidota; class Bacteroidia; order Bacteroidales; family Bacteroidaceae; genus Minthosoma. The sequence continues at coordinate 55,332 of CACXKA010000011.1, read as the reverse complement.
GAACACGCGAGAAGGAGTGGCACAAGCGCCGATAGAACCTGGCTTACGCAGACGGTCGTCCTGACCGTGAGTAGCCTGACCTACACCACCGAAACCGTGACGCTTTACAACGCCCTGGAATCCCTTACCCTTAGATGTGCCTGTTACATCAACGTAAGCAGCATCGTTGAAAAGTTCGACTGTGATTACGTCACCGAGGTTGTGTTCCTCGTCAAAAGTGAACTCGGCCAAGTGTCTCTTAGGTGTTGTACCTGCCTTCTTGAAGTGACCCATCATCTGCTTGGTGGTGTGCTTTTCCTTCTTGTCCTGGAAGCCCACCTGCACAGCAGCATAACCGTCCTTCTCAACAGTCTTTACTTGAGTTACAACACAAGGACCTACTTCGATAACAGTGCATGGCATGTTCTTGCCATCAGCACTGAAAACGGATGTCATTCCGATTTTTTTTCCAATTAATCCTGGCATTTCAATAAACTTTTAATTGTTCTCTAAATTGATCAGACCTTAATCTCTACCTCCACACCGCTGGGAAGTTCAAGCTTCATGAGTGCGTCCACAGTCTTGGTAGTTGAGCTGTAGATGTCAATCAGTCTCTTGTAAGTGCTGAGCTCGAACTGCTCACGAGACTTCTTGTTCACGAATGTAGAACGGTTCACTGTGAAGATGCGCTTGTGCGTTGGGAGTGGAATAGGACCGCTCACGATAGCATCAGTAGCCTTCACTGCCTTCACGATCTTCTCTGCTGACTTGTCAACGAGGTTGTGGTCGTAAGACTTCAGTTTGATACGAATTTTTTGCTGACTCATTGTTTTAATTATTTATGTAATTATTATATATAAGTAAGAGGGTATGCAGGCAAAGAGTCGTATGCTTGCCTGCACCCCCAAACTTTTTCTTGATTATACGAGATCTACGCGACCGTTGCACTCCTGGAGCACAGCCTTGGCGATTGTGCTTGACACAGGTGCGTGGTGATCATACTGCATAGACGAAGTGGCGCGACCTGAAGTGATGGTACGGAGAGCGGTCACATAACCGAACATCTCGCCCAGTGGAACCATTGCCTTCACGATGCGGGCACCAGAACGGGCATTGTCCATACCTTCCACCTGACCACGACGCTTGTTCAAGTCACCAATCACGTCACCCATGTTCTCCTCAGGAGTAACCACCTCGAGCTTCATGATAGGCTCCATCAGCACTGGCTTAGCCTGAGCGCAAGCGTTCTTGTAAGCCTGACGTGCTGCGATTTCGAATGACAACTGGTCAGAGTCGACTGGGTGGAAGCTACCATCCACGAGCGTCACCTTCATGCTGTCCATTGGGAAGCCACCCAGCACACCATTCTTCATGGAATCTGCGAAGCCCTTCTGAACGGCAGGGATGAATTCCTTAGGCACGTTACCACCCTTCACCTCGTCAACAAACTGAAGACCAGTACCCTCGAAGTCCTCATCTACAGGACCCACCTTCACGATGATGTCGGCGAACTTACCACGACCACCAGACTGCTTCTTGTACACCTCACGGAGGTCAACAGTCTTCGTGATAGCCTCCTTGTAGTTCACCTGAGGCTTACCCTGGTTACATTCAACCTTGAACTCACGCTTCAGACGGTCGATGATGATGTCGAGGTGAAGCTCACCCATACCAGAGATGACTGTCTGACCTGACTGCTCGTCAGTTCTCACAGTGAAGGTTGGGTCTTCTTCAGCCAACTTCTGCAGACCGAGAGAAAGCTTGTCGAGGTCTTTCTGAGTCTTAGGCTCAACGGCGATACCGATCACTGGGTCTGGGAAGTCCATAGACTCCAGTACGATTGGTGCGTCCTCATCACAGAGAGTGTCACCAGTGTGGATGTCCTTCAAGCCCACCACAGCGCCAATGTCACCAGCAGCGATTTCCTCTACAGGGTTCTGGTGGTTAGAGTGCATCTGGAACAGACGAGACACACGCTCCTTCTTGCCTGAACGGGTGTTATAGATATAAGAACCAGCCTCTACCTTACCTGAATAAACACGGATGAAGGTGAGACGGCCCACGTATGGGTCAGTGGCAATCTTGAATGCCAAAGCAGAAGTCTTCTCATCCTCAGATGGCTTGCGATCCTCTTCCTCCTTGGTCGTTGGGTTAGAACCCACGATGTTTGGAGTGTCAAGTGGTGAAGGCAAGAACGCACACACATAGTCGAGCAGCGTCTGCACACCCTTGTTCTTGAATGAAGAACCACAAAGCATAGGAGTGCACTCGAGTGCGCAAGTAGCCTTGCGGAGAGCGCGGATGCACTCTTCCTCAGTGATGGTTGAAGGATCGTCGAAGAACTTCTCCATGAGTTCGTCATCGAACTCAGCAACAGCCTCGAGCATCTTGCCGCGCCATTCCTCAGCCTCAGCCTGAAGGTCAGCAGGGATGTCCTCCACGTCATAGTCAGCACCCAGCGACTCATCGTGCCACAGGATAGCCTTCATCTTGATGAGGTCAACCACACCCTTGAAGTTCTCCTCAGCGCCGATAGGAATCACCACAGGAACAGGCTTTGCGCCCAACACTTCCTTCATCTGGCGAACCACCTCGAAGAAGTCAGCACCAGAACGGTCCATCTTATTCACGTAGCCGATACGTGGAACGTTGTACTTGTCAGCCTGACGCCAAACGGTCTCTGACTGAGGTTCCACACCACCCACAGCACAGTAAGTGGCAACGGCGCCATCGAGCACACGCAGAGAGCGCTCCACCTCAGCAGTGAAGTCCACGTGTCCCGGAGTGTCAATCAGATTGAACTTGTACTTGTTGCCGTTCCAAGTCCAATATGCAGTTGTGGCAGCAGAAGTGATAGTGATACCACGCTCCTGCTCCTGAGCCATCCAGTCCATTGTTGCGGCACCGTCATGAACCTCGCCCAACTTGTGAGTCTTACCTGTGTAGAACAGGATACGCTCAGATGTGGTAGTCTTACCAGCATCGATGTGGGCCATGATGCCAAAGTTACGCGTAAGATGCAAATCTTGCTTTGCCATACTCTTTTTTCCTTTTTACCTTATTAACCTTGAATGTTTAATGAATGTGTTGTATTAGAAGCGGAAGTGTGCGAATGCACGGTTAGCCTCTGCCATGCGGTGCATGTCCTCCTTACGCTTGAATGCACCACCCTGCTGGTTGAAAGCATCCATGATCTCAGCGCAGAGCTTGTCTGCCATGCTCTTGCCCGAACGCTTACGAGCGAAAGAGATCATGTTCTTCATGGAGATAGCCTCCTTGCGGTCAGCACGGATTTCTGTTGGCACCTGGAAAGTGGCACCACCGATACGGCGGCTCTTCACCTCCACCTGTGGAGTGATGTTGTCAAGGGCAGTCTTCCAGATTTCCAGTGGAGACTTCTCCTCGTTCTTCATCTTGTTCTCTACATTCTTCAGCGCAGTGTAGAAGATGGTGTAAGCCACGCTCTTCTTTCCATCATACATGAGGTTGTTAACAAACTTTGTCACCTTCACATCTCCGTAAACTGGATCTGGAAGCACCACACGCTTCTTTGGTTTAGCTTTTCTCATTTTTTTGTTTGATTTAATCTTTCTTTAGTCTGAGGCTGCATTTGTGTGTGTGTCTTCAACGCCCACTCAAGGGCATTTACTCAACCCTTCAAGCATTTCCGTCAAACCAAACGTTGTGAAAAAACTGTAGTTACTTTTTTACTTGTGTAAGAAAAAGGATTACTTCTTAGCCTTTGGACGCTTAGCTCCGTATTTAGAGCGACGCTGTGTGCGGCTTGCCACACCTGCAGTGTCGAGTGCACCACGGATGATGTGGTAACGTACACCTGGAAGGTCCTTCACACGACCACCACGTACGAGTACGATAGAGTGTTCCTGCAAGTTGTGTCCCTCTCCTGGAATGTAAGAGTTCACTTCCTTCTTGTTAGTCAAACGAACACGAGCGACCTTTCTCATCGCTGAATTAGGCTTCTTAGGAGTAGTAGTGTACACGCGCACGCATACGCCGCGACGCTGAGGGCATGAATCCAAAGCTGGAGACTTGCTCTTGTCTACCAACACCTTACGGCCTTTTCTTACCAATTGTTGAATAGTAGGCATTTTGTTTAATTTTTTATTGTTATTATTTAATGATATACATTCTTGTCCGAGTGCCTACCATATCCCTTCCACCCGAAGGGGGAACCATTGCTTTATGGTCAGCTACCCGCTTTGCTTCGTGCTAAATTTAGTGTCGCCTTTTTCACCAATTCCGCGTCCCGTTTCCAACGGAGCCATACACTCCACACGACACTCAATGTACCTAACTAAGGCACGCACTACTCCAAAAAGTGGTGCAAAGTTACGCATTTTCTGCCGAATAACATGTTTTCGAAGAAACCTTTTTCTCTCCACACCGCCAAAAACTTGTATTTTTAGCATTATTTAACATATTAACCACACAAAATCGTCCCTCAAATGGCAAAAAACCTCCCACTTGTGCATTTTCAACCCACAAAAAAGGTGTCGGAAAACACCCTTCCGACACCCATTGCTTTAACCGTTAACCCTTAATCGTTAACCTATAACCGTAAACCTATAACCGATAACCGTTAACCGATAACCGTTAACCGATAACCGTTAACCGTTACTCACTCACGCCTCCCCCTGCTTGATGGTGAACGGCGCAATTGTGCGTTCGTCCTGCTGCTGCGCCTGCTGCAGACGGATCGTGCCAAACTGCTGCTCATACTTCTTCACGTTGTCCTGCAACGCCATGAGCAGACGCTTTGCGTGCTCAGGAGCCAAGATGATGCGGCTCTTCACCTGTGCCTTCTGCATGCCAGGCATCATCTGGATGAAGTCTGCCACAAACTCACTACTTGAATGGGTAAGGATGGCGAGGTTCGAATACGTACCCTCAGCCACCTCTGGCTTCAGTTCAATCTGAAGCTGCTGATTGTTATTTTCTGCCATAATCTATTATATATTTAAATATGTGTAATTTTTATGATTTGAGGTTGGAGGTTTGAGGTTTGAGGTTTGAGATTTTTACCATGCGGCGCGTCAGCCCTCGCTAACCTTTGACCTTTGACCTTTGACCTCTTTAACCTTTAACCATTAACCTTTACATTTTCTTGTACCTCTCAATCACCTTTTGGGGACCTTTGCCCACCCACGAGTAACCCGTTCGCCTTTCATACCCCACCTCCGACAACTTCTTGTGGGGCACCCCGTCGCGATCGCAGAACATCGGTTCCGCCCGTTCCAAGTCATAGAACCTTGCCCACAGCAGTTCCGCACCCTGACGTTCCAGCAAGTGGACATCCTTCTTCCCCTCCTCATTCGTGAACTGCTCCAGCACCACATCCTTCATCGCGTGAGCCTCCAGCCATTCCACGCCACACTTCACCGCCTCCAGCACCTCCGCCGACGGATTCTCCACATCCATCAACAAGTTCAAGATGCCACACGTCTCCCCATAACCTGAATAGGAAGGCAACTCATACGCACGAGCCTTCACCGGCATCAATGTCTCCCTGTCATGCTGCGAGCACCACACTGTCCGCTTCCCTGCCTTCCAAGCCTCCGTGCCATAATCCAGCACCCTACCCTCGGCATCCACACGAATCTGGCAATCCAGCACACACTGCAATCCCCGCTCGTAAGCCTCCCGACACTTCTTCTTCATCGACTTCTCCACGCCCATGCATTGGAAACGCTCCGCATCCATCGCCACATCTCGCAACATCTTCAGCGCATTCACCATTGCATTGTCGTTAAACGTGGTTTGCATCGAATAGTCATCCACCTTCTTCGCAGGGAAGAACTGAGGGAATCCACCATTCTTATATTGCATCTTCAGCAAATACTCCACACCCCGTTTGAACGCCGTCGTGTACTGCTCCCTGGTCACAGCCACCACCTCTTTGTCCATCTCCCTGTGGTTTCCCACCACAACCTGATCCAGTTTCGCCACCGCCTTCGCCAGCGTCTCCATCTCTGAAGTCGTCGCCCCGTTGTCAATCGTTGCACCGACACCCTTCATCCACGCCTTCAGGTCCTTCGGACTCATGCCCTTCAGCCAATCCTGGTTCTTCGGCCATCCACCCGACTTCATCTGGTACTTCACAATCGAGTCTGCCATCTGCTGCACATTCGGCTGAGCCGCCAAGCCCAGCGCCCCACAACAAAGCAACACGATGACTGCGATACGTTTCATAACTTTCTCCATTATGAGTGCGAAGTTACGACTAATTGAGAACACTACCAAATTTCTCGCAAAAAAAGGAGAGGTTCCGTGTGGATACCTCTCCTTATTGCTACATATTGTCATAGGGGTAATGGACGCCCCATTTCTGGCGGAAATCGTCCATGAGTTGCATGATGTAGAGAGTTTCGGCATGAGGCATCTCACGGGGTTCGAGAAGTCCTTCTGCAAGGGCATCACGACAGGCAAGGAACTGGTATTCGTAGCCCGTAATCTGCTGGGGCACGTGGATGTCCTCAACGAACTCACGGTCGTGGGTGTTGACGGTGATGCGCTGGGGATTGTTGATGTTGTCGATGATCAGGTTGCCGTCGGTGCCAGCGATGACGCCGATGTTGTCGCCCACACAGGAGGCACTGCTCTGCACGTTGGCAAGGATGCCGTCGGAGAGGACAAGACTGATGGCGTTGGTCAAGTCCATGCCTGTGTCGCTCTTCACACACTGGCTCTCAATGCTCACGATGTCGGCAGGGAAGAACATACGGACGAAGTTGAGGGCATAGACACCTAAGTCGAGCAAAGCGCCACCACAGAGGTCGGCACGCATGATACGGGGCTTGTCACCCATCGAATAGCCCAACGTGGCTGTGACGAGGCGTGGGGTGCCGATGCGTCCGCTGCTGATGAGGTCGCGCACCATCTTGACAGCTGGTTGATAGCGTGTCCAAATGGCTTCGGCAATGAACACCTTCCGTTCGTGTGCCAAATCCAGCACTTCCTTCGTCTGACGTGCGTTTGCCATAAAGGCTTTCTCCACCAGACAGGGTTTGCCTGCCAAAATGGCTTCCTTGGTCACATCGTAGTGGTGGGAGTGAGGGGTGCCGATATAGACGAGGTCGATGTCAGGATCGGCGATGAGTTCGCTGTACGAGCCATAGGCTTTGGGGATGTTCCACTTCTGGGCAAAGGCTTGCGCCTTCTCCAAGGTTCTTGACCCAACGGCATAGGCTTCACAATCAGCCAATCCGTTCAAGGTGATGGCAGCTTTCTCGGCAATCCAGCCTGTGGCGATGATGCCGACGCGGAATGGAATTTTTTTCATGTTTGAGGTTGGAGGTTTGAGGTTTGAGATTGGAGGTTTGAGATTGGAGGTTTATTGGCAAGCCAAGCGTGCTAAAGATACGATAAGAGATTGGAGGTTTATTGGGGGAGGGCATCGAGCCAGCAGAGGAAGGCGACGAGGGAGGCATTCCAGTTGATGGCGATTTCGTTGGAGGCGTAGGACTCCATGTTGTCGATGTAGGATTCGTCAGGATAGTTGGAGGGATAGACGGCATCGTGCATGTCTCGCTTGTCCTGCTGTCCTGGATTAGGACCGCCTACTAACATGCCAGGGAAGGGTGCTTCCACTGCATCTGCCTCAGAGATGCGATGATGAGGATGCATGGGCGATTTGTCGCCAAAGCCCGTCACATAGCAGTAACCGGTGGCGTTGCGTCCCAAGAGGTAGTCGGCATTCTGCAAGGCATAGCGACGATACTGGGTGGTGCCCAACAGGCGGTCGGCATAGAGGAGCGCCATTGCCTGACAGCAGCAATGTTCCGCCAGACAACCCCAACCGAAGTCGCGAGGACTGTTGCCATAGGGCGACTGGAAGCAGGAGGCATCCACCCCCTTGATGACATTGTTGCAATAGGCACAGAAGGGAACGAGCAGGTCGGCAGCCAATTCCTGCGCCTCCTTAGGTCGGGCGTTCGTGCCGATGGTGACCAGCATATCTGACAACCACTCATACGCACCCAAAGCGGACACGTTGCCCCACGAAGGTGTGGAGAAGCTTTGTGGCTGATACTGGCGAGCATCTTCCAAATAAGCAGGTTTCTGAGTGAGCCGATAGAGTGCCGATGATGCCCAAAAGAATTCGTCGCGGGCATTGCCGTCGCCATAGGTGCCTGTGCTGACAGCTGGATCTTTGAGCTGCTCCTGACGATAGAACGCCGTCGGATGTTCCTTTGCCCACTGGTAGGCACGTTCGGCAGCCTCAGTCGCCTGTGCCACGAAGTCGGGATAGTCTTTCTGGTAAGGTTCGAAAAGACGTGCTGCATCCGCCATCACGGCAGCAAAGTCGAGGGTGGCAGTCACACTCTTCGCCACCACATAGCGCGTCTGATGGCAGTCGGTGGGCAACACGAAGCCCTCGAAGTTGGGAGTGGTGAGTTTGTGATACACACCACCATCATCGGGGTCTTGCATGGTGAGCAACCACTTCAGGTTGAACATCATCTCATCCAAGAAATCGGGAGTCTTGTTGCCACTCTCAGGAATGTCAGTCTTGAGGCGCACAAAGTAATCGCGCTGTTGCTCATAAGTGACAAACATGAGTCCGATGCTGAATGCCGAGTTGACGACATATTTGTTGTAGTCGCCAGCATCGTACCAGCCATAGGGAGAGCTGATAACGGTGCCAGCAGGACGCTTTTCTGTTGCTGCCGAAGGATGCACCAGCACCTGAGTGTCTGGATGTCCCAGCGGTCGGTTGTACGCCCCACCCTGCTCAATGGCGATGCCTGAACGGATGAGGTAAAACAGACGAAGAGATGCCTTCGCTATGTCTTGATAAGGACGCTTCGACACGAGGAAATCGCATGACTGGTTCCCAACACTCACCTGATAGTTTCCTGTGGCAGTGAGTTCCCCAAGATCAACGAGATAACGGGTTTTACCCGACCAAGGCGAAACCGCCTCACGCATCACCTTAGGAGTGAGCACCTTCCCCTTGGGTGTCGTGACTTTCACTTTCCCCTCAGGATTGACTCCCTCCACGACAATGACTTTCTCCTGACTCGGGTAGCAACCCACCTGATTGCGACGGATTTCCACCTGATTCTGTGCCTGCAAGCCCCACACGGAGGCTGAGAGTGCAATGACCAATAGCGTCCTTTTCATTTTTCAGTTATTTAGTTCCATTTACAATATTCTTCAACGCAGAGCCAAAGATGATGTACTGCGTGTTGCCTGCAATGGTGCCCTCATTCTGTCCCCAGAGGAATGGCCAGTCGTCGAAGTTCTCGAAGTGGTCAGGACGACGGAACAGCAAGCCTGGAGCCACGTTGCCCGGAATGAAGGGTCACTACTTGAAAATCTTCTGTGCGAAGAGCGTCAGGTAGATGCGCCAATTACGCCAAATGTGACCCCCATCATTCTCGTAATATTCGTATGGATAGTGATGTTCGTCAAGATAACCACGAAGTTGCGTGTTCATCTGCATCAGGAAATCCTCCTTGCCGATAGCGATCCAGAAGAGCTTGGGCTTCGAAGCGAAGAGGCGAGCCATCTGCTCATCAAACTTCGCATCATTCTGCTGCATCCGTGCTGCTGCCGACTGAAGTCCGTAGTAGTCGAACACCTCAGGATAAAGACGCGAGATGCCGAAGGTGTGACCACCACCCATTGAAAGTCCCGTCACAGCACGTCCTGAACGCTTTTTAATGGTCTTGTAGTGGCTGTCCACATAGTTCACGATATCCATGAAACTTTCCTCCATCGTCGCTTTGGCACCACGTTGGTTGAAGGCGTTTCCATCAGGGGTGTACATCCCCTCATGCCACCAACCAGGAGCCGCATTGCAGGTTGGGTTACCATTCGGCATCACCACAATCATCGGCACACACTTGCCCTCAGCAATGAGGTTGTCCATAATCTGTGAAGCACGACCCAAGTCGCCCCAAGCGGTCTCATCACCTCCGTGTCCATGCAACAGATACATCACAGGGAAGGCTTTCTTGCCGTCGTAGGCAGCAGGCAAATAGACCGTCATGCGACGTTGTTGCCCCAAGGTGGGGCTATCGTACCACACACGGCTCAGCGTTCCATGAGGCACGTTATTGACAGAATAGAGGTGTCCCTTGTCATCGTTAGACTTCGTCACAATGAAGATATTGCTCAAGGTCGAGATGTCGCGATTGACATAGCTGTTGGCAGGGTCGATGAAACGCTGACCATCCACAGAGAGGCTGTAAGAATACAACTCAGGATTCAACGCGGTCGTCGTTCCTGTCCAGACACCATTCTCCTGCTTCGTCAGGTTCAGTCGTTGATTGCCAATCTCGTTGAAATCGCCACTGACCGTCACCCGCTGGGCAGAAGGATCGTAGAAATTGAACGTCACAGTACCATCAGCATTCACTACAGGGGACTGCACACGGGAACGCTGTCCCAGCTGCTGCTGAGCGAAACTGCTCATCGCCATCAGGCTGCAGCACACATAAATCATGAACTTTTTCATCCTCTTGCCATTTGATAGATTGCTTGCATATCTTTTGCCTCCAGCACTTTCAAGCCGCCACAGGTACTCTTTCCGTCACGACTGCACTTGCGGGTCATCTCCTTGATTTCCGCATCAGTGATATCACGTCCGATCAACTCCTTGATGTTGATAGGCATACCGATGGCGTGATAGAAACGCTCCATCGCCTCGATACCCTTCAGGGCGGTTCCCTCTGGGTTGGTGAAGTCATTAGGAACATCCATCACATTGACAGCAAAGCGCACGAAACGACGCAGGTTCTCATGCATCACATAGCGTGCCCAACTTGGCCAGATAGCAGCCAAACCTGCACCATGCGTCACATCGAACATACCACTGAGTTCATGCTCCAACTGATGCGTTGCCCAGTCTTCGTCCACACCACAGCCCGTCAGACCGTTGTGCATCAAACTGCCGCCCCACATGATCTGGGCACGATAACGATAATCTTCAGGATTCTTCAACACGGCAAACACGGCATTCTTCATGCTGCGCAACATCGCCTCAGCCAAATCGGTCGTCAAGTCCATATCATCATCTTTGGTGAAGTAACGTTCCATTGTATGCATCATCATATCCGTCACACCAGCCGCCGTCTGATAAGGAGGCAACGTGAATGTGCGACGAGGATTCATGATGGCGAACTTCGGACGGGACAAATTGTTGGAATAGCCCAGTTTCACATCACCCTCCTCATTCGTGATGACGCTGGATTCACTCATCTCACTACCTGCAGCAGGAATGGTCAGCACAGCCGCCACAGGCAGCATCTTCGTCGCCTTTTCCTTGCCGAGATAGAAATCCCACACATTTCCCTTGTAAGGCACACCATAAGCGATGCACTTGGCTGAATCGATAACGCTGCCGCCACCTACAGCCAAGATGAAGTCAATCCCCTTCTGGCGACACAGTTCAATACCCTTCTGAGCCAATGAGAGTCGGGGGTTAGGTACGACACCACCTAATTTCACAAAGTCGATACCAGCCTCCTGAAGCTGATTGATAATCTTGACCAAGAGTCCTGAACGAATGGCACTCTGACCACCATAATGTACCAGCACCTTCTTGCCGCCATACTTTTTCACCAGACGAGCCACTTGCTCTTCTGATTTCTCACCGAAGACCACTTCGGTCGGAGCATAAAAACTAAAATCCTTCATATCTCTATCATATTGATTGGTTAGTAAGTCTCTGTTTGATGGGTTAGCAATTACCTGTCTTTGTTACCCCACTTCTTGTCATACTTTCCTTCCGTATCAGCCTTTCCGCCAAACACGTTGAGTCGGTAGCGAACGTGCAGCATAGCGTAGGAGTTGATGCTGTTGTAGCGTGTATCACTTCGGCTGGTGGCATTCACCCATCGGTCATAGTTACTCTGCTCTCGCAAGAGGTCGTAGAAGTTGAGTGCCACCACGAGCGTCTTGCTTCTGAGGAATGTCTTGGAAATCTGTCCATTCCAGATGAGTTCGTTGGTGTTCATCGATGGGTCGTTGTACCCCCTTCGGCTGTGTTGACGCAGGTTCGTGCTGATTTCGAAGTCTGCAGGCAGTCGGACAAGCATCTGACCACCATAACTGAACTGCCACGTATCCAGATTCGCATTCGGCTGCAATTCGTTGCGAGTATGCTGATAAGTCACGTTTCCGTCGAGTGTCACTTCGAGCCAAGAATTGCGGAAGCTGGCATTGAGTCGTTCGTTCAGGTTGATGGAACGGGTGGTGTTCTTCTGGGCATCCGCCTTCTGCTGCGCCACATAGCTCACATAGTTATTATAGCGCGCACGGGTGTCCGTTCCGATATTCCAACGCCCTAATGTGTCAATCGCTGTATTGAACGTGAAACCACCATCCGCGTTCCAGTTTCCGTTGATGTTCTCAGGACGTGAAGTGCTTCCACCCGTCTCGGCATTGTAGCGCACCAAGTTGGAGATGCTGTTGCGGATGTGGCGATAGTTGGCATAGACCACGATGGAGCGTTTCCACTTGGAGATGTAATTGTTGTAATAAAGATTGAGCGTGTTGGTGAACTGAGGCTTCAATCCCGGGTTTCCCTGCGTGATGTAGAGCGGATTGGAGTCGTCGGTGATGTCGAGCAACTGCGTGATGTCGGGCTGTCGCGTGTCACCACGATATTGAATGCGGAAACTGCTCTGGTCGCTGAACTTGTAACGGAAGTTGAAGGTTGGCGTGAAATTCGTCACCGTGCGGACAGTGTCCACATACTTGCCACGATAGTCCTGAATGAAGTTGGAACGCTGAGGTTGCAGGAGCACACCCACGTTGTAGTCGTATTTCTCCTCACGGTGGCGCAAGGTCAAGCGGATATTGTGAGTGTAGTTCTTGTACTCAGAATAGCGGCTCAGGTTCTTATCCAGAAAATCCTCCAGCGGAGCATCCAAAGCGGCAAACGCCGAGTTAGGTCCGAGCCAACTGCCCCAATCCCGATAGGCTGGCACGATGCCGGCAAAGACATCCGTAGCCTCATGACTGAAATCGAATGTCTGACGATCACTCTTGTTCTGGTTGTAACGAAGTTCATAACTTACCGTCAAATGGGCACCCTTCCAGAGCGGTTCCGTATAGTTGGTCCTCAACACATAGCCCTTGTTGTCGCTGGGCGTTTCGTTGTAGCGAGCGGTGAAATAAGTGGAGTCCTGTCCTGCCTGATTCTGTTTCAGGAACAAGTGCACCTCGTTGTTCGAAGCATTCTTCTGGCGATTGTCCCCTGCACTACCCTCCACACGGAGCATGACGTTTCTTCCTTTCGGATTCAAACGACGATAGAACTGCAACATTCCCCAGATGTTTCGGTTGCGCCCATAACTGAGGCTTGCCTGATCGTTTCTGTTCACCGCCAGTTTCTGCTGAGTCATGAGGTCGATGGCTTCGTCGGTCAGCGGATTCGTCGTATAAAGATAAGGGTCATCGCTGTAGGTGGCAGAAAGGGAAGTCGTCGTTCCATCGTTGGTACCCGTCGAACCATTGGCACGCAACATGATGTTGCTCAAGGTGTCAGGCTTCCACTCCACACGCAGGTTCCCATTCCAATTATTGCTACGCGTCAAGTTCACGGAAGTGCTGTTGGAGAAAGTACGGTAGTCCTGGCTATAGAAGTTCTCACGGGCATTCTCGTTACGGTTGTCACCATTTCGATGGTTCCAACGCACACTGAGGTCCACCTTCAACTTTTCATCATCATCATAGTTCAGGTTACCGCTCAACATCTTGTTGGTGTTCAATCCTCGACGGTTCCACCAACCTGCATTCTCCTCCTTGTTGTTGGCATTGCCCATAATCATGATGCGTGTCTTGTCCGTGAAACTACTGCCCGATCCACGCATCGCATAACGCTCTTCCGTACCTCCTGCAATATCGAGATTGGTCATGTAGCCACGATTCATTCCCTTCTTGATGGTGAAATCCAACACGGTTTCCTTCTCTCCGTCATCAATGCCTGTGATGCGTGACTGGTCACTCTGCTGGTCATAGTATTTCACGTTCTGGATGATACTCACAGGGAGGTTCTTCAAAGCGGTCTCGATATCACCCAGCAAAAACTCCTTGCCGTCCACCAATATTTTTTGCACCACCTTACCATTGATGGTGATGTTACCATCCTCGTCGATATCGGCACCAGGCAGTCGCTTGATGAGTTCCTCCACCGCCGAACCTTCAGGGGTGCGGAATGCCTCGGGGTTGTAGAGCAAGGTGTCCTTCTTCACCACCACTTGTGCCACATTCGCCGACACCACTGCCTCTTTCAGCATCCGGTCGTCTGTCGCCATACGGATATTGCCCAAATCCAAATTCTGTTCCCGACGGAGCGTCACTTCCCGTTCTATCGTCTGATAACCCACAAACGAAATCCTCAGTCGGAACGTGCCCACCGTGGGTACATCCACTGAAAAGTTTCCTCGCTCGTTGGAGACAGTTCCTCCCACGAACACACTATCTGCCACAGTAAACAACTGCACAGACACATGTTCCATCGGTTCTTTCGAATCGATATCCGTCAAATTACCATTAATTGTAAAACGCCGTGCTTCCTGCGCAAAAGCGCACAACGCGGTTACACAAAGGAGCACAAATAACAATAATATCTTCCTCATAAAGTGTTGTGTTGTGTGTGTTATGATTTCTCTCTCCATTCATAGACCTCTCTCTGACATAAATGTCAAAAAGAAGCATGAATCTATTATGATTTTTTTAACTAAAAGACGCATTTTTTCATCCGGATAAGCACAAATACATGGTTTTATGGCGTCTCTTTTAGGAGTTAGAGATAATTTTATGTACAAAGATAGGCAAAAGTTTTTAAACACAACAAAATATTTTCCCTCTTCTGACGCCCAACTCCCAACTTTTTCGTACCTTTGTCCCGAAATTCAAAACCTATTTAATCAGTTGCTAACATGAAAAGAACATTGCATCTTGTTTTGACACTCGTCTTGGGGACATTGCTCCCCACCTCCATCATGGCTGAAACGATTCCCTTGGTGGGCAACGTATTGGAACGCAAAATCACCTCGCTGAACGGCGACTGGAACTACATCGTGGATGTGCAGGAAGAGGGCTATTATGACTATCGCATGAACCCGACCTCTTGGGGATTCTTCCGCAATGCGAAGCCACAGCGTCCAGAAGACCTCATCGAGTATGACTTCGACACCTCTCCCACCATGCCCATTCCATCCGATTGGAACACGAGGGACGAACGCCTGTTCTTCTACGAGGGAACGGTGTGGTTCAAGAAGAGCTTTGACTGGCATCCCACTCAGGGACGCAACACCCTGCTCTACTTTGGTGCGGTCAACTACGACTGTCACGTTTATGTGAACGGCACGAAGGTGGGACACCACATCGGTGGCTTCACCGCTTTCAACTTCGATGTGACCCAGCAGCTGAAGGAGGGCGAGAACACCGTCATCGTGAAGGTGGACAACAAGCGCCATGCAGAGGATGTGCCCACGCAGATCTTCGACTGGTGGAACTACGGCGGCATCACCCGCGACGTGCTGCTGGTGGATGTGGCGCCACTCTACATCGAGAACTACTCCCTGCAAATCCAGAAGCCTTTCCAGAAGAAGGGCGACAAGCTCAACGCACAACAGCTCCTGCAGTTTGCTGTGAAGCTGAACAAGGCAGAGGCTGGGCAGCAAGTGACGCTGAGCATTCCAGAACTGAAATACAAGGCCACCCTCACCACGGATGCGGAGGGAAAGGCAGCGCTGCCCTTTATGGCAAAGCCCCAGTTGTGGTCGCCTGAGAATCCCAAACTCTATCGGGTGGAACTCACCCTGAACGGCGAGACCCTCACCGACAACATCGGTTTCCGCACCATCGAGACCCGCGACAAGGAGATTCTGCTCAACGGCAAGCCTATCTTCCTCAAGGGCATCTCCATCCATGAGGAGAAGCCCAACGGCGGCGGTCGTGCCAACTCCACTGAGGACGCTCACACCCTCCTCTCTTGGGCAAAGGAACTGGGCTGCAACTTCGTGCGTCTGGCACACTATCCCCACAACGAATACACCATCCGTGAGGCAGAGCGCATGGGCATCCTCGTCTGGTCGGAGATTCCCGTCTATTGGACCATCGCCTGGACCAACACCCTGACCTTCGAGAATGCACAGGCACAGTTGCGTGATATGATTGCACGCGACCAGAACCGCGCCAACATCATCATCTGGAGCATCGCCAACGAGACGCCCCACTCTCCTCAGCGCGATTCCTTCCTCAGCAGACTTTCTCAGTATGCCCGCACGCAGGACAACACCCGCCTCATCTCGATGGCGATGGAAGTGACGGGAGCTTCGAACTACGTGAACCGTCTGAACGACAACATGAATCAATATGTGGATGTGGTGAGCTTCAACCAGTACATCGGCTGGTATCGCGACGTGAACGATGCGCCCAAGATGAAGTGGGAGATTCCTTACAACAAGCCCGTCATCATCAGCGAGTTCGGTGGTGGTGCCAAAGCGGGCTATCATGGAGCCCAGAACCAGCGCTGGACAGAGGAGTTCCAAGAGAACCTCTATCGCGAGAACATCGCCATGATTGACAAGATTGAGGGACTGGCAGGCACCACGCCTTGGATTCTCAAGGACTTCCGTTCACCCCGTCGCGTGCTTCCCGACATCCAGCAATACTACAACCGCAAAGGACTCTTCAGCGACAAGGGCGAGAAGAAGAAAGCCTTTTACGTGTTGCAAGAATGGTACAAGAATAAGTGATTACTTCTCCGTGATGTGTAGGAAGCGCGAAATGACGCTTCCTATACTTTTATCCATATTGTCGATATAGGCATCGAGAATACGGGTCTTTCCGTGGAGCGGAATGACGTCATAGTCAGCGATGGAGGCAGGAATCAGGGTGCTGTTTCCCTCACGAAGGAGGATTTCGTCCCCCGTGGTGCGCATGCGGATTTGGCAATCGCCCTTGATGCACATGCTGATGATGAAACTGTCATACTTGATGAGGTTGCGGTGGAACGTGCCCGTCATCTCCGTCACCCTCACACTGAAATAGGGAGAGTCGATGATGCGGTTGGCACGTCCGACGGCATCATTGTATTGTGTGCGGTACTCCTCCTCCACCTTGAAGTCCAACGCCTGCGACGCCAGTTCCGTGTGCAGTTCTCGGGGTTTGCCGTCCATCCCCAGACGGTTGTAGTCGAAGATGCGGTAGGTCACATCCGACGACTGCTGCACCTCCGCCAGCAGGATGCCGCCACAGATGGCATGCACTCGTCCGGCAGGCAGGTAGAACACATCCCCAGCCTTCACCTCGTGCCTTGCCAGCACCTCCACGATCGTGCCGTCCTCCACCCTCCGCTTATAGTCCTCAGGCGTGATCTCGTCCTTGAATCCCGCATAGAGGTGGCTTCCAGGCTTCGCATCGATGATGTACCAGATTTCGCTCTTGCCAAACTTCCCATGCTCCCGTTGCGCCATCGCATCGTTCGGGTGCACCTGAATGCTCAAGTCCTTCTCCGCGTCGATGAACTTCACCAGCAAGGGCAACTTGCCGCCATACTTCCTTGCCACCTTTCCGCCCAGGATACGGGCAGGCGACAGGCTGATGACGCTGTTCAGGTCTTGTCCCGCATAGGCTCCGTTGCTGATGATGCTCGTGCTCGACGGCACGGCACTCACCTCCCAACTCTCCCCTATCGGCTCATCCGACGCCTCCAAGCCCTTGTAGGGACGCAGACGCCTGCCTCCCCACACAATCTCATGCAGATTCGGTTCAAACAAGAACGGATACAACTTCTCCATATCAATGAAAAACTTAAGCGGGCACAAAGTTACAATTAAGTGAGCACAAAACAAAATTTATGGATAAAAATACGTTCACAATGAAAAAAACTCTAACCGCTAACCGCTAAACTCTAAACTTTTTTGTACCTTTGCCACCAGAAGCGATTGAGCAACAACAATCCATTTATTATCAACATTCAAAACTTTTACTACTATGGCCTACAAAATCATTGACGTAGAGGGTATCGGTCCCGTGTATGCTGAGAAACTGCAAGCAGTCGGCATCAAAACCACCGAAGAGTATCTGGAAAAGTGTGCAACTCCAGCAGGTCGCAAGGCATTGGCTGAAGAGACAGACATCAGCCCCAAGCTCATCCTCAAGTGGGCAAACCACGCTGACCTCTTCCGCATCAACGGCATCGCCAGCCAGTTCGCCGAACTGCTCGAGGCAGCAGGCGTTGACACCGTGAAGGAATTCCGTCACCGTGTGGCAGCCAACCTCCAGCCCAAGCTTGTCGAGGTGAACGACGAGAAGAACCTCTGCAACCGCGTCCCCAGCGTTTCCGAACTGGAGAAGATGATTGCTCAGGCAAAGGAACTCGAGCCAGTGCTCAGCTACTAACCTCAAAACAAACAGTGAACCTTTAAGACAGAGGCTCTCACCCCAATGCAGGGGGTGAGAGCCTCTGTCCTATATCACATGGTTTATTTGAAGATACTCTTCAGCATTTCTTCGGTCACCTTGCGGGTGGCGGTGTTGGCGGCAGTCTTGGCGGCACTGCCCCAGATGGAACCTGAAGAGGATGACTTCTTGGAGGATGAGGTCTTTTTCTTGGTGGAGGAAGAGCTGTTGCCCGTGATCTTCTTGCCGACGGAGGTGCCGACCTGATGCCCCACACTGCCGAGCACGGCTCCGATGAGGGTGCCGAAGATGGTGCGCTTCCACATGCTGGAGGATTTGGATTTCTCCTTTGCCTTGCGCTCCTCTTCCTTGCGCTGGCGTTCAGCCTCACGTTCTGCTTCACGACGCTGACGCTCTGCCTCTCGCTCCGCATCGCGCAGACGCTTCTCTTCTTCTCGGCGCTGGCGTTCTTCTTCAATCGCTGCGGCGCGTTTCTTCTTCTCCTCCTCTTTCTCTATCTCGCGCAACTGGCGTTCCTCTTCCTTGCGCCGACGCTCCTCTTCCTGCTCTGCCAACTTCTGCTGCTTCTCCTCTTCCTGACGACGCAACATGGCGGCTGCCTCTGCATCTTCCTGCTCCTTCTGGGCAATGAGCACTTCGTAGGCGCTTTCGCGATCGAAGTAGTCGGCATAGTCTTTGATGTGTTCAGGAGCGGCGTTCTGGATGTCAAGACGCTGCCCCTCGGTGATGGCACCAATCTGGCTGAGCGGGAAGAGTATCTTGGCACGCTGCACGATGGTGGGCGCTCCTTTCTCGTCAAGCACAGACACGAGTGCCTCGCCTGTGCCGAGTTCCATGATGGCATTTTCGGTGCTGAAAGCAGGGTTGGCACGGAAAGATTGAGCGGCTACGCGCACTGCCTTCTGGTCTTTGGGCGTATAGGCACGGAGGGCATGCTGGATGCGGTTGCCGAGCTGTCCGAGGATGGTGTCTGGAATGTCGGAAGGCGACTGTGAGATGAAGTATATGCCCACGCCCTTGGAACGGATGAGACGGATGACCTGCTCCAACTTGTCCACCATTGCCTTGGAGGTGCCGTCGAAGAGCATGTGAGCCTCGTCGAAGAAGAACACCAGCTTGGGCAGTTCCATATCGCCCACTTCGGGCAGGGTGGCATAGAGTTCTGTCATCAGCCAGAGCAGGAACGTGGAATAGAGTTTCGGATTGAGCATGAGCTTGTCGGCTGCCAACACGCTCATCACGCCTTTGCCGTCTTCCATATCGATGAGGTCTTCCACATTGAAGGCGGGCTCACCGAAGAACTTGTCACCTCCCTCGCTCTCAATCTCCAACACGGCACGCTGGATGGCTCCGATGCTGGCTGGGGAGATGTTGCCATAGACGGTGGTGAAGAGACTGGTGTTTTGTCCCACGAAATCGAGCATGAGACGCAGGTCCTTGAGGTCGATGAGCAACAACTCTTTGTCGTCGGCAATGCGGAAGACGATGTTGAGCACGCCGCTCTGCACATCGCTCAATCCCATCAGACGACTGAGCAACTGAGGACCCATCGCCGACACGGTGGTGCGCATGGGATAGCCCTGTTCGCCAAACACGTCGTAGAAACGCACGGGGCAAGGCTGGAAGTCGGGATTGGGCACGCCAAACTCGTCCTTGCGCTTCTCGATAAACGAGGAGAGCTTACCAGCCTGTGAGATGCCTGAGAGGTCGCCCTTCATGTCTGCCATGAAGCAAGGAACACCAGCCTGAGAGAAGGTCTCAGCCAACACCTGAAGGGACACGGTCTTACCTGTACCCGTTGCTCCTGCAATCAGGCCATGACGATTACACATTTTGCCCACCAGATTGATGGGACCATCATCGCAATGCGCGATATAAAGATTGCCGTCTAAATACATATTGGTTTGAGGTTTGAGGTTTGAGATTTGAGGTTTAGAGATTGTTATAGCGTGACAAGCCGCTGTTGAGCCAGTCGAGGAACTTGGGGATGTCCTCGTCGTAGGAGTAGCTCTTTTCGAGCGGGTTGCCGTCGTTGTCGAGCAATACATAGAAAGGTTGGGCGGTGGCGCCAAACTTCTGCGACTGGAGGTAGCTCCATCGGTCGCCCACCGTGCGGAGCTTGCGTTCCGTACCATTGTCGCTCACCAGCATCGGTTCGGACAGGTTGGTCTTCTCGTCCACATAGAGCTGAATGAGCACATATTTGTTGGTCATGATGTCTGCCACTGTGGGATCGGTGAACACGGCAGCCTCCATCTTGCGGCAGTTCACACAGCCATAGCCCGTGAAGTCTATCATGACAGGCAGGTTGTGGGCTTTCGCATAGGTCATACCCTCTTCGTAGTCGGTGAACATGGGCTTGACCTCCTGTTCAGGAGCGAGGTTGAAGTCCTGCGTCTTCATCGGTGGCGCAAAGGCACTGACCGCCTTGAGCGGCGCACCCCACAAGCCTGGCACCATATAGATGGCAAAGGCGAAGGAGATGAGCGCCATGAAGAAACGAGGAATGGAGGTCTTGGGATGCATGACCACATTGCCCATCTCGTCGTATTCCTCTTCATCGTGTGGGAAGCGAATCCAACCAATGAGGTAAGCACCCAAGAGTGCCGCCAGGATAATCCAGAGCGAGAGGAACACTTCGCGGTCGAGCAATCCCCAACCATAGGCAAGGTCTGCCACCGAGAAGAACTTGAGGGCAAACGCGAGTTCGACGAAGCCCAGCGTCACCTTCACCACATTCATCCAATTGCCACTCTTCGGCGCAGCATTCAACCACTGGGGGAAGAGAGCAAAAAGCGTGAAAGGCAATGCCAACGCAATCGCGAATCCGAGCATGCCAATGACTGGACCTACAATGCTGGAAGTGACCACCTGCACCAAGAGGAATCCGATGATGGGACCTGTGCAGGAGAAGCTGACCAACACCAGCGTGAATGCCATCAGGAAGATGCTGAGCAGTCCTGTGGTGCTGTTGGCTTTGTTATCAACAGCCGTATTCCACTTCGAAGGCAGCGTGATCTCGAAACCGCCGATGAAGGAGATACCGAAGATGAGCAGCATGAGGAAGAAGAGGATATTGAACACGGCATTGGTCGCCAAGTCGTTAAGGGCTGAAGCCCCAAAGATGGCTGTGATGGCCAATCCGAGTGTCACATAAATCACGATGATGCTGATACCATAGAGAATGGCGTCACGGATACCCCGTTTCTTTGCAGCAGCCTTCTCCTCTTCTGTGGATTTCTTGGTCGTGCCTCGTTTGAGGAAAAAAGACACGGTCATGGGGATGATAGGCCACACACAGGGTGTGACCAGCGCAATCAGACCGCCTGCCAATCCCAAGAGAAAGATTTGCCACAGGGAGGTGTTGGAGGTGTCGCTGTTGCCCCCTTCGTCGAAAGCGGAAAGCTGGTCGGTGACGGGTGCCCAAATAGACGAAGAAACTGCCACAGGAACTGTAGCAGGCTCTTCACTCACAGAATCGCTGGCAGCCAGCGGCTCCTCAAGGACTTCTTCTGACACCTCTTCTTTCTTTGCCTCGTCCTGAGCTTGAGGCAAGGTTACTTCTCCATTGATCTTGAACTCCACCGATGTGGGAGGCGTGCAGTTTTGGTCGTTGCAGGCACCATAACGCAGATAACCTTCCACCACGTACTTGCCTCCCAAGAATTTGATTTTCTGGGTGAAGGTGGCAGTCTTTTCGAAGTAATACACGTCTGTGCCAAACATCTCCTCATACTTTTTGATGGGCGCACTTGGATGGGTTAAAGCACCCTCCAACTGGGCTCCAGAAATCTTCTCCACCGTCAGGGTGGTAGGGGTAGGACCATCCACGTCTTCTGTGCTGTACATGTGCCATCCGTTATCGATAGTCGCCACAAACGTGAGGACACCTTCGTCTTTCGAAGTCATCTTGAAGGACGAAGTCACCTTGACAGGCTTTGCCATCTGAGCACAAGCCACGCCCATACAGCAGAGGGTCAACAAAATTGCAAAAAGTCTTCTCATACGATGTTCTTTTCCTGTAAGTAATGTAATGCATCAATGGCTGCATGGCAACCACTTCCTGCCGCACTAATCGCCTGACGATACAAGGGGTCAGCCACATCGCCTGCTGCAAACACACCAGGGATGTTCGTGGCAGCAGTAGGATGCTGCACCTTGATGTAACCCTGCTCATCCACCTCCACATCGGGACGGAACACCTCGCTGTTAGGATGGTGACCAATCGCCAAGAAGAAACCGTCAATAGGAAGGTCGTAGCGACGCTCAGCGTCCTTGCCCTTGTTCTCCACCAAATGGGCACCTTCCACACCATTCTCGCCATACAGTCCTTCCGTCTGCGTGTTCCAGAGAATCTCGATGTTCTCCGCCTCCTTCACCTTCTTTTGCATCGCATCAGAAGCACGCAACACATCACGACGCACAATCATATAGACTTTCTTGGCAAGGCTCGCCAAGTACTGTGCCTCTTCGCAAGCGGTGTCACCACCACCCACGACTGCCACCACCTTCTTGCGATAGAAGAAGCCGTCACAAGTGGCACAAGCAGAGACACCCTGTCCTGCATATTTCGTCTCATCGGAAAGACCTAAATATTTGGCGGAGGCACCTGTGGCAATAATCAGCGTGTGAGCTTCCAGCACCGTACCATCATCTGTCGTCACTTTGTGGGGAGCAGAACCATCCTTCGAGAGCTCCACCTTCGTGATCATACCAAAGCGAATGTCTGTTCCCAGACGTTCTGCCTGCTTGCGAAGGTCATCCATCAACTCCACACCCGTGATACCATTAGGGTAACCCGGGAAATTCTCAATCTCAGTTGTCTGGGTCAGTTGTCCACCAGGTTGCAATCCCTCGTAGAGCACTGGCTCCAACGAACTTCTTGAAGCGTAAATCGCTGCTGTGTAACCCGCAGGACCACTTCCTATAATCAATGTCTTTAATGCCATAAGTTTGTCGTTATTTGTTCATAAAGATGTGCAAAGATACAGAGATTTATACGATTCACCAAACTTTTGTTGCAGGAACTTCTTTCCGATACATAGATTTTTGCTACCTTTGCATGCTTGTTGCACAACTTTTCAAACTTACGATATGGGAAAAACCACCGCCATGCGTGCACCACATAGTAAAATGAATCATGCTTTACAGTACCCTGAGAATGAGGGAGGAATGAACGACCGCGTGAAGCGTCTGCACCAACAGAGCATCGACACGCCCACCACGTTGACCATCGAACGCGCACTCATCGAAACGGCATTCTACAAGGAGAACTACGGCAAGATGCCGAACTGCATCCTCCGTGCCCAAAACTTCTATGAGATTTGCAAGAAGAAGACCATCTACATCGGCGAGGATGAACTGATTGTGGGGGAACGCGGTCCTATGCCCAAGGCGGTGCCCACCTTCCCAGAGTTAACTTGCCATACTGTGGAGGACCTCCACACACTCAACGACCGCGAATTGCAGCCCTACCTCATCTCGCAGGAGGACATCGACAGGTACGAACGAGAGGTCATCCCCTATTGGCAAGGGCGCACTCAGCGTGAACGCATCTTCAGTCACGTGAGCAAGGAGTGGGAAGAGGCTTATCATGCAGGTGTGTTCACGGAGTTCATGGAGCAACGTGCAGGTGGCCATACGGCAATGGACGGAAAGATGTACCAACGTGGCTTGCTTGATTGCAAGGCACTCATTGCCCAAACACTCAGCGAACTCGATTTCATCAATGACCCCGAAGCAACTGACAAGCAACAGGAACTGCAAGCGATGGACATCAGCTGTGATGCTGCCATCCTGTTTGCAGAGCGTCATGCTGAATTGGCTGAGAAAATGGCAGCCGAAGAGACGAATCCGCAACGAAAAGCAGAACTGTTGAAGATTGCCGAGGTGTGTCGTTGGGTTCCTGCCCATGCCCCACGCGATATGCAGGAAGCCATACAAATGTACTGGTTTGTTCACCTCGGAACGGTCACCGAACTGAATGGTTGGGATTGCATGAATCCAGGACACATCGACCAGCACCTCTATCCGTTCTACCAGAAAGGACTGGCTGACGGCACATTAACCCGCGAAAAAGCGAAGGAACTGATTTCCTGCTTCTGGATTAAGTTCAACAACCAGCCTGCCCCTCCGAAAGTGGGCATCACGGCGTTGGAGAGCGGCACCTACAACGACTTCACCAACATCAACATCGGCGGCATCGACAAGAATGGCAACAATGCAGTGAACGAGCTTTCCTATATCATTCTGGAGGTACAGGAGGAACTGCATGAGTTGCAGCCAGGTTTGAGCATCCATGTGAGCAAGGTCACCCCCGACGAGTTTGTGATGGCTGGAGCCAAAGTGATTCGTCAGGGTCACGGCTACCCTTCTGTCTTCAATCCTGACACCTACACGAAGGAACTCGTTCGTCAAGGAAAGACACAGGAGGATGCCAATGAAGGAGGTTGTTCGGGTTGCATAGAAGTGGGTGCCTTTGGCAAGGAAGCCTATATCCTCACAGGGTATCTGAACACTCCCAAGATTCTGGAAATCACCCTCAACAACGGCATTGACCCGATGACGGGCAAAAAGTTGGGATTGGAAACGGGTGATCCCCGCACGTTCACTTCCTATGAGCAACTCTACAACGCCTATCATCAACAGATGGTGTATTTCGTCAACCTGAAACTGGCGGTGAACAACTACATCGAGCGCATGTTCTCGCTCTATGCACCAGCCACGTTCCTGTCACTCTTCATCGACGATTGCATCACCCGTGGACGTGATTATTACAGCGGTGGGGCAAGATACAACACCACCTATATCCAATGTACGGGTCTCGGCACCATCACCGACTGTTTGGCAACGCTGAAGAAGCACGTTTTCGAAGACAAGAAGTTCACGATGGACGAGCTGCTCGAATCGGTCAGCAAGAACTTTGAAGGTAACGAGAAAATGAGGCAGTTCATCCTCAACCGCACTCCTTTCTTCGGGAATGATGATGACTATGCCGACAGCATTGCCGTGAAGGTGTATAATGACCTCGTGGAAGCTATCGAAGGGCATCCCAACACGCGTGGCGGCAAGACGCAGCTCAATATGCTCTCAACCACTTGCCACAACTACTTCGGTTCGGTGTGTGGTGCATCGGTCAATGGGCGTTTGGCTCACTTTGCCATCAGCGACGGAACATCACCAGCACATGGTGCTGACACACACGGTCCGACGGCTGTCATCAAGTCGCTTGGCAAGCTCGACCAAACCCAATCGGGAGGCACCTTGCTGAATGTTCGTTTTGTTCCCTCACTCTTCAGACGGGATGAAGACTTGCGCAAACTCGTCTCCCTCATCCGCACCTACTTCAATATGGGAGGACACCACATCCAGTTCAACATCGTGGACACTCAAACCCTGCTTGATGCCCAAGAGCATCCAGAGGACTATAAAGACCTACTTGTGCGTGTGGCTGGCTACTCCGACTACTTCAACGATATGACCGAACAGTTGCAGAACGAGATTATAGCAAGGACAGAAAACGATGAGTTTTAGGAAAGAAGGAAGTAGCTTTTTGAAAAAAACTCTCAACTCTTAACTCTTAACTCTCAACTTTTCATTACCGTTGACTTCGTCGAAGGTACTCACGTTCGGAAATACTCAAATAAATTTGGTATTTCTCTCACTTAATCGTACCTTTGCAGTCGATTAAAGGAACAGCATGGCACTTCTCTTCGACATCAAGAGGTTTGCGCTCAATGACGGGCCAGGCATCAGGACGACCATTTTTATGAAGGGATGTCCGTTGAGATGTGTATGGTGTCACAACCCCGAAGGGTTCTCCGAGGAGGCTGTAAAGATGTACACCAAGAAGAAGTGCATGGGTTGCCAAAGCTGTGTGGAAGCCTGTCCGCAGAAGAATTTAGTGTTAACCCAAGAGGGTATCAAGGACTTGGGACATTGTGTGGCTTGTGGGAAATGTGCAGATGCTTGCCCCACCCTCGCTTTGGAAATGGCGGGTAAGGAATGGAAGATGGAAGAGTTGATGCAGGTGGTGGAGAAAGAACGGCAGGTGATGGAAGAAAGCGGAGGAGGTGTGACGCTGTGTGGTGGAGAACCCCTGATGCATGCAGAGGAGCTGTGTGAGATACTGGATGAATTGGGGAGAAGAGGCTTTCACCGAACGGTGGACACAACCTTGTTTGCTTCCCCAGAAAACGTGAAGCGAGTGGCAGATCGGTGCGAATTGATGCTGGTGGACTTGAAGATGATGAACAGTGAGATGCATCAGCGATACACAGGAGTGAAGAATGAGCAGATACTCGCAAACACTCAGATGCTGAGCAAGATGGGACATCCTTACTGGGTGCGTATTCCACTGATTGTGGGAGTGAATGCAGACGAGGAAAACCTGACAGCATCGGCAGAGTTCTTAGCCTCTTTGCCCACTCAACCAGAAGTGGTGAATCTGCTGGTGTATCATGATGTGGGGATTGGCAAGCACTCGCGACTGGGCACCACATACAACCCCGAAGGCATCTGGATGGAAGTTCCATCGGCAGAGGTGCAGCAATGGGCAGTGGAACTCATGAAAAGAAAAGGATTAAATACAAAAATAGGAGGATAAATGAGACTTACCATCAAAATAGGCAGCAATGTGTTGACGCGCAAAGATGGTTCGCTGGATGTGACTCGTATGTCGGCATTGGTGGATCAGATTGCTTGTCTGCGCAACGAAGGGCATGAGGTTATCCTTGTGTCGTCGGGTGCTGTGGCAAGTGGTCGGAGCGAACTGAAACACATTCAACACGACCTCGACTCGGTGGATCAGCGACAGCTTTTCTCAGCCGTAGGTCAGGCAAAACTCATCAACCGATACTTCGAACTGTTCAGAGAATACGGTATTGCTGTAGGACAAGTGCTGACCACCAAGGAGAATTTCTCCGACACCGATCATCGCAAGAATCAGGAGAATTGCATGCGTGTGATGCTGGAGAATAATGTCCTACCCATTGTCAATGAGAACGATACGGTATCGGTAACGGAACTGATGTTCACCGACAATGATGAACTCTCTGGGCTCATTGCCAAAATGACGCAGTCGCAGATGCTCATCATCCTGAGCAATATCGACGGCATCTTCACAGGCGACCCAGCAGAACCCACATCACGCCTCATCCGCACCGTTGAGCCAGGTAAGGCACTCGATGAATACATCCAAGACAAGAAGTCAAGTGCTGGACGTGGTGGCATGCAGAGCAAATCGAATGTGGCAACACAGACAGCATCCGCTGGCATCAGCGTCATCATTGCCAACGGAAAGAAAGACGACATACTGGTTAAACTCATGAACGACAGGGGTAACACTCCCTGCACAGAATTCTTATGTTAGAAGAAATATTCCAAGCATCGAGGGATGCAAGCATTGACCTCGCACTCCTCCATAACGACACCATCAACAAGGTGTTGCTCGCTGTGGCTGACAGAGCCATTCAGGAGACCGATTCCATTTTGGCAGCCAACGCTAAAGATCTCAGCCGCATGGATCCTGCCAACCCTATGTACGACCGTCTGAAACTGACGAAAGAACGTATCGAGGGAATTGCAGGAGACACTCGTAATGTGGCAACACTCCCCTCGCCTCTCGGCAAGGTGTTGAAGCACACAACGCTTCCCAACGGACTCGACCTCAAGCGAGTGAGTGTACCATTCGGCGTTATCGGCATCGTGTATGAAGCACGTCCGAATGTCACCTTCGATGTCTTCTCACTCTGTTTGAAGGCTGGAAGTGCTTGTATTCTGAAAGGAGGAAAGGATGCAGATGACAGCAATCGTGCCATCGTCGGTCTTATCAAAGAGGTGTTGAAAGAGTTTGGCATCAATGAGAACGCCATTACCCTCTTGCCTGCCACTCATGAGGCAACAGGTGCGTTGCTGCATGCCAACGGCTATGTAGATTTGGTGATTCCTCGTGGTAGCAAACGCCTCATCGACTTTGTGCGCCAAGAGGCTTCCGTACCTGTCATCGAAACAGGTGCGGGTGTGTGTCATGCTTATTTCGATAAGGAGGGTGATACAGACAAGGGAGCACGCATCATCAACAATGCCAAGACTCGTCGTGTGAGTGTTTGCAACGCCCTCGACTGCACTTTGGTTCATGCTGACCGTCTGGCTGACCTCCCAGCCATTTGTGCTCCATTGAAAGAAAGCAACGTGCTGATTTTTGCTGACGAACCAGCATTGGCAGTACTTAATGGCAACTATCCTGCTGATATGCTCAAGCCTTCGACAGAAGAAAGCTACGGCACAGAGTTCCAGTCCTACACGATGGCAATCAAGACCGTTACATCAGCAGACGAAGCAATCCGTCATATCCGCCGTTTCGGTTCCGGACACTCAGAGTGTATCATCACGGAGAATCGTGCCACAGCCGACCAATTCATGGCACAAGTGGATGCTGCTTGCGTCTATCACAACGTGCCCACCTCATTCACGGATGGTGCACAGTTTGGCTTGGGTGCTGAGATCGGTATCTCCACTCAGAAGCTCCATGCACGTGGTCCTATGGCATTGGAAGAAATTTGTACATACAAGTGGTTGATTGAAGGTGATGGCCAAGTAAGACCTAAATAATCACTTCACCTCTTCAAACTCCACATAAGTACCCTCATTCTGCTCAAACATTTTACCAGGTGTTTGGGCAGATTTTTTTGTGGTCTTCTCCTTATTAGTATATGTACGCGAGGAATTGTTCGATGATGACGATTTGGCAGAACTTCCTTGTGCTTTTGAGGCACCCTTGCCCGTAAAGAAGCGATAAATGGCACGCAAATTACCGAATCCACCCACTACTCGGCTCATCAGATACAAGCCAATGAGGATGAACGCCAACACAAAGAAAAGAACTATCAATAAGGCTGTTAAGAATGCTGACATATCCATGCAGTCGTTTTAGAATAAGGGAGTTCGTTCCCCCTTACTCCTCATTCTTGGGCAAAAATGATGCCACCATCGAAGTTACGACATAAAGTCCGATGCTGACAGCCGCACCACGTGATAAACCGATCCAGATACCCTCGTCACACATAATTGCGCTTAGAATGAGTATCAAGTCTGCCAACACCACAAAGATAATCTTCGCTTTCTCCTTCTGCCAAGTGAAACGACCTTTGAACGCAAACATCGGCACCTCGCACACCAACAACCAGCAGAACAGAATCATGAACAGGAAGAGGAAGAAAGCATTGAAACGTGGACTTGTCAGCCAAGCCTCACAGCTAGAAATGAGTGCTCCCCAAAAAATGGCATTGGCAGGAGTCGGCATACCGATAAATTCTGTATGCTGACGCTCGTCAAGATTGAACTTTGCCAGACGAACAGCAGAGAACGCCGCCATCAGGAAAGCTGTGAAAGGCATCACGCGGAAAAAGAACTCGCTGCCCATGAACGAAGGATATGCCACATGATTGAACAGCGTGAAGATCATTGCTGAAGGAGCCACACCAAAGGTCACACAGTCAGCCAGCGAGTCGAGTTCCAGACCCAATTTTCCACTCACACCCAATGCACGTGCCGTTCTTCCGTCGAAGAAATCGAACACAGCACCCAGCAGAATGAAAATAAAGGCATCTTGATAACCGTGGTGAAAGGCACTATATGTTGCAATACAACCACAGATGAGATTGCAACAGGTAATGATATTAGGTATATGCTTTTTCATTATTCTTTATTATTTCAGTCGGGCAATCAACGTCTCATCACCTACAGTTGCCTGACCCATCTTCACCAGCACCTCAGAATCCAGCGGCAAATACACATCCACACGACTGCCAAACTTGATGAAGCCCATGTGGTCATCAATGAAACATTCCTCACCTTCCTTCGGATAGGTCACGATGCGACGTGCCAACGCACCCGCAATCTGACGAGCCATCACCTCCACACCATGCGGAGTGCGAATCACCACCATCGAACGCTCATTCTCCGTACTTGCCTTTGGCAGATAGGCCTTCAGGTAATTGCCATCCTGATGCGCCACCTTCACCACCGTACCGTCACATGGAATCCAGTTCGCATGCACATTCGTCAGACTCATGAAAATGGAAATCATCAGTCGCTTGTCGTGGAAATACTCCATCTCTTCCACCTCCTCAATCACCACAATATGACCATCAGCTGGCGCAACAATCGACTTGTTCGTCGGACCATTGAACATACGAATCGGACAACGGAAGAAATTCAGCAAAATACCATACACCACCAACACAATCGCGATGATGATGTATGAAGCCCAACACAGCGATTCCTTGGCGAACCAAGCCAAACAAATGATGATAGCACCCAAGATGCCCGCATAGAGCAGAGAGTGCTTGCCTTCATGGTGAAGACGGATTTTATTTCGGCGTTTATTATGTATCAGCGGTTTCTCCTTCGACATGCCAAATTATCTTAACTTATGCAAAGGTAGGTTATTTTCTTATAAAACACAAACAAAATCGGAACTTTTACGCATTTTTCCTCAAAACTTTTTGGGAAATCCAAAATAAAGCCATAACTTTGCACCCGCATTCGACAAAGGGGCTTCCCTCAGGGAGACACCACTACGTTGAACGCTTCAATGAGGATTGTGCTATGGTGTAATGGTAACACTACAGGTTTTGGTTCTGTCATTCCAGGTTCGAATCCTGGTAGCACAACCCACGGGAAAGGGCATCCAAGGACATCACACTCCAAAGGTGTCATTTTTTCGCCCCATCGGACTTGTAGCTCAGTTGGTTAGAGCAACAGACTCATAATCTGGAGGTCCTTGGTTCAAGCCCAAGCTGGTCCACACAAAAATCAGCAACTTGGAAGAAATTCAAGTTGCTGATTTTTAGTTTTTAGATACACCTACGATTAGGAATTACACTTTCCCAATATTCAAAGTTAGTGGTTTTTCCAATGAGTAATGCCGTTTGTGATGGGAGGTACAACCTCCGATTTTCGGCTGGAGAGGTAGGTGGTCACGATGCAGTTATCGGAAGTGGCGGTGGTTTGGAAACCATATTCTGCCACCTCTTTGGAACCTTCTCCACAGAAGGGGATGTGGGTCACGTTGGCATCACGGTCACCCAGCATCAAGAAGAGCATATCGAGACCTCGCTGCTCACGTACTGAAGGCATCACCGCACGCATGCGTTGGCACAGTTCCTCTAAGCCCAACTCTTCACTGGCAAAGACGCTGCCGATGGCAATCTTCACGCCCTCAATCTCATATTCCTTGCAGTCGGAGAGCAGAATCTCTTCATCCGTCATACCGTCGAACGAAGTGCGAGCCTTGCGCATAGCGGCATAATACGCGCCAATGTCCGTAATGTCCGACTGAGACAGCAACCAGGTGAAGAGCCGACGGTCAGTGGCTGTGGTCGTTACAGAGGTCAGGCTGTCGGTGTCCGATATCAATCCAGAGAGCATCAATCGCGCTTCAGTCGGTGTTGGTTTCTCACCCAGTTCCTCATACATCGAAGCCACGATGGTGCAAGTGGAACCGATAGGCAATGCGTAATAGAGCAGCGGATGGGCAGTCGTGAGAGAACCTGTTCCGTGATGGTCAATCACGTGCAGGATGTTCGCAGAAGACATACCGTCGGGTGATTGTGAAAATTCGCTATGATCCACCATAATCATATTCTTTCCAGCTGCATTCTCCAAAATAGCAGGCGTGGTGACGCCTGCCTCCTGCAACACATAGCGTGGTTCACACACCACTTTTCCTGCCACTCTCGCCTCGGCATTGATGCCCAAGCGTTGCAACAAGTTGGCGTAAGCCATAGCCGAGCACACAGCATCGCAGTCAGGGCTCTTGTGTCCCACCACCAACACATTGTCGCCATAGCTCATATTCGTGATGATGGTTCGCAGCGGGGTGGAATAAACAATCACCTCGTCGTCCTTGTCCGAGCAAGATACAAATGACATCGTGCCGCATAAAAGGATGGCGGCGATCATCCATAGTTTCGTCATCTTTTTCATAATCGTGTTTTTATCCATTTATTTTGTAGATTCTCTTTTCTCCAACAATTCCATAAATTGGTCTTTGATCTGTCGCAGTTCGTCGGTCAAGACTGCATCACACTTTTCTGCCATCCAGTCAGGGATAGGATACAGACAAGCAGCTATCGCTCCAGCCATGCAAGCGATGGTGTCAGAATCGCCTCCTATAGAAACAGCCAGGCGAATCACCTCCTCAAAGTCATTGCCCTCCAAGAAAGCGATGATAGCCTCTGGCACACTACCCTGACAAGACACATCGAACGAATAAGAAGGGCGGATATCCTCAATCTTGCGATGAAGGTCATAATCAAACACCCTTTCCACATAATCCCTGATCTCCTCCTTAGATTTGCCCTCCCTGCACAGGAACATACTTGCAGCAATCGCCTGAGCACCCTTCACTCCTTCTGGATGATTATGAGTGACAGCAGCTGTGACAGCAGCCAGTGCCAACGCCTCATCCAATGTCTTCGCATACAAACCCACAGGACTCACCCTCATGCCAGAGCCATTTCCCCAACTGTTATAGGGCTGTGGATGGTCTTGATAGAGCCAGGCTGCAAAATTCCCGCCATAGCCAGCATTAGGGTACTTCTTTCCCAACTCCTGCATATAATACGCCAAGCCCTGCATCGAACGGCTTTCATCTTCCATCAGCCACTTCGCCACAGCCAGCGTCATCACAGAATCATCCGTGAAATTCGTCCAAGGCGTGAACAACTCAAAGTCTGTGTGTTTCACATTATGGAACTCATACACAGAACCAACGATGTCGCCCACCAAGGCTCCCAACATCTTCACTTTTCCCATAATATTCTATTTTTAGGTCCTGCTTTCAACGGCAAAAAGTTATAGATAATATCTGTAAATACAAAGATAAACAAGATGATTATTGGCAAAGGTAGAGAAAACTTCGGGAATGACAAAGACTATTTTCTTCTTTTTTCAATAAGGCACGCTTATTTCTCAGCAGAGGCACCTTATTGAGAAATAAGGAACGCTTATTGTTCAGCAGAGGCAGGTTATTGGGAGTCCGAGCCAAGCGGACTACCAGAAGGCTGTTTTTAAATTGCCGACGGCAAAGCATCAAAGAGGCGGCGGCAAAGCACACTTTTGCCGTCGGCAAAACCTTAGAGAGCCGTCGGCATTTTTTTTTGCAATCCCTAAGGGAAATTTTTGTTACCCCTAGGGGCTGCAAAATTTTCCCTTAGGGGGAAGCAATTTTTCTGCCTAGTTAGGAAAAAATATTTTCCTCACGGGAGCGCAAAATTTCTCCCGTGGGGGAACAAAAAAAGGAGGGGCGCATCCTTTCGGAATGCAACCCCTCCTTCCGTATTGGAAGATTTGTGTTTTTAGCTTCTTGATGGCTCTCGCTGCTTCATCAGTTGATAAAGAGCAACTCGCGATACTTAGGCAGTGGCCAGAGGTCGTTGTCAACCACTTCTTCGAGCTTGTCGATAGGACGACGGATGGCGAAGAGTGATTCGGCAATGTCGTGGTAAGCGAGTGCCTTTTCGTGCTCATCCTCAATCTTGTTGGCTGCCTTGCGGGCATCAACCATAGCAGCACACTTGGTGCGCACTTCTTCGATGAGCTTCGTGACGCGCTGGAGAAGTGCCAGTTCTGTCTGAGCCATTGACTCGAAGTCCTCTGGATAGAGCGCCTTGAGCTGAGTGACGATGTTGAGCAGACGAGTCTTGTATGCAAGTGCGGCAGGGATGATGTGGTTCTGAGCCATACGACCCATCACACGAGCCTCAATCTGCACTTTCTTGGTGTAAGTTTCCCACTTCACTTCGTTACGAGCCTTGAGTTCAGCTTCTGTGTAAACGCCTGTGCGTGTGAACATCTCGACAGAAGCGGGCTTGGTGAACTCTTCGAACATCGTTGGCACACAAGTCTCTGTGTCCAAACCGCGACGCTTAGCCTCTTCCTTCCACTCGTCGGTGTAGCCGTTGCCATCGAAGCAAACGGTGTCGATGATGCTGGAGATGAGTGGTTTGAGCACGTCCATGAAGGCGATGTTCATTGGCTTGCCTGCTGCGATTTCCTTATCGACAGCTGCCTTGAAGGCGGTGAGCTGGTCAGCTACGGCTGCGTTGAGGGTAGTCATCGCACCAGCGCAGTTTGCACTTGAACCAACAGCACGGAACTCGAAGCGGTTACCTGTGAAGGCGAATGGTGAAGTACGGTTGCGGTCGGTGTTGTCGATGAAGATTTCTGGGATCTCCACCAGACCTACAGACTTTTCCTTCTTGCCTGCAATCTCGATTGGTGTGTCAGATGGCACTTCGAGCAGCTTGTGCAGCACTTGAGTCATTGTGTGTCCGAGGAAGGAAGATATGATGGCTGGAGGAGCCTCGTTTGCACCCAGACGGTGTGCGTTGGTTGCTGTAGCGATAGAGGCTTTCAGCAAGGCGTTGTGCTTCTGCACAGCCACCAACACATTCACGAAGAAAGTGACGAACTGGAGGTTGCCCATCGCATCCTTACCAGGAGCGAGCAACAGGGTGCCTGTATCTGTACCCAATGACCAGTTGTTGTGCTTACCTGAACCGTTGATGCCTGCGAATGGCTTCTCGTGGAGAAGGAGCACAAAGCCGTGCTTGCGGGCAATCTGCTGCATCAGGTTCATCATCATCTGGTTCTGGTCGTTGGAGAGGTTGGTCTCACCAAAGATTGGAGCCAACTCGAACTGGTTAGGTGCCACCTCGTTGTGGCGAGTCTTCAATGGAATGCCGTGACGATAACCTGCAATCTCCACATCCTTCATGAATTCCATCACACGAGATGGGATAGCACCAAAGTAGTGGTCGTCCAACTGCTGGTTCTTAGAGGATTCGTGACCCATCAGGGTGCGACCTGTCAACATGAGGTCAGGACGTGCAGCAAAGAGGTCTTCGTCCACGAGGAAATACTCCTGCTCCCAACCGAGGTAAGAATAAACCTTCTTCACCTTAGGGTCGAACATCTGGCAGATTGGCACAGCTGCATCGCTGACTGCCTTCAGAGATTTCTTGAGCGGAGTCTTATAGTCGAGTGCCTCACCTGTATAAGAGATGAAGACTGTTGGAATACAGAGTGTGTCGTCCTGAATGAATACAGGAGATGTTGGATCCCATGCTGTGTAGCCACGAGCCTCGAAAGTGGCACGGATACCACCACTTGGGAACGAGCTGGCATCTGGCTCCTGCTGGATGAGTGACTTGCCTGTGAACTCTTCCAACATACCGCCCTTGCCGTCGTACTCCATGAGTGAGTCGTGCTTCTCGGCAGTACCCTCAGTCAATGGCTGGAACCAGTGAGTGATGTGTGTCACACCATGCTCCATTGCCCAGGTCTTCATACCGTCAGCCACCTCGTCGGCAATGGCGCGGTCGAGCTGATGACCATTGTCGATACAATCGATGAGTGCCTCATAAGTCTCTGTGCTCAGATACTTGTGCATCTTCTCGCGGTCAAAAACTAATTCGCCGAAATACTTCGAAGTCCTCTCGGCTGGACTCTCAGCAGGCACCGCCTTCTTCTTGAAAGCATCCTGCACCACGTCAAATCTCAGTTTGCTCATAGTAGTGTTTGTATTGTTTAGTTGTGTTGTTTGATATCTATAACCTTTAACCGATAACCGTTAACCTATAACCTTTAACCCTTAATATGCCTGTTCGTGCACACCCTTGACGGCACGTCCGCTGGGGTCGTTCATGTTCTTGAAGGCTTCATCCCATTCGAGGGCAATCGCTGTAGAGCAAGCCACAGAAGCCTCTTGGTTCACGCTCTTTGCTGCAGAGGCACTTGGGAAGTGCTCCTCAAAGATGCTGCGATAGTAGTACTCCTCCTTGTTGAGCGGCGGATTGATAGGGAATCGTTCTGCTGCATGTGCCATCTGCTCGTCGGATACAGCCTCAGAAGTCACCTTCTTGAGGGTGTCAATCCATGAATAGCCCACACCATCGCTGAACTGCTCTTTCTGTCGCCAAGCCACATTGGCTGGAAGCATCTCGCTAAATCCTTCACGCACCACCTTCTTCTCAATCTCGAAGGCGCCTTTGGGAGAGTTTGGAAGAGGACCGCACATTTTCAGAGCTGGGTCGATACGCATCGCCACATCCAGGAACTCTTTGTCGAGGAAAGGCACACGACCTTCAATACCCCACGCCATCAGCGACTTGTTGGCACGCAGACAATCGTAGAAATGCAACTTGCTCAGTTTGCGAACCGTCTCCTCGTGGAATGCCCGTGCATCAGGTGCCTTGTGAAAGTAGAGGTAACCTCCAAATATCTCGTCAGCACCTTCGCCAGAAAGCACCATCTTGATACCCATACTACGGATGACTCTCGCCAACAGATACATCGGCGTAGAAGCACGAACCGTCGTCACATCGTAAGTCTCAATATGATAGATCACATCACGGATGGCATCCAAGCCCTCCTGAATCGTGTAGTTCACTTCATGGTGCACAGTGCCGATAAATTCAGCCACCTCACGTGCTTTCTCCAAATCGGGCGCTCCCTTTAAACCCACAGCAAACGAGTGAAGACGAGGCCACCAAGCATCGTGCTGATCATTGGTCTCAATACGCTTGGCTGCATACAGCTTGGCGATGGCTGACACCACTGAACTGTCCAAACCGCCTGACAACAGCACGCCATAAGGCACATCACTCATCAACTGACGCTTCACCGATGCCATCAATCCGTCTTTCACCATCTGCACCGCCTCATCATGGTCAGAAGTTGACCACTTCATGCCGTCATACTGCATCCAGTCACGCTCATACCAACGTTCCAACTGTCCACCATGCTTGCTAGTGCAGAAATGACCTGGAGGGAAGGGCTTGTATTCATCGCACTGACCTTCGAGGGCTTTCAACTCACTTGCCACATAGACCGTTCCGTCCTTATCGTGACCTATATATAAAGGTATCACACCGATTGGGTCGCGTGCCACCAGATAATCATCGGTTTCTGTGTCGTAGAGCACAAAAGAGAAGATGCCGTTCAGCTCGTCGAGGAAATCAACGCCCTTATCCTGATAGAGCGCCAGAATCACCTCGCAGTCAGAACCCGTCTGGAACTCATACTGTCCTGCATAACGGCGACGAATCTCCTGATGGTTGTAAATTTCACCATTCACAGCCAGCACAATCTTGCCGTCAGACGAATACAAGGGTTGTCCACCCGACAGCGGGTCAACAATAGCCAGACGCTCATGCGCCAGCACCGCCTTGTCGTTGCTATATACCCCACTCCAATCAGGTCCACGATGCCGAATCTTTGCCGACATCTTCAATGCCTGCTCACGTTTCTGTCGAGCATCACCTTTCGTTTTGAGTATTCCTACAAATCCGCACATATCTTTTTGCTGTTATGCTTGTGTTGTTTATGTCAATTTGTTTTAACTTTTCTGATTTTGGTTGCAAAATTACATACTTTATATTTAATATGCAAACATTTTGACAAGAAATTTTAAAAATCATTGTCATTTTATTCATTTTTTATCGATTTTGCAAGAAAAAAGGCAAGAAATCCGCAATTTCGTGCGTCATTCTTGCCTTTTAATGTATATCTTGTCCATCTTAATCCATCACGATGGAGTTTGACAGATTTGTTCGATGAAATACTGATGCAAATGGTAATCAGTGGTCAGTTCCGGATGGAAGGCTGTAGCCAGTTGATGATCTTGCCGAACCGCCACAATATGTCCGTCCACCACAGACAGCACCTGACTGCTGGGCGACAACACCTTATTAATATAAGGAGCACGGATAAACGTCATAGGTACTTCTTCACCAATGCCTGCCACAGGTGCCACCGCATGGAAACTGCCCAATTGGCGACCATAAGCGTTACGACACACATCGATGTCCATCGTGCCCAATCCTTCGCGTGGATGTCCATCCTCTTGCTTTGCCAGCAAAATCAATCCTGCACAAGTGCCGAACACAGGAAGCCCATCCAAAATTGCCTGACGAATGGGTTCATACAATCCCAAATCATGCAGCAGCTTTGTCTGCGTGGTCGATTCGCCACCAGGAATGACAAGACCATCCTTGGGTTGTTGCCAATCTGACAACTGTCGCACCTCGAAGGTCTCCACTCCCAGCTCCTGCAACATCTGTTCGTGCTCAATGAATGCCCCTTGCAGGGCGAGAACTGCAATTCTCATACTTTGAACTCTTAAACTCTTGAACTTCTTGAACCCTACTTTCCTCTTTCTGCCATCAGCAATTCAATCTCCTGCTCGTTGATGCCCACCATTGCCTCGCCAAGATCCTCGGAGAGTTCTGCCAACAGCTTTGCATCCTGATAGTTGGTGACTGCTTGCACAATGGCTGCCGCACGTTTCTGAGGATTGCCGCTCTTGAAGATACCACTACCCACAAACACACCTTCGGCTCCGAGTTGCATCATCAGGGCTGCATCGGCTGGAGTGGCAACACCACCAGCAGCGAAATTCACCACAGGTAGTTTTCCGTTCTCATGCACAAACTTCACCAGTTCGTAAGGAGCCTGCAACTGCTTGGCTGCCTCGAAGAGTTCGTCCTCACTCATGCTGACCAAACGACGGATTTCACTCTGCATCAGTCGCATGTGGCTTACTGCCTGCACCACATCGCCCGTGCCAGGTTCACCTTTGGTGCGAATCATGGTAGCACCCTCAGCAATGCGTCGCAGGGCTTCGCCTAAGTTCTTCGCACCACATACGAAAGGTACGTCGAACTTCGTCTTGTCAATGTGGTAGATATTGTCGGCAGGGCTCAGCACCTCGCTCTCATCGATATAGTCAATCTCGATAGCCTGCAGAATCTGTGCTTCAGCAATATGTCCGATACGGCACTTTGCCATCACGGGAATGCTCACCGCCTCCTGAATGCCACGAATCATCTTCGGGTCACTCATTCTCGAAACACCACCTGCTGCACGGATGTCGGCAGGGATTCTTTCCAATGCCATCACGGCACAAGCACCAGCCTCCTCGGCAATACGAGCCTGTTCAGGAGTGGTCACATCCATAATCACACCGCCTTTCAGCATCTGAGCTAACTGACGGTTTAACGCTTGTCTGTCTTCTTTCATTTTCTTAATGTTTTATATTGATTGTTTGTATTGGCTGGGAGAAACACCTTTCTGTTTCTTAAAATATCGGGAAAGGTGTGCCTGCGAAGAGAAGCCGAGTTGCTGGGCAATCTCCTTTAACGGCTTGTTGGTCTTGGTGAGCAACAGCGCAATCTCCGTCGTGATGCGTTCATCGATGATGGATTTCGGGGAACGCTCGGCAATGCGTCGGGTCACCTGTCCCAGATAACGAGGGCTGACATTCAGCTGTTCGGCATAGAACGCCACATCGGCATATCGATTGAAGAAATGTTCCACTGCATTGAGGAACTGATTGTAGAGTTCTTCGCTCCGACTGTTGCCATCCGCATAATCGGCAGGCAATTGTTTCAAGTAAGTTCGTGCATGAAGCATCGCCTCATCCACTTCTTCCTCACGACTCAGGTAGAATGCCACAGCAGAAGCCAACTGGTTGGCAGAACCGTGTTTGCGAGAGCCAACAGGTAAATCGGAAGGTTCCAATACAACGGTGCAGATTGGTATCAACAGACATTTGATGGCATCATAAACCTTTTCCGACACCAGCTGCTCCCCTTTCGTCGATTTCAGTACAGGCGCATACACAATGTGGCGTGGCTTATATTTCTTCAGCACATCCACCAGTGTCTCCACCACATCTATACGGCGCACCAAACCAATCTTCACCACTTGTGGCTGCAAGTCGTTGACGATAGCCTCCACTTGCTGACGCACTACTGAGGCGGGCAGGTCGTGAAACTCCTGAATACCCAGCGTATTCTGCACTGTAATGGAAGTGACTGCCGATGCTGCCACGCCTCCCAACTCACTGATAAAACGAATGTCGGCCTGGACGCCAGAGCCTCCAGTGCCATCACTACCCGTTATTGTCAGTATTGTTGCGGCCATCTTTAAC
Organism: uncultured Bacteroidales bacterium; assembly: GCA_902768125.1. GTDB lineage: Bacteria > Bacteroidota > Bacteroidia > Bacteroidales > Bacteroidaceae > Minthosoma. Next base: position 14,945 of record CACXKA010000011.1, on the reverse strand, counting down.
CTTTAACCTATAATCTTTAACCTTTATTTCGGCTGCAAAGTAACAGAAAAAATGGAACGTGACCAAATTCTGTTCCATTTATGATAAATCAAAGTGCAGTTTGGATAAAAAGAGAAGGAATGAAGACAAAAAGAAAGGGGCTGTGCCTGTTGAGACACAGCCCCTTCGTCAGGTTCGGATTAAGGACGCAAAGTTAATCCAAAAACCAGATATGCTTTCTGACTGCAAGGATTGCCGACCACCTCTCCGAAGATCGGGATACTGAACGAGTCAGTGATCTTGATATCTTTCGTTGCACGAAGTGCGAGGTTGGTCACCGCGAAACCAGTTGTTCCGTAAAAGTCCGTGTAGTAAGGAACCGCACCGGCTGTAGCTGTCCAGTCGCAAGTGGCGAGTTTGAACGGAGCGCTGACTTCGAAGTAGGAGCTATATGCTCGCTTGCCTTTCTTGTTGAAACCATCGTTGCCAGCAAAGTTGGTGTACCATTGGATGCTTGCCACTCCGAAGTCGTAGCCAACATTTGCCTCAAAGACGTGGTTGGTGCGATGAGCTTCGTACATGAAGTAACGGCTTTCTGGATCAAGACCTGCGTTGAACCAGTAATCGCAGATACCAATGTTGAATCCTCCGATGGTGTAACCCAAGGTGAGGTCAAACTCCTTCGTGTCGGCTGGGTCAGTCAATCCTACACTTCCCCAAGCTGTGAGCGACAGACCTTTGTAGGCGATGCCCAATGTGGGTTGGAAGGCGGTGTTACCCAATTCCAGACCGCGCCAGATATATTGGTTCACCACATCGGCTTCGACGGTTGTTTCTACTGTGTCTTGAGCCTCAGCGGCTGTTGCTCCGGAGAGCAACAATGCCGTGAGAACAAATCCCTTAAACAAATCTTCTACCTTTTTCATACTTGTACTTTTTGAGGTTGATTAAATGGGTTAATTATAATAGAAATGGACAATTTAGTTGTAGCAGCTTTCTCCGTGCTCATAGATGTCGAGACCTTCTTCCTCGATGCGGGCATCCACACGAAGACCGTGCAGTTTCTTGATGCCAAAGAAGAGGATGAGACCGCAAGCGGCTGCCCAGAGGTCGATGACGAGGATGCCGAAGCACTCAGCGCCGAAGAAACCCCAACCGCCTCCGTAGAAGGCACCGTTGCTGGTAGAGAGCAAACCAGTCATCAGGGTACCGAGGATACCACAAACACCGTGTACTGAAGAAGCACCCACAGGATCGTCGATGTGCAGTTTGTGATCGATGAATTCAATGGCGAACACGAGCACGACACCACAAACGAGACCGATGATGACAGCACCAACAGGAGAAACGAGGTCGCAACCAGCTGTGATACCTACAAGACCTGCCAAGATACCGTTGAGGGTGAGTGAGAGAGAAGGTTTGCCATATCTCATCCAAGTGACGAACATCGTTGCCACACCACCAGCTACAGCAGCAAGGTTAGTGGTCAGGAACACGTGAGAGATCGCAATGCGGTTCACTTCACCAGCAGCAGCCAGCTGACTACCAGGGTTGAAACCGAACCATCCGAGCCAAAGGATGAATACGCCAAGAGAAGCCAAAGTCAGGTTGTGACCAGGAATAGCGTGGCTCTTGCCTTCCTTGCTGTACTTGCCAAGACGGGGACCCAATGCGATGGCACCAATGAATGCGAGCACACCACCTACAGAGTGTACGATAGCAGAACCAGCAAAGTCGTGGAACACATCACCGAAGGTTGTCATCATGAAAGAGTCAGCAGCATCGTTGCAAAGCCATCCGCCGCCCCAAGTCCAGTGACCTTCGATAGGATAAATAATGAGAGAAATGAATGCGCTATATACCAAGTACATAGAGAACTTTGTGCGCTCAGCCATTGCACCACTGACGATGGTGGCAGAAGTGGCACAGAATACTGTTTCGAAAATCAGGAAGCCTTCCACTGGCAGGTCGCCCTCATAGAAAGAGAGGTCGCCCCAGTTGGGCAATCCGATGAAGCCACCCAAAATGTCGCTTCCGAACATGATGCCAAAACCGATGAAGAAGAACAACAGGGAGCCGAACATGAAATCGACAAAGTTCTTCATCAAGATGTTCGCACAGTTCTTACTACGTGTGAAACCAGCCTCACACAAGGCAAATCCTGGTTGCATCCAGAAAACTAACATGGCTGCCAATAGCATCCATACGGTATCGAGTGAAATTCCTACTTCGTTCATAGTTGTGTTGTGTTTAAATTGTGTTGTTACCCTTAATAGTTAATCTGTTTTCCCTTAACTATTTCTTATCTCTCAATACGGTGTCACCATTCTCACCCGTACGGATGCTCCAGGTGTCTATCATGTCGCTCACGAAGATGCGACCGTCACCAATTTCGCCAGTGTGTGCCACCCTTAGGATGACCTTCACCGTTGGATCCACGAATTGGTCGCGACACACAATGGTCAGTGCCACACGCTCAATCACGTCAGTGGAGTACTGTACACCACGGTAGATGCGTTCCTCTCGACTTTGACCGATGCCATGCACGTTGTGATACTCAAACCAGTCAATGTCTGAGTGCAACAATGCGTCTTTTACATCCTCGAACTTTGTCTTACGGATGATTGCTTCAATCTTTTTCATACCTTAATGTGTTTTGAAGTTTGTGTTGATAATTATTTTGTTTTGAATGCTGTTCTCCAAAAATGGAGAGGCTGATCCATTTATTTATGAACCAGCCTCATTGTGTGTGTTTGTGTTGTATGTTTTTGTATTTGTGCTCGATTTCAAAGTGTTCATCCGACTGGTAGATTCACACCACAAGCAATGTAGAGTCCTGATTCTGCTCCTGGCCCTGCTGCTGAAACTGATAATCATTATTATTCAGATTCATTGTGATTGAATTACTGTTAAGTGTCATAATGAACGTATTTGTTTTTGATTTCGATGCAAAGTTATAGCATTTTTAGTATTTGATAAAGCAAAGTGTAAGTTTTTTTCATATTTTTGCTTACATGTTGACTTATGTCAAGAATACAACAATTATCAATGTCTTTTTGATACAATTTATGGTAATTATGCTTACCTTTGTACATCAATTTAATAAAACAACTAACAAAAAGTATGAAACGAGTCATAAAGTTCACAAAAATGCATGGTGCGGGCAACGACTACATCTATGTCAACACATTATTATATAATATCCCCGACCCTGCTGCAGCTTCCATTGCCTGGAGCAAGCCTCATTTCGGAATTGGCAGCGATGGTTTGATTCTGATTGGAGCCCCCACCCGTCCCGACGCTGACTTCTCCATGCGTATCTTCAACAACGACGGTTCCGAAGCCATGATGTGCGGAAACGGCACCCGATGCGTGGCGAAGTATCTTCATGACAAGGGAATGACCAACAAGAACCCCATTCGTCTTGAGACGCTTTCGGGCATCAAGGTGTTGCAATTGCATCTGAACGGAGAAAATAAAGTGGAGACCGTTACCGTTGATATGGGCGAGCCCGTCCTTCGTGAGCCTCAGCAGTTTGGCGATCAAGATGGACAAGCACAAGATTATGCCCTCACCGTCGATGACCGTACCTTCTACGGCACTTTTGTCTCGATGGGCAATCCCCATTTCGTCATTTTCTTGGACGAGGACGTGGAGCAATTCCCTATGGAGCATTATGGTCCCCTCTTGGAGCACCACCCGATTTTCCCTCAACGTTGCAACATTGAGTTTGTCAGCATCCCTTCTCCCAATGGTGCACTCCGCATGAGAGTGTGGGAACGCGGTTCAGGCATCACCCTCGCTTGTGGAACGGGTGCCTGTGCCACAGCGGTTGCTGCCCACCTGACGGGTCGTTCCAGTCGTCACAGCAACATCCAAATGGATGGTGGCACTCTCCATATAGAATGGAACAAGACCGACCATCATATTCTGATGACCGGTCCTGCCGCTATTTCTTTCGAAGGCGAAATCACATTGTAATGCTCGCCTTGATGAAGTCCATGAAAAGTGGATGAGGATGTAAGACGGTGGAGGCATATTCAGGATGGAACTGAGTGCCGATGAACCATTTCTTATCGGGCTGTTCCACCACTTCCACCAGATTACCCTCTGGATTTCGTCCCACACATTGCATACCGTTCTTCTCAAAATCATCGAGGTAGGTGTTATTGAACTCGTAGCGATGACGGTGACGCTCCTGAATAAGGGCCTTGCCGTAGATGCTACGAGCTTTGCTTCCTTCCTGCAAAGCACAGTCGTATGCGCCCAGACGCATCGTTCCGCCCATACCCGTGATGTTCTTCTGTTCTTCCATCAGGTCAATCACTGGATGCTGAGTGTCAGGATTCATCTCCGTACTATGTGCATCAGCAAGACCTAATACATGACGAGCAAACTCAATCACCATCATCTGCATACCCAGACAAATACCAAAGGTAGGGATATCGTGGGTACGGGTATATTGAATAGCCGTGATTTTTCCTTCAATGCCTCGATGTCCGAACCCTGGACAGATGACGGCACCCGCCATTCCTTCCAATTTCTTCGCCACATTCTCAGGCGTGATGTCCTCGCTGTTGATGAAGTGGAGCTTCACCTTCACGTCGTTGTAGATTCCCGCAAGGTTCAGGCTCTCACGAATCGATTTATAGGCATCCTGCAGGTCGTACTTGCCCACCAAACCGATGTGGACTTCACGAGTGGCATTACTCTGCTTATCGAGGAAATCGTGCCAAGACTTCATAGAAGGAGTTTCACCGACAGGGATTCCAATCTTTCTCATGATGGCAGCATCAAGCCCTTGACGCTGCATGCTGACGGGCACTTGGTAGATGCTGGGCATATCTTCGCTCTGCACCACACACTCAAGATCCACATTACAGAAGGAAGCCACCTTCATGCGCACAGCATCGTCGAGGTGGCGTTCGGTGCGCAACACGAGGATATCAGGCTGAATACCCATTCCCTGCAATTCCTTCACAGAGTGCTGGGTGGGCTTGGTTTTCAGTTCTTCGGCAGCTTTCAGATAAGGAACATAAGTGAGGTGGACGCAAACCGCATCACGACCCAGTTGCCAGCGCAACTGTCGGATGGCTTCCATGAAGGGGGCACTCTCGATGTCACCAATGGTTCCTCCCACTTCGGTGATGACGAAATCAAGGTTCTCGCCCTTCTCATCCTCTCTCAACATTCTGCGCTTGATCTCATCCGTGATATGAGGCACCACCTGAATGGTCTTGCCCAGATAATCGCCGTGACGCTCTCTGTCGATGACGGTCTTGTAGATACGACCTGTGGTGATGGAGTTGTTGCGGGTGGTGTGGATACCTGTGAAGCGCTCATAGTGTCCAAGATCAAGGTCGGTTTCCATTCCATCGACGGTGACGTAGCACTCTCCGTGTTCGTAAGGGTTGAGAGTGCCTGGGTCGATGTTGATATAAGGGTCAAACTTCTGGATGGTGACCTTGTAGCCACGTGCCTGCAACAGTTTGCCGATACTGGCGGAGATGATGCCTTTGCCCAATGAGGAAACCACACCGCCTGTGACGAAGATATATTTTGTGTTCATAGTTATTTATAGTTTTGTTCGTACCAATTGATGTATGCCTGATTGACCAGTCGCACACCACCTGCCGTGGGATAGTTGCCACTGAAGTACCAATCACCTGGATGGTGAGGACAGGCATGATGAAGTCCTTCGAGCGATTGGAAGACGAGTTGCATCGGAGTGGTCATTCCCTCGGGACGGAGGAGTTCGAGCATCTTCTCCGAAATCTCGTCTGTGCTGAAAGGTCGATAGATTTCCTTGACGTAGTTAACCATCTTCTCGGCAGGCAACGATTGCTGCTCCACACATTTCCGATAGATATCGTGCAAGATTTGCCAGTCACCCCGTTCGATGTGAAGCGCAACGGCAGCACGGAAGGCGATGAACTCATCCAAATGGGACATATCGATGCCGTAGTAGTCAGGATAACGCACTTGCGGACAGGAACTGACGAGCACCATCTTCTTAGGGTGCAGTCGGTCGAGGATGCGGATGATACTCTCGCGGAGGGTGGTGCCTCGCACAATGGAATCGTCGATGATGACGAGATTATCCACATAAGGTCTCAAAGAGCCGTAAGTGATATCGTATACGTGAGCGGCAAGGTCATTGCGCTGGTTTCCTTCCGTGATGAAGGTGCGGAGCTTGATATCCTTGATGGCAACCTTCTCGCTTCGGATATAGTTATGAAGGATGGCACGCAGCTCCTCCCTCGTGGGACGATGCTGCTGTGTCAGACGGAACAGTTGTTCCACCTTTTGCTCGTTGAGCTGTTTCTTGAATCCGTCGAGCATTCCGTAGAAAGCCACTTCTGCGGTGTTGGGCACATAGCTGAACACCGTGTGTTCCAAATCTCCGTCGATGGCTTTGTCAATCTGAGGTGTGAGTTGTTCACCCAATGCTTTTCTCTCCTGATAGATGTCGCGATCGCTGCCTCGACTGAAATAGATGCGCTCGAAAGAACAAGCGTGGTTGCCCTTTGGTGGAAGAATCTGCGTGAGCGCCACATTACCGTTCTTGTGGATGGTGAGTGCCTGACCAGGCAGCAATTCGTGAATGCTGTCGGTACTCAAGTCGAAAGTGGTTTGGATAACCGGACGTTCCGACGCCACCACCAACACCTCATCATCCTGATACCAGAAAGCAGGACGGATGCCCCAAGGGTCACGCATAGAAAACATCTCACCACTTCCCGTGAATCCACACAGCACATAGCCGCCATCGAAAAGCGGAGTGGACGTGCGCAGGATATTCGTGATATCAATGTTGTCCTCGATGTATTGCGTCAGGTCGGTGCCTGTCAATCCCTGCACATTGGCGATATTGTAGAGGCGTTCACTCTCTCTGTCCAGACGATGTCCCATCAACTCCAGCATGATGTAGGTGTCGTTATAGATACGAGGATGCTGACCTTTGGCAGTGATCTCATCAAACACCTCATCCACGTTGGTGAGGTTGAAGTTGCCACACAGACAGAGGTTCTTGGCTCTCCAGTTGTTGCGACGCATGAAAGGATGCACGTGAGCCAAACCGCTCTTGCCTGTGGTGGAATAGCGGAGATGACCCATGTAAATCTGAGCCTCATTCCATCCGTTCTCCCCCACCTTGCTGAAGATTTCGGTGATGGCACCGCTGCCAAGCGCACGTTCGCGGAACATATATTCTTCACCAGGATTCGCATGGAGGTTGGTGCAGGCGATACCCGCACCCTCCTGTCCTCGGTTGTGCTGTTTCTCCATCAGGAGGTAGAGCTTATTGAGACCATAGGTCGAGGTGCCGTACTTCTCTTGATAGTAGCTGAGGGGCTTCAGGAGGCGAATCATTGCAACGCCACATTCATGCTTGAGAGGTTCCACGTTTTTGAAGAATTGAAGAGTTGAAAAATTGAAGAATTGAAGAGTTGAAGAATTGAAGAGTTGAAGTTTTACAATATCTTTTTGATGCGTTCCATTGCTTCGAGGCTGTTCTCCCACGTGCCGAAGGCAGTGATGCGCACATAGCCTTCTCCGTGAGTGCCAAATCCTTCGCCTGGAGTGACGACCACATTGGCATCGGTGAGCAGGCGATGGAAGAAGTGCCAGGAGTCTTCGCCCTCAGGAGTTGAAACCCATATGTAAGGAGAATGCTCTCCGCCATACACCGTCAATCCATCGAAAGCAAGACTCTCGCGAATGAACTGGGCATTCTTCATATAGTGCTGAATCGTGGTGCGCACCTGACGCTGACCTTCGGGCGTGAAGATAGCTTCCGCACCTCGCTGAGAGATATAGCTGGCACCATTAAACTTGCTGCACTGACGACGGTTCCAAAGCGCATTGAGGCTGGTTCCGTCAGCACCTTTCAGTTCCTTGGGGATAACGGTGTAGCCACAACGAACACCCGTGAATCCTGCCGTCTTGGAGAAGCTGCGGAACTCAATCGCACATTCCTTCGCCCCTTCAATCTCATAGATGGAATGAGGCAGAGTATCGTCTTGGATGAAAGCTTCGTAGGCAGAATCATACAGGATGAGTGCCTCGTTCTCCCTTGCGTAAGCTACCCACTGCGCCAGTTTCTCTTTTGTGATGACGGCACCTGTTGGGTTGTTGGGATAGCAGAGATAGATGATGTCGAGATGTTCCGTTGGAATATCACCCGTAAAGCCGTTGCCTGCATGACAAGGGATGTAAGTGAGTTTCCGTCCAGCCATGATGTTGGTATCCACATACACAGGATAGACGGGGTCGGTGATACCTACGAGGTTGTCGGTGGAAAGGATGTCGCCGATGTTGCCCGTGTCGCTCTTCGCGCCATCGCTGATGAACACTTCCTCACGGTCGAGTTGGATGCCTCGGGGCTGGAAGTCGTGAGCAATGATGGCATCAATCAGAAAATCGTAACCATGCTCAGGACCATACCCGCGGAACGTCTTTCCGTTGGCACATTCATCTACGGCACGGTGCATCGCTTGAATGGCTGCATCGGGCAGAGGTCGGGTCACATCACCGATACCAAGACGAATGAGGTTGGCGTCAGGATGCTGAGCTTTATATTCGTTCACCTGCTGCGCAATCTCGGCAAAGAGATAACGCTGGGAAAGTTGCTGATAGTTGGTGTTTGTGCGAATCATGAATATATTTACGATTGGACGATTTACGATTTACTATTTGTTCTTGAGGTAGCTATCCACAGCTTCTGCTGTCTTGCGTCCTGAGGCGATGGCTCTCACGACGAGGGATGCACCATTGGCAGCATCACCACAGATGAAGACGTTCTCGGGGTATTCAGGATGTTCGGGTTTCAAGAAGCCCATTGCCAAGAGCACGAGATCTGCTTTGATGATTTCGGGTTCACCAGCTTCCACCATCAGCGGACGACCACCTTCTGGGTTAGGTTTCCAGTCGATAGGCTGCACACGCACACCTGTCACCTTGCCATTTTCGCCCAAGAACTCCAACGTGTTGATGTTCCAACGACGGGTACAACCTTCCTCGTGCGACGAAGTGGTCTTGAGGATGACTGGCCAGTTCGGCCAAGGTGTGTTGGGATTGTGACCCACTGGAGGCTTCGGCATGATCTCAATCTGGGTGACACTCTTGCAACCCTGACGATGTGCCGTACCGATACAGTCAGAACCCGTATCGCCACCACCAATCACAAGAACATCCTTGCCCTTGGCGGAAATGCGTTCATCTTTCGAGAATTCCATACCTGCCAACACGCGGTTCTGCTGGGAAAGCAGTTCGAGGGCAAGATGGATACCCTTGAGTTCACGACCTGGTGCTTTCAAGTCACGAGCGGTAGGCGTACCGGTGGCAATGACCACAGCATCGAAGTCGGCAAACTTGGAAATATCGGAAAACTCAGAGTTATAGACAAACTTCACGCCTTCCTGCTCCATCACGTTGATTCTTCTATCGATGATTTTCTTGTTCAGCTTGAAGTTGGGGATGCCATAGCGGAGCAAACCGCCAGCAGCTTCATTCTTCTCGAAGACCGTCACCTCGTAACCCATGTAGTTGAGAGCGTTGGCTGTAGAGAGACCTGCAGGTCCACTACCGATGACAGCCACCTTCTTGCCGTTCCTCTTTGGACTTTCGATGGTCACATAACCCTCTTGGAAAGCTCGCTCAGCGATGGCACATTCGTTCTCACGGTTCGTCACCGCATCGCCTGTGGTGAGATAGAGCACACACGCTTTCTCACAGAGAGCAGGGCAGATACGTCCTGTGAATTCAGGGAAAGGATTGGTCTTCTTCAGGAGCTTGTAGGCAGTTTCCCATTCGCCACGATAGAGGGCGTCGTTCCATTCAGGGTCTTTGTTGCCCAGCGGACAAGCCCAGTGGCAGAAAGGCACACCGCAATCCATACAACGGCTTGCCTGCTCCTGTCGGTCTTTTGTGTTCAGTGTCTGTTCCACCTCACCAAAGTCATGAATACGGTCGTTGATGGGGCGATAACCAGCCTCCTTACGAGGCACAGTCAGAAATGCTTTTGGATTTCCCATTTTCTTTTCTATATTATAGTTGATTGATGAGGTTTAATAGTCACGCTGCATGTCGGCAATCTTCTGTTGCAGTTTCGCCATCTGCTCTTCCTGCAGCACACGCTTGTACTCGATTGGCACCACCTGGATGAAGTCTTCCACATAGCGGTTCCAGTCGTCGAGCATCCTTCCTGCGAGGGCACTGCCTGTGTGGAGATAGTGCTGACGGATGAGTTCGAGCAGTTCCTTGCGGCTCACGCTGTCCTCCACGAGGCTCAGTTCCACCATATCCATGTTGCAGAAGTAGTCGAAGGTGTGATCGCGGTCATACACATAAGCCACACCACCACTCATACCAGCGGCAAAGTTTCTACCCGTCTTGCCGAGCACGACGACACGACCGCCAGTCATATACTCGCAACAGTGGTCACCGGCACCTTCCACAACGGCGATGGCACCAGAGTTACGGACAGCGAAGCGTTCACCCACACGACCATTCACATACAGCTCACCACTGGTGGCACCATACAGACCCGTGTTGCCGGCGATGATGTTGTCCTCAGCCACGAAGTCAGCACTTCTGCGGACAGGTGGCATGATGCTGATGCGACCACCTGAGAGTCCCTTGCCGAAGTAGTCGTTGGCCTCACCTTCCAGACGGATGTCCAGACCCTTCACTGCGAAGGCACCGAATGACTGACCAGCCGAACCCTTGAACTTCAGGCGAACAGTTCCGTCAGGAAGTCCTGCCTCTCCATATTTCTTGGCAATCACACCTGAGAGCATCGTACCCACAGCACGGTCGGTGTTGCGGATGGCATAGTCGAGGCTCACCTCTTCCTTCTGCTCAATCGCTGGTGCAGCTGCCTGAATGATATCTTCATCCTTCACACCCGTCACTTTCGTGAACTGACCACGATCCCAGAAGAGCGGTTTATCGGTCTCTGGCTTGTGCAACAGGCGTGCGAAGTCGATGGTCTTCTGCTTGTCGGTGGCATTCTCGGTGTGCATCTCAATCAACTCGGTGTGACCGATGATGTCCTTGAGGTGTTTCACGCCTATCTCTGCGAGGTATTCACGCACCTGCTGGGCAATGAACGTGAAGAAGTTGACCACATAGTCAGACTTTCCTCTGAATCGCTGACGCAGCGTCTCGTCCTGCGTAGCCACACCCACAGGACAGGTGTTGGTGTTACACTTGCGCATCATCACACAACCCAGCACAATGAGCGGCAACGTACCGAATGAGAACTCGTCGGCACCCAGCATAGCCATGATGATCACATCCTTGGCAGTCTTCAACTGACCATCGGTCTGCAAACGAACCTGATTTCTCAATCCGTTCATCACCAGCGTCTGCTGCGTCTCAGCCAAACCAATCTCAGGGCTGATACCGGCAAAGCGCATAGAAGAAGCAGGGCTGGCACCCGTACCACCTTCAGCACCACTGATGACGATGAGGTCTGCCTTTGCCTTTGCCACACCTGCGGCAATCGTGCCCACACCACTCTCTGCCACGAGCTTCACGCTGACGGCAGCGGTTGGGTTGATGTTCTTCAGGTCGAAAATCAACTGTGCCAAATCCTCGATACTGTAGATATCATGATGTGGTGGAGGAGAAATCAGGCTGATGCCAGGAATGGCGTTACGCGTCTTGGCAATGATCTTGTTCACCTTGAAACCAGGCAGCTGACCGCCCTCACCAGGCTTGGCTCCCTGTGCCACCTTGATTTGTATTTCTTCAGCATTCACCAGATATTCGGCAGTGACACCGAAACGACCGCTGGCAATCTGCTTGGTCTTGCTGCTGAGCGACACACCGTCCACTTCTGTGTGGTAACGTTCGTTGTCCTCACCACCCTCACCCGTGTTGCTGCGAGTGCCGAGTTTGTTCATCGCGAGTGCCAATGCCTCGTGTGCCTCAATGCTCAGGGCACCGAAACTCATCGCACCCGTCACGAAATGCTTCACGATGCTCTCCACTGATTCCACCTCGTCAATCGGTGTAGGCTTGGCAGCCCTCTTCCAACCGAAGAAGTCGCGGATGAAGATAGGCTTCTCCTTCTGGTCCACCATCTTCTCCCACTCCTGAAACTTCTTGTAAGAGCCCAGACGAGTGGCAATCTGCAGGTTGGCAATCGTGTCGGGGTTCCAAGCGTGGAGGATACCGTCCTTGCGATAAGAGAACTGTCCGTTGTTAGGCAGAATCTCATTGATTTCAGCAGGTTTGAATGCCTCGTCGTGCAGACGGATGGCATCCCTTGCGATATCCTTCAGACCGATACCGCCAATGGTGCTCACCTCGGTGCCGAAATAGCGTCTCAGGAGGTCTTCGCTCAAACCGATGCTCTCGAAAATCTTCGCACCACGATAAGAACGGATGGTTGAGATACCCATCTTCGACATAATCTTCTTCAGACCCTTGTCCACCGCCTTGATGTAGTGAGCCTCCGCCGTGTTGTAATCCTCCTGAATCTTGTGCTTCTTCACGAGGTCATCCAGTACGGCAAACGTCATATAAGGACAGATGGCACTGGCACCATAACCCAACAGCAAGGCAGCATGCATCACCTCACGGATTTCACCACTCTCCACAATCAGCGCCGTCTGTACGCGCTTCTGCACACTGATGAGGTAATGATGCACTGCACTCACAGCCAAAAGGCTTGGGATGGCGGCACGCTTCTCGTCGATGTCTCTATCAGAGAGGATGATGTAGTTCACACCCTCATCCACACTTGCCTCAGCCTCCTTGCACAAGTCCTCAATGGCCTGTCGGAGTCCGCTGGCACCCTTCTCAATGTCGAAGAGCATCGCAAGCTTCTTGGTCTTGAAACCCTTGTAGCGGATATTGCAAAGAATATCCAACTGCGTGTTCGTCAGCACAGGTTGTGGCAGACGCACCATCTTGCAGTTGGAAGCATCAGGCGTCAGGATATTGGTGCCCACAGCACCGATATACTCCGTCAGACTCATCACCAATTCCTCACGGATTGGGTCAATGGCAGGGTTGGTCACCTGCGCAAACTGCTGTCGGAAGTAGTTGAAGAAAATCTGGGGACGGTCGCTGATGACAGCCAGCGGCGTGTCGTTGCCCATTGCTGCCACAGGTTCCTGACCTGCTGTAGCCATAGGCACCACCGTCTTGTCGATATCTTCCTGTCCGAAACCGAAGTTGATGAGCTTGCGTTCGTAGTTCTCCACGCCATTCTCCACCTTGCGACCACTCTTCAGCTTCTCCAGCTGGATGCGGTTGGTGTTCAGCCATTCGCGGTAAGGATGAGCCTTCGCCAACTGCTCCTTGATTTCTCCGTCATAGTAAATCTTGCCCTCCTGCGTGTCAATGAGCAGAATCTTACCAGGCTGCAAGCGTCCCTTGCTCACCACATCACTAGGTTCGAAGTCCATCACACCCACTTCACTTGCCACGACCATCATGCCGTTCTTCGTAATCGTGTAACGGCTGGGGCGCAATCCGTTTCTGTCGAGCATACCACCCGCATAACGTCCGTCAGAGAACAGCAGAGCCGCAGGACCGTCCCAAGGCTCCATCAGGATGGAATGATACTCGTAGAACGCCTTCAGGTCTTCGCTGATAGGGTTCTTGTCGTTGAAGCTCTCAGGCACGAGGATTGCCATTGCCTGTGGCAAAGACAGACCGCTCATGGTGAGGAACTCAAACACGTTGTCGAGGCTGGCAGAGTCACTCATACCCTCCTGCACGATCGGACGGATGTCCTTGATGTCGCCCAGAGCCTCACTGTTCAACACACTCTCCCTCGCCTTCATCCAGCCGCGGTTACCACGGATGGTATTGATCTCGCCGTTGTGCGCCAAAAGACGGAAAGGCTGCGCCAAACTCCATGTTGGGAACGTGTTGGTGCTGAATCGAGAGTGAACCAATGCCAACCCACTGGTGAAATAGGGACTTGACAAGTCGGGGAAATAGCGTCTCAGCTGTCCACTCGTCAACATACCCTTATAGATGATGTTCTTGCTGCTCAACGAACAAACATAGAAATCCTCGTTCGTCACGCGGTTCTCTATGCGCTTGCGTACCTTATATAATATACGGTCAAACGTCTCCACCTGATCCTCGCTCACACCTGTGACGAAAATCTGCTTGATGTCAGGTTCCACCTCACGGGCACCCACACCCAGCACCTCTGGGCACGTTGGCACCGCCCTCATGTGCATCAGCGTGAGACCCTCACGCTCAATCTCTTCAATCATCACACTCAGGATGCCCTGCTGTTCCTTCTCCTGCTTAGGCAAGAACACCAGACCCGTGCCGTACTTTCCTTTCTCTGGCACAGGGATACCCTGTAAAAGAATGAATTCATGAGGAATCTGCACCATGATGCCCGCGCCGTCACCTGTCTTGTCACGCGTCTCTGCTCCACGATGCTCCATGTTTTCCAACACCTTCAGTGCATTGTCCACCAACTCATGGCTCTTGCCACCATGAATGTTGACCACCATACCCACACCGCAAGCGTCATGCTCATAGGCTTTGCTGTACAATCCAAAATTACCTTTTTTCATGTCCTTTTCTATTTATCTTGTTTGTGTTTATATTCAAATGAATTCGACTTCACTCCTGCTTCGTCCGTCATTTTGGCTGCAAAGGTATGAATAATATTTCAATTTGTTGCAGAAAAAATCAAAAAACTTTCAATTTGTACTAAAAATATTTGTTAATAGTGTGAAAATGAAAGTAATTTTAGATATTTGGTTATAAAAAGTTGAATTAAAGGTTCGAGGTTTGAGATTTGAGATTTTAAGTCAAGGTCAAAGATTCCGAAAAAGACGGAAAAAACAAAAACCACGAAAACCCTTGGAGGTGCTGCTGGATCTACGAGCACTCATTCTAAGTTCTCATTCAAGTTCTGTTCAAGCAAGCTCAACAGCCCTTGCCCGACAACTCAGAATAGCCTACGGCTGGCAGCACTT
>CACXKA010000010.1 GCA_902768125.1 uncultured Bacteroidales bacterium | reverse complement strand
AAACGATGGATAATAGTCTTGTGCTTTAAGTATAGGATACGGTTTGTCAGCAGGATCCAATACCCATTTCGCCATTTTGCAGGCATTACCTATTCCTTTACCTTCACTCGGGTCGCCCGTAGCATACCATGCTGCTAATTCTCGATTGCTGTTCAATGTATTACGGAAGAACTCGAAACGCGTCAGATAATCCTCTTCGGCTGCCAGTGCACAATTATAATCAGTGATGTCGTTGTTCTTGCTGTAATTAGCGTTGAAACGATAGTAGTTGTAGCCATTCAGATTGCTGACATTAGTGATTTTCTCTCCACCGTAAATCGGTGAAAGTTTAGAGTTTGAACTAATCTCACCATAGAACATACAATTCATCACCATGGTGCGCAAATCACTTATTGTCGATGAGAAGCTATTGTAACCCACAATACCTGCGCCCCAGGTACCGCCACTCACCGTGGCGAAGCTATAACAGTTGATAACGCGTGAATTACCATCGAGCTTGCCTACGATACTACCGGCATTGGTACCGCTGATGGTTCCGCTCTTCACACCGCAATTATAAATACGTGTGTCACCAAGTGCTTCGCTACATATTGCCCCTGCATAACCATTTGCATTCTCACCGATGCTGACATTATCAAGAATCACATTTTTAATTGTTGCTCCATTGGCGTAGGCAACTAATGTTTTGTCAAAGCCAGACAACGTATTCAATCCACCGTCTATCACCCCACAAAAAGGCTCTGTTTCTGTGCCAACTGAAGAACTGACAACAAAATCCGATGCAAGAATGTAATGGGCAAACATATTGTCTATCTCAGAAGAGCTATGTACCGTCTGAGATGGAAGGATGCTTGCCACATTCGATTTATGATAACCATTTTTCGTGGCTACTGCTTTGATGATATCATTTTCTGTTACATCGGGTTTGTTGTTCGGGTCATATTCCGTTGTGGGATCTGATCCATTAATTGTGTAATAAAGGGTAGCTCCATCTGTAGCACATGACAGATTCAATTTACCGTTTATAATAGAAATGACTGGCGTTGCACATTGCGGAATTACATAGACTGACAAAGGTGACCAATAATAAGGTTCGCTATTCTGCGTTGTAGCCCTTGCCCAGACAACATCAATATCTTCCGTTACAGTTGGCGAACTACCATTGTAAGAACTTGTCGTAGGGATAGTACTGCCATCGGTCGTGTAATAGATATTAGCTCCAGTTGTACTACATGAAATGGATAAAGTACCATTGTTCGTGAAAGTAGGAGCATCGCAGATAGGCTTGTCATCTACTTGTTCAAACTGCCATTTAGACTTTGCATCAGAATTCTTCCATAGACCTATCAGACCACCGACATTTTTATTGTTTCCTACTCCTGTAATATTAACTGTCTTATTCCCAGTACCTGCTCTATTATCATAGTTGTCACCAGCGGGATTTAGTGACCATATACTTTTATTTTTGGGACTTATGTTATACCAACCACTGTTGTCTTTCGTAATATTAAACAACGATTTATCTTCATCTTTTAAATATTGCAGATGGAGAGATAGACGGTTTCCGTTTTGATCAGAATAAGTAGAAGGATCGTCGTTTAAAGTTAAGTATTTGCCGTCGACAGCATGTACCACGTAATAGTAATTACCTGATTCTGCCTTAATGATACGCCAAACAGCATCTTTATCCCAAACGCCATCATTTGTAATTGTAGATTCTGTAGCAGTAGTCAGATAGGGCATTTCACCAGAATTAGCATAGTGGTTGCCATCATAAAAAACCGTAGAAGTACACAAATAAAAATCAGTATTATTGTTGCTCTTAATATAATACACGCCCGAATGGTCTTCTCCCCACACATTCACTCCCATCAACATCATCATCACACAAACAGCACAGCGGAGGAAACGTAGTACGTCCCCGACGTACTGAGAGTTCGCTCCCGACGGACTAAAAGTTCGCTCCCGACGGACTAAAAGAGACTCCTGCACACACTTCACTTTCTCCCTTCTTAAAGAATCGCCATTACGTAGCTTCGTAGATGCGTGATTCCATAAATCCTTGTATCCGTTTCTTGTCATCATATCTTGTGTCATAACATATCTTATTTTACTGCGAGTTTCTTGGTGCGGCGACCATCGGTGGTCTGGACGATATATACTCCATGAGGAACATCGCGGGTTTCGATGGTTTCGCCTGGTTGGATGGTGAACGAAGCGATGGAGAGGCCAGCCGTGTTGTAGATGGTCACGTCAGCTGCTTCCTTGAGTGTTGATTCAACAACAATCGTCTGCTTCTTAGCGTAGATGATGAGCGTACCTGCAGATTCATTACGCAAGTCACGGTCTTCTTCCTGAGGCTGAAGTTCTGATTCATCATTAGAGAAGACGATACGACGAACGCGAGCGCCATTTGCTTCGGTTGCCTTGAAGTAAGGACGGAAGGCATAAAGTGTGGTCGCCGCTGTTGTCTTGTCGAAGCTGCCGCCATCGGATGCGAGCATATAGGCATCGACAGCCAACGACTTGTTCTTGTAGTTAGGCATGAAGGTGTAACCATTCTGGGATACGCCTCCCAACTCGTCGTCGCTGACAGCCACAGAAGCACCCTCTTGTGAGGCAAAGGTAATGGCCTGCCTGTCAAGTTGGCTGATAGCAGCATAGGTGTGCTCTGGTTCAAACTGTCCGCTGAGGTCGAACTCATAATAGCGTCTGCCTGGGAATCCGACGATATAAGGCGTGCCCGCTTTACCATAAGGATAATTGTTATAAGTTCGTTTGCCCTTATAATATTCCTGATAGATGTCAGTATTCTCATCCATGCGAGACTGCTTGCTATAGTAGTAGTCCCAAAGGAAGGTGTTGGCGTCCTCCTTCGTATCAGAACCAGTACTCAACTTGCTGAAGTTAGCCACAAAGACGTTTTCTTCAGTAGTAGAGTTGGAACCTCCCTTGAACTCACGCAGCCAGTATTCGTGACCCTTGGTGCTGCCCTCATAGAAGTGAGTGATTTCACCCTTCTGCTGAGTCGTGACAAGTTCAACCGTGAATGGCAAGCTGACAGCCTCCCAACCCTTCTTGTCATCAACGTAGTTGTCTGGCTTACGCTGATACCACATCCGCTTGTCGTTGTCAAAACTGTAAGCGATTGGACAGTTGAACTCTTGCTTGTCAACCAGCAGATGGTCGTTAGTAGCAATCTTGTCACTCATCACGAGGTGACCCAGAACACCCGACGTGAGGGTTTCAGCCACACGACGATAGTTTGCCTCATCGTAGCTGTCTTCGAATGCTGGCTCTGTGAAGTAAGCGCTCAATACATCATAAGTTGCTTGGTTCTTCGCAGCAGATGGTGCATATACCAAGAGGTTCTGCGTCTCACCATTGGTCGTGACAGCCGTCAAACCTGCATCATCAAGCAACGGTGGATAGAACTTATCTGACTGCATGCCCAAACCATAGCTGCTTGCACCACTCAAAGCGTCGTTATGACCTGCGAAGTCAACAGCCGTCATGTATGGATAAGCATCCTTCAGGTTGGTGTCCGTCAAGCTCAACGGCTTGGAGTTCGCCACGATGTATGCATTCGGATTGTAATGGACTGCCGACATCTTCTTGGATCCGTAATAAGCAGGAGCACGATAAACACGATTCGTTCCTGTGAAGTGTCCAGGTTCATCCTGATGAGTACCACCCCAACCGTAATTCAAGTTCTGTCCGAAGAAGAGATAGTCATCTGGCCAGATAGGAGCGAATGTGGTGGTTACAGAAGACTCTGTCGCGATGGTTCTCATACGTTCCTCCATCGTCTCAGGTATCGTACCATCAGCATAACGGAAGTCACCATCCGCATAGCGATCCTCTACATACTTCAAGCCATTGTAACCAGAAGAGCAGTTAGCAGGATTGCTGCCGTAGTAGCCCGTCTGGAGGTCTGAGAGCTCACCATCAGCATTATAAACCAAGTAATTATATTCCCTACCCGATGAAACTTTCTGGTCGCTATAACGCTTATACAGATAGAATCCATTCAAATTGTAAGCCACCTCACCATTGTAGAATGCCCTTTCTGGCTTCTTGATAGCAGCACCCTCTGCATAGGCGTTCGTTTCGGGATAGTAGCAGTTAACCACCTGTTCTGCACTATGGTCGGTCGGATTACCAAATACAGCCTTCGTGCTGGCTGCTGGCGTGCCTGTCGTGTTGATCCAACTGTTCTCCACATAACCAACACCCTTGTCCACAACACCTGCCGAGTTGAACGAACCCGTAACACCAAGGTTATAGACATTACCACAGAGATTACCGAACAATGTATTGCTCAAACCGCTGATGGTATAACCGTCACCATGCAAGTTACCTTCGAAGCATTGTGTGTCATTACCAATAGGTATCCATGTGGTGTATGCCTTCGGAGCAACATTGCTGTTCAGGATAAACTCAAGGTTATCACCACCCTTAACGTGCGAATCAAGTGAAGAATGTCCGTCCAATCCGTTCACACTCAAGTCGAAGAAGTCCTTAAAGAGGTCAAGCTCGCTCTTCGTTGGATCACTCTCACAAGTACGATTATCAATGTAAATCTTCGAGTTGCGCATCACGTTTGGATGATCCACATAGAGATGGTGCACCTTATCCTTCATCACGGCATCGAGGTCGTGGTAGTTAGCCACAGACAACGGTACATAGTTAGAATAAGCCTTACCCAAATAGGTCTTCGAGTAGAACGCCAAGAATACCTTTTGGTTCTGATACCAGTAGAGCGGTGTTCCGTTATTCGTGAATGGTATACCATTACGATGCAACATCGCATCCTCTTCTGAATTGAAGAGTTCCCAACCGCTGGTCAGCACTTCGTAGAGACCTGGATTAACAGTTGGAGCCTTCACTCCGAGGGTATTGCCTGGAAGTACAGCAGGTGGTGCGGTCAATGGACCAATCTCTGGTGCACCACTCTCCAATTGCAGGTGAATGTTCAACACGTGCAACTCGTTCACCAGACTCACACCTTCACCCTCGTCATCTGCCTCGTAGTAGGTATATTGATAAACTACACTAATCACCTTCTCCGATGTCACATCCTTCGCATTCGACTCACGAGAGACATAGAGCGTAGTAGTCTCTGTTGGCTCAGATCCCTGAATAGAGAACTTATTCTGATAGTTAGGAATCAGGCGGCTATCGTTGAAGATGAGAGAAGAAATGACAGAACCCTTCTCACCAGCTGCACCTCTTTCAGTAGTGAAAGTGGTTGCAGGTGTATAAGCTTCGTAACAATAGTACTTGACGGTTGCTGTAGATTCCTTCTGGAAGGTCACCACATCCACCTTGTTCTTATTCTCATCCGACAATGCCTTGTAGTCCTTTTCACTAATATCCTGACCCTTAGCATAAGGAGTGCCGTTGTTAATCATCGTTTCGTTGACGATATAGACAGTCTGCTCGTCAGCGCCCTGAGCCACCTGAATACGCGTATAGTGGAGCTGGTCGTTTCTGACTTTCTCATAAGCCTCTCTACTGATGGTCTCACCAGCAGCAATAGTATGCTCTTCATTGTCGTTATCGTAGTATGTCAACGTACCCGTACCTGCATAAGCGGCCTCGTATTCCACAGGCTTCACATCGCTATAAGGACTATGGTAATACGTCTCTGTATAACCCTCTCCATGATACAGAGGATCGATCAATACATCGAAGGCATCATAGTTGAAACCAAAGTTGTCACGAGCATCAGTCAACGAGCACCACGACTTGATGGCACTATAGTTCTGACCTTCCTGGAAGTACTGTCCACCGTAAAGACCATCGCTCTTGATGTAATATGCAGGCGACAGATTAGACTTCACGTATTCCAGCGCTTCAGCATCTGTGAGTTTGTCAGCATTGGTCTTACTATTATTGTATGCCTTGTATTTCTGTGCCAAAGTTTCGAGATTAGCATCCGTTCCAGGCACCAGTTCACCCAACAATACATAGTTCTCATCACCTAACTGGATGGTATTGATACATACCATAGCTGGCTGGAAGTTCGACTTATTGCCTGATGCATTGTACTCGGTTACACCGATAGCACTTCCTGCCTGAATGTTACCATAGTCAGCCAATGCCACATAAGCTTGTTCTGCCACAGCCTGTCCAGCAGGTTTTGGTGACATGAGGCTAACAGTGTTGGTGTAGTCGTCATAAACCTCCTTCGAGATAATCTCACCAACGCTGTACTCACGCTGTCCATAGAGACCAGAGCTTCCTGTCAACGTATAGGTCGGGCCCTTACGATATTTATCCTGCCCGGCAGCAGATAAGAGCTTATAGCTATCAACCCCTATCTTCTCACCGTCATTACGATTAGCTGGGCTATACCAGCTATCCCAGTCTTTTGGACTATTCATATCGAGAGTCAACACATAACCCGTATCGTGAGCGATGTTGTTCGATGGATGGAACAATTGAGTGAGATCTGTTACCTCGTTGTTCCTATTGTCAAGGACAGCAGGATGATTATTCAAGAACATCTGATAAGCGGTCTTAGATTCATCACCACCATGAATAGAGGCATCATTCTCCAGCACATAAGTGCCTGACGGATACTTCACGCCACCCACATAACAAGTATCCACATTGACGTAAGTCTCCTTGACAAAGAGCTTCTGTTCATTCTGTGACAACTGATGCCAATCCCACCAAGAGATGACGTCGTTCAGATAGTAGGTCATACTCTCGTTGTCCACCTTCACACCATCAGCATTAATCTTAGTGGAACGCTCGTCGTTAGCATAGTAAGCATAGAGGTTGGGCTGTACATTGAGCAACTTCAGACGTCCGTTCGAACCAGCTGTAATAGTAAGTGGTATCTTCACCTCCTTCGAATAAGCGGAAGCAGAACCTGCATAAGCAGACACTACCTGGTCGTAGATATAGACCTCACCCTTGATGAACCAATAGTGAGCTGGTGACTTCTTATAACCATCATTATAAATACCATTGTTTGGATAACAATCATCGACGATACGCTTCGACTTATGGATGAAGTTTCCAGAGGTCTGGTGATTGAGAAGATCTGTCGAACTATAAGTATAAATCTTCTTGGTCAAAGCCTCATCACCATTCTTTTGGTTATATTCAGAGAGCAGCGTGTTGACATGAGAAACCTCACTACGCAGTCCGTGTTCATTGCGGGCATAGACATAACCACCACCCTCGATATCTTTCTTTACATTGATCAGGTCGAGTTCGACAACACCCGTAATATCACCATAAATCTTATTAGATGGCGTACTGTTCTCGGAGGTCAATTCGAGGAACACACCTGAAGCCAATGCCACCTGATTGTAAGAGGTACCGTTATTACGGTCACGCTTTTCCAGATGAGAGGTTTTCCAGTCGTAATAACTTTCTTGACTCTCATTAGTCAAACCCTTCTCTACATATCTACGCTTATCCGTGAAGTGAACGTCGCTGGTCAAGTTACCCAGATAATTCACCACGCTATAGATACCAAAATAGTTACCGTGAAGCTCTGAGTCGTCATTCGCCTTAAAACGCTGCTGATTCAGCGACAACTCTCCCACACGATTGATGGTATATTCTGTAGCATCTGCCACATCTGCCACACGGTCTTTAGAACCCTGCAATACCAAACGGCTACCAAACACGCCACAGAAGTCGGCACGCTGGATGGTGTTCAACAAACGACCTGCATAGATGGAGCAGAAACCATACTGAATCCAATAGGCTTCACTCTTATATTCGGCAGGAAGTGCATTATACTCATCTTCGTCGATTCTCTCGTCTTTCTTATAATTCTTCCCATTGATGGTAATATCTTGCTGGCACAAATACTCCAACTTGAAATAGGCACGCTCACGGTTAGTCAACTTCCGATATTCTTCCAACGATATCTGCTGATCCAATCCGTAATAGTCGGTACCATAGTTGGTGATGTTCAACTCACGATAGCCACCCACCAACGACAAGTTGCCACCACCATAGAGTCCACCTGTATGTTCTGTACCCACAGTAATGAAATCATGGTGGTAAACATCATAAAGCGTAGCTGTGGTGTTACCAAATACTGTTGTAGCATTGTTATAACTCTCGCTGTTTGAAGACACATTACCACCAGCAAACACGGCATTATGAATATGAATACCACGTTCTTGAGAATCATCAGGATTGACAGAGCCGTCCGCATTCTTATCGCCCGTATAAAGATTCTTCCATCTAGGATCGTTCTTGTCCGCAGGCAGGGTGTTCAGGTATTCTGTAGGCACATAATCGTATGGACCATAAGATTGTCCATCAAAAGTCACCGTCGTACCACCCTTCTTCACCTGAAGCATAGGAGCCACCAGCACCTTGCAGTCCTCCGTCAGTTTTCCATTTTCATCGTAATAATAGTAGTGGTTAGGAGAACCTGTATTGGTCTTGCCGCTGGCTTCGTTGAAATATCCCTTACCATATACATAACCCACATCACCACCACCAAAGACGTTACCATAACCTTGTGCCAGACCTTCATCAGTACCAATTTCTCCTCCGTGAATATGCACTTCCGTCTTTCCAAAGACATAACCATCAGTATAGAATCCGTGAACACCACCATAACCCAAGATGTTATAACCCTTACCGCCACCAAAGACATTACGCTTCACGTGACCGTTATAAATCTCAATGTTTGTTTCACCTGGTTTGTAGATGGCTTCCAATACACGTACTTTATTATCTTCACCACTCTCCTTCGTCTTACCTCGTCCAATCGTGGCAATTTCACCACCACCAAACACACTATTACGAACGATTCCACCCCACACAAGAACATGACTCTCATCCACACTACTATTATCATCATATCCTCCACCAAAGAGATTGCCACAGTCTGACAAACGGTCCTTACCCACGTGATCACTCCATGTCTCATCGTTCACTTTCTCCTCATACTTGTTAGCATCAGCATCAAAGGTATAACCAACATAGCCATTATTGAAGGTCAAATTTGTCTGTCCAAAGATAGCACCACCTTCACCACCACCATAAGCATTACGCTGAATGGCTGGCACACCCTTCAAGTAACCATAGCCGTCAGGCAATGATGCCTGATCCTGACGAATACCAATAACGACATTGGTCTTACCAAGGACATCATTAGTGGTTGCCGTCGTTGTCTTATCGTGATAGCCAACGTCGCCTTCCCAGCCACCGCCATAGACGTTACGCACCGTACCACCTTCGATATAGGCATTGGTCGTTGCCGTGAAGGTTCCCAACTTGAACAAATCCATTACAGCACCGCTGGTACCACCGGCATAAAGGTCTTTTATCACAGTACCACCATGCAGACCGATATAAGTAGAACCACTGACCGTTGCCGTAGCTCCATAACCACCTGCATAACAATAACCACCGCTAATTGTACCATTATAGAGATAACCACTCACATTGGCTCCCTGATTGATATTCACAGTAGCATTACATTTCGTGCCTAACTTGTTGGGCTGTACCAAGGAATTTGCCAATTCAGCGATTGCTTCACTTGTATAACCATTACCGATGTTCTTATAGACATTCTTGGTAACGGTAGTCTTCCCATCCCCTTCACCAACCTCTTCGGTATAAGTATTATAAGCATTGACCGATTCTTCGTTGAGCACCATACCACCATAGCCACCACCATAGACCTCATATACGCGTGCACCATCGTTGAGATTCACCTCCGTGTATTGCGACCAAGTGTTTGCACCATAACCGCCACCGAATACTGTTCCCACATAGTCATTATTCTTATCATAGAACAGAGGAGCATTGATGTTGACAAAACTATAGAACGTACGACGATAACTGTTGTTACCACCAAAGATACCTGTGCGGTAACCACCTACAAGAGCGTCTCCACTATTATAGTTGATGTGGGCTTCTATCACGTCACAAGGTTTTTCGTTGGTTACACCATAAGCACCACCAAAGATACGTTTTGCACTAATGGTGGAACCTACAGGTACATTGACGATCGTACGACGGGTGACACCTTCCTTGTAGCTGGCACCAAAGACATCTTTTACTTGACCTCGCATCAAGTCTATCACAGTAGAAGCAGTGACACCGTCAGCATTGGTCTTCGCAATCTCTGGATTGAGGGCTGATTCATTCCGCATACCGATACCACAGAAATCGCCAGCACCGAATACTTCCATCTCTTGGAAATTCGTACTGTTCTGTGGAATATCTATCAAGACGTAACTGCGATTCTGCATGATATCACGGTCAGAATCACCAGAATAACCCTGTCCTGCACCATAAATCTTAGTCACCGCATTTCGGGTATGATTATAAGGACGGAAATTGACAAAAGCATTTTCCATGCGAGGCTTCGTGAACCCATTGATGGCGTTACCATCAGCGTCTGCATAATTTGCAAAGTAACGATCCTTATAGTCGTACACACCATAGCAACCACCGAAGATATAATCCACACGTCCCTTCTGATATTCCATATAAGCGGAAGCGTTGGTGACCACTGGTGTTGGATTATTCTCTGAATCCTTGATATTGGTAGGATTATATACCTTATCTTTGATGTCGGCATTGACACGATCAATAAAGTTCTGAGTGTTCAGAATGTGTCCACCCAAATCGTTACCACCATATACATGGTCGCGTATCCATGGGAAACCGCCGCCATCAGTATAGCTGCCATCGCTCTTCACCTGGCGTCCAATATACGTTTCCGTATGTCCCAAGATATCTGCATTACAGCTACCTGCAAAGGAGTTAAAGATACGTCCGTTACCTAAGTTGATGACGGTATTACCCACAATAGGAGCCTCAAAGGCACCACCATAGATAAACTCCGCCTCTGCCATATTGGCATTATCGTCATTATGACCTCGGTAAACTCCCTCATAGTCTCCTCTCAAGTTGACATAGCAACTATACCTTGGATCGTATTCAGAATATTCGAGTTTTCCTGCTGCATTTCTGACGCCCTTGCCAATAGCTCCCTTTTCACCACCTCCAAAAATCTGGAATGTATAACCGGCATTAAGGTTGATAGTCGTGCTACCCCAAATCTCAGAGTCCGAACCATAACCACCACCAAAGACGTTCAACGCTTTACCCAATACGTCCATACCCTGCCTATCGAGAATCACACCTGAACGACGCTCGGTAATCTCAAAACTGTCATTGGCATAGAGAATCGCTTCTCCTTCGTTTGCTGTTGTCTGATCGAAGATGGCAAACTCACCCTTGCGGTCAACAATTGATGCATTCAAGTTGATCACCACATTACCATTCACATGTCCTGTGTTGTAGCAGCCACCATAAATATTTCCTCCCTTCAGACGACGATCCAAATCTTCTGCCGTGCTTGTTCCTGTAGTCAAACCTGTCGGATTCACCTCTTCACCAGTAGATGCCTTGATGGTGTGCCATACCAGTTCTGTCTTATCTGCATTCCAACGCTTAGGCTGTATCTTCAGACCACTGAAGTTAAGTTCCAGCCTATCTTTAATATTTCCGTTTTCATCGACGAAGTTGGCTTGTTCACTTAATGATCCCAAAAGTCCACCCTCGTAAGAGGCGTTATAGTCCGTCTTGGCCACATTAGCATTGTTACAACCACCCACCACTTTATCATATACAATAATCTTATCGTCGAAGTTGATGGATGTTTTTCCCTTTATCGTCATACTACCCACGTTTCCACCACAGTAGAATGAACCGATAGAAGAAGAATAAGGAATATAGGTTGCTGGATCCCTAGGTGCTTGGTCAAACGTCACGCTGGGCATTAGACTCATAGCTACACCTTCCATGTATTTAGCAAAGGTATTGCCATCTGTCAGGTTCAAACTGCTAAATTTCTTGCCTCCAGAGGTAACAAGATTCCCTTCGGAGTCCACGTTTCCTGCATAGTGTTTCAGAATGTCTTCGTCAACCATGTGTTCACCATTATTGCCCAGGAACACATTGTCGGCAATCACATAGGAACCAATCTTCAACTCCACCATCGGATTGGTCTTTTCTGACATAATGGTAGCACTATTACCTCCACAATAAACAGAACCATGAATGATGGTAGGCTTGTTCTCCTCACCTTTCAAGCGAATAGAAACCTGTTCAGCATTGGGTCGGAAAGCATTTAAAGCCTCAACAGAAGAATTCTCACCAGGATTATAGTAAAGATCACTATAAATATCGTCACCCCTCATCTCTTCTTTGTCCGTATAGGGATAAGAGCCATTACCACCACCATAGACATCACCACGTATACTGGTATAGATACCAATAGCATTACCTCCAAAGACCTTACCTGTTACGTCGTTACCTCCATAGACATTTCTAATATCACCTCCTCGTACCAAAACTCGAGCTGATAAACCTGCAGGGAACTTATATCCTGATGCTGACAACTGAATATCCTCCGATGCAGTCTCCTCATACACTCCGCTCTTAAGGGTTCCCGAGTTCAAAGGATGCACGTCTGCCATACGACAACCACCATAGACGTTGTCTACGATAATGGTAGAGGTTGCTGGTATCTCCAACAGCAGTCCTTCCCTATGAGTCATAGCACCTTCATTACCACCAGAATAGAGATTACGGATCTTACCACTCTTTAGGTTCCATGTAGGACGGATAGCCATCTCTGCTTTGTTATTTCCTCCAAAGAAACGTCCAATCTGGAAAGCGTCGCTGCTGGGGTAAGAGAAGCCAGTATTGATGCCCATCTGTTTCTGGAAACGGTCATTTGTCAACAGTTCATTGCCTGCCTTATCCTTAATGCTATTCACCACCTTACTTGGGTTATTCACGGAGATGACCGTATTGCTCGTTACCGTTGCATTATTACCACCACCATATGCATAGACGATGGAACCACCTTGTACATCAAGATAAGTCTTAGCTAACACAGGACTGCTCTTGCCAGAATAGGTCGTTGTGTAATCATAATCACCATTACCTCCACCAAAAAGTTGACCAATATAAATCTTTTGGGCATCATCCATTTCCTTTCCAGCAGCATCCGTCTTCGTAGAGATGTGCACAAAGGCATTCCAAGAATTGTCAACACCATCTTCTGTAGCAGAAGTCAATTCGTCAGGAAGTGCTTCTGAAGAACCGATGGTTCCAGCAATATCATTTCCACCATATAGTTTATTAATGATGACATAATCAGAAGCATGTTCTCCATCAATGTTCACAAAGGCTGAGCCGTCCACATCTGCCATACGGGCACCACCAAAGACGTTGTTCAGGTCGCCAGCATGAATGGTGACAGTAGTGCTACCCTCAACCTTTCCTTCATTACCACCGCCATAGATATTACCAGAAATCTTAATCTGTGCTTGAATAGGCAAAGAAACAAAGACAAACAGCAATACGAACAACAAGGATATGCTGTTCAACAAAAGGATTCTATGTCGTAGCTGTTGCTTCATCATCGTAATGTTCAATTTGTAATTCTAATAGGAGGATTATTCAAATCGTCATCTGACAGCTGATAGAGGTAGGAAGGAGCAATGGTTAGCTTGAGCTTCACACGCTGTCCACGAATGGCATTGAGATTCGGTACTTTGTTCGAAACAGTACGTTCACTCACTTTATTTCCCTTCTTATCATATACATCATAGGTGGTTACCACCGTTAGGTCATTTCCGAGGTCAGGAACAAAACAACAAGTGGCTTCCGTCAGTTCTGCTGCGTCAAGTTCTACTCCCTCTGTACTCTCAAAGAAAACTGAACTTCTCTCCGTTCCCGACAGATTATTGTAAGTGGCTGACTGCACAGGATTGCTTCCTGTCGTATTCGATGCCAATACAATCGTAGCTGTGGCAGTAGAATGGCTCGTCTGCAACTCCATTTTTCTGATCTTAATGCTACGCAACTGGGCATATTCAGTACCCAAAGACATCTGGAAGCAGACACTTGCATAGATATGATCCATCAGCAGATTAGCAAAGTTCCCTCCTGTATATGCAAACTGCCCCAATGGGATGTTCTTTTCAGCATTCTCCTCTGCATAACTCTGTACACCAACCACAAAGCAAATATCCTCACTACTTACTGCAGGCAGATTACTGAAGGTAAGTGTGGCTTCCGAGAGCGACTCATCAGAAAGTGTAGCCGTCACAGCATCAGCAGGAGCATAACCATAGAGGGCATAGGAGCGATTATCTGTCACTTCCAAGCTGGAAAGCCAAAGGTTTTGCCTATAGACGAACTTAGCATATTGTGTTGCTTGTCCATTCTCCACCAAAAACAGACCAGCAGGAGAGAAATCATCACCAGCTGTAAATGGTACACTAGTACGGGTATAAGACACCAACTTGAGTTCACTCTTTGACTCTGCATCATGATCATTGGAACAGCCCATCAGCAGCCCAACCAAGACCGTCACCAGCCCTGTCAGCAACATTCTAAAGTTTGTATGTCTATTCCAATATCTCATTTCTAAACGAATCTACCAATTATATACTGTATGAGTGGCGTCTTTCTCTTCCCAAGGAGTCACATCCACCAATTGAACCTGCATACCTGAGAGTCCCTCATAATAAGCATAGACAATCCACGAGTGATTACGTTTGAAGTCACTTTCCCTCATACGGAAAGTCGCTTCCCGAGGCTGCTCTTCACCTTCTATCTGATAGGAAATCGTCCCTTCCAGTTTTCTATCTGATTCACGCAGATAATAGGCACCCACTTCCGTCAAACCTGCCCCATTCAACAAGTTCTCATAATCCTGTGCAGTCTGTGTCTCTGCATTATATACATAAACTTCCGGATTTTCTTTCTTCACAACCTCCGCAATCGGAGTTGATAACAGAGAGGCTGAAGTGGAATTATATTCCAAAGCTTGTGCCTGAGGGAAAAGATACTCCTCATTAGGTATCATGCCCGCATTCAAAGTGATGCCTGTGATGCTCAAGTTTTTAGCAGAGGTTCCTGCTGTATTGGCAAAGGCAAAACGCAACTTTGACACAGCACGAGTCAACTTCACGGTGGCAATGTCGCTTTGCGTACCAATTCGCAGCACAGGAGCATCACCGATAACAGGCTGGTCTTTCAGCACACCAGCCATCGGAAGACCATCATCAGGCACGACTGTGGTGAGGGACGAAAGTCCGAAATGCGGCTCAACAATCTTTGCCTTATCCTGCAAGTTCGTTCGAGAAGTGCTCTCCGTGAAATCAGCAGGGGTGATACCACAAGTCTCCGACGTCACATTCGCCATCACATAAACATCCACATTCGGTTTGTTTTTTGCAAAGTCGTCTGGAACAGGAATCTGATAAACGGCTCCTTCGCCTGCATTCAAAGTGGCTGTCTCCTTTGTGTTGAGATAACCCACTCGATTTCCCACTCCGTCATATACCCATATCTGCAAGCTGGTCACCTTGTTCTCTGCTTCTGTAGCATTAACAGGACCCACATCTGAACGAGTCAGCATCGGATGTTCTGGCGAGTACACATAGATGGTCAGCATTGTAGGTTGTTGTCCTGCCTTGTCGTCGGAAGAACTACAAGCCGTGAGCACCATCAATATGATGCTGCTCCAAAGCCATCCGATATGTAATCTCGTCTTCACCATTGATACTATATTCTTTTACTCTATTCTCTATTATATATATAATGTATATTATAGAATGACGGTTGTTGGTGTGGATTGTACCCACTGCGTCACGATTTGTACACCAATCTCCAGTCGGGGTGACAAGAGGTCTGGCATACAAGAATAGGCATTTGCCAACGAAGTGACTTTCATCGTCATCATGGTGATGTGGTCTTGAGTGAATACACGACTTTTCAAATCCTCCTCACCTTCTCCCTTCGTGGGATCCACCTGACCAATCAGATAGAACTTCGTATTAGGATAAATGACGCCATCCTTTCCATGAAACTTGTTGCCAGTCTTGTTCTTAAACTCCAATACAACAGGCACTGTCTCCCCTTCATACGACTGAAGCACCAGCGTGTTCACAGTTCCTGTCGTACCCACAATAGGGTCGTAGATGAAGCGACCATCCAAATCGCTCTTCGGTTCTATTGGCTTGAAATTAAAGCCTACCGTATGCTGCCCACCGATAATCACTCCAGTCAGTTCGAATCCTTCACCAGAATAACAATCAACATCGGCTTTCTGCGAATCTTTCAGTTTTTCAGGAATGGTGCTGAGCGTCATCTGCAGACGACCGACACCATATTGTAAAGGCTGCTGCACTGCAACGGCCTGAGTGTTGGCTGTGACAGAACTGCCCTGATAATTGGCAGCAATCAAGGAACTCCAGTCGATGGTTTGTTCGTAGATACTCTTATTCACACTCCTGTTGGAGGTACAGATAGGACTATCCACATAGTACCAGAGTTCTGCTGGATAGGTATAGCGGTTGATACCGTTGATGTTGTCAAGAGTGGTTTGGGTGGTACGCACAGAGAATTCATTACCTGTCCATCGGAGGGCTGCTGCCCCATCGGGCAATCGTAATGAAGTTGAGGGATAGCCGTTTTCCAGACAAGATTTGGCGTCACCATCTATTTGGTTGATGATAGCAGTAGAGAGGTCACCTCCTATGGCTACCAATTGTTCTCGCAAATTTGTAACGTATGCTTTGACATTGGCTGCTGAACCTGCCATCAAGCCAGTACCTTTTGTGTCAGCATGAATGAAATCCATATAAAGGAGCCTCAACTGTTCATTCGTCGTAGTGCTCCAACCTTCTGTCTTGGCGATTGCTGTCAGATAATCAGCTAAATCTTGTGCATCCTTAACTACATCAGTATTTTCACAGATAGGCGTCAAACTGAACGAAATGTCAGCTGTAGGCATACGACCAATCAAAGTCGTCTGCAACTGACCATTTTGGTCAGATGTTTCTTTTCCTGAGACTGGTGCTGCCTGCGCA
This sequence comes from uncultured Bacteroidales bacterium, assembly GCA_902768125.1. Taxonomy (GTDB): domain Bacteria; phylum Bacteroidota; class Bacteroidia; order Bacteroidales; family Bacteroidaceae; genus Minthosoma. The sequence continues at coordinate 42,144 of CACXKA010000010.1, read as the reverse complement.
TAGACCAACAATCGGTTGGTTCCTCGCATGAGCGCACAGTTCTCCATATAATATCTGTAATAAGTTTGGAGGTTTTCCACTCTATTGACGGTTTCCGAACCCGTGGTAGTGGCTATCAATGGCAGGTCATCAGTCGTGATGGCTCCATCGGTGCGGAAAGGGATGACCAGCAGGTTTTTCAGCCCTCTGAACGGCTGATCTGTTGCCTGAATCACATCAAGACTTTGACGAGTGGCTTTCTCCAATTCGCCTACGCTCAGCACCAGATTCACCCCTTCCTGAGTGTTTCCATCCGACACGTCTTCCTCTCCTGCACACGATAGTAGCATCGTACACAGTATCAAATAAAGCCATATGTTTCGAACACTCATCATTTTCAACTCTTAACTCCTATACGCTACAATTCACCTTCATAATTTCCACCACTATTCCAGTCAACCGTCACACTCACACCCACATTGGGGGTTTTTGTACGAACCACACCATCGGTGTCAATATATGCTTTAATGATTTTCAATTCTCCTGCCTGCAGAGGCTCACCCACGTTCAGGGTCGTCTCTGTAGTGCTTCCATCCGCATTCTTCACCGTAATGCGGAACTGCCAATAGGTGTTCGCATCAGCCGCTGGAGAGAGTCCAGGATTGGGTTGGTCAGACGAAGGGAAGGTGACGGTGCAATAGCACAAATACGAATCGGTTCCCACATCCACTTGGTCAGCATGCACTAGAGGTGATGGATCCGAGAACGTGTAGGTGTTATCATTCACATTGTAACCAGTGGCAAAACCTGTGCTGACCACACTCACATCTTGAGCATTGTGACCACGAGCCTCAAGCAACAACACAGCTGCACAGTTCACCATATACAGGTTCACATGGAACGTCTGGCTCATATCCTCCATCACATCCATGTTGGTGCGAGCTGCAAAGATGCCCGTCTGGTGCGACTTCACAGGCTCATTCACAACTTGCTGCAATGCCATCGAATTGCTTCTTTCATCGCCAGTCAGCGTCACCCAAGAGTTATTTTGCAGGTTTGCCAAAGCCAAGTGACGGTACTCCCTCATGGGCAGATAGAGCGAGTAACTCTTCTCGTTATCGTCCATCACATGCTGCTCATGGTACAAACGCTCCTGCTTTCCATCCACCTCAAAGAATGAAAGGTCGATGTCGTGAGCAAAGTCGCTGAAGATATTTTTCAGATGATTCTGCAACGCCGTTGCCACAGTCGCCTCTGCCTGTGTGGTCAGTTGTGTCTGTAGCTCCAATTGCATGTTTGTGACCAGTTGCAACTCATACTCCAGTTCGTACTCGTTGCCACAGTCGGACAGGTCTTCGTCAATCGCAGAGCATGCCGACAGCAGCACTGCCAGCAGCATTGCCATCAACCCCTTGTGCATGATATGATAAAACCTGTCGTTCATCTTACTCTTATTTTTTATGCCTCACCTCTCGTTATTCACCTAAGATGATATTGTTGAAATTAAGACCTGTCTGCCACTTCACATCCACTGAGAGACCCAGCGAAATCTGTCCTGAGCGCAGGTTAGGCACAGCCACAAGGGCGTGTTGCAACGATTCTTTGCCGATGACAAAAGTGGCAACCGTCTTGTAGTCTTGCATGAAGACACGACGCTCCTTGGTGGTGTTGCCATTTGCATCGTAAGGAGGCAGTGAGTAGCTGGAAGGCCATGTGATGCCCAATGAGCGATCTGCCTCATATTCTGCCTGCGTGTAGGCGGTATTGTCTGCCTTCTTCAATCCATCAGGCATCTTATCTGGATCCAACTTACCAACAATGTAGAATGTGGCACCATTGCGAATCAAGTTGTTCTCACCATAGAAATCGACTGAGTTGTTCTTGAACTCCAACGCCACATACACATCACGCTGTCTATTACCTCTCTGCTTCTCCTCCCAGTTGTCCCACAAAAGGGTGTAGTTAGGATCAGATACGTTCGCGATGTCAGAGTCTACACGATAACGAGGAATCTGGATGTAATCCACATCACCATTACCTTGGAGCTTGCTTTTCACCTTATCGTATACCATAAAGCCAAAGCCTGGAGTTGCTGACTTGGCAATGTAGTTCCAACCCACTTCAGGTTCTTGACCACCTACCAATACACCAGTCAGCAAGAAATGGTTGTCGTTCGCAGTGACGGTAATCTTGTTGTTTTCCTCATTTGCATCATTCCAACGTTTCTGCAACTTCTTGTTGTTGTCTTCAAGGACAGCGGCACCATACTTTACTCTGGTTTCCAACATGGCAGTACCATAATTGATGTTGTCGCGCATTGCCACACTTCGTGTTGTGGAAAGGACACGAGCATTATTTGTCCAGTCGGTGTTCCAACTTTCGTCTTTCTCCCAGTTGGCTGAACCATCAGGATAGTCGTTTTCCACCTTTGCCACGTTGGTGACACGAATAGGACTATTGCCAAAATAGCACAACTCAGCAGGATACACATAGTTCATTGGGTTGAAGGCATCCGTACTGGTCGTAGAACCTCCCATTGCATAGGTATCTACAGTTCCTCTATAATTATATGTGAACTGGAGACCCTTCGAAGCATCACCTGCATCCTTGGGGGCGATGACAAATTCCAACAGCACGGAACCCAAAGGCAGATTAAAGGTTGATGGGAATTTATTGAAGTCGCAGGTCGCTGTGACTTCATCAGCTCCTTCGAGTTTAAGAATTGCCTGAATATCAGCAGGATTCTTCCAAATATAGTCTTTGTCAGCATCGAAGAATAGTTCCACATTCTCTTTGATTTTATGAGAAATTATCTGAGACACAACCTCTTGGAGAGAAACAGGATTTGCTTCGCACACTGAGTTGATGATGCTCATCAAGTCTTTCATCATATAAGCTACTGCATCACCAGCACCAGCACGTAACTCATTAGCATGAATGGTGTTGAGGGTGACAAATGCCATTGACAGTTTCTCGCCCAAAGCACTCATCTCTTGGTCGTTTCCTGCTCCATCCTTGACTGGTGATATGTTGCTGACTTTCATCGTATAATTGCCAGCTTCACCCTCCACTTTCACGAAGTCGCTCCAAGCCAACGTAGGAATTGTTCGAGATTCACCTCCAAAGGTGACGTTCTGCTCTGGGATGCTACTACGGATAATCTGTGTCAGACAAGCAGCCATCACCTTCTGATGCTGCAGAAGAGCAGCCTGATAGATATGAGGAGCTGTTGCCTCTGCTGTCTCTGGCACGATTCTGCACATAGAGAACGACGTCTGACTCAAGTCGTCGCTCACCTTCATCGTGATCTTACCCTGATCTCTGTCAGTACCATCTTTGATGGCTTTTCCCCAGAACATCAAAGTATTGACTTCAGTAGGCAAACTCAACTGGATGACACGTCTGGATTCTGGCAAATCGTTATCTTCACTCTGGCTCAATTTCTTTGCATCAAGAATCGTTCCGAAAGAGTGGACTTTCTCGATAGGAGTGGTAGCTGTTGAGACAGCCTTACCATCCTTATCCAATTTGACCACCCCCAGATAGGCATTGTTGATGCCTCGGAAAGCCTGATCTGTCGTTGCCTGAGTATTGGCGGCAGTCATACGCGTAAATGGTTCATTAGCCGTAGAGACATTGAACACGAAGTTAACATTAACTTCTCCTGTTTCGGGATTGTAGTTAGGATTATTCTCAACCACATCATCACTGGAGGAACATCCAGCGATTCCGAAAGCGCTTACAAGTGCCACTGCACCTGAGAGCATGAGATAAATACTTCTTTTTTTCATCTTAGCTAAGTTTTATATTTTTCTGTTTCTATTTTTTCACTTTTTCCATTTCCTTCAGATTGTGCTTTGCATCGGCATTACCTTGCTGGGCAGCGATTCTGAAGTAGTTGATAGCAGCTGCTGGTTCACCTTTGTGCCAGAGTGCCACACCCAAGGCATTCCAAGCGCGTGGGTCGCCCTGCACACTACGGAGAAGCGACAAAGCCTCGTCGTAGCGTTTCTGCTGCAAGAGTTCTGTAGCACGATTGATGACTGGTGCATTGGCATCAGGCACATAGTCGAAGTAGATGCGCAGATAGCCCGAGTTACGCTGGTCGGGCAACAAGTGTTTCTTAATGTACGCATACGTGCGACCGCCTGCCAATCTCTTGAGAAGCACCTCACGATAATTCAGGTCTTTCTCCGTATCGATGACTCTGACAGCCTGCTGCAAAGCCTTGATAGTGTCTGGATTGGTGGTGTTCTCCATCAACTCGCAGATCTGACTGCGGAAGTCCGCCCAAGCCTCGCCACCGTTTGCCACTTCAAAGAAGGAGTCAGGCATCTGCACCCTTTCCTGGATGTACTGCTTGAGTGCCTGAGCACGAGCACCTGCCAAACGCTCGTTGCGAGAGACAGCGCCGTCCACAGAAGCCATACCGACAATCTGGATGCGGCATACCGTGCTGGTGGTGTCAGCCATAATCTGGCGGGTGACATTCACGATGCGGTCAAGCACGTCGGCATTGCCGCGGAAATCGTGGTTGATGGAACTCTTGCCCACAGGGAAGTAAACGAAGAGGGCACCCTTGTCTTTCAGCAACACACGAGACCTGTCATACGGACGATACTGAGAGATGTGCTCCAGCAATGGATTATCCTGCTGCAATGCACCAGCCTTGCCCGTATTGTCTTCCACAGAATGAAGTACCAACATCGGGACAGTATCTTTCTTGACAGGAATGTCGATGATGGTAGGTTCAACGGGCTTCTTCTTGGCTTTCTGATAAACGATGTTAAGGGTCAGTTTTGGAATGAGGAAAGCCTTGTCTTCACGTCCGAGGTATGTTCCACAATGAGGACAGTCGTATTTCTTTGCCCAAGTGTAGCCAACACCAAGCCCCAATTCGCCCTCCAGACGGAAGTAGCGGTTGAGTCGCCACGAACGTCCGTAGAAAGCACCGATGGCAGCGAGGTCGCCCTGCTTTCTGTAATCACGAACAGATGGATAAAGTCCGAATGGGAAAGTCACATTGCCCACGTTGTAGTGGCTATAGACGAGGTTCATTCCCCAGTAAGAACGATGAAAAGTGCTGTCTGTCCAATAGCGCAGTTCTGGAGCCACCAGCAAATGGCGCCACTTGCGAGTCGTCTTGTCGTCGAGAGGCCAAGGACGATAGCCAGCATTGAGACCCAGCGTCCAATGCTGTGCAATCCGCACATCCACCCCAAGATTGGGTGTCCCGGAAATATCATAAATCAGATTGTTGCGCACAGCAAAATTCTCTTGTGCGTAGCTCTTGCCGCCCCCCAGTAATAAGAACACTATCATTAGAAGGACGACATCCCGAATAACCCTATTTTCTTGTTTCAATACTATCAAAACTTTCCCCGTTTTTTTTGTAAGTAACTTACAACTCACTTGATTAATCAAATGCAAATATAAATCTTTTTCCCTATACAAACAAAGAGGGACCCATCTTTCACCCCCCCCGTTAACACTATTTAACGTAAAAATTGTAAAAATGGAATGTTTAAAAGAAAGAATGTGAAAATACAACAAGAAATTAGCCCATTCGTCTTGCCTTTTCTCCAATATGTCCGAAAAAGGACTATTTTTCCTTTTCTCCTTGCAATAAATGTTCTTTTACTTAATAGTTTTTTATGTTTCAAAGCTTGGAACGTACGTTCCTAAACTTGGAACTTATATTCCAAAGTTTGAAACATACGTTCCAAGCTTTGGAATATAAGTTTTCACTAGTATCTGGAACATTTATCCTTAGTATCCAACACTTTTATCTCTAATATCCATTACTTTTATCTTTAGTATCCTTCACTTTTGAAACTTGGGTGGAAATCTTCTCTAAGGGAGGGAAGGGGAAAAATCCCCATCACAATTAGGGTTTTTACGCGTCCATTTAGGGGAAAAGGCTTTGCTTATCCTCGAAATACCCCCTATCTTTGCATCGAAAACAAAAAGAATCGACAACAAAAAATTCGAGATCAAAAAAAACTATTGTTTCACTCTTTAATATATTTTGCCTTATGAAGAAGTTAATTATTCTGCTCACAGTGATTCTCAGTTCACTCCTGATGCAATCCTGCCTTTGCGATTGCTGGCTCTTCGACGACTACGGATATGGTGCTCCACCACCACCTCCACCTCCACCACACAGAGCGCGCGTCATTGTCTGGTAGTTCACGATCTAACACGGGCAAGCCGTACAGAACAAAAAGTATTTTTCTCTCAACATAATTATTGGTTAGTTTTTAATGAGGAAAGGCTGCATCAAGTCGTTGATGCAGCCTCCTCTCTTTTTATGCTTTAAGTTGTTTCCCTTACTCTAAGTAAAGCTCTTTAATCAGACGTTTGGCATGACTGTAGTCGTCCATCACGGAGAGCACATAGCGGATGTCCACTCCGATGCAACGCTGGAGGGCATTGTCAAACTTCAGGTCGCCTGACATCGCTTCCCAGTTGCCATCGAAAGCAAGACCAATGAGGCGTCCCTTACCGTCGAACATTCCAGAACCAGAGTTGCCGCCCGTGATGTCGTTCGTGGTGAGGAAACAAAGGGGAAGTTGACCTGTTCGCTTGTCAAGATACTGCGGGGAGAACTTTCCTTTCTTCATCCACTTATAGACAGGCGGAATGAGGCGATAGTCGTAGTTATCTGGATTCTGCTCGTGCTTGTTGAGGAAAGAGCGTGGAGTCGTAATCATGCTGGTGGCTTCTTCCTTCAAGCCTGTGGTGCCTGGCGCAAAGTCGATAGGTTTGCAAAGCCCATAGCTGAGACGCATCGTGAAGTTGGCATCAGGATAGTATTCGTGGTCGTGATTCATCTCACGAATGCCCTCACCCAACAATCGTTCGTAGTTCTCCACATCGCCTCGCCAACGCCACATGGAAAGGAATGCCTTGAGCACATCAGCAGCAGCATCACACATCGGGTCATCTCTGAGTTCACCAAAATCATGCACTTTCTTCAAATCGTCAGGACGGGCAAAGATGGAACGCGCATAGAGGTCATCCACATAGCGGGAATAGTCGCCTTGCCAGAGAGAATCGACAATATGAACGATTTCCTTCACCTGGAAATCCTCGCTGGGAACGTGTTGGATGTAGTTCTGAAGGAGGGCAAGGAACACTTTCTTGTCTGTGGCGACATCAATGTCTCGATATTGCTTTTCGACATACTCCTGAAAGTCATCCTCACGAGGACGCATCACGTTGCGCAACACAAAGCTGAAGATGTCGCTACCACTATAGAAGGATTCAATCGAAAGGTTGCGAGCATAGAGGGTTTCAAAGTTCTCCGTGTAGTAACCTTCCAAGGCTTCGAGCACACCCAGATAGCGACCTCTCGTCAATGTGTCCTCTTCCACCCACTCCATCAGTTCCTTCTCCAACTGCTGTTTCTCCTCAATCACCTTCAGGTTGTCGAGGGCTGTGTTCTGCCCCAACGAGAACTTCCAATAGTTGGAACTGCTGGCATATTTGGATGCATACATGATACGAAGGGCATCGCTTTGCTTCATCGCCTCATCAAGAATGGCAAGCTTCACGCCTCGCACCTGATAACGAACGTCATTGATGGTGCGCATCGTGCTTTCAATACCATAAGAGGAGAGATAACGATCCGTGCTGCCTGGATATCCCAAGGTCATCGCATAGGAACCATCATGGTAACCCTGCGTGCTGACATGAGCGAATTTGCGGGGATGATAAGGCACGTTGTCCTTGCTGTATGCAGCAGGATTATTGTCTTTGTCTGCGTAGATACGGAAGACGCTGAAATCGCAGGTTTGACGAGGCCACATCCAGTTGTCGGTATCGCCTCCATACTTGCCCAGACACTGAGGAGGGGCATACACCAGACGAACATCATCATATCGTTGATAGACAGATAGATAGTACTTGCTTCCCTTATAGAAAGCATTCACCTCGCTCTCGATGCCTTTGCCACTATAATCCACCATTTCCATCAGTTTCTGAGAAACCGCATCAATGATGGAATCGGCTTGAGAATCTTTGGCTCCCTCAGGAATAGCACTCAACAAAAGGTCGGTCACATCAACGGTCTTGATGTGAAAAAGGACATAAAGATCTTCGTTCGGCAATTCTTCCTCAAAGGATTTAGCGTAGAAACCATTCTTCAAGTAGTCGTGCTTAGGGGTCGAGTGGTCTTGGATGGAGCTGAAACCACAATGATGGTTAGTAAACATCAAACCATCAGGGCTGACCACCACACCTGAGCAGAAGCCGCCCAATTGCACAATAGCATCGTTCAGCGAAGGAGTCTCCGTGCTGTAGAGTTCTTCGGGTGTCAGTTCCAGACCTAAACTGCGAAGGATAGAATCTGTCTTCGCTGAGAAATTGCCCATCACCCACATGCCTTCATCTGCTTTGGCAGTCAGGCAGAGGATGGATAATAGGAGGAATACGATTCGTTTCATATATCGATTATTTCTTAAACTTCTTTCCAATCACAGGAAGGCTGTGCAAGGGCAAGTCTCTGTGGATGATTTCAAGGAGGAAGAGGATAATAAGGATAGTGTTGAGGAGGATACGAAGCCATACGGGCCACGTATCAGGCAAGAAAATCATCGCCACAAAAAGGGCTGCCGCCAAGAGGATATAGATGAAGATGCCCTTGAGGTCGTACTGAATAGGATTGAGCCGCTGACCCACGAAATAGCTGAGCGTCATCGCTGTCGCATACCCGGCAAAACCTCCCCAGGCACAAGCCATATAGCCGTATTTAGGGATGAAAATGACATTGATGGTGACGAGTACAGCACAACCTGTCAAAGAGAACCACGCCCCCCAGATAGTTTTGTCAATAAGCTTGTACCAGAAAGAAAGGTTGAAGTAGATGCCCATCATGATTTCTGCAGCCATCACGATAGGAACTGTGACAAGTCCCTCACGATATTCTTCGCCAATAATGTGCTTGAGAATATCCATATATCCCATCACACAAAGGAAGGCGAAAAGAGTGAAGATGATGAAATACTTCATCGCCACAGCATAATATTCCTTGCTGTCCTTGTCCTTGGCTTTCGAGAACACGATCGGCTCGTAAGCATAACGGAAGGCCTGGGTGATCATCGCCATAATCATCGCCACTTTCACACAAGCACCATACACACCCAACTGTGCTTTAGCATCCGCCTCGCTACAAACCAACGGAAAGATGATTTTATCGACTGTCTGGTTGAGCACACCCGCTATCGCCAAAACTAAAATGGGCCAAGAATAAGAAAGCATGCGCTTCAACAAAGCGAAGTCAAACTGCCACTTCACCTTGAGGAAATCAGGGATGAAGAAGAAGGAAATAAGACCTGTACACCACAGATTGATACAGAACACATAGAACACCTCCGTCTTTTCCAACACCACAAAATAAAGGACATTCAAACCGATGTTGAGAAAGATGAACAGCATCTTCAGCGAAGCAAACTTGATGGGACGCTTTTGGAAACGCAAATAACTGAACGGCATCGCCTGAATGGAATCAAGCACCACCACCGTTGCCATCATCAAAATATACTCAGGATGGTCAGCATAGCCAAGAGATTCGCTGATAGGCGTAATAAAGCCAAAGATGGAAGCAAGGAATATAGCAGAAAGCACACTCACTACCGTAATAGCAGTAGTGAACACAGTATCAGGCTTCTCGCCCTCTTTATTGGCAAAGCGGAAAAGCGTTGTCTCCATACCAAAAGTAAGGATTGCCAACGCCAACGCCGTATAGGCATAGATATTGACGCTCACACCATAATCGCCCGATTCTTTCGGCATGTAGTTGGTGTAGAGCGGCACGAGCAGGTAATTGAGGAAACGCCCTACAATACTGCTCATTCCATAGATAGCTGTGTCCTTCGCTAAGCCTTTGAGATTTGCCATTTATTCGAGATATGTATATCCGTATAAACCACTACGATAAGTATCGAGGAACTCCTTACCCTCTTCGAGCGTAATCTTGCCCTCCTTGATGGCTTGCTTTGCCCACACCTCAAGGCTTCGAACGAGTTTCTTGGGTTCGTACTGGACATAGCTGAGCACATCGGCAACCGTCTCACCATCAATGATGTTCTTGATGTGGTAACCATCTTTGTCTGTCGTGACGTGAATGGCATTCGTATCACCAAAGAGGTTGTGCATATCACCCAGAATCTCCTGATAAGCACCTACCAAGAAAACACCAATATAGTAAGACCCCTTCTTTTTCTCCAATGAATGGAGTGGAATGAAGTGGCTGACTCCTGTTTCTGTGGCAAACTGTGCAATCTTTCCATCAGAGTCGCAGGTGATATCCTGCAACGTAGCGTTGCGGTCAGGGCGCTCATTGAGTCGCTGAATCGGCATGATGGGGAAGATTTGGTCAATCGCCCAAGCATCAGGCAATGAATGGAAAAGGGAGAAATTACAGAAATACTTGTCTGCCAAGAGTTTATCCAACGAATGGAACTCTTCAGGTACGTGCTTCATCGTATGCACCAACGTGTTGATTTCTCGTGCCACCGCCCAATACATTCTTTCAATTTCTGCACGAGTACGCAAGTCAAGCATACCATGCGAGAAGAGATCAAGCGCTTCCTCACGAATCTGCTGGGCATCGTGCCAGTTCTCCAACATATTGCGCACATTGATGTTGCACCAGATATCATAAAGGTCTTTTGCCAATTGGTGGTCATCTTCCTTTACCTCAAACTCGTCTGGCATCGCAGGAACCTCTGTAGTTTCCAGCACTTCCATGATGAGTACAGAATGATGAGCTGCCAAGGAACGTCCACCTTCTGTGATGATATTGGGATGAGGTATTTCATTGGCATTTGCTGCCTCCACAAAAGTATAGACACAGTTGTTCACATACTCCTGAATGGAGTAATTGACAGAACTCTCACTGTTGCTCGAACGGCTGCCATCGTAATCAACACCCAAACCACCTCCACAATCGACAAACTCCACGCCATAGCCCATCTTGTGCAACTGCACGTAGAACATACTCGCCTCACGCAAGGCATTCTGAATACGACGAATCTTCGTAATCTGGCTACCAATATGGAAATGAATAAGTTTCAGGCAATCCTTCATGTCATTCTCCTCAATATATTGGAGTGCCGTCAGAAGTTCACCAGAAGTCAAACCAAACTTGCTGGCATCGCCACCACTCTCTTCCCACTTGCCAGAGCCTGATGCCGCCAACTTGATGCGGATACCCATATTGGGACGCACGCCCAGCTTTTTGGCTGTACGAGTGATGATTTCCAACTCATTGAACTTCTCCACCACAATGAAGATACGTTTACCCATCTTCTGGGCAAGCAGCGCCAATTCGATGTAATCCTGGTCTTTATAGCCATTACAGATAATCAGGGAGTCGCTGTTCATGTTGACAGCCAACACAGCATGGAGCTCAGGCTTCGAACCCGCCTCCAAACCCAGGTTGAACTTCTTTCCGTGCTTGATGACTTCTTCCACCACAGGACTGATTTGGTTGACCTTGATGGGGTATATGATGAAGTTCTCTCCATTGTAGCCATACTCATTGGCTGCCTTCTTGAAGCAGGTGGAAGTCTTCTCGATACGATTGTCGATGATATCGGGGAAACGCACCAATACAGGTGCCGACACATCGCGAAGCGCAAGGTCGTCCATCACTTCCTTCAGATCGACCTCAACACCATCCTTACGTGGTGTCACTGCCACATTTCCCTTATCGTTGATACGGAAATAGTTGACTCCCCAGCCTGAGATGCCGTACAATTCGTTGGAGTCTTCAATGCGCCATTTTCTCATATTAAACCGATGATTTGGTTGACGTAATTCTTGATTTGTTCTTTGGTGTGAATCACCTCTATCTTGAGGGTGTGCTTCGCCTTCTGGTAGTAAGGCAAACGCTTTTGGAGCGACTCTTCAATGTAAGCAATCAACTCTTCTTCTGTCTTGCCCTGAATGAGCGGACGCACCGTCTTTCCCATCTGCAGGTGCTCTTTCAACACCTGTGGTGCTGCATCCAGAAAGATGGTCTCACCACGCGTATTCATATACTCCATGTTGTCGAAGAAGCAAGGGGTTCCACCCCCACACGAGATGATGACATTCTCAAACTCTGCCACTTCATGCAACATTTTACTTTCCACCTCACGAAAACCTTCCTCTCCTTGTTCGGCAAAGATGTCTGGAATTTTCTGGTGAAAACGGTCCTCGATGTAATTATCAAGGTCGTAGAACTCCATTCCCATCTCACGTGCCAAGACCTTACCAATCGTGGTCTTGCCCGCTCCCATGTAACCTATCAGAATAATGCGTGTCATGCTTTTGTCGTTCTTCTACCACGTTTTGTGGTGGTCTTTCCTTCTGCTGGAGTCTTTTCTGCCTTCTCCACAAAAGCCATGCATTCCTCATAGGTGAGGTTAGCTGGGTCTTTGATGCTCTTTGGCAGTTTGTAGTTTGCCCCTTTATACTTCAGATAAGGACCGAAACGACCATTCATCACCTCCATTTCAGCATCTTCCTCGAAAGTCTTCAAGTGTGCTGAAGCTTCTGTCTTCTTCCTTTCTTCTATCAGCTTGATGGCATCCTCCAGATCCATTTCCATAGGGTCAGTTCCCTTGGGGATAGACACATATTTCTTTTGATGCAGCACATAAGGACCAAATCGACCAGCTCCCACCGACACCTCATCTCCTTCGTATTCACCCAAGGTACGAGGCAACTTGAAGAGTTCCAATGCCTCCTCCAAAGTGATGGTGGCAATGCTCTGACCCTTGTTCAACTGGGCAAAGCGTGGCTTCTCCGTTTCGTCAGCCACACCAATCTGCACCATCGGTCCGAAACGTCCAATCTTCACACTTACAGGCTTGCCTGTTTTGGGGTCATCACCCAAATAACGCTCACCCACTTTATGTTCGTTCTTCTCATGAAGCGTGGCATCCACCATAGGTTCCAACTTTGCATAGAAGTCACGCATCACCTGTTGCCAATTCTCCTTGCCGTCAGCAATTTCATCGAAGTCTTTCTCCACATTGGCTGTGAAATTATAATCAACAATCTCTGGGAAAGCCTGAATGAGGAAGTCATTCACCACTGTTCCGATGTCAGTTGGCAGAAGTTTTCCTTTCTCCTTGCCCACCACTTCCTTCTTGGTTGACTTCTTAATCTTTCCGTTCGAGAGCTTCAACACTTCATAGTTTCTTTCTTCACCCTTCTTATCGCCCTTCTCCACATAGTCACGCTGCTGAATGGTGGAAATGGTTGGGGCATAAGTGGAAGGACGGCCAATGCCGAGTTCCTCCAATTTCTTCACCAAACTTGCCTCTGTATAGCGCAATGGATGCTGGCTGAAACGTTGAGTCGCTACCATCTCCTGCATTTTCAGATGTTCACCCTTCTTCACGGCTGGCAGCAATCCTTCTGCCTCATCTTGCTGCACATCATCATCATAGGATTCACGATATACACGCAAGAAACCATCGAACGTAATAACCTCACCTGTTGCTGTGAAGTTCACGTCATCAGCAGAGATGGTGATGGTGGTTTTTTCTGCTTCTGCATCCGCCATCTGACAAGCAATCGTGCGTTTCCAAATCAGGTCGTAAAGACGCTTTTCCTGTGAATTGCCTGATACCTCATGCTCAGAGATATAAGTAGGACGGATTGCTTCGTGTGCCTCTTGTGCTCCCTTCGAACTAGTATGGAACTGACGAGGCTTTGAGTATTTCTCACCATGTATCTTGATGATTTCCTCCTTCGTCGTATTGAGGCAGAGGGAAGACAAGTTCACAGAGTCCGTTCTCATGTAAGTGATATGTCCCGATTCATACAGATGCTGTGCCACCATCATAGTTTGGCTAACGGTGAAGCCTAACTTGCGAGCTGCTTCCTGCTGAAGGGTGGAAGTAGTGAATGGAGGGGCAGGGCTCTTCTTCACTGGCTTCTTGTCGATGTCTGTAATCGTAAACTCCTTGTCCTTGCAAGATTCCAGGAACGCCTCCGCTTCCTCTTCTGTCTTGAAACCGTGAGCCAAGGATGCCTTGATGGGTTGTCCATCCACCATGAAGACGGCGCTGACTCTGTATATCGACTCACTCTTGAAGGTCTCTATCTCCTTCTCACGTTCTACAATCAGTCGTACTGCCACACTCTGTACACGACCTGCCGAGAGGCTTGGTTTCAGTTTCTTCCACAACACGGGTGAAATCTTGAAACCTACGATTCTATCCAAAACTCGACGTGCCTGCTGTGCATTCACCAGACCCATATCGATGGTGCGAGGGGTCTCGATGGCCTTCAGGATGGCACTCTTTGTGATTTCGTGGAAAACAATTCTTTTTGCCGCTTTGGGATCCAATCCTAACACTTGGCTCAAGTGCCAAGAGATGGCTTCTCCCTCGCGGTCTTCATCGGATGCCAGCCAAACGGTATCTGCTTTCTTTGCCTCGTTACGAAGACTCTTAACCACGCTCTCTTTATCTGAAGGTATCTCATACTCTGGTGAAAAATCATCCAGATTTACACTCATCTCCTTCTTTTTCAGGTCACGAATGTGTCCATACGAAGACATCACCTTGTAATCTTTGCCGAGAAATTTCTCCAATGTTTTTGCCTTCGCAGGAGACTCGACAATCACTAAATTCTTTTGCATGTATCGTTGTTTTATTTACTTCCGTTTATGAAAATCGGGTGCAAAGGTAAGCAAAAAAAACATTACGCTATATATATAATGTGTAAATTTTTCAAAAAAAGCCTCTTCGTTAATCGAAAAGGCTTCCCATTCCTGTCTTATCGTTAGGATTGATCCACGGATTCTTTCCCAAATGTCGATAAGCTAATTCTGTGACTTCGCGACCTCGTGGAGTACGCTTGATGAAGCCTTCCTTGATGAGGAACGGCTCATACACTTCCTCTATCGTACCCGTATCCTCACCTATCGCTGTAGCAATCGTACCAAGACCCACAGGACCACCCTTGAACTTATCAATAATGGTGGTGAGAATCTTATTGTCAATCTCGTCAAGACCAAATTTGTCAATGTTCAACGCCTCCAATGCCATGTGGGCAATAGGAAGGTCAATCGTACCATTTCCCTTCACTTGGGCAAAGTCACGCACACGCCTCAACAAAGCGTTGGCAATACGAGGAGTGCCACGACTGCGACCTGCAATCTCGCCTGCAGCATCGAAATCACAAGGGATGCCAAGCAGTTTGGCAGAACGTAGCACAATCTTGGTCAGCACATCAGCATCGTAGTATTCCAAATGCAGGTTGATGCCAAAACGAGCACGAAGGGGCGCTGTCAGCAATCCACTACGTGTGGTGGCACCCACCAATGTGAAGGGGCTGAGGTCTATCTGGATGCTACGTGCCGAAGGCCCCTTGTCAATCATGATGTCAATGCGGTAATCCTCCATCGCACTATACAGATATTCCTCCACCACAGGGGAGAGGCGATGAATCTCGTCGATGAACAGCACATCATTCTCTTCCAACGAAGTGAGGATGCCTGCCAAGTCACCCGGTTTGTCCAACACAGGACCCGATGTGACTTTGAAGCCCACACCCAACTCATTGGCAATGATGTTGCTGAGTGTCGTCTTACCCAATCCTGGAGGACCATGCAGGAGCGTGTGGTCAAGGGGTTCGCCTCGGAAACGAGCAGCCTCCACAAAAACACTCAGGTTCTCCACCACCTTGGTTTGTCCGCTGAAATCGTCAAACCGCAAAGGACGCAAGGCATTCTCAAAATCCTTATCCTTCACGTTCCGCTGTTCTCTTATGTCAAAATCTTCTGCCATCTATATCTTCAATTTTTCAATCCTTCCACTCTCATTGTTGTGTCAATCTATCTGCTGGCTGGAGCACATACAGCTTGTCATTCACACGCACTCGCTCATCTACCTTAATACTGATATGCTGCCCTCTCGTTGCTGTTTCCACAGGTTCCAAGTCGAAACGGATTTCCTCACAAGGCTGGATGAGTGCTCCTGTCGTGGTACCTGTAATCAAGAGCTTATCACCTACATGCAAGTCCTCATTCTCAATCAGGAACTCAGCCACACCAATCTTCGAGAAATATTTCATGCACTTGCCCACATACACCTTCTTCTCCGTTGCCCTGCTGCCATACACCTCACACCATTCACCCAACCTCTGGCCCTGATAGTAGCCGTCCCAGAAACCACGATTGAAGACCGTGCTCAACTGCTCATCCCACTTATCTTTCTTCTCCTCCGTGAAACTGCCGTCAAGAACGGCATTGATTGCCTCGTCATACGCCTTCACCACTGTATAGACATACTCTGGTCCTCGTGCCCTACCCTCAATCTTCATCACTCGCACACCAGCGTTCATCATCACATCCATGAAACGTATTGTCTTCAAGTCACGAGGCGACATGATGTACTTGTTGTCCACCTTCAGTTGCGTGCCTGTCTCCAAATCCGTCACCTCATAGCCTCGCCTACATATCTGCACACACTCCCCTCTATTCGCACTCCTGCCCGCATTCTGCAAGGACAGGTAGCACTTGCCGCTAATCGCCATACACAACGCCCCATGACAGAACATCTCGATACGAATCAGTTCTCCCTTAGGTCCTCGAATATCCTGTTCCACAATCTGTTGGTAAATACCCCTCACCTGCCACATATTCAGTTCTCTTGCCAACACCACCACATCGGCAAACTGGGCATAGAACTTCAGCGCTTCAATGTTCGAGATGTTCAGTTGAGTGCTCAGATGCACCTCCATCCCCACCTGGTTGCAATACGTCATCACAGCCACATCACAAGCAATCACAGCCGATATCTTTGCCTCCACAGCCGCATCCACAATCTCGTGCATCGTCTCAATATCCTCGCCATAGATGATGGTGTTGACCGTCAAGTAGGACTGCACCCCCTTCTCATGACAAATGGCAGCAATCTCCTTCAAGTCGTCGATGGTGAAGGCATTGGCACTATGGCTTCGCATGTTCAGTTT
This sequence comes from uncultured Bacteroidales bacterium, assembly GCA_902768125.1. Classification (GTDB taxonomy): domain Bacteria; phylum Bacteroidota; class Bacteroidia; order Bacteroidales; family Bacteroidaceae; genus Minthosoma. Next base: position 25,185 of record CACXKA010000010.1, on the reverse strand, counting down.
GCCGATGCCAAAATACACCGAATTAGCCCCAGCCTTCAACGCCGCAGCCAAACTCTCTCGGCTCCCCACAGGTGCCATGATTTCAAAATCAGATCGTTTCATGGGTGCGAAGGTACGACTTTTTTTCTGCACTTCAGCAACATCTGCCCCACATCTTTCACTTTTGCCCCAAACAAATACACCTCACCCCCAACTTTGATGCCTGACCTTTTCTGCAATTCCTCAGCAGTCATCACAAAGTTACGGGTAGCAATATTAGCTTGGGGAATCTCTTTCTTCAGTCGTTTCATCACCTTCGAAGAGAACGGAATCATTTCCTCCACCTCAAAGATACGACCTGGGAAATCAGCGACGAATTCGTCGGAAGTCATCAAATGAGTCTCCACATCCAACTGATACACAGGAAATCGCTGGCAAAGAGAACTGAATGCCTGTGCCTTCATCAGGGTTACATCAGGTTCGTAGAGAAAACCTCTAACCCCTAAAGAAGTGATATTCACACGATGTGTTTCCTCTGAACTCTCAAAAATGTATTCCATTTGTCTATCTGCCCAAAAATCCACACAATGCACCTTCACACACCCCGCATAGAGAGAATCGCCAACCGCATGGGCTTGCACCAATATTTCCTTGCACTCATTCCTTACCCCCACGATATGCACATCCGTCACTCCCTTCAACTTTCTCAACACATCTGTAATATCCACCATCGGCGAGAGTTTCACCAACAGCATCTTCGTATGACGCAAGAGTTCATCCTGCCACTCCACGATATTCGGTTCACAATCCTCCATCGCATACACACGGCTCCCGTCTCCAGCCCTTCGTGCGGGGTCAAGATAGATGATGTCCACCGATGGAATCGGCAATTCTCGTCCATCGCCACATCTCACCTCTGCCTCAGGATGCCTTTCATCCTTCAGCACCTGAAAGTTATGTCTTGCCACCTCACAAAGTTCCTCATTCCTCTCCGTATAAATCGATCTCTTCATTCCTTCCGACATATACCAGAAATCCACACCCATTCCACCCGTCATATCACAAAGACTCTCCCCCTCCAGAATGCTCCGTTTATATCTCGCCGTCACTTCCGAACTGCATTGCTCTGCAGGCACTCTTCCACCCATCACCAACTCCACATTTTCATACCACTCGGGCAACTTCCCTTTCAAGCGTTTCCTCGCCTCAATCTGCTCTACAGCAAAAGGCACATCAATCCCCTGATACCGCTGAGCTGCCAACAGCAACCCAGCCGTATCATCATTCAGATGTTCCTGGATGAAATCACGAAGTTCAGGTGTCCATTTCATAAGTTACCATTTGATGGATACATGGGTCATGCGATGAAGAAGAGCTCTCTTTTTGAGCCAGTCGGTTAGTTTCTTCATGAATAAAGATATTTCGCCACAAATGTAACACTTTTTGCCAATACCAACAAGTTTTGGCGTAAAAAGTGAGGGAATATTTTATCAAAAAACGAAAGATTTTAAGAATTATGGCAAGTCATCGCTTCACTTCAGTTCTAAAAAAGGAGACGCCCCGACGGCATCGATTGAAAGAGGCGGCGGCAAAGCATCGTTTTGCCGACGGCAAAAGATAGGATTGCCGTCGGCAATTTTTGAAGGGTAATTTTTGTTACCCTTAAGGGTTGCAAAATTTTCCCTTAGGGGGAAGCAATTTTTGCTGCCTAGTTAGAAAAAAATATTTTCCTAACGGGGGAACAAAATCTCTCCCATGAGGAAACAAAAAATCTGTTTTTACAGGAAATATTTTTCTGTTTCAAGAGAAAGAATTAACTTTGTCGAGGCTTTTCTCCTTTCCACGGCACCTGTTTTTCATAAGTTGCTGAAAGATAGCGAACTACAAAATATATGTATAATTTTTGTAAATTGTTTTCCACCCCCTCCATGAAAATGTAAATTTTTTGTAAATTGATTTTCTTGGTGGTTTGAGGGCAAAAAACGTACCTTTGCATCGTTTTCAAAAAAAGTACGTAGAACTACGCTTAAAAGTTGAGAGTAATGAGCAAGAAAAAGGCTATATGGATGGTTTTGCTGCTCTGCATGTCGATCGGGATGCAGGCTCAGATTTATATTTCTGGGGGCGGGCAGCCAAATGGTCGCCAAACGGTCGGGGAGCAAATTTGGCTGAACATTACCGGTCGTATTTTTGGAATAGACGAGATGGATCCCAAGTCTTATCCGCTTCCCAGCGCGAACATCCAATTGGTGTGCCTGAACGATACGACGGTGAAGCAGGTGGCTGTGGCGGACAAAAACGGGCATTTTTATCAGGGGATGTCTGTGCTGAAGAAGCGTGTGAAGAAGAACGATGTGCCCAGAGTGAGGATGAAGATCTCTTATGTGGGATATGAAACATACACGCAAGACCTGAAGCTGGCATTTAGATACTATAGTGAAGAAAATAAGAGTTTTGGAGGAGGTTGGCATTTGAATCTCGACAGCATCGTGCTGAAAAGCAAGCCGATGAGTGTGGACGAGGTGGTGATTGTCGGAGAGTTGCAACGAATGTATGAGAGTGGCGACACGACAGTGTTTAATGTGGATGCGTTTGAGATGCCCCGAGGAACGGTGTTGCTCAATCTGGTGCGTCGTATGCCCGGATTGCGCTATGAAGACGGACAGCTCACCTACCGAGACAGCGTGATTCATGAAATCAGGCTGAATGGTGAATCGTTCTTTGCCCACGACATGAAGATAGCGTTGGAAAACATCGAAAATGCGGATTTGAAACAGTTCCGAGTATATAAGACGCAAGCAGACACGTTGAGTACGGACACGACAAAGCATTTGGTGGCTGATATGATTACGAAGAATCCTGTGAATAAAGTGGAGTTGACGAAGCCTGAGATAGGAACGACGGACGTCAAGAACACTTACCATTTCCAGATGCAAGGAATGCAATGGAGGAAAGGCAATAAGGGAGAGTGGGACGCAAACGTTCAATTGGATGATTTGCCTAATCCCAACTCGAAGAAAAACAGCAATAACAGGATGGATGGAAGTTACAGAAGACGGTTCGGCAAAACCCAAGTGCAGTATCGCCCCCAATATTACTACACTGACCAGCGAAGCGAGCGGGAATCCCTCAATTCGACCATCATGCCTGAATACGAGCAATATTCGACTTCTGCCTCTCAGTCGAAAAGCTACAACAACAACACGGATCATCATCTCGGTGTCAATACATCGACAAAGAATGGTGGTTTTAATGTGAATATGAACTATGGCTACAATGACTCAAAGTCGCATAGTCAATCGAATAGTGCTACCTATAACGGCAATCCGTTCGTGGGCGAAAACAACGAACTGATGGACGAGGAACAGCTGGCCGGCATCACGCTGAACCGCAGAAGCAGTGAGTCATCGAGCCGTTCGCATCAGCAATCGTTCGGTTTTCAAGGCAACTTTTACAACTATTTTGAAGGAGAGGCGGATGCCAACATTGACATTCGTATAAACCTGAACACAAGCGACCGGTTTGAATCATCGACAGAACGGCAGCAGACGGATTACCTACAATATGGCGACAGCGTGTGGCACTATCTGCGAGAAAGCACTGCTCCCGCCAATTCAGAGCGTCTCAGCCTTATGGCAAGAAGTCATTTCGAATTCGGTCCGGAAAAGTTGCACCAGAACATGACTTTCACCTATGAGTTCACGCATAATAATAGTGAATCGGAGCGTATCTATTATGACCTGACAAACAACTACCAGCGACTGGACAGCATCAGCACCTACCAACAAACCAAGTCGGCTGCCCACAATATAGGAATCGACTATAACTTTCACTTCAAACGCTGGAGCTTCAGTCAAAACGTGAGGGTTGCTCCCACGCGGGATACTTACCACTATGAACGCAAGGACGGTGTGATAGCCGACACCACCCAGCAAGCACCACTCCTGAATTTGTCCACCAACCTGTCATACCGATTCGGACAGAATCATTATATGAACTTGATCTATCAGTATAACAATCGTTTCGTAGACGGCTCATACCTGGTACAACCAACTACAAACAATAATCCGCTCTACATTCGGATAGCCAATCCGAACCTCAAGAAGCCGGAAACCCATAGCTTTTACCTCAATGCCAATTGTGGCGGCGGATGGTCGTTTAATGGCAACTATTCTTTCACCCGAAACAACATCTCTTCTCGAACTATCTTTGATACAAAGACAGGAGGAACGATCTCCACATCTGAGAACATCAACGGCAACTGGGGACTTGGTGGAAATGTCAGCTACCGAACAGACTTCCAGCATGCGAATCTGAGTGTAAACACCAACTATAATTTTAATCATTCGGTCAGCTACATGCAAGCTCTTGGTGCGACAGAAAGTGGAAAGGGAGCTTCGGATGTTCACTCCATTTCTTTAGCGCCTCGATTCGTGCTGTACACCAAGCATTTCGACCTGACGCTGAACGGAAACTATCGCTACCAATGGGGCGAAAGCAACTATATGACTTCGATTGAAAAGAATCATACATATAACGTCAACAGCACCTGGAATTATTGGTTGGGAAACAGGCTCACCCTCAAGACCGACCTGAACATTTCTGGGCAAGCAGGTAGTAAGATGAGAGATGCGAACCGCACAGAATTCATCTGGAATCTGGGTGTTGAATATAAGGTGCTACGCGACTACAGAGGCTTACTGAAGCTCTCATGGTACGACATTCTGCAGGAACGTAGCAATTTCAGCACATATATATCAGGCACAGGACGAAGCGAAAACCGCAGTTCAGGCAATCCACACTATGTGCAGCTAACATTCCAATATAAGTTGTATAAGATGAAGTAAAAACTTTTGTTTTTATTTTGTATTTCGCTCGGTTAATCGTAATGTTGACTTCGTCGAACTTAGGCGGCACCTCGGAAATAAAAATAAATTCTGATTAATTTTGTATTTCGCTCGGTTTGTACTAACTTTGCACTTCAATTACGCGTAATAAGATGATTTTCAACTACGATGTGGTAGTGGTGGGAGCAGGTCACGCTGGTTGTGAGGCTGCTGCTGCTGCTGCTAATTTGGGTGCCAAGACGTGTCTGATCACGATGGATATGAACAAGATTGCACAAATGTCGTGCAATCCTGCCATTGGTGGTATCGCTAAAGGACAGATTGTGAGAGAGATAGATGCATTGGGAGGCTTCACAGGCATCGTGACGGATCGTTGTAGCTTGCAATTCAGGATGTTGAATCTCTCGAAAGGTCCTGCTGTATGGAGTCCTCGTTCGCAATGTGATCGCAACAAGTTCATCTGGACTTGGCGAGAGATACTGGAAAACACACCGAACTTGCAGATTTGGCAAGACCAAGTAAGGGGGTTAGTTGTTGAAAATCAAATCGTTAAAGGAGTAAATACTTTCTACGGAGCAGAGTTTCAGGCAAAGTGTGTCATCATCACGGCTGGTACATTCCTAAACGGTTTGATGCACATCGGCAGGGTGATGATTCCTGGTGGAAGATGTGCCGAACTGCCTTCGTTGGAACTGACGGAATCCATCACCAAACATGGGATTCGTGCCGACAGGATGAAGACAGGCACTCCTGTGCGCATCGACAAGCGAAGTGTGGACTTCTCGTTGATGGAGAAACAGGATGGTGACCACGATTTCCACAAGTTCTCGTATCTGCCCACGGAACATACAGCTGTATCAAAAAGGAACGCCCTCCCCTGCTGGATTTGCTACACGAACACGGCTGTACATGAGGTGTTGCGCTCAGGATTGGCGGATTCACCTCTCTATAACGGACAGATTCAGAGCATCGGTCCTCGCTATTGTCCAAGCATTGAAACCAAGCTGCATACATTCCCTGACAAGGACGAGCACATGCTGTTCCTCGAGCCAGAAGGAGAGACGACCAACGAGATGTATCTGAATGGTTTCTCTTCGTCGCTGCCAATGGACATCCAAATCAAGGCACTTCGAGAGATTCCTGCTTTCAAGAACTTGGAGGTTTATCGACCTGGCTATGCGATAGAATACGACTTCTTCGACCCCACCCAGCTGAAACATTCCCTCGAATCGAAAGTGGTGAAAAACCTCTTCTTTGCTGGGCAGGTGAACGGCACTACGGGCTATGAAGAAGCGGCTGGACAAGGTGTAATTGCGGGTATCAACGCTGCCATCAACTGCAACCCATCACTGAACGGCGGAGAAGCCTTCACGTTGGGCAGAAATGAGGCTTATATTGGTGTGCTGATTGATGACTTGGTGACAAAGGGAGTGGATGAACCTTACCGTATGTTCACCTCGCGTGCTGAATACCGCATTCTACTACGTCAGGACGATGCCGATATGCGCCTGACAGAACGTAGTCACCAACTGGGTTTGGCTTCGGAAGAACGCTACCAGCTGATGATTTCGAAGAAGGAGAAGATTGAGGCAATCACCAACTTCGTCGCCAATTTCTCGCTGAAACCTTCGCTGATCAATCCAACGTTAGAGGCGTTGGGCACCACCCCACTCCGACAAGGTTGCAAATTGGAGGAATTGTTGGGGCGTCCACAAATCAACATCAACAACATCGCTCCTCACATCGCCCCTTTCCAGAAGGAATTGGAGCACATCTTGGGCGACGACCCACGAAGAGAAGAAATCATCGAAGCAGCAGAAATACAAGTCAAGTACAAGGGCTACATCTATCGCGAGCAGCAGCAAGCAGATAAGATGATTCGGCTGGAGAACATCAAGATTCAGGGCAAGTTCGACTATCCCAATATGACACAAATCTCTATCGAAGCTCGCCAGAAACTGCAAGCCATCCAACCCGTCACGCTGGCACAAGCCTCACGTATTCCAGGGGTTTCACCCTCCGATATCAACATTATGTTGGTGCTGATGGGACGTTAAAGCATTACTTTTGTTCCACGTGAAACAATTTGCGGTTATTGGATGCAAAATCAACCATTTACAAGAAAAAACTCAAACAAACAATACAATCAACTTCTTATGGAACTGAACAACCAATACTTATTAGATCATCTCCGCAGTATCCCCGATTTTCCTCAAAAGGGAATCAACTTCCGCGATGTCACCACTCTCTTCAAGGATGCCAAAGCGCTTGAAATTATGGAGGAGCAGTTGTATGAACTCTACAAGGACAAAGGCATCACGAAAGTAGTGGGGTTGGAAACTCGTGGCTATGTGATGGGCGCTATTTTGGCTCGTCGTCTGAATGCGGGTTTCATCATGGCACGCAAGCCTGGCAAACTCCCCTACAAGACCATCAGCGAGTCATACACGAAGGAGTATGGTACTGACAGTATCGAAATTCACGTGGACGCCATCGACGAAAACGATGTGGTGCTGCTGCACGACGATCTCCTTGCCACAGGCGGCACGATCAAGGCTGCTTGGAATCTGGTAAAGAAGTTCAATCCCAAGAAGTGCTACATGAACTTTGTGGTGGAAATTCGTGACGAGGGGCTGCATGGAAGGGAAGCGATTGGCGACGGAATCGAAGTCACCACACTCATCAGAATTTAACGCCACGTTGAACACAAATGTGTTTCACGCTGATTTTGCATAAGTTAGAAGAGAATTGTTTCACGTGGAACAATACAACACTTGAAGTAACACTATAAAGAACAGATGACCAAAGAAGAGGAGCGATTAAAACGACTGAAGGTGATTGTCAACAGCCTCACCGAAGAACCTGGATGCTATCAATACTTAGACAAAGATGGCAAGGTGATTTATGTGGGTAAGGCTAAGAACCTGAAACGTCGGGTGAGTTCCTACTTCAATAAATCCTACAAGAAGCGGAAAACGCAGATTCTGGTCAGCAAAATACAGGACATCAAATACGTGGTGGTGCCTACCGATGAAGATGCGCTGATTCAGGAAAACAACCTCATTAAAGCACACCAACCTTTCTACAACATTCTGTTGAAGGATGGTAAGACCTACCCTTCTGTCTGCATCACCAACGAGTATTTTCCACGCGTGATCAAGACGCGAAACATCGATAAAAAGACGGGCACATATTATGGTCCTTTCAGCCATACAGGCACGTTGAATGCGATGATGGAACTGATTGGAAAAGTCTATCAAGTGCGGCTATGCCACACACCAATCACCCCAGAGAAATTGGAGCAAGGCAAACTGAAAAAGTGTCTGTACTACGATATTGGCAAATGCAAGGCACCTTGTATTAATTTGCAAACAAGAGAGGATTATCTACAACAAATCGATGAAATCCGAGAGATTCTAAGTGGTAATACACGAAATCTGTGCCAGAAACTCTTAGAGGAGATGCAGAAATTAGCTGAGGAGGAGAAATATCTGGAAGCTGAAACCGTTAAACAGAAATATCTGTTGGCGAAAGATTTCGACAGCAAGAGTCGCGTCATCACCAGCACGAACCAAAACATCGATGTTTTCAGCATCGAAGACGACGAAAACAAGGCATATGTCAACTATATGCACGTCGTAAACGGCTGTATTACACGCGTTTTCACCAACGAATACAAGAAACGACTTGATGAGACACCAGAGGAAATCCTTTCACTCGCTATAATAAGCATGCGAGAGCAATATGGCAACGAATCCAAAGAAGTGGTGATACCTTTTGAATTGGATTTCACACTGAAGGATGCTGAATTCATCGTGCCTAAGGCTGGAGACAAGAAAAAACTGCTGTTCCTCTCAGAAGCGAATGTGCGTCAATATCGCATAGATGCCTTGAAACAAGCGGAACGCTTGAATCCTGACCAACGGAACGTCAATCTCCTTAAGGAACTGCAACGCAAGCTGAAACTACCCAAAATCCCTATGCGCATCGAATGTTTCGACAATTCTAACATCATGGGACAAGACGCTGTAGCGGGATGTGTCGTGTTCATCGGAGGCAGGAAATCGAAGAACGATTATCGTAAATACAACATCAAGACAGTGATAGGTCCTGATGACTACGCTTCAATGAGCGAGGTGGTGTATCGCAAATATAGCCGCGCTATAGAAGAAGAGACTCCCCTACCCGACCTCATCATTACGGATGGTGGAAAGGGACAAATGGAAGTGGTGAGAAAGGTGATTGAAGACCAACTGCACCTTGACATTCCCATTGCAGGATTGGCAAAAGATAGCCATCACAGAACCAACGAATTGTTGTTTGGTTTCCCTGCACAAGTAATTGGCATTGAGATGGATAGCCCACTTTTCAAGTTACTCACTCAAATACAGGACGAGGTGCATCGCTTTGCAATTACGTTCCACAAGCAGAAACGTGCCAAACATAACACAGAATCAGAACTAGATCACATCAAGGGTATTGGTGAAACAACCAAGACGCTGTTACTCAAGAAGTTCAAGAGCGTCAAGAGGATAAAAGAAACTGATTATGAAACACTTAAAGAAGTAGTTGGAGCATCGAAAGCACAACTGCTGATCAATACTTTCAAAGAAGAATAAGGAAATGAGAGCAGTAATACAAAGAGTGACACACGCCTCCGTCACCATCAATGGCGAGAGAACATCAGCAATCGGCAAGGGTTATTTGGTTCTTATCGGTTGTGAAAATGCTGATACAGAGGAAGATATAGATTGGCTGTCAAAGAAAATCTGCAACTTGCGTGTGTTTGATGATGAGAATAGTGTGATGAACAAATCCGTTCTGGATGTAGGAGGTGAAATTCTGGTGGTGAGCCAGTTCACCTTATGGGCAAGTTATAAGAAGGGAAACCGACCTTCCTATCTGAGAGCAGGAAGTCATGAAGTGACAATTCCACTCTATGAGCGATTCTGTGCGGTTCTATCGGAGAACTTAGGCAAACCAGTTGCTACAGGCGAATTTGGAGCAGACATGAAGGTGGAACTACTGAATGACGGTCCTGTAACCATTTGTATGGACACTAAAAACAAAGAATAAATATGGAAGAAAACAAGTATTTCGAGATTCTTAAGCAATATGACTTGGAACTCGATGACGAGAAGGTAAAACGCCAAGTGGAAACCCTCTTGAAGAATCATCTGGCAGAGAACAACACCAAGGAAGTGAAGCAGTTTTTGCTGAACAGCGTGGAACTCACCACCCTCAAGACGACAGACAACGAGGACAGCGTACTGAAGTTTGTGGAGAAGGTGAACAAGTTCGACGATGTCTATCCAGAATTAGGGCATGTGGCTACCGTATGCGTCTATCCTTGCTTTGCCAAAATCTGTCACGACACATTGGAGAACGAAGAGGTGGAAATCGCTTGTGTATCAGGCAGTTTCCCTTCTGCACAGACCTTTATTGAAGTGAAGATAGCAGAGACGGCACTTGCTTTGAAAGATGGTGCCACAGAGATTGATATGGTCATTCCTGTCGGGAAGTTCCTAACGGGCGATTACGAAGGAATGTGCGATGAAATCGCTGAGATGAAGGCTGTATGTGGGGATAAGAAGTTGAAGACGATTCTTGAAACGGGATGTCTGAAAACCGCCCAAAACATCAAGACTGCCAGCATCCTGGCGATGTATGCGGGAGCTGATTACATCAAGACCTCAACAGGCAAACTGGAACCTGCAGCAACCCCAGAAGCCGCATTCGTAATGTGTCAAGCCATCAAGGAATACTACGATAAAACGGGCATTCAGATTGGTTTTAAGCCTGCTGGTGGCATGAAAACAGTAGAAGATGCCCTTACCTACTATACGATTGTGAAGGAAGTATTGGGTGAGAAATGGCTCACGAACCAATGGTTGCGTCTTGGTACCAGTTCGTTAGCAAACAAGTTGTTGTCTGAGATTGAAGGAAAGGAAGTGAAGTTCTTCTAAAAACAGAAGATTAGATGGAACGTCCTTCCACATAATCAACATAATCGTAAAGGGCTTGCTTGACATCTGAAGAAGGAAAAGATGCAAGCAAGTTCTTTGCTTTTTGAGCATAGTCGTTCATCACCTGAACTGCATACTCAATACCGCCATTTTGCTTGGTGAAATCAACCAAAGCGTCAATCTCTTCCTGAGAGACTTGACGAGTCTTCACCTTACGGGCAAGGGCAAACATTTCTTCATTACCAGTAGCCAGAAGCGCATGAATGACAGGAAGTGTCAGTTTTCCCTCCTTCATGTCGTTACCAGTAGGCTTACCAATAGAGGGGTCATGGTGGTAATCGAAGATATCATCACGAATTTGGAAGCAAATACCTAAATTCTCGCCAAATTCCCTCATGAGTTGACGAGTATTCTTATCCGATGAAACCGACAAAACACCCGCTTCAGCACAAGCAGCAAAGAGGGCGGCAGTCTTGTTGCGGATAATACGGAAATACACTTCCTCCGTGATTTCCTCATTGTCTACATTATCCAATTGCAAGAGTTCGCCGTCAGCCAGATCCTGAGCAGTATAAGAAACCACCTCTATTAATTCCGTATTGCCCGTCTTAGCAGCACAAAGCAGGGCATTAGCAAGGATGAAATCGCCCACCAGCACGGCAATCTGATTGCCATAAGCATTATTCACGGATTCCTGTCCACGTCGTTCTTCACTCTCATCAACGATGTCATCATGAACGAGGCTTGCTGTATGGAAAAACTCAAAAGTAGCTGCTGTATAGATGGAATTTTGATTCGCTTTCCCCTCCCCTACCAGTTTGGCTGTGAGGAGTGTAAGGATGGGACGCATCATCTTTCCCCTGCGATTGCCGATGTTGTCAAGCACTCGGTTGAGCAGCGGATTTGTATGCACAAGATAGGAGTCAAATACTTGCTTGTATTGACTCATCTCGGCTTCAATTGGCTTTCTTATTTGCTGTAATGCGTCCATATTCTTGAAAAACATCTGCAAAGTTAGTGCTTTTTTCAAATATAATTTGTAAGTTTACACACAAAATCCAAAAACATATGGCAAAATTGTTCCTTCTCGATGCTTATGCATTGATTTATAGAGCCTATTACGGTTTCATCAAGAATCCTCGCATCAACAGCAAAGGTGAAAACACCTCGGCTGTTCTCGGCTTCGTGAATACCCTTGAGGAGATTCTCAACAAGGAAAATCCTGACTATATCGGCGTGGCGTTCGATCCACATGGTCCTACCTTCCGTCACGAGGCATTCCCTGAGTATAAGGCACAACGAGAAGAGACACCAGAAGGTATCCGTTTTGCTGTTCCGATTATTAAGGATGTATTGAAGGCGTACCGCATCCCCGTACTGGAAGTGCCTGGTTATGAGGCTGACGATGTGATTGGCACTTTGGCAAAACAAAGCGAATCCATCGGTGAACTTGACACCTATATGATGACTCCAGATAAAGATTATGGGCAGTTGGTGGCGAAGAACGTGAAGATGTACAAACCACGATTTGATGGGGGTTTTGACATCTTAGGAGAAGCAGAGGTGAAGGCAAAATATGGCATCAACGATGTGAAGCAGGTGATTGACTTGTTAGGATTGATGGGCGACTCGTCCGATAACTACCCTGGATGTCCTGGTGTGGGTGAGAAGACAGCTGTGAAACTCATCAATGAATTTGGCAGCATCGAGAATTTATTGGCAAGCATCGACCAACTAAAGGGGGCGATGAAGAAAAAGGTGGAGGAACACGTGGAGGACATCAAGATGTCAAAGTTCTTGGCAGCTATCAAAACCGATGTGCCCATCACGCTCAATCTTGAAAGCCTAAAACGTGAACCTATCGATGAAATCGCCCTCAAAGAGATCTTTGAGCGATTGGAATTTCGTACTTTAATGAGGAAGAAATTGGGAGGAGGTGAGACATCTTCACCAGTATCCCCCACTCCATCTTCCACATCGAACAAAAACAAAGGACAGATGGCTGACCTCTTCAGTGGTGACCTCTTTGGAGACACAAGTGTGACAAATGCGGCTCAAACACCCTCTTCTCAAGCCTCTGAGAATCCAATAAATTCGAACACGGGGCAAGGAGACTTGTTTTTTTCGAATCTCAGTGAGTTAAAAGATATTCCTCACGATTACCAACTCGTTGATTCGGAGGAGGAAATGGAAAAGCTGATTGCAAAAATCTTGACTTCTGATTTTGTCAGTTTAGACACAGAAACCACCTCTAGGGATGCGATGTCGGCAAAATTGGTCGGTTTGAGCTTTGCAATGAAGGAAGGTGAAGCATTTTATGTACCTATACCCTATCATGAAGAATGGACGGGTGAAGAATATGAGCAATCCTTAAAAGTTGTTAACAGATTCAAGGAGGTGTACGAATCGGACAAAATCCTAAAAATTGGACAGAACATCAAATACGACATGATGGTGCTGGCAAATTATGGCATTCATCTCGAAGGAAGGATGTTCGACACAATGATTGCACATTATATCCTTGCACCTGAGTTGCGACACAACATGGATTATCTGGCAGAGGTGTATCTCAAATACAAGACCATCCATATTGACACGTTGATTGGTTCAGGCAAGAAACAAAGGTCGATGCATGAACTTACTCCCAAGGAGGTGTATGAATATGCCGCTGAAGATGCTGATGTGACCCTGAAACTGAAAAATATCTTGGAAAAGGAACTTCATGAGAAGGGACTTTATCAACTCTTTGAAGAGGTGGAGATGCCTCTCGTACCCGTCTTGGCAAGGATGGAGATGAATGGTGCCAGAATTGACGAAGCATCGCTAGCAGAGACCTCACGCATCTTCACAGAACGAATGGATGCCATCGAACGGGAAATCCGCGAAGTGGCAGGACAGGAACTCAATATCAGTTCCCCCAAACAGATTGGTGAATTGCTGTTTGACCAACTCAAAATTGATTCGAAACCCAAGAAGACGAAGACAGGACAATATGTGACTGACGAGGCTACCTTACTCGCCCTGAAGAGCAAGCATCCTATCGTGGAAAAGATACTCGATTATCGGGGTTACAAGAAGCTGTTGAGCACTTATATTGATGCCCTTCCACAGTTGGTCAATCCACGAACAGGACACATCCACACCTCTTACAATCAAGCGGTTACAGCAACAGGTCGCCTATCCTCCAGTAACCCTAACTTACAGAATATCCCTATTCGTGATGAGAACGGAAAGGAGGTGAGAAAAGCCTTTATTCCTGATGAGGGTGAGCTCTTCTTCTCTGCCGACTACAGCCAGATAGAATTGCGCTTGATGGCTCATCTGAGTCAGGACAAGAATATGGTGGAAGACTTCAATTCTGGGCACGATATCCATCAAGCCACAGCAGCCAAAATCTTCAAGGTGCCTATTGAAGAAGTCACCTCCACGATGCGCCGCAAAGCCAAGACTGCCAATTTCGGTATTATCTATGGCATCTCAGCCTTCGGATTGGCAGAACGGATGGAGGTAAGTCGTGGAGAAGCACGACAACTGATTGACGACTACTTTGCCACTTATCCAGGTGTAAAGGAGTATATGGACAAAAGTATCGAAAAAGCCCGTCAGATGGGTTATACAGAGACCTTATTAGGCAGGCGTTGTCAATTGCCCGATATCAACTCACGCAACGCTGTAGTACGTGGTTATGCGGAACGAAATGCCATTAATGCACCCATTCAAGGCACCGCTGCCGACATCATCAAAGTGGCGATGATTCACATCGACAAACGGATGCGAGAAGAGGGGTTGCACTCCAAGATGATTCTGCAAGTACACGACGAATTGAACTTTTCCGTGGTTCCTGAAGAAAAAGAGAAACTACAGCAGTTGGTCATCAACGAAATGGAGAACGCCATCAAGCTGTCCGTTCCGCTGTTTGCAGATTGCGGATGGGGCACAAATTGGCTCGAAGCCCATTAACATGAAAGTTCTCGTTCTTTTATTATTAATGATGTACGCGTATCCAATGCAGGCACAACATCGCGTCAGCCCTCCCCCTTCGGGGGTTGGGGGGCTCTTCACGGTGCTGTCGTATAACATTGAGAATGCATTTGATACTCGTCACGACGAGGGCAAGGACGACCTTGAATTCTGCGAAGGAGGAGAACGCAAATGGAGTCACACGCGCCTGATGAACAAACTGAAGGGTGTGAGTAAGGTAATTGCGGCAGCTGACGAGAAACGCCCTGTGGATTTGATAGGGCTATGTGAGGTGGAGAATGATACGGTGATGCAGTATCTGATTCGTCGCACTCCCCTCTCCCAATTAGGTTATCGCTACATCCTAACTAATTCCAAGGATGACCGAGGTATCGACGTTGCCCTGCTCTATTCTCCTTATACCTTTCATCCCATTGAAACACAACCTATTCGACCGAATATCAAAAGGCAAAAAACACGTGATATTCTGCATGTGGCAGGCACTATCAAAGGAGGTGATACATTGGATGTCTATATCGTGCATCTACCCTCCAAACGAGGTGGTGATGATGCCCAGAAACTGAGTCAAAGCATCTGTCAGATTCTTCAGGCACACACCGACTCTGTACGTGCTGTCAGACGACATCCCAATCTTATCGTTATGGGTGATTTCAATGCCGAAACCAACTCTTCACAACTCAAGCTTCTCACGAGGAGTCACCACCTCATTGACCGTACTGCCAAGCTTCAACCAGGCACCTACAAATACCAAGGTGAATGGTCCACTATCGACCATCTCCTCACCCACACCACCACCCTCTCCCATCAGCAAACCCGCATTCTTTCCCTGCCTTTCCTTCTTGAACGTGATCGCACTCATGGAGGCGACAAACCACACCGTACTTACCAAGGTCCTGCCTATCAAGGAGGTATCAGTGACCACCTTCCCATTGTCGGCGTTTTCCAACTCAAGAAGTAGTTCAGAAACAGCTCCATATATCGTCTATATGGAAAAAGTGTTGGAAAAAATTGTGATTATTCTAAAGACGGACAAGATATACAAGAAAAAAATCGTATCTTTGCCCCAAATTTCTGTTTTATAATGGTTACGATCAAGAAAGTTGAGACAAAAAAGGAACTGAAGCAGTTCATCCGTTTTAATTACGAACTATACAAAGACAACCCATATTCTGTGCCAGATTTGTATGAGGATATGTTGAACACTTTCTCAGACAAAAATGCCGCAATGGAGTTCTGTGAGGCAGCGTATTTCCTTGCATATAAGGAAGATAAGCTCGTAGGGCGTGTGGCTGCTATCATCAACAAAAAAGCCAACGCGACGTGGAATCTGAAGAATGTGCGTTTCGGTTGGATTGACTTTGTGGATGATGAGGAAGTGAGTGAGGCGTTGCTGAAAACGGTGGAAGAGTGGGGTAGAGAGCGTGGTATGGACACCATTCAAGGTCCGCTCGGATTTACGGATATGGATGCGGAAGGTATGTTGATTGAAGGTTTCGAGGAACTTTCGACGATGGCGACCATCTACAACTACCCTTATTACCAGAAACATATCGAACGACTTGGTTTTGAGAAAGATGCCGACTGGATTGAGATGTTGATGACAGTGCCCAAGAAGGAAGGTCTGCCAGAGCGATTGAAGAAGATTGCGGAGATTGTGATGAAGAAATACGACCTGCGCATCAAGAAATACACATCTGCCAAGAAGATTGCCAAGGAATACGGACAGGAAATCTTCAGCGTCATCAACGAGGCATTCAAGCCGCTGTTTGGTTACAGCGAATTGAGCCAGAAGCAGATTGACCAATACGTGAAGATGTATCTGCCAGTGCTTGACCTCAAGCTGGTGAGTCTTGTTACAGAGGCAAACGGACGCTTGGTGGCTGTCGGTATCTCGATGCCATCTATGTCAAAAGCTTTGCAGAAAGCCAAGGGTAAACTCACACCATTTGGTTGGTGGCATTTGCTGAAAGCCCTGAAAATCAAGAAGCCAAAGGTGCTTGACTTGATGTTGGTAGGTGTGTTGCCCGAATACCAAAGCAAGGGTGTGAACGCCATTCTTTTCTACGATTTGTTGCCTATCTACATCTCAGAGGGCTACGATTATGTGGAGACCAACCCCGAATTGGAAGCGAACGACAAGGTGCAGCAGCAATGGATTTATTTTGAGAGAAGGCTGCACAAACGACGCCGTTGCTACAAAAAAATAATTGAAAAATTAAAAGATTGAAAATTTGAGGTCGCCATACGACATGTGTCAAACTTCAATTCTACAATTCTGAAACTCTTCAATTCTTAATCAATGGAAGAACTGAACCTAAACAATAATACCCCCAATGCTCATTACGATGATGCCAACATCATCACATTGACAGGTGTGGAGCATATTCGTCTGCGTCCTGGTATGTACATCGGTCGTTTGGGCGATGGCAGCCATGCAGAGGACGGTATCTATGTGTTGTTGAAGGAAATCATCGACAACAGTATCGATGAGTTCAAGATGCAGGCAGGCAAGCGCATTGAGGTGGATGTCAAGGACAACCTTGCCGTGAGTGTGCGCGACTATGGTCGTGGTATTCCGCAGGGCAAGATGATTGAGGCGGTGTCGATTCTGAACACAGGTGGTAAGTACGACTCCAAGGCTTTCCAGAAGTCCATCGGTTTGAACGGTGTGGGTACGAAAGCGGTGAATGCCTTGTCTAATCGTTTCGAGGTGAAAAGTTTTCGTGATGGGGTAGTGCGCACAGCGGTGTTTGAGAAGGGAAAATTAGTGGATGACAAGACCGAGAAGACGAACGAGGAGAACGGCACCTACATCTACTTCCAACCTGATGACTCGCTGTTCCTCAACTATAAGTTCCAGGATGAGTTTGTGAGCAACATGCTCCGCAACTACACCTACCTGAACACTGGCTTGGAGATTTTCTACAATGGTGCCCGCATCACGAGCCGAAATGGTCTCAAGGACTTGCTCAAGGACACGATGGATGCTACACCTTTGTACGAGATTATTCACTTGAAAGGCGACGATATTGAGATTGCTTTCACCCACACCAATCAGCAGTATGGTGAAGAATATCATTCCTTTGTGAATGGTCAGCACACCATTCAGGGAGGTACGCATCAGAGTGCTTTCAAGGAGCATATTGCTCGCACCATCAAGGAGTTCTATGGCAAGAACTACGAGTACAGCGACATCCGTTCGGGTATCATTGCAGCGATTGCCATCAATGTGCAGGAACCTCAATTCGAGTCACAGACGAAGATCAAGCTCGGTTCGCTCACGATGGAGCCCAATGGTGGCATCAGCGTGAACAAGTTTGTGGGCGATTTCGTGAAGACGGAAGTCGATAACTACCTGCACAAGAACTTGGATGTGGCAGAGATTATCGAAGAGAAAATCAAAGATAATGAACGTGATCGCAAGGCGATTGCTGGTGTGACGAAATTGGCACGTGAACGTGCGAAGAAAGCCAACCTGCACAACCGCAAGTTGCGAGACTGCAAGATACACCTGAACGACCCCAAGGGCGATCAGAAAGAGGAGAGTTCCATCTTTATCACCGAGGGTGATTCCGCCAGCGGAAGCATCACCAAGAGCCGTGATGTGATGACGCAGGCCGTGTTCTCGCTCAGGGGTAAGCCGCTGAACTCGTTTGGCATGACGAAGAAGGTGGTGTATGAGAATGAAGAGTTCAACCTCTTGCAAGCAGCCCTCAACATCGAGGACGGATTGGATGGCTTGCGTTACAACAAGGTGATTGTGGCAACCGATGCCGATGTCGATGGCATGCACATTCGTCTGCTGATGATGACCTTCTTCCTCCAGTTCTTCCCTGAATTGGTGAGGACAGGACACGTTTATATCCTGCAAACCCCGCTTTTCCGTGTGAGAAACCGAAAGAAGCGCATCAAGAAGGCGGTGCTTGACCAATACATGGAGGAGCATCCTGATGCCAAGGGCGACTTCATCACGCAGTATTGCTACAGCGAAGAAGAGCGCCAGAAAGCCATTGAGATGTTAGGACCTGAACCCGAAATCACTCGATTCAAAGGATTGGGCGAGATTTCTCCTGATGAGTTCAAGAACTTCATTGGTGCCGACATGCGTCTGGAAACCGTCACCCTTCGCAAGACCGACCAAGTGAAGGAGTTGCTGGAGTACTACATGGGAAAGAACACCATGCAGCGTCAGAACTTCATCATCAACAACCTGGTCATCGAAGAAGACAAGCCCGAGGAAGACTCCGAATTAGCTGAAGAAGAAGAGTAGGGGATTAATCCAATAAAAACATGAAAAGAATAGCGGTATTTGCTGGGAGTTTCGATCCCTTCACCATTGGACACAAGAACATCGTTGACCGCGCCTTGCAGAGTGTGGCTGACGAAGTGATTGTTGCCATTGGCATCAACCACGAGAAGAAGTATATGTTCTCGCTTGAAGAACGCCTGCAAGCTATCCAGAAGGCTTTCCAGAGTGAGCCCAGGGTTCGTGTTGAGAGCTACGAAGGACTGACCACCGACTATGCCAAGAGGGTAGGGGCGAGATTCCTGCTGAGAGGCGTGAGGAGTGTGAAGGACTACGAGTTTGAGCGCGATATGGCAGAAGTGAATCATCGACTCACAGGCATTGAGACCGTACTCTTGTTCACCGATGCCCAATATTCATGTGTCAGTTCCAGCATCGTTCGTGAACTGATATCCTATCATCAAGACGTAAAAGATTTTTTACCACAAACATGAAATCCATTTCTAACATAGCAAAATCCATTGCAACGACTTGTTTTTTGCTGATGACCCTGCCTCTCATGGCACAACAGCAGACAACTGCCTCTGAGCTTGACACGCAACTCCGCAAACTGATTTATGCGCAGAGTGCCATTGTCCAGCTTTATGTAGATACCGTCAACATCTCCAAACTGACAGAAGATGCCATTCGTGGGATGCTGACCGAACTTGACCCACACTCCACCTACACCACCGCCAAGGATGCCAAGGCGTTGAATGAGCCGATTACGGGCTCTTTTGAGGGTATTGGTGTGCAGTTCAACATGAATGAAGACACACTGGTGGTCATTCAGCCCGTCAGTGGCGGTCCTTCTGAGAAGGTGGGCATCATCGCTGGCGATATGATTGTCACTGTGAACGACACCACCATTGCTGGTGTGAAGATGTCGAAAGAGGAAATCATGAAACGGCTGCGTGGACCTAAAGGCACGAAAGTGGATTTGGGTGTCATCCGTCGTGGAGTGAACGGAGTGCAGAAGTTCACAGTCACTCGTGACAAGATACCTGTTTACACCATCGATGCCTTCTACATGATTGACCCCACCACAGGATATATCCGCATCAGCAGCTTCGGTTCCACCACCGATAAGGAATTCCGCAATGCTGTTGACTTCCTGATGGCACGTGGCATGAAGGATATCGTCATCGACTTGCAAAGCAACGGAGGTGGATTGTTGCAGGCAGCCGTGGAGATGACCGACCACTTCTTCAGCCACAACGAGATGATTGTCTATACGGAAGGTCGCACGGGTGGACGTCAGGAATATCACGCCAGTGCCGACAAGATGTCTCTTGGGAAAGTGGTGATTTTGGTGGATGGCTACACAGCGTCTGCTGCTGAGATTCTCTCTGGTGCCATCCAAGACCACGACCGAGGCATCATTATTGGTCGTCGCACCTTTGCCAAAGGTCTCGTGCAGCGTCCCATCAATATGCCCGACGGCTCCGAGATTCGTCTGACCATTGCTCACTACTACAGCCCAATCGGACGTTGTTTCCAGAAGCCTTACGTGAAGGGTGACATTAAGAAATACGAGAACGACATGCTCGATCGTCTCAACAGCGGTGAACTGATGAGTGCCGACAGCATCCATTTCCCCGATTCGCTCAAATTCACCACGATGGGCGGACGTACCGTCTATGGTGGTGGTGGCATCATGCCCGACATTTACGTTCCGCTCGACACCACCCGTTTCACTCGTCTCCATCGTGAGATGTCTGCCAAGAGCTGCATCAACACCACAGCGCTCAAATGGACGGATATGAACCGGAAACGGCTCTCCAAGCTCTACAACACCAATGCGTTCCGGAAAGAACGTGCCAAGTTGCTTGCTGGCAAGAGTGTCGATTATGAAGACTACCGCGAGGGCTTCGAACGCTTCAAGGCTGAGTTCACCGTTCCTCAAGAGATGCTCGATATGCTCCGTGCGAAAGCCGAGGAAGCAAAGATACAGGTCACCGACTCTGCTTTCCAGGCATCCATTCCGATGCTCACCTTGCAGCTGAAAGCATTCATTGCCCGTGACCTCTTCGATATGTCCGAATACTTCGAGATTATCAACGCCACCAGCGAGATTTACCAGCGAGGACTCGAAGCCATCAAGGACGAGAAACTATTCGAAAACATCAAATCCAAATAAACGCTCAACCATGATTAGTTACCAAGTGGACGGAGTGAAGATGCCAGCCATCCGTCGTCGCGACATCAGCGCATGGATCAAGGCGGTGGCAGCCACCTATGGAAAGAGGGTGGGGGACATCGGCTACATCTTCTGCAACGATGAGAAGATTCTGGAGGTGAACCGCCAGTATCTCCAGCACGACTACTACACCGACATCATCACCTTCGACTACTCCGACGACGCCCTCCTGACAGGCAAGAAAGACACCATTGCTGGCGATCTCTTCATCAGCCTCGACACCGTTCGCACCAATGCTGAACAGCAAGGCACCACCTACGACGAAGAGCTGCACCGCGTCATCATCCACGGCATCCTCCACCTCTGTGGCATCAACGACAAAGGGCCAGGGGAGCGCGAAATCATGGAAAGAGAAGAAAATAAGGCATTAGAATTATATAAAATATGAAAATTTTCCAACACGTCTCCGACATCGGCGACCTCCGCAAAGCGCTCAATGAGGCTTTCGACATCAAGCAGAACCGCTATAAGTATCAGGAGCTGGGCAAGAACAAGACAGCCATGCTCATCTTCTTCAATAACTCCCTGCGCACACGCCTCTCCACCCAGAAGGCAGCCCTCAACCTCGGCATGAACGTCATCGTGCTCGATGTGAATCAGGGTGCCTGGAAACTGGAGACAGAGCGTGGCGTCATCATGGAGAGCGACAAGAGCGAACACCTCTTGGAGGCGATTCCCGTGATGGGTTGCTACTGCGACATCATCGGTGTGCGTTCCTTCGCCCGTTTCGAATCACGCAAGGACGACTACGAAGAGAAGATTCTTCAGCAGTTCATCCAATACAGCGGCCGCCCTGTCTTCTTCATGGAGAGTGCCACCGTGCACCCCTTGCAGGCGTTTGCCGACCTCATCACCATCGAAGAATACAAGGACAGAACCCTCATCGAACCCAATCCGCTCTTTGGCGGCAAGGCCATCCAGCGCACGCCCAACAAGCGTCCGAAAGTGGTGCTCTCATGGGCTCCCCATCCCAAAGCGCTCCCACAGGCAGTTCCTAACTCCTTCGCTGAATGGATGAACGCTGCCGACGTGGATTTCGTGGTGACGCATCCTGAAGGCTACGAACTCGATCCTCAGTTTGTGGGCAATGCCCGTGTGGAATACGACCAGATGAAGGCTTTCGAAGGTGCCGACTTCATCTATGCCAAGAACTGGAGTTGCCCGGGTGTCACCCGTCCAGAAGACTACGGCAAGGTGTTGGGCGACTATCACGACTATGCTCCTTGGACCGTCAGCGACCGTCAGATGGCAGTCACCAACAACGCTTTCTTCATGCACTGTCTGCCCGTGCGTCGCAACATGATTGTGACCGACGACGTCATCGAGGCTCCCACATCCATCGTCATCCCAGAAGCCGCCAACCGCGAAATCTCTGCCACCGTCGTGCTGAAACGGATGCTGGAAAGCTTGGAGGTTTGAGGTTTGAGATTTGAGGTTGGAGGTTTGACCATGCGGGGTGATAAGATACGATGAGAGATTTGAGATTGTTCACCAGTTGGTGTTATGCCACTTGGTGAACATTTTTTTTTCATTTTTTTTGAAACGGTTTCGTTTCTGAGGTGTATGCTGTAACAGAAAGGCAAAACAAAACAACCAAGACAATGAAGAAAATGACAACGAAAGCGATTGGAATGATCGTGATGGTGGCAGGGCTGATGTGCTCATGCCAACAACAGCAGAGCCAGCAAAGCTCAGAAACGCAAGGAGCGGAATTCGATGCGTATTGGAACACAGGAGATTCCCTGTCTGACGTGAAACGACTCCACAAGTGGGAAGCCTACGTGGAGGAACACCCTCAAGACGAGATAGGATGGAGGAATCTGCATCATGCGATGCTGATGAGTACTTATTGGAAACATGAACTGAAGGATTTTCCTCAGAAGGAGGAGGAGTTGATGAAGCGTGTGAAGGAAGCCATTCCTGACACCTACACCTATTATCTCTTGGCAAAGGAATGCAGCTTCGAATATAAAAAAGGAAAAGAGTATGCAGAAGAAGCCCTGAAACGATTGCCCGACACGATGTATGAGGAGGACTACAAGATATGGTGCAGGTATTTCCTCAGGGAGGATAAGGATGAGAAACGTCTGAAGGACATGCTGACGCGCTACTACAAGAGCGGGCTGCTCTCGCCCGATGTGCTCTACTATCATTATAACGAATTGCAGGGAATGGAAGAGGGAGGCATCTATCTCGGTCAGGCAGAGGATGACCTCATCCCCAAGAAGATGATTCAGTTGGTGCTGGGCATGCACAAGGACAAGGTGCTGGTCAACCGGAATGACGACTGGGACAAGATATGGAAGGCGTGCAAGGTCCCAGGACCTACTGAGAATTGGGCTGAGAACATCCCGATGGATGATGCAGCTACTTATTGGCACACACAAACCCTCAAGATGATAGCTTGGATAGGAGATCACAGTGAACACCCCGTCTATTACTCCGCCTCGAACTTGTATGAAAGGCTAAAAGAGAAACTCCCCAAGGAATTGTTGAAGAATCTCTACAACGAGGGACTGCTTCTGCGCTACTCAGCGAAGCCCTACGACAACATCGCCGTGACCTGCCGAAACATAGAGGAACGCTATACGCTTGACTACCTCTACCTGCCCTTCACACCCTCAAGGGACAGCGAGAAATATTATTCCGATGCCACAGGTCGCACAAGTCATACCATCGTTCTGCTGCAGAGCATTCTGCCCCACTATCAGCAGTATGACCCCCAGCGATGCCATTGGCTGAGTGGCGTGTTGCTCAAGGCGATTGAAAATAGGCGCAGCGATGATTTCAGCGAAGACGGTTTGAAGGAAATCCGTGAGTATTACGAAGCCACAAAATCAGCAGCACAATGAGCCTCCTCCTGTTCAAATCCCATCGGCAGATGACCGATGAAGCACTGATGCTGCGCGCAAGTCGAGACAGCGAGTCGGCATTTGAAGAACTGTACCGTCGGTATGCCCGACGGCTACAGGGCTTCTTTTTCCGTCAACTGGGCGGCGACAACGAGTCGGCAGCCGACTTCACCCACGACGTCTTCCTTCGAGTGTACGAGTCAAGAGACCGATATGTGGAAGGCAACAACGTGGCAACGTGGTTCTTCTCCATCGCCTACAACCTCTGCAAGAACACCTACCGCCATAACGAGCACGTCGCCACCTTCCTTGCCACCCTCGATGCCGAACCCGTCAGCGAAGAGGATGTGGAGGTAAGGCTCACCCAAGAGCAACAGCGTGACGCCATCCGAAAAGTGCTCATGTCGCTACCGCCACCCCTGCACCTGCTCTTCTCCCTCCACTACGAAGAAGGGCTCACCATCCCTCAGATTGCCCAGATAGAGCACTTGTCAGAGGGCACCGTGAAAATGAGAATCCACAAAACAATGAACATCATCCGACAAAAATTGGCAAGCATATGAACACCCATTCCCAACAACCCCAGAACATGAGCAACGATGACATCATCGCTATGGCTCGTCGCATCCGTGAAGAAGAGAACAACCAACTGCAAGTTCGTCCTTGGAAGTCACGCAACCGCATGGCTTGGTACATCACCGTTCCTGCCGCCTGCCTCATAGGCTTCTTCCTCGGCTATTGCCTCCGTCCTGCCAGTGAGACACCACAGGACTTGACCGCCCTCGTCGCCACCGACACCGTCTATGTGCAGGTGTACGACACCATCTACCAAACCACCGATGTCCACAAGCCCGTGCGTCCTCGCCCCATCACCGCCGCCAACCAAGCCTCCCGAAAGATTGGCATCTCCGTGCTCGAAGACAACATCCGCTACGACCTGCTCGCATCCCACAACGACCCGTCGATGTATTGAAATCTGGAGGGAACACTGGTCCTTGAACTTCTTCGAGGTGATTTCCTCGCCCTGTGCGTTCTCAGGCAGGAAGGTGAAGTTCACGCCTGCCACCATGTTGTT
>CACXKA010000009.1 GCA_902768125.1 uncultured Bacteroidales bacterium | reverse complement strand
TACATCTTGCCCGCCTGTTCGGTTTCCGAATTCTCAGTCACCTTTGATAAATACAATTCAATCATAGCATTTTGTGTATTTTGTGTTTGTGTTGTTTGCGGACAGCTACATCGGGTGCCCGCCTCCCGCTTATTCTTCACACTGATATGATATTTTATCTCACACAGATGGCACGGATTTCACAGATTACTCTCAACTCTAAACCCTCAACTCTAAACTTTTAATTACATTACAAAGGTACGAAATATTTCCGAAACCGCCAAATAATAAAACAATTATTTTCAATGTTTTTATCAGTTTTTTTAGAGTGATAAATTAAGTAACGAAAGAGAAGAAACAAGGGGCAACTGTCTCACGACAGACACCCCTCCACGCCATAAAATTACACTATGGAAAACGAAAAATCAAATGCAATGCAATAATGCAATATTACCGAAACATCACATCAGTTTTCGATACTTGCCCTTGTCCTTGCCGCTGGTGATCTTCTGAGCCAGACCTTGGTCTTGAAGTCGCTTCAGACGGCTGCAGATACTGCCGGTCTTGCCCTCGTAGCCGAAACACTCATCCACGTCTTCCGAGGAGAATGGGTCAGGCAGACGGTGATAGCCTATCCACGTCTTATTCTTGTGGCACACGTTCGATGACTGTTTCGCTGCCAGATCATCATAGTGTTTCTCAAGGATAGCCTTGCAATAATGCTCTTGGAAAGCGAGTTGGGCGTTGGCAATCAGGATAGCCAGGCGTACATCCTTCTGGTCAACCTTGAAGTCGGGACCGCACTTCCACTTCCCGTCAGCATCCTGCACCATTTGATTCCAATGGCGAGTCACCACGAACGGGAGCACGAAGTTGATGGCATGCCAGCAGGGGCGCTTCACCAAGTCCTCCTCAGCGTAGTCATGGTCTTCACCGGCGTCTGCCATGTGATGCTCTGTCCAAAGATGCAACGCCTTCGAGATAGGTTCGCATGGAATCTCCCCCTTGCAGTCGTTCAGCCTATAGCACAACTCGCGCAGGTCAGCCTCTCTCTGTTTGGCAACTTCGTCGTAAGGCGCAGGCTTGAGCATCTCAAAGTTACTGTCGGCATTGGGCACCACCGTAAAGCGCGACATCAACCCGTTCACGTTGTTTTTCTCAGTGTTCAGTGCGTTCAAGGCGTCGTCCGTTCCTGTATAGCAGGCATTGAAATGTACAGGCGTTTCACCCACAGGAGCGTTCGAAGTCTTCAGATAGGCACCATGCTTTTCCGAATGATACGACTTCAGCCAATACGTCTGCAGCGCATCCATATAGCTCTTCTTCAACTGCGAAAGCGTGTTCTGAAGTTCTGAATCAAAGATGCTGACATGCAGGGAGAACTCCTCACCGTCCAGCGTCTCGTGGGCATTTGCCTCAGCCTCACGCAGAGCTGCAGTGGAGGTCTCTGGTGGCAAGGCACGATACACACCCGTTGGACGTGGCTTCTTGCTCTTGGCGCCGCCATTGTTTTGTTCACGTTCGGCGTTGCTGGCATTCAGGGCGGCTATCTGAGGAGCGTCTGCCACATGGATAGGCTCCATCATGATTTCCTCCAAGTCAACAGCCACTGACTTCATGCCACCCATACGACCGATGAGCATCACCAGCGAGTTCAGGCGGTTCTTCTTCCCGGGCTTCGGCCAGAAGTGGTACCAGCACCTTGTCATCAGCGTCATGGCAAAGGCGCCACCCACAAAGAACACGGCAGGATAGTACTTCTGTTTCATGCGGAAACACAGCAGCTTCAGCAGTGGGAAGTAAGGAATCAGCTTGGCAAACTCAGCGCCGATGTTCTCCAGCGTCTGCAGAATCTCCATCTGTAGCGCCGCAGCCTGGCTCTGCATCACGCCACGTTGTTCAAGTCTCAGCACGTTGTACTTACGTCCCGTCACCTGCTCAATGGCATCACGCATGGCTTTCGAAGGCTGCAGTGAATTGAAGTTCTCGCTCTCCTTCTTCTGGAACAGCTTGCGACCACCCTCCACAATGCGGTCAATCTCAGCCATGCCACGCTCGCTGATGAGGTCTTGCACAAACTGGATTGTCAGCAACTTGTTACGAGCCAGTTCCCAGTGGCCGTCGTACATCACGAGGAGGTCGTTGTACAGGTCACGGGCTGCATCGTGGCGGCAGTTGGGGCCATTGGGATACAGGGTGTTTACGAAGTCCACAGGGTCGTAGCCGAACACCAGATACTTCTCCTTCTCCATGTCCTTCGGAAGCAACTGCGCAGCCAACTCCTTAGCGGTCTCGTCACTTGCTTTTGGGGTTAATGACTGTCCGCCTTCCCCCACCCCTGCTGCATTGCCGGGCAGCTGGTGGTCGGAATTGGTGGCGGCACTGTTACCATCTCGATACGAATCGCCATACTGACGGTCGAATTCGCTTTCAAAAAGATCCGTTTCTTGCATCTTCTTAAAATTTAGTAGTTAATAAAATAAATTATATGTGAAATAGCTTGTCTTCATCGATATAGAGGATGTCCTCTTCACGGGGACAGAATGAGAATTTGTCGCAATTCACACAACTGTTATCAGTGACATGTTTGCCAGTAGTTCCAATGACATTCAGCATCCCAAGCTCCTGCGCCTGGAGATATTGCTGGTCAGCAATGTTACCCATACCAAGCAGGCACTCGCTCACCAGACGCAACCCTTCTCCCGAACTGGTCAAGTGAGCCAGACAGGTTTTCCAAGGATACCCAGGCTGCTTCGTCTTTTCATACAGTTCGCGAGGGTCGAAAGGCAAGTGATCATAGTCGCTCATAAACAATCCACTCAGATGCGTCACGTTCTCTTGCTTACGGCGTCGATACATGATTTGCTTTCCACTAGAATCCAATTTGGGATTGCCATTCTTATCCAGCTTTGGCACCAGCGCAAACTCACGCACGCCATAAACAAATCCAGACAGCGATGTTTTCAGTTCCTCGCCCCACTGTAGCAAACGCAGCGGCTCTGGTTTCATAGCGAACTTCTCACCAGCACGAGGCTTTGCCAACTGTTCAATGCACCACCGCTGATAGTCGCTGCGACGAGTCCATTCATCCAGAGGGAGTCCCTCGCGCACAGCCTTGATGATCGCCCTGCGTGTGCTGATTTTCCAGTTCACCTGTGCACTTCGCACCTGCGTGGAGAACACCGCAGCCGTGCAAGGTTCGCACGAAGCCCAATATATGTTTGCCTGCCAAACGAAACGCCAATTCTTTTCCATACTACTATACATTAATAATTATTACTTAGGTTTACTATCTCCTGTCTGTGGCGACCGATAGCAACATTCATCTGACCCTCAGCCTGCAACAGCTGGCGTTCGATGTTTGGTCCACAATCCAATTCCGTTAGGATGCTGACCTTGCCACGCTCACGGTCGAGCCAAATCTTCAGCCCTTGCCCGTTGTCGAGGAGCATGCGTCCCTCTGAACCTTCGGGAAGTTTGGGCAATGTCTTGCGCTGGCTCTCCGTCAGAACGAGGAACTGGTCGAGTAGTTCACCCACTGGGTCTTCAGATTTCCCATCACAATTCAGGTGAACGCTCCACGAAGAGTCCTTCTTCCCTGTGGTTTTGTAGAAACTCGAGTCGCCCAACTGCTTGAGCATCTCACGTTGATTCTCACGCGTACCTTGTGGAATAAATTCGGCGTAGCCATTGTTCCACTTATTCATTTTGCCTTTTAGGCTCTCGTCCGGCTTCGTCTTGGGACGAGTGATGTAGGTAGCCGTATGCCCGCTTGGCAGGGACTGGGCTGTTGTTGTTTGTTTCTTAGTGCTCATACTTGTCTTAGTATATGTTTTTAGGAATAGTCCTAAAAGATATTCCACTCAATTCCAATTCACACACCTCCCAATTGGAATAGAGCAGTCGAGCATAGGTGGTTAATCTATACACAAGAATTGCCAACAAGCTGTTTGTCAGCCTGTTGTAATAAATTAAAAATAATTTAACTTAAACTGAAGAATTGGAATGTATTTTTAGAACATCGCGATTCTCTACTTGGAATCAGCTAATAATCATCAGAAAGGCGGAAATAAGGATCGGTTTCATCTTCCTCATTTTCTGGATATATCAATTCTTCAGGAGGTACATCTAAGTCATTACTCCATGCGTCAGATTCCAACTCCGAATTCGTGAGTGGATCATTATATGTGTATGGACTATCCTCTTCTTTTTCCTCAGACTTAAAATGGGGATTCTTCTCCGGTTTGAACCAAAAGGCAGCTGCATCTAACATCTTATCCTGTTTGGCTTTTCCTTGACTAAGCTTAACATGGTCAAAATCTTCTTTCACCGTTTTTTTACTCTTGGCGTAAGTATATTCCCAACAGAAATGCGCAGCAACAATTTCCCAAAGACCAAAGCCCGTAAGATTTTTAATAGAATCCTTTATGGCTTGAAAGAAATAAACTATATGTCCCTTTTCACCTATCCATTTTATCTTTTCATGGGTTGTATGTCCACTGAACAAATCTTTCCATTGCTGTTCACTAGCTGACATGAAATTCCCATTTATGAGTGTTATTCTCGCTTGAGCCAATCGATTATTCTTCATGTCAGGTGTCTCGCCATCAATAGAGAATGTAAAGGTCTTATGACCGACCAGTTTTATAGAAGAATTTGTGCTTTTTTCTTCATCTCCTGTTCTCTTTGGTTCCCTATTGACAGGAGCGGCAGCTCCAGCCTCAACATCATAACGGACATCTTCTAACTTATATTCATATTTATTAATGCGTTTACGGCATTCCTCTCTCAGGCCATAGTCGTTTTCTTCTTTTGCTAAATCTTCTAAGGTATGAAGCATAACAAGAGCGACATCCTGACTACCTAATTCTTTAAACTTTTCAGTTTTCGTCAGATAATCATTAATGCTTAAAACACCCAATGCCGGATGCTTAACATGCTCGATCTTGTATTTACTCTTCAATTCTACTCGTCCTCGTAAGGTTGTACAGCATAAATCTGAATACTACCCATTACTCTTTTCTTTTTAGGATGATTTAATAATTCGACTAAAGGCTTAAGTATGTATTCATCAGTTGTGAATTTCAACTTCCATTTGTATTCTGGTCTGTTATGAGACAGGGCAAACGACATAGTATAACTCATGATTTGTGAGGAGATGCTATCAGCCATTTGTTGGTCATTTTCTGTAAAAAGGACATTTAAAGCCATAATATCATCACGCGATGTACGCACCATTGTCTCTTTTTCATCACCACAATACGTTTGAATATGTACCTCATGAATGCCTGGGGGGATTGTGTCAATTTGAACTCCGAACTCTGCAAGTTTGTGGAATAAATTGACTGACGGTTCAGACTGATATCCACTTCTCCATATATCACTCCATAACATATCGATAAACTCTTGCCAGGGTAAATGTGAATCAGACATGCATATAGTACTTACCTCATTCAATTCGATGCGGTCCCAAACGACACCCTCCATAAAATACTTTTCAAAAAGATGTTCATTCTTGCTGGCCGTAGCTTTGTTTCGATAAGTTACCACTGGATAGCTATGAGTCTCTATCTTAAAGGGGTGCCGTTCATCGCCTTTTATTTGTGTTGTGGCAATGAGCGTGCCAATCTGCATACCAACTTGTTTCCCATATTTAATGATTTGGTATGGTGGCATAAGCGGTGCATAGGTAGTACTTACAATCTTATTATCCATGATTACCTGTGATTTTGATATTTGTTCGCAAAGGTACACATTTCTTCTCAACCATCCAAAAAATCAACAAAATATTGCATTATTGCATTGCATTGCAATTTTGCTGAAATTGAAGGAAGATGAGAATCAAGGTAAATATAGGTAAAATATAATATAAATCATTAATATATAAATACTTATAATATACATACCATATCTATAGCATCCCTAAATCTCTCTTCTCACTTTGCCGAAAAGTAAACGCAATGCAATAATGCAATACAGCGAGGGCAGAGTCAAGCTTGTTTGAACTATGCCGAGCGCCAGCAATTTCGGCGAAGCCAATATTGCAATATAAAAGCGCTTTCAAATGTTTTCGACGAAGTCGATATGGGGGAAAATACCCCTCTCCCCCAATAACCCACGCTTATTTTCCAATAACCCACCCTTATTGAGAAATAACCCGCCTCTGCTGAGAGATAAGCGTGCTTTGCCGATTCCAAACAAAAAGGAGGCATATCCAATGATATACCCCCTTTATACTGTCTTACAAATTACAACACCCTCAGACTCACCCTTCGACCCAGTCCTTGGAAAATCTTAAAAAGGGTGGAAACCTGAAGGTCTGTGTGACCGTTCTCCACGCGAGAGATGTAGCTTTTCTTCGTGCCAATCTTCTTGGCAAGCTGTTCCTGAGTGAGACCCACCTTGAGGCGTTCCTCTTTCAGGCGTTCCCCCAAGATGAAAGCATCACATTCGGCATCGAACTCCAGCCTTTCTGGAGTACCCTTTGCTCCAAAGTCCTCCGCAATCATGTCTTCGATTGGCGTGAGACTCATTTTTTTCATTTCTTCCTTTGTCATATCTTTACCCTTTCTTTTCTTCAAAATATTCATTCATGATTCGTTTTGCCTTCTCTATCTCTCCTTGCGGCGTCTTCTGAGTTTTCTTTTGGAATCCACTGAACAGGATGACCAAATTTCCTTCATCGAAACAGCAGAACACACGATAAATGTTCCCTTCGTCCTCTATACGTATCTCATACAATCCAGCCACACTTGAGATGGATTTTAGATACTTACTTGGAATCCCCTCCAGCGTCATAATATAGAGAAATATCTGATACATCTTTTTCAAAGCGTGTTGCGGCAGAGTCTTCTTAAAATCCTTAAAGTAGCTCTTATATGCCACAAACTGCCTGATGTATTCCTTTTTATCCATATCTGCAAATTTTTCGCAAAGGTAACTAATTAGTAAACACCCTCCAAATGTTTTTCTGATTTTTTTTCAAAATTTTTGTTGTTTCAGAAATAATCTCTACCTTTGCAATTGCATCTGCCCACATAGAGCTACCCGATGCGAGGAATAGCCGATGGGTGGATCACTACATATTAGAAGGCGTTACTGACGCTTTGTTTTTGGATTTCGAAACTACCACACTCGAATTGCCATCAAAAACAAATGCAGGGTAACTCCACGGGGTGTACTATATACTCTCCGTAGTGTGCTGCGAGGATCTAGTGTCCTCAACGCACACTTTACGGGTGTCAATATACCTAAACGTGGGTGTTTCTCTGTCTGTTTATGGCAAGGTTGTGGTAGACCTCGAAATCAAACGGGCAGTTGCAAGCACCCGCGCTTTTTATTTGTAGTTGGCGATAGTATTTTGAACCTGTTCGCACAGGGTGTTTGCGGACAACTATAAATGGAAAAGAAAAGAATAAGAATTAACTAGCGACTTTGACATCCTTGATTGACTGATTAACCAGAATTAGCACTTCATAGACACATCAGTCGGACAAGCAGTTGGATGTTTGCGCTCATACGGGCGTGGACAGTTGGATTGTTGTCTGATGTGGGCTGTGCTAAGCCTTGGTTAAACACATCTCTTCCACGCCCCTCTTTTTTCGAAACCAAAGAGAGGGCTTTTTTCATGTCAAAGGAAAAACAATACAAAATGGTAGACCTGTTCGCTGGTTGTGGTGGTCTTAGTCTAGGATTGGAGCAAGCAGGTTTCACGCCATGGTTTGTAAATGAGATTGTTGAACAATTTGCCAATACATACAAGACTAATCATGATTTGTCGGATGAACATTATTTTATAGGCAATATTGTCACGCTAAATGAGAATATCGATGAATATAAAGAAATTCTCTCAGACATAACTCTTGTATGTGGCGGACCACCTTGCCAGGGCTTTTCTATGGCTAACAGGCAACGAATCCTTGACGACCCTCGCAATAGCTTATATAAGCAATACCTGATTTTTCTCAGTCACGTTCGACCCCAATTTTTCATCATGGAAAATGTGAAGGGGATGATGAACAAGAAAGATGAAATAATTCAGAATTTCACAGAATATCTTGGAATAGAATATACATATGATTATGCTGTATTAAAAGCGCAAGATTTTGGTGTTCCTCAAAATCGGGAACGCTTTATTATGATTGGTAACCGCATGGGGATACCAACAAGGGAAATATTCGAAGAAATCAATAAACTAAAGCGTGAGCCTTTTGTGTTACGGGATGCCTTATATGGTTTACCACATCTTGAAGCGAAGAAAGGTAAAGGTCAAATTGGAGTTGAAGATATAAATTCCGGATTGACGGAAAGGGATTTTGAATATCCCCAAACAGACTTCTATCATTTCATCAATGGTGATAAAGTGATAACCAAATTGTACAATCACAAGAACCGGTACAACAACGAAAGAGACCTTGAGATTTTTAGAAGATTGCCACAAGGAGCGAACTCTCTCCATGAGTCCATTGCCGACATTATGCCATACAAGCGTCGCAATGACATTTTCAAGGATAAATATTTCAAATTAGACGAGAACCAAATATGCAAGACAATCACTTCACACATGAAGTTTGATTGCAACATGTATATACATCCGTGGGAAGCTCGTGGGTTAAGTCCAAGAGAAGCCGCTCGTATTCAGACCTTTCCCGATGATTATGTTATCACGGGAGCACAAAACATGTGGTATGCCCAAGTCGGCAATGCTGTTCCTGTTAAACTTGCCAAAGCAATAGGTGATGGCATTATGAAATTCCTGCAATGACACACTTAGAATTATTTTCGGGAATAGGCGGCTTTAGAAGGGCGTTAGATCTGTTAACCAATGATGGTGTAATGGATTTTGAAAGTGTTGGCTATTCTGAAATTGATGCCAAAGCAGCTCTGACTTATAGAACAAATTATGACACCCAAGGTGAAGTAGTATTGGGCGATATTGTAAATTTTACGGCTACCCCTCACAACATTGAGAATCTTCCGGATTTTGATTTCCTATCGGGAGGATTCCCTTGCCAGACCTTTAGTGTCATGGGTAATCAAGCTGGTTTTGAAGAAGACAGAGGTCAACTATTCTTTAGAATCACGGATATTCTTGCCGTAAAACATCCCGCGAATGTATTATTGGAGAATGTGAAGAATCTTTATATACATGATGGGGGTAACACTTTTGCAAGAATAGAAGAAGAACTACATAATCTGGGATACAATGTGATTAGTAACATATTTGACACCCAGGACTACCATCTGCCTCAAAGAAGGAGGAGGGTCTTGATATTTGCAACGACACATCCCCTTCCAGATAATGCAGCAGAGATGTTTACTCCTGAGAATGTAGCAACACTCTTTAATGAACATTATCAAGATTTAGGCGTATCCCATTATAATACGGTGTTAGATTTGTTGGAACATCAAGTGGAACCGAAATATTTCCTTTCTGATAAAATAAAACCAACTATTCTTTCAGACGGTTCTGGTGGATTCCGGTCTAAATCAGATATTAACCAAATTATAGCGAGGACGCTTACGGCTTCAATGCACAAGATGCACAGAGCTTGTCAAGACAATTATTACAGCCAAGACTTTATTGACACCAACGGGGCAGTCAACCCTGTTGATCATATGACGAAGGAGCAACTTGCCCAGATGCCAATCAGAAAGATTACGCCTGAAGAAGCTTTTATGTTGCAAGGATTCCCTCCTGAATTCGCCATCAATGCAAGAAATGCAGGTGTTTCGGATGGAGCATTATACAAACAAGCTGGTAATGCGGTTAGTGTAAATACCATCTATGCAGTTATGTATTATTTAATCCATAATCAATACCTATATTAGCATGCTATTCGAGATTCACAAAGAAGGTAAGATATCCTATAAAAGGCTATCAAATGCAGATCTAAAAAGGAGTGTGTCACATCAAACCCATATCGGGCTGTCAAATGATAGTTTAACGTTTATGCCAGATGACAAAACGGAGTATTCCGCTATGCTTATCTATAAAGGCTATTGTGATATTCTGAATTGTGAAATAGCCAAAATCCATAGAGCCGATGGAAGATATGACGCGCCCAAAATTTCAATGGGAAGAAAGAATGAAAATGTAGTGAACAAAATACGTGCATTTGCCAAAATGTCGGAAGACAAAGATTTCTATCTATTTTGGTTTGGGTTAGATAGTCTCACACCTGTATTCTGGCTTATAGAAGAAAGTTCATATGATTACAATTTCTTAAATGATTATTGTGATCTCACTCATCTAAAAGATAGAAAAATCGTCATATTAAAACGTGATGATTTTGTCTTTTCGAAAGTTCTACAATACGTTCAAAGTAGAATAGAAAACACTTCCGTTGAATTACAAAAGGATTTGGAACTATCGGTGGAACTTGAAGCCGAGAATCCGAAATTCAAGGATGCGGATGTAAAGAAAGCGAAAAGCTATATTAATGAAATTGGCAAACAAGGCGAGGCTTTCATCAATGAACACTTGAACAAACAAAGGTTTGAAGGATTAGTCTCGGATTTTGTATGGATGAATCAAAGTTCTGAGCAAGGTAAACCATACGATTTCTATATTAAGCATTCGAATGGTTTGGAACAATGGATTGATGTGAAGACCACAGAACATGAGTTTGAACAAGCTGTGATAATAAGCAAAAATGAAATAAGATTTATAACAGAGAAGAAGAACACGGATTATGCTATTTATAGAGTGTATTCTAAACAAGAATTACAAGCGAAGCTGAAAATCTGTTCTGGTTGCCTAAAGTATATGGAGAAATTATTAAGAGACATGGATTATATGACCAAAAGTATGGCAGATTATCAAGCATCGCTCGTGAATTTCAAGATAGCTTTCGTTCCGAGTCCTATTTCTTTCAATAATATTTCAGATGTTATTGACCTCATTCGATTCAAAAGTTATCCCCATATTCCATATCATTATTCTATAGAAGATGAGATATTAAGTCATGCTGCAGAATAGAGAAAATACAAACAAGAACAAATATTGCAATATTGATTATTGATTTCATTTTTCCATCATCATCTTACAACACAAGAGCCCGTGCAATCGCACAGGCTCTTTCTGTTTCTCCCCTATCCTACTTAGGCATCGGTTTTTAGTTATACTATATTACTATTTATCATCGTAATGTCCGTATGCAGTAAGCACATCTACATGAACAACTCACAAATTGCGGATATATTGATCAAGCTCATCAACATTAGCAAAGCTTTTACCAGGTTGCTTCCTTGCTTCATCTACACGAGCAAAGAATTCCTCCTTGGTGAAAAGCGTTGGGTCTTTTTTCTGCACAACCAGCTTGCGCAGATATTTAGCCACGCGGGTGAGCAAGTCCTCGTCTTCTGCAATCGTTCCGAGGTTGCGAAGTATTTCGGCATTCAATGCGCCCATTTGTATCGCTGTCATAACTTTATATTTTTTTATTTCACTTGCAAAGATATATCCTTTCCCCGAAACCTCCAAACATTTTCAGAAAAATTTCTTCTTACAACACAAGAGCCCGTGCAATCGCACAGGCTCTTTCTTTATCTCCCCTATCCTACTTAGGCTTCAAGTTTTAGTTATACTTTTGCTAAAAAGTCAAAGACATTTTTGTTTTTTCAAAAAATGTTCGTACTTTTGCAACCGAATTCATTAAAAACTATTCTAACATGCAAAAGAACTTTTACAGAATGCTCATGGTGGCTGGGCTGCTGATGGGCATGAATACTGTGGCAAACGCACAGTTGAACGGATTGATCAACAGAGGTAAACAGGCACTCAAGAACGAGGTGAAGAAGGAGGCCAAGAAGGAAGTGAAGGAACAGGCTTTGAACGCACTCACCAAGAATGCTGGCAAGGAGGGCTCTTTCTCTGCCAATGGACACACCTACACGCAGAAGGGCACCTTGAACATCAAGACTTACATCCCTGCTGCTACGGGTATGGTGACCTTCACCAATGTGCCTTCCAACTATGAGGAGTTCGAGAAAGTCTATACAGAGTTTCTGGGACAGACACCTTATGGAACCGCTGCCATGATGCCGATGGCAATGGCGATTTATGGACGTGACCGTGCTGAGGGTGAGAAGTGCATCCGTCTCATCAACTACCCTTCCAACGTGAATTCTGTGCTCTCTCAGCTCAAGGAGAAGTTTGGCACTTCACAATATGCGCCTGAGAATGACTCTTACCACCAGCCATACCTGCCAGCAGCAGTATTGGAGGGTGCAACGCCTGAGAATGGCTATTCGCCAAAATCTCCCTACACAGTGAACATGCGTGCCAGCGTGAACAAGCATCAGGATATGCAGCTGTATGACGGTCGCGTGATGTACATCTACATGATGGGTAAAGGTTGGGACACAGAACAGCGTAGCGTGGAAATCATCCAAGTGAACGAAGGCGGACTCTTCAAAGTGTTCAATTGTCCATCTCTCTACACCCAATGCAAGAGAATCAAGGGCACTTGGGGAGGACTGAAGTAGAGATTAGAGTTTAGAGATTAGAGTTTAGAGATTAGAGTTTAGAGATTAGAGTTTAGAGTTTAGAGTTTAGAGATTAGAGTTTAGAGATTAGAGTTTAGAGATTAGAGTTTAGAGATTAGAGTTTAGAGATTATAATGGGAAGAGGGTTATCGGATGATGACCTTCTTTCCTTTTATGACATACACACCACTGGTCAGATGACCTTGATGAACCTTTTGCCCTAAAAGATTATAGATGTCGTCTTGGGCTTGCGTGTCTTCCTTGGGTGAGGTGATGTCTGTCGGAAGATATGGCAGGAATTGGGTGTCGAGAAAATCTAAATGAGCCAGAAAGAATTGGCGGTCACATTCCACCTCAGCCTCCCATGTTCCCAAAGGTAAAGCACCAATGCTGACTTGTTTATCCAAGATGTTCCAGCGTTCAAAATTCAAGACCTGCGACAGAGCCAGTTCCTCTTTCAGGTGGTCGTACATCGCCAACACATCATCGCGAACCTGATCCCTGTATCGAACATGAAGTTTCGCCACTTCCTCCATAAACAACGGATCTTCGCCGATACGTCCGAAATAGAGTTTATTTTCCAAGAAATGATAAGGATTGGGACGAACTTCTCCATAATAAAGTCCTACGCCTAAGCACCATTCGAAATCCCATAACGGTCCCATGCACAAACGGCTTTCCTGTGTGGTGTCTGCCTTGAGATAATACCTGTTACACTCTTCCATTTGTAGGAGATTCTTCTGGTAATACCACTTGGCAAACGACTCCATGTCGATGTAATCAGCATAGCGGCGTGTCTTCAAGTAATCAGGCGCAGCAAGCACTTCTTCAAACTCATTCACATAATTGCAGGCATAGTCATACACCTCCTCCGTCATGTTCTCCTCTGGATGCTTGAATGCCATCGGATAAGAGTAGGTCTCTGTATGGAAATTCCAAGGTTGCTGATAATAATGCGTATCGTATTCTATCATGAACCCTGTATCGTTGAGCTGTACACGATTCTTGCCCACCTTGATGGATTCCGCCAGCTGATAGGTTCCCAAGTGTTCACCATTGACGACCAATTCCACAAAACGATCCTCTGGCACCCAAGGTTGCTGAATCGTTCTTCCAACGGTAAGTCCTATGGCAGTACGCATGAGCGACTTGTCACAATAGTTGGCAAGCAATACAAAGTTCTTCCCTTCAGGCATATCAAGCAACGAAACCTTTTGGTCGAACTTCATCTTATAAGGTTTCTTCGGATAGCCCCAAGTGGAATTCCCTCGTCCTGCGATGGAAACGTTGACAGGAAACAGCAATGTGTCAGTTTCCTCCACCATACAGATCGTGGCAGGGATGTACTCATAGCGAGGAATCCCACCCGTAGGAATGTCGACAGAAATGAAACAAACAGGTAATCCAGTATGGAGGTAAGGCGCATCATCCTTTGCCAGCACATTCATAGAGAGCAGAAAAGCAAGAACAAACAGTCCCTTCCTCCAGAATAAATTGATACGCATAAGCCTGCCTCCTATCCAATGAAACTTCTCACCATTCTATCACTTCGCCATCATACGCCAAGTGAATACCTGCAGGAAGCGTTTTCTCCTCTTCTGCATGGGGTTTGGTATGGTGACTCATGTGGACCAGCCAAGCTTCCTTCACACCTAACTGCTGCACAAAGGCAATGGCATCCTCGATGCTTTGGTGACTGGGATGCTCCTTGTGGCGCAATCCATTCACAATCATATAATCAATTCCCTGCAAGTATTCCAGTTCGGATTCGGGAATCGTCTTCATGTCCGTGATGTAGGCAAAGTTGTCGATACGGAAACCCACGATAGGCAATTTGGCATGCATCACACGAATAGGGATGATTTCCACATCATCAAGAACGATGGGCACATGAGGCTCCATCTCGATGAGGTTCAGGGTAGGCACACCAGGATAACGCTTCTCTTTAGGAGTGAAACAATATGGAATGCGCTCCATCAGGTGGTCGGCACAAAACTTCTCGGCATAGACATTCACATCGCCAAAGACGCTGTAGGGACGCAAGTCATCCAATCCACCCACATGATCGTAGTGCTCATGGGTGATGAGCACAGCATCAAAAGGCTTGAAGTCAATTCGCAACATCTGTTCACGAAAATCCGGGCTGCAATCAAAGAGAATGCGCTTGCCCCTCACCTCCAAAAGGCTCGAACAACGCAGTCGCTTGTCTTTCGGGTCGGTGGAGGAACACACCTCGCAGGTGCACCCAATCTGAGGCACTCCACAAGAAGTTCCGCTGCCAAGTATCGTGATTTTCATATCAAGTTCACCTCTGGATGAATTTCAATGCCAAATTTCTCATACACATCCTTGCAGACCGTTTCGCAAAGCGTGATAATCTCGTCAGAAGTGGCACCCCCAAGATTCACCAGCACCAAAGCCTGCTTGTCGTGCACACCAGCCCTACCCAACGACTTTCCTTTCCATCCACATTGGTCAATCATCCATCCAGCAGGGATCTTCACGCCCCCTTCCACTTCGTAGAACGGCATGTTAGGATAGTCTTTCTGAATCGACAGGAACTTCTCACGGCTCACCACAGGATTCATGAAGAAACTGCCAGCATTTCCCTGCACTTTTGGATCGGGCAACTTGGCATTACGAATATCGATAATGGCTTGGCGCACATCTGCGATGGTCAAGTCTTTCTTCTCACCCAACACGGCTTTGATATTGCCATATTCCAACTTCAGCTGGGGTGTTTTCTGCAAACGATAGGTCACATATGTGATGGCATACTTGCCCTTCAGTTGCTTCTTGAAGATGCTCTGACGATAGGCATAGTCACACTCCAACGTACCAAAGACACGTTTCTGACCATTCTGCAACTCCACAGCCTCCACCAACGCAATCACATCCTTGGCTTCCACGCCATAGGCACCAATGTTCTGCACGGCACTCGCTCCCACCTCGCCAGGAATGAGCGAGAGGTTTTCCACACCTCCCAAGCCTTGCGCCACAGCCCAAGCCACAAAGTCATCCCACACCTCACCAGCACCTACACGCACCAGCACCTCATCACCCTTCTCTTCCACGATTTCAATGCCTCGGATGGCACTATGCAACACCGTTCCAGCAAAGTCTCCCTTGAAGAGCAGATTGCTGCCGCCCCCCATGTGAAGCACCTCACTTTCCAACGTGGGAATCAAAGTCTTGAGTTCTTCTTCGCTGTCATACTCCACATAACGTTTGGCTTTCACATCCATTCCAAACGTATTGTGGTTCAGCAAACTATAATCGTTATATTCTTTCATCAATATTCTATTTCAGTCAGTTTCCAGTCATCGCTCTGCTTGTTGAACTTGAACTTCATCTGCATACCATTGCCAAGTCCCTGAATCAGGAGAATCTTCTTGTTCTGGCTGATGCTTGCCTGTCCATAATTCACATTCACGATGGCATCCGTTGGCAACGGCAGGCTCTCCTTCATCTCAAACCACTCGTCTGGGTTCACATGCTCCTCCTCAGGTTCATCTTCCCCATCTTCCGACGTGAGAATCACCTTCACAGGGTCAGCCAACGCCTCACGCTGGAACACACTGTCGGCAACAAATCGGGCATAGAAGTTCAGGAAATCCCCAGTCGGCATCTCATTCCTTCCGTGCTTGTCAATTTCCGTCAGCATCCACTTGTCGTTCAGACGCTTGAAGCGGAAGT
The DNA here is from genome assembly GCA_902768125.1 of uncultured Bacteroidales bacterium. Classification (GTDB taxonomy): domain Bacteria; phylum Bacteroidota; class Bacteroidia; order Bacteroidales; family Bacteroidaceae; genus Minthosoma. The sequence goes on along the minus strand of CACXKA010000009.1, from coordinate 77,438 downwards.
TCTGCACCAAGTCCTCCTTCAGTCCTATCCATTCCACCGTCACGCTCTGCATCGACGTGTCCTTCGACAGTTCATAATCCTGCTCACGTTCATAAATCACAGACAGCAGCTCCTGATGCTTGAAATGGTCGTAATGCGGCCAATCCTGCTTCGAGAGTTTCTCTTCCTCTTGACCTTCCTTGTAGGGCAAAGGAAACACGATGCGCTGACCTTGAAACTTGGCGTCATCAATGAAGTTGTAGAAAAAGTCGTCGAACAGTTCATCCACCGTCGCAGGAGGCTCATTCTCGTCAAAAAGATGGAGCGTGTCGCCCACATAAGCCTCCAGCGAGTCGCCCTCCTCATCGCCGTCCTGATCGAAGGCATTCGTCATCTTCTTATCTTGACAAGAAAAGAGAAGACAACCCATTGCAGTTGCTATAACTAAACCTTTTCGCATATATTTTTGAAAAACACTGCAAAGATAAACAAAAGTTAGGAGTTAGAAGTTAGGAGTTCACAGTTTTTTTCGTATCTTTGCACCGATTTTCAAAAAACATCACAAAACAACAATGATATGTTAGACAAAATTCAAAGTTTACTCACAGAAGTGGAAGGTCTCGAGGCACACTCAGCTGAAGAGATTGAACAGCTTCGTATCAAATACTTGAGCAAGAAGGGAGCTATCACAGCCCTCATGGCAGACTTCCGCAATGTGCCAGCCGACCAGAAGAAGGAAATCGGCATCAAGATCAATGAACTGAAGAACAAGGCACAGGATAAAATCAATGCCCTTCGCGACAACTTCTCTGTGCAGGAGACAGAGGTGAACCACCTCGACATCACCCGCACAGCCTATCCTATCAGTCTGGGCACCCGTCATCCGCTCACCCTCGTGAAGAACGAGATCATCGACATCTTCTCTCGTCTGGGTTTCTCTCTCGCAGAAGGTCCTGAAGTGGAAGACGACTGGCACGTGTTCTCATCCATGAACTTTGCCGACGACCACCCTGCTCGCGATATGCAGGACACTTTCTTCGTGGAGGCACATCCTGACATCATCCTGCGCACCCACACCAGTTCCGTACAGGCACGTGTGATGGAGAAGCAACAGCCCCCTATCCGTGTGTTGTGCCCAGGTCGTGTGTATCGCAACGAAGCCATCTCTGCCCGTGCCCATTGCTTCTTCCATCAGGTGGAAGGACTCTACGTTGATGAGCAGGTGAGCTTCACCGACCTCAAGCAAGTGCTCCTTCTCTTTGCCAAGGAGATGTTTGGCGAGGACACTCAGATTCGTCTCCGTCCTTCCTACTTCCCCTTCACAGAGCCAAGTGCTGAGATGGACGTATCTTGTACGCTCTGCAAGGGCAAGGGTTGTAGCATGTGTAAAGGCTCAGGCTGGCTTGAAATCCTTGGATGTGGCATGGTTCACCCCAACGTGCTCGAAGCCAATGGCATCGACTCCACCAAGTACAAAGGCTATGCCTTCGGAATGGGTATCGAGCGTATTGCCAACCTCAAATACCAGGTCAAGGACCTTCGTCTCTTCTCAGAGAACGACGTCCGCTTCCTCAAGGAATTCGAAGCAGCCAACTAAGCAACCCTACATACAAAACAAGAGGTGCATCCGACTCAGTCATCAGATGCACCTCTTTTATTTGCTATAACCTATAAACTATAAACTATAAACTATAAACCCAACCCCTACCTGACTTTCAGCAAGTCACCAGCCACAGGAATATAGCTGTCATCCTTAAAGTTCATCTTGTAGAGGGCGTCGATGCGGATACCATAGAACTGGCAGATGCTGTACATCGATTCACCCTGCTTCACCTTGTGCCAGTAGTCCTTATACTGCGTGTCAGCCTTCTTCGCCTTCTTGTTCAAGAAGATGTTCATGTCGGGCTGAGGAGCAAAGTCCTCGTCCACCTCGTTAAACTTCAGCAGCTTCTTCTTCGCCACCTTCAATTCCTTTGCCAGCGCATCCCAAGTGTCGCCAGGACGGGCAGTCACACATTGAATGCCATTCACCGTCCTCACGATGTGACGGGCAGGAGCCACATACTCAGGCACAGGTTCCGTCTTCTTGCGCTTTCTCAGTCCGATGCGATCCTCATCGTAGTCATCCAGTTCATACGTCTCAATGATGGTGATGAGTCGTTCTGCATACGTGGGCGAAGTGGCATAGCCACAGGCTTTCAGTCCACGCGCCCAAGCCTTGTAGTCCTGCGGATTCAGGTCGAAGAGACGCTTATATCGGTCTTTCAGCAAGAACTGCGAATGGTCCTCGTAGCTCTCCTCCACATTTTTATATTTACGAAAACGCTCATTCTTGTGGTCATCATCACGCGTCACATAGGGACCGCTCCAGCCCGTCCCCACCTTGATGCCAAAGTGGTTGTTGGCTTGTTTGGCGAGATAGCTCGTGCCCGCCCCACTCTCGAGCAGGGCTTGTGCAAGCGTGATACTGGCAGGAATCTTGTAACGATGCATCTGTTCGATAGCTGCATCCTTGTATTGGTCCACATATTGCTGATATACACTATTCCGTTGTGCGAACGTGATGGACGGCAATGCCATGCCCAGCGCCATCAGAAAAATTCTCAAATATCTCATTAGAAAGCGATTAGTACTGTTTCGGTTGCAAAGATATAGAAATAATTTGAGAAACCAAAAGAAAACTAAAAAAAGTTTCATTTCCCTTTGTTTATCTCTTTCGTCATTTTCAATATTTGGGGGATGAACGCAGAAAATATAGGTGCAATTGTCATCAATCAAGGTCATTTTTAGTATTTTTTAGCAATAAATCAGCAAAAGAACACTTCTAAGGCAATATGGAATAGATGATTTTGAAAAAAAGTATATAACTTTGTAACGCCAAAAAGAGAAGATAAACATCATGAAAATACATATAACCATAGAAAGATGAAAAAGACAATCATGATTTTGATGGTGCTGACAGTCGGACTGACAGCCTCTGCCCAAAGCAAACGTGAAGTGGTGCGTGAACGTGTGGACAACGCGTTGCGCAAGAACTATGAGAAAGGTTCCTACGATACCCTCTACATGAAACGCCCAGACTCCAAACTGACGCTGAAACTGAGAGGCAACCTGTCAGGCTATTACATGCATTCCAAGTTCAACGAGAACGGCGTCCGCTACGACGCCAAAGTCAACACCGACACCCGTGGAACCATCAGTGCAGCAGCCACCTACTATGGCGTGACGGCAGGCTTGGCACTCAATCCAGCCCGTTTGTCTGGTAAGAACAAAGACATCGAGTTCAACATCAACGCCTATGGCAACCGCTTCGGTCTGGAAGCCAACTACCAAGAGGCAAAGACCCTCTCAGGCGACATCAAATACAATGACGGTTCCATCCATGTCAACAAGGGTGACATGAAACTGACCCTTATCACCGTCACAGGCTACTACGCCTTCAACCATCGTCACTTCTCCTACCCCGCTGCCTTCACGCAGTCCTATATCCAGAAGCGTTCGGCTGGTTCATGGCTCGTAGGTGCCACTTATCAGGGCGGTAAAATCAAGACTACAGACGATGCCCCTGCCGAGTGGGGCAAGACAAGCACTACCATGCATACATTTGCCATCGGTGGTGGCTATGGCTACAACTTCGTGACAGGCAAATGGCTCTTCCATGCCTCCGCCCAGCCCACACTGATTGTCTTCAACGACATCGACATCGAAGAGAACGGAATCAAACGTGACGGCAAGACCCACTTCCCTGAGGTGATCACCAACACCCGCGCCGCCATCGTCTATAACTTCAGCCAGAAGTACTTTGTAGGCTCCACCTTCCTCTTCAACACTACCCTCTTGGGCGACAACGACGACTATGCGCGTCAGACCAAATGGCGTGCCCGCGCCTTCTTTGGCATCCGACTGTAAACATAAAGAATACAATACCAAAGGAAGCTCTCCACCTCGGAAAGTAAGTGATACAATTATAGAAAAATATAAGACAAATATGAAGAAAACTATTCTGATTGCAGCCATCTCATTGGCTGTCACCGCTACTGCCTCAGCAGCAGATGTGGTAAAGGCAACGGTTCACGCTGATCAGGCGGGAGCTAAGATTAATCGCGAGATTTACGGACAGTTCTCAGAACACCTCGGCACCTGTATCTATGGCGGCCTCTGGGTGGGTGAGGACTCGAAGATTCCTAACATCAAGGGCTATCGCAAGGACGTTTTTGAGGCGCTGAAGGCTTTGAAGGTGCCCGTGCTGCGCTGGCCAGGTGGCTGCTTTGCCGACGATTATCACTGGATGGACGGTATCGGTCCGAAGGATCAGCGTCCGTCGCTGCGCAACAACAACTGGGGTGGCACTATCGAGGACAACTCCTTTGGTACCCACGAGTTCCTGAACCTCTGCGAGATGCTTGATTGCGAGCCTTATATCAGTGGTAATGTAGGCTCTGGCACCGTGAAGGAGATGGCTCAGTGGGTGGAATATATGACCAGCGATGGCGACACCCCAATGGCTCGTCTGCGCCGTCAGAACGGACGTGAGAAGGCTTGGCGCGTGAAGTACTTCGGCATTGGCAATGAGGCCTGGGGATGCGGCGGTAACATGACGCCTGAATATTATTCAGATGAGTTCCGCAAGTTCAACACCTACCTGCGCGACTACACGGGTAACAAGCTTTATCGCATTGGCAGTGGTGCCTCTGACTATGACTATAAGTGGACGGAGGTGCTGATGGACAAGATTGGCAACCGCATGCAGGGTGTCTCCCTCCATTATTACACCTGCTCGGGTTGGGACGGACCGAAGGGCTCTGCCACGAAGTTCGACAACGACCAGTATTATTGGGCCTTGGGAAAATGCCTGGAGATTGAAGAGGTGATCAAGAGGCACAAAGCCATCATGGACGAGAAAGATCCTCAGGGACAGGTTGGCCTGCTCGTGGATGAATGGGGCACTTGGTGGGATGAGGAGCCAGGAACCGTCAGCGGTCACCTGTTTCAGCAGAACGCCCTGCGCGATGCTTTCGTGGCTTCGTTGTCGCTGAATGTTTTCCACAAGTACACCGACCGAGTGAAGATGGCGAATATCGCCCAGGTTGTCAACGTGTTGCAGGCCATGATTCTCACTGACCAGAAAGGTACGGGTCACATGGTGTTGACGCCCACCTATCATGTGTTCAAGATGTACACCCCGTTCCAGGAGGCCACATTCCTGCCTGTTGATCTGCCCACAGAGACCATGCAGGTGAGCAAGGCATACTTCAAAGAGAAGGAAGGAGCCAAGGATGCTGGCTATCGTCCTTGTCCTATGCTCTCTGCGTCGGCAGCGAAGACCACAGACGGCGGTCTGGTATTGGCCATCACCAACGTGAGTCTCGACAAAGAGCAGACCATCGACTTCCAGTTGGCTGGCTATCAGGCCAAGACCGTGAGCGGTGAGATTCTCACTTCGAAGAAGGTGGATGACTACAATGACTTCCAGCACCCCGAGACGGTTGTCCCCAAGGCCTTCAAAGATGCCAAACTGAAGCAGAATGTCGTCACCGTAAAGGTGCCTGCCAAGTCCATTGTTGTGTTGAGCATCAAATAAATCACTCAACTCCCGAAACATAAAATAGCTAATCAATCAATAATGGGTGTAAAAAAAACAATGGATGCCGCACAATGCCATAGCTTTGTGCATTAGTGCGTTATGACATCTGTCATCTTGAAAGCTTGCTCTCAGAGTGACAGTAGTCCTATCACACTCTTGTGTGTTCATTCACACAAATTGCATCCATCTAAAAAATCAATTCGTGCGATTGACTCCGTCGAGCTAAAGGTTCGTGTTATTCGTGGTTAAAACAAAAATAATCTGTGAAATCTGTGGAATCTGTGAAATCTGTGTAAGGTTAGCGGTTATCGGTTATCGTCATTTGAGGCAGCGGAGGTTGTTGGAGAGTTGGAGGGTAGAGCTGGCGCCGATCAGGACGGAGGTGACGGCGTGCTGTTGGAGAATCCAGGTGAGCGCCATTTCTGCCAAGGTCATGCCATGTTCACTGGCTTGGTGGTTCCATTGCTGCAACTGGGACAGCAGTTCGGGGGTGAGCATGGATGCTTTCAGGAACTTGCCTTTGGACATTCGGCTGTCCTCTGGGATGCCATTCAGATAGCGGTCGGTGAGCAGACCTTGTGCCAAGGGTGAGAAGGAGATGAAGCCAATGCCTTCTTGTGCACAGAAGTCGAGAATACCTTCTTCCATCGGAGCACGGTCGAGCATATTCAGGCGTCCCTGATAGATGAGCAGGGGCACATCGCGCTCTTTCAGATATTGGGCGGCGAAACGGGTTGCCTCCAAGGGCCAGCGACTGATGCCGACATAGAGGGCTTTCCCCTGTCGGACCACATCGACGAGTGCCTGTAGCGTCTCTTCCAATGGGGTTTCGGGGTCGTAGCGGTGACTATAGAAGAGGTCGACATAATCCAGTTTCATGCGGCGAAGGGATTGGTCGAGCGATGCCATCAGATACTTGCGGCTTCCCCAATTGCCATAGGGTCCCTGCCACATGTCATAGCCTGCTTTGGTGGAGATGAAGAGTTCATCGCGATAGGGACGGAAGTCGTCGTCCATCAATCGTCCGAGCGTCTCTTCGGCTGAACCGTAAGGGGGACCGTAGTTGTTGGCGAGGTCGAAATGGGTGATGCCGTGGTCGAAGGCATAGCGCACGATTTCGCGACTGCGATCATAAGAATCAACGGCTCCGAAGTTGTGCCAGAAGCCCAGACTCACCTTGGGCAACAGGACTCCTGAGCGTCCGCAACGCTCGTATTGCATTCCGCTTTCGTAGCGGTTGGGGTTGGCTGAATACTGTCCTTCCATTGTTTGTTCAGTTGTTCTTTCTTGCAAAGGTACGAATAAGTGGGAAGAAGACAAAAAGAAAAAGGGATTTTTTTGTCGGTTATCGGTTAGAGGTTATCGGTTATCGGTTGGGTAAGGGTTCAAGAGTTCAAAAGTTCAAGGTTAGGGTTTAGGGAATAAAAAAGAACGCAGGCAGAGCTTGCGTTCTTGGGGTTATATACTGAAATGAGGAGATGATTATTTGAAGATGAGCTGGGCGAAGTTGTAAAGACCGTACTTCCAAACAACAAAGTTGTGCTGACCTTCTGGGTATTTGATGAGGGTGCAAGGGATGCCCTTCTCATCGCAGAATGCCTTGAGCTGTGCGCTGTTGTTCATCAGACCGTCGGCACCACCGCAGACCATCCAAAGGAGCTTGTTCTCCTTCTTCACCTTGTCCACATCAGGAATGAGCTGTGCTGCACGCATGGTGTTAGGAGCAGAAGAGAAGCCACCTACAAATGCAAATACGTCCATGTGACCCAATCCGAAGTTGAGGGACTGACCACCACCCATTGAGAGACCAGCGATGGCACGATGGTTCTTGTCGGTATAAACGCTGAAGTTCTTCTCGATGTAAGGAATGAGGCTTCCGATGAGGTCTTTGTCAAACTCACCGAATGCTGGAGCAGAACCGTAACCACCTGAACGAGAGTCGTCCTTTGCAGCACGACCGTTAGGCATCACGACGATCATGTCAGCCACTTTCTTTTCAGCATAGAGGTTATCCATGATGATGTTTGGCACACCACCGTCGTTCACCCATTCCCATTCGTCACCACCGATACCATGAAGGAGGTAGAGCACGCTGTACTTCTTCTTTGCATCGTACTTTGGTGGCAGATAGACGTTTGCCTTACGGGTTGTTCCCACTGACTCTGACTGGTACTCAATGAGTTTCACAGTACCTTTGTCGATTCCTGCACGCTCCTGGTCGAAACCCTGAGGAGCTGCCTTGTACTCATCGAACTTAACGTCAACCTGAGGTGCACCAAACATTCCCATTGGAATATTGGGCTCTTGTGCATTGGCTGTCAACATCGTGACTGAAAGCAATGCTGCGAAATAAATTTTCTTCATTTTTTTAACTAACTATAATAATTGAAAATAAAATGCTACTGGTTTAGACTAAGTCTATGGGAGTTGGTTTAATTGGAGGGAAAAAATAAAGGTTAAAGGTTATCGATTATAGGTTATCGGTTAAAGAGTTCAAGAGTTCAAAAGTTCAAGGTTCAAGAGATTGGGGGGGCATCTCAACAGCAAAAATGAAAAAATAGTCTCATTCTATTCACGGACTCGATTTTTTGCACTAACTTTGCAAGCGATTATGAAAACAGAAGGAAAATCACCAGTGTATGGACGGGACGTGATGGAGTTGGTCACGGTCGCTGTGGAGTATTGTGCTTTCCTCGAAAAGACGGAGGAAAGGACACGATTGAGTTTTGTGGACACGTTGATGAAGTTGCTGCCCCTACTCTACCTGAAGGCGGCATTGCTGCCGAAGTATGAGATTCTGGATGAGGAGTATTATGCAGAGGATTTTGTGACGGAGGAGAATTATAATATTGTTCGCGCGAATATCTGCCTCTTGATGGGTGACAAGGATGACTATCTGGATGTGTTCATGGAGGACATGAAGTACAGCGAGTCCCCTATCCTTTCGACAGTCAGCGAGAACCTGGCTGACATCTATCAGGAACTGAAGAACTTTGCGATGGCATACAAGAATGCGAATGACGAGGAGCAGATGATGAATGCGCTGGCGGAGGTGAAGGAGTCGTTCCAGTACAGCTGGGGACAGAAGTTGGTGAATGTGCAGCGGGCGTTGCACGAGGTGAGGTATTCGGAAGAGGATGATTTTTAAGCGGAGGAGAAGATGAAGGTTATTCAAGACAAATACGACAAGAACCAGATACAAACGCTGCCCTGCGTCCATTTCAAGGGACGAATCATCGTCATTTTCACGGAAAAGGAAGCCGACAAGGCAGTGGATTACCTGATGAAGCAATCGGTGTTGGGATTCGACACGGAGACCAGACCCACTTTCAAGAAGGGACAGTCGCATCAGGTAGCCCTTTTGCAAGTAGCCACCCACGACACTTGTTTCCTTTTCAGGCTCAACAAGATAGGCATGACGGATTCGGTGGTGAGGTTGTTGGAAGACCAAACCATCACGAAGGTGGGACTGTCGCTACAGGACGATATGAGGATGCTGAACCAACGAAGGGCATTCACCCCTGGCACGTTCGTGGAGTTGCAAAAGGAAGTGAAGGACATCGGGATTGAGGACAACAGCTTGCAGAAGATTTTCGCCAACCTGTTTGGCGGGAAGATTGCCAAAGGGCAACAGTTGTCGAACTGGGAGGCTGAAATCCTGACGGAAGCACAGCAACGCTATGCAGCCACCGACGCTTGGGCATGCATCAAGATTCACGAGGAAGTGGCAAGAATGAAGAGAGAACAAGATTTTGTTGTAGAAAAGACAAATACAATATAGCCAATGAAGAGCATTTTTCTGAAACGAGGCAAGGAAGATTCGCTGCGCCGATTCCACCCCTGGATTTTCTCAGGCGCCATCCACCACATGAGTGAGGAGCCAGAGGAGGGCGAATTGGTGGAGGTCTTCACCAGCGAGAACGAATACATCGCCACTGGACACTACCAGATAGGCAGCATCATGGTGCGCGTGCTGACTTTTGAGCACGATGCCATTGACCAAAGCTTCTACGAGAAGAAGCTGTCCATCGCCAAGGATGTGAGACATCGCATCGGAGTGATTGGCGGCAACAACAACACCTATCGTCTGGTGCATGGTGAGGGCGACAACCTGCCAGGTCTCGTCATCGACATCTATGGCAACACCGCCGTGATGCAAGCTCACTCGGTGGGTATGCATACCGACAGAAAAATCATTGCCCAAGCCCTGAAAGCGGTGATGGGTGATGCGCTCAAGAACATCTTCTACAAGTCAGAAACTACCCTGCCCTTCAAGGCAGAATTAGGTCAGGAGAACGGTTTTCTGTTAGGTGGTGACACCGATGATGTGGCGATGGAAAACGGTCTCAAATTCCACGTGGATTGGTTGAGAGGACAGAAAACAGGATTCTTTGTAGACCAACGAGATAACAGAAGTTTGTTGGAGCGTTACTCGAAGGGAAGAAAAGTGCTGAATATGTTCTGCTATACAGGCGGTTTTTCCTTCTATGCGATGCGTGGAGGTGCCGAACTGGTGCACTCCGTGGATTCCTCCCAGAAGGCCATCGACCTGACGAAAGCCAACGTGGAACTGAACTTTCCCGGTGATGCCAGACATGAGGCATTTGCGGAAGATGCGTTCAAGTTCCTCGACCAGATGCAGACGCCCTACGACCTCATCATCCTTGACCCTCCAGCCTTTGCCAAGCATAAAGATGCCCTCCGCAATGCGCTGAAAGGTTATACGCGTCTGAACAAGAAAGCATTTGAAAAGATACAACCAGGCGGCATCCTGTTCACCTTCAGCTGTTCGCAAGCTGTCAACAAAGACCAGTTCCGCACGGCGGTCTTCACCGCTGCTGCATCGGCAGGACGTAACGTGCGCATTCTCCACCAGTTGCACCAGCCAGCCGATCACCCCATCAACATCTATCACCCCGAAGGAGAGTATCTGAAAGGCTTGGTGTTGTATGTGGAATAAAGGGGATTTATGCCTCCACATGGTTAAAAAAGTTTAAATAATCAGCCAATGGAGAACATTTCTTTGCAAGTATTTGGAAAAGTCTGTATCTTTGCAACGTGTTTTTCATGGTATTAGATTTATTTTAAGGTTAGTAAAGATTGCTTGTCGTGAGATAAGCAATTTTTTGTTAGGGTGAGTCACTATGAGTAGTGATTCACCCTAATTTTTTTCAAGCTAAAAGAATGTGATTGGGGAGGAATTTAAGACTTTTCCTGTATCTCCATATCAGGAGGACATTCATACATCACTCGTGCATGATTGGTGCGAATGAGCTGACTCTCAACACATTCACCCGTTTCCCGATTGATGGTGTCGCGATAGACCTCTCCGTTGCGATACACCACCCCGTCCTCTCTGGAGAAGTACTCCCCTTCGGCATGTATGTGGAAAGTGTACTGCAACTGTTCGGTAGCACGAAGCTCGCCACAAAGGTATTCGTCATCGACATGAAGACACAACTGATAAGTGTTGGAAGTGTTGTTCTTCACCCGATAGTCGATGTAGTTGTAGGAAATGCTGGTTCCCGTGCCAAAAGGAATCTGTCGTCCGTGATCAGGAAAGAGGTCGAGTGCATCGTGATGGTGATGCTCGGTGATGGTGAGGTCGCTATGAAGCACCATCCAATGAATGAGGTTGGAGAGCTGGCACATTCCGCCTCCAATACCCTTGCAAGGCTTTCCGTGCGTGATGGTCAATCCCTCTTTGTAGCCCCGACTTTCTGTGGTGCGTCCAATCAGTTTCCAAACGGAAAAAGTTTCCCCTGGACGAATCAGGAGTCCGTCGATGTGCTTGACAGCCAAGGCGAGGTTGACTGCCTTGTTCTCTTGCAGCTGCATGTCCACATTGCCCAGACGACGACGAATGAGGGAGTTGTGGCGATAAACGACCACTGGCAAAGTGTCTTTTGTGCGTTCCTTGGCGAATTGCACACCATTGAAGGCATCCCGCAGATGTCGTTTCAGAATTTCTTTCTCCGTGGAAAGACGATAGGTGAATGGAGAAATTTCACAGAATAGTTTTCGAGCCATTGTTGTCTATTTGATATTGTCACCCTTTGTGCGGATGAGGTCGACGAGATAGGTCATCTTGACCAGAATAGTCTGGTTGGCTGAGCGTCCGAACTTGCCACGCTTGCTGTTGTCGTACATATCGCCCAAACCATAGTAGTAGCGTCCCTGGAGCAGGATGTGACCGATGGGAGAAGAAAATTCCATACCCAATCCTGCTGCAATGCCGTAATCGAAGCGGCGGTCAGGGTCTTTGCCATATTGGTAAACCACGCCATTGGGACGATTGGACACATCCCAAGTGGCACCACCACGATGTTCCTTGCCAGCGAGATAAAGTCCCACCTGAGGACCTGCCTCGAAGATGAACTTGAGTCCACGACGTTCACGTCCCCAACCCATTTGCATCAGGATAGGCATCTCAATAAAGTGCCAGTCGCGCTTGTAGGTGTTCTGGGAACCATCTTCGATGACTTCTTCCCAACCGAGGTTGTTGTACTGCACCTCGAGTGCAACGGCACAGATGGTGGTGAAGTACTTCTCGCAGACATAACGGGAAGAGAAACCAAACATCGGAGAGTTCTTGCGGCTCTGCTTGATCTTGGGCACGAAGTCCATCGTGTTCATCGTGACACCTCCCGTGAAACCGATGGAAAGGTCATTACGATGCTCTCCCACCTGCGCAGAAGCGAGGGAGAACAGGAAGAATCCGACGAGGAATAATATGGAATGTCTGAACTTCATCAATTACCTCACAAAGACTGTTCCATCAGTGCGATGTGTCACGATCATCACGGAGCGGTTCTGATAGCCCGACCATGAGTTTTTCTTCTCAAACACCATTGGGAACTCCATTGAAATATAGGAATAGTTGTGGAGGTTCTCGTAGAAGGATGAACCAAAGTCGTTGAGTCCCTTGATGAAGTAAGCACCAATGTCGTAGCCGAGTTCTCCATACTTGGGGAAGCTGTTGTATTGGTCCTGATTGAACCAACGACGGAAACGACCATTGAACTGCTGGATTCGGCTCGACGAACCATTGCTGTAGAAAGACGTGAAGAACTGGCACTGATACTTGCCCAGATACTTGTCGTTCTTTCCCTGCAAGGTCTGCCACTCTGGGAAACCAAAGAGTTGAACGGTATATTCGGTCGTGAGTTCCAGTCCGTCCAGTTTCTTGCAAAGGGTCTCGAAGGCTGTCGTAGAACCGCTGGAAGGAATGATGGTGTTGTTCATCCCCTTCTTCAGCGCATCGCGAACCGTGGCGAAGTCAGCCACACTGGCATTGCTGTACTTGACACCCTTGGCGTCGAGGTCTTTCTTGAAGTCGGTGATATAAGACATGTTGTCGCCCCTGTCATTCATGTTGACAAAGATGATGTTGTGGTCTTTGTGAATGAGGTAGAAACGATTATACACCTGATTGAACAAGAGGGAGTTGTGGGAATTGACCTGGAATGTGGTGGGATGCTCGTTGACCAAAGAAAGGTCGTTGGAGAGTGGCACCACATGAGCGATATTATTCTGGTGGGCAAAATCAGCCACACTCTTCAGGTTCCATTGACGGATAGGACCCACGATGAGTTGCATGTCCTTCATCTCAGGCTTCTGCAAGACGGAAGCAACAGGCGTGACAGAACTTGCCTCGTCGTAGGCAAACACCTCGACATTGCATCCACGCTGCTTCAAGGAATCGACAGCCAAGAGGAAACCTTGATAGAGGTTGATCATCTTCTGCGACTCAGCACTCACCTTCTCCTCTGTCTTGGAGAAAGGAAGAATAACAGCCACCTTGATGGAAGGATACATGATCACCTTGGGCTTGTTCGCCTCTTCGATGGCACGCTGTTGTTCCTCCTTGAACTGGGTGTCTTCTGCTGTCGTATAAGGAATGTTGAGCACCACGCCCTTCTTCAGTTTGGTCTTCTTCAGGTCGGGATTGGCATCCACGAGTTGGTCCACCGTAATGCCATACAGACGAGAAATGGAATAGAGTGTCTCCTTCTTCTTCACCTCGTGCAAAGTCTTGTAACGAGGACGATTGGGTGTGGAAGGCACTTCAACCCCTTGCTGAGCCTGCACTTGCTGGCGCACTTGCTGCAAAACCTGCTGCTGGATAGACTGAGTGGCTGGCTGAGTGGGTTGAACAGGTTGAACGGGTTGCTGATTGACAGGAGTGGCAACACTTCTCTGAGCACCAGCAGGCACATTGATACTCTGTCCTGCCATGATGTGGTCGGCATCTAACCCTGGATTGACCTGAAGCAACGACGCTACGGTGACGTTGTACTGTCGTGCAATACTATAGAGTGTCTCCCCTGACTGAACTTCATGCTTTTGTGTCGTCGATTGAGCCAACATGATGGTGGCTACCACAAAAGTCATCAACAATAAAAGTACTTTCTTCATCGTTATTAAAGTAGTTCGAATGATTTCAGGGCACAAAATTAGTAAAAAAATGCCATTCAGAACAAATTAAAACCGCTTGTTGAGCGATTTTACGATGAAATTCGTACGATTTCAGGAAGAGATTGAGTAAATTTGCATCAAAATGAACAGATAAATACAGAAATTCAAGCATGAACATCAAGACAAAAATAGCACTTGTCGTGGGTTGTGTGTTGCTGATGATGGCATGTAGCAATGACCTAGAAGAGAGAGAACTCTTCAACACCCCGACAAACCAAAAAATCCATAGGGCTGACAGTGTCGGCAAGGACAGCACCAAATCGGTGACGATACCTGACGTTCCTGACGAAACAGGTGCGGCTCCATACATCCTGCTCTATTCGATAGACGACGAAGACACGGTCATCGTGAATCCTGGAGAATCACAAACGGCGCAAGCACCTGTGGAAATCCGCCTTTTTGGAAATATCGGCAACCCCGACAACTACAAGTGTCATTGTGAGTGGAGAATCTGGAGTACTAAGGACAATGGAAACGAGGACTCTCCCCTCGTGTCCCGTTTTGAGGAGAACACCACCTACACGCTGACCAAGTCGGGAGGTTACAATGCCAAGCTGTACTTGACTTTCACTCAAGGGAACGACACCATCGCCTATGAGAGTGAGCCTATCAACATCGTCATCAGCGAATCGAAGTTGACATGTCCTGATGGTTTCACGCCCAACAACGACAGTATCAACGACACCTACCGCATCACGGCACAATCCATCGTGAAGTTGGATGCCAAGTTTTTCACTCGATGGGGAGAGAAGCTCCACTCCGTCAACCTTGAAACGGCAAAGCACGTGGAAGGTGAACCCAACAAACTGATTCTCTGGGACGGAAAGAAGAACGGAAAGGTGGTGGATAATGGTGTCTATTTCCTTCGACTTGAGGCACTTGGAAGTGACGGCATCAAGTACAAAATCGAGAAATCCATCAATGTCTTGAAGGGATTCCGCGAAGGTACAGAACACTCAACAGGAGGAGGCTCATGATCAAAATTGAGGGGGCGAGGGTGCACAACCTGAAGAATGTGGATGTTGAGATTCCTCGCAACAGTTTGACAGTCATTACAGGATTGAGCGGCAGCGGCAAGTCGTCGTTGGCGTTCGACACGATTTTTGCTGAAGGTCAGCGACGCTACATCGAGACCTTCAGCGCCTATATCCGTAACTTTCTGGGAGGAATGGAACGCCCTGATGTGGATAAAATCAGCGGACTCTCCCCTGTCATCAGCATCGAACAAAAGACCACCAACAAGAACCCTCGTTCGACGGTGGGAACGGTGACTGAAATCTATGACTATCTGCGACTGCTCTATGCCCGTGCCAGTGAGGCATTCAGCTATGAGACAGGCGAGAAGATGGTGAAATACACGGAGGAAGATGTGATGCGCCTGTTGCTGGAGCAGTACAACGGTAAAAGAATCTACCTTTTGGCACCTGTGGTGCAAAGCCGTAAGGGACATTACAGGGAACTGTTCGAGAGCATTCGGAAGAAGGGATATCTGTATGCCCGAGTGGATGGAGAAATTGTGGAAGTGACGGAAGGCATGAAGGTGGACCGATACAAGAACCACGACATCGAAGTGGTGATTGACAAACTCGCCATCAACGACAAAGATGAGGAACGTCTGAAGAAAAGTCTGGAAGTAGCGATGAAAATGGGAGATGGACAGGTGATGATTGTTGACAGCGGACAATCAACCATCAAGCATTTCTCCAAGAAATTGATGTGTCCCACGACAGGTTTGTGCTATCGCGACCCTGCTCCCAACAACTTCTCGTTCAACTCTCCACAAGGAGCCTGTCCGCATTGCAAGGGTTTGGGTGTGGTGCCTGCTATTGATATAGACAATGTGGATTATCAGGAAATGGCGAATTATGTGCAGGGACTCAACGTGGAAGAACAAAGAGCTTGGGCGGAGAAATGGAGTGAATCGGTGGATAAGATGGTGGTGTGTCCCGAATGTGGCGGAAAGCGTCTGAACAAGGAAGCGTTGCACTTCCGCATCGATGGCAAGAACATCAGCGAAGTGTCGGATATGGAATTGCAGCAACTCTATGACTGGGTGATTTCTGTGGAGGAGAGAATGGACCCGAAGCAACGCACCATCGCCCACGAAATCATCAAGGAAATCAGCACCCGATTGAAGTTCCTGCTCGATGTGGGACTACATTATCTGAGTCTGTCACGAGGTTCTGTGAGCCTCAGCGGTGGAGAGAGTCAGCGCATCCGACTTGCCACACAAATTGGCACAAAATTGGTGAACGTGCTCTACATCTTGGATGAACCCAGTATCGGATTGCACCAACGAGATAACGTCAGACTGATCCATTCGTTGAAAGAGTTGCGCGATGAGGGTAATACCGTCATTGTGGTGGAACACGACAAGGACATGATGCTCAATGCCGACTATATTGTGGATATGGGTCCGCTGGCTGGTCGGAAAGGCGGCGAGGTGGTCTTTCAGGGAACTCCCCAAGAGATGCTGAAGACCGACACGCTCACTTCTCGTTTCCTCAACGGAAAGGAGAAAATTGAGGTTCCTGAAACTCGAAGAAAAGGCAACGGAAAGAGCCTTCGCATCATCGGCGCCAAGGGGAATAATCTGAAAGATGTGAGTGTGGACATTCCACTTGGAACGCTCGTTTGTGTGACAGGTGTGAGTGGTAGCGGCAAGTCAACCTTGATTAACGAGACCTTACAGCCTTACTTGAGCCAATATTTCTATCGTTCTCTTCAAGAGCCACTTGCATTTGACAGAATCGAAGGAGCAGAATTTATCGACAAGGTGGTGAGTGTGGATCAGTCGCCCTTAGGACGCACCCCTCGCAGCAACCCTGCCACCTACACAGAAGTGTTCACCGACATCCGCAAACTTTTCGTCGAAATGCCCGAATCGAAGATGCGAGCCTACAAGCCCGGACGCTTCTCCTTCAATGTGGCAGGAGGACGTTGTGAAGTGTGTGGCGGAAATGGTTACAAGACTATCCAAATGAACTTTCTGCCCGATGTGCTCGTTCCTTGTGAGGCATGTCACGGCAAACGATATAACCGCGAAACGCTGGAGGTGCGTTTCAAGGGAAAGAGCATCTCTGATGTGCTCGACATGACCATCAATCAGGCGGTGGAATTCTTCGAGCACCAACCCAAGATTCTCCAAAAAATCAAGGTGTTGCAAGATGTGGGACTTGGCTATATCAAGCTGGGACAACCCTCCTCCACCCTTTCTGGTGGTGAAAGTCAGCGTGTGAAGCTCGCCACAGAATTGGCAAAGAAAGACACTGGCAAGACGCTCTACATCCTCGACGAGCCAACTACAGGACTCCACTTCGAGGACATCCGCACCTTGATGGTCGTGCTCAACCGTTTGGTTGACAAGGGTAACACCGTCATCGTCATTGAGCACAACCTCGATGTCATCAAACTGGCTGACCACATCATCGATATGGGACCCGAAGGAGGACGAGAAGGGGGTACCGTCGTTGTGACCGGCACCCCCGAAACTGTTGCCAAAAGCGGCAAGGGCATCACCTCAGAGTTCCTCAAAAAAGAACTGGGCATTTGACGCGATCCATCATTTCGTCTTGATGGTGAGGTTCTTAAGAATCGTCTGCAAGTTGGCCTCAATGGCAGTCTTCTTCTCATCCTGACTCAGGGTACAATTGCCCGTCGCCATCTTCACGGAGATGGAACCGTCCTCACCCCAGGAGGTGACGGCAAAGATGTTGAAATGTCCATCCTCATCCTCCATATCCATGATGACAAACTCATGGTCACCCACTTTCATCTTTTCCTCTCTAACACTGAAGCCATCCTCTTGCTTGGATTTCTGATAGTAGCTTACATCATTGTAGGACACTGCGCTGAAAGAAGCATAGGTGAAAGGCTCATCGTTCAGTCCCATCACGCAGGTTCTGCTCACCACGCGGCTGCGGGCAGTCCATCCCTCTGGGACTTTGACGGAATAAACATCACAAGTAAGTTCTTTCTGTTCGTCGATGGGCACTTCATCAGCCACAGGCGCAGCCGTTTCCCCAGTCGTGAACACATTGTTACCTGATGCCATCATTGTGGCAGCTACTGCCACAAGGGCAAATGATAAAAACACTTTCTTCATAATCGTTGGAATTTGGTTAAGTAATAGTTTTCTGGCGACAAAGTTAAGCAATTCCGTGCATACCCGCAAGATTTTCTCCGCTTAAACCCACGACGAAGGTACTCATGCTCGGAAAAACTCGGATTTATTTGGTTTTTCGCTCGCTAAATCGTACCTTTGCACACGATGATTTATCCTAACACATACGAACAGAAGATAGGCTTTGACCAGATACGCCAACGCCTCACGGCTTTATGCCTCTGCCCTTTGGGTGAGGAACAGGTGAGGGAGATGGCGTTCTCCATACAATTCGACGACATCCACCGACAAGTGAAGCAGACGATGGAGTTTGTGCGCATTCTGCAGGAAGAGGACTTTCCTGACCAGAACTTCTTTGATGTGCGCCCATCGCTGAAACGCATCCGCATCCAGAACACCTGTCTGGAAGTGGAGGAACTCTTTAACTTGCAACGGTCGTTGGCTGCCATCGACAACGTTTACACTTTTCTCCACCGCTATGCCGATGATGAACATAGCATACCCGTTTATCCCCACCTTTATGCGCTGACGGCTGATGTGAAGACCTATCCGCAAATGGTGAAGCGGATTGACCAGATATTGGATAAGTATGGGCATGTGAAGGATACTGCTTCCCCCACTCTCATGGAGATTCGCAGGGAACTGGCATCCACAGCAGGCAGTGTGTCACGGGCTTTACAGAACATTCTGAAATCGGCGAAAGGGGAAGGACTCATTGACAAGGATATCTCTCCTACTCTCCGCGATGGCCGTTTGGTCATTCCTGTAGCTCCAGCCATGAAGAGAAAGATTCGTGGTATCGTGCATGATGAATCGGATACAGGTCGAACGGTGTTTATTGAACCCGCAGAGGTGGTGGAAGCCAACAACAAGATTCGTGAACTGGAAAGTGAGGAGCGCAAGGAGATTCATCGCATTCTCCTGGAATTCACACAAACAGTTCGTCCAGAAGTGGAAGAGATGCTGTTGGGCTACGATTTCCTCGCCAAGATTGATTTTATTCGTGCGAAGGCAAAGTTCGCCATCATCACCAACAGTACGGAACCACGCATGGAGAACAAGCAGGTGCTGGATTGGGCAATTGCTATCCATCCGTTGTTGGATTTGAAGTTTCGCGACTACAACTTCCAACATCAAGACGAAGAACCTCGCAAGGTGGTTCCTTTGGACATCACCCTCACACAGAAACAACGCATCCTGTTGATCTCTGGACCTAATGCAGGTGGCAAGTCTGTCTGCCTGAAGACCACAGGTTTGTTGCAATATATGTTCCAATGCGGTATGCCAGTCCCTGTTGCCAAGAGCAGCGTGTTCGGCATCTTCCGCAGCATCTTCATCGACATTGGCGACGAACAAAGTCTGGAAAACGACCTGTCGACCTATTCTTCCCATTTGCTCAACATGAAAAATATGATGAAACATTGTGACGGAAAGAGCCTCATCCTCATTGATGAGTTTGGTGGAGGTACAGAACCCCAGATTGGTGGGGCAATGGCGGAAGCAATGCTGAAGGTCTTCAACAAGAAACGTGCCTTTGGTGTCATCACCACCCACTATCAGAACCTGAAGCATTATGCCCAAGAGACAGAGGGTGTCGTGAATGGTGCGATGCTGTATGACCGCCAGCTGATGCAACCGCTCTTCCGACTTTCCATCGGCAATCCGGGTAGTTCGTTCGCCATTGAGATTGCCCGCAAGACAGGTATTCCTGACGAGGTGATCAAGGATGCCAGCGAGATTGTGGGCAAGGACTATATCAACTCTGACAAATACTTGCAAGACATCGTGCGCGACAAGCGTTATTGGGAACAAAAGCGCCAGAGCATCCACCAACACGAAAAGCAGATGGAACAAACCATCCAACGCTACGAGGAGGATATCCAGAAACTGCACGATGAACGCAAGGTCATCATCTCACGCGCCAAGGAAGAAGCGGAGCAGATGTTGAAAGAGTCGAACGCCAAGATTGAGCAGACCATCAAGGACATCAAGGAGGCACAAGCTGAGAAGGAACGCACAAGAATGATTCGCCAAGACCTTGCGGACTTCAAGCACGACATCCGCGAGATTGACCCAGATATTGCTGATGAGAAAATCAGAAGGCAGATGGAGAAACTGGTGGCAAGGAGGAAAAGGAAGGAAGAGAAGAAGAAAGCTCCCCAAGATTCAAAGGGAGAGGCTGTACAGAGTGTGAAAACAACGACGGAAACGGAGAAGCAACCACTCAGAGCCAACGATTACGTGAGGATGATTGGGCAGACCACTATCGGACAGATACAGAAAATCAGCGGCAACGAAGCAACCATTGTTTTCGGACACATCACCACCAATGTGAAACTGAACCGCCTTGAGCCAGCAGAAGCACCCAAGAAGGAAAAGAATGTGGCTTCCACGTTTGTGAGTGTGCAGACACGCAACGAAATCCGCAACACCACACTCAATTTCAAGGAGCAGCTCGATGTGAGAGGAATGCGAGGAGATGAAGCCATTCAAGCCGTCACATATTTTATTGATGACGCTTGTGTAGCCAGAGCCTCTCGTGTGAAAATTCTGCACGGAACAGGTACAGGTGCCCTCAAGACCGTTATCCGCCAATATCTCAACACCATGCCTCCCGTGGCAGACTTCTACGATGAGGATATCCGATTTGGAGGAGCTGGCATCACGATTGTGGAATTGGTGTAAACGGTTATAAGGTTAAAGGTTATAGGTTAAAGGTTAAAGAAAAATAGAATAGACAGAATGAAAAGAATTGTCACATATATTATTTACGCGTGCGTGGCTCTGATGGCTCACGCTCAAAACGACAGCATTGCACCAGCGGCTGCCCCAACCTACCCTTATCTGGTTCCTATCTCATCGGTGGAAGACCTGAATGCCGATATCCTGTCGCTTCAATTCAGCAAGGCTGACGCGAGTGCCAAGAAACTCATCCAGACAGCCAAGCGCAAACGCCAATCAACAGCGGAATACGACAAGGTGGTCGATATCTGCCACAAAGGAGAGAACGGATTGCGGGGCGTTGATAGAGTGCTGATTGTGGACAGCGTTGTCGTTGACAAGAAAAACTTTCTCAAGGCCTACCCTCTTTCCGAAGACTTGGGAACCCTCACCCTCTCTGAAAAAGGAGACATCGTTCAGTACCAGACACAACTGAACGGGATGGTCCTTCTTCCTGTCAATGCCTCCGACACAACCCATCTGCATATCGTGAGATACTATCTGGAGAATGGAAGACTCACAGAGGGTACGAGTATAGAAGGACTCGGGATTGAGGGTGACATCAACTACCCTTTCCTCATGCCCGACGGACAAACCTTCTACTTTGCGGCACGGTGCGAAGAGGGTTACGGCAACTATGACCTATACGCCACCCGATACGACTCCGAATCCAAACGATTCTATCAGGCAGAGAACATGGGACTCCCCTACAACTCCTATGCGAATGACTATATGCTCGTCATCGACGAGGGAGCCAACCTCGGATGGTTTGCCAGTGACCGCTACCAACCTGAAGGGAAAGTGTGCATCTACACATTTGTCCCCAACGAATCACGTCAAACCATTGACTACGAGACCACCGATCTGAACGAGCTTCGCGCCATCGCTTCATTACGCTCCATCATTTCCATTCCAATCACCGATGAACAGCAAAAGGAGAAAGCAGAAGCCAACCAACGTCTGGCAAAAGTAAGAGGGCAAAGGGCAAAAGTCAATAGTGTGAGAGATTTTGAGTTTATCCTCAACGACAGCAGAACTTGTTACACTCTGGACGATTTCAAATCCAGCGAAGCAAAGAAGCAATGCAGCGATTGGCTCCAGAAGTCCAAGAACCTCACCACCCTCAACGAGCAATTGCAGCAGATGAGGGAAACCTCCCCTACTTCCTCTCAGCAAATCATCAACCTCGAAGCTCGCATTAGGGAATTGCAAGTCGAAGTTCACACCCTCGAGAAGCAAATTCGTACCCTCGAAATGGTGAAATAAGGGGTAAATTTTACAAATCTGCCTTTACATTTGTAAAAAACAGAGAAAAATAACCCGTTTTTTTAGTTTTGTCAAAAAAAAGAGAAAGAGATATTTGGATTTCTTTCTCTCTTTTTGTAACTTTGTGCCCGAGAATATATGATAAAGTGAGACGCCAACCGATGAGGGTTGGCTAAAAATGATTGTATAACTTATTAACATCTGAGAATTGAATGAAAGAGGAAGAGTTACCTCCTTTCAACTTTCCCATTGAGGACAAGTCGGAGAGAATTATCAAGGTCATCGGAGTAGGAGGCGGTGGCGGAAATGCAGTACAACACATGTGGGAAGAGGGCGTGAAGAACGTGTCTTTTCTGGTAACAAACACAGACAGTCAGGTGCTGAAGGCAAACTTGGTGCCCAACAAGATGCAGATTGGACCAGGTCTTGGTACAGGAGGAATTCCTGAACTGGGACGTGAGATGGCAGAGGAGAGCATTGAGGACATCAAGACGATGTTTGGAGAGGAGACGAAGATGGTATTTGTCACAGCTGGTATGGGCGGCGGCACAGGAACAGGTGCAGCCCCAGTGATTGCCCGTGTGGCAAAGGAAATGGGCATCCTGACAGTGGGCGTGGTGACGCTTCCGTTCAGGATGGAAATGCGCAAACGTATGGACAAGGCGCTGCTGGGCATGGATGCGCTGAAGAAATGCGTGGATTCGCTGATTGTCATCAACAACCAAAAGTTGCTGGAGAATGAGCGATACAATAATCTGACGCTTGAGGAAGGACTGAAGAAGGCAGACGAGGTGCTGACCATTGCCACGAAGACAATTGCCGAAATCATCACCGTCAAGGGAAGCATCAACCGAGACTACAATGACGTGCGTACCGTCATGAAGGATGGAGGTGCGGCTTTGGTGTCGGTGGCTAAGGCAAGTGGAGAGAAGCGCATTTTCAAGGCATTGTCGGAGGCCATCAGTTCCCCACTTGTGGCGAATGTGGAAAAACAGAAAATCCGTCGCTTGCTCTATATCGTGTATAGTGGCAACGAGAATCCCGCCCGCATGGATGAACTGGAGGAAATCAGTGAGTTCATGGAGAACTTTGACGAGAATCTGGACGTACTGTGGGGACACTATCCAGATGACACCTTGGGCGATGAAATCAAGGTGGCTGTAGTGGCTACAGGCTTCGACCAAGATGAGGAGGAGAACGAAACAGACGAGGATCATGCCAAACAAGATGAGATGAAGCGGCTGAAGGACTTGCGTGAGAAGTTTTATTCATGCACTCATGAGGTGCCAAAGATAGAAGAGAAGCCTCAGGTAGAAGAGCAAGTGCCAACAACGGTGGAGATTCCTCAAGCAACAGAGACAGAGGAAGATATTTCTGAGCACGAGGAGGAGGAGACAAGGGATGAAGAGCCTAAAACACCCACATTTGTGGAGAAACTTGTGAGAAAACTGAAGGATTTGATGGAAGAAGAGTGATGAAAATCAAAAATAATTTGGTTTTTTGTTCACTTAATCGTACCTTTGTCCCCGTTAACTAAAAGATGAGGAATTATGATAGTATATCCTAATGCGAAGATTAACATCGGACTGAACGTCGTGGAGAAGCGTCCAGATGGTTACCATAATCTGGAAACAGTGTTTTATCCAATAGGTCTGCAAGACATCTTGGAGATTCAGGAGATAGAAACGGATGCGCCAGCCTGTGGCTATCGCCTGAAGGTGACTGGCACGTTGTTGGATGGTTCACCCGAAGACAACCTTGTGGTGAGGGCGTTGAAATTGCTGAAGAAAGACTTTGACTTACCTCCCGTGAGCATCGGGCTGTACAAGCACATCCCCACAGGTGCGGGATTAGGTGGAGGCTCTGCTGATGCTGCTTTCACGGTGAAGACGCTGAACGAACGCTTCAAGTTGGGATTGACTATCCAGCAGATGGAGGATTACTGTTCTCAGTTGGGCGCCGACTGTCCCTTCTTCATTCAGAACAAGCCAGTTTTTGCAACTGGTATCGGCAATGTGTTCCACCCTGTGGAACTGAACCTGAAGTACAAGCAACTGGTGCTGGTGAAGCCCGACATTTTTGTTTCGACCAAGGATGCTTATGCAAAGGTGAAAGTGCAGCACCCCAAACAGCAGTTGCCTGAACTGTTGGCTCAGCCGATTGAAACATGGAAGGATACTGTGGTAAATGATTTCGAAGCAAGTGTCTTCTCAAAATACCCAGAGATCGCAGCCATCAAGGACAAGCTATATGACCTCGGAGCTGTTTATGCCAGCATGTCAGGCAGCGGTTCGAGTGTATTCGGTATCTTTGAGGATCCTGTGGAGAATATCGACGAGAAATTCAGCGGAATGTTCTGCCGCCAACGCGAACTTTAATCGTAGAAGTTCCAGCTCAATCCGAAGCGGATGCTGGCGGGATTCATTGGGTAGCAAGGTGACCAGAAATAACGACCATCCGATTGATTGAAGTGGTGATACATCACGTAGAAACGTGTCCTTTTCAAATCGAAATTAGCATAGACAGAGAGAAGTGGGTAATTGCCCACTTTTTCTTTTTTCAGTGTGTTCTGATTCATGAACATACCGATGACGGGGGAATAGTCGGGTGCATAGTATTCTGTGAAATACTTCATGTCTGCACCAAACTCGGTCTTCAGCACTTTGGCTATCTTGAAGCGAAGATACAAGTTGGTATAAAGCGAAACGGTTGGGAGCGGCAACACTTCTGAATGGCTGCAAGTCTGATAGGTGATATCGTTTTCCCAATGGAAAATGCCCAGTTTGAAGTATTGACGCAGGTTGGCACTAAACACCTGAATGTTGTCACCACACTGCATGGGAGACACGTTATTGCTAATCACAGTATTGCCCGTCGAAGTGGTTGTGGCAATACCAGTGTTCTGGAAGTAGCAGAAGTTCTTGATGTTTTCCACACCGATTGTAATCTTGGTGTTAGTGTGGGGA
Organism: uncultured Bacteroidales bacterium; assembly: GCA_902768125.1. Lineage (GTDB taxonomy): Bacteria > Bacteroidota > Bacteroidia > Bacteroidales > Bacteroidaceae > Minthosoma. The sequence goes on along the minus strand of CACXKA010000009.1, from coordinate 52,321 downwards.
ATGTCGATGATACCCTCTATGCGTTGTCGGAACTCTTTGTCAACATCTTTGTCCCACCACGCATGCTTGCCGTGATAATTGCCGAAATAGAAGCTGGGACCCACATTCATAAGGTGGGCATTCAATGCCACTTGTGCCGTATCACCCAGCAAGGGGATGTTGACCTCTGCATGACCATTCACCTCGAACTGTCCGATGTCCTCCCCTGCCACCACAAACTCAGCATCAAGATTGTAGTGAACAGTCGTTCCTTGTGTGCGAATAATCTGTCCTCCTGCAAGGACATTGTGCTCCTTGTAGTATCGTTTGTCCACCAATCCTGTCGTGTTGGTGTATAGGCCTCCATAACGAGTGGAATCTGGCAACATGAACCGATTGAATTCATATCCCACATAAGCATTCAGACCAAACAACGCCCATTTGTTGAAACCTTCACAGAGAGAGATACCCAACAGGTTTTTCACGTAAAAATGCTTGGTATAGTCCTGTGTGGAGTCACCTGGCAGATAAGTGTAGGAATGATAGTTCTCTGTCTCCTTGTAAGCACGATTGTTGCGCATCATGTTCTGGAGTTTCAAGGAATGGAATATTTTGCTGACAGGAACAAATACCTGCTTGGTGGTGACAGAATCCACTTCTTCCTCACGATAGAAACCAATATTGTAGTGATGATTGAAAAACACCAAGTCATGTTCCTGACGGTTCCAAGTCTGTGAGAGCATCGTAGGGATGTCGTTCGAGGTAAGTTCCCTCGCCATATTCTCAGGGTTAGTGATATAACCTTCATCCTCAATACCACCATTCTCCGCCGTCTTCATGAAATTGTGCTGATAGTAGAAGTGGAAGTTGTAATGGTCGGCAAGATAGGAAGCCCATGCGGAGGCATTCATGTAGGAAGTGGATTGGGTGTCATAGTATCCACGACCATAGATATAATCAAAGATACCACCGAAGTTAAATTTCTTGCCTGCATTGTTGGTGAACGTTGCCTTGACATGATCGGAACCCGTGTTCTTCGAACCATTCCAGTTGTAGGTGACATTCATGAAGGGCGATTTCGTGTTGTAGAACCTGAAGTGCTCTGTATCAACAAAGAACATATCGAAAGGAGCGGTGAACATGAAATCGGGGGTGATGGGACGCTCCATGAAGATGCGGGACATGCGAGGGGAACCCACATTACCCAATGAATTGTAGTGTCCTTCTATTCCCTCAGGCAGGTCGGTGTTCATGAACATGTGATGCAAGGTGTCAACATACGTGTCGGTCATGTTGCCATATTTCTCATCAACAGTCCAAGCTCTTATTTCGGTGGGAACAACCTTCTTTTTCTTCTTGGTCTCAGCAGAGTCGGGACGGGCATCCATCGACAAATCAGAGTTCGTTTCCAACTCTGAAATGATACGTTGTGCGTAACTTGACGAAGCCAGCAACACACAGAAAAAGAATGTTAATAAATATCTATAATTCAAAACTTTAATCTTTCCTATATAGAATAATACAAGAAGTTCCTATTTCTCTTGACACCGATATCAAAACATGAATCGCAGATAGAACTCCACCAACTTCACAGCTATGGCACCAAAACCGATGCTGAAGAAAAGCACCCTTTGTTCAGGTAGTAAAAAGTAGATAATGATAGCCGCAACGAAACCCACCATGAAGACCCAATTCAGCACCCGACGGGCAGTGTCCACATTATGGCTGGATGACTTGCCCTTGTGCCACTTCTTCTGGCTTTCCTTCTTGCTCTCCGCAACAGCTTCTGCAATGATTTTATCTACGTCCTCTTGATTCATTATTTATTGATGGCTTCTGAGATTTCCTTCTTCAGTTCATTCACCAGATCAATGGTCTTGATGCGGTATTTTCCATTCATACGCTTCAAGGCACCTTTCTTGTTCAAGCATTTGGCATCCGTGATCCATTCCTCTGCATTCATGCGAAGAAACTCACCTTCACCCTGATCCACATTGAAAGACAGCGTATTCAGCGAGAACTCCACCTTGCCGTCGCTGACATTCAGATCCAGCAGATAGAATGCCTGCGTGTAGTTCTTGGCAAGCGGCTTCACAGAGAAAATCAGTTCCTCTGCACCCTGACATTCAATCTTGCCACTTTGCTTGTTGGCCTCCTTCACCTTGGCATACTCGATGTTCTTGAAGAAATTAGCGTCTCTGTAGTCGTCGCCCATCATTGTGTTAGGCGCATATCGGAGGTTTGCCCATTGAGCCACCTTATTAAAAATGTCCTCCTTTCCCTTGCCTGGAGCAGCGATGACATCCTTGAACACCACCCTACCCGCTTCTTCAGGCACAGCGCCCTTTGCCGTATAGACCGACATATCTGATTTGCCCTTTTGGGCTTTACGAGCGATAAGACCTTCACTTTGGGCTTGCACCATCAAGGGGAGTGCCACAGCCATTATGGCAATGATAATCTTCTTCATTTGGATATGATTTTTGTTGATATTGTTTGCAAAGTTACTGCTTTTACATCTTTTGGTCAAATAATTAATTCTAAATATTCTAAAAACGTCCCAGAAATCAAAGAAGACCACCCAAAGGAAACAGAAAGGAGACGCCGTCAGGCATCTCCTCGCATTAGTTTCACTCTATTATATCTTGTATCACACAAGTCAAATTATTTCCTGTTATTATTGTTATTGCCGTTAGGCCTGTTCCATTGTGGGAACGTGATTCGATTGTTGTTGGCAGCACCTCTGCCCGGCTGGAACTGGTTCAGGGCTTCCACTTGGAAACGTGCCAGCGCCACTCTCACCCCATAGATTTTCTTCCAAGAAAGTACCATGTGGAACTTCTTGTAATAGGTCTGCTCCACTTTTCGGCTCTCTATCTCGAGACCCGTCACACGCATCACCATTTGCTCATAGTCCTCCTCACTGATGTTCGTGTTACGGAATGCCTTCATCATAATTTCCCTCTGCTGTCTTCCAATCTGACGCTGCTTGTTCTGCATCTCATTGAGGAGAGGAAAGAACTTTGCTGATTCGGCTTCGGTCAGGTGCGCCTCACGTGCCACGAACTCGTTCATACGTTTCGTGTACAATTCAGGATTGAATTCCGCGCGTGGGTTCTGAATCCTTCCAAAACCTTGGTTCTGGGCGTTCACACAGAAGCAAACCAGCAAGGTTGTGATGACTAAGACAAATCTCTTCATGGATGATGTTGCTTGTTGTTTGTTGCTACACTACGGAGAGGTTATTCCTCGAAGTCTCCTTCTGAAGCCAGATAATAGTAAACATCCACGTTGTCCACCATTGTGTAGTTCATCAGGTCTTCGTTGTAGTTATCGGGGGTGTATTGCACAGTGGTTTCAGCCTTCTGCTGTTCAACCGGAGTGGATGAAGGCGTTGGGATGAATTTCAATGCCACAGTTACAATGAGCACGAGCGATGCAGCGATAGAGATCGTGCTGAACCACAAGTTACGACGGCGGTTCTTGTGAATGCTGAAGAGCTTCGCGCTTTGTGCAGGAGCCTCTTCCACCTTGGCAGGAACCTCTTGCTCGACAGAATCAATCTGCTCCATGATACGAGCAGTCAGATTGTCGAAATATTCATCAGACACCTTGAATGGGTATCTGCCGCCCTCTGGGGCTAATATTCGGTTGTTCTTTGTACTCATAATCACACTATTTTTAAGTTTCGTTATTTTTGTGACTAATTTTTAATGAAAAGGTTTAATCGTATGAGTGATTTTTTTATTCTTTTGACTTAATGAAGGTTGTAATCTTCTCCACAGCGATGTGGTAGGAAGCTTTCAACGCTCCCACACTGGTGCCTACAAGGTCAGAAATCTCCTCGTATTTCTTGTCCTCAAAGTACTTCATACAGAACACCTGCCGCTGCTTGGCGGGCAAGGTGGACACAGCCTGCATGAGCAGCTGCTGCGTGTTGTCGCCGTCGAAATATTCGTCAGCCACAAAGCTTGCTTGTTCTACGAAATCTTCATCGTCGATGGAACTCATCTGCTTCTTCTGCTTGAGGAAAGTGATGGATTCGTTGTATGCTATCCTGTAGAGCCACGTGAAAATGGCTGAATCTCCCTTGAAATTGTCCAAGCCCCTCCAAGCCTTGATAAACGTGTTTTGCAGCACGTCATCCGTATCGTCGTGATTCTGCACCACATAATGGATCTTCCAATAGAGCTGACGCGAATAGACATTGACAATCTCCTCGAAGGCCTTACGCTTGCTCTGCGGGTCTTGAATCCTTTTCAGTATGTCTTGTTCGTCTATCTTTGCCATCTCTCGTGCACGACCATGTCGTTAGGGCAACTTGGTTTTAGGTATGGTTTGACATAAAAAAAGTGAAAGTCCTTCAATCCACACGGAAAAGACAAACTTTCACATTTTTGTGTCTATAATCGGTTTTTAACTCTTTCTCAATGAAGAGAGTTTATTTTTTAGTGCAGGTAGATTTTGCGGGTGAACTTGCCAATCTTGACAATATAGTATCCGCGTTGCAACTGGCTGAGTTCAAAGGCCTTTGATGAACTGTCAATGTTCTGTGTATAAACCTTCTCGCCCGTGATGCCATACACCTCCAGCGTCAGTCCCTCTGCATTCTTCACACGAAGTGTCGAACCGCTCACCGAGATGCTGACCTGGTTCAACTCCTGCTCTATCTGGTTATTCACCGCCTCTTCCACCTCTGCCATCATGGTGGCTGGAACTGACGACAAACACACCATCAATAGAAGGACTTTTGATATTTTGAGTACAGATTTTATCATACACAATACGTTTTATGATGCAAATGTAGTGCCTTTTTTTATTATCTCCAAATTTTTCTTCAAAAAAAATGCACTTTTACACAATAAAATAAAAAAATGGCTGACACAAACGCCAGCCATTCTAATATATATAATAATGTGTAAACTTCTTTTTAGAAGAACTTGTAACGGTTGTCCTTTACCTTCGCCTTCATGTAGAGTGAGTTGATGATCGTGCTTGAAGCATTGCGGAAGTGGTTCATGCCGATAGATGCTTCCTCGTTCTTTGCATCGAACTTCTCAGCAGTCTTGGTCTTGTCAATCACCTGCATCATATACACGCCGTTGTTACCCTTTATAGGACCAGCAAATGCACCCTTGGCAGTCTTGGCAGCCACAGCACTCACGAGTGGCTCAGAAGCGCCTGTTGAAGCGATGAATGCTGGTGCGCTGAATGATACGTGCTTGAGAGTGTCAACCACCACATCCTTCAGTTTCTGTGCCTCAGCCATGCTCTTCACGTTCTTGGCTGACTCATAGATCTTGGCAACCTTCTTCTCGTTCTTAACAATCTCAGTCAACTCGTCCTTCAGTTTCTCCTGTGAACGATAACCTTCCTTGTTGATGCCTGTCAAGGCAACCACGAGCAAGTGGTCATTGCTTCCACATTCGTAAAGCGGAGAGATGTCACCCACCTTAGCATCGTCAAACACCCACTTCAATGCATCGCGAGTGGCGCGGATGCCTGAAATGCCGTGAGCAGAAGTCGTCACGTCGTTGAGAGGACGAACCACGTAGCCGCTCTTGGCAGCGTTTGCCTCCATACTCTCCAGTGTGGTGTTTGCAGCCACAAACGAAGAGAACTTGTTGTATTCCTTGCTGTATGTTTCGTCGGAGAACTTCAGTTCCTTCACCACAGCAGCCACATTGTACTTCGTCACAGGGTTGGTAGTCTTCATCACCTGCAGGATGATGGTGGAACCATTCTCCAACTTCAGTTTCTTGGTCTCACCAGCATTCATACCGAAGATGGTGTTGATGTAGAGCGCATCGTCTGCGCCAAGTGTGGCATTCTGATACTGAGCAGTAGCAACCCAAGAAGAGTCACCAACTTGGTTGTACTTCTTGGCGATTTCCTTGAAGTTTGCACCAGCACCAAGGGCAGTCATGATGCTGTCAGCCTTCTTGGCAATGTCAGCCTCGTCCTTGCCAATCACGCCCAACTGGCGGAAGAGCACAGAGTCGGGCTGAGTGGTCTTGCCCAGCACCTTATATGTGTAATAAGTATTGGTCATTGCATCAAATGCAGGAGCCTTCACAGAACCCACAGCTGTAGAATCGAGTGTGGAAGAAACCATGCTTGGGAATGCTTCCTTCATCTTGTACACATCAGAGTAAGGCAACAAGGAAGTAGCCTGACGAGTCACATTGCCAGCCGTTGCATTGCTGGTGGCTGCAGCCAACTTCGAAGCAGCCTCGCCGATTTCTTTCTCAGCAGCCTGCTTGTCAGCCTCGCTTGCCACAACAGGCACGTCGATAATCTTCACGTCGCGAGTCTCAATGAACTGCTTATACTGCTCTTTGTCTTCATTGTACTTAGCAGTCAGTTCCTCGTCAGTCACCTTCACGTCGTCATCCTTCACCGAAGCGGCTGGGATAGCGGCAATCAAAAGATCAGACTCCTCAGCGCGGCTTTCAAACGCCTGCTTAGCCTCCACTGGGTTGGAGAGGAAGCACTGAGAGAGCAACACCTGATACTTCTGAGTGAGCAACTGGTCACGAATCTGACGCTGTGCAAACAGATAGTACTTGTACACCTTCTCGTATTCCTCAGGAATCTGAGTGCCAGACTCCTTCAGTTTCTTATACTCAGTGAGGAACTGGTTCACAGTAGCATAGTCATAACGACCTGTCTGCTGGTTCATGAACACAGGCACCTGAAGCATCTGGCTGTAACCAGTCTTCACGATGTCTGAAATTTCAGCGTCGCTCACAGCAAGACCCAATTTCTCACACTGAGTCTGGATGAGCTGCTGCTGCACATAAGTCTGCCATGCTTCATCCTTGATGCGGTTCAGCTCATCCTCAGAGAAAGAACTCTTCTGCTGAGCAACCTCATAGTAAGTCTGCATGTCGTCCACCAGCTTCTGGTATTCCTGGATGGAGATAGACTTTCCTTCCACTTCTCCCACCTGCTGGCTTGATTTCATAAAGAGGCTCTCAAGGCCTCTGAATAAGTCGCCGGCGACGAAGAGGAACAACGCCACCGCAATGATGGACACAAGGAGCACGCCCTTGCTTCTGATTTTTTGTAATGCTGCCATTTCTTATTATTTTTATTGATTTGTATCTGTCGTTATGTGCGACCCCAAGAGGATTTTTCCTCACAGAATCGCAAAAATCATGCAAAAGTACGAAAATTTTCTCACCCGACCATCACGTTCACCAAGTTTTTTTCAAATATGATTCTTTTTTTCAAGAAACACCCTTGGTTTTCCCATTCGAACCTACACTTGCACCCTCCCCGAGCCTGCACTTGTTACAACGAGGAGGTTGCAAGTGTATCCTCGGGAGTCTTTAATTTCAATTATATACAAAAAAGGAGCCGATTGGCTCCCTTTTTCTATCAATGATAAACCTATCACTTCGACTCCTTCCGTCGGATGTGCTCCTCGTATTCAGCCAACTCACGTTCGCCCACTTGTGCCAAACCATAGTGTTCGTCGTGCTGGCTGTAATCCAAGCCCACTTTCTCGCTGTAAACAGAAACACGCATCGGAATGAGCTTGTCAATGAGGGCATAGCCCGCCCAACTCATGGCAAACGTATAGACGATGACAATAACGATGGCGAGCAAGTGGAGCAGGAACACCACGAATCCGTCCCATGAGCCAGCAATCAGTCCCTCCTGAATGAAGATACCCGTGAGCACCGTTCCGAAGATACCGCCCGTTCCGTGAGTTGGAAACACATCGAGGGCATCGTCAATCTTCGAGTGTGAACGCCAATAGACAGCGATGTTACAGATGAGTGTAATCACGAAAGCGATGAAGATGCTCTGTCCCACCGTCACATAACCAGCCGAAGGAGTGATGGCAACCAGACCCACCACACATCCTACGGCAGCACCCATCGCAGAAGGTTTGCGACCACGCAGACAGTCGAAGAAAATCCAAGTCATCATCGCCGTAGCCGCAGCCGTATTCGTGTTCAGGAACGCCTTGATGGCCTGACCGTCAGAATGCAGCGAAGAACCTGCATTGAAACCAAACCAACCCAGCCACAACATGGCGGCTCCGAGCAGCACAAACGGGATGTTGGCAGGTTCGCTGTTGTGGGTGTCCGTCTTACGCCTACCCAAATAGATGGCTCCAGCGAGGGCTGCCACACCCGATGAGGCGTGCACCACGATACCACCAGCGAAGTCAACCACGCCCCAGCGCATAAACAATCCCTCTGGGTGCCAAGTCATGTGAGCCAGTGGACAATAAATAATGAAGAAGAAGAACATCATGAAGAACATGTAGGCAGAGAAACGTACACGTTCAGCAAACGAGCCTGTAATCAGCGACGGCGTGATGATGGCGAACTTCATCTGGAACAAAGCGAACAGCGCCAACGGAATGGAAGCACCGCCCAATACATTACCAGCAGGTGTGGTATAGACGGCACCACCCACATTGTGGAACATCGGGAAAGTGAGCGGGTTGCCGATAATGCCACCGATGTCGTCGCCAAAGCACAAGGAAAAACCGATGACCACCCACAACACAGAGATGAGTCCCATGGCGATGAACGACTGCAACATCGTGCTGATGACGTTCTTCGCACCCACCATGCCGCCATAGAAAAAGGACAGACCTGGTGTCATCATCAATACAAAAATAGTGGCTGTAATCAGCCAAGCCACATCGGCAGATGAAATTACAGACCAATCACAATCAAAAGTAGGCTCCCCTACAAATACTCCTGTCAGGGCGATCAACGTCATTGCCGTCATCAAGATCACCCAACGTTTCTTTACTTTCATAATGTTACTGCTTGTTTGTCATAATGATATTTTGTGATGAATACTACGTGGCTGATACATTTTTCTCAAACCACGATGCAAAGGTACATCATTTTGAAGTAGAAACAAAACAATATATATCAACTTGTATTGATTTTAACATTATTTATATAAAATATGTAACATGATACAATTATATAGATTTCAAAATGAAAGCTATAAATAATAAAGCGATTCAATTTGACATTAAAAGAAAAGAAGTCTATTTTCAATCTCAACAATCGTAATTGTTGGACGCTCGAGCACCGTCACATACACAATGTTACACAAAACAGAAGAGAGATGAAGAAAATATCTCACGTTGAGGAAAAAAACTGTTGACTCATCACTTCTAACTCGTCACTTTTTTGTAACTTTACCGCCAAATTAGATGGTTATGAAACATTTTCATTTTTTTGTGCTTGGGATCATCGGTCTTTTCTTGATGACAGCTTGCAAACAAACACCTTCTGGACAGGCAGGAGTGAACGACACCAACTCTGCTGGAGTGATGCCTTTGGAGTATGCCAAGGGCTTTCAGGTGAAGACTTTGGAGAATGGTGTGAAACTCGTTGATGTGGCAGACCCACAAACAGACGAGGACAGGATGCCCGTGAGCTACCATTTTGCCTTGGTGCAGAAGGGCACGAAGGCGGAGGTACCTGAAGGTTACACGAAGGTGGAGGTACCTGTGGAGCGGACATTGGTGATGACAATGCTGCAACTGTCGAATTTCACCGTACTCAATGCACTCGATGTGGTGAAAGGTATCACAGGCACGAAGAATCTTTTCGACAAGGACATTCGACAGCGGGTGGAGGATGGGAGAATTGTGAAGATTGGTATGGAGGGAAATTTCGACACGGAGCTGATTTTGGCAGCCAATCCTGAGGTCATCTTCATTTCGCCGTTCAAACGTGGTGGTTACGATGCCATCAAGGAGACGGGTGTGACGCTCGTGCCGCATTTGGGCTACAAGGAGCCGCATCCTCTGGGTCAGGCGGAATGGGTGAAGTATGTGGGGCTGTTCATTGGCAAGGAGAAAGAGGCTGATGTTTTGTTTGAGGAGATACGGACACGTTATAATGAGTTGAAGGCAAAGGTTGAGAGTTTGGACCTGAAAGAGCGTCCTACCGTGTTCAGCGGTGAGATGCATGGTGGCAACTGGTTTGCTGTGGGAGGCAAGAATCATTTGGCACAACTATTCCGCGATGCTGGAGCCGAATATATCCTGAAGGATGACAACACGGGTGGAGTGCCCATCGAGTATGAACAGATGTATGCCCTTGCGGCGAATGCTGACTATTGGCGCATCTTGAACAGTTATCCTGGTGATTTCTCCTACGAGGCATTGCGTTCGTCGGAACCTCGTAACGAACTCTTCAAGGCCTTCAAGGAGAAGCACGTGATTTACTGCAACATGAAGAAAACACCTTACTATGAGTCTTCGCCAGTGTGGCCTAACGTGCTCTTGGCAGACTTGATAGCCATTTTCCATCCGGAGGTGATGGGCGAAGGATATCAACCGCGATACTATCAATTATTGAAGTGATGAAGTTGGCCTCGAAGTTCATATTATTGTTGGTGGGTCTGCTCCTCTTTTTCGTGCTCAACCTGTTGTTGGGCACGGTGAAGATACCCGTCGATGCCATCCTGTGCATCTTATTTGGCGATGAAAGCCAGCAGGAGATTTGGCGCAACATCATCCTCAGTTCACGAGTGCCACAAGCCTTGACCGCTACGGTGGCAGGGGCTGGATTGGCTGTGAGTGGTTTGCAGATGCAGACGGTGTTTCGCAATCCGTTGGCGGGTCCGTCGGTGTTGGGCATTTCGAATGGCGCTTCTTTGGGTGTGGCGTTCGTGGTGCTGATGTCAGGTTCGTTGGGCGGTGTGGCATTGAGCCGATTGGGCTATCTGGGCGATGCCGCCATGTCGGTGGCTGCCATCGTGGGCGCATTGGCGGTGATGGCGCTGATTCTCTATGTGTCGCAGAAGGTGAAGGGGAGTGTGACCCTGCTCATCATCGGCGTGATGATAGGTTATCTCGCCACAGCCATCATCGGCGTGCTGAAATTCTTCTCCGCCGAGGAAGACGTGAAGGCCTACGTGGTGTGGGGATTGGGTTCGTTTGCTCGTGTGTCGGGCGATCAGATGATGCTGTTTGTCCTGCTGATGACAGGTCTGTTACCGCTGAGCATGCTTCTGTCCAAGACCATGAACCTGCTCCTGCTCGGCGATTATTATGCCAGCAATCTCGGTCTGAATCTGCGTCGTGCCCGTTTGCTCGTCATCAGTAGTTCGGGCATTCTTGTGGCGATAGTCACCGCTTATTGTGGTCCCATCATGTTCATCGGTTTGGCAGTGCCGCATCTGTGCCGTGCCCTTTTCCAGACGAGCGACCACCGCATCCTGATGCCTGCCTGTATGCTGACGGGCGCTTGCCTCGCATTGGCGTGCAATCTTGTGGCACGTATGCCTGGATTTGAGGGAGCGCTGCCGGTCAACAGTGTCACGGCGCTGATTGGTGCCCCCGTCATCGCCAGCGTCATCTTCCGTCGCCATCAGTCCATCGAGTGACACCCTCCGCTTCGTGACGATGAGTCCCCGTATGTGTCGGAATCGAACTGGTATTTTCTGTTTGAGTTGATGAAGATGACGGGAAAGAAAAAAGAAAAGTCGGGAAATGTTTGGGAGGGGTCGTGGATTTTTCCTATCTTTGCAGCCGCAACTAAAACTTAATTTACAACCAAAACTTAATTTACAACCTAATTAAATGTACAACATGAAGAAACTTTTTTTACTTACACTGATGGTGGTCGTGACTGTGACAGCGTCGGCTCAGAAGAAGGTGTCCGTATTGGGCGATTCCTATTCTACGTTTCAGGGCATCATTCCTGCCAATTATTCAACATTCTACCCCAACAACCAGAACGACGTGAAGGAGGTGGAGCAGACATGGTGGAGCCTCTACCTCAAGGCAAAGGGCTACACGTTGGAGAAGAACGACTCGTGGGGCGGCACGACCATCTGCGGCACGGGCTACGGACGCATGGACTCGTCGCACAGCAATTTCATCTCCCGCGTGGACAGTTTGGGAAATCCGGACATCATCTTTGTGTTTGGCGGCACGAACGACGCATGGGCCAATTCGCCCATCGGCGAGTATCAGTATGCAGACTGGACGAAAGAGGACTGCAAGAATTTCCGTCCTGCGTTGGCTTGTCTGCTCGACATGTTACAGAAGCGCTATCCGAAAGCAAAACTCTGTTCCATTCTGAACTCGGAACTGAGGGAGCCTATCAACGAGTCGATGCGTGAGGTGTGCAAACACTACAATGTGCAACTCATCGAACTGCATGACATCGAGAAACAGAACGGCCATCCGTCCATCAACGGCATGAAGAGCATCTGTGAGCAACTGCTGGCTGCGGGGCTGTGATGATGTGTTTTGTTCCGACGTCATCCATCAATAGAATAAGTAATACGGATGGATAGCGCAATGATAATATAAATGTGGAAACAACAGGGCGGGGAACCATATGCCGATGATGTCGGTGTGGTTTCCCGCCTGTTTGTTTTTTCTATATTATAGATTTGTCATTAATTATAGCCTCCTTCGTTTTCATCAACCATTGGCGACAATCCTTTTTCTTGCATTTCATTGATAATATTCCTCCATGCATTATTGTCGTCAGTGTATTTGTTGAGAAAGTATGATTTCAATTCTTTATAATCTTTAAAACCGAAAGCGGTAAGCACATCGTCTGTGTCTATGCTGCAGTTGCCGTCTTGGATGTCGCCATTATTATATTCCATGTTATATTCCACATGGAAAATTTCTTTGCCCTCTCCCAAGTAGTCGGAGGAATAGAAATATATTTCTTTAGTAGCGTTAGCGAATCTCTTGGCCGAGTGGGTGAGCAAGGCAGTCATTCAAGCTAACAAGGTGCTGCAGCTCATCACAGTGCGCGTGGACAACGAGAGTGCCAAGGTGAAGGGCGAACTGGCCGCTGCACGCAAGACGGTCGATGCAGCCATCCGCAGTGCTTACGAAATTTTGAACGCACTCGCCGTTCTTCAGCCCAGCGAATCGCTCAACGCCCTCATCACCGTGCTGCTCAGCATCGAGGAACGTGCAAAACTCTACTACATCAGCAGTGCATCGGGCGGCAACATCGACAAGCCCAACAATGGTGGTGGTGAAACGGGCGATGACGAGCCTCTACCTCCATCAGGTGGCGGTGATGACCAAGGCGGTGGTGGCGGTCAGCCTCCATCAGGTGGTGGCGAAACGGGCGATGACGAGCCTCTACCTCCATCAGGTGGCGGCGGAACGCCGGTGGACGATCCTGATGGGGATTAGGCGCTGCGCTAAATGATAAATGATAGATGAAGAAGGGGCATCCGAGTGGGTCGGGTGCCCCTTGGTGTAGGGTTTCTTGTGTTAATGGATGCCGCCAGCGTCGTCTATCAGAAGGATGGTGAGGTCGCCGTGTGGCAGGAGGGGGGCGCAATGCGTCAGGCAATGGCGGATGACGGTGCGGCAAAAGGTTTCTATCTGTTCGGAGGGGATGATGCCCCAGAGTTCGCGTGCCAAGGTGATGCTTGTTATTTGTTCGATGACCTTGGTGTCACAGCCTGACTCTTCTAACATCTGGATGATGAACGCTTTGTTCATCGTCTGTTTTTTGCTGTGGGTGTCGAGGTGTCCCTCTGCCAGTTTCACAGCTTTGCCCAACATGATGCCGAGGGTGATGCGGGGAATGTGGAGTTCGTCAGCAATTTGCAAGGCGGCACCAATGGCATTGCCATACTCCACAAACGCCTGTTGAGGGAGATGGGGATAGTGGTCCTGTAAGAATCCTTCACTCTTCATGCCACTATGCAACACGATTCGTTCCGAAGCACTTGCCTTCGCCACCTCCATACACTTGCGGATGCTCTCGATGAAGGCTTCCTCCGAGAAGGGTTTGACGATGCCTGACACACCGATGATGCTGATGCCACCTTCAATGCCAAGACGGGGATTGAAGGTGTGACGGGCAATTTCTTCACCTTGAGGAACAGAGAGGGTAATTGACAATTGACAATTAACAGTTGACAGTTTCTCCAGATTCTGGCGAATCATTTGACGAGGTGCTTTGTTGATGGCAGGCTCGCCTGGAGGATAGTCGAAACCTGGCAAAGTGAATCTGCCCACGCCTTCGCCACCACATATTTCAAATTGGTCGACTTGCCTCACCTCTGCCCTCACTTCGATGCCATCCGTCACGTCGGGGTCGTCGCCTGCTTCCTTGATGCAGTAGGCGTAGTCTTCTCCATATCCGACGGGGACCATGATGGTTTCGCCGTTGGGGAGGATGACGGGCACTTCTTGTGGTGTTTCCCCTTTGAGCAAACGGGTAGTTGCTGCAATGGCTGCCGCTGTAGCACAAGTGCCTGTAGTCAGTCCGCTGTGGAGAGGATAGAATTCGGGAAGCAGTTTTTCCACCATCCGCCTGAGACCATGTTCCCCATTCACACAATGAAAAATAGTGGGTGTTTCAGGACGCTTGATGGCATAGATCTGCATACCCAATGCCTTTGCCGCCTTCACCTTCTCCTGAAAACCGCCAGTTGACCCACTCTCTTTCAGCAGGATGGCATCCGCATTCACAGGAATCTCCCTAGGGTCTTCATAGTAGCAGAGTTGTTCATCAACAGCACCCTGTTTCTTTGCCAAAGCAATGGATGATTCTCTTGGAAGAATGCGATAATACACCTTCACGCCTTGTTCTTCCAAAGGTTTTAGTTGGGCGATGCTCTGCACACCGGTGGTGGCAAGGAGGGTGGAAAGTTGACAGTTGACAGTTGACAGTTGACAGTTTTGGGGGGAGAGGTGTGAGATGAGGGAGGCGTAGGAATCAATCCATGTGATGTCAGGGTCTCTGGCGGGGAAGATGCGCTCGAAACGTATGGCTGGGATGTTCAATCTCTCTGCCACGTTCGCCACGGTCTGGTGCAGCACCTCGGCAAAAGGATGGGCAGCATCGACCAAGAGTCTGATGCCATGCTTCTGGCAGAAAACGGTCATGGCGGTTGCGTCCATGGCTCCGCTGATGGCAACACCGTGATGGAGCGGCACGTCCTGCTCGCCCGTCTTCGTGCTGTAGTAGAACGTGTTGCCAGCCTCCTCAAGCGCCTCTATCGCCTTGCGCCCCTCGGTCGTGCCACCAAAAACTAATACCATATTATATATATATATATGAAGGAATGTGAATGGACGGATTGGTTGTCCGAAGGCAAAGGTACGGATTTTTTACCGAACATGCCCTCTGTGTGATAAAAAATTTGTACCTTTGTGCCGACAAATCTATCAGAGACTATGAACAAAAGACTTCTATCATTGATTGTGGCCGTGGCTATCGTTATGACGGCTTCGGCTCAAACCAGTTTCAGCAAGGCCACCACGCTGTATGTGATGCATAGCAGTGGAAAGCACCTTGAGATGGGCAGTGACAATGGCGGATGGATTGAGGCCTCCACGAAGGCGAATCCTCAGCAGATGACCATCACGCCCGTGGGCAATGGCTACTACACCATCCAGGTGGCAGGGAAAACACAATATCTGTCGAAAACGGGTTCGTGGAACTCCACCTTCGGGACCAGCGCATCGGCTGACGAGGCAAAATGGAGCATCGAGCCAGGTTCGGGCCAATACGTCAAACTGCGCTGCAAGGCGAACAACAGATATTTGGGCACCGACAGCAACGACCCTCATCAGAAGGTTTACACCGACAAGGATGGTGCGGATATTAAGCACCTGTGGTACTTCAGCGAAGATGTGATGCAAGCACCGCCTGTGGCCACTTTCGACTATATGGTCAGTCCGCAGGTGGTCCGCCAACACTTTGACGGTTGGGGCGTGTCGCTCTGCTGGTGGGCAGGTCAGTGCGGCAAGTGGTCAGACCAGCATATTGATGAGATAGTGGATTGGATGGTCAGCCCGACAGGTCTGAACTACTCCCATTTCCGTTATAACATCGGTGGCGGCGACGATCCTGCAAATGCACATTGCGACCAGCATCACATGGGACGCGGCAAGGGATTGCGTGCCGAGATGGAGGGATTCAAGGACTTCAGCGGCGATGACTATCATTGGGACCGCGATGCAGCCCAGCGCAAGATTATGTTGAAGATTAAGGAGAAACGTCCTGATGCCGTCTTCGAGGCCTTCAGCAATTCATGTCCTTACTATATGACCTATAGTGGCTGCGTGAGCGGGAATACGGATGGGGGCAAGGACAATCTGAAGCCTGAGTATTACGAGGAGTTCGCCCACTATCTCGTCGATGTGTGCAAGCACTATAAGGAAGAATACGGTATAGAATTTAAGACACTCGAACCTTTCAACGAGTCGGTCACCAACTTCTGGTATGCCAATGGCCCGCAGGAGGGTTGCCACTTCGACTATCAGTCTCAGATTAAGTTTGTCCGTGTCTTGGAACCCATCCTGCGTGCATCGGGTCTCAACACGGTCATCTCAGCATCAGACGAAACCAACATCGGACTCAGCGTCGAGGGCTTTAAGCAATTCAAGAATGCTGGTGTGCTGTCGAAAGTGGGACAATGGAACACGCATACCTATTCAGGCAATAATGCCGACCGTGCCCGTCTGGCACTGTTGGCTCATCAGTCTAAGATGCCACTGTGGATGAGCGAGACAGGTTCGGGTGGCAACGATATTGGCGGAAA
Organism: uncultured Bacteroidales bacterium; assembly: GCA_902768125.1. Classification (GTDB taxonomy): domain Bacteria; phylum Bacteroidota; class Bacteroidia; order Bacteroidales; family Bacteroidaceae; genus Minthosoma. The sequence goes on along the minus strand of CACXKA010000009.1, from coordinate 35,803 downwards.
CCTCGCATTGGCTCAGCGCCTCTTCGACGATATGCGATACATCCAACCCGAAGCCTGGATTGATTGGCAGTATATGGAGGAGGCCAACGACCAGTGGTGTACGATTCAGGGCAGTTTTGCCAACCAGACGTATAAGAAGGTGAAGAACTACTATGTGCGTCAGCATTGTACACGCTTCATCCGTCGCGGTTACGACATCATTACTTCGCCCTGCCCCCAATCGCTCTGTGCCGTCAATGCCAACAGGGACACGTTAGTGGTGGTGCTGCTGAACGAAGGAGCCAAGGCCATGCACAACATCGACCTCTCGCTCTTTACCGAACTGCCTGTGCTCAGCAATATCAAAGCATATCGCACATCGGCCAGTGAGAATCTGCTCAGCACTAAAAACGGTATCAGTCTCAATGGCAACACACTCAGTGTAGCAATGCCTGCACAGTCCATTGTCACACTCGTCATCCCTGCCCGCAGTGCAGCCATCCAACCTGAAGAACTGCTGCGTGATGGAGGCGAGTACATCATCATCCCTCGTCATGAGACTACACGCGCCATCACGGCGACAGGCAGTAAAGTGACGATAGAGGATCTGGAATACAGCGATGCCCAGCGTTGGACATTGGCAGATAAGGGCAATGGGAAGTATGGGTTGCAGAATGCTCTCGGATTGCGACTTACGGCTCATCGCAACAGCAACAGTTCCTCGCTGACGGCTCAGAAGGGACAAGCCAGCGAACAAGATTTCTATATTGACGCTGTTGACTATCCATTCTACAAGATTTTGGCAAGCAACGGCCGCAGTCATGGCTTTGACCTGAGCAACGAATCGACGGCAGCAGGCACCTCCGTCACTATCTGGCAGTATCAGGACAGCAATCCTACACCCATCCATCGGCAGTGGATGCTTGTTCCGCTCACTGCGTCTGCAGAGACCGACGCCATCGAAGATGTTCAGCAGACTTCTGACATTACTAAAGACGAGTCCGTCTATGACCTCTCGGGCCGTCGCATCGACAAAGCAAACATGCAGAAGGGAGTCTATATCATCGGTGGACGCAAAGTTGTGATGCCATGATAGCGAATACTATCTTCACCCGATTTGAATAGTATCTTCACCCGATTTGAATAGTATCTTCACCCGTCCGGAAAAGATGGGTGAAGTTTTTGTTGTATAGTTCTGAAAAGCCGTGACGGTTGTCGATGGCTTCGCCTACGACGAGCATGGTGGTCAGGGTCAGGTGATTGTCATGTACAATCTTTGCCAAGTCCTTCAATTGCCCACGATAAATCTTCTGGTCAGGCCATGTGAGGTGATAGCAAGCAGCGACAGGTGTGTCGGCTGGATATTCCTGCAACAGTTCCTTCTGGACATCATCCACGATGGCTGCACTCCTTTTCCGGCATAGGAGTACGCCCCTCGCCTCGTGTAAGGATGATGGTCTGTGTACGTTCTGGAATGGTGAACTGACTTCTCAACTCAGCAGCAGCAGCAAGGAAGGAAGAAATGCCTGGGGTGATGTGATAGGACATCTGATGCCGATCGAAGAATGCCATCTGCTCCTGAATAGCACCGAAGATGCAAGGATCTCCCGTGTGTAAACGAACGATGAAATGACCTTGGTCGTAATGATCCTTCATGAGGGCACATTGCTCTTCGAGGTTCATGTCGGCAGACGAACGCACTACTGCACCGGGCTTGTGACATTCAGTCAATGCCTTGGGCACCAGAGAACCTGCATAGAGAATCAGGTCTGCCTTCTCCAACATTTTTCGTCCACGAACACTCACGAGGTCGGGGTCGCCAGGACCAGCACCCACAATCTCAATGTGAGATTGGGAGTTTGAGGTTTGAGATTTGAGATGTTGCTTGTCGATGGCGAGGGCTGCTGTCCAGTTCTTGCCTTTCACCTTAGGAATGATGAGTTCACCATAATTAGACCCTATGATAGCGGCTGCCTCACATACACTGGGCGTGCCCACATGCTTCTCAACAGTAGTGCTGGGATTGGGCACTTCAACTTTCGCCAGTTCATCCGCGGTGAAGAACACCACATCTTCGTGATACACATTCCTCAACTCGTCCACAAAGGGTTCTTCAGCCTTCACGTCAATGGTACAATAACGGTGGGAACATGGCAAGATACCTCGCTCGGCAAATGCCTGGTTGATCTCGTCATATATCTGTTTGTAATCCTGTGGATGATGTGCTAATCCAAAGCCTATCGTTCCCACCATCGGCACAAAATGCAGAACCAGCATATTGGCAGGATATGGCAGATTGAAAGGTGACACGATAATGAGTAACTTGTACTTGTCAGACGTGGCTTCTTTGATGTCATTGATGAGGGTCACATGGGTTGGAAGCGTCTTCTCCAGATAGTCGGTGCCCTCATCTTTTACCTCTAAAAGCAAAGCGGTGGGTTGACGATTGACAAAAGCAAAAATGCAGTCGTTCATATCTTCTATGCCACTGGCAATAGACCAATCGAAGCGCTTCTCCAACGTGTCGAGCGCCCACAAACCAGCGTTGTCGCTTTGGGTAGTGATGACGGGATTGGCTTCGAGGAGGGTGGCTACTTGACGGGTCAGGTCGTTGGCACCTCCGATATGTCCAGAGAGAACGGAGACGACGTTCTTCCCCAGACTGTCGATACATACAATCGCAGGATCTTCATGCTTGTCTTTGATATAGGGAGCAATAGTGCGAACACAAATACCCATCGCTCCGATGAAGATGAAAGCATCAAAGTCGTTCCAATACTCACCTACATCTGTTCGTTGTATGATTTGGGCACTAAACTGACGCTGAAGCAAGAATGCGATATCTTTGCCAGCCTCATTGATTTGTATGACTGCTATTTGCTGCATTTTAGTATCTCGATTGGATGGTTTTCGTTCAATATGATTTTGGAAGGTGCATCTTGTATCAAACCAAGTTCTTCGCAAGCCTCGTCCCAAAGCTGGTGACTGTCGGTCAAGACCTTGGGGGCTTTCACGCTATTCATCACGATACATCCGTCATCGGTCAATACGGTCAGCACCTTCTTGAGGATGTCTTTGAGCTGCCCGCCATGACCACCGATGAAAACAGCATCAGGACGGGGCAAAGATGTGATGTCAGCTTCCAAGAAGTTGCCGATGTGCATATTGATGCCAGGTGCTCCAAAACGGCGCGCATTCTCCCGAAGAAGAGCTTCGCAATCAGGTCGGATATCGAAAGCCTCGATGTGAAGGTGTGGAAACTGCAAACGGGCTTCTATACTGATGCTGCCCGTACAGAAGCCAATGTCCCATAGCGTATGACGGCGAGGCAAATCGAGTGCCTGTAGGGAAAGGATTCGGATAGGCATCTTGGTGATCATCTTCTCTCGATGGTCGAGAAGAGCGAATTCGTGGTCGGGAATACCCCATCTTCGTGGGTGAGCACCTATGAGGATAAGGCAGTTGGGCATGGAAAAGTCCTGCTGGGATGCCTGTTCCAATGGGAGGATAGAAAGCTTTTCGTGTTGGGGATTACCCAGATGTTCCCCAATATGCATGGTGTAATCGGTATAGCCAAATTCGAGCATACGCTGGGCAATGGCGGCAGGAGTATGTTCCTTGTCGGTCAGGATGCCTATAGGAGAAGCCCCTTCGATAAGGGCACGGTCGAACTCCTGCCATGAGCGACCTGTGAGGGAGACGACATGCATGTCATGGTAGGGCATCAGTAGGCGATGTGCCAGCATCTGTAGGGAGTTGAAGGTGGGAAAGACCTTCATCTCTGCATCGGGAAATACACGTTTGAGCGTGTTGGCAAAGCCGAAGAAGAGAGGGTCGCCCGAGGCAAAGACGATGATGGTTGACTGTGGAGTATGGAGGGTTGAGTGTTGATACTGCTCATAGACTGCTGTGAGGGGAGCTGTGATGTCAATCCACTCAGCCCCATCGGGAAGGTATGGGGTGACAATCTCATGGTGACGCTTGCCACCAGAGAAAGTGTGTCCACTCTGAATCACGTTCAGTACATCGGGAGGAAAGAACGGGTGTGGTTTGTCGGTGATGCCGATTACATAGAACTTCATAGGTCGCGTCCGGGTTTGAGTTGTGCTGCGTCATTGAAAGTGAGGATAGCGTTGCACAGGGTGGCGGCGAGGTTACTACCCCCTTTGCGTCCTTCAACAATGATTTTGGGAATGTTCTTGAAGGGTTTGACCATGTGCTTCGACTCTTTCACATGGACGAATCCCACAGGTGCGGCGATGATGCCAGCAGGATGTGCTTTCCCCTTGCGGATCAGGTCGCAGAGTTCCATCAGTGCGGTGGGAGCGTTGCCGAAAGCGAAGAGGGCATCGGGATGTTCCTCGACAGCGAGACGGATGCCTGCTTGTGTGCGGGTGATGCCTTTCTCCACAGCCATTTCTGCCACACGTGGGTCGGAGAGATAACATTTGGCTTCGATGCCAAGTCGTTGTAGTGCCCCTTTTCTAATACCGCTGGTCACCATCGTGACATCCGTGATGATGGTCTTGAGCTTCCCCGACTTCACATTATTATATATAGTCTCTACAGCACCCGCATCCATCTTCAGGATGTTCTCCATCTCGAAGTCGGCGGTGGTATGAATAGCATGGAGAAGTGCCCATTTGTGGTCGAGTGGATAATCTTGGTGTTTTAATTCCTTCTCAATGGTACTAAACGACTCCATCATAATCTGCTGTCCCTTCTTTTCTTCACCTTGTGTTCCCTCTCGATAGTAGCCACGTGGGGTAATCATCTTTCCACTCCATTGGTAGGATTGCGAATTACCAATCAGAATCACCGTGAACATATCGACATCCTCGGGGTCGAACTCGGCGAGGGTGGTGATGGTCACTTCTTGTTTGGGACGTCCTGCCTGTCGAACATAGCCGACAGGTGTGTCAGCTGAACGCTCTTGCAAGAAAATTTCTTGCAGTCGATAAAGTTGCCAATATCTGCCGTTTGACTTGGGATTATATACTGCCGTCACAAAGTCGCCCATAGCTGCCGCTTTGATTCTCCGTTCGATGACGTCCCAAGGAGTCATCAAGTCGCTCAAGGAAATGACGCAGAAGTCATGCCCTACAGGAGCACCCAGCAAAGATGCCGCCTTTTGGAAAGCTGAGATGCCTGGCAAAGCCTCCACAATGATGTCAGTATCTCGCAGCTTCTTCATCTCATAGATGAGTGGCGTCATCCCATATATGCCAGCATCGCCAGAAGAGATGACCACGACGGTCTTGTCTTGTTCTGCCAGTTGGAAGGCTTGTTCCGCACGTTCGCGTTCATGCTTCATGCCCGTGTCGATGCATTCGCACCCCACTTTCAAATAAGGTGTGATAAATTGAAAATAGTATTTGTAGCCAACGACCACATCTGCCTCACCCACAGCCTTGATGACTGCCGGCGTGATGTCTTCAGGGCTACCTGGCCCAATGCCTGCAACGATAATCTTTTTCATACGGCGGCAAAGATAGTGATTATTTCAATACGCTCCAAGCGATTGAAGAGGTTATTGCTTGAACTTCACTTTGAGTCCGACGGTGAGCATTCTGCCTGGATGATAGAGGGCGTATTTGCGTGCTGAGGAATCAATGCGATGATCAGTTTTGTCGAAGAGGTTGTCGATACCGATACTGGGTTCGAGAAGTGCCCATGTCGTGCAGTCGAACGTATGTGTCGTGTTGAGATTCCACACACCATAGCCTGGCGCATTCTCATACGAGCCAGTGTAATAGGTCTTTGATTGCAGTCGGCCGTTCAAATTGACATTGAGGGCATATCGTCCCCAAGTGTGATGATAATTGGCGGCAAGAGTTGCCGTATTCCTAATGCTGCGCTCCAGCACACTCCATTCATTCTCGCTCTTGGTTCGTGCATAGGTGTAAGCCCAGTTGGCAGAGAGATTGAATCCTTGGAACAGATTAGCCGACACGTTCACCTGCACTCCCTTCACATCGCCCTTGTCGCTGTTCTGGTAGAGGGTGTAGCGCTCCAACTTGGTAGCCTCCTCTGCAGTCATTTCAGGGAATTCTCCTTGCAGCATGGCGAGTGAGGCGTCATCCACATCAATGTTCTGCTTCACGACCATATCATTGATGAGGTTGATATAGCCTGTGACGCTCATCAGCAGTTTGTCGGTGTGGTATTCTGCATTGAGGGCAAAGTAGTTGCTCTTCTCAGGCTTCAAGCTCTGGTTGCCGAAACTGATCTGCGGCTTACCACGATTGACGGCATAGTAGTGGTAGTAAAGCTCATCCAAACCTGGTGCTCGGAAACCAGCCGAGTAGGTGGCGCGGAAATTAAACGCACCAGGAGAATACATCAGTGTTGCCTTGGGTGTGAAGCGGTCGCCAAAGGTCTCGTGATGGGTGTAGTGCGCACCGACAGTCGCCGTCATATATTGCAGGAACTTCTGCTCATGCTGTCCGTAAAAGGCGAGGGTATATACTCCTTTGTCAATGCTGCCGGAAGTGGCTTCGAGTTCGTCCCTGCGCCAGTTTGCTCCCAAGATGGTCGTACCTTCCCTGACCAGTCCGAGAATGGATTTGAGGTCAGCTTCGTAGGCATGTTGCTTCTTGGAGAGAATGAAATCACCCACCTTGTTGCTCTTGGTCTCCACATCGTATTCTTTGCCATAGCGGAATCTGTCGGCTGTGAACGTTGCTTGCAGCGAGTTCTTGGAAGTGAACTTGTAGATACCACCTGCGTTCCAACGGAAACCTTTGTACTGCATCTCATAGTCTGTACCGCCCGTGATGTCCGCCCGCGTGTCAGGACGGTCGGTAATCTTATAAGTATAGTCCAGCCCTGCGTTGAAAGCGAGTTTGTCGTTGGGCGCATAAGTGAATTTCTGTCCCACAAGATTGGAACGATAACCTGTATATAGCGGTGCAATGGTCGGCTGTGTTTCAGTGTCCGACCCCTTTACATATTCCAGTCCGTTATTCTGGTAATTGTCCGCACGGTCGTGTGTGAACGATGTGTACGAACCAAAGCCATGCGTGAAGATGTCGAGTGTAACAGCCTCCGTCAATTGTCCCTTGCCAGAGATCCGCGTGTCGCTGGTCACAGAGACGAGGTTCTGTGTGGGTTGGTCGGTGATGATATTGATGACACCAGCGATGGCATCGCTACCATACAATGAGGAAGCCGCACCGTCCAACACCTCGATACGTTTCACTCGCGCCATGTTGATGCGGTTCAAATCCACATTATTAGATATATCTCCCGTCAGTTTCTGTCCGTTGACGAGGATGAGGATATATTTGTTCCCCAGACCATTCAGCCTGAGGAAAGTTCCCATCGAGTTGGGTGCCATCGACACCTGTGGCATCATACGCGTCAAGGCACCGTCGAAGGTGCTGATGCCTTGCTCATGAATCTCTTGAGCCGACAACACTCGTACGGGAGTGGCAGTGGATTTCAACCGCTGATGATGCCCAGATCCAGTCACGACGACAGGGTTGAGGTTATAGGTGCGCTCCGTCACAGTGGAGTCACGATGCTCCATCTTGTGTACTTGGGCAAAAGCGACGCTCCCGCATGAGAGCGCCGCCACGAAAAACACTTTTTTAATCATTGATATTAAATGGAGATACTTTGCTTGTTTGATAGAGATTCTCCTTTATGCTTGTTTGATGGAGATTCTCTCGCTTTTATTCCTCGTCAGGAGCCGTTGTTGGTGTAGAGAGTGCATCCTCTGTGCCCAACTTATCAATGGCCTCACGAGTGTGGTTCATCCACAATTTGCGTACTGCAGAACGCTCTGCGAGTGCAGGGATGTAACCCGTTCCGTCAGTGTAACCCTTCAGACAAGCCTCCTTGAAAGTGGTCTCGTAAGCCATAGTCTTAATGTCTGCGTCGTTGAACATCGAGAACCAGCTTCCCTCATCATCTGGGTCAGCCATGTCGTTGTGAGCGTGGTCGCCGGCAATAGACATCAATGGGTAGAGTTGTGCCTTTTTTGCATTATTTGCAGCGTAAGTGACGTCCATGCTGATAGCACCCACTTCGTATGTGACGGTACGGCCAGCAATGTTCTCCAACACGTCGTCCACCAATGTTTGATCCATATCTACAGTGCCCACATAGTAGTTCTCGTTAATGGCACGGAGTGCATTCTCCAACTGCACATAACGGATATTGCCACCAAAGTAGTCGTAGCCTTCTGGGTTACCATGACCCATGAATGCCACAATACCTTCAGCAACAGCTGCCTTGATGTCTGATTCTTTGTTCAGTACTTCTGCCAATGCCTCAGCATCGCTCTCCTCAGCCATCAGTGGCGTACCGATCACCACGTTGCGGTCGAGGCTCTTCAGATACTCAGTGGTGAAGATGCCATTCTTGTTGTTCATGAAGTTCTTCACATAAGAGTCACGCACGTTGCGATATTCCTCACCAGGAATCACCTGCAAAGACTGCACTACAATCTTCTTGTAACCTGCCTGACCGATGGCATTGAGCCAGTGCTCTGGGTCGTAATAGTCCTTTGGAGCTACATTCTCACCTTCACGGGCATGGTTGATGCACTCGATGGAAGAGAAGGAGAGGAAAACATCCCAACCTGAGAAGTTAGCCTTGTAGTCGTCCACCACTTTCTCGAAGGTGTCGTAAGCCTGCTGCCAAGTGGAGCCGAAAGCCACGATCAAGATCACCTTGTCGTTCTTCTTTTGCTTGTTGACCGTGTTGGTCACTTCCTGTTGATACTTCTGATAGTTTGATGAGTTGTCATCATCGTCGCTACAAGCGGTGAAGCTCATAGCTGTCACGAGGGCTACTGCAGCCATCATGAGGAACTTAATCTTCTTCATAATTCGATTGATTTAAAGAGTTAGACTTATAATTATTGAATAGTTTTTTGCCATAATTGAATCGGACGGTAAATGCGGCGTACACAGTGATGCCAGGGGTGGTGGTGCCGAGGTGCAGTCCGTGGTCGGTTTTATCGACATAGTTGAAAAGGTTGTCCACGCCTGCCTCCACGTTGAAGCTGAGTGGTCTTTGCTTACCCTGCTTGGCACTGAATGCATAGTTGCCCGTCAATCGCCACACTTGATAGCCCTTGCCGTTTCCGTTGAGTTGATAATATCGTTTGGTTGATGCACGTCCATAGACTCCTGCACCCCATGTGCTCTCATTCTTCTGGGTGTGGTTCCAAGTCACATAGCAGTTTCCCTTGTGGTGTGCCATGCCATCAATGACCACATTCCGCAGTACGTCATCCTCTGTGTCATATAACTTGGCATCGGTGTCAAGATAGCTGTAACCGACTCCTGCTGTCCACTCCCTGTTGAAACGGTAACGAAGCGTCACGTCTGCTCCATAGGTCTTCGCAGATTCCAGATTCTGATAGCGTCGTGTCTTCAGGGGCAGATACTTGGTGTAGAGGTCAATGGGCGCCTCGTTATTGGGAATAGTGACTAACGCTATCATGTCATTCACCTTATTATAATACCCTGTAGCTGTGAATGATAATCCACCTTTATTATACTCAAGACTTAACGAAAAATAGTTACTTGCCTGAGGCTTCAAGTTGGTGTTGCCAAGATAAAGGTAACTGCCGTTCATGTTGCGCACATACTGGTAGTAAAGTTCCTTCGGTGTGGGGGTCTTGAACCCTTGACTCCACGTGGCACGGATACGCAAATCGCCCCACTTGACCATCGTGGACACTTTGGGAGTGAGGTGCCAACCAAATTGCTGATTCTTGTTCAGGCGCAATCCTGCCGTCACATTGAACCAATCGACGGGATCATATTCATCTTGCACATAAAGAGCACCTGTATTGTCGCTCACCTTGCCACCTTCTACTCGGTTCGGGGCTTTCAACCAGTCGTATCGCCACTCCAAACCCGAACTCAGACGATGCTGGTATGGCAGGGTGAACACCCCCTTCAGATGCGCCATTGTTCGTTGCTGGTCGCTCTGCAACTGATGTTGTCCAGGGTAGTAGGGGAAGTAGGAAGTGTGCTGTCCGTTCACATAGCCGTCGGTCAGCGTGACGGCTGTGAAGTCATAGTAGTAGGCATGACGGTTCCAATCCACATCCAAAGTGAGGAGGTCGGTGTCATTCAGTTTCCATTTGCCACCTACAGCAGCCGAAGCATTGTTGTAGCGCAGGTCGTAGGTCTTGATGTCCACACCAGGGTGCTTGCCACTGGGACGATAGATGCGCTTGCGGTAGAGGGTACCATCTGCATAGAGTTCTATGTTTTTATTGAGTGTGTAGGTGAGGTGTTCTGCCACTTGCCAGTTGGTGTAACGGTTCACGGTCTTGTTACGGGAGTCGGTGATGACAAACTCGGTCTGATGGGGGTCTTCCCTCGATGTGTTCTGCCATCCGTCGCTATGCTGAAGCTGGAAATTAGTGTAGCTGCTCAGTCTGCCAAAATTCAAGGCGATGCCGTTATGCTGGCGAAGCTCGCCATAGGAACCGCCTCGTGTGGTGTTCTCGAAGAGGAATCCTTCGGTGGTGTGCTTCTTCGTGATGATGTTCACCACACCAGCGATGGCATCACTTCCGTAGAGTGCCGACGAGGCTCCCTTCACAATTTCAATCTTCTCGATATTGTGTGGATCAATGAGCCCAAGGTCGTTCTCACCACCATTGTCACCATGAATGCGCTTACCGTCAATGAGGATGAGGATGTAGTTGTTGCCCAGACCATTCATCTGCATCTGACTGCCCATGTCGCCCTCGTTGAAAGCAAACGAAGAGGTCAGTCCAGAGAGGATGTCTGCCACAGAACCACCCGAGAAGTTCTTCAGCATTTGTCTGCCGATAACTTCCGTCTGAACAGGCGCATCCTTCAGCAGGTGCTGAGTGCCAGTACCCGTCACGACCACCTCTTGCAGGGAATCCCCTTGCACGATGTCTTGCGCTGATAATGTCTGGGTGAGGCACGTCAATGCCAATCCCATCATCCATTTTCTGATATCTCTCTGTTTATGTGTACGCATAGTCCTGTGCGTGTGTACATCTTTAGGTTTTGGCAGGTCTTCTGGCTCTCCCCCAGCCCGTTCGCCTTCCCGATTCCTCAGTGGCTTATGATGAACAGACGTTGATATGAGGGGATTACAGCTGCAGGTACAGCCCCGGATTCGCACCGGATTCCCTTGCATCGATGTGCTCGATTACCAATTTCGGTGGCAAAGGTAATAATAAAGAATTGAAAAAATGAAGAATTGAAGGATTAAAGTTGTTTTCTTCCATATTTTTTTATTCATTATTTCATTTTTTAGATTCTTTATTGTATTTTTCAATTCTTCAATTTTTCAATTCTTCAATTTTTCCTACCTTTGCACTCCGATGACACATTCTTTCCTCATATCAGCACCCACGAGCGGCTCAGGCAAGACCACCATTGCCCGAGGGCTGATGGCGTTGCTGACCCAGAAAGGAAAGGTGGTGCAGCCGTTCAAGTGCGGACCCGATTACATCGACACAAAGTTTCATGCGGCAGTGTGTGGTCGTCCGAGCATTAACCTCGACACCTTCATGGCGTCAAAGGAACATGTGAGGGAACTCTTTGACCGCTATGGCGCAGATGCCGATGTATGCATCGTAGAAGGCATGATGGGCTTGTTCGATGGCTACGACCGCGACAAAGGTTCGTCTGCCGAGATTGCCAGCGTACTGGACATACCCGTGGTGCTGGTGGTCGATGCCAACTCTGCAGCATATTCCATGGCAGCCCTACTGTCGGGCTTTCTCCATTTTCGTGAGGATGTGCGCATTGTAGGTGTCATCTTCAACAAAGTGGGTTCTGAACGTCATCAGAAAATGCTGAAGGAAGTGTGCGAAGACCTGCAAGTGGAATGTTTCGGATGTTTGCCGAAACACACAGACTTGGAACAGGGTTCACGCTATCTGGGATTGGATTTCTCAGAGGAAGTCCAAAACGAGACATTAGTACAATTATTAGAGGAGAACGTACAATGGAAAAGACTGTTAACATTGTGATGGCACAAAACACCGAATCGTTCTCTTTCTATTATCAGGAGAACATTGACCGATGGGCAAGCGAGGAGAAAAACATTCTATTTTTCGACCCAGAGAAAGACGTGCCCGACCTCACCGACTGCGACCTGCTCTACCTGCCAGGCGGCTATCCTGAGAAGCATCTGGAGGCTTTGGTGGCGATGGACCTGACGCGGCAATGCATCCGTGACTATGCGGAACGGGGTGGTCGGATCATCGCTGAATGTGGGGGCATGATGTACCTGTGCCAAAGCATTGTGACCGATGAAGGCGAACACTCTATGTGTGGTGTGTTACCCTATAGCATCACGGCTCGAAAGGCAGATCGCAAGCTTTCCCTGGGTTATCGTCGTTTTATTCTCGATGGCAAGGAATATCGTGGACACGAATTCCACTACACCCAATTTCTCGGAACTCTTCCCCACTCCATCGTCCAAGTCTATGATGCCAAAGAGAACCCTGTGCCAACCCCTGTCTTCAAATATAAAAATGTGTTGGCAAGCTACACCCACCTCTATACATTAAATTGAAAAGGTGATAGGTTAAAGAAATCTCTTGGCTTTCAACCATTGAATCAGCTGGGAGCTCCACGACTCCGTGGTGGTCTCACCCGTTTGTGCCATCAGTTCGTAAGGGCCCTTGCCATCACCATACATGTGCAGTTCGGCATTGGCACCCGCCTTCTTCCACTCCATGAAGAGTGCCACAAGACCTGCTGCCACATTCGGATGGTCAACACGAGTCATGATCAACAAGGGAGGAGCATCGGCAGGCACCGTGACAGGCATCAACGAGGGACCGAAATTGGTGCAGAGGAAGTCAGGACGCTCCATTGCCTTAGCCGACATCGTGGCTGCAACAGCCACACCACCACCAGCCGAGAAGCCTAGATAGCCAATCTTATCCTTGCTGATATGCCACTCATCTGCATGTTCTCTCACCATACGGATCGCTGCATTCGCATCTTGTGCCGCCAAACGGATGATGGAGTCACCATAGGCAAAGTGCATCGGATTGGCATCCGCTTGAGGGAATCGTTCTGGGTGCGTCACGTCCACCATTGCTGGCATCTGACCACCCTGCGGTGCCTGACCTCCACCTTTATTTAAATGATAACGCAAACCAATAGCAGCAATACCACGCTCATTCAGGAACTGCGCCATCTTAACAACGTCGCTCTCCCACGACAGCCATCTCATGGCCCCACCAGGACAGAGCACGATGGCACAACCATTAGCCACATCCTCTTTCGGCAAATACACTTCAATCATGGGTTTCTCATTCTCTCCCATCGAACTGTCGCCCGTTGGAAGGAAATACTGTTTCTGTGCCATCAGCGTCATGGGCACGAGCAACAAGCAGAAAAATGCAAATCGTTTCATAAAGACTTCCAAATTCATCAAGTGATATTATAATTTGTGCAAATTTAGTGAAAAAATCTTATTTATGACCTCTTTCTTGAGAATTAACAAAAATTTATAGATAAATCGCTTGCGATATAAATAAAAGTTCTTACCTTTGCACCAGAAATATCGCAAACGATAAAAATAACCAATTAATGATTAATCTACTTATGGAAAAGATTTATGATTTCAAGGCTCAGACGAGCAAAGGTAAGGAACTGGATTTCGCTCAGTTCGAAGGTAAGGTATTGCTGATTGTCAACACAGCCAGCAAGTGTGGATTCACCCCTCAATTCGCAGGACTGGAGGAATTGAACCAGAAGTTCAAGGACAAGGGTCTGGTCATCATCGGTTTCCCCTGCAACCAGTTCAAGGAACAGGATCCTGGCTCTGACGGACAGATTGAGGAGTTCTGCCAGTTGAACTACGGCGTGACCTTCCAGATCATGAAGAAGACCGACGTGAATGGTCCTGCTGCAGAACCCATCTTTGAGTATCTGAAAACACAAGCTCCCACCGAAGAGTATAACGGTCTGAAGGCAAAGGCTGCCAAGACGCTCTTCAAGGCTATCAGCAAAAGCGTGGAGAAAGACAGCGACATCAAGTGGAACTTCACCAAATTCCTCATCTCGAAGGACGGAAAGACCATCAAGCGTTACGCTCCCACCACTGAGCCGAAGGACTTTGAGAAAGACATTGAAGCAATGCTTGCTTGAAGAATTGAAAAATTGAAAAATTGAAGAATTGAAGAATTAAAAAGATGCACGCAGAGTTACAGCTTGACAATCAGATTTGTTTCCGCCTCTATACGGCAGCACGACTGGTGACACAGGCGTACACACCGTTGCTCAACAAGCTGGGCATCACCTATCCGCAGTATCTTGTGTTGATGGTGTTATGGGAAAAGGACAACCAGCCTGTGAACGACATAGCCCGCCGTCTTGTGTTGGAGACAAACACCGTCACTCCCCTACTCCAGCGCATGGAGAAACTGGGCATCGTCAGCCGCAAAAAAGGTGAACAGGATAAGCGTCAGCAAATTGTCAGCCTGACATCGAAAGGCAAGGCATTGGAAGAAGAAGCTTTCGCCCAGATTCCTGCCGGCATGAACGACCGACTCTCAGTCTGTCCGCTGAAAATGGAGGACTACCAGCATCTGGCACAGGACCTTGACGCTATTATTGAGACTTTAAAGAAATAGTATTCACTTTAGCAATTGCAATCAACACATGGCAACAAGTGCAACACTTGACCTTGGGACTTACATGAGCGACAGCATCCGGACCATCATGGCGAAAGCCTATAAGAGTGTGCTGTCCAATCCTCGTGAAGCAAAGTTTGCCTACCGCATGCAGACGCTTTTTCAGAAGTCGGAGAAAAGGCGCAGGAAAATGCTGGAACAGGAAGGATTGGAGGTACCGCCATTTCTCATCAGCAGCATCTCTACTACCTGCAACCTACATTGCAAAGGATGTTACGCACGCAGCAACGGTATTGCCGAAGATGAAACTGCCAAGCAGAAAGAGACACTGGTTCCTGAACAATGGAAAGTCATCTTCACTGAAGCTGCCGACATGGGCATTAACTTCTCGCTGATAGCAGGGGGCGAGCCATTCATGAGGAAAGACATTCTGGAAAAAATCGCTGAAGTGAAGGACATGATTTTCCCCATTTTCACCAATGGTACGCTCATCGGTCCTTCTTACATCAAGTTCCTGAAGGATCATCTCAATATGGTGCCCATCATCAGCATTGAAGGCACAGCCTTGAGGACTGACGAACGTCGAGGTCTGGGTGTATATAAGCGTGCCATGCAGTCGATGGAGATGCTGAAAGAGGAAAACCTCTTCTTTGGCGCCAGCATCACGGTGACCACTGAGAACTACCACCTTGTCACATCGCCCCAATTCATTGACACCTTGCGGGAATACGGTTGCAAAATCGTCTTCTATGTTGAATATGTACCAACGGAAGAAGGGACAGAGCACTTGGCATTCGGTGACGAACACGTGGCAGAGATGGAAACCCTGTTGGAGGAGCTTCGTAATACCTATGCCGACATCATCGTCCTTTCGTTCCCTGGTGATGAGAAAGCACTCGGTGGTTGTCTTGCTTCAGGTCGTGGCTTCTTCCACATCGGTCCTGACGGTTCGGCTGAACCCTGTCCATTCTCGCCTTTCAGTGACAGTAATGTTGCCACGATGGGCATTCGGAAGGCACTACAATCTCCACTGTTCCGCAAGATTCGTGCAGCCGAGGCGCTGGGCTGGGAACATACTGGTGGTTGCACGCTCTTCGAACATAGGGAAGAAATTGAGAAAATGATTGTATAAAATAAGAATCAAAATAATGAAAACAGCTATCCGGTATTACAGCAAGTTTGGCCATACTGAAAAGATGGCAAACATTGTCGGCGAGCTCACCAAAACATGTCATGACTATATCAGTAGGTACGTTTAGGATTCTTGGGAAACCATCCTTTCTCAACTCGTTTCTTCTGTTCAAAGAGTTCGCCGATACCCCAAAGAGCTGAGGCTCCGAACACACCCACGATGGCTGAAATGACGGTGTTCTCGATGAACAGAGCAGAGACAATAGATGCCACACCTACCAACAGATAAACGACCCAGGGACGTGTGCCCCAATAATATTCAGTCTTGATAACGATAGGATGCCAGATTCCGATGGTCAGGAATGTGCATACCGCAATAATAATTCCAGTGAAATACATTGTGTTTGTTATGATTGATACCTTTTTTTCTTGTGCAAAGTTAATACAAAACGAGCAAAAGAACAAGGACTTTTTAGTTTTTCCATGCCAAACCTCCATAAAACTTGGTGTAAAGATTGTCATCAGTCCATAATGATCACTATCTTTACAACAAAAGATTTATCATGGAACAAAAAAAAGAAAAATGCTTTGATGTTCCAATAATTCTTTGTACTTTTGCCGCCGTTTAATGATACGACTAAAATTCTGGGGAATCAATGTTACTCGAACAAACACCTACTGATGTTATCTTATTTCTCATGCTCTACGGCGGAGTGGCAGCGGTGGCGCTCATCAGTTGCATCTACCTCTGTCTGCGCAAAAGCAATGCCTTTGCCCCAGACATCACACCGCCTGTGAGGTTGCGCCATTGGGCTGCGGCATTCTATGCCGTCGGATTTCTTAGTCATATCTGGTGGTATCTTTTCTACATCTTTTCCGGTGACACCAGTTCTATCAGTTATCTGGTGGTTATCATACTCGACTGCGTGGGGATGCTCACCACAATCGCCGGCACGCTGTTTGCCATGCTCCAAGACCGCAAGCGACCCATCTGGCCCATCGCCATCGCCATGATACCTTTCGTCGTACTGGGCATCCTGCACCTCGTCAATCCCGACAGTCATTTCATGGACATCGCAATCGCATACTTCCTTTCACTCTACTTGATCTTGACCATATACATGGTGTTTGCCGTCAGGAAATATGAACGGTGGCTACGCGACAATTATGCCGATTTGGAACACAAGGAGGTCTGGCTGAGCCATACGCTGATTATCGGGCTTTTGCTGTTAATGATCACCTATGGGTTTGATTCCGGCGACATCATCCTCAGCTATCTGGTGCAGTTCATCGGTTTTTTGCTTGCCGGCATCTTGTTGTGGCGAGTAGAGACACTGCCTCAGTTGGAGGACACGTCCATGGAACCGACATGCAACAAAACAGTTCCTGAGACAGCACAGGAATCAGAAATCTCGACACAGGCACAGCAGACATTGGGCATTCCCACCAACATTGAACAACTATTGGCTGAGCGCTGTGTGGACAGTCAGCTTTACTTGCAGCACGACCTGACCCTTCTCCAGCTGGCACAGGCCATCGGCACCAACCGCTACTATCTCAGCCAGTACTTTTCCCGTCAAGGCATCACTTACAACGCATACATCAACAACCTCCGCATCAACCACTTCATGAACCTCTATCGCGAAGCAATCACTGCCCAGCAACCCGTCATTGCCCAGCACCTTGCCAGCGACAGCGGCTACCGGAGTTACAGCACTTTCAGCCTTGCTTTCAAGCAGCGCATAGGACAGACCGTCACTGCTTGGATGCGCAATACAGAAAAGTGATGAACAGTCAGCGAGATTGGGTGATAAAAAAAGAGGCTCCGAGAAAATCGGAAGCCTCTTCTTTTTTCGTTGAATGGTTTTCACATTTTCACTGCATCTGCAAGGGTGTACAAAACTCCACTTGCAGCATCATAATACTTCAATGTCACCGACTCCCCTTCGGTACGGCCATAGAGGATGAGCGGCGTGCTGCCAAACGGTGAGAGCGTTACCATGCCACGACACTCTGTGCCAACGAAAGCACCTACCCTATTGCCCGCAACAGGAGTGATGCCAACCTTTGACAGGACTGTCTCTGCTTCCACCGACTTTACAACGGGATACTTGGCTGGACCCAGTGTGAACTCAGGGATGTAATCCTCGTCAATGCCGATGCTTACATCCGAGTCCAGGCTGATGTTGTCAGACAGCGTGAAGATGTGCTTCAACTGCTGGTTGTAATATTGCAGTGAAATGTTCACCGTTTCCGATTCCGTCTCGTTACCGTAGGCTTTGATCAAATACTTGGTATTGCTCGATTGGTCGCTGCCCACAATGACGGCAGGATTTGCCAGTCCACGCAGTTCACCGTTCACGAAGAGCGCCATCATGTCACCCTCGGAAACGTACGGCTGCAGCTTCTCCTCTATTTGTACCTTCAGGATGGTCCAGTTTTCGTAAAGGGTTCCGTCTGGGTCCGTCCATGCTGGACGCTCCTGATCGTTGCTCCAGTCCATCTGCCACACGGGAGCCTCACTGATGTTGGTCGTAGTGTAGCCAGCATTCGAGCTGTCATTGTCGCTGCAAGCCCCCAAAAAGAGGCTTGTCAGCAGAACGAGCATTAAATTGATTTTCTTCATAATCTTTCGATATTTCATGATTCGACATTACAGGTTATTTCACAAACACCTTCTTGCCGTTGAAGATATACAGACCCTTCTCCGTCGGCTTCTGTGGCAGCTGGACACCTGAGAGCGTGTACCACTTGCCATTCTCGTAAGCAGTGTCAGTGGGGTGTTCGAAGTTGATGGCTGTAGGCTCGTCAGGACTGCCGATGACAGCATTCCTTTCGAAAGTCATCACCTCGTCGGTGGAAGCGACGATCTCACCGTCACGCTCGATAGCGAACCAGATAGGCTGCTGAGCGTCACCGGTGATACTGAGGAAGAAGAGCGGCTGGTCGTCAGCAGCCAATTCTTCACGCTTCACGCTTAACACTTCACTTCCGACGATTTCGCCATCAGCATAAGCCACGAGCTTGTCACCCTCTTCCACATCGAAGCCCTCCACGATAGCAGAAACACTCATCGTGCTGCTTGCCTTGAGCGCCACGCGTCTTTGAGATGTTGACGATACATCATAGATGTTGCTACCCATCTCATAGAACGGATAGGTGAACGAAGCTTCTCCATCAGCCTTGCGGAGCAACATGTAACCTTCGCCAGGCTTCATGTACTGCAGGTTACCGCGCCAGCGTCCAGTGTTACCCGACTTGGTGAAGTAAGCAAACTCCGTGTGGCTCTTGATCACGTCACCCTCCTCTGCCTGATCGTAGTAGTCGCTCAGGGCAGTCTCCATAGCCAAGTTCGTCATTGGCGTGTAACCCACTGCGTTCCAACCCTTCTTCACATCGATGGTGCGGGCTTCCTCCTGCTTGATGACGGTGCCACCGATTGGGAAGGTGCAATCCTTATGAACCATGATGGCATACGACTTCTTCGGAGAGATGACGATGTCGTTCGTGCTGCCTGATGCCAACCATTGCTTTTGTTCCTTTTCATAAGTCAGCGTCAAGTTGCTGCACAATTCTGTCAGGACGTCTCCATCGCTCCAAGTCATGTTGCCGAGCAGCTTGTTGATGTCGGACAGATCCTTGCTCTCCACGTTGAACGATACCCAGTTCCAGCCCTTCTTCAAGTTGAAGTACTGTACAAAGGCCTCACCGCCGTCGAAGCGCACAGGAGTGCCAGTACCCAGGACTGCCGACTTCTCGAACGTAATTACATTGTCCTCAGTATTAGGAGTCAGCATAATTTCGCGTCCGGTGCTGTACTGCCACAGACGGAAGTTCAATTCACGTCCGCTTGCCTGATTATCGTAAACAGTCAGGAACAGAGCCGTCTCGCCCGTTTGTACATCGTGGCTGATGTTTGCATAGCCGTGACATACATTCTCGTTGTCAAAGACACCCACGATATCGCGTGAATCGGTGTCCAATTCATCGTAGAGATATACCTGACCAGAGATGCTCATCGAGTTCTCCAAGAGATCACCGTCCACGTTGTTAACCCATTCAGGCTGCTCACCCTCCACCGTCAGGTTGAGGTACAACGGTTCGGTGATACCCTCCTCGTCGGTCAGATAGATGATTTCGTTATACGTACCGATGTTCAGGTCCTTGTTGACCTTAGCTGTGACAGACTCTAAGAACTGCGGTGCCACCACATCAGTGTATTTGTCGAGCGTGAGCCACTTCGGGCAGTTCTCGATCGTGTAATTGTGGCTCGAAGCACCGTTGTTGTAGAACGGCAGTTCACATTGCTCATCGCTACCATATTTGATGGTGACGTCCAGTTTGTTCACCAGCCACTGCAAGCTGCTGTTAGTCACATAGTAGCAAGCCGTCTGTGGCGAAGCCATCGTGTTGCCATTCAAATCCTCGATGTCGCGCACCGTCACATAGACATTACGGTGGTTCAGTCGGGCAGCTGGTTCGTCAAGTTCTACCAGCAACTGGTTGCCCTTGCCGATGAACGAGAACTTCAGGTTCTTCACTTCCTCGTAAGGCACCACGGGGGCTGCCTGTGTCTTGTCGAAGTGCTTCATGACAGCATCCATCTCATCGACGAACAGATAGTCGCGCACCAGCGTGTCGGTCGGCTCCTTCGTCAACGGATCGAGTTGATAGCGTGGGTTGCCCTTGTCGTCCAAATAGAGTTTCTTGCTGTAAGCGTAAGGCACCAGTTCGAGGTCATTGTCCTTCTGACGCTCAATACGGTCGAAAGCAAGATAGGTCAGCAGTCCAGATTCGTCTCCGTTAGGACTCTTCGTCGCATAGGTGTTGATGAGCTGTTGCGGCAGTGCCTGAGCAAAGAACAGCAGTTCGTCCACGTTACCCTTCAGGGCGTCGGTACCATCAACCACCTCTACATCGCCATTTTCCTTGATCACATCATAGCGGGTTGCACCGATGAGCGGATAGCCACCGCTGATGCCGCCGAGATTGTCGGCCTCGAAGGTCGTCACCTGTTCCTTATCCATATAGATGTTGGCCACGTTGCGTCCGCGGTTCACGGTCATGGCGAAGTTGTGCCACTGACCATCGCTCCAGTCGCCCGGCACCTCTACAGAGAAGCCGTTCGAGCGGTACATCAGCTTGTCGCCCTCAAATCCGATGTGGAATTGGTTCTTGGCGCCGTTGTCCTCCTTCAGTCCGCGACCGTTGGAGAGCAGTGTGCCGCGACCCTCTGCGTCGGTCTTGAACCAGAACATCAGCGTGTAGTCATGCTCGCTGGTGCGGTTCAGCGCCTTCTGGTTGAGCAGCACACCCTTGTCCGCCTTCTCCACGTGCAGCGACATGCCGCGTGGGATCGCCCATGAGGCATTGATCAGCTTGGCGTTGGCGCCCTGAGTATGGTCGGTCACGTAGTCGCCCGAGCCTTCGTTCATTGGGTAGTAATCCACAAGATCCTTCTCGTAGCCCGTCAGTCGGCGGCTGCCGTAGGTCGTGCCGATGAGTCCGCCGCTCATGGCGTTATACCACAGGCGGGCTTCCATCATGCGACCCTGGTAGTACTGGCTCTTGCTGCGGTCGAGGTCGTTGGTGCGACCGAAGATGAGCGTACCCGTGCCGGTGTATTTCTCGCTGAGTTTGTACTTCTTGCCGGCTTGTACACCTCCATTGAAGAATGTAAGCGAGTCGTCCTCCTGTCGGATGACGAGAGCCACCTGCGAGAAGCCCATCTTGTTGATGACAGAGTCACTGACAAATTCCTCGTTGTTGACCACAGCCTTCAGCTTGAAGTCCTTGGTCAGCCACAATTGCAGCTTCTGGCCGTTGGTGCCGTGTGAGAACAGCGGCATGTCACGTCCTGCCAGCGTGTCGGGCTTCACCATCAGGTCGATGGTCAAATCCTTACCGCTGAAGTTGCGCTTAGCCTCGGTCTCTATGCTGCCTTTGCCGGTGAACTGCACGCTTACGGTCTCTTGGAGGTCGGCATTGTTCACCTCGCCCCTCACCTCGAAGTTGGTAATGGCAGAGAGGTTGTTCTTTTCAATGTCCTCAGAGAAGTTGAAGATGATGTTGTCACCGCTGGTCAGCAGACCATTCTTGGGTTCAGGTGTGCCGAACAGTTGCGGACGGCGCGTGTCCTTCACACCGCTGATAATCTTCGATGGTGTAGTCAAGAAGTCGCTGCCGTTGCGGCAGAAGAGCACGGCTCTCAGGTCGTAATTCTTCTCGGTCACCCAGCCATCGCCAAAGAACTCAGTCACGATGTTGCCGTTCGTCGGCATCATCTTCTTCACACCGTTGGCATTCGCCATCAGTGTTGAGTCGCAATAGAATGAGCTGAGGTTCGTCCAAGCGTCGTCGCCGCGCTGCGACTCCTTATACTGGAGTTCCACATGGTCGAAGTTATGTTGATAGCGGTCGAAGCCGTTGATGATGACAGGTATGTACCATCCGCGCTCAGGATCCTGCTGCGCCTCGGTGTTCATCACCCACTTGTCGCCCGGCGTTGCGATGCTCACGCCTCCCGCCTCATGCAGGAAGTGTACGTCGAAGGTGGTGAGTGCCAATGCGTTCTCCATATCGGAGGGCGACATCACACCCACAGTCAGACCCTCGTAGTCGAAGCCCTGGCCAGCGCGTACCTCCATTTGCAGTGCCGTCTCTTGGCCCGGAATGACGGAGATGGTCATACCGCCAGTAGTCAGCTGTTGTCCGTTGACGCTGATTTTGGCACCCTGCCAATTCGCTTGGTCGGGAGCGAACAACTGGAGCGCCGTCAAGCCGTCGGTGGCCTCGGGCTTCTCACTCTCGTTGCTCACATAGATGGTGAACTTGGCAGCATCGTCGATAGCCACACCGCTCACGCTCTGCTTGTCAAGGCGAATCACTGGGTTGACAATCTTCAGTGTGCGAGCATCTAACTGGGCGCCTGGGTCGGTAATCTTCGTCACGCGCTTGTCCTCCCACGGGTTCTGCGTCGCGCCGCCACGAGTGCGGAAGACGAAACTGCGAGGGCCGAGGATGCTGTCACCTCTCAGTGTTTTCTCCATATGTCCCTTCACCATGTCATAATACTGGTTGAAGTTGTCGTTGACAAAGACGTTGCTGATATTTATCTTTTTCTTGCCGGTGTATTCACCGCCCACTCGGTAAACATCCACGTTCAGATGGCTGTTCGGGTCGCAGGCAATGGTGAACGACTCCGTGCGGTTGTACGACTTCGTCTCACTGTCGGTGCCAATCGTTGTGTAAGAGATGACAGGGACAATCGTAAACTGCGAGAATTTTCCCCCGAATAAAACCTCTGCTTTCAATCCGTTTTCGTCTGTACCCACATGCACCTGAGAATCGGGAACCTTCCATGACTTCATTTCTGCGAGAGAGGCAACAAGGCCACCGACTATCGTACCAGCCAGTCCTACTGCCGAGAAGGCATTGCTGGCACCCTTGCCCAGCTCGAAATAGTCAACCTCCGTGGCGATGGGGAAATGCTGTGTGAACGAGTTCGAGTAGCTGGCATCGAAGGTCTCGCTGTAGTTCACACCTGCAGCACCGGCGATGTCGTAGTTGGCCAGCAGGTCGCGGGCATGCAGTTTCTCGTTCTCGTTCAGGGCAATCATATCCACCCATGCTTTGATCACCTGATACTTCTCTGCCACCTCGTCACTGAATTCGCTTGCCTTCCTGTCTTTAGGTATCACCACAAGGTAGTTGATGCCATCCTCAGCCTTGTCGATGGAGTCGTTGTAGGCATGGTTTTTGAGCTTATCCTTACTGTTCACCATGGCGAACTTCGGGTCGGTAGGCTCGCGCAGCGACAGATAGACTGGCTTCTGCGTGTTGTTGGCTATCGCCTGTGCCTCGTCCTTGGTGCCACAGTACATCATATCGACAATCTCCTTCGCCTTGGCAGGGATAATCTGATTCAGCAGTTGCTTCTGCGAATAGACGAACTGCGAATTGACCTTCGGACCATAGCCTAACGATACATCGCGAATCAGGTGGAACTTCTTTTTCTTTCCGTCCTTATCTATGGTTTCGCCCTCGGCAAGCTTAATCACCGTACCATACTGGTCGTACTTGCCCACATCGGAAGTCATACCTGCCATTGCGCCTGTACGGGCACTCATGACTTTATACATGCTGTCGGGCACGGCGCGGATGGTGGACATCGGTGTCACCACTACGTTCTGCACGGTACCGATGTAGAGGTCGGCATCTGCACCCACCATCGATGGGTCACCGCTGGTGCTGATGTTGTTGCCGATAACCATCGTGTGCGAGAAAGCCTTGCTGCCTTGCGCATTATACATCAGCATGTCAACGTCGGCATTCCATGTGTCGGAGATGCTGATCGGACCCGCTGCAGTACCGACACCCTGTGGCGCTGCCACGGTGCCTGTAAAGGTCTCCAATTTCGTACCTCCCTTAAAGTTCATGTAGATACCGGCTGTTGCCGACAGGTTCATCATGTAGGTGTAGTTGAGCGTAGCGCCCTTGGCGAGCGTGTTCGTACTGTAGCCGCCCGGTGGGTCGCGCAGGATGTCGTAGAGGAGGGGCACACCCTCGGTCAGAATGTCCTGGCTGGCACCCAATGGGAACATGTTGAGCACGAATCCCTGCAGCGGCTTTGCCTCGTAGTAAGTGCCGTCACGCAGCACGGTGAAGGTCACCGTCTTCAGGGCATTCTCACCCGTCATCATTTCTGGCGTGTTCGTGCGCAGCGTCACCGTCTGGTCAGCGAGCACGGTGAAGATAGTCTGTCCCAGGCTGTCCAGTTCCTGTGGCACCTTGTAGGAGTCGCCCTTCATGCCGTTCTGCATGTAGGCAATGCCACCGTCCAGACGGACGAGGTCTGGCTTATACTTGGGATCGTTGTTATACAGATAACTCTCAGCCACCTGCAGCTGGATGCGGTACTTGCGCTCCATGCTGAACACGGGATAGTTGAAAGTGTAGAGCGCCTGCGTGGTGTCGGCAGGGTTCTGGTACGCCAGCGGCACTTCGTGCTGTTTGCCGTCCAGGGAGCTGGCCATGTAGTTCTTGTCGCCGAAGTAGTCGAAGTTGTCGTAGCCCATCTGCTTGTAGGTCACCTCCACTGGTGAGTGGTAGATGCGGTTGTAGATGGCATTGTAGCTGGCCTTAGGGTCAGTGACCACCTTCTGGTCCACATCCTTGAAGGAGCCCACGTAGGTGGTGTCCTTCTCCGTGAGGCAGTCGGTCAGGTCGATGATGTCGTTCACCTGTCCCTCCTGGAACAGTGTGGGATAGCCCTTGCAATATACCTGCATCACCTTCCAGCGCACAGGAGGCAGCAGCACCTCATACTCACCCGTCTTCACGTCGGGCCATATCACCATGCGCTTGCGTGTGGTATTCACCTCGGTCTTGTGCACCTCGCCGCCCTTTGCCAGACGATGCTGATAGATGGTGTCGCGCTCTGTCTTGTTGGGGTTCGTGTTCTCATAGACCAGCCATGAGGTGTTGTCGCCCTCCAGCGTGAGCACAATCTGGAGCGAGTCGCCCAGGTTGTTCTTCGACAGGTTGTTCATCAGCGGCATCTTGCCCTGATCGTTACCACCCACCACGCGACCAGTCAGCTTCACCTTCGTATCGTCATACAGGTAGGTGTTGGCTACGTCGGCAGTGAAGTTGTGGCCATCCGGGCTCTTGTAGTAGCCGTCATCAATGAACTTGTGACCGTCCTTCACCACCTGGATGGTGTTCACACCAGGCAGCACGCGGAACGAGAACGAGCCGTCGTAGTCGGTCTCCACCAGTTTGCCATTGGCGCTGTGTACCAACTCTCCGTTCACCTTGAAGTTGGCACCCTTCAGCGGGATGCTGGTGCCTTCGTACATCACGAAGCCCGAGAAGCGCTTGCCGTTGTTGACGGTGAACTCGCCCATCGTCTCGTTGTTGCTGTGGGCGTTGAAGTTCACGGTAGATGAGGTCGGCTTAATCTCGACGCCACCCTTGGCCACTGGAGTCACGTTGTAGGTGATGTCCGTCTTACCCTGATACGACAATTCGTCTGCCACGTAGTATCCGCTCTCGTCGGTGGTGGCGTTCACCTTCGTGCCGTTGTATTCTATCTCCACCTGGATGCCTGCCACACCTGTGCCGTCGTTGAAGCGCACATAGCCTTCCACGCGGCCCGTGCCCTTACAGCGTCCAGCCTTCACCTGCGTCTCTGTCGTGGTGATGCCTTCGCACTGGTTAGTGGCGCGCACCTTATATTCATACTCTAACAGCGGTGACGTGGTCACGTCCTCGTAACTCATCTGGTCGAGGTTGGTGGCAATCTCCTCCCACTTGTCATCACCCTGTCCCTTGTTGCGGCGCAGAACGGTGTAGAAGTCGATGGGGTTGCCGTCTGTGTTCCAGGTCAGCAGCACACTGCTCTGGCGGGTCTCCGTCAGCAGTTCCGGGTCAATCTTACCGTTGCTGGAGTGGTAGTACTGCGTGAAGTCGGCTGCCGTGTGCGTGGTGATGGTGGGGTTGGTCTCCACCGTCGTTGCCGTTGCAACGGGCACGAGCACGCCGCCTTCTAACGTCCAGCCGTTGCCGAGTTTGTTTAAGAAACTTTCCTCGTTGGTTACTGTTGCTATCGTGTTAGTAGGCATGATGGGAACCACCTTGCCGCCGGATACCGTCCAGTTGCCATTGCCTAAGGCCTCTACCTGCTGGGCTGCGCTTAGTGCTAACCAAGGATTCTCAGGAATAGCGGTTTTATGCATTATGGGATAGACATATACGCCTGGTTCTATCCAATTGCTGGCACCCTGTTTGGCTTCCCATTCGCTGCTACCCAATTTGTTAGCCAAGTCATTGGCTGCCATTTTACTGCAGTCGGTGGCAACCCAAAGATCGTTATATGTATAGTTGTTTTTAGTCCATTCGTTCTCGTCATTACCCCATCTGCGCCATGGTGAGACGTTTGTGTACATGTGAATAATGTTTCTCCATGTTGTGTTCTCCACGCAATTGCTTACGGCTGCATCGGTAACCTTGGCACCTCGTTCGCCATCTTTGAAACCAAAAAACACACCAGCCCAGTTCTGACTGCCATCAACCTGTGCTTTTTGACACTCAAGGCGGCCGTCGAACAGACAATTTTGTATGTTTGCATGGGTTCCGCGGCCGACGAAGCCGCCAACTAACCAATCTGAACTCACTATATTGGCAGATATGCGGCAGTTAAAGATGTCAGTCCACTTGTTGTTCGCCACACCTGCCACGCCAACGAGAGCTGCCAAGTGGTTACCGCCTTTGATATAGCCGGTGACATGCAGGTTCTTGATAGTGCAGCCTGGGGCATTCTTAAAAATGGCGATTGCTTCAGTTAATCCACCATCGATATTAATATTCAGTATATGACCGTTACCATCAAAAATACCGTTGAAGTTGTCCGCAGAGGTGACAATTCCGAAATCAGCATCCATGATAGCGTTGGTGGCGGGATTCGTTTTTAATGCTTCCACGAAATATCCCCAGTCAGTGGTGCTCTTCAGCACCATAAACCACTGGCCGCCGATCTCTATGAATTCACATGGCATATGCTTGGTGGCATGGCTGTTCGTTACCGTCACCTTAGCCGATGCATCGGCATCCTTGCGTGCCCAGGTATCGCATAGGTCAAACTTGACGCTGAGGTGGTCGGGAGCGAAGAGGCAGTTCTCGATGGTGACGTTGCTGTTGGGGGCTACCCACGACACGAAGCCGCCGTGACCGTAGCTGTTGGCACCCTCGAAGCTGCCGTCGAACTTGCTGTTGCGGATGGTGACGTTGCCGCCACTGACGCGTCCCACGAAACCGGCACTGGTCATGTCGCTGCTTCCGCTGTTGTTGATGGTCATCGACGAATGGCAGTTCTCTATGGTCAGATTACCACCACTGACGACATAAGCCACGAGACCGGTAGCATACATATTGCTGCTCGAGATGGTTCCCGCTGTATGCAGGTTCTTGATAGTAGCATTGCCTACGTATCGGAAGGGAGCAATATACCTTTCCGACCAGCCCGACTTGTTGAAGGTAATGGTATGTCCGTTGCCGTTGAAGGTACCACGGTAGTAAGCGCCATCAGATACTCCCACATGCTCGCTGACGGTGATGTCGGCATCGAGGACAGCATCCACCCAATAGCGGTTTGTGGCATCATTTACCATGACTGCGAACTGATGCCAGTCTGCAGCACTTCTAATGACTATAAATGCTGAATATTCACGGGTTGTATAACTGTTGATGTTCGAGTATTTGACATCCTCAGTGTCCAAGTCTGCCCACGTCTGACAGCCTTCGAATTTGGTGGTAATATGGTCGGGGGCGAAAACGCAGTTGTCTATGGCCAGACTGCTGCCACGGGCAACCCATGCAACAAAGCCGCAGTTGTGGGTGGCATTGGCACCCTCGAAACCGCCGTCGAACTTACTGTTGCGGATGAGGGCATTGGAACCACTCTGGCGTGCTATGAAGCCGGCGAGACGTCCCGTGACATTTCCAGATACAGAACTCTTGAGCGTAACCGACGAGCGGCAGTTCTCAATGCTGACCGTGGTCCCTTCCATGGTCTTGCCGATAAGACCTGCTGCATATCTTTCGCTAGTATTGACGGTGCCTGCCGTACGCAGGTCCTTGATAGTGGCATTGCCTACATAGCGGAAGGGCGCCATAATTTCCTGCTTGGTGTCCGCTAAGTTGAAGGTAATGGTGTGGCCGTTACCGTCAAAAACACCACGATAGGCATAACGTGACTCCCAACTGATGAGTTGGTCGGTGGTGATGTCGGCATAGAGGCGGGCGTTCACGTCGTACTTGCCTTCAGCCACCTGAACCCTGTTTTTGAACTCCTTCCAGTCATCGGCATTGCGGATGGGGAAGAAGTTTTCCTCCACGCCGTCGAACAGCTGGAGTGGCGACTCGCCTCGCTCCACATATACCTTTATATCATAGTACACGCACGAGCGCGAGAGGTTCACCACCGTGTAGCGCTGCTGGCGCTCGGTGGGGTTGAGGGTGATGACGGTGCTATCGACCTGCTCACCGTCGCGGTTGCGCGAGAGCACGAGCACCTTCATCTCTGCCCGTTCGTCCCACACGGCACTGCGGTCGGCAGCATAGTCCCACGACACGCGTACGGTGTAGGCCCGCTGGTCTTCCCACCGCGACGTGTAGTCGGCAATGCGCAGCAGGTGCATCTTGTCGAGCGCGCATGAGGCGGTGGTGGCGCAGTTGTTCTGTGAACTCCAGCCCCATTCCTTGGTGATGACGCGGCGTACGCGATAAGTCACATTGTCCAACGTGCCGCCGTTCTTCAGCATACGTTCGGTGATCGCCTCCACCAGCGTGCTGTCGGTGTAGGTATAGACAGATTTCTTGTCGGTCTTGGCATAGAACTGCTCGAAGATGGTGACGAAGTCCTCCTCCTTGCCCGTCAGCGAGCGCTGAATCTCGAAGAAGTCGGTGGGCGTCAGGTCTTCGTCATTCATATAAGGTACGCTCCACTTCAGTTCCACCTTGGCATTGTTGCCATAGCTGGGGGTAAGCGTCAGACCCGTGGGGGCGTGAATCATCGCAATGTTCTGCACGTCAGACTTCTGGTTCTCGATGAGGTAGGTTCCCTTTTCACCTTTCTCGTTGTAGCTGACCATCAGGCAGAAGTTGCGGTGTGGCTCGTTGGCATCGAGCATGATGGTACCGTTCTTCATGTCCTTGATTTCCACGCTGTGGTGCTTGCCATAGCCGTCGTCATACTCGTAGGAAGCCTTGACGAGGTCGTCAGCGGGAATGTACCAAGGCACTTCCAGCTTGCCCGGGTTGTTGTTGTTCAGCATGGCTGGCGAGACAAAGGGCGTCATCTTGGCACTGGCCTCCGGAATCTTGATGGTCGCCGACTTCAGACCGGTCACCGATATGTTATCATAGCCGTTACCATCGCGCTTCACTTCCCAAGTGAACTTCAGCGTCTTGCCCAACAGGTTGTAGGGCACCACCCACTCGGCGCTGAAGCTGAAGCGCAGTCCGTCGCTGTTGCGCTGCAGGGTGCGGTTGCCTGCGTTACTCTTCGTCAATCTGGATGTGCTGTGTGTGTTGCCCAGCGTGATGTCGAAGAATCCGTCGGTAGGGGTGCTGAAGTAGCACGACAGCGACGTGTTGGAGTTGTTGATGTCCGTCTCTGCAGAATGCCATGAGAAGACGGTGTATTCCGTACCGCCATCTACAGAGACCTTCAGGTTACCATCGGTAATCCACTGGTCCAAGCCATTGCAGTCATAGACCGGAGCTTCGAAATACACGATGTTCGTTCCGCCCAGCGACACTGAGTAGTTGTCGGGGTCATGCAAATAGGCTACTGCATGCGCTCTCTGAGGCAGCAGCCAAGCGAAGAGCGCCAGTAGCACGAGCCACGGCCGCGTTCGCAAGATGTGAGTAGATTTTTTCATACAAAATAGATTTAGATTATGATTAATATTGTTATTGTTTCAACTTTCAACCATCGCTTTCCGTCACGAAGCAAGCCACCAGACTGTAAGTGATGGTGGGTCGTATCCAGATTTCAGTCAACAGATAATCGGTGTATTCGTTGATGGGCTGAATGTAGAGGTCGTAATTATAGAATGCAGCAATAAGCATGTCGATGATGAAGATTGCCCACAGGTTGCGCTTGGTGTAGGACTGCCAGCTCTTTCGAGCATAAAAGAATGTAAGCGTGCAGAGCAGCAATACCGAGAGGACAAGACAGATCAAGTGTAGAGAGAAAAAAGACAAGGGTGGCGGAAAGAGGATGTCGCGCAACAGCACCGTCATGCCCACAAAGACCGAACACCAGTAGTTGAACTGATAAGTGGAGATGCGGTAATTGAAAAAGTACATCCAGATCATCACCAAGCAAGCTATGTAAAACAAGTTGAGCACCAGTTCTGGCCATACTTCACTCAGTCCGAAATGGAAAACGGCATATAGCATCACACCCACAGACAGCGTGCCACCGATAGCAGTGATCACGATGTCAAAAACTTTGGCCTTTTTCTTAAATCTTAGCATTAGTGATTCAGGTATTGGGTTATTGGTATTAATTTTTTTCACGGTCTTGAGTCGCAAAGTTAATAAAACTTTTACAACAATAACACATCAAAAGCCTTCCACCCTCAAAATTTTGCATATTTTGAAACAATTTTTGCATATTTTGAAAGTCAAGTGGTGAAAAAGGGCAAAAAAAGAGAAAATTACAAACTACTTATAGGGATGGAATGACCATCTTTACAAACAGTTCACCTTTAATTTTTCCCGTTTCACCCACTTTCTTCTTTCATTTCGCGCGATAAGGCTGTAATTTTGCAGCAAATTTCAGCAAAAACAAAAATATGAAGAATGTGAGTGAAACGGGAGAAATCGGTGGTGAACCGCTACATTTATCGACGGAGGTGAAGAACCACGGTTGCTTCGAACTGGCTGAAAAAGAAACTTTTTTCCTAAATAATCATAAAAAAATTTCCTCCGTACCGTTGGTGGTACGGGGGAATTTTTGTATCTTTGCACTGCAATATTGCAATCACACTAAAACACATACGATTATGAAAGATTCGATTAAACGAGAACAGAATGGAGCTTGCTCCGATTCTGCCGAGTGTGAGAATGTTCGCACGAAGTGCAAAGTTCTGATTCTACAAGGCTCTCCACGAGCAAACGGCAACACCGCTTGGATGGCGGAAGAGTACAAAAAGGCTGCTGAGGCAGCAGGTCATGAAGTGACACTGGTGAATGTGTCGAAGAAGAAGATTGCAGGTTGTATGGCCTGTGGGTACTGTCGCAACAAGGGGAATGGTGCTTGCATCCAGAAGGATGACATGCAAGAGCTTTTTCCGCTGATGAACGAGGCAGAGGCACTGGTGCTGGCTGCACCCATCTACTACTTCACCCTCTGCGCCCAGATTCAGGCTCCCATCCAGCGAATGTATTGCGTGAACACCCCTGCCAAGGTCAAGAAGATGGCGCTGCTGATGTCCTCCTACTCACCTAATGTCTATGATGGTGCCACCGCTGAATTCCGCGATATCTGCAACTACTGGAAAGTAGAGAACATGGGTGCCGTCACTGCCAAGATTGACGAGCAGAAGACTGACGAGACCAAGCAGAAGATTCAGGAATTAGCAAGTCGTCTGTAACTTTGTTCTCCTTAATGATAGTCACGATTGCACTTCTTTAAAATAAAATATGAAGAAAACCATCATAACCATAGTGCTTGCAATCGTTGCATTGACAGTGCAGGCCATTGATGCAAAGCTGTTCCAAAGCGGAACAGCAGTATTAAAAGGACGCATACTGAACAAGCCCGCAGGAGAGTGGAACACCCTGTCCGTCAATACCTTCAACCTGTTTTCCGATGAAGAACAAACCCTCTCCATTCCCGTGGCAGCAGACGGTAGCTTTGAGGGTACCATTCCCTTGCTTCATTCTCAAAGCATTAGGGTGATAGATATGGACTTTATGTTCCTGGCTGTGGGCGACACGCTTGAGATAACAAAGGATGCGACAAAGGTTGATGATGAAGGCCTTGTCTACGTTGGACACAGCACAAGCGCGACTATCAATCAGCTGTGGCCTAAGCTGAGAAGACAGTATTTTGGCGACAGGAAACTGTTTGTCCTAGGTATGCCAAAGGCTGAGGTTCCTGCATGGAAACAAGAAATGGTTAGGCTGATGGATACCATCATAGCCGACATCGAGGCTGACCATCTGCCTTTGCCTGTCGGCACGAGTGACTTCGTCAAGGAGGTGTTGGGCGCCAGTCTGCTGGCAGAGCCTTTTTGGGCTACGATGGAGAATTATCGCTATAACATGACACCAGAAGGAACGTTGTACATTCTCAACCCTGATACAGCCAGGTTGGATGAATATTACGATTTCCTCGCTGCTCGCGAGAAATGGCTGCTCGACAACCCTGCCATGCTGTTCAGAGTCCAGAACTCCGATAACCTGATTAACCGTATTGAGTATTACGCCCTGATAGAACTCGTCTACTTACGCAGCTTGAAGACTGACCATCCTGACACACAAGACTTCCAACGGGTCTTGCAAAAGGTCAATACGCAATACAACCTGAACCATGTTGACTTGATGCATCAGATTGTGTTCTCTCATTATGCGTTTCGCGAGGATCGGATTGACGAGAATTCATCGCCTGACGACGTGGCAGCCACCTTCTCCGCCATCATTCCCTTCCTCAACAATCCCATCGTGGCAAAATACGCTGTTGAGCGCTACCGCCAGTACGTTATCAGTCGTGAGGGACAGCCCCTACAGGAAGTCTCCAATTCTCCTGAGGGCGACGCCATCTTCGAACGCATCATTGCACCCTATAAGGGGAATGTCCTTCAGGTCCATTTCTGGGGGATGTACTGCGGTCCCTGCCGGGCTGACATGCTGAAAGAGCGCGAGCGGGTGGAGCAGATGAAAGACCTTCCAGTACGTTTCCTTTATATCTGCGACGAGAAAGACAGTCCGCGTGAATCTACCGAACAGTGGCTGCAGAAGAACAACATCAAGGGCGAGCACATCTACGTGACGCACGAAGAATGGAAGTTCCTTGACGCCAAGTTCCAGTTCTATGCTCCCCCCTTCAGTGTAGTTTTCGACAAGCAGGGCCGGCAGCGTAAAGGTGTGACGCTGGAGCAGTTGTTGGAAGAATGACATAACCCTAACTTTTTGGGGGAACAAGGTATGAATACCTAATCTCCTAAAAAGACACAAAAGAATCCTCCGTTTCGCCACGATGTGGAGGATTTTTCGTACCTTTGCAGCAGATTTAATAATAACAACTACTATGCAAGGAAACTTTTCTTACCACAAGCCCATCATCGTTGCCATCGCAACACTCCTGATGCTGCTGTCGCTGCTTACGCCCACAGCCAATGCGCAAGAAATCATATCGCCGCAGGGTTGTCGGCGTGGTACGCCACGTCCTGAGAGCATGCAGCTTCGCCGTGGAGGCAGTGTGAGCAGATCACCGGGTGGCAACTTCTATCATGGGGAGCGTCACCAGCTGGTTGTCATGGCGGCTTTCAACGATCGTCAGTTCGCAGGCGACGAAGATGCCACATTGGAGCAATGGAACAAGATTTTCAATGGCAAGGAATTGTACGAGGAGCCATTCAAGGGTTCAGTCCATGACTATTTCCTTGATCAGAGCTATGGTGAATTCAACGTCATCTTCGATTTGGTATATGTACAGGTCATTGGCAATGCCGAGAAGTACGCCAGCACTCATACGGATGATGAGAACTCGCAGTATCTGGTTGAGGACATCATGGATATACTCAATCGGGATTCTCAAATAGACTGGGGCAAGTACGACTGGAATGGTGACGGCTACGTCAACCAGGTGCTTATCATCTATGCAGGTCAGGGCATGAACGACTATAATCCTGGAGAGTATTCCCAATTGATATGGCCTCACCAGTGGTGGATGAGTGAACACTTAAAGGATCGCCAACAGGGAGTCTATTGTGACCCCATCCCTGTTTCTTATGACGACAATGACTATCTGGTCGACTGCTACTGTGCCTTGGCGGAACTAAGCAAAGAAGACACCTACTCCACCTTTGGCACCATCTGTCACGAATACACCCATTGTTTCGGATTCCCCGATTTTTACTATCAGGGTCTTAAGCTGTTAGACCACTGGGACCTCATGGATTCTGGCAACTACAATGGTGGTGGTTTCCAACCAGCCGCTTACTCTGCCCACGAACGTTGGTTGATGGGATGGCTCACACCCATCGAACTGAAAGAGACGACATCCATCGTCGATATGCCTGCATTGGAAGACGAAGACCGTGCCTATCTTATCCGCAACGAAGGATATGAGAACGAGTATTACTTCGTGGAGAACCGCCAACCGTTGGGTTGGGATGAATCACTTCCAGGCAAAGGCATCCTGATCTTCCATATTGACTTTGACCCCTCTGTCTGGACGAGTACGAAAGAAACTCCCAACACTTACCTCATCAAGCGTTATACTATCTTCTATGGCAACAATAATTTGGAGCAGGGAACAAATGGATGGGCATATCCTTTTCAGGAGAATAACTCGCTGACCAACACGTCGGATCCGGCTGCCACCCTGTATCATGACAATATCGATGGCACGACGCTGATGTCCAAACCGATTACGAACATAGCCATCAATGGTGGCTATGCATCGTTCGATTTCACCGTACTTCCCATCACATCGGATGTGAACGAGGTGACCACGGGAACAGACCAGTTGCTCTACCGCTTTGGCATGATTGACATCGTGCGTGATGCCAACGGCAATATCCGAAAGGTCATTCACAAGAATTAAACAGAATCTGCCCACACTTTCGAGTGTGAGCAGATTCCCCCAACTTTGAACTTCTTGAACCTTGAACTCTTGACTTAAACCTCTTATCGTATCTTTAGCACGCTTGGCTCGCCAAGAACCTTCAGCACGGCGGAGCCAAACCTCAAATCTCAAACCTCAAATCTCAAACGCTAAAGCGTACCCTTTTCGTATTTCCTCCCTCCTAATCAAGTCAGCACACCCTACCCCATTTTCCACTAACGCCATTGCTCGGACGAGTTCGCAAGCCCAGTAGGCATCATCATCTTGGAGGCTGCCGATGTTCAGGATGAAATGTGGTGGTACCTCCATTTCTTGACACACCTTGTCGATGTACACTTGCGTGTTGTTTTCGTTGGGTGGTGCCCACCGTTCGATGATGGTGCGAACGGTGGTTCGTTTGTACTTCACTCGGTAAGTTCTCAGCAGTCGGAATGAGGCACGATAGCCCCATTCCATTGCCTTGAACTGATAAAAGCTCTTGTCGTTCTGCACTGGGAGCAGACCCTTCCACTGATCCTTGCTTCTGCGGATGTTCAACGGATTGCAATTTCTAATCCCTCTACTCATTTTCATTTTCTCATTCTTTAATTCTTTCATTTTTCACTATTCACTTTAGAATCGATTTTGACAATAATGACTTTGACAATCATGACATTCTAAGTCTTCAACACTGAACTCTCAATCTTGCGGAACTTTCCAGTTTCCACTTGAATGACAAG
>CACXKA010000008.1 GCA_902768125.1 uncultured Bacteroidales bacterium | reverse complement strand
GTTCCAAAGGCATAGACAGAAATGGCCATGCCTATGAGTATCGCGGTAAATGCTATGATGACATATAGAATCATTCTTATCTCCAAATTAAGGCAGACTCACCCTGTCGAAGGGGCGAGCCTACCGATTACATTTATTCAGATTTCAATACACTTGCTCATTAACTACACTCGATGATAATTACATTCTTCGTGAACAAGCGTAGATAAACACACCGTGGTCTTCTTTCTTTGTGTGCAGACCTTTCTTCTGTTTGAAGAAGATAAGTCCGGCACCAGTGCAGAGAGAAACAGCAAGAACAATCAGACCAACAACAAATCCAAAGATGCAGTAGGCAATGATGAAGCCAAGAATGGCACCGCCAACAGCGCAAGCTGCCCATGTGATGTAACGCCCTTGGATGCCCATGAACTCCAGAGGCTTCTGAAGTCCCTTGAACATTGGGTAACTGACATATTCGTTGTGTTCTGTTCCTGCTGCCATAGTGTGTATCTACGCTTGAATCTGGTTTAGAGACCGAAGAAGAGAGGCAGAGCCTGTGCAGCTGCAACGAGGAAGATGCAAGCACCGACAACCATCATAATCTTCTTCTTGACGTCCTGCTCCTCGTTGTTCATGGCGATGTACACGGAGATCGCACCGACAACGGCAACTACACCGGCGATGGCATAGCACAGCTTCACTACATAAGGAACATACTTCGCAATCTCCTCCGTGACGGTGGAGAGAGCATTGGTTCCTGCGGTGTAGTCACCAGCTGCGTTCTGCGCAAAGGTTACGGCAGTACCGCAAAGAAGCATCATGGCGAGCATCTTCATGCGATTGGCACTGAAGAGATTCTTAGCAAACTTTTTAATTTTCTTCATTTCTTTCTTACGTTTTACAGATTTTGTTAATTACTATTCACACGATTCTTCTCTCTTGGCCATTTGAGATTTTTCGTTATCCTGTTTATTTGTTATCCTGTTTGTTATCGTGTTCGTTATCCTAAATGATATTATATCCGAAGAAGGCTGGGAATAAGATGAATGCTCCAATCATGAACAGGCAAGCTCCGACGAGCATCATAATGCTCTTAGTGATGTCACCTTCTCCAGTTGTCATCTTGAAATAAATCTGCAATGCACCAATGATGGCAACGATAGCAGCGATGGCATAGGAGAGATAGACCACATACAGCATCATTGTAACTGTATAGTCATGCGCATTCGCCAAAGCATCCGCTCCCCAGCTATAGTCAACACCTCCGCATTTGGCAGATGCTAACATTGGCTGGAAGAGCAGGATGCCAGCCGAACAAAAACCGACAATCTTATGTGTTACACCCAAACCTGTTTTCATACGTTATCCCTTGAATAGAAGATTTTCGGACCACCAGGCTTCTGGTTAAGCAGCATGTTCACCATGACATCAGCCTCAGTTTCACCTGTGCTGTCAACATCCACGTCTTCCATGGAATCCTGCAAACGTTGGCATTCTTCCTCGACACTGGTATGTTCCTTCTTAATCTTTTCCTGGTACTTGTTTGCATCGTCATCATTTTCAATCCAAGTGACGGACGATGGTTCTTCCTGTTCTTCAGTGGTATCACCATTAAGATGGAATCCGTTAGCATCTTCAGTAATGCTAATAGGTTCTTCCTGATTCTGCATCTGACTGACATCAAAGTCTTCCTCTTCTGTCTTGGGAGCATCTTTCTTCGCGTACAAATCTTGCATGATGATTGCGGAATAGTAGATGACATAGATGACTGTCAGAACTAATACGAATATGGCAAATGCACTCATTTTGATACTTGAATTTTTGGTTCGACTTAAAATTTGCGAGTGCAAAGGAACATAGATAAATCAATATAAAATGAAGAAAATTTGAATTACAATCGAATATTAACAGGAGTTTAGTTTTGAGTATAATATTGCAGAAAATATCATACTCGAAAATGTATATAAACAAAAAAGGAGCCTCGGTTGAGACTCCTTAAATACATGGCAGCACAAGATGGCTACAGTTCGGAATTAGGCTGTTTTACGAGATAGTCATTCAAATCATTATAAGGATTGAATCTGTGCGTCTCGTCAATCACAATATCACCAAGAGTTTCTTTCATAGACAGAAATGTACGCTTGCCACCATCGTCATTGTCGAGATAGGAGTGTACATATTTATATGAAGAAAGCACACTCATAGCCTTATCAAGGCAGTTGATGGAGTTCAATATCATATAATCACATTGATATGGCAAGCAAATACGGCTGCTCTTTATGTCGGAGAGCATCATGTATGAAAGGAAATCCATAAATCCCTCGAATATTATGATATGCTCCTGGATCTCCTCGTTACTCTTCCGAATAAGAGTTATATCTTTATGTCCTATACATCCTTTATAATATTGGTTTCTGATTTCGTACCCTCCAATTCTATTACGAAAAGCGATACCGAAATAGTGCTTGTTGCGAAGGTCATAATGGACTTCACAACAATACACACGGCTTAGATTCACATCAATCTTCCGCTTCAGCATATACGATAACAGAGCTTGATGTGTAAGAGGATGGTACGCTACATTGTGCATCTGCCCGGATTCCTGTCTTTTTGGAGGGGCATCTTTCCGATGATAAATAGCGTTAATGAATGAATTGCTTTTAGGCGCGAGTATGGTAAGGGCTTCACTGGTGGTCTTCACATTGTATAGCCCTTTTATTAAGTCGAGGATGTCACCACCTTCCCCTAAACCATAGTCATACCATTCATTTCGGCTGGAGTCAACCTTGAAAGAAGGTGAGCTCTCACTACGGATTGGGGAGTTGTACCAATAAATGTGTCCCCTCTGCTTAACTGCCTTATGTCCTTCCTGTTCAAGAAAGTCCACTAAATTGATGAGTTTGGCTTGTGATATATTCATTGTTTACATCATTATTCATCAAGTTTGTTACTATCGAAGTATAGAAGTTCGTTACTTGCATAATTTAGTTTGTACAAATTATATGTCTTGAATTATCTTTTTCCACCAAATCTGAGCATATCGTTCAGATCATTATGGGGATGATAAGAGTGACTTTCATCTATTACCTTGCTGTGGTAAAGGGTGACCAGCTTCTCGGTCGCCTTGTGCCCGGCATCGTCATTGTCAAGATAACAATGAATATATTCGTATTGACCGACAACAGGACAAGCTTTGTTTATGTTGCTCACAGAGTTCAGTATAATGCAGTCACATTCTTGTGTTATACAAATACCCCTTATCCCTTGTTTCTTCAGCGTCATATAGGACAGAAAATTGAAGAAACCTTCAAAGATGCAGCATTGATTGGCTACATTGCCCTGTAGGGGATGTACTATGGAAATATCTTTTCCTCCTTCACAACCTTTGAAAAACGGATTACGTATTTCCATTCCACCAGAACGGTTAAGAAAGGCGATTCCGTAATAAGACCGACCTCGCACCTGATAGTGTATTTCCCTACAATATGTCTTGGCTACTTCAATGTCAACCCCTCTGTCTCTTACATAATATAGTAGCGCAGGATGTGATAATGGCAATAGCTGAATATTGCTCTTGGATGTGTCTTCAACATGAACTTGCTTAGAAGGGGATTCCTTCTCATTTGGAATCTTGGCAGCATAGGCTTCTATATGACGCAGAATCTCTGGTATATAGGTAGTGTTATACAGCAGTTTCCCAAGCTCAATGATATTGCCACCCCTGCCAATCCCGAAATCAAACCATTCATTACGCTCAGAGTTAACCTTAAACGAGGCATCATGCTCATCCCTGAAAGGGGAACGATACCAATGGTTATGACCACGAGTTTTGACTTCTTTGCTATCTATAGCTGTAAGAAAATCTCTGAGGTCAATAGCTTTTGCTTCTTCTATTGTCATACCTTTTACTTGTGTTAGTCCACATTACATTATATATACACTGTACCAAACTAAACTGAAATTTGAACTTATTTATCTTCTTCCTGTTCGCCCATCTCAAAGTCGGAATTGAATTGATATCCATTATGACCTTTTACAATTGCGCCCTGAGATACAAGGAATTTGTAAACCTCTGTCATGCAACTCCGACTACGCTGGAATCCAATCTCGGAATAGCCCTTGATGAGTGCATTGATAAGATCAACATATCTTGGAATCTCACTGTCTGAAAATGCGATTTGTAATGCTTCTCTATGTTTTTCCTCTGGTAAGTCCTGGATGGTAGTACCAGCCTTTGGCTGTTCCCAGTTATACTGCTCGACCAAAACAGGTAGTCCTTCTGAATTGATAGTGATGGCGAATGGGTCAAACTCTTTTGATCTCATGTGCATTGGCTTCAACTCACTAACAGACTTGTTGGTCTTGCTGTTACTGATGACAAGTACAGATTCTGCCTTGTTGTTCAATTCTGTGCCAATGTGACCTCTGGTATTGTCATCTCCTTTGTTCAAATGTAGAACACAGTGAATATGAAGGTTATAACGGCTTGACCATGCCATCATCTTGGTTATTAAATCTATACTTTCTCTCGCACTGTTGATGTCATACATCAGGTCACGTATGCCGTCAATGACGACAAGGCCATATCCTTTGCTCGTTTTCAAAGCATAATCAATGAGCTGGAGGCGAAGTGTAGGAGAATATTCTCTAAGACCTATGAACTTCATGTTCTGAGGGTCTTTGTCTATCGGAAGGTTTGCCAGTTTCAATATTCTTGTCAGAACGTTATGACAATGATACCGGCTTTGTTCAGTGTCGAAATATAGTATTTTCCGTTGTTTGGCAGGGAGACAAGCCCTGTATTTCAGAATGGTTCCATTAACCAATGAAGCTGCCACAATGGCAGAGACATTAAATGTCTTGCGGCTTTTTGCCTTTCCCGTCGATGCACTGAAGTTCCCGAAAGTCGCAATGGTCGAATCTCCCACCCAAAGAATCTCTGGTGGAACGTCAAACTTGTCGGTTGCCTTAATCGTGGCGTTCTGAAGGAGGAGGGCAAGCTCTGTTTCTGACCATTGGTTTTGTCCTCCCATCTTCTGTTCTATTATTTCTTCTTCCATGAATGTCTTGTTTATGAGGATATTCAGTCACACTGATGGTTGAGAACTTGATGAGTGCTTCAAGTTCTTCCTCATTTGGACTGTCTATCTCTATGAGTCTTTTTCTTCTATTCATTGTCGGCGATAACGTCAGGCCCGTTGTGGTTTTGTAATAGCCATGCGTCAAGTTCCTTCCTTTCGAAATAGCACATCTTGCCTCTAGGCTTATAATGTGGAATGCTATGCGTACTGGTCATCTTGTATAGCTGGCTCAGCGAAACGCCAATATAAACCGCAGTTTCCTGTGACGTAAGGATTTCCTTGGAGGAGATGGCTTGCCTTTCCAGATTGTTCAGCCTCTCTTCCATAGGACTGACTTTGTCTGTCACTTTCTGGATACGATCTACTTTCCTTTGTAATTCAAGGATTGCTCTTTCTTTTTCATCCATTTTAATTATTCTTTTGTTAATTCTCTTATGTTCTTTGTGATTGTCGTATTCTTGAACTCGTCCATCCGTTTGATGGTTGTTTCCTTTGAACATCCCTGTACACGAATCTGACAGCACCGTAATGCTGTATAGATTTCTTCAAACTTGAATCGTAGTTCACCAGAGGGCATGATGATGGTCTGGATCTTACCGTCTCTCCGCCACCTGAAGAGGGTGGACTGTGAAACCTGAAGTGTTTCCATTACATCACGTGTTGTCATCAGCAGTGCCTTGCCTATACTATGTTCCATGTTGGCTGCTCGTTCGATATATTTTTCAATTCTATCCAAACGTTCTTTGAATAGCTGATATACCTCACTATCTACTGTTATTACTTCCATTGTCATCAGTATTTATGTTTATGACAAATCTACTCCTCTCCCAAAGTTCACACAATTCTGCTAGCAAGATTGCTTCTCTTGATTGGGTGCTAATAGAATCCTTTAAGATTTCCAACAAAATATTGGGCTTAATCTTGCCACGTTCATCTACAAGATGTGGCTCTTTTCCAGCATCCATCCATTTGGGAAGCGCAGTTGCTATTACCAAATCAAGCCACGTACTTCCCATGGCATTTGCCAATTTTTCCAGTTGATCTTCTTTCTGAGTCGATTTGTCATTCTCTATATATACGACCTTCCCTCGCGAGATTCCTGCGAGTCTGCCGAGTGAAGCCTGATCATAATTGTGGGCTTCACGGTATTTCTTAATGATATATCCTATTCTGATTTTCATTTGTTTTGCAAAGTTACACTTGTTTGACTGTTTGATTGTGCATACAAAATCGACACTTGTCGATATTCTCGACTTTCGTGTCTTTTTACAGAAAATCAGGATAGAAGGTGAATGGTTATGTAAAAAAGAAAAGACTTCCATAGCATGTTTGCCATAGAAGTCTGTTCTTGTTTTCAGATAGTCTCTATAAATATTGTTTAGCTACATACGTTTTCTTTATGATGATTTTTCCGGCTTACTATCTGAACTTATGCAAATGTTTTACCCCCCAAAAAAGTCCGATAATACCAATACTTTCTGTGGTGGTTATTCTTTCTGTTCAATGTCTCCTTTATTGACTACTCGTAGAAAATGAATCATAGAAAATTTAGAATCTAAGAATATAGCCATCTCCATCCTTGAAAGCATTACATTCTTCAAGATATTTGCGAGTTGCATCAAAATCATCACCTGTAATGTTAGCACTGAATTGTCGGACTCTTGACAATGCCCGAATAATCACGCTTGGATCGCCCCTGCGTGTCAACCTGCGTAAGGCATTGAGGTAATCTTCACGGAAAACAGTGGGAATGATTATCTTTGACTGGTCAGCTGCGACCAGTTCAGCATTCATCATAACGCGCGATATTCTTCCATTACCGTCGTTGAAAGGATGAACTTCGCTCACCATGAAAAGCATGAAGAGTGACCGGGCAAAAGGATGCTCCAGTGCCTGATAGTATTCATATCCTTTCTGTAGGGTGCCTCTAACGAGGGTACAATCTACAAAATGCGTGTCTCCTGCATGGTTGTTTTGCATTTTGAACATTCCTGGCTCCTTGTCAGGACGCGCAGCCATCATGATACGGTGACGATCCTGTAATAATTCTATCAATTCGTCAGAGGATGATGGTGTGCGGCGCATTTCCCTTCGACTGGCCACCAATTGGAAGGTTCCAAGCACATCGTGTGAGTCTGCATTACGTGCAGGCATGGGCTGACCTGTTTCAATGATTTGTCTGGCATCTTCTATCTCAAATTCCGTACCCTCTATATAATTGGAGAAGTAACTTTCAAAGAAAGCGAAATTGCGGAATGCTGCATTCTCCACATTCGGTTCATCAATGAATGGAAATTGCTCTCCATGAAGTGTTTCAAATAATGTTTTGAATAACTTCACCCTCCCATCGTCAAAAGGTTCACCTTTTGCTCTTGCTATAGCACTTGCAGAGGAGAGGACTCCAGATGGCTTAGTAGAAAGAAGGGCTCCTATTATAGCATTGAGGACATCAAACTCAGCATCCATGCCTAACTCGGTAGCAATATTTCGTGCTTTGTCACGGAAGGTGTTTAATCCCGTCTCACCATTTACTTGAAGTATGCGTTCCAGCATTTCTTCTATATAAGTCCGAGGTAAACACTTGGACACGCTGTTGCGGGCACGACCTT
This sequence comes from uncultured Bacteroidales bacterium, assembly GCA_902768125.1. Lineage (GTDB taxonomy): Bacteria > Bacteroidota > Bacteroidia > Bacteroidales > Bacteroidaceae > Minthosoma. Next base: position 63,170 of record CACXKA010000008.1, on the reverse strand, counting down.
TCTGTAGGTTTTCAAGTGCTCTGCGTTCTGCACTGGAAATATAAAGATTCTTAATGAAAGGCATATCATGTGGTGTTCCCATTGGTCCCTGCATCAAGTGGACGGTGACACCAGGTAAAGAGACATTCTTGGTGTATGTATATGTTAGAAATATATCGCCGTCAGCAGTAGGCTTCAGTTCGTAGGCTGAACGATGGCTTATGACCGCATGTGGATATAATTGTCCCAACACATAAAACAGATTTCTCTTTATAATAGTCTCTGGAGCTTCATCCATATTAGTCGTGTAAACCTTTGGGGCAATCTTTCGGAGAGTGCCTTCTTTTAACATTGCAGCCTTGTGTGTCAGCTCTGTTTTATCCGAAGTCGCCATTACAATTTCCTGCACATTCTGGAGCGAAGTATTCTTTGCCATTTTTTTCGATTAACTTATAAATTTGGTGCAAAGATACGACTTTTTTTCGAATAAGAAGTATAAAATCTAGAGTTTTTGTCGATTAAGGGTTGTTCCATAGCCATTTTGTCTGTGATTTAGACATGTGTTTATTATATCACTTATGTCTTGAAACCAAACAATGCTCTAACTGATCCTGTCAGAAACTTTTCCAAGTTGATTACACCTTATTATATTATATTGTGTAACACATGTAACACTATTCGTTCTGTCAAAAATCATGTGGAGATATATTGCAATCTGCGTTGAATATGTTAAAAATAGGTGTTTTTCAACCATCGTTAGAGTTTTTTAAGTCACTTCTTTTGGCAGTTTGTTCGTTTTTATATAATTTTGCACCCACGTAAGAAGACTACTGCGGTAGTCAAGTCGTGGTCAACGCGACTAACAGAAAAGTGTTACATTTTGTGTTACAGAAAGACATTGGCTGATTGCCAACTACCTGAGAATAAAGGCGGTTTGAATAGAGGTTCACAATCCTCTCCCTCCGCAACGCAGGAGTCACGTAAGTGGCTCCTGTTTGCGTTATGAGGGAAGTGGATGAGAACCCTGAGGTTCGTCATCGCGGAGCGCTTGCAAGGCAAGAATCCCTCTCCCTCCGCAACGCAGGAGTCACGTAAGTGGCTCCTGCTTGCGTTATGAGGGAGAGGAATTCAATACCTCAACTCGTTTTCTTGTGTACAGGTTGAATAATACCAAAAAAATGTATCAGAAACCTCGCGGCCTCTGATACACAAAATGCTATGAAAAAACGAATGTCTAAATGATGAGCGGAAAACGAGACTCGAACTCGCGACCCCAACCTTGGCAAGGTTGTGCTCTACCAACTGAGCTATTTCCGCACACGTGATTTCAATTTTCGCAAACAGAAATCACAAATAAAATCCCTTAATTTATTATGAACCATTATTTTCTAGAGCGGAAAACGAGACTCGAACTCGCGACCCCAACCTTGGCAAGGTTGTGCTCTACCAACTGAGCTATTTCCGCAGGGATATGTATTTCAATATTTGTGAAGAAGAGACTCTCTCCAGAGCCTTTCTTGAATGTCGGTTTTCTGAGTGAAGAGGAGGAGACTCGAACTCCCACGGGCTGAGCCCACTACCCCCTCAAAGTAGCGCGTCTACCATTCCGCCACCTCTCCATTCTGTTTGGTGCCCACGACAAGAATCGAACTTGCACGTCTCTCAACACTCGCACCTGAAACGAGCGCGTCTACCATTCCGCCACGTGGGCATACCTTTTTATCTTCAAAGAACGACCTGCTTGTTGCAGGAGAGCGGAAAACGAGACTCGAACTCGCGACCCCAACCTTGGCAAGGTTGTGCTCTACCAACTGAGCTATTTCCGCATTGCCTTTCCGATTGCGAGTGCAAAGGTACTACTTTTTCTTGAACCGACAAAACATTTCAGGAAAAAAATATCTTGAAATTGCTTTTTCTATTTACCTTTCTCCTTACACCTTATTTATATAGCGTGAGGGTAGGGTAAAACAGCCTGCTTATCGGATTCTATCGAGCGATCTAACCAACGCTTCATCCTTGCGTATGCCTTGAATGGCAAGGCAATTGAGAATGATACTCAGCACGGGAAAGACCGAGATGAATTTGAGATGGAAAGTGGGTTCGATACTTCCAGATTCGTTTGATACGAGTTGATCAAGGTTGAGTTGGTAGTAATAGGCAAACACAGCGTATGCTGCTACATAACCTACCAAAAAAATGGTGCTGATGATGGTGAGCCTCAGCTGGCGCATGCGTTTGCGAAACAGCATGATGCTCATCGTTGAGAGAAACATCACCAAAATAAGAAGTATACCCAAGCACCATGGCCCACTGGTGGAGTCTAATGCTTTGAACTGCCCTTCAGCACCAAAGGTGAAGTTGCTAAAATGTGCCACAACCGTATCTGCCACTGTCCATTCCCCGATTGTGGAGATGAGTCCCACGAATGAGAAGATGAGCACCAGTGCCAGATAGACCGTTTGTATTCGTTGAATCATAAGGATTAGAGAGTTCTTTCTGTTTCCTTAGAAGGGTTGCGGAAGTAAACCTTGTCCTCAAGAAACTCTTGGGTGGCGATGAGAGTTGGTTTGGGCAGACGCTCGTAGTAACGAGAAATCTGAATCTGCTCCTCGTTCTCAAACACTTCTTCAAGAGTGTCTGTGTGTGAACCAAACTCAACGAGCTTCTTGCTGAGTTCGTCTTTCATCTCTGCGGCAATCTGGTTGGCACGCTTAGCGATGATGGCAACGCTTTCATACACATTGTTGGTGTCACGGCACAAATCCATCAAATTGCGTGTCACCGTTGTCGTTGGTGCATTGGTTTTCTTGAAATCCATAGTCTTGTGTTATTGTTCTTTGTTTATGATGTTCTTTTAATTCAATTCTTTACTATCTTCCTTCTTCTTCACCTTGGCAGAGCAGCGCTTGTAAATTTGGTCTGCCTCTTTCATGTATTTACTGTCAGGAAATTCGTTCTTGAAACCATAGTACTCGTCAATGGTTTGCAAGTAACGCTCTTCGCTTTTTTCGATGACGCTTCGCTGTGCCAATTCGTAACGGCTACGTAGAATCATCATGTAAAGGTCTTCACGTAACCTGGTGTAGGGGAATGTTCTCAGGGCGTTCTCGGCAGTGATGATACAAGCCTCATAGTTGCTGCCACCATAGAAACAATTACCGATGTATGTGCCCAGGTTATAGTAGAGCTGGACATTTTCGTACTCTTTCTGTACGAGGCGGTTCTGTAAATCGTACATCATGTCGTTCACGTCCTCTCGTAAGTCAGAGTAGGGGTGAAACTCGAGAAATTCCTGAAGTTTGTTCAGCGCAGCATAAGTGGGGGATTGGTCAAGTCGTGGATCAGGACTCTGCATATAGGATGCTTTTCCGCTGTAGAAACGTGCCAACTCGGTGTACTCTCCTTTTGTGTAGGTCTTTGAGTATCTGTCCAGATACATAGTGGCAGTTTCGTAGTCACGGAGATTGTAGAAGCACATACCCAGCATGAATAGAGATTCCTCTCCACGGTCAGAGCCTTTCATGACCATGATGAGTTCTTCCAGCAACTGGTATGACCTTGTGTATTGACCAGCAATGTAATATTCCTTTGCTGCTTCGTATTTATAACCATAATCAGTCGATTTCAGCAGTTTGTTGTATGAATTGCAGGAACTCAACATCAGTACCGAAATCAACGCGATTGTAAATGCTTTCTTCATTCTTGATGACAATTTCGAATGCAAAGTTACTACATTTTTCGTGAAGATGGAGCAGGGTTGAGGAAGAAATTCACTTTAGTTAAGAAAAAAACGTCTGATTTAAGAAAGATTTGACGATATAAAGTTGTAATTTTGCATTCGAAAAGGAAAACAGATGGATTTTCAGCTTACATCGAAGTTTCAGCCGACGGGTGATCAACCGCAAGCTATCGAGCAACTCACACAGGGAGTGAAGGATGGTTTGCCCGCTCAAGTGTTGTTGGGTGTGACAGGTTCTGGCAAGACATTCACGATGGCGAATGTCATTCAGAATATTGGAAAACCAACTCTCATTTTTAGCCATAACAAGACACTGGCACATCAGCTTTATATGGAGATGAAAGCTTTCTTCCCCAACAATGCGGTGGAGTATTATGTGAGTTATTACGATTACTATCAGCCCGAAGCCTATATACCTTCCACAGGCACTTATATCGAAAAAGACCTTGCCATCAATGATGATCTAGACCGTCGTCGTTTGGCCGCCACATCTGCCCTGCTGTCAGGACGTAAAGACGTCATTATAGTATCATCTGTGTCATGCATCTATGGTATGGGTGCACCGACTAGTTATGCCGAAAACATACTTACTATTCATATTGATCAAGACCTTCCACAAGAAACGTTGCGTCGCAAGTTGGTGGATATGCTTTATACGAACAATGACCTTGCTTCTGCTGATGAGTTGGAACGTGGTCAGTTCCGAGTGAAAGGTGAAACCGTAGATGTGTATCTTGCTTATGATGAGAAAATTCTAAGAATTTGCTATTTTGATGATACAATTGATGAGATTCAAGAATTGGACGTTCAAGCCCTCTATCCCATCACTTCTTACGATGAGTATAAAATCTATCCTGCCAACCTCTTTATGACCACCAAGGAGCAGACTTTAAAAGCCATTCATGATATAGAGGATGACCTCCGTGAGCGTATTGCATACTATGAGAATCTTGGCGATATGGAGAAGGCAAAACAGATAGAACTGCGTGTAACCAACGATCTTGAATGGATTCGAGAGACAGGACATTGTTCGGGCATAGAAAATTATTCCCGATATTTCGATGGGCGCAAGGCGGGAGAACGTCCCTATTGCCTGCTCGATTTTTTTCCAGATGATTATCTGCTTATTGTTGATGAAAGCCATCAATCCATTCCACAGGTGAAGGCTATGTGGGGAGGAGATCGCCGACGCAAAGAAAATCTTGTTGATTATGCTTTCCGCCTGCCTGCAGCACTCGATAACCGACCTTTGCGTCTTGAAGAATTTGAAGCATTGACGCCACAGACCATCTACGTCTCTGCCACACCAGCCGAATATGAATTGGAACGTGCTGAAGGGGTGATTGTTGAACAACTGATTCGTCCTACAGGATTACTTGACCCTCCCATCGAAGTTCGTCCGAAACTTAATTTTATGGATGACCTCATAGAAGAGATCCATCAGCGCAATGAGGTGGGGGAGCGCACACTTGTCATCACCTCCACTAAACGTCAAGCGGAAGAGGTCTCTGCATTCTTCAATGGGGTGGGCATCAACGCAAACTATATCCATTCCGATGTTGACACCTTTGATCGTGTTGACATCATCAATAATTTTCGTGCTGGCACTTACGATGTGCTTATTGGTATCAATCTCTTGCGTGAGGGACTAGACATCCCCGAAGTATCGTTAGTGGCGATTCTGGATGCTGATTATCAAGGATTTCTGCGTGACCATCGTTCCCTGGTTCAGATTATCGGACGTGCTGCCCGCAATGTTCACGGACTTGCTATTATGTATGCGGAGACCATCACCGAGACGATGCAGCAGACCATTGATGAGACCAATCGACGTCGCGCCAAGCAGATGGCCTATAACGAGGAACACGGTATCACTCCTACGCAAATCCAGAAGGCTCAAATTGCCATCAATCATCATAAGCCTGTCGATTATGTCGGAACGGCTTACATCGAGGAGAATGCATCCCTTGCAGCCGAGTCGGAAGTGGATACTATTTACAATGCCATGACTATTGATGAGCTCCGTCGAGCGATTGACCGAAACCGCAAATTAATGAAAGAGGAAGCCAAGAAACTCTCATTCCTCAAGGCTGAGGAATACAAGCAAGAAGTGGTTCGTTTAGAGGAACTCCTCAAGGGGAAAATGAATTAAAGAAGAATGAGGCAAAACAAAAAAAGCTCTTGACGAATCATATGGTTTGTCAAGAACTTTTTTGTTGGATTAACTGCTGTTTCCGACAAGTGGAAAGGAGATGTTAATCTTTCTCTGCAGTGTTTTCTTCTGCGTCTTCTTCTTCCTTGCTGATGAACTCAGTAAAGCCGTCGGCAATGAGAATGTTGTACCAAGAGAGAACTTTACGCATGTCGCTGACACGCACGCGGTCGGTGTCGTAGTTGGGAAGCACTTTGGTGAAGAAAGCGATGATGTCTTCCTGTGATGCTTTCTTGGCTGAGAGGTCAACAGCCTTTCCACCATAGTTCTCTTTAATTGATTCAAAAACGGTCGCAAGTTTTACTTCACCGTCGTCGTTGGTGTAGATGGAGATATCGCCGAGGGACACGACACGGTCAGCACCAAAGGCTGGGATGCGTTTCTTCTGCTCGTCGACAGTTTCTACAATAAGGCTCTTGTTGCCTCGTGAGATGAGCTTGTAAAGCCCTGGTTTGCCAGAGATGGCGAGAATTTTCCTGATCATTTTGTTTGTTATTTAGTTTTTTGAGTTATTTCTTTGTTCAATTGAGCAAGTAACAAGTCGAGTTGTGCGTCAAGGTCGGTAGTGCCATCGTTGAGGATGCAGAAGTCGGCACGTCGTCGTTTCTCTTCTTCGTCCATCTGCTGTGCCATACGTGCTAGGATGTGTTCTGGGGCAACATGGTCACGCTGGGTGGCACGTTGAATCCGAAGAGATTGAGGGGCATAGACTTCGATGGTGAAGTCGACAGTGTCTTGGAAGCCTGACTCGAAGAGAAGGGCACACTCCTGTGCAACAATATGGCTGTTCTGCTCTTTCGTCCATTGAAGGAAGTCTTGACGAACAACTGGGTGGACGATGGCATTGATGTTGTTGGCGTGATCCTCACTGGCGAATAGGTATTGTGCGATGAAGGGTTTGTTCAACTCTTGCCCGTTGTATGCCTCGTTGCCGATGAGTTTGCATAATTTTTTGCGGATGACTGGGCTTTCGGTCATGAGTAGCTTGGCTTCATCGTCACAATGATAGATGGGAATGCCGCGCTGTTTGAGCAGTTGGCAAACGTATGTCTTCCCGCTGCCGATACCTCCTGTGATGCCGATGCGTGTCATTCGTTGGATTGCTCTATGATATATTCGACAGTTTCGGGGCTAATGCGCAAGTTGCGTATGCTTGATGGTTTTTGGCGTACATGGATGCGGCACTGCCTGGAACTGCTCTGGAGTTCTTTATAGTCGATGACGAGGAGGAAGTCGTCAGGAGTGATTTCGTCGTACAGGGTGGCACTGACAAGGAAGGTGATGCTGACCTTTGGGGGAAAGGTTCGGATGAGTTTGTTGTGGGGCACGTTTTCGCTGTAGATGGGTGCCTGAAGAGTCTTGTCGGTGAAAATGTCAACGCAGAGGCTGACATCGACAGAGTCGGGAATAGCTTTAGCTCCACGTGGTACGAGGAGAGCTAGCCGTGTTTGGAGGGTGTCTTCGAGTTCGGTGTAGGTGACATTTTCGGTCTTGACGTGATTGATGCTCCCATAAATGTGCTTTGGAGCATAGATGTCAATAGAGTCTGGCATGATGATAGTGCCACATTGGTAGCGACCGGCAGTGGTGCTGACACGCCCATTGAAGATGACAGGCACACGTTTGTGCTGTCCGTTAGAATAATAAGTCTCAATCTTGCTGGGGGTGGTGGACTTGAAGGTCATACCTTGAGGTTTATGGCGTAGCACAGCACGTCGGAGCGTGTTGGCGTCGATGATGATTTTGCCAGACTTCTGGTTAACCTCCTTGAAATTGATGACGAGCTCAGGATCGTCATTGCGCATGAATTTGTAGTAGAAGGCATTCCAACCTTTGCTTGAATAGCTAACATTGATTTCGGAGGGCATGTCACCTGTAAAGACGATGTCCTTGGGCAGGTCTTCAATGGTTAGCCGATAGGGAAGGATGACTTCAGCAGTCTCTTGAACGGTCTGTAAGAACCAAAAGATGGTGGAAAGACAGAGAAAGATAAGGAACACAGGAAGATTGCGGTCGAACCTAATCAATCGCAATCTCCTGAATATCACTTTGAAGAAGTCTGTCAGCATCGATGGAACTTCAAAAGGTAAATGTCACAAAGGGCATTACTGCTGAGGCTGTTGGGTGCCTTCTGCATAGACGTAGTTGCGGTCTATTTGTATAGAAACGCCCTTGGCGATTTCGATGGTGAGGTATGATTCTCCTTCGTTGAGGGACTTAACTTCTCCGTGTACTCCACTGGCTGTGATAACTTTACTGCCGATGGTGAGTCCTTTGCGGAAGTTCTCGATTTCCTTCTGACGCTTGCGTTGTGGTTTGATCATGAAGAAATAAACGATGGCAAACATGGCGACAATCATGATGATCATACTCCAATCGAAACCACCTTTTGTGGCACCTTGTGCTGCTTGAATAAGTGTGAACATAGTCGTAATAGTTATTTACTGAATGATATAAATTGTCTAAGTTTATATATTATTAATAATGTGTGTCAAGCCTTGGTGAGCTTGTTCTCCTTCTTGAGTTTCTTTGCCACGGCATCGATGATTCCGTTAACGTAGCCTCCACTCTTGGGCGTGCTGTACCATTTGGCAATCTCAACGTATTCGTTGATAGTGACGGAAACAGGTATTTGTGGGAAACTGAGCAACTCAGCCACCGCAATCTGCATGATGATAACATCCATGTAGGCGAGTCGGTTGAACTCCCAGTTCTTGACGCACTGACTGATGAGAGTACGGTAGTATTCGTCGTTTGTGATGGTGCGACGGAACAGACGAATGGCGAAATCCTGATCTTCGATATCCTTGTACTCGGGAACAAGTTCTTGATTGGCGCCGTTCGCGGGGTCAAACCGTTTGATGGTCTTGAGCACAAAAGTGTCCACAACCTCGCGGTCGTCGTTCCAATACAGACTTTGTTCCTCAAGAATGTCATCGATGCGCTCATCTTTCATAATGATATTCTTGTAGAGTTTGCGCCACAGTTCACGGTCATCGGCATACGTGACTTTTTCCATTGCCATGTATTCAGTATAGTACTCGCTTTGGATAATATCTGTATAGAGTTTCTTGATGTAGTCAATATCGTTGTTCCATGATTTTTTCTTGGCGTCGACGAACTCCTGCAATTGCTTGTTCTTTTCAAGCTGTGCTGCAAATTGGTTGTCTGCGAATCGATGGCTAACCACCTCGTCGATGTGTCCAACGCGGTTCATCTGCTCTTTGTGTTCTACCTCTTGGAATGCATAACGCGACACGCTCACGATTAATAGGAGCATGTAATTGTAGAGGTCGTATGCCTTGGAAAGACTGAAAAGGAGTTCCTTCTCGGCTGTGTCTAAATTTTTGCCACCATTCTGGTAGAAAGCATAAATGAGCTGTACAATTTTTAGTCGGATAAGTGTGCGGTTTATCATAAGTCAAAAAACTCTTTTTTTGTGTGTTTCTTTTTTGTATTGATAATAAATAAATTTGTGTCTTTTGTTTTTGTTTGATGTTGTAAACAATTTGAGTGCAAATTTAGGGAATTTCTTTGAAAAAAAGGTCTTTTTGCTGGAATGATTATACGAAAATGAAAAAAAACAGCTCAAAATCTTGTATAAACGAAAAAAAAGTAACAATTTTGTAGCAAATTTTGAATTTACATACAAATAATAAAAGATAATATGGGTGATACAGACAAAGACTTGGTTTACTCAGAGAGTATCAAGGCGGGCAAGCGCATCTATTATTTTGATGTGAAGCAGAGCAGAAATGGCGACCGTTATATTGCCATTACGGAGAGTAAGAAAATCAATGAGGGTACAATGGAAAACCCTCGCTTCGTGTTTGAGAAGCATAAGCTGTTCCTCTATAAGGAAGACTACGAGAAGTTTGTTGATGCTTTGACAAGAACGCTGGATGTCGCAAAGGGTAATGCTCCAGCAGTGGCTCCAGTAGAGGCATCAAGCGAATCAACGGTGTCGGCTGTTGAAGATGAAGTGGCTCCAGATTCTGTTGCTGATGCTGAAGATGCTGACGAGAAGGCTGAAAAGAAGAGCTTCTTGGATAAAGTAAAGGACATTTTCTGATTTGTGGAGGGGCCAAAAGACGCTTCTGACGGCAGTAAAAGTCCTAAATTGCAAGAACAAAAAGAATTTTCCGGGGAAAACTTTTGTCATTTCTGGCAAAAGTCGTACCTTTGTGCCGCTTTTTTGGGCAACACATTAAGCCCCACGCTTGTGGAGGGCATCGTGTGATGGCAGATTAAGCCAATGACTTAATTTATAGTAACACAAAAATTAAAGATGAAAGAAATTACAATCAATGCTCAGGCTCGTACTGAGTATGGCAAGAAGGCAAGTCGTGACCTTCGTCGTGCTGGTCAGATTCCAGCAGTATTTTATGGAGTAGAGAAGGGTGAGAACGGCCTTCCTGTAGCAAAGTCAATCAAAATCTCCGAGAAAGAGTTGGCAAAGCTTCTTTACACTCCTAATGTTTATATCGTGAACCTCATCGTTGACGGCACACCAGTAAAGGCTATCCTGAAGGATCTTCAGTGTGATTTCGTGACCGACCGTCCAGTTCACGTTGATTTCTACCAGATTACAGAGGACAAGCCGGTTGTATTTGAGATTCCTGTGAAGCTTAATGGTCTTGCAGAGGGTGTACGTGCCGGTGGTAAGTTGGCACTCAACGTTCGCAAGTTGGCTGTTAAGGCTCTCTACACTCAGTTCCCAGATACACTTGACATTGATGTGACGAACCTCGGGCTTGGTAAGGCCATGAAGGTGGGCGAACTTTCTTATGAGGGTCTTGAAATCATCACTTCTAAGGAAGTTGTCGTTTGTGCTGTTCGTATGACTCGTGCTGCTCGTGCTGCTGCAGCTGAGGCAGAATCATCAGAAGAATAATCCTGATTGAAAAAGGAAATCCTATGAGGGTGTATCGGCGGTCGTCAGACCCTTGGTACACTCTTTTTATTTATTAAATATGTGGTTGTTGGATTTATTTCGGAAGAAGAAACCAGAACCTGTTGATTACAGTATGAAATATCTGATAGTGGGTCTTGGGAATATCGGAGACGAATATGTGGGCACTCGCCATAATATCGGTTTCCGTGTCGTGGATGCTTTTGCCAAGAAGCAGGGTGCGGAATGGCAAGACAGGCGTTATGGTTCGATTGCCAAGACGCGGGTGAAGAATGCGGAGATCACTCTGCTCAAGCCTTCCACCTATATGAACCTGTCTGGACAGGCTGTACGTTATTGGACACAGCAAGAAAAGATTCCCGTGGAAAACTTGCTCATTATTGTTGATGACCTCAGCTTGCCAGTGGGAAAGGTTCGTATGCGTGGAAATGGTGGTGCAGGTGGTCATAACGGGTTGAAAAGTGTCGAGTCATGTATGATGACGCCAAACTATGCTCGCATCAGGTTTGGTATTGGTAATGATTATCCAAGAGGTGCACAAGCGGATTTCGTGCTGAGTGCCTTCGGTGATGAAGATGATAAGCTTGTTGAAGAGAAGTTGGAATATGTGGGCGATATGATCAAAAGTTTTTGTCTTCAAGGGTTGGATCGTACCATGAATCAATATAACAAGAAGTAATATGGAGGCAAGACTTGACAAATGGTTGTGGGCGGCACGCATCTTTAAGACACGTTCCATCGCTGCCGATGCCTGTAAAAACGGACGCATCACCATCGGAGGTGTGAAACAAAAGGCATCGAAAATGGTGAAGGAGGGTGATGTGATTGAAGTACGCAAGCCTCCCATTACATACTCTTTCAAGATTTTGCAAGCCATCCAGAATCGTGTGGGTGCCAAGTTGGTACCTGAAGTGTTGGAGAATGTGACAACCAAGGAACAGCTTGAGCTCCTTGAGATGAACCGCATTAGCGGTTTCGTAGGTAGGGCACGTGGCACAGGACGCCCCACCAAAAAAGAACGTCGTGAATTGGATGACTTCATCCAACCAGCCTTCTTTGGCGACTTTGATTTTGACTTCGATGATGAGGACGAAGAAGATATATAATGCCGTTAAAAAAACAACACCGTTGTTTCGACGTTTGTACGCCGTTGTTTGTTCGAAACAACGGCGTTGTTTTTACTGCTGTACGTTGTAGTCTTTTGCTGCTATTTGACAGATGTTCACAACGGTCATCATTGCCTTCTCCATGCTCTGCACAGAACAGAACTCATAAGGCCCGTGAAAGTTGAGTCCGCCAGCGAAAATGTTAGGGCATGGAAGTCCACGAAAAGAGAGTTGCGCTCCATCGGTTCCTCCCCGGATAGCACGGACTACTGGAGTTATGCCCGCGGCTGAGATGGCTTGCTTGGCGATGTCGATGATGTACATCTTGTCTTCCAACTTTTCGCGCATGTTGTAGTACTGATCATTGAGCTCTAGCAGGGCTACATTTTTACCGTATTTCTTGTTGATAATTTTCACAATAGCAGATATTTTCACCTTTCTATTCTCGAAACACTTTTGGTCGTGGTCGCGGATGATGAAGGACAGTTGCGCCTTCTCGCAATTGCCGTTGATGTTGGTGAGATGGAAAAATCCCTCATACCCTTCTGTGGTTTCAGGTGTTTCGTTCGCAGGTAGCATACCGACCAATTCGGTGGCGATGCGGGCGGCATTCACCATTTTATCCTTTGCATAACCAGGATGAACTGAGCAACCTTGAATCGTGATTTTGGCTGAGGCGGCATTGAAGTTCTCAAACTCTATTTCACCTACCTCGCTACCATCCATCGTGTAAGCAAAATCACATCCAAACTTCTCCACATCAAAATGATGGGCACCCAGTCCGATTTCTTCATCGGGATTAAATCCAATGCGGATTTTCCCATGCTTTATCTCAGGATGCTGTTGCAAATAAACCATCGCTTGAACGATTTCAGCAATCCCGGCCTTGTCGTCGGCTCCGAGTAGGGTGGTACCATCCGTCACAATAAGGTCTTCTCCTTTGTGGTTGAACAGTTCTGGGAATTTCGTGGGTGAAGTGATGATGCCTTCAGAGAGGACGATGTCACCCCCGTTGTAATTGTACACAATGTGTGGTTTCACATTTTTGCCCGATGCGTCGGGGCTGGTGTCCATGTGGGCTATGAAACCGATAGTGGGCACAGGTTTGTCTGTGTTGGCAGGCAAGGTTGCATAAAGATAGCCCAACTCATCCAGCTCCACATTCTGCAAACCCTCTGCTATCAGTTCCTCTTTTAGATATTGTGCAAAGATATACTGTTTTTCCGTGGAAGGGGTGGTGCCGGTTTCTTCTGATGACTGCGTGTCGTAGGAGACATACTTCAAAAATCGTTCAACGATATTCATGTGATGGTAGGTTATTAGTTCTTTTTTGTGGCAGATACAGCTTGAATAAGGGGCTGTATCCCATTTGGATGCGAATTTAAGTAAAAAACCTTGCATAAATGCCATTAATCCGCAATTTATTGCTAACTTTGTCCGATTTTTGTAAATAAAGGTATAATAAACGTAAAGTGAAATCGTTATATATTACATATATAAGGATAAAGAAAAATAGATGAGTCAAGAGAAAGAGCCGACGAATATAGATGGAATGAATGGTCTGGAGAGGTCGTTGAAGCGTGTAGGAGATGTTGTGGGCGCAATGTTTCTGCTGATTGTGTTATCTCCAGTTTTCCTATATATATACATCCGACAAAGAATGAGTGCGTCCGGACCTGTCATTTATAGTCAGGAACGCATTGGAAAGGGAGGCAAGCCGTTCAAGATTTACAAGTTCCGTACGATGGTGGTGGATGCTGAGAAAGACGGCGTTCCTCAGCTTGAACAGGAAGACGACCCTCGTCTGACGGAGTTTGGCAAGACCTTGCGCAGACACCATTTAGATGAACTACCTCAGATATGGAACGTTTTGAAGGGGGATATGTCTTTTGTGGGTTATCGTCCCGAGCGTCAGTTCTTTATCGACAAGATTATGGAGAAGAATCCAGATTATAAGTTGCTGTATCTTTCCGCTCCTGGCGTCACCTCGCAGGCGACTATCGAGAACGGTTATACTGATACGCTGGAGAAAATGTTGAAAAGGCTTGATATGGATCTTGACTATCTGAGAAACCGCAGCTTGTGGCTTGATGCCAAAATCATATTGAAAACAGTGTTTAATATCTAAATCTTAATATACCAACGCCATGAAGGTGTCTTTTATCAAGAAAATTGTCTTTATTGCAGGACTATTTGCGATAAGTCTGCCTGTTTTTTCCCAGTCCATGACGGATGAACAGGTGATAACGTATGTGCAGCAAGAGCAGGAGAAGGGTTCCACACAGCAGCAAATTGTGACCAAACTTCTGCAAAAGGGCGTGACGACGGAGCAATTGCGTCGTATCAGAAAGAAATATGAGGCAGAAAAACAAAATATGGGTGCTTCGGACTTGACGGGACGGAATGCCCAGAAGACCCAAGACCGTTTGCGTCAGGATAGGCAGGATCGTGGTGAACAGAACCAGAGGCAGAATCAATATATGATTCAGTCGCAATCGAGAATCCAACGAAACATGAATGGAACTCGAGAGGAGCGTGAACAAGCCTTGAATGATGAAATCGGGTTTATGGATATTGACTCCCTCATTTATTATCAGAACTATTTCAAGGAAGATGATTACCAAAATCAGGTGTTTGGACGTAATATTTTCAATAACCAGATGTTGACATTCCAGCCAAACATGAATATGGCGACTCCGACGAACTATCGTCTGGGTGCAGGTGATGAGGTGGTTATTGATATTTGGGGAGCTTCTCAGGAATCATTCACTGATGTTATTTCTCCTGATGGCGTCGTGGTGATAGAGGGCGTAGGTCCTTGTAAACTTGGTGGTTTGAGCATCTCAGAAGCGACTGCTTATCTCCGTTCACGTCTGGGACGCTTCTATGCCGATTCGAGCATCTCTCTTTCGGTGGGCGGTACGCGTAGTATTCAGGTGCAGGTGATGGGTGAAGTGAATGTGCCAGGTACTTACACTTTGAGTTCCCTCTCTTCTGCATTTAATGCTCTTTATGCAGCAGGTGGTATAAATGATATTGGTACATTGCGCGACATCAAGGTGTATCGCCAGGGTCGTGTTATTTCTTCGATAGACGTGTATGACTATCTTCTCAATGGCAATGCACGTGGTGATGTACGTTTGAATGACAATGACATCGTGATCGTAGGTCCATACGATGCATTGGTGGAAGTACGAGGCAAGGTGAAGCGCCCAATGTTCTATGAGATGAAGAGGGATGAATCTCTTTCCACTTTACTTCGCTATACAGGTGGTTTTACTGGAGATGCATACAAGAAAAGTATTCGAGTGACACGTAAGGATGGTGCTGAGTATTCTATCCACACGGTTGGTGAGTTTGATTGGAGTAACTTCACGCTTGCTGACGGAGACTCTATTACGGTTGATAGTGTGGTGGCACGTTATTCAAATATGGTGGAAGTGCGTGGTGCCGTATTCCACAGCGGTATGTATGAAGTTGGAGGCGAAATCAGTTCTGTTAGGGATTTGGTAAAGGCAGCAGAAGGATTACGAGAAGATGCGTTCACCAATCGTGCTGTGATGCACCGCCAGAAGGATGACTTGACACTTGAAGTGCTGGCTGTTGACATTCAGGGAATTATGAACGGAACGGTGGCAGACATCCCATTGCGTAAGAACGATGTATTGTTTATTCCAAGTAAGACAGATATGATCGGTGAACGAACCTTGTCCATCACGGGCGAAGTGAACTATCCCGGTCTTTATATGTATGCCGACAACATGACGGTGGAAGATCTTGTGCTTCAGGCAGGTGGTTTGACTGATGCAGCATCAACCGCGAAAGTGGATGTGTTTAGGCGTATCGATGATTCAAATGCAATGGTGGACAACGAAAACATGGCAGAGACATTCACGTTTGCTCTGAAGGATGGTTTTGTGGTAGATGGAGAGCCTGGTTTTACGTTGCAACCTTATGACCAAGTGGCTGTTCGTAAAAGTCCTTCTTACTCAGAGCAACAGAATGTGAACATCTCTGGAGCAGTCAATTTTGCAGGAGAGTACGCGATGACGAGCAAGAGCTATAAGTTGAGTGACCTTGTGAAGGCAGCAGGAGGACTGAGTTCTCTGGGTTATGCCAAGGGCGCCCGTCTGGAGAGAAAGATGACAGACGAGGAAAGACAGCAGCAAGAAGCTTCTCTTAGAGCTTCACAGATTACTCTTTATGAAGAGTCAATGCAGAGCGAAAACAAAAATTTTGATTTCAACCGAGCAGATTCCTTGTTGATGATGAAACTGGATATCGGTACAGCATTTCCAGTCTCCATCGATTTGGAGAAGGCCTTGAAGAATCCTGGTTGTGAGGAGGATATTGTGTTGAGAGAGGGCGATAGGGTGATTGTTCCTCAATACTCTTCGATTGTGAAAATCAGTGGTGACGTGATGTACCCCGTTTCCATGAACTATAAGAAAGGTGAATCCCTTAATTACTACATCAAACGTGCTGGCGGATATGGTGATAATGCAAGAAAGAAACGTGTATATGCTATCTATATGAATGGAGCGGTGGAATTGTTGAATCACCGAAGCAAGAGGGCGGTGGAGCCAGGTTGTACCATTGTGGTGCCATCGAAGAAACAGAAGAACAAGATGACGACAGCAGAATATGCTGCAATGGGAACGTCTGCAGCATCCATCGCAACCATGATGGTGACCATTGCAAACATTCTTAAATGATGATAGGTATGGAGAAGAAATATGATTTCTTGATTGTTGGCACAGGTCTCTTTGGTGCTGTTTCCGCCTATCTTTTGAAAAAGAAAGGGTATTCCATTCTTTTGATAGACAAGCGTGACCATATTGGTGGCAACGTCTATACGAAGCAGGTGAACGGCATCAATGTGCATCAATATGGCGCACATATTTTCCATACTAGCAACAAGAAGGTTTGGGACTTCGTGAACAGTTTCGTGGAGTTCAATCGCTACACCAATTCTCCTGTGGCCAACTATAAGGGCAAGCTCTACAACCTACCTTTCAATATGAATACCTTCTACCAAATGTGGGGTGTGAAGACCCCCGAGGAGGCAAAGGCAAAGATTGAGGAGCAGAAAAAGGAATATCATACTGAGAATCCACAAAATCTGGAAGAACAGGCCATCAGCTTGATTGGAAAGGACATCTACGAAGCTTTGATTCAGGGTTATACCCAAAAACAATGGGGACGTAAGTGTACCGATTTACCTGCCTTCATCATCAAACGCCTTCCTGTTCGCTTCACTTTCGACAACAACTACTTCAATGATAAGTATCAGGGTATTCCTGAAGGAGGTTATACTAAGTTGGTGGAGAAGATGCTCGAAGGCTGTGACGTCCGTCTCGGCATTGACTATCTTGATCAGAAGGTGACGTGGGATGCGTGTGCTGATCGTGTGATTTATACAGGAGAGATAGACCGTTTCTTTAACTACCAGTACGGGCATCTTCAATATCGTACCGTGTCCTTCGAAACGGAGTTGTTGGAGGGCGTGACAAACTATCAGGGCAATGCGGTGGTGAACTACACCGATGCCGAAACCCCATATACCCGCATTATCGAGCATAAGCACTTCGAGATGTTTGGCGCGGATTTGGAAGCATGTCCCGATACGGTCATTTCCCGTGAGTACAGTAAGGAGTGGCAACCAGGCGACGAGCCTTACTATCCCGTCAACGACAATACAAACTCAGCGCTTTATGCCAAGTATAAGACGCTTGCAGATGCTCAGACTAAAGTCATCTTTGGCGGTCGTCTTGCCGAGTATAAATACTACGACATGCATAAGGTGATAGAGCGGGCGATGGAGGTGGTGAACGACCTCTAAGCGATGGGTGTTAGATGTTTTTAGAACGTAAAAAGGTAATTCTATGGCAGAGAATGAAATCGACAAGAAGACAGAAGGTAAACCAATATTGAATCAGGACTCCTTGATCATGTTGGCTCACAAATTATATGTGCATCGCAAGACACTTTACAAAAGTGCTATCATAGGTGCGGTGTTGGGTGTGATATTTGCGTTGGGCACCTTGAAGACTTGGACCTCCACCGTGGTCTTGGCACCCGAGATGGCGAGTGAGGCAGGATTGAGTGGTAAGATGGGAAGCCTGGCCTCGTTGGCAGGTATCAACCTTGGTGCCAGTTCCACCGATGCCATCTATCCAGAGCTTTATCCTCAGATGATAGAATCGACGCCTTTCGTTGTGGGGCTGTTTGATGTGCAGGTGACCACGTTGGACAGCACCGTTCAGACGAACCTCTATGACTATATTGAGAACGTTCAGAAGAAATCGTGGAGCGAGTATCCTATTCAATGGGTGCAATCGGGTGTTAGGTCTATCGTTTCTATGTTTGTGACGAACCCCTTCAAGCAATCATCTGACAAGATTGATCCTTTCTATCTGTCATTAGACCAAGAAAAAGTGGTCAGCAAGGTGCAGACAAGCATGGTTTCTGCCTTTGTCAATAAGAGTGATCAACTCATCACCTTGAGTGCGACCACTCAAGACCCTCTCGTATCAGCCACCTTGGTGGATAGTGTTCGTGAACGTCTTCAGCAGGAAATCATCGCATACCGCACCAAGAAGGCAAGGCACGATATGGAATACTATCAGGGTCTTGTTGAGGAATCGCGACAAGAGTACAAGAAGCTGGAGCAGAAATATGCTCGCTATACAGACGAACACCAGAATCCGTTCCTGACCACCATCAAGGCAGAGCGTGATGATTTGGAGAATCAGATGCAGACAGCTTATAACGTGTATTCTCAGATGGTTCAGCAGTATGAGGCATCCAAGGCGAAGGTGCAGGAGGCAACCCCATCCTTCACCATCATCCAACCTGCCAGCATTTCGACCAAGCCATCCAGTACGCCTAAGATTGTGGTGGCATTGGGTTGGACATTCCTCTTCGTCTTTGTCACAGCTCTTTGGATTTTAGTTCGAGACACCTTGCGTTCATGGGTTCGTAGGATTAAGAATCCTCAACAGACATGTTGATATACCTCGTCATATTCCTGTTTTTGCTGATTCCTGTCATTCGTTTCGATTTGATGCGGATTGAGGGGAATAAGAATCTGTGGTTTTACTCCTCACTTGTCCTTCTCATCTTGTTGGCGGGACTTCGCTACAGGGTGGGGGGCGACACCTTGATTTATATTCGTTTGTTTGAAGGTTATCCTGCCTTGAGAGAACTGTCCACTTTTGATTATTCTGGTGCCCAGTTCAATCCGTTGTGGTATATCTTCAATGCTCCCTTTGTGACCATGAAGAGTTTCACCGCTTTCCAGCTTGCTCATGCCCTCGTGGTCAATTCCGTTTTCTTCTGGTTCTTCCGCAGGTATGTGCCCACTGCTTATTTCACAGCCATCCTTGTGTACTACTTTGGTTATTTCTGCTATTTCAACATGGAAGTGCTGCGTGAAACCCTCTGCATCTGCGTGTTGCTGCTGGCATATCCTTGTCTGGAAAAGAAAAACTTCATTCTTTATTATATATTATGTGTCTTTGCGTTATACATCCACATGTCCGCCATTGTGATGATGGTGATACCACTGACACTCCTCTTCAAGCGTGACCACCTTTGGCTTTGCTTGCTGGCGATGGTGGCGGTGGTTCTCGCCTTCACGGTGTTTGACATCGTTACCTACGTCTTGGGCTTTGCCTTCGAAGAACAGGTGGCAAGTAAGATCAATTCTTATTTGAGGCGCGAGGAACCCAATATCTTTGGTATCTTGAGGCAGCTTCTTATTATTGTTCCATTCTTGTTATTTATCTTTATTCGGAAGAAGAATCAGTATGACAACGACAAAACCATTGGGGCGATGCTTGTCTTGATTGCCGTCTTCCAGACAGCAGGTGTTTTTATTGGCGACTTGGTTCGTTTCTCCAACTACCTCTTGCCGTTTGGCATCGTGTTCATCGTCAACACCTTCTTTGTGAACTATTGGGATGTCATGAAGAAGTTCTATACGAAGATTGTTGTCATGGGTGCCCTCTTTGTTTACCTGTTCAATTTGTCGTTCTATTATGTGATGAATCGAAGTGAAGACTATCCAGGGGGGAGGAACTACCATATCTTCGTACCATACTATTCGGTGTTCAATCCGCAGGTGGATGAACGACGTGAAACCTTGGTGACCAATCTCCGTTCGGGCGAGGTATCCTTTGAATAAAAAGAGAGAGATGCTAAATAAGAAAATGAACATAGTATTCAAGAACTTCACCTATCTCTCCATCCTGAATGGGTTGAATATCGTGTTGCCGCTGTTGGTCATCCCATATTTGACCAATGTGATAGGCGTGGCACACTATGGCGTGTATGCCTACATCTTGGTGCTGGTGCAGAACATTAATGTGGTGACACAGTATGGTTTCCAGTTTTCTGCCACGAAGAAGATTTCCCAGAATCGTGACGACCACTCCTTCCTGGAACAGTATTGTTCCAACATCTTGTGTGCCCGATTCTTGGTTGCCACCCTTTGTATTGCTTTGGTCTTGGCATTGTCTCATTGGGCATTGGACACCAGCGACCGCTTCTTCATGTTCCTGACTGCCATCGGCATGATTTATGGTGACGTGTTTATCCCAACCTGGCTGTTTCAGGGTTTGGAACGCATGAAGTACATGACTATCGTCAATGCCTCCTCCAAGATACTCTTCACTATTCTCATCTTCGTCGTGGTGATTCGTCCAGAGGACTATGAATACATCATGCTGCTGAACTCCTTGGGATTTCTTTTGGCAGCCATCCTGAGCATGGTGCTGGTGAGAAAGCAGTTCAAGATTCGTCTTCCGAAGCCTCGTATGAAGGAAGTCTTTTCCGAACTTCGTGAGAGCCTTTCCTTGTGCTTCTCCATGATTGGTATCGACCTCTATCGCAATATGAATGTCGTAGTGCTGAACTTTTTCGTCAGCGATGCAGCAATGGGTGTGTATGCGTTGGCTGAGAGAGTCATCAAGGCGGCACAGTCATTCATCACCCCTGTCTCTCAGGCATTGTTCCCACACATGAGCCTTAAGATTAAACAAGAGGGAGTGGGGAAGAGCATGGTGTTGCTGAGACGGGCAGCCATCTTCCTGTTCATTCTCACGATTGTGGTGGCACTGGGCATCTTCTTCTGTGGCGATTTCCTCGTGTCGCTGGTCGGCAAGGACTTCTCTGAAATCAAGCCATTGATGAACTGGATGTACCCCGTTCTCATCTTCGGATGCATGAACTTCCTCTTGGGTTTCGTGGGGTTGGTCAATCTGAATCAGCAGAAGTATTTCTTCTTTGCGGTGTTCATTTCAGGCACCATTTCGTTGGGCTTGCTCTTCTGGCTGGCTCGCTATTGGGGCATCCAAGTGGCAGCGATGACGATGTCGCTTTCTGAGGTTTTGCTGTTCTTGGCATGTCTTTCGAGATTGCTATATCTAAATCGGAAAAATAAATGAAGAGCAACGGGTTACTATTTATATTGTTGTTTCTTGTGACAAGCGTTGCTGCCGCCAAGACAGTGGTGCTTTCTCCCGATGTGCCTTTGCAGAAACAGATGACGCAACCCAATGTGACGTATGTGCTATCCAGCCGTCACGACCTCGGTGGAAAGACGCTGGCATTGCCTGCTAATTGCAAGCTCTCCGTCACGAATGATGGTTGCATCTGCAATGGAAAAGTGACGGGAACGCTCAAGAACAAGCAGGTGGACATTCGTTGGTTTGGAGCGTCTGCTTCCGATGCGAAATACAATGCTGAGGCGATAGAGAATGCGGCACGTGTGTGTTCACAGGTGGTAATACCAAGTGAAACTTATGTCTTGTCGCGTTCTGTCCGTCTTCAGACCCAGAACCTCACCCTTCGAGGCGAGGGCACTTCCTCTCAGTTGAAGGTCTTGTCTCCGATGCGCGTCTTGGATGTGCTGCCCCAGTCGGTCGGCTTGGTGGTGAAAGGCATCTCGTTTCAGGGTGTGGGCAGCAAGAAAGAAGGAAGTTACTTGATTTATGTAGGCAACAACGCTGCCCGTATCAAGGTGTTGGATTGTGTTTTCGATGGCGGCACGGGTGGTGTGCTGTTCGATTATGAATGCAAATATGTGGAGGTGACCGATTGCACGTTCCGCAACATGGTGTATATCCCTGGGGCGGGCATGGCGGCAGGGGGCAACCATGCAGCAGGGGGAGCAGGCAGTTATGGAGTGGTGTTCCAGCAACGCCACGATAGTTCCTCCATGCCTGGTGGTCGTGATGGCATCACCTACGGCAAGATTTCTGGATGTCTGTTCGAGAGCACCATCGTGCGTCATGCCATCTATGTGCAATCTTCCCATCACATTCAGATTGTGAAGAACACCATCTATGGCACGCCTGAGATGAATGACAGCCAGTTGATGTCCGACCTCCTCCAGACAGGTTTAAGCGACGCACAGATTAGGCAGATGGACGAGCGCAAGCATATGACCATCGCCGACGGTTCGTTGAATTTCAGGGGAAGTGACGATGTGCTGATCAAGAACAACAAGGTGTATTCAGGCATCGGTTTCATCCGTGGCACCACAGACCGCCTTGGAAAAAAGGGGCGCGGGTTTGTGGTCAAGGGCAACTACATCGAGCACGTGAAGATGCCCAAGACAGGCATGAAGGTCATTGACACTTCCTTTGCCGATGGAGTCACCCTTTCCAACAACGTGATTGTTCCATAATGAGTAATTGAAAGAATATGGCAAATATAAAACGGAAAATTGAATTATTGGCAGACATCGCTGTCGGTAACGTGTTGAAATGGCGCATCAATTTTGATTTATATGTAAGGAAGTCGATTGATGTATCGTCAGAGGTGGAGCCGACGTTGATGGTATCTCTGACCAGTTACGGGCATCGTCTGCGACATAGCGTGCAATACACACTCTATTCGTTGCTCAAGCAGAAGGTGCGTCCAGCTAAGATTGTGCTGTGGACGGATGCAGGCGAATTTGCGGAAGAACCCATGCCCCAGGCCTTGCAAGTGTTGCAGAAATATGGGGTCGAAATCAGGGAATACGCACCCAAGATTCGTTCTTACAAGAAGCTGATTCCCTCGCTGAAGGAGTATCCCGACTTTCATCACATCATCGTGGATGACGACTTGTTCTACTCGTCGAACTTCGTCCAGACGTTGTATGACGGGCATCTTCAGCATCCCGACGCCATCATCGCCTTGGCTGTCACCATTCCTGCCTATACGGAGGACGGGAAGTCGCTCACTCCCTACAAGCAATGGCCTCAATATGTGGCAACGGACAAGGAGTTGAAGTACAATCCGCTCACATTGATGCAACTGGGATATGGCGGTATTTTCTATCCGATGGATGCTTTTGATGAAGAGGTGTTCAATGAGGAAGTCTATACGAAGCTCTGTCCCATAGCCGACGACATCTGGTTCTATGTCCAGAGTGTTCGTTTGAAAATACCGAAGTACGCTCCCATCAAATCAGGCGTGAAGTATTATCAGATTGACCTTGTCCGACAGGTGTTGAGCAAGGACCGTTTGCATGACCAGAACTTCACGGAGGGACAGAACAATGTGCAGTTCGACCGTTTGTTGGAACACTATCAATTAGAGATAAAAGATGAATAAGATAGAAAGACTTGTCTATGATGCGGTGAAGAAGAATCCCGCGATTAAATATCTGCTTCGCAATGCCTATCAGGGCTTTTATGACCTCTTGCCACACCCTGCCAACTGGTCTCTCAATGAGATACATTTCAAGGAGAATTACTTCTATGGCTTCCACGATTGCAGTCCCTTCTCGGCAGATGAGAGCAAGCTCTTGGCATATCACACCACCATCCCCGTGCGGATGCCGTTGGAGGGTGAAGCCTTGCAGGTTGGATATTTCGATTTGTCTTCCGATGGCTCGATGAAAGACTATCATGTCATTGGCGAGTCGTTGGCATGGAACTACCATAAGGGATGCCGCCTGCAGTGGGTGGATGAGAACACAGTCATCTACAACACCGCTGTGGATGGGAAGGCGTGTGCCGTCTTGGCAGATTTGCAGGGGAGGGAAGTGGCTCGCCTTTCTGTGTCGATTGACACGCTTTCCAAGGATGGGAAGTATGCCACATCGTTCAACTATGAGCGTCTGAACGAACTCATGCCTGGCTATGGCTATGAGCATTGTCGTGGCAATGGCTTCTTGGACGTGAATGCCCCTGAGGAGACAGGACTGTACTTGGTGGAGATGGCAACGCAGCAGGTCAGCATGCTTGTCTCCTTGAAAGAACTTGCATTGTCCGTCGGGGAAGAAGGCGTCATGGAATCCCGCCACTATGTCACCCACAGCGAGTTCTCGTCCGATGGCCGCTATGTGTCTTTCCTCCATCGTTGGATTGAACAAGATTATCGGAAACGCCATTCACGACTGGTCGTCTATGACTTGCAGACAAAAGAGTGGATTGCCTTGCCGACCACAGGCATGGTTTCCCACTATATCTGGAATGACAAGCATCAGATTGTGGCTTATTGCAGCGTGAAGGAAGTTGACGGACACGTTTGTTTCCAGATTCCTCAGGGTCGATACACCCTCATCATGCCCCATGTGCTGAATGACGACGGGCATCAGACGATGGTCACCGACACCGTCTTTGTCACCGACACCTATCCAGACAAACGCCGTATGGCATCGCTCTATCGGGTGGACATCGAGGCCCAGAGCCGTGAGAAGATTGCTTATCTCTATTCCCCCAAGGAGTTCCAGACACAGGACTTCCACAAGCACATTGCCTGCGACCTCCATCCTCGAGTGTCCCCCTCTGGTCGTTTCGTTTGCTTCGACGCCGCTTTCTCCTCCAAGCGCTCCCTTTGTGTCATGCAGCTGACCGAGAAACCAAAAGACTGACACTTTTCAAGCATTGTCCTTGTTCGATTACTCAATTGGTACTTACCGATTGACCAACTGGTGCGCCCCGATTGACCAACTGGTGCGCCCCGATTAACCAACTGGTGCGCCCCGATTAACTAACTGGTGCGCCCCAATTGACTAACTGATGCGCCCCAATTGATGAATTGGCGCGCCCCGATTGACTGATTGGACAGCATCAGTTTCTTATTTGTCCAAACTGAAGTTGTGGATGATTTCGAGGAAGTCTGACTGTGAAACGCCATCACGCTTGGCACTCTCTCGCTTCACCTTGGCGATGAAACGGGTGGTGACGGAGTGGGTGTAGCCCAACTTGCGCAACAGTCGATAGATGTAGATTGGGTAGAGCGTCTTCCACAAGAAATAGGCGAAGGAAGAGAGGTGGAGACGCATGTCGATGAAGCGATTGAGATAGTAGATGTAGGTCTTCCCGAGCGGCTCGACATGGGCGACGGAAGCGTTCACCTTGTGATATATCTTGGCGGTGAGCACGCAAGCCATCTTGCATTTCTGCTGATTCATGCGGAGGCAGAACTCGAAGTCTTCCTCGCCGAAGAAGAAGCGTTCGGTGAGCAGGGTGCCATCCTCCTGCAACAGGGAAGCGTCGGCATAGAGTGCGCAGCCGGTGAGGAAGGTGACGGGAATGTGACCGGTCTCCTTGATGTGCTGGACGGGCTGCTTGGCATAGTGGTACTTGCGCAGTCCCCATTTCTGCTTGCCACCCGCATTCCACACGAGGTTGCGGTCGCTGTTGTAGCAGATGAGGGGCGTGAGTGCCAAGTGGTCGGGATGGTTTTTCGCAAACGCTTCCAACTGCTGGAGGAAATCTGCCTCGACGATGGTGTCGTTGTTGAGCAACAGGTAGTGGTCGGGCTTTGCCGAGGCAATCAGTCGGATGGCAGCGTTGTTGCCCTTTGCGAAACCGAGGTTCTCGCCAATCTTGTAGAGAATGTACTCGTGGTTCGCAGGCTGTTGCTTCAGTTCCTCACCAAAGTTCACGATGCGATGCAGCAGGTTCTCTTCCTGAAAATATGCCTCAATCCTCTCCGTGGAGTCGTCAGCCGACCCGTTGTCTGCCACCACACAAAAAAAATCGCCCTCCACACGTCGGAGCGAGTCAATGCATTCGAGCGTGTCGGATGCACCATTCCAGTTGAGCATGATGATGGCAGTCATACGTCGCTATCTTAATATTTCTCAATGAGTTTCCGGTATCTCCAGTTGTCTATCTTCGTCTTGAACTTCTTCCATGCATAAGCGGGGAGGAAGCAGAAAAGGAAGAAAAGGAGGGTGTGGACCTTGCTGTCGCCGAAGACGACTTTCCAGGTGAGCAACTCGTACTTGATGAGGGTCATCTTGCTGGAGGAGATGCTGCCTGAGTGGAGTCGGTAGTAGGCGAGTGGCTCCTTGAGTCCGTAGGCGTAGCGGCACTTCTGCAGAATCTGTAGCACGTGGGCATAGTCCTGACGCTTGCGCTGGGTGGGCATGTACATCTTGCCGCCCGTCTTCTCAGTGTCGTAGATGCAAGTGAGGAAACCCACCTTGTCGTCGCACTTGGTCTGGAAGAGGCTCTGACGGGAAGGAGCGATGATGATGCCCGTGTTGCGGTTCTGCTCGTCGCAGGTGATGTAGGAGGCATAGACCATGCAGCAGTCTTTCTCCTGCAGGAAAGCCATCTGCTTCTCCAACTTGGTGGGCATCCAGCGGTCGTCGCTGTCGCAGTATGCGATATAGCGTCCCTGTGCCTGCTCGATGCATTTGTTGCGTGTGTGACCGGCACCGACGTTCTTCTCGGCATAGATGACCTTCAGTCGTGGGTCTTTCTGCTCGTAGGCTTTGAGGATGTCGCGCGTGCCGTCCGTGGAGCAGTCGTCGGTGATGATGAGTTCAAGGTTTGTGTAAGTCTGGTTCAAGACACTATCTATGCTGTCTGCAAGCCATTGGGCTGAATTGTAGGTGGGCATGATAACGGAAACCAGAGCCTGTGTCATAGAGATACCTTGTTAATTGATAGACGATTTGAGATTGTTGACCACCCACATGAAGACGAGATAGATGGCAATGTCGATGCCATAGATGTAGGTGGATTGCAAGCCGCCCACGTACAAGCCGTAATTGATGAGGCAAATCGCGATGAACAGCGTGATGATGACGAAGAGCGTCTGGTGCATGTCCAAGCCAATCTGCATGATGCGGTGGTGAATGTGGGTCTTGTCTGCCTCGAACATGCCTTTTCCTCGCAGTTTCCTCTCGATGGCGACGCGAACCACGTCGATGCAGGGGATGAAGAGGAGAGAGAAGGAGGTGAGGAGGGATTCTTCACGATAGGTGAAAGTGCCTACTCCGTTGGACATCTGATACTTGATGGCGAGGTAGGCGATGACATAGCCGAGACAAAGGCTGCCAGAGTCGCCCATGAAGGTCTTGAGTCGACCAATCTTCCCATAGAAGTTGAAGAAGAAGAAAGCGAGGGTGGCGCCTGCCAGGCTGATGCTGATTAGACTGAAGAGGTAGGCTCCGAGGTCGTAGTAGAGGTAGGCGTAGGATCCGAGGATGAGGAATGCCAGACCAGAGGCGAGACCGTCGATGCCGTCGATGAGGTTGATGGCATTCACGATGAGGAGAATGATGAAGACGGTGAGCGGATAGCTGACCAAGAGAGGAATCTCGTGGATGCCGAAAAGTCCGTGCAGGTTGCTGATCATCAGGTTGCACAAGGGGAAGAGCAGGGCTGCGATGGTCTGGATAATGAATTTGTGCGTGGCTTTCATGCCCCTCACATCGTCGAACACACCAATGATGTAGATCATGATGGTGCCGATAATCATCATGACGTTGGAGAAGCGTATCTGAAAGTCGTTGTCGATGCCTTGATACATCAGCAGCAGGGTGACGACGACACCCAGTCCCAATGAGGGCATGAAGAGGGTGCCACCCAATCTCGGGATGCTATACTTGTGCACCTTCCGGGCATTGGGCTGGTCGAAAATCCCGTATGTGTTGCAGAGTTTCACGATGAGCGGCGTGCAAATCAGCGAGAAAGTGAGGCTGATCGTGAAAGCAATGATGATGTATGTATAGTTGAGGCTCATGCAGAATATAGTTACGTTTATTTATATAACGTGAAAAAGTGTTGCGTATTGTGCTGCATGGTTAATATTTTCTAAAATGGAGTTTGTAGGCACGGTTTTGGACGACCAAATTGCTGTGGTTCAGCTTCTCGATGTTGAAAGTGTCGCGAATCCCCATAATGCCCAGAGGCGTCAGTAAACTGTCGTTTTCCAAAGGAATCAACTCGTCTTTGGTCACCCAGAAGTTTGGGTTGTAAATCCATATCTTGTCTGCCGATTTGTCGAAATGGAAGACAATCTTCAGGTTCTCATTGTCGATGTCTCTCACCAAGAGGACGTGACTTTCCACTGCCCAGTAGATGTAGCTGTAGGTCATGTCGCATCTTCCGCCTGTGGCGAGAGTGTCCACCTGACGCAATTGCCAGTTGCCGTCAAAGTCCCCATTGCTCGGTGTCTCCAACTCACATGCCGTGAGAAGGCAAGCGGATATGATGATGTAGAGTAGTTTCCTCATGATTGCCTATCGTTTCAGTTTTAATGTGATGACGCCACCTGTGTTGTTGCCCATCAGTTCGCCACGGTCAAGTCCGAGGGCGGCACCGATGCTGAGACCCTTGAAAAGACGGCTGGCATCGTAGCAGGTTTCCAAACCAATGCTGACGTTATGTCTGGGATTGCAATAAGGCATGTCGTAGGTGCCCAGTCCTTCTTGCCAAGAGGCACGGAGACGATAATGAAGCTCAGGAGTGGGTTGTCCTGCAAAGCCCACGTGCCAAGCAGTGAATCGGTTGCTCTCGAAGATGAGCTTGTGGTCGTCGTTGTAGATGGGGGAACGATACAAGGGGTTGCCCAAGGTCTGTCCCCAATGTTGCCAACCAGGCAGGATGCTGTTGTTGTAATAATCGTCCACACCGCCGATATGGTCGAGGTTCTGTGGCGTGCGGTCTGTGTAGACAGGACCACTCTGATATCGTGTATAGACGTATTCCACCACCGCATCGGTCACCCATTGGAAGTTCTTCAGGTGAATGTCAGCACCGAGCATGATATCCTTGAGGGGATAGACCAGATAGCGGTTGTCCTTCTTCTTCATCTGCCCGTTTTCGTAGGCATAGCCGTCGTAGTCGAGATGGAACATGCCTGAATGGTCTTCGAAGAAATGGTCGGCATAGAGTCCCAATCGGGCGTCAGGCGTGTCGTAGTTCAAGCGCACCACCCAGCTTCCGAGCATGTTGCCCTCGTTGTTGGGTACGTCTCCATCCCTCATGGGGTCGGA
Source organism: uncultured Bacteroidales bacterium (assembly GCA_902768125.1). GTDB lineage: Bacteria > Bacteroidota > Bacteroidia > Bacteroidales > Bacteroidaceae > Minthosoma. The sequence continues at coordinate 33,983 of CACXKA010000008.1, read as the reverse complement.
GCCACCGCCTACGAATGCGTGCCAGAAAGACTTGAAATTCCTGCCGTTCTTGCCAATCTTATATTGACCGCCTTTGTATTTGTAATGGGTGCCACCAAACTGCGATGCCATTTCCAATCCCACCTCGGCGGTGAAAGGCTTATCTTTCTTTCCGATTCGGAGATAGCCTGCTTTGGTGTGCATGAGCACATCTTCGTCATAATCTCCATGTCCGTAAGCAAAGTTTTTCTGGAAATGGTTGTCGGTGTACAGACCGAAAGCCAAGTGACCCTTGAAGCCGAGGAAACCCTTGGTGAAAGGAATGTCCCAATAATCGGGTAGGGCAAGACGAATCTCAGGATAGGGTCGGGCATTGATGCCGAGCGTTTGCGAACCACTACTCAGCTCGTTGTTCTTCAACTGCATGGGTTGCTCTTTCTGACCAATGGTGAGTGTTCCCTTCTGCCATCGCACGTCAGCATAAAGTTGCTGTACGAAGAAATCGCTGGTGTGGTTGGAGGAAACGACCAGGTCTGCACCATATCCAATGCCCCAATGTCTGTCAGCATCTTGCTCCACGCTCCTGAAGATACCTCCACGAAGATAGGCGGAATTCCTTTCGACAGAGGGGAGACCGTATCGGTTGGCAGTGAGCCAAAGGGGCGCATTCTTCCCGTCGGACAATGCTCCCGACGTCTCGATGGAATAAGAAATGCCTTTACCCAAATCAAGTGACTGGGCAAAGGCATGTATGGATATTGCCAATAATGAGATTGTTAGAACTTTCTTCATGTTGATGGCAAGACGAGTTTTTTACTTGGCGAACGCCACAGCGCGAGTCTCGCGGATGACGGTGATCTTCACCTGTCCTGGGTAGGTCATCTCATCCTGAATCTTCTTGGCGATGTCGGCGCTGAGTGCATCAATTTCCTTGTCGGAAATCTTGTCGGCACCCACGATGACACGTAACTCGCGACCTGCCTGAATGGCGTAGGTCTTGGTGACACCTGGATAGCTTGCTGCAAGGTTCTCAAGGTCATTGAGACGCTTGAGGTATGCCTCGACAATTTCTCTACGAGCACCAGGACGGGCACCACTGATGGCGTCACAAACCTGTACGATTGGTGCCAGCAATGTGGTCATTTCCATCTCATCGTGGTGAGCACCGATGGCATTGCAGATATCTGGCTTCTCCTTGTATTTCTCTGCCAACTGTGCACCATAGAGTGCATGTGGAATCTCAATCTGCTCATCTGGCACCTTACCGATATCGTGCAGCAGACCAGCACGGCGAGCCTTCTTGGGGTTGAGACCCAGTTCTGCAGCCATCACCGCACAAAGGTTTGCGGTTTCGCGTGCGTGCTGCAAGAGGTTCTGACCATAAGAAGAACGGTATTTCATCTTACCGACGATACGTACCAATTCTGGATGCAAGCCGTGTACACCCATGTCGATGCAAGTACGCTTACCCGTCTCCACAATTTCGTCTTCCACTTGTTTCTTCACCTTGGCAACCACTTCCTCGATGCGGGCTGGATGGATGCGACCATCGGCAACCAACTGATGAAGTGCCAAACGGCAAATCTCACGACGGATAGGATCGAATGCACTGATGACGATAGCCTCAGGGGTGTCATCCACCACGATTTCAGTACCGGTGGCAGCCTCCAATGCACGGATGTTGCGACCTTCACGACCAATCACTCGACCTTTCACTTCGTCGGATTCAATGTGGAACACGCTAACGGAATTCTCCACAGCTGTTTCACTTGCCACACGCTGAATGGACTGGATGACAATCTTCTTCGCCTCCTTGTTGGCGGTCATCTTTGCCTCGTCGATGATTTCGTTGATGTATTGCTGAGCCTGTGTTTTGGCTTCGTCTTTCAGAGATTCGATGAGGGATTCTCTTGCTTCCTCGGTGGTCAAGCCAGAGATTGCCTCCAATTTGGAACGTTGGTCAGTGATGAGCACGTCCAATCTTTCCTGCTGTTTTGTGAGGTTGATTCGCTGAGATTCCACCTCGTTCTGCTTCTTCTGGAGTTCGTCGCTCTGCTGATTCAGGGTGAGCTCGCGCTGCTTCAGTTTGTTCTCATATGCCTGCATCTTTTGGTTGCGCTGGTTGGCTTCTTTGTCAAGCTCGGATTTCCTGTTTAGGAACTTTTCCTTGAGCTCCAGCTGTTTCTTTTCCTTAAGTGCATCTGCTTCAATTTCAGCCTCTTTAATAATTTGGTTATACTTCTGCTTGATGATGTAGCGGAAGAGGATAAAACCTATCACGCATCCTAAAATCAAGCAGCCAATGGCAATGCTTATGATTAATATTATATCCATGTTAATAGTTTTGTTTATTGGGTTTTACAATATTGAAAAAGCACAATTCAAGTCATTCACATCTGGATATGTATGTGAACACCTGAAATTGTGCCTTAATGTTCGTGATACGTAAACCTCTCACATTATTAATAATGTACGAGAGGGTGGTGAACGTCTTATTTGACGTCGAGAGATTCGATCTCTTTTTCAAGATCATGCATCATCTCTATGTATGGCTGCGTGTCTGTTCTGTCTGATGCCTTCACGGCTTCGGCAGCAGTGTTGAGCATTGCCATCACATAGTAGTACTTGTCATTTGTCAAGTTGGGATAAGCATCGCGCAATCGCTGAATGCGACGCTGGATGTTGGCTGCAGCGTCACGATACACCTTTTCCTCTTCGGGTGTTGATACCTGAAGTGGCAACTGGATACCTTCAATCGTTACGTTAATGTTTAGTTTATTTGCCATGACAGATGAACTCTTTTTGGTGGATAAGCGGTATTCTTACTGATTGTTCGAATGCTTATTCTTTTATATCGCTACCGTCATCTTCCGTGCCGGTGGATAGAATGCTGATACATTTGTTGATCTCTCGAACCAATCGGGTGATTTTCATCTTTGATTCCTTGATGTCGGCATCGCTGATTTCAATCATCTTGGCCAATTTCAGATTGTTGTAATCATTTTTGCTCTGAGCCAGTTCGGCTTGAAGCTTCTTAATCTCTACATCCCTGCCTTCCAGTTCAGCATACAGGTCGGCATTTTCTTGCTTGAGCACACGGAATTGAGCGAGGACTTGGCGTACCTTCGCTTCAAAACTTTTCATTGACTGTCTTTCTTCTGCTGTCATGTGAATCGATGTGTGCGTTTAACGCGGATTACGAAATTTTATGCAAATTTATATATTTGGTCGGATTTATCCAACCCTTTTGCCGTTTTTTTTCTTGTTTGACCTTATTTTTTCATTTTGGCTTGTGCCTTTGCCACTTCTTCGTCAGATGGATTAGGCTCTTTTTTCGCCAAAGTAATGAGGTTATAGACATATTCCTGAATCCATGCCTCGCTGAATCCCAGCATCTGCTGATAGCGACGAACGGAGAACACAGACTTTCTCACACCCTCATCATCCCAGTTGTCTTTGGTCAGAATATCGTGAACGGTGCTGTCGGTCAATTTCCTCACCATCTTCTTCAAGAAACCTGGGATGCGGAACTTCCATTTCAGGATGTTACCCACCAGCATCATAGTGTCTTGGGTGAATCCTTGGAACATGTAGAGATAACGACCTACATCATTCTGTGTGCGGCATCCTTTCTTGATGCTCTGGTCGATTTCCTTGAAGAAACCGTCGCTGATACCATACAGGTCTTGGAGCATCTTGGCACAAGCCTTTTTCTCTCCGAGTCCTAATTTGTTGTTGACCGTCGCAATATGAAGCGTGCGTTTGAAGGTGAGCAGGTCGGGTAGGGCAGAAAGATTGGAAATACCCAAGTTTGCCGCCAACACACTCTGGAAGTAAACACGAATCAGGGTCATGAAATCTTCCATTCCTCCCACATTCTCCTTCTTTTTCTTGAAAATATCTAAAATAGCCATTGTTAATGTTTTGTTGTTAATGATTTATATTCTACTTGTATTTTGTTCTCTTTTAATAAGTTATTTTCTTTCAATTCGTATCTCCCTTGTCTTTCCTGAATAGGTGGGTGATGGTCTTGCCAATGATCTTGAGGTCAAGCAGGAATGTCCAGTTCTCGATATACTCGATGTCTTTCTTCACGCGTCCCTCCATCTGGTCGATATAGCGAGCTTCCCCACGGAATCCTGTCACTTGTGCCAAGCCTGTGATGCCTGGTTTTGCGAAATGCCGCACCATGAAGTAACTGATCAATCGTGAATACGCTGATGTCTGCTTGACCATATAAGGACGTGGCCCCACGACGGACATATCGCCCAAAAAGACGTTGATGAACTGTGGAAATTCATCGATATTCGTTTTTTGCAAGAAGTCGCCAAACGGGAAGGTGGAATCGTCTAAGCTTTCCTCCGCATCAGCGTCCATCTTCTTGGTACGGAACTTGATGCACTTGAAGATCTTTCCATCCAACCCCGTCCGCTCCTGAAGGGAGAAGATGGCACCTGGCGATTGAATCTTTAGCATGATAGCCACCCATGCGAAAACCCAAGGGAACACTAACAAAAGAACCAAAGAAGAGAAGACGATGTCAAAGATTCTCTTGGTCCATTTGTTGATGCCGTTTCTCAAAGGCTCCTCACGACGTACGATGACTGGAATCTCTTCCAAGAACGAGATGGTCATGTTGCCCTTGAACACATTGATGGCTGGGATATAATAAAATCGAATTAAATGATTATCGCAGAATTTACTCATCATGTTGATGGTGTCATACTGCTCTTTTGGGAAATAGCCATAAATCTCGTTGATTTCAGGGTGAGTGGTGAGCCAACCATAAATGTCACTCACACCACCCAGTCTCAATTTCGTGATTTCCTCGTTACTGCATGGTCCATCATAGAAGAAACCGACGATGTTGTATCCGTAGATTGGGGTCTTGAGTTTCTCGTAAAGTTGATAGACCGTTGCTTCATTGCCAATCAGCACGACATTCTTCAAGTTTTTCCTTTTCGCCCTGACTTTTGTGAGTATTGCCTTTATGATGAAGCGTTCCACCAACAAAAAGACAAAATAGGCTGTCATGGACAAGAAGAGGAAGGCACGAGGGAAATTCTCGAAAGGACGAGAAACAAAGATGATCAGTGAAACAAAGAGAAGCATCATGAAACAGGTGGATGCAACTCGTGTGATGATGGCTTCAGCCTTAATGAGACGGAGGGGAACTAAGGATGGGAACAAGAAATAGCTGATGGAAAAGCTGATGACGTAGATAAGAATCATCCTGAGGGAGTCGATATGGTTCAATAAATCAGGTGCGATATGGCACATGAGTTGATAGAGCCCAATCATGAATGCTGTCAATAATACCGTGTCAATGATGTACACGCCAAATTGGAGATTCTTTTCTGTTCCCATTGTTGTTTTGGTGGCTCGTCTCCTACGTGCAACGGACCAAAAGCCCTCATTGCTCGTAAAGACTACGCTTTATATTGATGGCTGTAAAGCCGAAGAGATGTTTTAACTAATTTTATGCAAAGTTATAGAAAAAATGTAGAAATAAAAACATTTCAAGAAGTTTTTGTGTGTTTCCCGTTTCTGAAATGTGTTTTTCTCCTTGAATGTGACAAAAAAGGAACAATTTATTGTCAATAGGGACACGGATTCCTGATATTTTCAGCTAAAAGTTTTATAAGTAAAAAAATATCGCTACCTTTGCATCAAATCTACGATACAATGAAAGTAGTAAATTTTGCTAAGCAGAACACGGTTATAAACCAATATGTTGCAGAACTTCGGGATGTCAATGTCCAGAAAGATCGAGCTCGCTTCCGATTTAACTTGGCGCGCATCGGTCAGATGATGGCCTATGAGATCAGCAAGACGCTTCGGTATTCGGACAAGGAGATTGAGACCCCTCTTGCTACAGCAAAAGCATCTACGGCAGATGATGAGATTGTTTTGTCCACCATCTTTCGTGCAGGGTTACCTTACCATCAGGGATTCCTTGATGTGTTTGATCATGCAGGAAATGCTTTTGTGTCTGCTTATCGTTACTACAAAGACAAAGAATGCAAGAATGTCGGCATCAAGATTGAGTATATTGCCTCTCCTGATTTGACAGGCAAGACCCTCATCATTGCAGATCCGATGTTGGCGACAGGAAGAAGCCTGGAATTGGGCTATCACGCATTTTGTACCAAAGGCGTTCCCGCCACCGTGCATCTTTGTTGTGTCATTGCCGCACAGAAAGGCGTTGATTATATCAAGAAGGCATTTGCTGACTATGACAATGTGACGCTTTGGTGTGCTGCGATTGATCCTGAATTGAACGAGCATTGTTATATTGTACCAGGCTTGGGTGACGCAGGTGACCTGGCTTATGGTGACAAACTTTAGTATTCATGTAATAAAAAGAAAATGGACTCAGACAGTTATCCGGCGGAAAACAGTGGCCGCCCTATAAATTCTGTTGATAATAACATGATGAACAACTTAAAAGGTGTAAACGTATGGATGCTCAGATAGGCCTTTTAATCATCTACATGTTGTTGTCGTTATTGATTTCAGCACTTTGCTCTGTGCTCGAAGCTACGATTCTTTCAACCCCCATGTCATATATCACCACCCTGGAGACACAAGGTGCCAGGGGATGGCAGCGACTCAAACAGTATAAGACCAATATTGACCGTCCTATTTCTGCTATTCTGATTGTCAATACGATTGCCAATACTGTGGGAGCAACCTTAGTGGGTTCTACGGCGGCAGGATATGCTTCTTCCCACTATGCAACCTCTGACGAGACCAGTCTTTTTGTCGGTATTGTCTCAGGTGTGTTCACTTTCCTCATTCTTGTTTTCTCCGAGATTGTGCCTAAGACGATAGGCTCAACCTACTGGCGTAAACTGGCATTGCCAGCAAGCAGTATCATACACATATATATAATAATGACGTATGTGCTGGTGATACTCTTGGAGAAAATCACGCATGTGGTTGGAAACACCACCACGCAGGAGTCGGTCACTCGTGATGAAGTGGCAGCAATGGTGACGGTGGGCACAGAAGAGGGCGTGCTGGAGAAGAAAGAGAATCGCATGATTCAGAACTTGCTGAAACTTGATAGTGTGGCGGCTCATGAAATCATGACGCCAAGTGTGGTGGTGGCGATGGCTGAGGAAGAGATGACGTTGAGTGAGTTCTATCATGATGAAGAATATAAGAACTTCTCTCGTATTCCTGTTTATAAGGGCGAGGAGAGCGACTATATAACGGGTTATGTCCTCCGTCAGGAAATTTTGGAACGATTGGCGGAAGATAAGTTCGACACCAAACTGGGTGAACTGGCTCGTCCCATCCTGTCCTTCTCTGAAGATGAGGATGTCTCCACCATCTGGGAGAAACTCCTCGAGAAGAAAGAGCACATCTCCATCATCATCGACGAGTATGGCACCCTGCGAGGCATCGTCACGCTGGAAGATGTCATCGAGACCATGCTCGGCTTCGAGATAGTCGATGAGAAAGACGAGGTGGTCGACATGCAGGAACTGGCCAAGGCGCAGTGGAAGCAGATGCAGAAAGAGCAGCACAAATGATGGGTGCTGCTCTTTCTCTATACATATAAAATAGGATAGAAGCTCCTGACAAGCGTGTTGATATCATCCACCACTGGAATACCACCAAGGGTTTGAGTGAAATTCCTCCCTTAATGTTTGTTTTTGTATGATAGACATATTATATTTGCAAATGAAAAGAAAAACAAGATGAAAGCAACAAAACATGACTAAGAAACAAGCAATAAAGCTATGCAACAAACTACGCTAAGAGTGTTAACTACTATGTCCGCTCAATCATAGCATTCTAATCAGTAACACACGGGGACAGGCACCCTGTGCGATAAGAAAACAACGGGAGGGCGGCACCTACGCCACGGCGAACGGCACGGCCCTCCTTTTCCTAAAAGGCGAAAAGCCCCCCTCGGGCAGATTTCCGGCGGGAAATATATATGACAGGGGACTGTCCCTTGACATACAGAAGCTGACAGCTGATAGCTTCAGTTTAGTGTTTACCGCATTTTCATTTTTATTAACTAAAAATATTTCCTCACTTATGATGATTAAGTGAGGATTTTTTGTACCTTTATAGGTCGTTTCGCCCCCAAAAAATGGATTTGCTTTAGATAAAAATAGGGAACAACGGAACCACGAACCCAACGAATGGCTCTGGCGAGAACCAAGGTGGCTCAGGCACTAACACCGGTGGTGACAACGGTGGCGATGAAGGAGGAGGCATGGGTCAAAACTAGTTGACAGTTGATAGTTTTAAGGTCAAGAATTAGAGAATGAGAGAATTTTTTAATCCGTTCTATCTGAGTCATCCGTGTTCGAAACACAAATTGGTTACGACGAGCTGAGAAATTCTCAAATTCTCAAATTCTTGATAAAATAAAACTTGATAAACAAAAAGAATTCATGGAAAAGAAAAGATGGATTGAGTTGGCGGTGAAGATTGTAGTAGCTGCGCTCACAGCATTCCTGACCGCATTGGGAACCACCAGTTGCATGAGACTCCTTTGAAAATTGAAAGACACCCGCAAGGCTCATCGGCTTTGTGGGAGTCTTTGCGTTTGTAACCTAAGAGAAAAGATTGGAAACATGAGGAAAAGCGGACACGGGGAATTCGGCGTAACTTTGCAACATCAAAACTAACAAACTAAAAGTAATAAACGTATATGAAGAAAATAGCATTGGTGTTTGCGTGCTTGCTGGCTGGTGGTGTGGCATTTGCTCAGAGTCACTGGGTGGGCACTTGGGGTACTGCCCCACAATTGGTTGAGAACAACAACAATCCGCCTTCGCCGGGACTGGGCAACAATTCGCTGCGCCAGATTGTGCAGGTGTCTATCGGTGGTGAGCGCGTGCGACTGAAACTGACCAACGAGTTCAGTACGGGTAGCACCCAAATCAAGGCTGTGGAACTGGCGATTGCCAAGTCGGCGGGTAGCAGCAGCGAGATTGACGAAAGCACAACCGTGAGCCTGACTTTTGACGGACAGGCGGGTGTGACCATGCCTGCAAAGGGTAAGGCGGTGTCTGACCCTGTGGACTTCCCCATCGGGCTGCGCGAGAATGTGGCCATCACCATCCACTACGGTTCGGCTTCATCGACCAGCGTGAGCGGACATCCCGGCTCGCGCACGACATCGTATCTGAAGTCGGGCAACACCACGAACTTCAGCAACGCCACGAAGACGGATCATTGGTACAACATCCTGGCACTCGAAGTGGAAGCTCCCGAAGAGGCTGGTGCTGTAGCCATTCTGGGCAACTCCATCACCGACGGACGTGGCTCGACGACCAATCAGCAGAACCGCTGGGCGGACGTGCTCTCGCGCCGTCTGCTAGAGAACGAGGCGACCAGTCAGGTGGGAGTGCTCAATATGGGTATCGGAGGCAACTGTGTGTTGAGCGGAGGCTTAGGCCCCACGGCATCGAGCCGCTATCAGCGTGACCTGCTGGGACAGGAGGGTGTGAAATGGATTATCCTCTTCGAGGCAGTCAACGACCTGGGTGGCGCACAGAACGGTGTGCAGACGGCCAAGCGCATCATCGAGGTCTATAAGCAGATTATCCGTGAGGCGCACGAGAAGGGCATCTATGTCTTCGGAGGCACCGTCACCCCGTTCAAGGGAAACAGCTACTACTCGACCGACCACGAGAAGGGACGTTCGACCATCAACCAATGGATTCGCACCACGAAGATGCTCGACGGTGTGATAGACTTCGACGAGGCTGTGCGCAATCCACAAGACCCCGAAGCCATGCAGTCGCAGTTCCTCTTCGAGAACGACTGGCTGCACCTCAATGCGAAGGGCTATGAGACGATGGGCGGATGTATTGACCTGAGTCTGTTCACCAAGACCGACCCTGTGTCTGACGAGGAAGATGAGGAGGAACCTTACGACAACAATGCCGTGTGGATAGAGGCAGAAGACCTGCCTACCGAGGTGTCGGGAACAGATTTCCAATTGGGAGAGGACGCAACAGCATCGAAGGGAAAGTATCTGGAGACCGTGACGCAGACAGCTCAATCCACTCCTACCGACAGCACCTACATCCTTGCTGCTCACTTCATCGTACCGACAGCTGGAACGTATTATATCTATGGGCGTGTGATGTGTCCTACATGGGATGACGACAGCTACTTTGTGAGTGTGGACGGTGCCCTGACCAACAACTTTGTCAACGGTCTGCAAACCCCTTCGTGGTCGTGGAAGGAACTCTATCATGGCAACCTGCAGGCAGGTCAGCACACGCTCTATATCGGAGGCCGTGAAGACGGGGCTTGTCTCGACAAACTTTGCATCACCATCAACTCTGAAGCTCCATCGGGTATGGGTGGAACCGCCATACCAACTTCCATCACCCAACAGGCTGTCAATCAACCATCAACGGTATCGACGGAGATCTATACCCTCAGTGGCATGCGACTGACCACACAGCCGACTGCAGGTACCTACATCGAAGTGCGCCACATGGACGATGGTACCATCCATTCGCGTAAGGTTGTGGTGAAGCCCTGAAAGGAGCGGAATTAATAGAACTGGATGTCTTCGATGACTTGTGCACCAACGTGTTCGTTGAGTGTGCGGGCGAGTGCTCTGTGTTGCATGAGGAGATTCTGCTTGACGGCAGGGGAAGTGATTTGGACGTGCAGGGTTTGGTTCTTGATGAAGATTTCCCCTGTGTAGCGTTGAATCTGAGCACCCATCACTTCAGGCCACGCTTGAATGAGTCGGAATTGATTGTAAGGGGTCTCAATCCCGTTGATGCGCATGAATTGTTGGATGACAGCGTCAACTCGTTCTGTATTGCTTTTTCTCATAGTCAAACTCTAAGCCATTAATTCTCAACTTTTAACTTGATATCTCCTGCCTCCACGTGGAAGATTTTGTAATTGCCTTGTGAGCGCTCCAAAATTTTGTCAAGGTTCTCACGGTTCGTATCGGTAATGAAAATCTGTCCGAATGCATCGCTGGCAACAATGTTGACGATTTGTTCCACACGTTGGGCGTCCAGCTTGTCGAAGATGTCATCAAGCAACAGCATGGGTGTGGTTTTGCTGCCTGTACGTTTCAGAAAATCGAATTGGGCGAATTTCAGCGATAGCATGTAAGTCTTGTTCTGTCCCTGTGAACCTTCTCGCTTGATGGGATATCCGTCAAGTGTCATCTCCAGATCATCCTTGTGGATTCCATGAAGGGAATAACCCAAGATGCGGTCTTTGGGACGGTCACGCTGGATGATGTCGAGCAGGTTACCTCGTTGGCAATGACTCGTATAGTTGAGCGACACTTTTTCGTTTCCTCCAGAGATCAGTTCGTAGAACCGCTGAAAGACAGGAATGAACTCTTTGACAAAATCCTGTCGCTTCTGGTAGATGCGTTCTCCCTCTTCTGCCATCATTTCCTCATAGATGCTCATGACACCAGCATCAGGCTCCTCCTCCAGTTTCAGCAGGGCGTTACGTTGCTGAAGTGCTTTGTTGTAGGCAGTCAACGCTGTCATGTATTCTGGGTCGTATTGTGAAATGACGATGTCCATCAGGCGTCTTCGTTCTTCACTGCCGCCAGAAATGATGGTGGAGTCATTGGGCGAAGCGATGATGATGGGCAACAATCCGATGTGTTCCGTCAACCGCTTGTATTCCTTCTTGTTACGCTTCACGTGCTTCTTCTGGTGAAGCTTCATGCCGATGGATATTTCTTCTTCCGTTCCGTTCAGGTCATAGATACCTTGCACCATCATCATCTCCTCTCCGTGACGGATGTTCATGGAGTCGATGGAATTCGCCATACTTTTTGTGAGAGAAAGGAAATAAATGGCATCCAACACATTGGTCTTTCCCTCCCCGTTATGTCCAACTAAACAGTTGATTTTGGGAGAGAAGTCCAGTTCTGCGGTGGCAATGTTTCTATAGTTTAATATGTTCAGCCTTTTCAAAATCATGGGGCAAAGGTACGATTAAGTGAGTAAAATACAAAGAAAAAACAAAATTTTTTTTCTTGCATTTTCGAGCGTGAGTTCCTTCGAGCGTAGCTCAACGGTACGATTAAGCGAGCACAATACAAAAGAAAGAAGAAATAAAAGTGATTTTATTTTGTTTTTTGCTTGATTTGTATTACCTTTGTGGCGAAAAATGTAATTCCATCTTTTTGAATAAAGTGAGTGCCTTATGAAAAGTAGCATCAAACATTGGTTTTTCAAGCTGAAATATGTGATTGCTCTGGTCGTATTTATTGTGGCGATTGGCTTCGTGGGCGAGAGCAGTATTTTGAACCGTATTGGTCAGCAGCAGGAGATCTCTCGACTGAAAGGGGAGATTGACGATTATAACCGCAAATTTGAGCAAGACAAACAGACGCTTCATGCGTTGAAGAATGACCCTGAGGCAATCAAAGAGGTGGCACGCAGCAGATATTTCATGAAAACAGACAATGAGGACATCTTCATTGTGGAGGAAGAAGATGAATAAAGCAAAAATCTTGGGCATCATTGAGGTGGTGGGCTTGACGCTGGTGGTTCTGGCTGTGGCTCTCTGGGCACTTCCTCAGGAGGGAACTCGTTCGTTCGCTGCTGTGGGATTGGCTGTGGGTACTGTGGCTTTGGTCTTCGGCAGGTTCTTGCAGACACCTTTTTATCTCAAATATCCTACGACTGATCCGCGCGAACTCACGATGCGTCGTTTGTATCATCAACGTGTGTTTGGGGTCGTCGCGTTGATTTTGGCTACGGTGATGATGTGGTTGCCCGTTGGATTCTATGCAGGGATGTATCTGGGTAAAACCTCTTGGCTCATCCCATTTGTGTTCTTTGTGGTGGTGGAAGTGTATACTGTTTTTCGCATTTCAGCGGTCGAAAAGGGTTAAAAATACAAAAATAAGAGGTGCGGCGGCAAATTTATCATTTATCATTTATCATTTATCATTTAAAACCCGTACCTTTGCACTTGTAAAAGCAACAAACTATTCAATAGATTTTATCAGATAACAGAAGATTGGGATTAGCGTCTAGGTGACGCACAATAAAATAAATAGTAGAAAGCAAGAAAGATATGGAACTGAATGCATTGACGGCTGTCTCGCCTATTGATGGCCGCTACAGAAGCAAGACTCAGGACTTGGCTTCGTATTTTTCAGAATATGCACTTATTAAGTATCGTGTACGTGTTGAGATTGAATATTTCATCACGTTGTGCGAGTTGCCACTTCCTCAGCTGAAGAGTTTCGACAAGAATCTCTTCGAGCGTCTTCGTGACATCTACCGCAATTTCTCTGAGGCTGATGCCCAGCGTGTGAAGGACATCGAGAAGGTGACCAACCACGATGTGAAAGCGGTGGAGTATTTCATCAAGGAGGAGTTGGACAAGATTGGCAACTTCGAAGATTACAAGGAATTCATTCATTTTGGCTTGACCAGCCAGGATATCAACAATACGTCTGTGCCACTCTCCATCAAGGATGCCCTCAACGAGGTGTACTATCCACAAGTGGAGGAGTTGATTGCGCAGTTGCAGGAATATGCCGACGAGTGGAAGGACATCCCCATGTTGGCAAAGACACACGGACAGCCTGCTTCTCCCACTCGTTTGGGTAAGGAGGTGATGGTGTATGTGTATCGTCTCACAGAGCAACTGAACCAGCTGAAGGCTTGTAAGATTACAGCTAAGTTTGGTGGTGCGACAGGTAACTACAATGCACACCACATCGCTTATCCTGAATATGACTGGAAAGCTTTTGGCAACAAGTTCGTGAGCGAGAAACTCGGTTTGGAGCGTGAGCAATGGACCACACAGATTAGCAACTATGACAACATGGGTGCTATCTTCGATGCCATGAAGCGCATCAACACCATCATCATTGACCTCGACAGAGATTTCTGGATGTATGTGTCGATGGAATATTTCAAGCAGAAGATTAAGGCTGGTGAGGTGGGTTCTTCGGCTATGCCTCACAAGGTGAACCCAATTGACTTTGAGAACTCTGAAGGCAATCTCGGTATGGCGAATGCTATCCTTGCTTTCCTCAGCCAGAAACTGCCTGTGAGCCGTCTGCAACGAGACCTGACCGACTCAACTGTGCTTCGCAATGTAGGTGTTCCTATGGGTCATATGGTGATCTCCATCCAATCCACGTTGAAGGGTTTACGCAAACTTCTGCTCAATCAGGATGCCATCAACCGCGACCTCGACAACTGCTGGGCAGTGTGTGCAGAGGGTATTCAGACGATTCTCCGTCGTGAAGCCTATCCACATCCTTACGAAGCATTGAAGGCGTTGACTCGCACGAATGCAGCCATTACGGCAGAAAGCATCAAGGGCTTCATTGATGGTTTGGAGGTTTCTGAAAGTGTGAAGGAGGAACTGAGAGCCATCACACCACACAGCTATACTGGAATGTAAAAAAAGATTGTTTAGACCTATATATACAATCGCAAAATAAATAGTAAGTACTAAATCGTTTAAATTGTCAATTAAATCATGTCTGAATTAGAAGAATGGCAGGGTAGTGCTCCTGCATCAGAAGAAAAGTCAGAGAATGGTGGTGACCGTGAGGGTTTCCGTCCATCCTACAACCGTGAAAGCAATTATGGTGGTCGTCCACAGTTCAATCGTGGCGATCGTCCGCAGCGTCCTCGTTTCAATCGTAACGAACGTGCGGCTTACAGTTCAAATGGTGTACAGAACGAGCGTGGTTTCCGTCCATCAGGTTTTGGTGGTTCATCATCTTCTTCAGAAGAGGGTGGCTTCCAGCCTCGTCAGGGTGGCTATCAGCAGCGTTCCTATAATAATGGTGGTTACAATCGTGGCGGCTATCAGCAGCGTGGCGGTGGTTACCAGCAGCGTGGTGGTTACAATCGTGGCTATCAGCAGAATAATGGCGAAGAGGAGGGTAACTTCGAACAGCAAGGTGGCTTCCAGCCTCGTCAGGGTGGTTACCAGCAGCGTGGTGGTTACCAGCAGCGTGGCGGCTATCAGCAGCGTGGCGGTTACAATCGTGGCGGCTATCAGCAGGGTGGTCGTGGTGGCTACAACAATCGTGGCGGTTACCAGCAAGGTGGTCGTGGCGGCTATCAGCAGGGTGGCCGTGGCGGTTATCGTCCTCACTCTTCCGACTACAATCCGAATGCGAAGTATAGCATGAAGAAGCAGATTGAGTACAAGGAGTATTTGGAGGATCCAGATGCACCAATCCGCTTGAACAAGTTCTTGGCAAATGCAGGTGTATGCTCTCGTCGTGAGGCTGATCAGTTCATTCAGGCAGGCGTTGTTTCAGTCAATGGACAGGTGGTGACCGAGTTGGGTACTAAGGTGCAGCGTACTGACGAAGTGCACTTCCACGATCAGCTTGTCAGCATCGAGAAGAAGGTGTATGTCATCCTCAACAAGCCAAAGGATTATGTGACTACTTCCGATGACCCACAGCAGCGCAAGACTGTGATGGATCTCGTGAAGAACTGCTGCCGTGAACGTATCTATCCTGTAGGTCGTCTCGACCGCAACACGACGGGTGTGCTCCTCTTCACCAACGATGGTGACTTGGCTTCTAAGCTCACGCATCCTAAGTTCCTCAAGAAGAAGATTTATCATGTTCACCTCGATAAGAACCTCACCGCTGCCGACATGAAGCAGATTGCAGAGGGTATCACACTCGAGGATGGTGACATCAAAGCTGATGCTATCAGCTATGCTTCTGAGACTGACCGCAAGCAGGTGGGCATCGAGATTCACTCTGGTAAGAACCGCATCGTGCGTCGTATCTTCGAGAGCCTCGGTTACCGAGTTTGCAAGCTCGACCGCGTGATGTTCGCAGGTCTCACTAAGAAGGGTATCAAGCGTGGCGACTGGCGTTTCCTCACTGAGCAGGAAGTGGCAATGTTGCACACGGGACACTATGAATAAGTTCAAGAGTTTAAGAGTTCAAGAGTTAAGAGAATGAAAAGAACAAAAATCATAGACCTCCTTCAGCGCACCGACTTTGGTGCAGAGGTCACCGTGATGGGATGGGTGCGTACGAAGCGTGGCAGCAAGGCTGTCAACTTCATCGCCCTCAACGACGGTTCCACCATCAAGAATGTGCAGGTGGTGGCAGATGTGGAGAAGTTCGACCCTGAAATGATGAAACTGATCACCACAGGTGCTTGTCTTTCTGTGACGGGTACGATGGTGGAATCTATCGGTTCAGGACAGGCGGTGGAGGTGCAGGCAACCGACATCAAGGTGTTTGGTGAATGCCCTGCTGACTACCCCATGCAAAAGAAGGGACAGTCCTTCGAATATATGCGTCAGTACGCTCACATGCGTCTGCGTACCAACACGTTCGGGGCTGTGATGCGCATTCGTCACAATATGGCGATGGCTATTCACACTTACTTCCACCAGCACGGATACTTCTATTTCCACACTCCTATCATCACAGCATCCGACTGTGAGGGTGCTGGTCAGATGTTCCAGGTGACAACCAAGAACCTCTACGACCTGAAGAAGGACGAGAACGGTTCCATTATCTACGACGATGATTTCTTCGGCAAGCAGACTTCTCTGACCGTTTCTGGTCAGTTGGAAGGTGAGCTGGGTGCTACGGCATTGGGTGCTATCTACACGTTCGGTCCGACCTTCCGTGCAGAGAACTCCAACACACCTCGTCACTTGGCAGAGTTCTGGATGATTGAACCTGAAATCGCGTTCATGGACCTGCCCGACCTGATGGATTTGGAAGAGGACTTCATCAAGTATTGTGTGAAGTGGGCACTCGACAACTGTAAGGATGACCTTGAGTTCCTCAACAAGATGATTGACAAGGGACTCATCGAGCGTCTCGAAGGTATTCTCAAGGAAGACTTCGTTCGTCTGCCTTACACTAAGGGTATCGAGATTCTTCAGCAAGCGATCAAGGACGGCAAGAAATTTGAGTTCCCTTGCGAATGGGGCGACGACCTTGCTTCCGAGCATGAGCGTTTCTTGGTGGAGGAATACTTCAAGAAGCCAGTCATCATGACCAACTATCCTAAGAAGATTAAGGCTTTCTACATGAAGATAGACGAGAAGAATCCTATTCTCAATGGTCAGGAGATGGAGCAAACCGTACAGGGTACTGACGTGCTCTTCCCACAGATTGGTGAGATTATCGGCGGTTCTGTCCGTGAGGAAGACTATGGCAAGCTGATGAACGAAATCGAGGAGCGCAACATCCCGATGAAGGATATGTGGTGGTATCTCGATACCCGCAAGTTCGGTTCTTGTCCTCATGCAGGTTTCGGACTTGGTTTCGAACGTCTCATCCTCTTCGTTACAGGTATGCAGAACATCCGCGACGTCATCCCATTCCCACGCACACCAAAGACGGCTGAATTCTAATGTGTGTGGAGGGAAATTGTTGGTTTGACTTTTGATGAAAACATACGATAAAACGGGGGTGCTTCGATGGAAGTGCCCCTTTTTTATGGGTTAAAAGTTAAACAACGTTTAATTGACCTTTAAGGAATGCTAAATATTTTGTCAGGTGCGATTGTTTTTCTACTTTTGTGCCAAATTTCCATCATAACAACGAAATCGGAGACATGAAAAAGGTGTTCCATATGGCAATAGCCGGATTGATGACGGCGGTGTTGGCAGCTTGCTCGACAAGTTACAACATCACGGGTACTGCGTTGCAGTCGTTCTATGATGGGGATATGGTGTACCTTCGTCCCATCGGTGGTGAAGAAACCAGGGCGGTGGATTCCTGCAAGATTCTACATGGAGCATTCACGATGACGGGACCTGTGGATTCCGTGATGTGTGTGAGGATGTTCTTTGGAAAGAGTGGGGACAACATTCCGATTATTCTGGAGGAAGGTAATATCAAGGTGATAGATTTGAACAACGCCATGAAGGTGGAGGGCACTCCGCTGAACGACAAGTTCTATGCTTTCATGACGCAGCGTGATTCTTTGATGTACTTGTTGCAGGAATTGCCTCGCAAGGAAAGTTCGATGATTCTGGATGGATACGACCACGACGAGATTCTGCGTCAGTTGGGCGAAGAGGAAGGTTCTTTGCGTATTGCCATCGACAAGTTGGAGACCGATTTTGTAACTGCCAACTTCGACAATGTGTTGGGCTTGACTTACTTCCTCGTGCTTTGCGACAATGCCTACAACCAATTTGGTTTCCCAACCACCACGCCACAGATTGATGAAATTTACGGTCGTGCTCCTGAAGCATTCAGAGAGAACAAGGATGTGCGGGAGTATATGAGTTTATGTGAGGGAAAGTGAAGGAGAATTGAAGAATTGAAGAATTGAAAAATTGAAAACTTGAAGTTTGGGGGGACTGAGAAAGTTGAAGGATTGAAGTTGGTCATCGTGTTAGCCAAAAACTTCAATCCTTCAATTCTTTAATTGACTCCGTCGAGCTAAAGGTTCTTCAATCCTTCAATTCTTCAATTTTTCAATTTTTCAATTCTTCAATTCTCTCTTATCCGTTCATGCTGATAAGGAATTCCTCGTTGTTCTTCGTGCGTTCTATTTGTTTCATCACGAAGTCCATTGCTTCCATCGCCGTCATATCAGCAAGATGGTTGCGGAGCACCCACATGCGGTTGAGCGTCGTCTGGTCTTGCAACAGGTCGTCGCGACGAGTAGAAGAAGCGGTGAGGTTGACAGCAGGGAAGACGCGCTTGTTGGCGAGGCTGCGGTCAAGCTGCAACTCCATGTTACCCGTACCCTTGAATTCCTCGAAGATGACTTCATCCATCTTGGAACCCGTGTCGATGAGGGCTGTGGCAATGATGGTGAGTGAACCGCCGTTCTCGATGTTGCGGGCAGCACCAAAGAAACGCTTGGGCTTGTGGAGGGCATTGGCATCCACACCACCAGAGAGCACCTTACCAGAAGCAGGAGAAACGGTGTTGTAGGCACGAGCCAGACGAGTGATGGAGTCGAGGAAGATGACCACATCGTGTCCGCTTTCCACCATACGCTTTGCCTTCTCAAGCACGATGCCTGCAATCTTCACGTGATTCTCGGCGGGAGCATCGAACGTGCTGGCAATCACTTCGGCATTCACCGTTCTTGCCATATCCGTCACTTCCTCAGGACGCTCGTCAATGAGCAGCATCATCAGATAAGCCTCTGGATGATTTGCTGCAATCGAGTTGGCGATGTCCTTCATCAGCATGGTCTTACCGGTCTTGGGCTGAGCCACGATGAGGGCACGCTGACCTTTACCGATAGGGGAGAAGAGATCCACCACACGTGATGACTTGCTGTCATCGAATCCCTTGCAGAGTTTGAACTTCTCATCAGGGAAGAGGGGGGTGAGGAACTCGAAGCCTACACGGTCACGCACACGAGCTGGGTCACAGCCGTTGATTTTCTCCACGCTGACGAGTGGGAAGAAACGTTCGCCTTCTCTTGGAGGACGCACGAAACCGTCCACCACATCACCCGTCTTCAATCCGAAGTGCTTGATCTGTTGCAGGTTCACATACACATCGTCGGGCGATGGCAGGTAGTTGTAGTCGCTACTGCGGAGGAAACCATAGTTGTCCACCGTCTCCAGCACACCGCTCACACGGATGATGTTGTCGAAGTCGTAAGGTTTCTCCTTCACGACCTTCTCCTTCTGTATGGATGGAGCGACTGGGGCGAAATCCTCATAAGGAACCTCGTCGTCGTATTCTACTGGTTCATTCTCTGCTTGTCTGTTCTCGAAACGTTCAAAGATGTTCACAGCAGGAATATATTCGTTACCCTGAGGCACATCTTGCAGGATGATAAAGTTTGAGTCAGCAGTTGCCTTAGCTTTTTCTTCAGCAGAGTTGAAGATGGTCTTTGGATGACTGTCTGATGGGGCGAAAGCCTCTTCTGGCACAATCGCCTCTGGCACATCCTCCACCAGAACCTCTTCTGTGTTCTCCTCCAATGCTTCTGCTATTTCTTCTTCCTTCACCTTCGGTTTGCGTCCACGCTTCTTGGGTGCTGGAGCCTCTTCTTCTGCAGCAGCCTCTGGCACCACCTCAGTCTCCTCTTCCTTCACCTTCGGCTTGCGTCCACGCTTCTTAGGTTCAGCAGCAACTGCCTCAGCAACGGGCTCCTCCTCTGTCTCAGAAGTTGCCAACATGGCTTTCTCCTCCTCCGATAAAGCGCCAAACATGGTTTCATCCTTCATCACCTTCATGGTCTTGTCCACCTTCTTCGCCTTGTCTTGCGTGGCAGTGTAAACGCGGTCAACACTCTTGATGCTGACACGAGAACGCTTGCGTCCTGTCTTTTCGTTGGATGCCGCAGTGGATGCAAAGTTTGTGGCTTGCTCATCAATGATGGTCAGCCGCAATGTGAGGTCATCCATCTTCTCAGCATTCTTGATGCCCAACTCACTGGCGATGTTGAGCAATTCTTCTTTCTCTTTGCGGTTGAGTTCTTCTAAATTGTACATAAGTATATTAATGGTTTGTCGGAATTGTGGCAATACCACAAGACCGTATAAATCGTTAGAATGATATTTTGAGATTGGTATTTTGAGACAAAGCTTTTCTTTTGCAAATGTGTTTCAGTTGTCCCAAAAAGATGGTGCAAAAGTAGTGATTATTTTTGTAATACCAAATAATTTTGCAAAAAAAATGCTCAGGAACGTACTCCTGAGCGAATCTTATAGGTTTTTGTTGATGTTTTCGATGTAATCCAGCAATTCATCCTTTCCCAGTTTGTTGGTGGCACTGGTGATGAAATAGGTGGGCAGTTCCTCCCAATCCTCCTTGAGCGATTCCAGGTATTTGTTGGCGGTTGACTTCACTTTCGAAGGTGGAAGCTTGTCGGCTTTGGTGAAGACAATTGCGAAGGGAACCCCTTTGCTGCCGAGGAAATGCAAGAACGCGAGGTCCACTTTCTGGGGGTCGTGACGGATGTCGATGAGCACGAAGAGGCAGGTGAGCTGTTCACGTTCCAGCACATAGCTGCTGATCATCGTCTTCAACTTCTCCATCGCACTCTTGCCTCGTTGTGCATAGCCGTAGCCAGGCAAATCGACGATGTACCACTGGTTGTTGATGAGGAAGTGGTTGATGCACATCGTCTTGCCGGGTGTGGCAGAGGTGAGGGCGAGGTTCTTCCTGCCTGTGAGGGCATTGATGAGGGAAGACTTCCCCACGTTGCTTCGTCCGATGAACGCATACTCTGGGCGTCCGTCGTTGGGGCATTGGGTGTGGTGTGGCTTGGAGCCTACATAAGTGGCTGAAGTGATGTTCATGATGCAAATTCTGATAGTTCGAGCCAGCGCATTTCCTTCTCCTCCAGTTCGTCGTTGAGCAGGGGCAGGCGTTTGCTCATCTCTGTGATTTCATCCACCGAGGTGGTGCCGCCACAGAGGGCTGTTTCTATTTTCTTCTTTTCCGCTTCGAGGGCGGCGATGTCTTTTTCCAGTTGGGCGAACTCTTGCTTCTCCTTGAAGGTGAGGCGTCGGGCGCGGTTCTGGTTCCTTCCGTCGGGCTTCTTCTCCTCCTTGGGGGCGGCTTTCTCTGCCGATGCCTGACGCTCGTTCTGTTCCTTCCAGTCGCGATACTGGCTGTAACTGCCTGGGAAGTCCTGAATGTCGCCGTTGCCGTGAAAGACCAGCGTGTGGTCAACCACTCGGTCCATGAAGTAGCGGTCGTGACTCACGATGATGAGGCATCCCCTGAAGTTCTTGAGGTAATCCTCCAAGATTTGCAGGGTCACGATGTCAAGGTCGTTGGTTGGCTCGTCGAGGATGAGGAAGTTGGGGGCTTTCATCAGCACGGTGCAGAGATACAGTCGTCTCCTTTCGCCACCACTCAACTTGTAGATGTAGCTGTGCTGTTCCTCAGGTGGAAAGAGGAAGTGCTGCAAGAACTGGCTGGCAGACAACTTCTCGCCGTTGCCCATATCCACATATTCCGCGATGTCCCTCACGGCATCAATCACCTTCTGTTCCTCCTTGAACGCCATTCCCTGCTGCGAGTAGTAGCCGAAGCGCACCGTCTCGCCAATGTCGATGGTGCCGCTGTCGTGGGGTTCCAGTCCGAGCAACATCTTCACGAAGGTCGATTTGCCTGTTCCGTTGTTGCCCACGATGCCCAGTTTCTCGTATCGGGTGAAGTTATAGTTGAAGTTCTTGAGGATGACGTGTTCGCCAAATGCCTTGCACACATCCCTTGCCTCAAAAATCTTGTTGCCGATGTAGGTGCCGCCCATCTCCAACCGCACGTTGCGTTCCTCCATGCGTTGCTTGGCACGCTTCTCCAGTTCGTAGAACGACTCAATCCTGTATCTCGCCTTCGAGGTGCGGGCACAAGGGGTGGAGCGCATCCATTCCAGTTCTGTTCTATATAAGTTGTTCGCGCGCGCAATCTCCGCATTCATGTTGTCGATGCGTTCTTGTCGCTTCTCCAGATAATACGAGTAGTTGCCCTTGTAGGTGTAGATGCGCGAGTTGTCCATCTCGATGATGCTCGAGCAGATGCGGTCGAGGAAATAGCGGTCGTGCGTCACCATCAGAATCGCCATTGTCGAACGGCTCAGCATATTCTCCAGCCATTCAATCATCTCCAAGTCGAGGTGGTTCGTCGGCTCGTCGAGGATGAGCAGGTCGGGTTCTCCAGCCAGCACCCTCGAGAGGGCAATCCTCTTCATCTGACCGCCACTCAGTTGGGCTTCGGGTCTTGCCGCTTCCTCCTCCGTGATTTTCATCTGGGTGAGGAATCGCTTGTAGCGTTGCAGGTACTCGTCGTTCTTTCCTTCCAGTTCCTTGGCTCCGATGGTGGGTGTCTGTTCCAGATAGCCCACTTTCAGGTCGTTGCGGAAGATCATCGTGCCCCCGTCGTCGCCCTCCTTGCCCGCAATGATGCTGAGCAAGGTCGATTTGCCCGTTCCGTTCTTGGCGATGAGTCCAATGTGCTCACGCTCGTTGATGGTGAACGAGATATCCTCAAACAGCACGCGGTGTCCGATGCGTTTGGTCAGTCCTTTGATTTCGAGATAGGGGCTGGGCATGTTATCGTGTAATGATTTTCTGTTCTTTGGGCGTGAGGCGACGGAACTGTTCTGCCTGACGCACGTGTTCCTCGAAGAGACTGGCAACCCCTTCTTGGTCAATCAGCGTGCGGCTCTCCATCGTCACCTTGCATCCTGCCTGTTGCAGTTTCTTCATCCATTCGCTGCGCATCAAGCTGCTTGCCTCGGCATTGAAGGGCACCAGATGCACCTTCTTCACCTTTTGTCTTTTCAGCACTTGTACGAGGTGGTCGAGGGTAGGGATGCCGTTCGTGGTGGCGAGCATCCAATCTCCTTCACTTTCGTCGCGTAAAATGTAATCCAACAGCATGTACGAAGCGTCATCCTCCCCGTTGCCGTTGCATACCAGCACATTCATCTCTTTCGGCACACTGAAGGTGTTGATGGCGATGTCCGCCACTTTCTCATAGTCGCTCCTATCGCTCAGCAGCGGTTCTCCCAGACGCACGTGCTTGAACTTCCCTTTGGCAGCTTCCACGATGTGACGAAGGTACTGCACATCCAAGTCGTTCGTGAGACTGGACGACTGCACCAGCACGTGCGTGTAGCCATCCTTCGCCAGTTGGCTGAACAGTTCGTCGGGGTCGGGTGCCTGCGCCATCGCTCCTTGGGTGGTGCAAGCCTCGCGGAAGGCGTAGTTGGGGTAGGCGTTGCGCAAACGTTGGTTGAGGCGTTCGATGCCCGTGCTGCCGATGCCGCTTTCCGCATCTTTGTGCACCGCCACAATCACCGCTTTGTCATCGTCTCGCATCGACTCAAACATCGCTTGCTCCATCGTCTCTTGTGCCCACATGGACATACTGGTGCACAGCACCGTCAGGGTGAAAAGGATAAGTCTATTCATATTGATTCATTTCGGCAGCCTCGCGGATGGCTGATATGTGATACTTGGTGATGGCAGGCACGATCATGTGGAGCAAGTGCTGAATCTTCTCCACCTTCACCGTCTCCTTGCCCTTCTCGATGAGGCGGTAGGTGCCGTCGCCTGGGATGCTGACGGTCACGTCGGTGGTGGCGTTCGTGCCTTCTGCCGATGCCACAGGCTGCATGCCGTTACGGAGCAGTGCCTTGCAGCAGAGGCGGTATTCGAGGGTGTCTTCCTTGCCCTTCACGATGAGGTCTCGGGCTGTCTCATGCTCGATGGAGAAGGTGCACGACTCGCGGTTGAACGTCATGTTCTCCTTGGCAAAATACTGTTCGATGCTGCCGTCGATGCACAAGTCTTCAGGCATACCTGTGGAAAGTCCTCGCTCGTGGTCGAGCAGCCACACTTGGTCAGCCACTTGCAGGGCGTGCTCCAAGTCGTGCGTGCTCATGAAGATGGTCTTCTTCAGCGCCTTCGCCAATCGGTGCAGCAAAAGCATCATCGCAATCTTGCTGGGATAGTCGAGGTAGGCAGTGGGTTCGTCGAGCAGGATGATGGGGGTCTCTTGGGCAATCGCCTTGGCAATCATCACCTTCTGCCGCTCACCGTCAGAGAGGGTCTGCATCTTTCGGGGAGCCAAGTCCTCAATGCCCACCCATCCGAGGCTTTTCTTCACCACCAGCTTGTCCTTCTCGCGCAACTTGCCCCAGAAGCCAGTGTAGGGACTTCTACCCATCGCCACCACCTCCTCGGCAGTCATGTTCTTGATGTCCGAGTTGTCGGTCAGCACCACACTCATCATGCGCGCCAAGTCCTTGCTCTCACACTTCTTGATGTTGTGTCCCATCACCTCCACCGTGCCGCCCAAGGCTGGTTGGAAACCCGCCAAAGTGCGCAGCAAAGTCGATTTGCCAGCTCCGTTAGGACCCAGCAGACAAATCATCTCACCGCTGTTCAAAGTTGCGTTTAATCCAGAGGCAATCACCTTCTCGCCTCCCTTCACCTGATAACCCGTTGTCAGGTTCCTTAATTCAATGGATATGCTCATAACGAGTGCAAAGGTAGCGAAAACCGAGCGAAATACAAAATCAATGAGATGATTTTCCTCGGTTTGCACCACCTTTGCACCTTCTACCGTTGATACGGGGGTATCTACTTTACTTTCGCATTCTTTTCCAGTTTCCAGTTAGGACGTTGCAGGATGGCAGGAGCGTCGCCCACAAACATCTTCGAAGCGTCCTTGTCACCCTTCAGCTGCCAATCCAGCCATGCACGAGCCACAATGGCGAACTCGCCACCATGAGCCTGGTTGTAAGTGCCACCATGACCCACAGGCAGGTTCACGGCGATAGCGGGAACGTGAGAGATGCGCTTGAAGTCATCCATACCGTTTGCATAGGCAATGTCCGATTCGCCACCCAGCATGTACATGATAGGGCAGTGGATGTCCTTCAGCTTGTCCTTAGGCACGCTGGGCATTCCACCCATAGGAGAGTTGCCGCCATCGTTCAGCAGACCGCTGTTGCAAATCATGATGGAAGTCACGCGCTTGTCGAAGCAATTGAAGAGCGCCTGCAAACCACCACAAGACATACCTGCGATGCAGATGTTCTTCGTGTCGATTTTCTGATAGTAAGGACTGTTCTTGTCTTCATTCTGCACGAACGCCCAATCCATCGACTCCACTTGCTGTTCCGTGCGCGACTGGCTGCCCATGCCCATGCCGCCGCCCATGCCACGAGGAGCACCCTCGGCAGGCATCACGCCAGTGGCAAGCACGATATATCCGTAAGAAGCGATGTCGTTCAAGAACTTCTCATGACCACGAGGAGAGTTCGCACATCCGCCATTGCCCCACACCAACACAGGGAGCGGATTCTTCGCGTTGAACTTAGACAGGTCCTTGGGTGCGAACACCGTGTGTTCCCCAAATCCGTCCACCTCGTACATGACCGCCTTGTAAGGTCCCGTACCGCCTTCTTCCAATTCCGTACTTTTCGTTTGTGCAAACACTGCACCAGCCTTCATCGTGAAGACCAACATCAATGCAAAAAAAAGCTTAGTTTTCATAACCCATAAGTTGTTAATAAATAGAAATGAAGTTTTTGAAATTAAATTGTATGAATAGGTTGTTTTGAGCGTACAAAGGTACGAATAAGTGAGCACAAAACAAAGGGAAAAAATATTTTTTTACTTTTATTGTCGAACGAGAGTACCTTAGACGTGGTCAACGGTACTGCCTTTTTCTCATCTGACCAAATAAGACAACAGTCAAAACTATGTGGGAATGCAATTGGCAATACACCGTAATTTTTTTGTTTTTTTGTTCTTTTCGATGTTTTATGAATCAAAAATACACAAAAGTTGGGGATTGGAGGCGTTTGGGTATTGTTTGTTTAGGAGATTTTGCTTACCTTTGCCCAAGAAACCTAAATGAATAACCAGAAAAAGACCAAAACTATGCAAAAAGCAAAACTATGGATGATTGCCGCCATCCTGGCCATCTGCGGCGCAAGTGTGTTCACATCGTGCAGCAAGGACGATGATAATGTTTCCATCGTTCCGCCTACAACGGAGTATTTCACGCTGTGGAACCAGTGCGAGGCACTGACGGCGCTGCAAGATTATGTGAAGGACGTGACTGACCCCGCCTCGAAGAACTTCATCAAGGAGGAGGACCGCATCGCCACATTCGATATGGACGGCACGTTTGTCGGTGAGCTATACCCGACGTATTTCGAGTATAACCTGCTGGAGTACCGCGCACTGGACGATGCTTCGTACGAGGCACCGAAGGACGTGATGGAGGCTGCCCAAGCAATCAGGGACTTTGTCAGGAACGGCAAGAAACTGCCAGACCAATTCGACATGGTTCACGCTTACGCTGCAGCGAAGGCTTATAGCGGCATGACGCTCGCTGAGTTTGATGCCTACGTCAAGGCATACGCCCAACAACCTGCCAACGGATTCAGCGGCATGACCTACGGGCAGAGCTTCTACAAGCCCATGCTGGAGGTGTTCGACTACCTGAAAGCCAACGGCTTCACCTGTTATGTCGTCAGCGGCTCCGACCGTTTCATCTGTCGTGCGCTGGTGGAAAGCATCGGCATCCCCTCCAACCGCGTCATCGGTATGGACGTGAAGCTGCGTTCCCGCAGTCAGGGCACGGAGGCAGGCGTGAACTACACGATGGGGCAGAAGGAAGACCTTGTGCGCACCGACGAACTCATCATCAAGAACCTGAAGACCAATAAGGTGCTGCAGATCTCGCAAGAGATAGGCAAGGTGCCCGTGCTGTCGTTCGGCAACAGCAGTGGCGACTGTTCCATGCACAACTATGCGCTGGGCAATCCGCAATATAAGACAGCAGCGTTTATGCTCGTGGCTGACGATGACATCCGCGACCATGCCGACCTCGCCGAGGGAGCCAAGCGTGAGGCGAAATGGCGTGAGGCTGGATACCATATCATTTCGATGAAGAATGACTTCAAGACCATCTACGGCGACGGCGTGGTGAAGACCGCCTTTACCTTCCCTGTAGATACGAGTGCACTCACAGAAAACTAAATAACTATGAAGAAGATGTATTTATGGATGCTCGCCGCCATCCTGGCCATCTGTGGCGCAAGTGTGTTCACATCGTGTTCTTCAGACGATGATGATTCTAACCAAGCCGATAATCTCTCCGAAAAGATTATCGGCAAGTGGATTGTTGACGAAAAAGATGGTAAACCGGCACTCACCAATCAGAAACTGGTTATCAATTTCGAGTCGGCCGACAAGGTGAGTGTCAGCCTGTCGTATATGAACTTCTGGCATCGTAAAGATCTGTTCGATTACACGATAGATGGTAACGTCATTTCTTGTGCGAGCCAGCTTGATGAGCATACTTTCGCCAACACCGTGGTTAAGGTTAATGCTATCGACGCCAACAAGATGCATGAGGATTTTTCCAACATCATCTCTGTTGATGGTGTGGAACGGATCAAGATGGAATCGAAGGAGACTTTGAAACGTGTTACCGATGACTACTCCACCGCCATTCTGGGCGTGTGGGAAGGTAAGGTGACCAGCGGTGAGGACGAGCACACCGACGGCAAAGTGCATCGCTGGGAGTATCGTGACAACGGAACCTACGTCTTTTACAGCAAGGTGGGCGACGCATGGACGACAAGCACCGATTTCAGGTCGGACTATTTCGTGGATGGCACGCTGCTCTGCACTCGCTGGCAGAAGGCAGAAGACAGCGAAGAACTGCGCGAGTGGTGGGAGATTGAGAGCATCAAGAACGGCAAGATGAAGTGGACCGCCCTGCGCCAGCGCGAGGATGGCACCACCTACACCGCCACCTTCGAGATGACCAAGGTGCAGTAGGCGAAACAAAGAATAAAGTTATCCACAAAAATATGAAGTATAACTAAACCTTGAAGCCTCAATTGTTGGGGTAGGGAAGAATAGAAAGAGCCTGTGCGATTGCACGGGCTCTTGTGGTGTGAGATGATGATGGGAAAATGAAAAAAAGTAAAGAAAAGTTTGGAAGAGTGGGGAAAAGAATATATCTTTGCAAGCGAACCAAAAGCCTACTAAAAAGCGCTCACGCTGATTGCCGAACTCTATGACCATCCCCAGACAGGAACAGAAAGCCGAAGCCATCTCCAAACTGAACACTTTGATAGAACCGATGGTTGAGAACCATGCAAAAGTCATGGGTGTAAAGCCCCTTGCGATTACTTATAAGCCAATGATTTCCAGATGGGGCGTCTGCAACGTGCGCAGCAAATCCATCTGTTTTTCCATTTATCTGCTGTTATTGCCAACTTGGTGCGTTGAACACGTTGTGGTTCACGAACTTTGCCACCTGTTGGAACCCAATCACAGTCTTCGTTTTCATATGCTGATGGACAAATATTTTCCACGTTGGAAAGAAGCCCACAAAGAAACAAGAAGGATTTGCAAAAATGGGACCAAAATACCAAATAGATGAAAGAAAACGAATTTTCAGACGGATTTTTCGTTCTTTTTTTCGTCTTTTTTGGAAATTATTTTGGAATAGTTAAAAAAGGTTGTACCTTTGTCGCAATACAAACAACAAACAAATATAAATAAATACAAATGAAAAACGTGTTATTTCAATTCAGATTGGTGCTTGGACTTCTCATCCTGATGGGTGTGGGGCAGGTGAAAGCACAAGAGTCTTCGTCTTCAATGGACGAAAGGTTTAACGGTAACAAGTTGCCATACGGCTGGTTTGCTGAAGGTTGGATGGTTGATAGCACAGGCGTTGCCAAGAAAGGTTCTGCTTCTGCATCGACTGGTTTCGACATGAAGCAAATGATGGGTGGCGACAGTGAATTCAACTATCTGATGACTCCTCCGTTGACGGTGAAGGAGAATGAGGTGTTGGTGTTCTCTGCCATCAAGGGCAAGGCTTCAGGTATGGGATCCATGATGGGTGGCAGCAGCGACTCCACTTTCGTTGTGGAACGTACTGTATATGGTGATCACAAATGGGTGCGAGTGGCTGATTTCACCACTGAACTCGATACCCTGTATAAGACGTTCACCGTGTCAGACACTCCTGCTGGTGAATATCGTTTCCGTTTCAGAGCAGCTGGCAATGTGGAAATTGACAGCGTTGCAGGTTTCCAGATTGATATGGAAGCTCCCGACATTCATGTGATTTATGGCGATAAAGCTGTCAAATACATCAATTTGGGTGTATGTGCAATAGATAGCACAACAAAATGCAAAGTCATCAATACCGCTACGGGCACTCTCAACATCAATGTTTCCTCAGATGATGAGTCTGTCTTTACTGTTTCCCCCAAGGAACTTGCTATTGCAGGTGGGGATACCTTAGATGTTGACATTACGTTCCTCTATCAGGGAGGACACATGGGAAAGAATGGTGCTCAGATTGGTTTTTTACCAGTTGACGAACGTGTGTACGGAGTGAGTTTCATTGCCGATGCCGTTATTTCAAACCCAGATGTTTGGGTGGAAACATTCAATGCAAATGCATTGCCTAAAGGCTGGTATGCAGAAGGTTGGAAGGTGGAAGAAGGAGCTGCAACTGTTGTGAAAGCAGATGACGGTATGGCTGGCATGATGGGCGGTGGCGCCCCCACATTCTCGCTTGTGACACCTCCATTGACATTCTCTGGTGCTGACGAAGTGTTGACGTTCTCCGCAAAGAATGGTAACAGCGGTGGCGGCGGCATGTTCGGCATGGGTGGCGGCGGTTCTGTCTTCACCGTGGAGAAGTCGGTGTACGGAAGCAACAAGTGGGAAAAAGTGCAGGATTTCTCCAATGATGTGGATTCTCTTTATAAGACTTTATGGGTTGGCTACATGCAACCAGGTGAATATCGTTTCCGCTTCACCGCTTCTGACAGCATCCTCATCGACAGTGTTGCAGGTTTCCAAATTGACAACGAGGCTCCCGACCTCTACGTGACACTTGACAGCGCTGTTGTCAAGCATATTTGCCTTGGAGCTCAAAGTGAAAATGTGACCAAGACCTTTAAGGTGATGAACACGGGTACTGGCACACTCCACGTCAACGCCATCTCTTCAGATGAGCGCGTGTTCAGCCTTAGTCAGACAACCTTCACAGTTGCCTCTGGTGAAGCGGTGAAGGTGGATGTCACTTTCAATGTGGATGAAGCCATCCTCGGTGAGAACAACGTCTTCATCACGTTTGCTCCTACTGATGAATTCCTGTCTCCGCAAACCATTAGCATGCAGGCCTATAAGATTGCTGCAGATGTATGGTCTGAGAATTTCGAACCTGAATATGTGGTGGATGACGAGTCCATACCACAAGAACTTCCTGCAGGTTGGGAAACAACAGGTTGGGCTATCACGAAACCTACCGGAGGTGGTGGCATGATGGCGATGTTTGGCATGGGTGGCGGAGGTGCACCTAAGACATGGATGGCAACCACAGAATCAGAAGAATACGAACTGGTCACTCCTCGTTTGCAGGCTCAGAAAGGCGATGTGATGCATTTCTTAGCTGAGATGACGGGCGGCGGCATGGATATGATGGCGATGTTCGGAGGAGGCGGTGAAAGCAGTGGAAGCGGTTTGCTCTATGTTTATTATCGTCGTGAACTTGACGAGGATTGGACACTCTATGACATTTACACTCAGTCCGGCACAGTCTTCTTCAAGGCGCCATATTCTGGTGTGTACCAGTTGATGTTCAAAGGACAAGCCGTTTGCCTTGACGATTTCCAAGGCTTCCATGCTCCAATTCAGGGAGTGGCTTTGATGGAAGACAACAATGAAAGCAATAACGACATGCTTGAGAAGTATGACAAACAAGTGGTCAATGTGTTCTATGACCGTGTGCTCTCTGCTGTTGACAATGGCGATGGCACATGGACACCTAAGGCTTACACCCTTTGTCTGCCTTTTGACATGAAATTCAGCGACCACCAACCAGCTGACAACATCAAGCTTTACAAGCTCTCTTATATCGACAACTACTACAAGCAGTTCATCTTTACTGATGTGGAACCTTGCGCTAAGGCAGGTGAGGCATATCTTGCCGTAGTGGAGCAGGGTAGCGTGAGCCTGAATGCCTATGGTGTAGCCTTGAACGCCAAAGCCATAGATGTGATTGTATCGGATCCTGTTTATGATTATGAGAAAGCATTCTTCAATCAAGAGCAGTCAGAGTTGGGTTCATGGAGAGGACAGTTCTTCGCAATGTCATCTACAGAGGCTGACGAGAAACAAGTCTATGCTCTTGGTGAAGAAGGTTCTTGGACACGATTCATGACGCCAGAAGGTGGTGAACCCCTTCGTGTCAATGCGTTCCGTGCCTTCTTCTTTGCAAACGACGCTATGGGTGATTCTTATGAAATGGATCCTGCTCACCGTCGTGTAGCTGGCAAATCTAATCAGCAAGGCTATCGTACGATGTTCCGTGTGCCTGGCGAGAACGTTGTGGAAGAAAATCCAGACCTGCTCTTCGATGCTGACATCAAGATTCGCTTCAATGATGCAACTGGCGTTTCATCCATCCGCACAGTGGATAGCGATGGCACTCAACAAATCTTCGACCTTCAGGGTCGCCTGCTTGAGAGCAAGCCAGCCAAAGGCGTCTTTATTATGAATGGTAAGAAGTTGTTGGCTCGTTAAGAAAGGAGGAAACGTATGAAAAGAATCATTAATTGGGTGCTGTTCGCCTCACTTTTCTTGGGGCTGACCATGCAGATGTCGTGCTCCTCCAACGATGATGACGCCCCCATCAACGAGGAGGCTCGAAAGGAGCGTGATGAATTGATTACACATGTCGAGAATGATGTTCGAATCTTGGATGAAAACCTCGATTTTCAACTGTTCGACATGATGACGCAAATTCAATCACAGCTACTGACATACATAGGGAAAGACCCACACTTCAGCACCAATCTGAAGAAGGTGTGTGCACTTTTAGCCGTAAGGAATGCCATCCAAAACGCACGTCCAGTGGAGAGCGGAAGCGAATTGGCAGCGATGGGCTATCAGGCGTACATTCCCGTTGACATCATGTCTTTCGGTGTTCGTGTCATCTTCGATGAAAATGGCAAATACACCATGAGACCAGCAGAAGGGCTTGAATTTGTCTTCCCCGCTACCGTTGAGGGCTACGGACAGACACTCTACAAGATTGCGCTCCGCAACGAAGGGGAGTGGTATGAATCCGTGTCACCAGCCAAAATGAATGGCGCCACAGGGATGGCATGTGTCAATCGCATTCCTCGAAAAATGAGTCTGCGAATGACAGGACTCTTCAACGACGAGGAAGTCACCCTGTGCAATGGAGTGATATCTACGATGTTGGAAAAGACTCCCGAATCACAATATGTGAGTTTCCAGACCAACGAGTTCCAGATGGGTGTCGATATCCGTTCTGCTTTGAAGGGAAACACCTATGGGCTGCCTGACGATGACAGCGCTATCGTTCTCTCTTGGGGCACCACCGACTCTTCCGCAGGCACTCTACTGAACATTCTCACTTCGTTCACCCAGAAAGGAATGGAGATGCTCAATGGTGTGGCAGTGGTTACCCTTCCTGAACAGAAAGCCTTCATTGACAATATCATTGACAATATCAACACATCCTCTTCCAATTGGCAGGATGCAGACGCTTATGCCCATTTGGGAACCATCTTCAAAGAAGGCAGAGCCGATATTGTCTTGAAGTTCGTTGACGACCTGACGCTCTCTGGCTCCATCGAAAATAGTGAGCAGCTCTTCAAAGCTCTTAACAACCTTTCCCAAAACAAGGAAGTCGGCAAAGTGTCGTCTGAGGAATATGACAGCTACGTAAAGGAACTGAATGAGGCAAGCAATTTCTCGCTCGCTTGTCCGACCAATGCGAAGCCCTTGCCTCAGAAACTGCAAGCGCAGCAAAAAGATGCCCAGTACATTCTTACGCCTGCCGTTCAGTTTCCCGACAAACAAGAGTATGTTCCTCTCAACACACTCGTCACAGACGAGACCAACCAACGTTTCGAAAAGATGTACGAGAAGTCAACATCGTTCTTGACACGCACCCTCGACGTGGAAATGCAGCTCGTCTATCGTATGATGCGACTGATGCCTATGAACAGTGAAGAGTGGGGACTCTTGATGTCTCCCGAACAATAAGCAAGTATCATTTAAAGGAGTTAAGGTATTTACAATTTGACGATGTACAATGTACAATTTATTTGGCAATTTGAAATTGGTCAAATAAGCAAACGTCAATAACTACCTTAACTCCTTTAACTCCCAAGAAGTTGAGCACATGCTAAACTTCAGCTTTTTCTTTCTGCCTCAAGAAATAAAACTACGAATTTGACTAATTAACGTGAGTTCGACGAATTCACGTTATATTAATTCGTTAGATTCGTGTCATTGGCTACGCCGAGCTGAAGGTTCGTGGTCGTTTCAAAAAAATTTTTTTTTAATTTTTTCTTGATTTTTTCTTTCCTCATTCCTCCCCTCAAGAGAGGAATCCCTACCACTTTATTCCATGTTAATCAATGAGTTGCAAAAGGTTTAATTCCATATCCCTATATCTGTTATAGGAAAACCCCTACTGTTTGGGGATTTTCAGTTTGAAACCCATGGCAAAACACCGTAAC
>CACXKA010000007.1 GCA_902768125.1 uncultured Bacteroidales bacterium | reverse complement strand
TGACAACTTCATCGTGAACATGCTGGGGGCGCTAGCCGCTTACTGCTTCTTCCCAAAGAAACCATGCATTGCATGTGAAAGAGTTGTGGACACACAACTTGCACTGTTTTGAATTCGTCGAACTCACGTAATGTTACATGATTGAGACGAATTTCTTGAACCTTGAACTTTGAACCTTTATCACTCATCCATCAGCCTCACTCTTCTCTCGCTCTAGCCATACTGTAAGCATACTCATGAGTAAGCTTAGAAGCAGCTTAGAGTATGCCTAGAGTATGCCTAGAGTATGCCTACACCCTGCCTATAGTACGCAAATAATCATTTCTTCGTATATGTCCTGTTCTTATTCCCACCATGAGCTTCCAAGTAACCGAATTCCGTGAGTTGGCGAAGATAGCGCTTGGCGGTTGTGGGATTGAAACCAAAATGACTGACGATTTCTTCTGTCGTAATCTGGTCTTTATCGGCCACGAATTCCAAAATATCGACCAGTTTCTCTGATAAAGACGGCTTTATCGACCATTTCCCCACTTCTGATTGGTCGATAACCGTACCATAATCATCACCAACAAGAGAAACAGAATTAGAGATGATTGAATCCAAATAGAACTTGTCGAAGTCTATCTGGTCGGATATGCCCAGCACCTTATGTTGCTGGAGCAACTTCATCAATAATTCTTTATTCTCTTTTGTCATATCTCGTCTGTCTTTATTTCTATAACGTTTTTATTCCATCCTTATTTCAGGGCTCCGTAGATCCGTGAGTCCATGTTTCCGTAGATCCGTGAGTCGATCTTACCTCTTCCATCATACATCTTCCATCTGTTAGCCTCGCCCTTCTCTCGCTCTTGCCATACTCATGAGTAAGGCTAGAGTATGCCTAGAGTATGGCTAGGAGCAACTTAGGAGCTGGCTAGAGTATGGGTAGAAGCAGTCTGCCTCTTCAACTCTCCTTTTTTCGCTTTCCATCGCCTAACTTCTTCTGCTCCCTCTCAAACTGTTCTAAGAAGTGAATCTCAACAGGAGTCAGTTCATTCTTCGTCCGCTCCTTGAACTTATCATATTCTGCATCGGCTTTCGCTTTGGCCAGCTTTGCAGAGATCGAGCCAGCATGAGTCAGTATGTCCTTACGCGAAATACGCAGGAAATCATCAAGAATTGCTATCCAGTCCTTCATGTACATGGGTCGATGCTCCTCGGCCTGCAACTCAGCAAAGTCCAGATAAAGGCTGACAATACGGTTCAGCGTAGTTATCTCTTCCTGCGACAGATAGTTTTTGGCAACCTCAGCATCCGTCTTCTGTGGCATCGAACCCGTCCATGTGGTCAGACCCATGAAGTCTTTCCTGGCATCAGCACGCTCGTAGATAATCTCCGCTGCCGTGTGCCCATGCACAGAGTAGTGCATTTTGTTCTGCACCGTTTTGAAGAACTCCTGCGTCATTTCCACCCTTGGGTCGTAGTCGATGCTAAGCGCATAGATCTCCAGCACTTTTCGATAAAACACCTTCTCAGACGAACGGATGTCGCGGATGCGTGCCAACAGCTCATCAAAGTAATTACCTCCACCGGCACGTTTCAGCAGGTCATCGTTAAGCACGAAACCTTTCACAATGTATTCTTTCAGGACCCTCGTCGCCCACATGCGGAACTGCACGCCACGATATGAATGAACGCGATAACCCACGCTGATAATCATATCGAGGTTGTAGAAAGCAATGTCTCGCTCCACCTGTCTGTTACCTTCTGTTTGAACTGTTGCAAAAAACGCAACGGTTGCCTCTGGCGTCAGCTCGCCCTCTTCATAGACATTGTTAATATGCCTTGAAATAGTAGATTTGTTACGCTGAAACAGCTCCGCCATTTGCTCCTGATTGAGCCATACGGTTTCACCTTCCAGTCGAACCTCTATGCGCGATTCTCCGTCAGGTGTCTGATAGAGCAATATCTGACCTTTATCTTCCATATATTTTATAACGTTTTTATTCCGTCCTTATTTCGTGACTCCGTAGATCCGTGAGTCCATCTTACTTCTTCCTTCTAACATCTTACATCTTATTATAGTATGCAAAAACCAGAAATGTTACATGATTAATCTTTCATTCTAATGTCACTCACCTGTCCCCGTGTCATCTGATCTAATTAGATGTTGATGTATTTATTGATTGCAATAGGTGGTATTATTTATTGATTGCAATCTTCATCAAATCTGTCAACTTTGCCACATCAAACTTACCGAAACGACTCAGTTTCAATTTCACGATGTCTTGAGGATTCCAAGTGTATTTCTTCAGTTCTTTCTCCACTCCATTCTGATTCAATCGGAACATCAGATATATCTTATCTTCATTGTTCTCTTTGGGGTTGAAAGGATATCCGAGGGCTTTCATTTCCTTATATCCATACACCTTAGGCCCCCCAAGGTTTATCTTATGGAGTGAAGCCTCTTTGCCATTATGCAAGAGAATATATCGAGCACCAACAATCTCCTTGCTCACTGATATTGAGCCTTTTCTGTCGCCAGCACGTCCATTATACATCCAGTGCTTCAAAATCCAGTCAAGATGCTCCTGGTTCTTGTAATAGCCAATAAGAACAGTTGTTTCATCAGGCAGAAATCCACGATTTTCTCCCTCTGCTTCTGGAAGGCTTTTCATTGTTACCACCTTGTTAGGTTCAAGGTGAATATCATATTGATAATAAGAAAGCTTCTCTCTGTCTGAGGTACGATCCATCAGATGTGCTTTAACCTCAGCAAGGAACTGTTTCAGATAAACAGAATCTTGCTGCCAGTGACCTGGTCGAATGCTGAAAGCACCTAATCCTGGAACTATTTCATGAAAACCGCGTAAGGGTTCCCTCTTATCGGTGCCAGGATACAAAACATATGCACCGCTTGTCCTTCGAATAGCATCTTTATAAGCGTGCATCTTTAGCAGATCACCACGCTTATATATCTTCAATTCTTGTTCCTGTTTCTCTTCAGCCAAATCCTCTTCAATATTCTTGCCGACATCCCTGTCTTCAAGGAGTACCTTGTCAAGTCTGTATTTTGCATCAAAGTGGATATGCACAATAAGCTCCTGCTTCTCGGCTTCCTCCTCGCTAATTTCTCCTGGCCATAGAGACAACGTGTAATCTGGTCGCATCGTCATTGTCCAACTCCCAGCCTTGTGAATGAAATCATCATTTTGTGCAACCTTATTGAATGTCCTGTTATAGTAGAAAGCAACATTCAATATACGTGAGAATGTTTCCTGCCGTCCACTAATCATCTTCATTCTACCCTGCTTCAGACTTAGATTGATGCCATTCTTATCCACTTGCACCAAATCTTTCTTTGTTTTTGGTTCAATGTGGAAAAACTCGCTTATCAACTCCAATAGTTTGAAGAACAGCCAGTATTCATACAATGTGGCTACATTTTTCTTTCCTGCATCATAAACATCATCGCCTCCTTCCCAGCTTAATTTAGCAGCCAGGTCAAACAATAACCAAGCCTGCAAAACCTCACGATAGCCTTCCTTGCGTTGCAGCACAGGACTATTCATGTTCAGATGTGTAGGTTGCGATATTTGACGGAAAAACTGGTTATCCAAATGTTCGTAAAGCAGCTCCAGAGTGTGGTTAGCCTCTGCTTTTAGTCGTTCGGAGGCATTATCTAAACCTTTTATATCTGAGCAGAAATTGACAAACGAACGTAACACAAACTTCACGAATTGATTTTCTTGACAATCAGTAGTATCTCGCTTGTATTCCACTTCGATATTTCTAGGCACACTTGTCAAACACTCTGGCATTCCATTTCGCATCCCCATAGGTAAAGGCATTCTGTCTGTGCTTGATGCAATCTGTCGAATATTTTTGCGGCTAAGACGCTTTACGCCAACAATATTACGCTCAATATTTGCATCAGTCCATTTTCTCACAGGATTGGAGATAATCTTGTGAATAGCCTCTGAGAATGTGTCACTTTCAATTAACGATCGAACAAAAGAGAATCTTTGGTAAAGGGTTTTTGAAGAACAATTGGGGTCAATTCTCAGCTGCTGTGTTACAGGTGAACCTTGCTGCAGAACCAAATCAGTATAGTATTCTGCAATCTCATCCAGCATCAACCGGTATTCTTTTTGGTACTCTGATTTAGTGCTTCTTATCTCAAGACTCACATGCCCAACTTTTTGGTTATCTGTCACATTCAAGACAATCCTCGATAAACTTCCAACATAGATACCTGTTACAATTGTTCCCATATTGGAATGAAGTGACTTGTTGGGATGGTGCTTCACTATCTCATCCTGAATATCAAACTGAAAGTTTTTCCCCTTCTGTTTATCTACAAATTCATAAGCATAGGTACATCCCTCCAATAGTTGATATCTTGATTCACCGGCATATGGCTCACTTTCCTCAAACACCTTTGCATTTGAGGATTGCGGATAGACAATCAATGTAAGCTCGCTGATTTTCCCTGCAACTGGTATTTCAAGATATTCTCGTTCGTTCAACATCTATTACGCTTCTGCAAAACTTGTAAATCCGTTAGCAGTAGCTGATTCATACATGCGACGGATCTTGTCGGCACTCTCCTTGAATTGTGCCTTCTCAACGTTCTCCTTAGAAATATTCAAATCCTTACCAGCACCAACAAAACAAAGTTTCCAAAGTTGTGCTAGCACAGGTTCCAGTTTTTTGCGAGAGCCATGTAACTTAGGAAGCAACTTCTGCACGATTGCTGCATCCAAGATCTCTTCGTCTGTCATCTTGGAATTTGAATCATCGTTAGTCTTTGCCTGACAGATAAAGCGGAATATCTCTGTAGCCGAACGGTAGCCAAACTCGGCATTCACATTCTTCAGTTCGTTGAAGAAGTTTTGCAAAGTATCCACCGCCTCTTTATCCTGCGCCAAATCTTTTTTGCAGGCTTTGTTTACGAAGTCAGCTCCCATTCCTGCAGCCTTACCAATAATGCCTTCACGGTCAATCTCCTTCATCTCTTGTAAGAACGTCTCCATTTCGCTCGGAGAGATCTTAAACTCAATCACATTAGCACGGTCAAGCACTTTGGGAGAGAACATATAGGTTGTTTCATCCACATTGATCGTTCCAATGATGAAGAGGTTCTTTGGCAATTTAATCGTAGGAGGAACATCCGAGTCACACTCCTCCGGCTTATCCCAAAGTGGTATTTCCTGACCGCTTTCCATTGCGGACAAGAAATCTGC
The DNA here is from genome assembly GCA_902768125.1 of uncultured Bacteroidales bacterium. Lineage (GTDB taxonomy): Bacteria > Bacteroidota > Bacteroidia > Bacteroidales > Bacteroidaceae > Minthosoma. Next base: position 130,689 of record CACXKA010000007.1, on the reverse strand, counting down.
AAAGTAACGTTCCACATAACTCATGTTCATCTCGTCAAGTATCAGGAAGAAAGGCCTGTCTGCATTCTCTGGCCTTTTCGCCTCAATTAGCAGATCCAAAGCTTCACTCTCCGGCTTTACATATTTTTCGGGATCAAGCGCATTGGGAAATCCTAGTAAGGGTTCTCGGTTTGTCCAATCAGCACCAACACTCACCAAGCACATTTGTTCCTCTTTGTTTCGTACCAAAGCACTTGCGAAAGCCAACGCCAGTTGAGTTTTACCAGAACCAGCCAATCCGCTCAGGATCAAGAATCGCTTAGACATCAGAGAGAAAGCAAAGCGCTTCACCAAAGAATCGCTATATAACAATCCTGTTTCTCCGATATATTTTATCATCTTCTTGACAGAGAAAGATTCTGTTGGCATGATTGTTCTTAGGGTGCCAGAAATGGTTTTATCCAGCAATTCGATATTTGGATCATCGGCATTGAGACGCGTTAGTGTTTTTTGTGGAAGGCGGAAGGGAGCATCCCAGTCTCCCACTTCTGCCCATCTAATCCGACGGCAATGCTTTAACTCGTCCAAATTATCATCATATACATAGTCACCTTCCACCACGCCTCTTCCGACAATATGGAAAACGCCCTTCTTTGCATATACGATATCACCTATTTGCATGTCATTTAAGAATTGCCATACAGCTAATGAGTCATGAGGCTTGTTCGTTCCAAACACTTCTTTCATTTTTGCCAACACTGCCTGACGAGAGTCAAACTGTTGGAAATTGCCCACTTCATCAAAACCCAAACGAATCAATCCTTGCTGTCGACATTCATCCCAGTACTTCGCTTGTTCTCCTGGAGAATAAAGCCAAACACGAGGATTTGGATTAGAAAAGGCTGGTTTTACAGGTGGTTCTAATGGAATCTGATCATCATAAATCGGACTTTGTAATTTATCTTCTCCTTCTACGGTTTCTGATAACAGATAAAATTTATAAATCCTTTTTTCTTTGTCAATTTTAATACGGAACTTATCAGCATATAATCCATTGATGTTATTTGCAAACGCCTGTAACGAACCCAAGGTTTGTTCTTTCAAGAAATAGTAATCATCATCTTTATAACGCCATACAATAGAGCGATCACAATCATCTTGGCGCCTTGGGTCAGTATTTGCTTCTTGCACACTTGCCTTTTTACCAAAAGGACAGTTTTTGAATCCCATAGTAGCAGCATTTATCTTTATGCTATCTTTGACCATGTTGAAATTTGCGTCATAAGCAAGCACCTCCTTAATGGCATTGGCGAGAAAATATACAATATTGGTTGATTCGAATTTGAGAACAGTTCTCAATACTTTGTCATTATCTTTTAGCCCTGACTGGAAAAATTGTTGTGCGCTCAAAAAACAAACATAGTAGCTTATAGCCCCCCTACGCCACCCCTGATTGTCCTCCTTGTCTCGCAGTAGGAAGTCCTTGTCTGCAATCAACTCATTAAAGATTTCTAACGCCTTGCTATAATCGTTAATGTCATACATGGAACCAATATGAGACCACTTGTTTGGATTGTAGTCAAACAGGCGGTCTGGCTCGAGAAAACGCGCATAGTCTTTTGGAGCATTGCCTCCGAGTAATAGAGGATTTTTTTCCGTTACTCTTGCGCTCTTCACACATGTTTGTAGATATTTAAGAAATCTTTCCTTTTGTGTAGCCATATCTCTTATCTTTTATTCCCCATTATTCATTTCATCTTACCCATTCCATAAAGAAGAATGTCAAGACCGATTTTGTAGATGTCGGTACCTTCTTTCTCACACGCTTTGAAGCTCTCGTCCATCAGGCGATTGTAGGTGGCACACTCTCCGAGTGAGAAGGTGTTGACACCCCCTTCGCAAGACACATAATCCTCGAACATATTGTCAGGATGGAAGCTCACCTTGCGTTCATCCACCAAGTGGTGAAAGAACGCCTCCACGTCCTCAACAGACTTGATATGTGAATCATTGCTATAGGTCATCGTCTTAGGCTTTAGATATTATTTGCAAAAATACAAAGATTATTTGTTTCCACAAAAACAATCTCCGTCTTTTTTTCAATAAGGGATGCTTATTCCTCAGCAGAGGCACCTTATTTCACAATAAGGAACGAGTATTGAACAGCAGAGGCTGGTTATTGGGAAATAAGCTTTTTAGAGAAGAATCAGCCTAAACGCGTGACAGTTACAGTTGTTACAGTTAAAAAACAAGCACTACATATCTCTTTAAATACTATCTAATTAATTAATATATATATAGTTATATAGTATATAGAGAAAAGTGCGATACCCTTAAAAATAAACTGTAACAACTGTAACTGTCACACTCAGTTGTTTGTCTTTTTTCTAAAAGTCTGTAAAACAACAAGATGCAGCATATTCTCATTTCCCGACTCAAGACACTAATGGATTAGAATAGGACTGTTTCCTTCGAAATTAGGCTTATTTAGGACTCAAAAACAGGCATAAACCTTGAGTTTAGATGCACTTTATGTCACTTTGTGCCCTCGAAGGCTTTTCAAAAAATCAGCATCAACATCTCATTTGGAAGGGTTTTGGTAGCCAAATGACCCATCAAAACACAAAAAAGGGGAGCAGCAATGCGGAAAATTGTCTCTTCGAACTTACAGTTGCCACAGCGAGTGTGGGCTTCGGCTCAGCAAAGTCTAAGCAAGCTTGCCTTTGCGTTCGCCTTGCACCACAGTTGTACCCTCCCCGAGCCTGCACGTGAACCCTCGAGGAGCCAACAAGTGTTCCCTCGGGAGGCAACAAAAAGGCTCCACCGTACTCGTTTTAAAACAACACCGATGTTTTGCCATTCCTACACCGATGTTTTGATGAAACAACGGCGTTGTTTTAAAGAGGCGGCGGCAAAGCATGGTTTTGCCGCCGGCAAAAGGGTGGATTGCCGGCGGCAATTTAAAAAGGGGGTGTCGGGGCTACTATTAATGAAAAAGTTATTTACCATTAATGGTAGCAATTTTTTTCTTTAATGGTAGCAAAACTTTGCTGCCTGGTTAGGAAAAACTTTTTCCCCCACGGGGGAACAAAATAATAGTTTTTTTAGAAATACACCTAACACTTACCTTAGAAGTTACTCACGCTCGACAATAAAAACGAAAAAAGAGTTTTTTCTTTTGTATTGTGCTCACATAATCGTAACTTTGTGGCCGAAATGGAAAAACTGGAGAGCTATAAGGAAAGTATTGATGCCATTCTCATCAAGGGGAAGGGTTATCTCGCGCCTGACTTCTCCGCCCAGCAACTGGCAGAGCAGCTTGGGATTTCGATATTTTCTCTGTCGCGGATGTTGAAGGCGATTTATGGGAAGTCATATAGTGACATTGTGCATGCCCATCGCATACAGGATGCCACAAGGCACCTGAAGGACAAGCGGTTTGCCCCCTACTCCGTTGATGACATCGGCATGATGGTGGGCTTCAAGAATCGCCAGTCGTTCTTCACCGCTTTCAAGAAGCTGACTGGAATGACTCCCGACAAGTTTCGCCAGATGTAAGCATTTCCACAATCCTGCCACCAATTATCACTCTTAATATAATGAAGACAATCGTAAAAACAATGATGATTTCAGCACTTTTCGCCACAACGGTATGTCCCATGAATGCCGAGAAGCTTGACGCACCTTCGCCAAAGGGTGCCAAGAAGGAGAAGAAATTTGAGTACAGCAATGAACGCTTTGCCGACTTGCAGATGCTGCGCTACAAGGTGGAGGGGTTTGAGAACTTGACCTTGAGGCAGAAAACTTTCATCTACTATCTGCAAGAGGCTGCCTTGTATGGTCGCGACATCCTGTTCGATCAAAACGGCAAGTACAACCTCCGCATCCGCAAAATGTTGGAGGATTTGTATGTGAATTATTCAGGCGACAAGGAGAGCAAGAACTTCAAGGCGATGGAGGAATACCTGAAGCGTGTATGGTTCTCGAATGGTATTCACCATCATTATGGCAGCGAGAAGTTCGTGCCTGGATTCACGCGGAAATGGTTGCAAGACGCCATTAATTGTTCCGATGAAATCGCCAATGTCATCTTCAATCCGAATATCTTGCAGAAGCGAGTGAACTTGGCTGAAGGGCAGGATTTGGTGAAGACCAGCGCCAGCAACTACTACGAGAACGTGACGCAGGCAGAAGCAGAAGAATTCTATGGTAAGCAGAAAGCAGAAGGAGATTCGCTTCACCCCGTCATGTATGGTATGAATTCACGTCTCGTGAAAACCAAAAACGGCGAACTCATCGAGAAAAAGTGGACCATCAACGGACTTTATGGCGATGCCATCAAGAAGATTGTGGAAAACCTGAAACTGGCACGCCCCTTTGCAGAAGATGAACAGCAGCAGAAGGTGATTGACTTGCTCATCTCTTATTATGAGACAGGTGACCTGAAAACCTTCGACCAATACTCTATTGCATGGGTGGAAAACACAGCTCCGTTGGTGGACTTTGTCAACGGTTTCATCGAGTGTTATGGTGATCCACTGGGGTTGAAATGCTCTTGGGAAAGCATCGTCAATTTTAAAGATGTGGAAGCCACGAAACGAACGGAAACTTTGAGTGCCAACGCCCAATGGTTTGAGGACCACAGCCCTGTGGCACCAGAGTTCAAGAAGGAGAAAGTGAAGGGTATCACCGCCAAAGTCATCAAAGCTGCCATCCTGGCTGGTGACCTTTATCCCTCAACGGCGATTGGCATCAACCTGCCCAACAGCGATTGGGTTCGTGCAGAACACGGCTCCAAATCCGTGACCATCGGCAATTTGACCGATGCCTACAACCAGGCAGCCAAAGGAAACGGCATGTTGCAAGAGTTCGCCTATGGCAAGGAAGAGATTGCCTTGATGGAGAAATATGGCGATTTGACCGACGATTTGCACACAGACTTGCACGAATGTCTGGGTCACGGAAGTGGCAAATTGCTGGAAGGTGTGGATGGCGACAGTCTCAAAGCGTACGGAAGCACGATTGAGGAGGCTCGTGCCGACCTCTTTGCGCTCTATTATCTGGCTGACCCCAAACTCGTGGAGTTGGGTCTCGTTCCTAATGCCGAAGCCTACAAGGCAAGCTACATCGGACAGATGCAGAATGGTTTGCTGACACAGTTGGTACGTATCAACTTGGGCAACAACATTGAAGAGGCACACATGCGCAATCGTGCGCTCATTGCCCGTTGGGCTTTGGAGCACGGACAGAAGGACAACGTGATGGAATTGGTGAAGCGCGACGGCAAGACCTTCGTCAAAATCAATGACTATCAGAAACTGCGTGGGCTCTTTGGAGAGTTGTTGGCAGAGATACAGCGAGTGAAGTCAACGGGCGATTTCAAGGGTGCTCAGGCACTCGTGGAGACTTATGGTGTGAAGATTGACCCCGAACTGCACAAGGAAATCCTCGACCGCTACGCCAAACTCAACATCGCTCCTTACAAGGGCTTCATCAATCCTGTTTATACTGCCGTTCGCGATGCGCAAGGCAACATCACCGATGTAAAGATTTCCTATACGGAAGGTTATGCAGAGCAGATGTTGCGCTATAGCAAGGATTACGCCACCTTACCACTCGTCAATGAATAACCTCATCAACGACATCAAGAAGGAGCTGAGAGCCAACATGAACGGGGTGGCTTCAGCGCATGCGAGGCAGACGGAAGACTATCGCATCAATTGGGGTATCGAATTGCCCAGATTGGAAAAGATTGCCGATGAAATCGGGCAGTTATGCGATGAAAAGGAACTGTCAAGACGGGCTTTGGCACAAGCCTTATGGAACGAAAGCACGAGAGAATGCAAGATTCTTGCCTGCATGCTCATGCCTGTGGATGAGTTTGCAGAGGAAGTGTGCGACATCTGGGCAGAAAGCATCCACACAGAAGAAATCGGCATGATGTTTTGCTTATACCTTGTACAGAAGCTGCCGTATGCTAGTACGAAAGCCTTTGAGTGGATTGCCCACGAAGAAAAGATGTTACAGAATTGTGGCTTTCTGACCTTGTGCCACTTGATGAGAAAATACCCATTCAGCGAGGAGGCAGAAGCAGAATTTCTGGATCAGGCAAGTGCGTCGTTAGGCAATCGATATGCTATAAAGGCGTTACAGATATATGCCTCTTTAGGAGAAGATAACGCACGGAAAGTCAAAAAAGTTGCAGATTATTTGTGACACCCAAAGAAAATCTGTAAATTTGTACCCATATTGTACAAAGACGGTATGAAAAAGGGAGAAGGGTTACCATCAAAAGAAACCCCACATGACATTCTAAATCGTTACATCGCGGAAAAAGGAGGCATGCGCAACACAGGCGAACGGCATGCTATCTTGGATGTTGTCATGCAGATGAAAGGTCATCACAGCGCCGACCAGATTTTGGAGATGATGCCAGAGAATTTTCCCGTCAGCCGTTCGACGATGTACAGCACATTGGCCCTGCTGGTCGAGTGCGGGCTTTTGTACAGCCACCTGACGGATGGTGCCACCTTGTATGAATGCGCCTATAAAGTGCCTGTGCATCACCATTACATCTGTACGGGATGCCACAAGATCTGGGACTTGAAAGACTCGTCCATCGAGAAGGCCGCCTCAAAAGTGAAGACGCCCAGATTCAAGAAGCTGCGATGCAACACCTATATCTATGGTATCTGCAACATCTGTCAGGCGAAGCTGGCACGACTGAAGAAGAAGATGGAGAAAGAAGCGAAGGAGCAGAAGAAGTCGAGCATGACCCGAGAAGAGATGCGATTCGCCAAGATTGACGAGGAGTTGAGCAAGGCAGCCGCATGGTTCAAGTAAATTCAAACTAAAAACATTATAATCAACATGAGCAAAGTAGATGTATTGTTAGGTCTTCAATGGGGAGACGAAGGTAAAGGTAAGGTCGTGGATGTGTTGACTCCACGCTATGATGTTGTAGCCCGTTTCCAAGGAGGTCCTAACGCAGGACACACGCTCGAGTTCGAGGGACAGAAGTACGTGCTTCGTTCCATTCCATCGGGCATTTTCCAAGGTGATAAAGTAAACATTATTGGTAATGGTGTGGTGCTGGCACCAGACCTCTTCATGGATGAAGCAAAAGATTTGGAAAAGAGCGGTCACAACCTGAAGAACCGCCTCCACATCTCCAAGAAAGCACACCTCATCATGCCAACTCACCGTCTGCTCGACGCTGCTTATGAGGCAGCCAAGGGCAAGAATAAGGTGGGCACAACTGGCAAGGGCATTGGTCCTACCTACACCGACAAGACCAGCCGTAACGGTCTGCGTGTAGGTGACATCCTCGATAACTTCGAAGAGAAGTACGCTGCCCACAAGGCACGTCATGAGGGTATCCTCAAGAGCCTCAACTATACTGACTACGACATCACTGAGGTGGAGAAGAAGTGGATGGAAGGCATCGAGTACATCAAGCAGTTCCAGTTGGTGGATTCTGAGCACGAAATCAACAAACTCCTGAAGCAGGGCAAGTCTGTGCTTTGCGAAGGTGCGCAGGGCACTATGCTCGACATCGACTTCGGTTCTTATCCTTTCGTCACCTCTTCCAACACCATCTGTGCAGGCGCCTGCATCGGTTTGGGCATTGGTCCTAACAAGATTGGCGATGTATTCGGCATCATCAAGGCTTATTGCACACGCGTAGGTGCTGGTCCTTTCCCAACAGAGTTATTCGACGAGACAGGCAAGCAGATGCGTGACATCGGTCATGAGTATGGTGCTGTGACTGGTCGCGAACGTCGTTGTGGCTGGATTGACCTCGTGGCACTCCGCTATGCTATCATGGTCAGCGGCGTGACGAAGCTCATCATGATGAAGAGCGACGTGCTCGACGGCTTCGACACCATCAAGGCTTGCACTGCCTACAAACTGAAGGACGGCAGCGTGACTCGTGACTTCCCTTACGACATCAGCGACGGTCTCATCGAGCCAGTTTATGCTGAGATGCCAGGTTGGAAGACCGACCTCACCAAGATGACAAGCGAAAAGGAATTCCCCAAGGCATTCTCTGAATACATCGCATTCTTGGAGAAAGAACTGGAAACGCCTATCACCATCGTCAGCGTAGGCCCTGACCGCGAACAGACGATTGAACGATAAGAAAGACCGCTCCGAACGAAAAGGACGATGAGAAAACTCGCATTTTTACTAACCATTATGCTCATGCTGACCACCTGTTGCAACAGAATGGGTCAGCATGAGCGTATTCTTGTTGACATCGACAGCCTCACAGCCACCGATGCCGACAGTGCCAGACGCATGCTGCTGCGTATGGATGGGGAGATGAAAGATGCGAACGAGGACACCAAGGCTTACTACAACATGCTCCGAGTGAAGGCCGATGAGATCGCCAAAGTGGAGCACAAGTCTGACTCGCTCATCTGTATGGCGGTAGAACAATTTGAGAAACAAGACCCTAACGGGCATCTTCCCGAAGCATACTATTATGTAGGATGTGTCAACTCTAGCCTGCAAAACGGAGAGAAAGCCCTGCTCTATTTCCAGAAAGCCCTGCTGTGCGACAGCGTCAACATCACCTCTTGTCTGAAAAGCCGTTGCTATTCACAAATCGGTCACATCTATATGCGCAACGGACTGCTGGACGAAGCACTTGACATGCAGCAACTTGCCCATTTCTATTGCAAGGAGATCGGTGACACGTTGGGAATGCGATACAGCAGCGAAGACATGCAAGCGATCAAGGAGATGAAGAGTGACAGCACCCTTGCCAAGCAGCCCAAAGCGGAACTGGTGGTGCGCATACAGAAACTGCATGCACAAGCCAGAAGCCAAGTGCTCAACAACATGAACACCCGCCTGGAGGAGGAGAACTCAAAAGAGCGGCAATTCATCTGGATTGTGAGCATCTCAGCCCTGCTCATCATCGTGGCAACCATCTGGCTGGTGCTCCATCTGCGCCAACAGAGAGAGATACGGAAAGAGGAGGCTGCCGAGATATTCCTTTCGTCTCGAAACAAACGCCAGTTCTACGACAAAGAGATCAACCAACTGGTGACTACACATATATATAATAATAAGGTGTTGAAGGATGCCGACTGGAAAAAGATTGAGGAGAAACTCCTGAAGGCACATCCCACATTCAAGGAGCAACTCTTTGCCCTCTACCCTCTTTCCGACACCGAATATCGTATTTGCATGCTCATCAAGATGGAAGTTTCACCTTCCAATATTGCCAAATTGATGGCATTCAGCAATAGTGCTGTGACTCAAAACCGCCTCCGAATGCAACAAAAAGTGTTTGACGGCAAGGGAACGGCAAAAGATTGGGACAATTTTGTACTTTCTTTGTAAATTATCACATATCAACCATTTACAAAGATGATGTAAAATTTTTGTAAATTATTTTCCACCCCCGAAACAAAATGTAAATTTTTTGTAAATTCAATTTCTTGGTGTTTTTCGCAAGAATTTCGACCTTTGCACCCAACAAATTGTTTCATCAAAAAATTTACATCATGAAAAGAATCGTTACACTTGTTTGCATCGTGCTGACCACCATCGCGGGTTGGGCACAGACAAACAAAATCGTGAGCAGCACGGAAGGGAGCATCACCTTTGTCGTTGACGAGAACCTCAGCCCCATCGACGAGGACGACCTTGACATGGGATTTCTCCAATCAAGGGGTTCTGGGGCTCTTTCTGAAATCTTCGAAGACGAGGGTGTTTTGGAACCTCGTTGGATTGCCAAGAGTTTTTCCAACAACGAAAGTTTTTACACTTTCAGGGGGAAAGACGTGTTCTTCCAGACGATTGTGCGGGCATACGCTGAGCATCGTCCTCTCGTGCTCTCGCCCGATATGGTTTGGTTGCTCATCAGTCAGGGATTCGCACGTTACGTGAATGCGCATTCGGAAGAACTGCGCGACCAGATTGTGAACCACACAGAGAAGATGGATCTGGTGGTGGAAACCAAGAAGGATCTGATTCATGAAGACCCTGACTGGGAGAAACTCATTGCTAGTTTCGCTGCACAAATTGACGAATACACCAAGGGTGACATCGCCAAAACTATGACTGCCGACTTTACCACCACAGGCGTGACGGAGCGCATCACCTCGCAAGTGACGCTGATGGAGACGGTGAAGACCTACTTCGACTACATTATCCATTATGTAGGCTGTGGCATTCCATCCATCACACTCAAGGGCACGCCAGAAGACTGGCAGAAGGTGCTGGAGAAGACAAAGCAGTTGGAGAAGTACGGCATGAGCAAGTGGATCAAGAGCCTCAAACCTATCCTGACCGAGTTTGTCAACGCCTCCCAAGGCACCCCCAATCAGGCTTTCTGGCAGGGTATGGTCAAGAAGGAAGATCCCGACAAACTGGTGGGCGATAAAGTCTGTGACCTTCGCACCCCGACAATTTTGGACGGCTGGATGCTCAAGCTTTTCCCCGATGAAAACGGGAAAACACTCGATCAAGTGCTCCACACCCACGAGATGCCGTCGGAGCGCGTGTATGTGGATTTCAGATACCAGATTATCGACCCTGATAATGGCGATGTCCTCGTCGATACCCCGATGGAACTCGTTGCTGGTTATATCGGAACGGAAGTGAATAGCGAGACCCATGCCCTCACACCCAAGATGGGGTGGATGGTGCGACAGACAGAGGGCGACGAGAAGATCGTGGAAAGTCTCAGGAAAAAGGCCGAAGAAGATTCCTTCGATGGTCTCGATCTACGGGTAAACAGAGTGCCTGAGCACCTTGCTCAGTTGAAGCACATCAAGAAATTGAGCCTCACCTTCACCGATGAAATCGTCCTGCCCGAATGGATGGACAAGATAAAAATCGATGAATTCAAGGTCAAAGGGAAAATCAACCCATCTGAAGAAAAAAAACTCATCAAAAGGTTCCCTAAGCTTATCATCAATAATACGTATTATAATTACGATGTAAAAGTCAATTCTGGTGCGCTGGGTGTTCCATTGATCGTCGTGAATGGGAAGCCCTTCAACCGCGATGAGGACTATGCAGAACTCATAGGCGTGGAACCTGATGACATCAAGAGCATCTACGTCTTCAAGGATGCTGCTGCCACAGCCATCTGGGGTGAAAGAGGCAGATGGGGCGTCATCGAAATCAAGACCAAGAGTAAACTGAAAAAGAAAGAGAGCAAAAAGAAAATCAAGATGATCAGCGGTACTGTGAGCGACGCTGCCGGTCCGCTTTGGATGGTCAACGTGGTTGAAATCAATGAACAGGACAGCATCGTTGGACATGCTGTCACCGACTCCCTTGGTCATTTCAAACTCAAAGTAGTGAATCCCAAAGACAAGATTCGTGTTACGTACATAGGGACAAAGACTGTGGAACTCGACATCCACAAAAAAAAGTATAACATCATCATGCAACCATCGACAACGCTGAGGACCGTTGATGTGCAAAACGAACTCAGGAGGACGGTCAACTCAACTGAATGGAATTTCCCAGAACCGTAAACCCCATAAAACCAGTATAACAATGAAAAAGATTATTATTACCCTATTGCTCGTGCTCGTCGGAATGGCGGCACAGGCACAGCCAGTCGATCCATTTGGCACCTACCGACTCATGGACGTCATTGACAAGAATGGCGACACCATCCCCACACCGTTCGACCAGTACAAAATCTGTATGAAGGACGTGACACTGACATTCGTAATGGAGGGCAACCACTTCATTATCCGAAAGACCGACAAGAACGTGCTCAAATACACAGGCGAGGAGCCCGATGCCCACGATGCCACCGCCACCCGCATCTATGGTGACGGCAAAGAGAAATTCACGCTAAAATGGTGGAGCACCACGCCCAATCACAAGATATTCCCACACAACGACTGGTGCATCGAACACTATGCATTGTACAATTCTTCCGACAATGCCAGACCTGTGCTATATCAACTGAACAGGACGCCCGCCAGCGAACTCGTTGACACTTACTTTGCTGACAAAAAGATTCAGAAAGCCTATGAAAAGTCGATGAAGAATCCGTTCGTCGGCCGCTGGAGAGTGCTGGGATGGATGGACGAACTGCGCAACGCAAAGCAGGAGCTGCAGCGTCTGCACGAAAATCCGAGTGTAGGTCACTACTGCATCTTCAGCCCCCACGAATTTATCGACGTGAATGGCGAACGAGGCGGTATTTACCCCATAAAACTGAACGGCAAGAAGTCCTTCACCACAGGAGAAACAACGAAAACGGAGCATAAGGTAACTTGGCTCTCCAAAGACATCATTGCCGTTGAGGAGCAACCCGACAACTACCACACCGACTACCTCATTTTGGAACGATTGGATGGCGAGCACTCCATCTTCCAGCTGCTCGGCGACCTAAATAAATAAAGATTAGAAGTTGGAAAGCAACTTCGTGTACAGCGAGATGGCATGGTCTATCTCGCTGATTTTGATGTACTCATCCGCAGTATGGGAACGTGACGATTCGCCAGGACCGAGTTTGAGCGATGGAAACCGCATCAGGGCTTGATCGCTCAAGGTAGGCGAACCAAAGGGTTTCAGTCCCTCCTTGATGCAAGCCTGCACGAAAGGATGCTCCACGTCTATCTTGGAAGAGGACAGACGGAAGGAACGGGCTTTCAGTTCCGAGGTGAGATGCTCTTGGAAGAAAGCAAAGATTTCCTCATTCGTATAGCATTCGTTTGACCGCACATCGATGGTGAACGTGCAAGTGTCTGGAATCACATTGTGCTGGGTGCCGGCATTGACAATCGTGACTGTCTGCTTCACAGGTCCTAAGAGTTCCGACTGCTTGGGGAATTGCCACTCTGACAACCACTGGATGTCCTTCATCGCATGATAGATGGCATTGTCACCCTCATTCCGAGCTGCATGACCAGCCTTCCCCTGCGCCGTCGCATCAATCACCATCAATCCCTTCTCCGCAATAGCAGGCTGCATACCTGTTGGTTCCCCTACGATGGCAAAGTCAATCTTGGGCAGGAGGGGCAGGACTGATTCAATACCGTTCTTGCCAGAGACTTCCTCTTCGCAAGAGGCTAAGAAGATGAGATTGGTGGGGTTAATAGGCTGAATGGGCGAAGTGGGTTTCCCAATATGCCCATTAGACCCATTCAGCTCAATAAAAGCTTCCAGCAACGCCACAAGCCCGCCTCCGCAGTCATTGCTGCCCAATCCATAGAGCTTATCGCCCTCCAGCGTCGGAGTGAATGGATCATGCTGCCATCCCGCCACAGGTTTCACTGTGTCAATATGGGCATTCAGCAGGATAACAGGTCCCCCTTCGGGGGTTAGGGGGCTGAAGCACCACACGTTATTTCCCTGCCGTTGGGGATTCAGTCCCTTCTCCGCCATATATGCCTCCAGCACATCGGCAGCCGCCTTCTCATCGCGGCTTACGCTGGGCGTGGCAATCAGCCGTTTCAGCAATTCCACAGCCTCATTCGTTTGCTCTTTGTACGTCATTTTCAGCACTTTTACATTATTTTAAAGGCAAAGGTACTACATTTTAGCGAGAAAATCGTAACTTTGCAGCGTTTTTGTGATTTTGAATAAAAAAACTTACAACATAATGGCACAGCAAGAAGACATTTTCAAGAAAGTGGTGAGCCACTGCAAGGAATACGGTTTTGTGTTCCCATCTTCAGAGATTTATGATGGACTTGGCGCCGTGTATGACTATGGTCAGAACGGTGTGGAGTTGAAGAACAATATCAAGCAATACTGGTGGCAGTACATGGTGCTGTTGCATGAGAACATCGTGGGATTGGATTCTGCTATCTTCATGCACCCTACCATCTGGAAGGCATCAGGTCACGTGGATGCATTCAATGATCCACTCATCGACAACCGCGACTCCAAGAAGCGTTATCGTGCCGATGTGCTCATTGAGGACCAGATTGCCAAGTACGATGAGAAGATTGAGAAGGAAGTTGCCAAGGCTCGCAAGCGTTTTGGTGATGCTTTCGACGAGGCACAGTATCGCGCCACTTCTCCACGAGTATTGGAGGAGCAGACAAAGCGCGACAACCTGCACCAGCGCTATCAGGAGGTGATGAACGCTGAAGGTGGCATCGACCTCGAAGGTTTGAAGCAGATTATCATCGACGAGGAAATTGTCTGCCCCATCAGCGGCACAAGGAACTGGACAGATGTGCGTCAGTTCAACCTTATGTTCAAGACTGAGATGGGTGCTGCTGCTGAAGGTGCATCCACAATCTACCTTCGTCCAGAAACGGCACAGGGTATCTTCGTGAACTACCTGAACGTGCAGAAGACTGGTCGCATGAAGGTTCCTTTCGGTATTGCCCAGATTGGTAAGGCATTCCGCAATGAGATTGTGGCTCGTCAGTTCATCTTCCGTATGCGCGAGTTCGAACAGATGGAGATGCAGTTCTTCGTGAAGCCAGGCACAGAGTTGCAGTGGTTTGAAGAGTGGAAGAAGCGTCGTATGGCTTGGCACCAAGCACTTGGTTTCGGAGCAGAGAACTATCGTTTCCACGACCACGACAAGCTGGCTCACTATGCCAACGCTGCCACCGACGTGGAGTTCAAGATGCCATTCGGTTTCAAGGAAGTGGAGGGTATCCACTCTCGTACCAACTTCGACCTCTCACAGCATGCTAAATATTCAGGCAAGAAGATTGAGTACTTCGATCCAGAGGAGAACATCTCTTACACGCCTTACGTCATCGAGACTTCTATTGGTGTGGACCGTATGTTCCTCTCCATCATGTGCCACAGCTACTGCGAAGAGCAGCTTGAAGGTGGCGACACTCGCGTGGTGCTCCGTCTGCCTGCAGCTTTGGCTCCTATCAAGTTGGCAGTGTTCCCACTCACCAAGAAGGATGGTCTGCCAGAAAAGGCTCGTGAAATCATCGACGACCTCAAGTTCCACTTCAATTGCAAGTATGAGGAGAAAGACCAGATTGGTAAGCGTTACCGTCGTCAGGATGCCATCGGTACTCCTTTCTGCGTGACGGTTGACAACCAGACGCTGGAGGACAACACCGTCACCTTGCGTTATCGCGACACGATGAAGCAGGAGCGTGTGAACATCGCAGACTTGCGTGGTATCATCGAAGATCAGGTGACCATCACCAGCTTGCTCAAGAACTTGAAGTAACCAACCCATGCGCTGGGCGATTTTCCCATTCGGATTAAAGATAATGAGAAAAGTTTTCTACATATTGCCAATGCTCACCCTCCTCTTCCTCTGCTCCTGCAGTGAGAATGACGAGGTGGGAGAGTACGACAATTGGCGTACAAGGAATCAGCATTACGTTGATTCCATTGCGGCACTTGCCGATGCAGGAAAGGATGGCTGGACGAAAATCATCGCCTACAACCTGATCACGCGAGAAGCACGGACAGACCTGACCAACAACCATTACATCTATGTGCAGAAACTGGAGAATGGAACAGGTGAGAAACATCCTGAGCACAACGATTCTGTTCGTGTTCATTATCTGGGTCGTCTGATTCCTTCTGCTTCTTTCTCACAGGGAAAGGTGTTTGACAAGAGTTACAGCACATACACCTTCAACGAGAATACGGATGTGCCTAAGTTGATGGCGGTGTCCAGCAACATCATTACAGGATTCTCCACAGCTGTGCAGAATATGGTGGAAGGTGACCGTTGGAAGGTGGTGATTCCTTACTACTTGGGCTACAACCCCAGCGTGAATCCGTCAAGCCTCGTGCCCGACTATTCCGCCCTCATCTTCGACATCAAACTGGTTCGTCTCTATCGGTATAAGATAGACACCGACACCACATGGCACTAACCAGCCCACGCGCTGGGCGATTTTCTCCATACGGCGAGAAGGGCATTTTAGGAATACAAACAAAGAGAGCATCCATCATACGATAGATGCTCTCTTTTTATGATTGATTTGTTGTTTACTTCACATTGCCCACCTTGATGAGGTACTCTGCAATCTGAACGGCATTGAGTGCTGCACCCTTCTTGATTTGGTCGCCTGAGAGCCAGAAGGTGAGACCGTTCTCGTTAGCGAGATCCTTGCGCACACGACCTACATACACATCGTCCTTACCTGCTGTGTAGAGAGGCATTGGGTACTTCTGGTTCTTAGGATCGTCGATGAGCGTTACGCCGTCTGCTGCAGCGATAGCCTTCTGTGCATCCTCCACAGAGATAGGCTTCTCTGTCTCCACCCATACTGCCTCAGAGTGAGCACGGAGAGAAGAGATACGCACGCACATCGCAGAGCATTTCGCATCGGTGTGCATAATCTTGCGTGTCTCGTTGAACATCTTCATCTCTTCCTTCGTGTAACCATTATCCTGGAACACGTCAATCTGAGGGATGACGTTGTATGCCAACTGATATGCAAACTTGTTCACGGTAGGCTCCTTGCCTTCCACCAACTCCTTGTACTGCTGCTGGAGTTCAGCCATTGCAGCGGCACCAGCACCCGAAGCACTCTGGTAGCTTGCAACGTGGATACGCTGGATGTGGCTCAGTTTCTCGATAGGCTGGAGCACCACCACCATCATGATCGTCGTACAGTTAGGATTAGCGATGATGCCACGAGGACGGTTCAGGGCATCGGCTGCGTTGCACTCAGGCACTACCAATGGCACATCATCATCCATACGGAATGCGCTGGAGTTGTCAATCATGACAGCACCGAACTTGGTGATGTCCTCAGCAAACTCCTTCGAGGTACCAGCACCAGCAGATGTGAAAGCAATGTCCACACCCTTGAAGTCATCGCCGTGCTTCAGGAGTTGCACTTCGTACTCCTTGCCACGGAACGTATATTTTCTTCCAGCACTACGAGTAGAGCCGAAAAGCACGAGTTCGTCAATTGGGAAATTTCTTTCATCAAGAACACGGAGAAATTCCTGTCCTACAGCGCCACTTGCGCCGACGATAGCTACTTTCATCTTATTACCTTATATTTGTTTGTAAATCTGCCGTATTTTCAAAAACGCTGCAAAGTTAATCATTTTCAACGAAAAGTTAAATGTGAAAAGTGAAAAATATGGAGGACAAGCCATTCGGACGTGTTGGAAACTTAGATTTTTCACTTTTCACTTTTCACTTTTCACTCAAAAAGCGTACCTTTGTAAAAATTTTTCACTTTGGACGTAATCACCACATATCTACCCATCACCAACCCGACATGGATATTCTTCCTTGTTCTCTGCGTGATTCTGTTTGCTCCGATGATTTTCAGCAAACTACGCATTCCACATCTGATTGGAATGATTCTGGCTGGTGTACTGATTGGTGAACACGGTTTCAATCTCTTGGCAAGAGATGCCTCGTTCGAACTGTTTGGCAAGGTGGGCATCTACTACATCATGTTCCTGGCAGGTTTGGAGATGGACCTCCAAAACCTGAAGCAGAACCGCAGCAAGGGCTTTGTCTTTGGTTTCATCACCACGGTGATTCCCTTCGGATTCGGTTTCTTGGCAGGTTACTATTTCTTGGATTACAGCATTCCAGCCTCCCTGCTTTTGGCTTGCATCTTTGCTTCCCACACGTTGGTGGCATATCCTATCGTGGGGCGTTATGGCTTGAGCAAATCACCTTCCGTGACCATTTCCATTGCCGCCACGATGGTGGCATTGCTTTCTGCACTGCTCTTCTTGGCGGGTATGTCAGGCACGATCAAAGGTACAGGCGGCTTCTGGTTCTGGGCGTTCTTCGCCATGAAGTTTGCCTTCTTTATGTTTGGCATGTTCTTCCTGTTGCCACGCTTCATCCGAGTATTCTTCCGCAAGTTCAGCGACCCCGTCATCCAGTTCACCTTCACCTTGGCCGTGGTGTTCCTTGCTGCCGCCACTGCTGAGTTCTGCGGATTGGAGGGCATCTTCGGTGCGTTCTTGGCAGGTTTGGTGCTCAACCGGTTCGTACCCAACACCTCTCCATTGATGCTGCGCATTGAGTTCATCGGCAACGCACTCTTCATCCCCTACTTCCTGATTGGCGTGGGTATGCTCGTGAATGTTGCCCCGATGTTCCGCGAGGGCAAGGCGGCTGTGGTGGTGCTCGTCATGGTGGTGGTAGGCACCCTCTCCAAATACCTTGCCGCCTTCATCAGCCGAAAACTCTTCCGCATGAGCCGTACGGAGGGTGTGATGATGTTCGGTCTCACCGAAGCCCATGCCGCTGGTGCATTGGCGATGGTGATGGTCGGTGTGAACCTTGAGGTTTCGCCAGGGGTGCCGCTGATGAACAGCGCCGTGCTCGATGGTGTGGTCATGATGATTCTCATCTCCTGCATCATCTCGTCCATTGCCACCGACCAAGCCGCCAAGAAACTCAAGGTGGGAGGCGATGAAGCCAGCAAGAAGCAACGACGAGACAGTACTGCCCTCGATGACGAGAAGATACTCATTCCGATCAATGATCCAAGCAATATCAACACGCTGATGTCCACCGCCTTCATGATGCGCAACCGACAGCTGAATCGTGGTCTCATCTGCCTGAACATCATCAACGATGCCGACATGAGCGACAAGACGCAGGAGCATAGTCGTGAATGTCTGGAAATGGCAAGCAAACTGGCTTCTGCTGCCGATGTGCCTGTGCAGACACAGACACGCCTTGCCGTCAACTTCGTCACTGCCACCATTCATGCCTTGCGCGAGAACGACGCCAGCGAGTTGCTCATTGGCCTGCATCGCAAACGTCAGCAAGACGATTCCTTCTTGGGAATCTTTGCCCAGGGACTCATCGACAATATGCTGCGCCAGCTCATCATCGTCAGTATGAACATCCCTGCCAACACCATCCGCAAGATTGTGGTGGCTGTACCCGAAAAGGCGGAGTACGAGAAGGGCTTCTATCGTTGGATCAACCGTATTGCCCGCATGGCAGAAGACCTCGGTTGCCAGATGGATTTCTATGCCACCGAAACCACTGGCAATCTCATCATGCGCTATATGCGTGACCGTCATAAGAGTGTGCGCGACGATTACGAACTGTTGGATTCTTGGAACGACTTCCCAGCACTTCGTCACGAACTCAGTCCTGACCATCTGCTCGTGGTGGTCACAGCACGTAAGGGCAGCATCTCCTATCAAAGCTCCTTCGCCAAACTGCCTCACCAACTCCAAAACGACTTCTCCGACAACAGCCTCATGCTCATCTATCCCGACCAGCAAGAAGGCAACAACGAGATACAGGCTTTTGCTGACCCACACCACTACGAAGCCAACTCTGGTAGCACTCGTGTTGGTCGCTGGCTCAGCAAATGGATTGGCGAAATGGGATAATAAAAATTGAAGAATTGAAAGATTGAAAAATTGAAGTCTTTCCTTTCTTCAACTCCATCTAAATAAATTCTTTTTCAATTCTTCATGATACAACTCCACAACATCACCAAGTCCTTCGGCACCCTCCAAGTGCTCAAAGGCATTGACCTCCACATCGACAAGGGCGAGGTGGTCAGCATCGTCGGTCCTTCGGGGGCAGGCAAGACCACCCTCCTGCAAATCATGGGCACCCTCGACACGCCCGATTCGGGTTCCGTCATCGTCGATGGCATTGATGTCACCAAACTGAAAGATAAAGACATTGCCAAGTTCCGCAACCAGCACCTTGGCTTCGTCTTCCAATTTCACCAACTCCTGCCCGAATTCACAGCGCTGGAGAATGTCTGCATCCCTGCCTTGATTGCTGGAGGCAACAAGAAAAAGGCGGAGGAGAGAGCCAAGGAACTGCTCAACTATCTCAACCTTTCCGACCGTGCCAGCCACAAACCAGCCGAACTCTCAGGAGGTGAGAAACAACGCGTGGCTGTGGCACGAGCACTCATCAACAACCCTGCCATCATCTTGGCAGACGAGCCTTCAGGTTCGCTCGACTCGAAGAACAAGGCAGAACTGCACCAACTCTTCTTCGACCTTCGCGACAAGTTCGGGCAGACCTTCGTCATCGTCACTCACGACGAAGAACTTTCACAGATAACAGACAGAACGATTCATATCAGGGACGGAATGATAGAGACTTCAACTTCCCCATCCTTCAATCCTTCAATTCTTCAAGAAAATGGCGACACTACAACTAGGCAAGAGGAATCAACTGAAGGTCTTGCGTGAAAAAGACCACGGCGTGTATCTGGAAGGCGGCGACATCGGCGACATTTTGTTGCCCAAGCGTTATGTGCCTGCAGGCACCAAGATTGGCGACGTGCTTGACGTGTTCCTCTATCTCGACCAAGAGGAACGCCTCGTTGCCACCACCGAACATCCGCTCATCGAAGTGGGACAGTTCGCCTATCTCGAATGCACATGGACCAACGAATATGGTGCCTACCTCAACTGGGGTTTGATGAAAGACCTCTTCTGTCCCTTCCGTGAGCAGAAAGTGCGCATGCAGCGAGGCAAGCGCTATCAAGTCTATTGCTACATCGACGACAAGACCTACCGCATCGTCTGCTCCAGCAAGATTGAGAAGTTCCAGAAAGCAATCTCAGAAAAAAGCTCAAATCTCAACCTTCAGCTCGGCGAAGCCAAACCTCAAACCTCAACCTTCAGCTCGGCGAAGCCAAACCTCAAACCTCAAACCCCTCCTGACCGTAAAGTCCTCATCGGCGACTTCTCCACTCGTCTTTTCGAGCATCTCAAGCTCTCCGCCAACGGCTTCACGCCCTACCACGACAAGTCGCCAGCAGAAGATATTTACGCAATGTTTGGCGTCAGCAAGAAAGTGTTCAAACAAGCTGTGGGCGACCTTTACAAGCGACAACTTATCGACATCAAGCCCAACGGCATCGAACTGACCATCAAGGGGAAAGCCACAGGCATAGAAGAATAACCATGCAGTACCTCCTCACCCTTCTCCTCCTCTTTCCGTTCACCCTCTCTGCCCAGAACCTCACCCGAGCACAAGCAGAGCAGGAAGCGCAAGCACTTGCTGTCCAGTGGAAAGAAGACATCAAAACCCAATACCAACAAGCTTGGCAGAACCGCCACTTGATTGTCGGCAGCAAGATCATGTCTTTCTGGTACACCACCTACGGCACCAAGCCTGCCGATGGCTACAGCCTCTTCATCTCCCTGCATGGAGGCGGCAATGCTCCCGCTCAACTCAACGACAGCCAGTGGGAGAATCAGAAACAACTTTACAAACCCCAAAACAGCGTCTATCTCGCACCCCGAGCCCCTTACGACGATTGGGATATGTGGTTCAAGCCCGACCTCGATGCCTTCTATGCTGCGCTCATCCAGATGTGCGTCGCCAACCTCGATGTCAACCCCGACAAAGTCTATCTCATCGGCTACTCCGCAGGGGGTGACGGCGTGTGGCGTATGGCGCCCCGCATGGCAGACACGTGGGCAGGAGCCTCGATGATGGCAGGACATCCCGGTGATGTCTCCCTTCTCAACCTTCGCAACACCCCCTTCATGGTGTGGTGTGGCGCCCTCGATGCCGCCTACAACCGCAATCGCGAATGCGCCCAACGCGGCTTGGAACTCGACTCCCTGCATGCAGCCGACCCTGATGGCTACCTCCACCAGACCCACATCGTCGAAGGAAAACCCCATTGGATGGATCTCGAAGATGCCGCCGCCCTGCCTTGGTTGCAGCAATACCAGCGCAACCCCTACCCCACTCACATCATATGGCGACAGGAAGAAGTCACCCATCCCCATTTCTATTGGCTCACAGCCCCTGCCGACCAACTCCAGCGAGGCAAGACCGTCCGTCTTTCCCTCAAAGGCAACACTGTCACCATCTCTCAATGTGACTACACCCAGTTAACCCTCCACTTCAACGACCAGATGGTCAACCTCGACAAGCCCATCACCATCCGCATGAACGGCAAGACCCTCTTCAAAGGCAAACTCTCACGCACCCTCGCCAACCTGCAATCCTCCCTTGCAACACGTAACGACCTCCGCTACATGTTCCCAGCACAGGTGACTGTGAAATGCCCTTGAGGACAACACTCATTTATTGCACCTTTTCCAATTCCTTCATCATGTCTTCCACACCCGACCAGCCGATGATGGCTTTGACGAACTTGCCCTTGCGGTCGTAGATGAGGTAATGGGGAATGGCATCGTCATACTCAGGGATTTGCATCTCCTGCATCTTGTCCTTAGGCACGATGTAGTGGTCGCCAGCGTGTTGGGCAGCAATTTTCACCCATTCGTTGGTGTCGCTACTGGTGTTGGTGATATAGACGAAATCAATGCCCTTTTCCATTAACTCTTTTTTCACGGTTTCCATTTCCGTCATGCCTCTTCGGCAAGGACCGCACCAGGTTGCCCAGAAGTCAATGAAGACAATATGGCCTTTGTGCTCGGCAACGATTTTGGATAGCCACTCTTGTGGATCACCCTCGGGCAACTCGCGACGTTTGCCCTCACTGCCAGCGGCTTCCTGTTTCATGACTTCCTGCACCTCCCGTATTTGCACTTGGAACTCTGGCGACAGGGCATTCAATTCGCTATCATCCACAGGTTGGTTGGCTTTCGCCTGGGCCATCACGGCCTTGGCTGCATCCAACTCCTTGAACCAGCGTCCTAAGGGCGAATCTTCCAGTCCATTTGCCTGAATGTATAGCTTTCCATCATCAATTTGAGCACGTTTCAAATATGCAAAGAAACCGAGCATGCTGCGATAATAAGTCAGTTCGGACGCATGAGGGTCTTTGAAGGTGAACTGATTCTCGAACATGGCAATCGAGTCGGGATCTGTGGTCAAATCCCATATCTTCTTTGTGAAGGTGTAGTCTCTCAGTTTTCTCAGGTAATCTTGTTCTATCAACATCCGCTGGAATTCTTTTTCCTCTGGCGTGAGGTCAATTGTGTCCAACTGCTTCACCACCTCCTGAAACTCATTCCAACACAGCTCGCGCCATTCGTCAAGGGTGTCGTGATAGTGTGCCGTGGCATATTCGCGATCATACCCCAGCTTCATCTCTTTCATGTGGATGGGCAGAGGCCACTCAAAGGATGCACCCTCGATATGGATGGCTTTCTTCCACAGTTCCCGCTGCTTCGATGTCGTGATGCTGTCTTGTGGTGTTTCTTTGTTGTATGCCTGGTATGCCTCGAATGCTTTTTTGTTGTAATCAACTCTGACGGTGTCGCCAGGGAAGAGCATGACTGACCATCCCATGAAATCGTGTTTCAGCGGATAGCAGATGTCCCATACGAGGGTGAATGTGCCAGCGATGGAATCAGCAGTGCTTTCAGGGAATTGACTGCCCTTCAGTGATTCCCCGTTGCCCCAAAAACTGGGAATTTTCTCATTATCGTTTGGATCCTTGTCCACATACCGTCCCAGAATCACGGCAGGAGCACTCTTGCGCTCCCATATCGTGCGAACTGACGAGTCTTGGGCGTACATAGAAACACTTGCTGCAAATGCAAGCAGGGTAGTCATGATGAATTTCTTATTCATATTCATTACTTTTAGACTTTGGATGATTTTTCTGCGGCAAAGGTACAACTATTTCATTATTATGCCAAGAAAAACAGTTTGCATTTAGTTTGCATCGGCTATACGAACTAAATGTAAAGGATATTAGGGATAAATATTCTGGGCTCCTTGAAAAACTTACGTTCCAAATCGTGGAACGTAAGTTTCAAAGTTTGGAACGTATGTTTCAAGACTTGGAACGTACATTCCAAACTTTGAAATATAAAATAGAACGAAGGGGAATTACTTTACCCATTGTTTTGGATTCAATCGAGTGCTTTCTTGACGGAATTGTCAGGAGTGAAATTATGGAGTCCTATAAATTGTGTGGGCGGAACCCCATACATTGTACGAAAACAGCGACTAAAGTAACTTACTGACGAGAAACCAGCAGCAAAGCTGACCTCAGTGACAGATAGCCGTCCTTCGCGCAGCATCTCAGCTGCTCGACGCAGACGGATGGTGCGAATGAATTCGGTGGGTGACTGCCCTGTAAGTGACTGGATTTTACGGTAGAAAGTCATGCGGCTTATACACAAGTCTCGGCCAATTTCTTCGACAGAATATTGATTGTTATCTAAATTCTTCTCGATTTGTTCTATGGCTTTTTGAAGGAATGGGTCAATCTCAGATTGAAGTAGTGAGGGTTCTTCAACAGATTCATCTGTCGTTTCCTTAGCGGATGTCTTCATCATTGCAAGGAATCTGTTACGCTGCCGCCTCAAAACATAAGAATAAATAGCGAGCAACACAATGCTAACGATGATGAATACATAAACACACCACATCCACCACGAGGTGAGCCAGTGTGGCATTCTCTCCACGATGACATCGCGCTCAGGCTGACTCCAACGAGAGTTCGGAGCAGTCTCTTGCAATTCTATACAATACACACCATCTGCTTCGCGGCTCTGCTGACGCAACGTATGACGGGTTGTATCGTAAAGACGCACATAACGGTCATGGACGATGACCAGCCGACCCATAGTGTCAGTGCTTAAGGCTGTGATACCATCGCCATATTCATTGGAAGCATAATCATCTGCCATTAACTTTCCATCCTTGTATCGGTATAGTTGACCAAAGATTGTTCCGAGCCAGAGCGAACCATCGATTGAGAAAGTCATAGCTGACACATCTTTAGTGTCGGGTAGGGGTACAATCTCTTCAGTTTCTTTCATCTGGCGTATGTCTTTACCCGTGCTGAACCATAGTTCGCCCGTCTTGCTGATGGCCAAGGCTGTAGGACGGGTAGAGAGGTTTCTTGTTGTACGAACAGAGTCGGCTACATTCTTAGTGAATACCTGCCCACTAAACCAAGATCTTTGATGGGTTGGGTCTATGGCAAAGCAAGCTCCATTACTGTTTGCCACCAAAAGACGGCCTTGGTGGTCACGTGACAAACAGTGAAATGAAGAAACTGATTCAATAGATGCATCTTCAAGTAATACGCGTTTAAGAGATTGCCCGTCCACAGCATAGCATTGAAGTCCAGAGGGGGTGTTCAGCCATAGATGCAAACCATCAGCTTCCAGCAGCATATCAATGCACACTTCATTAGAGGTTTCTGGTTCTAATGAAAAAGATCCATCATCTGCATGATAGCGAACGATGCCTTTCCCTATGGTTCCTATCCACAAGTCATCTGAGTGCGGAATGCCCACTATGACTGAAGGTGCTGCTTCGAGTGTCCATAGGTTGACAGGATATGCTACAATATCATTAGGTAGAGGCAGTCGCCACAATCCGCCATTCCACTCAGTAAACCAAATATGGCCATGCTTATCTTCAAAGAGACGAGAAACAAACTTGTCACTTACAGGATAGCTACCGAGCAATTTACCTGTAGGCGAAAAGTCATAGATCTTTTTGTTGGCAGTCATCCACCAATGGCCGTTAGCCGTCACAATAATATCGTCCACCCGTTTGTCATCCACCTCCATTATCCGATGGATGGAATAGTCTCGCTTGTCAAGCACATAGGCCCCGTGAAATGTCCCAATTATGATGTATCGTCCTGAAGCTTCGGCTAAACAGCTCACGTTGTTGCTTCCAAGCAGGTCAGGATGTTTGGCATCGCTACGGAACACATCGACCTGCCGCCCATCATCACGGCACACGCCCCCACCCTCGGTGGCATACCACAAATATCCCTCACTATCCTCCATCAAAAACAGCACTTGATTGGAGGATAGCTGTTCTTGGTTGGGCAGTGATAGGCACTGATAGTTTTGTGCTTTGACCCCCATCGAAGTCAAGAGCGTAACAAAGAACAAAATGAGCTTCTTTTGCATGATTTGACGATTTTTCGCCTGCAAAGATACATTTTTATAATGAGAAGTTCATGTTTTTCTGCATAATTGTTACATTTGTACAACACTTTGTGCAAATAGTTCAAAGGGGTATCATCTATTCTTCGTACCTTTGCATCACCAAAACTTACTAATTATTAATCCAATATGAACAAACAAATTTTCATGGCTTTGGTGATCTTGAGCATCAGCTCGACAACCTTAGCACAAGGGCAGCACAGGCAACAGTCCCAA
The DNA here is from genome assembly GCA_902768125.1 of uncultured Bacteroidales bacterium. GTDB lineage: Bacteria > Bacteroidota > Bacteroidia > Bacteroidales > Bacteroidaceae > Minthosoma. Next base: position 104,733 of record CACXKA010000007.1, on the reverse strand, counting down.
CGCGACGCATTCCAAACAGAAACACCTATGGTACATGACCCCGTAATGGCCAAAGAGGATGGCACATATTATATATATGCTACGGGCATGGGCATACAGCAAATGACCTCGAAGGACCGCAAGACTTGGACATTGCTCCAACAGCCTGTGATGACAGTCATTCCTGGCTGGACTACCGACTCGGTACCAGGATTCGGCAATCACGTCTGGGCACCAGATGTCATCAAATGGCACGGACAATGGTGGATGGCCTATAGTTGCTCCACATTTGGCAAGAACGGCTCGGCTATCGGTCTTCTCAGCAGCCGATCACTTCGTGCAAACATGTGGAAAGACGAGGGTTGCATCGTCACCTCTCACGACTGGAAGAAAGGTACGGATGGTAAAATGTCAGGCGACAACTGGAATGCCATTGACCCTAACTTCATCATCGACGACAATGATCAGCCTTGGCTGGTATGGGGGTCGTTCTGGGATGGTATCCAACTAGCCCGACTTGACTCAACCATGCATATAGCCGCTGGTGAAAAACCTTGCACCATTGCCCGCCGATATGACCCGAACTACAAGCCTACAGAGCCGAACCCCACCTCACGTTATGCAGGAACAAATGCCATTGAGGCACCATTCATTTTCAAGCACGGAGGCTATTACTACCTCTTTGTCTCGTGGGACTACTGCTGCAGGGGTGCTCAAAGCAACTATCGCGTGGCCGTAGGACGCAGCAAGAAGGTTGACGGTCCCTATTTTGACCGCACAGGCAAAGATATGGTCAATGGCGGTGGTACGCTTTTTCTGGAAGGTGACAAAAAAGAATGGGATGCTGCGGGTCATTGCGCTGCCTACAATTTCGACGGTGAGGACATCTTCATTTGTCACGGCTACAGCACTTCTCGTAATGGAGCTGCGATGCTCATCCAACGCCCCATCAGCTGGACAGCTGATGGCTGGCCAGAATTAAACAAGACTAACTAATAGACAAAGAACATAACTAACTAATTATAACAGACAATATGCACAAACTACTTATCACGGCGCTACTGACGATGGCGGCGGCTTCATCAGCGGCACAAACAGACCCCATCCGTATTGACCTGGGGCAAAAAGGGGCCGTAGTGTCCCCAAACCTTTATGGAATTTTTTTCGAGGAAATCAGTCATGCTGGTGACGGTGGACTTTATGCAGAATTGGTGCAGAACCGTGGCTTTGAGGAGCATGTGCTACCTTCAGGCATGACCTATCGAGAGGGTAAAGCATATGCCCCAGATGCCATGAACTATGAGCACCGTAACAACCGCCATTGGAACATTCCATGGAACATAGAACAGAAAAAGATGACAGGTTGGCGCATTGATGGTGTAAACGCAACCGTCAAAGGTGAGGTTATTGAGGAGAAGAATCCACTGCATGCAAACACCCCACATGCCATGCAGCTCAACATCACTCAGGTACAGAAAGGCGGTAAAGCTGTGCTCACCAATACCGGCTACTGGGGTATGGGACTGAAGCAGGGCGACAAGTACGATTTACGCTTCTATGTGAAAAGCAGCAATTATCGTGGCGTTATCACTGCCCGATTGGTGAACGGAGAGACGGGCGCCTCGCTTGGCACAGCCACTTTTACAGGTAAACAGTTGAAAGACTGGACAGAACTGACAGCGACAATAACAGCCGAGAGCACTGTCACCAAGGGCGAGTTAGCACTGGAGTTTGATCAGAAAGGCACAGTGCTTGTTGACTACGTGTCACTCTTTCCACAAGCAACGTTCAAAGGGCGTAAGAATGGACAGCGGGCTGACGTAGCACAGATGCTTGTCAATCTGCATCCAAAATTTATGCGCTGGCCCGGCGGATGTATCGTTGAGGGTGCCACGTATGAGAATCGTGTAAAATGGAAAGAGACGCTGGGTGACCCAATGACACGCCGTGGTGAGTGGGACGTTTGGGGCTATCGTGCCACATGGGGTATGGGTTACCATGAATTCCTGCAATTCTGCGAGGATTTGGGTATGGATGCCATGTTTGTGAATAATGCCGGTATGTCATGCTCAGTACGAAACGGTGATTTCGTAAGTAGCGATGCCGACATGAATGCTGTTGTACAAGATTTCCGCGATGCTATCGACTATGCTTTGGCTGACCCGGCTAATAACAAATGGGCCAAGATGCGTGCCGAAGCTGGACATCCTCAGCCTTTTCCCCTGAAATATGTCGAAATTGGCAATGAGAACGTTGGGCCTGAATACGTTACGCATTTCAACTACATTTTCAAATGCTTGCAAGCAGAATATCCCCAACTCACATTCATCAACACGCTCGGTCACACCGACCGTCTCTTAGAGCAGATTTCTGGCAACTACATGGTCGATCCACACTGGTATCGCGACCCGAATTTCTTCTTTAACAACAACCATCTCTTCGACGATGCACCACGAACACATGATATATACGTTGGAGAATATGCCTGCAATGGTGGTGTTGGTGCAGGAAATCTGCTGGCAGCACTCAGCGAGGCGGCTTTCATCATGGGTATGGAGCGCAACAGCGACGTGGTGAAGATGTCTTCGTATGCGCCTCTCTTCGAGAACGAGAACCGTCGTGACTGGCCTTGCAACCTCATCCACATCAACAGCTCCGAAGTCTATGGACGTGCCTCCTATTATGTGCAGCAGATGGCTGCAGAGCATCGCCCAACCTATAATGTATTTGTAAGCGAAACAACCACCAGTGAAGTGCAGACCTTTGGTGCAGGCGGCATTGGACTTGGCAGCTATGCCACACAATGCGAATATCGCGACATCCGTTTGACTACCGCTGATGGACAGGTACAAAATATCAATACAAACCAATTCCAAAGTCGTAAAGGAGAATGGAAAGTAGATGGCGACATCATCCGTCAGACCTCCAACGAGCAACTAACCATGACCCAACTACCTGGCTTCAGCAGCGACAACTACACATTACAGTTGAAAGCGCGCAAACGTGGCGGAACTGAAGGTTTCTTCATTTATTTTGGTATGGATGAGCGGGGGAATAATGGATATGCAGCCAACATTGCAGGATGGAGCAATCGCACCACGGCTATCCAACCCATCCAACGAGGTCGCACCAACGATGTCATAGGTCGTCGGGCTAACCAAACCATTGATACCGACCGATGGTACGATGTAAAGATCGTCATCACTCCAACAAACGTTACCCTCTTTGTCGATGGTCAGGAGATGACCAGTGTACGTCCTGCAGGCAACACACGCCACTTCTGCCAGACTGGCTACGATGAACAGATGGGTGAACTCATTATCAAAGTGGTGAATGGTACCGACCAACCTTATCGCCGCACATTTATCATTGATGGGGCCAATACGGTACTACCTACAGGTAAGATCATTACACTTCATGGTGAAGCCAATGATGAAAACACTTTTGAACAGCCTACAAAACTGGCACCCCAAACTACATTATATGGAAAGTTCGGCAAGCAGTTTGACTATGAATTCCTTCCTATGTCTTTCACTGTCATGCGCGTAAAAATTAATAAATAAGACACCAATATGAAGATTAAGTGTTTTGCTGCTGCATGTCTGCTGTTACACGGCATGTTTTCGTACGCACAAGAAAGTGACAAAGACTTTGTGAAAGGTGCTGATGTGGGTTTTTTAACCAGTCAGGAACGACAAGGGCAGAAATTCTATGATGTTGATGGGAACGAGCGCGAGTGTCTGGAACTGTTAAAGAATGACTTCCAGATGTCAGCTATCCGTATGCGTGTATGGGTCAATCCTCGTGGCGGTATGAATGACAAGAACGAACTGCTGGTAATGGCAAAGCGGGTGAAAGCGCTGGATATGGACCTGATGGTAGACTTCCACTATAGCGACTCATGGGCCGACCCAGCCAAGCAACCTATTCCGAGAGCCTGGCAAAACCACACGTTTGAGGAAATGAAGCAGGATGTACGTATGCACACCATCGACGTTCTCTCCCTATTGAAAGAGAATGGCATCATGCCACGGTGGGTGCAGGTGGGCAATGAAACGACCAATGGTATGCTGTGGCCGATGGGACAGATAAAAGAGAACCCTGAACAGTATGCAGGTTTCATCCGTGCCGGCTATGATGCGGTGAAGGAGGTGTTTCCTAAAGCTATCGTTATAGTTCACTTGGATCGTGGCCACAGGAAAGACATCTATGACCAAAATTTTGATACAATATTGAAATATGGTGGTAAGTTCGATATGATCGGCATGTCACTCTATCCCTATTGGGCAATGGAGAATCACCCAGAATTGAAGGCCGACGACATCATTACGGATTGTATTAAGAATATACGATATGTCAGTGAGAAATATGGATGTGACGTGATGATTGTAGAGACAGGTTTCGAAGTGAACGAGCAACATCCGGAAATCATGGAGGAGGGACGACGACAACTGACACGTGTCGTCAACGAAGCCCGCACTGAAACGGGTGGTCACTGCCGCGGTGTATTCTATTGGGAACCCCAGTGTAGACCTGGCGGCTATAAGTTAGGAGCATTCGACAACCATGGGAAGCCGACTGCCATCATGGATGGATTTATTGAAGGGAAAGGTAAAAAGCGCCGGACAAAATGAATATTAAAACCAAAATATAGAAGACAATGAAAAAATTACTGACAGTATTACTGACTCTGACGACCATCAATACAATAGCACAGACAAGTGAAGGACAGATAATGGTGACAGAGAACGTTGCCTATCGTACGGACGTGGGGAAGAGCACTGTGCTCGATCTGGCCAAACCGATGTTCGGACCACAACAGGACAGACCTGCTATCCTGATAATACACGGAGGAGGCTGGAACGCTGGTTCGAAGAACGACAAGGTTTACAGCGAACTGATGACATACTACGCCAAGAAAGGTTACGTAGTTGCAAATATGAATTACCGCCTGACGCAAGAAGCTCCGCTTCCAGCATGCATCGAGGATGTGCGCTGTGCCATCCGTTGGATGAAGGCGAATTCCAAGGATTTAGGCATTGATCCTAATCGCATCGGTACTTATGGTCACTCGGCTGGTGGACACCTGTCATTGATGGCAGGCGTTGCAACTGAAAGTAAGTCGTTTAAGGATGTTTCCGACCCCTGGAGACAATATGACTGCTCTGTGGCCTGTGCTGCAGGTGGAGCACCTCCAACTGAGATTGGAAGAGCAGGTGAATGGGCAGACCATACAGAATGGTGGCCAATCGGATACATCGGACAGAGTAAGACTCCATTCCTTGTTCTACAAGGTGGTGAAGACCCTATCGTACGTCCAAACCTGACCGAAGATTGGGTTAGGAAGATGCAGCGTGCAGGCTCTTCTGTCGATTACGTGAAAGTACATGGTCAGCACGGTGTAGCATTCGACCAGCAACTGGAGTTCACGCGTCCGGCAATGGATGCTTTCTTTGCACGCTATCTGAAACACGATGATCCGACTGTCAGCTTTGAGCAGATGAAGATACCAGAATATGGTGGAAGTGGCCCCATGAAGGCTGTAGCTGTAAGAGAGAAGTCATTGACCGACTTTGTAGTCTATCGTCCTATGAACATCGCTGCTGCCGTCCAGCAAGAGAATGCAATGCTTCCTGTGCTCGTCTTCTGCAATGGTGGCTGTGTGGACACCAGCATAGGCTATGAGAAAATGCTGACCGATATTGCATCCTATGGCTACGTGATTGTAGCCATTGGCGAACTTCAGATGTTTGCTCAGCATGAGAAGGAAACACATACACCATCATCGATGGTTGCCAAGGCGCTTGACTGGATTCACCAACAGGCCAAAGACAAAAACTCTCCTTATTACAACAAGATAGACACAAAAAAGATAGCCGCTGCTGGACATTCCTGTGGTGGAGCACAAGTGCTGGCCAATGCTGCCGACAAGCGTCTGAAAACCTACATAATCCTGAATGCCGGCATGGGCGAAATGACAATGGCTGATGCCAGTGCCAAGTCACTGAAGAGTCTGCATGGTCCGACTTTCTATCTCGTAGGCGGACAATCCGATGCGGGATGGAAAAATGCACAGATAGATTACGAGGCAATCAAAAATGTGCCTGTTGTTTTGGCCGACAACACACGAAGCGGTCATGGTGGCACATACGAGCAAGCAAATGGCGGAGCAAACTCAAAAATGGTGCGCCAATGGCTCGATTGGCAGTTGAAAGCCCGTCAGGAACCCGCTAAACTCTTCATCGAAGGCGACCTTACCGGTTATGAGAATTGGAACATCAAGCAGAAAAATTTCAAATAACTTAAAATTGCTCATAAAAAAGGACAGAGAACAGAATCCCTAAAACCCTGACTCTCTAGACAATTCATGTTAAAATAATTGCAATAATAGTAGTTTAGGTTCATCATTGGTAATCGGAAGGAGGCACATCGTGATGATGTGCCCCTTTATCTTTCCCTCTAATAATACTTTTATTTCAAAACAATTATTCCAAGGATAAAATCGATATTTCAGATCAGAAAGGCTCACCTCACCCACTGCTCTGGGTTGAGGCGTGTGCTTTCTTGACGGAGTTGGAAATGGAGGATGTAACGTCCGTCAGCATCTTTTCCGATGGCGCCAAGGGTGTCTTTGGTCTTGACGCTCTGTCCCTTGCGGACGGAGACGGAGGAGAGACCTGAATAGACGGAGATGTAGGAACCGTGACGGAGCATGACGATGTAGGAACCTCCATACTGGAAGATGGAGCTGACGGTACCGTTGAAGACGGCACGGGCGGCACAGCCTTGCTGACCTCTGATGTCGATGCCCTTGTTGTCGAGGGTGACGTTGCGAAGTCCTGAAACGGCATAGTTGCCATAATGACCCACCACGCTGTAACTGCCTGTGATCGGCATGGGGAGTCGTCCCTTGTTGCTGGTGAAGTTGCTGGAGAGTTTGGCGTCGGCACTGGCATCGTTGCTCTTCCAAGCCTCGTATTTCTCGCGTTCCACCTTCTCTTCTTTGGCGGCGGTCTTCACATTGGCTTCAGCAGTCTTGGCATCTGCCTTGGCTTTCTCTGCGGCTTTGTTGGCGGCTTCCTTCTCGGCGGCAGTCTTGGCGGCACGTTTGGCTGCCTCGGCGGCTTCGGCTGCCTTGCGGGCACGTTCTGCTGCGGCTTTGGCTTCTGCCAATTTCCGTGCTTTCTCACGGGCTTCAGCCTCGGCTTTCTTGCGAGCTTCCTCTGCCTTGCGCTTGCGTTCAGCTTCAGCACGTCGCTGGGCTTCTATCTCGGCTTGGATGATGCGGTCAATCTCAGCATTGAGGGCTTGCTCTTTCTTCTGATAGTCCTTGATTTGCTGCTGCACGGTGGCGATGTTCTTGTTGAGGAAGGCGACTTGTGTCTGTGCACTTTCTTTCATGCCCTGCAGGGACTTCTTCTTCTGTTCCACAGCTTGCAGGTTGTGCTCCTTCTGTGCCTTGGCTGCCAGCAGTTCGTTCTGCTTCGCCTTGACTTCCAACTGCTTTTCCTTGAGCAGTTCGCCCTGTGCCTTCTGGAAGGTGGAATATTCCTGCATATAGCGCATACGGCGCACCATCTGTGTGAAGTTGTCGGCTGAGAAGATGAACATGAGTTTGTTCTGCACGGAGCGGTTCTTGCGCATATACACCATTGCCTTGGCGTAGCGTTTCTGCTTCACCTCAAGGTCTTTCTGGAGTTTTGTCAACTGTACGTTGAGGGTGTCGATAGTGTGTTCCAGCGACACCAAGTCACGATTGAGGCTGTCGATGGATTGCTGCTGCTTGCCTATCTGATGGTCGAGCACGAGCACGCTGTCAAGACTTGCCTTCACGTTCTTGTTGAGCTGGGCCAGTTGTGCCTGAGACTGCTGACGAGCCTTTTCGGTGGAAGCCTTCTCGTTGCGAAGCTGGGTCTTCTTGTCCACGGGCTTCGTCTGCTTCTTCTGCTGCGTGGCCGTGGTCTTCTTGGCTGTCGTAGTGGTTCGCTTGGTGGCAGTCGTGGTCTTTCCCCTATTCTGAGCAGAAAGGGGAAGCATCAATGCGAGCGATAATATGCAGAGAAAGAGTCGTTTCACTTGTCAAGCATACTGCTAAAGAGTTTGTTGGCGTCGGTCTTGGTGTATTTGCCCGACACAGCGGTGTGGGCATCCCAATTGGCGTTGTTGCCCTTGTTGGAGAGCCTGAGGTCGAGCTTGATGTCTCGCTTGGCAGGGATGGTGTAAGCAAACTTGTCGCCATTCTTCGCCTCTTGCCAGAAGAACTCCTGAATGGTGTTGAAATCAATGTTGCGACTCTTCAGGGCCGAGAATTCATCATAGGTCGTATCGACATAACGTCTGTTCACACGGTCGATAATCAGTACCTTGTCGGGAGAGAGTTCCAGACGCCCAATCTCCGCCACGCCCAGCAGCGGGTCAACCAACGTGAGCTGTATCACATCGCCGTAACGCATACGCAAGTTGCCGTTGGTGGTGACATCCTTCCCTTCCTGTGTGATGGTGACACGCACCTTGGAAGTGAAGTTGGTACCCACCGCAATCTTCATCTTGTCGAGGTCGGGGTCTTTCTTATCCTTGTTCGTCTTCGTGGAAGGCGTTGTGGTCGTAGTTGTCGTTGTCATCGTGACAGGGTTGGTCTTATCTGTCTTCAGCGCCTTCTTGGAGGAGTGGCAGGAAGCCAGCATCAGCATGAAGAGAAAAGTGATAAGTGAAAAGTGAAAAGTGAAAAATCTTTTTTTCATTTCTTATCGGTATTATATGTCCCAAGGACTATTTCTTTTTGACTTTCTTGTTGATTTGTTTGATGTGATCCAGTACGTCATCGCTCATCTCCTCTCCGTCGCGTTCCATGAGTTCCACCACCTTGTCCATGTACTGCTTGGCTTCCTCGTAGCGTTTCTGCTGGAAAAGCACCCATGCGTAAGTGTCGAGATAGGTGGCATTGTCGGGCTCCAGTTCGTTGGACAGGCGACTCATCTCCTCGGCACGCTTGAGGTCTTTCTGCTTGAGCGAGAGATAATAGGCGTAGTTATTGAGCACCATTGCATCGTTCTGCTTATACACCAGACAGGAATCGTAAGCCAGGAATGCCTTTTCATCTTGTCCGAGTTGGTGATAGATGTCGCCCATGAGCGCATATGAATTGACACGAATCTGCAACTTAATCATTTCATCGTCGGCGTTCTCCACACGATCCAATCCTCCCCTGAACATATCGAGGCACTTCTGTTTCTCCTGTTGCTGGAAATATGCCACACCGAGATAGTAGTAGAAAACGGGGTTATCGGTATGGTAATCGACAGCAGGCTGACACACACTGATGACGTCGGGTGTGTTATTCTCTTCCACTGCATAGCGAAGAAGTTGCTGACGTGCCATATCGTTTTCGGGGTCGATGTCGAGAATCTTGTGCAGAGTGGGCTTCACATCCTCTGCAGGCATCTGCTTGGTGACCATATAGCGCGCTTTCAACTCAAGGATGGCGGCTTGTTCCTGGGGCTGTTCCAGCACTTTGTCGAAAAGCTCCATCAACTGGGTGGAATCGGCTTTGTTGCTGAGGTTCTCCTGCACCAGCACTCCCAACATCCTAAAGCGAGTAGCATCATCCACCTCTTTGTTGGTGAGCAGTTTGGTGAGATATTCCTGATATCGGGCATTGTCACCCTCCTGATGATAGTAATTGACCAACGAGAGCAGAAGCGTCACGTTTTCAGGGTCTTGTGCCTCCACCTGCTTGAACTGCTTGAGTGCCTCTTCTTTCTTGCCTGCATCGAGATAGAGGTCACCAATCACCACCTGATAGCGTTGGTCATTGGGATATTCATCGGCAAGGGCTTGCATCTCCTCGAAGGCACGCTTTTCGTCGTTCATCTGCACGAAAAGACGGAACTTCTCCATCGAAAGCTGCTCACTCTTCCCTTCCTTCACCTCAATCTTGTCTAGCACCTCCACCATCTTGGCATAGTCGTTCTTCTTTTCGTAGAGTTCCAGCAACATCATCAGCACCTCACCCTTCTCTGGGAAGAGGCGCGCCATTTCCTCCACAGTCTTCAAAGCCTCATCGTTGCGACGATTCTCCAGATAGAGCGACACCAGCTTGTCTTTGTACCAATAGTTGGAAGGATACAACTTACAAGCCTGCTCCAAGGAACGGATGGCAAGACTGTCGTTCTTCACATAGCGATACAACTCAGACAACTCATAGAGAACGGCTCCAGAGTGGGGGTCGAGTTGACGGCAATAGTCGAACAAGTCGATGGCTGCGTCATACTTGTTGGCAAGTTTCTGACGTAGCGCCTCCTGAAAGATGTAGTCGAACTTGGTTGACTGTGCTGAAGCGCCAACAAACGACAAGCTAAAAACGAAAAGGAATACTATTTTACGCATCGCGTCTACCTGAATGGTACTTAAAAGTCTATCACTTCACGCCGCTATGTCCGAAACCACCAGCGCCACGCTCGGTCTCGTCCAGCACCTCCACCTCCACAAGGGCAGGTTGCTCGTGCTTGGCAATCACCATCTGCGCAATACGTTCACCATCGTTGATAACAAATGGTTCATTGGAGAGATTGACCAGAATGACACACACCTCACCACGATAATCTGCATCGATAGTGCCTGGCGTGTTCAGCACCGTGATGCCCTTCTTGATTGCCAAACCAGAACGGGGGCGAACTTGTGCCTCGTAGCCAGCAGGCAACGCCATGAAAAGTCCTGTGGGAACAAGTGTGCGAGCTAATGGAGCCAAGGTGATCGGCTCGTCGAGATTGGCACGTAAATCCATGCCAGCCGACTGAGGAGTGGCATAAGCAGGCAGTGGATGGTGCGACTTATTGATGATTTTTACTTCCATAAACATTAAATTTGATGCAAAGGTAATGATTTTTCAATTAAGAATTAAGAATTAAGAGTTAAGATTTCCGAAAAATTCCTAACTTTGCGCCATGAACTGGCAAAAACTTATCTCAAATAAACGACTCGGACAGGAGCACCTGCATCTGAACAAGAACGACGACCGCACCGAATTCAAGCGTGACTACGACCGTCTCATCTTCTCTGCCCCCTTCCGCCGCATGCAGAACAAGACTCAAGTGTTTCCGCTGCCTGGCAGTGTGTTTGTACACAACCGACTGACTCACTCGCTGGAAGTGGCAAGTGTGGGACGCAGTCTTGGCGATGATGTGGCACATCGGTTGATGGAACGCCACCCAGAACTCAACGGCACTCTGTTCACAGAGATTGGCTCCATCGTGTCAGCAGCCTGTCTGGCTCACGACATGGGCAACCCTCCTTTCGGACACTCAGGCGAACGTGCCATTGCTTCCTATTTCAGCGAAGGCGAGGGCATCAAATACAAAGGACAACTCACTCCTGAGCAATGGGCAGACATCACGCATTTCGACGGTAATGCCAACGCATTTCGCCTACTGACCCATCAGTTCAAAGGAAGGCGTGTCGGCGGTTTCGTCCTCACCTATTCCACCCTTGCCAGCATCGTGAAGTATCCTTTCCCAGCCATTGAGGCAACCAAACAGAAGTTTGGCTATTTCACCCAAGAGCAACCCCTCTACGAACGCATTGCCACCGAACTTGGCATCACTCGTTCCACCAAGGGCTGGCACCGTCATCCCCTCGCCTATCTGGTGGAGGCGGCCGACGACATCTGCTACGAAATCATGGACATAGAGGATGCGCATAAACTCAAGATTCTCTCTTTCGAGGAGACGCGCGACCTCATGCTGGGCTTCGTGTCGCCAGAACGTCGTGAGCACATCATTGAAAGGGCTTTTGAAACGACAGACCTGAATGAGCAGGTGGTGTATTTTCGCTCCTGTGCGATTGGAGAACTGGAAAAGGAGTGTGTCCGCGTGTTTGTGGAGAACGAGGAAGCCATCCTCAACGGTGCATTCGAGAAGTCGCTCATTGACCACTCCTATCCACTTGTACACGATGCTTATCAAGCCTGCGTGAAAGTGGCGAATAGTCGCATTTATCGTAGTCGCGACGTGGTGGATACAGAACTGGCGGGTTACAAAATCATCTACACCCTCATGGGGCTCTTCATCCATGCGGTGATGAACCCGAACCACGCTTACAGCCGCCTGTTGCTCGATCGCGTATCGTCTCAATATGAGGTGGATAGCCAAGACACGTATGTGCGCATCATGGCTGTGCTTGACTACCTCTCAGGCATGACCGACGTGTTTGCTCTCGACCTCTATCGCAAGATTAATGGTGAAAGCCTGCCGATGATTTAAAGTTGAAAGTGTAGAGTTGAAGGTTAAAAGATTGAAATAATGAATACCATCTTTATTGTATTACCCATTCTGACGTTGCTGATGTTCGACCTCGGACTCACGTTGCGTCCCCATGATTTCCAGCTGATTCTCCAACGTCCCCTGCCTGTGCTTGCAGGTATCATCGGACAAATCATCCTCTTGCCCCTCATCGCTTGGGCAGTAGGATATATATTCCACCTCGAAGCCCTCTTTTTCCTCGGCATCATGCTCATTGCCTGCAGCCCTGGCGGCAGTTCGAGCAATGTGTTTTCGATGCTCGCCCGAGGCGATGTGGCACTCTCCGTCACCTTGACGGCATGCAGTTCCATCATCACTCTCTTCACCGTGCCCCTCATTATGGCGTGGGTGACGGCTTCCATTGGCACAGGGGCTGACGTGCACCTGCCAGTGGGCAACCTGCTCATGCAGAATATTGTCTTGATGGCTGTGCCCATCCTCATCGGACTTGGAGTTGGCATGAAATGGACATCCGTTGCAAATCGTATCCACAACGTACTGAAACGAGGTGCTTTTCCTGCACTCATCCTCCTTGCCACGGTGTTCTTCCTCCAACACAAAGAGACCATCGTGCGGGAGTTTCCTTCACTCGGATTCTGCATCACCGTGCTCATCCTGCTCGCCATGAGTGGAGGTGCCCTTCTATCCTATCTTTTCCGACTGAAGGGTGCTGAACGTCGCACCATCGTCATTGAGGTGGGCATGCAGAATGCGGCTCAAGCCATCACTGTGGCTTGCAGCCCATTGGTTTTCAACAATGAAACCATCGCCATCCCCGCCATCATCTATGCTCTGATGATGAACGTATTACTGCTGATTTATGTGGGAATCCAAAGAAAAATCAAAAGAATCTCCTAAACGAAGTTAGTACTCAAAGGCACTACCTCCCATGAACTCACGAAGAAGGGAGTAAGGGGGAAGCAAGTCGAGCGGAATGTCACGGAAATGGTTTAACACCCACTTCAAGCGTTTCGCTTCTTTGTAATTGAGGTCATCCTCAGCCACATCCTTCAAGAGTGGGAGGGCTTTCTGCTTGAGCACAGCAAGTTCGTATTGGAAAGCCGTACAGAAATTCACATCGGCATTCTGCTGAAAAGGAACAATCCATTTCTCCTCTCCCCGACGCACAGAAGGCCAACGAGCAAGGGTCTCAGACGCTGTGGTGTTGCGGAACTGAGCATCACGCACCATACGGCGGATTACACGATTGTCGGTAGTGGGGAAATAGGTGCCATCATCATTCTTCGCAACGGTGAGTCCTGAGATGTAAATGCGGAAAAGAGCCTCTGAAGGGAGAGAACCCGTCAAGAGTGGATTGAGCGCATGAATACCTTCCATAATCAAAACGGTTTGATCGGTAAGATGGATGCGGTTGCCGCTTGAGCAACTCTTTCCCTGAGTGAAATCATAGCGGGGCAGCTCTATCTCCTTGCCCTCAAGCAACTGAGAGAAATGCTGTTGGAAGAGCGCCACATTGATAGCATGGAGGTGCTCGTAGTCGTATTCACCATTCTCATCCAGAGGGGTCAACTCACGATCAACATAATAATCGTCCAAAGAAAGACATTTAACCGTCAAACCATGCTGTTCCAACGCCACGCAGAGTTTCTTGCTGAAGGTGGTCTTGCCACTCGATGAAGGACCCGCAATGAGCACCACTCGCACAGCTGGACGCTCACTGATGGCTCTGCCAACAAGCTCGATGCCACGCCCCATCAAGGCTTCGGAAATCTTGACCAACTTCTCGGCATCTCCCTCATCAATGATGCGGTTCATCGTACCGATGGAGTGGCAGACAACTTTGAGGCGTTTGGTGAAAAGATTTTTGCCATCAACTTTGCTGACAAGGAGTTGAATCGCTTCGTCAAGTGTCTTTCCCGCTATTTCGGACTTGATTTGCTTCGAAATCTTCATGAAGGCTCCATTGACTTCAAATTCCTCGGAGCTACGGTTATTGATGATAATAGGTGCTGATGCGCTCATGAAATAATGAATGGTTTTGGAAATTTAGGTTTATCGCCCCAAAGGTAGTACTTTTAATTGATAATAAACTATTAATCACCGATAATTCATCATCTAAACCAAAAAATTGTCAATCCTCCATCGTCAATTGTCATTTTTTTTCCTTACCTTTGCACCCGCTTTAGAAACTGATGGCCCCATAGTTCAATGGATAGAACAAATCTCTCCTAAAGATTAGATCCGGGTTCGATTCCCGGTGGAGCTACCAGCACACGGGGTTAGTTTAGTTGGTAGAATATCGGTCTCCAAAACCGAGGGTCGGGGGTTCGAGTCCCTCACCCCGTGCAAGCGAGAAGGGTTGGCTTCACTCGACGTCAATCCTTCTTTTCTTCATGCTCGCGGAGGAAGTCAGGTGTACGACGGAGGTATTCGTAGCCAAACTGGCAACGCAGACAATCACGACGTAGGCAATATTGGTGATGCAACTGAATGAGGGCTTGGCTATCAGCCGCATTCTCGCAAAGCACACCCGCCGCTGCCCAATTGCGGATGATGGCATTGTTCTCTGCTTTGAGCTGTTCCCAAAGAGAGAAAGCACGGTCGCACAAGGCTTGGTCGGATTTGTATTTACCGTAAGCAAAGAGAATGGGTGCGACGCTGTTGATAACGATGAGTTCGATGGAAGCAGGGGAAAGCAGTTTCTCAACCGGCTTGGTCTCCTTTCCGCCAAATGTGTAATGAGTGCGCCAATAGTCACTCACATGGGTAAGCAACAAAGCATTTACCTCTGTAAGATTCTCAGCATTGAGCAATCGTGATAGATTGAGCCGTTGTTCATAGTAGAGCATCGCAAGTTGAGCAATGCGGATGTGCGGAAAGTTCTGGGGTCGCAGACGGAGGAACTTCCATCTTTTGGCTTCAATCGGAGTGAGGGTGAACTTCTGACGAAGATAGCGGTATTCCTTTTGAAGTTTCAAATAGTAATCATCCATGATATCTTCTTCCAACAGCCCTGCTTGTCCGAAAAATATTGCCTCTATCTGGAAAAGGTTATCACGATGTTTGCCCACTGCACTCATCGGAATGGAATGTGCCCATTGCTCAAACGCATCACCATTGATGCCAAAACCAAAATTGCGAGCAAGGGTGACGAAAAGGGTGTCCTCCCAATTCTTGTCAAGTGCCTCACGACGTTGCAGAATCTGGCGGGTACGTTCCTCGAAGCGTTCCAAGGTCAGAGAGGTCATCCAATTATGTATCAGAAACGTAGAAAGCGAACCCACCACTTCTCGACAACGAGGGTTCCCATCATTGCGGCTCAATTTCTCATAGTTGTCCCTCACATAAGCAGGAACCGAGAGTTGCAGCTGGGGAATCTCCTGTCCATTGGGATAGAATAATTTCTGATCAATCTCTTCAGCCACATGCAGGATGATGTTCTCATAGGCTACATCTTGGTCGTGATGATGACGAAACCAATCACTGGTTCGTTGGTGAATCTCAACATTCCCCACCCAAACCGTACCATCCAGTTTCACTTTCGCATCCAGAAAGTCTGGTCCTGCATTCGTATTGTGCCGTCCAGGATTCAACACCTCCACGCATCGACCATCCGTCGTACGTAACTCGCACAACGGTAAAATCTTGTGTTTCCACACATAATGCAACAGTTGTTCCATTGTTTTTGCATTAAATTTTGTTCAAAGGTACACAAAAAAGAGAAAAATCCCTATCTTTGCAGTGTTTTTTCAATCAATAGATCAAAAACAACGAACTGAAACAATGAAAATAGCACTGATAGGATACGGAAAGATGGGCAAGATGATTGAGCAGATTGCCTTGAATCGCGGTCACGAGATCGTGAGCATTATCGACATTGACAACCAAGAGGACTTCGAAAGCGAGGCATTTGCCAGTGCGGATGTCGCCATCGAGTTCACCACCCCACAAACTGCATACGGCAACTACCTGAAAGCTTGGAAGGCGGGAGTGAAAGTGGTGAGCGGTAGCACAGGTTGGCTGAAAGAGCATGGAGATGATGTGAAGAAAGCTTGTAGCGAAGGGGGCAAGACTCTTTTCTGGGCAAGCAACTATTCGATTGGCGTGGCAATCTTCAGTGCCATCAACAAGTATCTGGCAAGCATCATGAACCAGTTCCCCCAATATGACGTAAAGGAAGAGGAGACGCACCACATCCATAAACTTGACCATCCATCGGGTACAGGCATTACGCTGGCTGAGCAGATTGTGGAACGTCTGGACAGAAAAAAAGACTGGACAATGGGCTATTTGCAACAGCCTGACGGAACCGTAGAGGGAAGTGATGAGGTGGCTGCCGATTTGTTGCCTATCAGTTCTATCCGTCGCGGCGAAGTGCCCGGCATTCATTCAATTACATGGAACAGCGAGGCAGACCAAATCACCATCACACATGATGCGCACTCTCGTCAGGGTTTCGCACTCGGTGCTGTCATCGCAGCAGAATTCACGGCTCAGCATGAAGGACTGCTAACAACAGACGACCTTTTCAAGTTCTAAGCATAGCATTATGGGATTCAATTATAAAGATTTCAAGAAGACCCGTTCGGGTGAGAACGGAAAACCTGCATGGGCAGGATGGAAATGGGTGAAATTTGGTATAGCAACCCTCTGCTACCTGGCTTTCCTCTTTTGGGTGAAATCATGGTGGGGACTGATTGTCGTTCCATTCATCTATGATGCCTATATCAGCAAGAAAATAAAATGGACTTGGTGGAAAGAATTGGAAAGCGACATCGCACGTACCATCATGAGTTGGGTGGATGCCATTGTGTTTGCGTTGGTAGCTGTCTATTTCGTCAATAACTTCTTTTTCCAGAACTACCAGATACCATCTTCTTCGTTGGAAAAAACGCTGATGACGGGCGACTTCCTCTTGGTGAGCAAGATGAGTTATGGTCCTCGCATTCCACAAACGCCATTGACGATGCCGCTGACACAGCACACCATTCCGATGCTGAATTGCAAGTCTTATATCGAATGGCCACAATGGGAATATCGTCGTGTGAAGGGGTTTGGCAAGGTGGAATATGGCGATATCGTGGTGTTCAACTATCCTGCTGGTGACACAGTGGCAATCAATTACAACGGAGATTTCTACAGCCTCTGCTATCAAGAGGGATGTATGGCTGCCAGTGAGCAAGGATATGAGGTGCCGCTGATGGAAACACTCCCTGCCGAAGAACAGCAAAAGATGTGGGATCAGCTCTATGGTATTGGTAAACAGATTGTGGAAACCAAGACCAATATCTATGGTAGTGTGACGACTCGCCCTGCTGACCGTCGTGAGAATTACGTGAAGCGTTGTGTGGGATTGCCTGGTCAGACTTTGGAAATCAAGGACAAGATCATCTACGTGGATGGTAAGAAGCAGGAAACACCCACTTTTGCACAATTCAATTATAAGGTCTACACGCGTAACAGCCAAGTGCTCAACGATGATATGTGTGACGAGCTGAACATCAGCGATGAAGATCGTGACAAGATTCTTGACCACAACCAAGGCATTCCACTCACTCACATGGCCGTGGAGGCACTGAAAGCCAATAAGGAGTTTTGTGACAGCGTGGTCGAGATCAAGGATGGTTATTGGGGCAACCTATATCCGCTCAATCGTCAGTACGGTTGGACACGCGACAACTATGGTCCTATCTGGATTCCAGCAAAAGGCAAGAATGTGAAACTGACCCTCGACAATCTTCCCATCTACGAACGCCCAATCCGTGTGTATGAGAATAACCAACTGGAGGTGAAAGACGGTAAGATATTCATCAACGGCAAGCAAACTGACGAATACACCTTCAAAATGGATTACTACTGGATGATGGGTGACAACCGCCACAACTCGGCAGACAGCCGTTATTGGGGCTTTGTGCCAGAAGACCACGTGGTGGGCAAACCGCTCTTTATCTGGCTCTCGTTGATAACCGACCGTTACGGGAAATCACATGGCGTTCGTTGGAGCCGTTTGTTCACATGGGTGGATAATATCAAGTAATGGTATTACCAAGCGCATATCTCCCTCCTATATCATGGTTCGCTCATCTGCTGACGGGCGAACCTATTTCCATTGAGCAGCACGAGAACTATCAAAAGCAGACCATCCGTAACCGATGCACCATCGACTCACCGAATGGCCCGCTTCATTTAACCATACCCATTGACAAGAGCAATTTCGCTACCAGTGGAAAATGCCTGATGAAAGATGTACGCATCAGCACGCATTCTGATTGGCAACATCAACATTGGTATGCACTTGAGACCACCTACTTCAACTCCCCTTTCTTTGAATATCTTCAAGACGATTTCCGTCCTTTTTACGAAAAGAAATGGGACTTTCTTATGGACTTCAACGAAGCACTTACTGCCAAATGTTGTGAGTTCCTTGACATTCATCCTACCCTTCAAAGAACGGAAGCCTATACAGGCATCGCACCCATGATGGATTTCCCCACAAAGCACTATTACCAAGTCTTCCAACAAAAACATAGCTTTCTCCCTAACCTCTCCATCATCGACCTTATTTTCAACATGGGGAATGAAAGCATCATCCTCCTGCGGAAATGAACCCGAGGAGGATGATACATGATATTTCGAAAAACTATTAGCAACTCCCTTTTACACAATTATATTCTGTATGCGTGGAAGAAGCTCTACAGTTTCTTTCTTCAGTGCTTTGGCGTTAATGGCTTGCTGGAAATTTGACAACGAGTGTAGGTCAGAGCCAAAGAAACTATAATACCCCTTAGACAACATCGTCAGTGCTTTTTCCTGTGCAGTCCTTCCATAGCCACCAGCCAAAGAAACTATGTTCATCTGCAACTTCACACCTTTTGAATACAAATAATCATAATCGGAATCTCCCATATAACGATAACGTTCGGGATGAGCAAGAATAGGTTGGTAGCCCTTCTCCTTCACACGTTCCAACGTTCCGTGCAAATCGATAGGAGGCTGGTAATACGAAGTCTCCACCAGAAGATGGTCACCCTTCGGACCTATCGGTAGCAATTCATTAGCTTCCAGACGCTCATAAAAGAGATTATCCATCATATTCTCTGCTGCCAGATTCAGCTTCACCGTTCCACGGTAAGCCTCTTGCAGTTCCTCATATCGCTCACGCAATTCTTCTATAGTGTTGGGCATATCTTCCATAATATGAGGAGTGAGCCACACTTCCTTGATGCCTATCTTCTCATAATAGGCAAGGACGTCAAGGGAATCCTCCAATGTTTGGATACCATCATCCACACCGGGGAGGATGTGACTATGCCAATCCGTTGCACCCTTGAAGATGCCCGTATTAACTAGTTTCTTTTTAGTACAGAAGAAAGAAAACATAAATAATCTCAATTAAGTCATTAGTTTGTTAGTATCAAGAAAGACCTAAAAGCGGCTTCAACTGGCCTTCTTTGTACAGAATCCATACAGAGGTGCCCAAGAATGCAAGGAAGAGAATAATCAAAACCAGCTTGCTACGTGCGGGACCAGCTTTCTTGACAGGGACGGTTGCACTCTGAAGCGTGGTGAACGAAGGGGTTTCTTCCTGCACCTTAGCCTCTGCCAGCGTCAACTGCTGCACCACTGCACTATATGCATTATATTGCAACTGCATTTCATTCTCTAAATCCACAATCTTCATACGGACACTTTGCAGAATCACATCCTGGTTGGCATCAGCATATTCTCCATATCTTCTACGCGCTTCATCATAACGAGCCTTTGCCTCTTGGTATAATTTGCGATTATACTCCAAGTCCACACGCGCCTTCTTGGTACGATAATCCGTGATGAAGTCCTGTAAACGATCCTTTACAGAATCTGCCATTGTTGCACAAATGAGAGGGTCTTGATCTGTTACAGAAATCGTGATGACTAAGGTCTTTTTATCAACATCGCAAACCACTTTTTGATCTAATGCTTTCACAATATTCGTCTGTTTCTTGGTCAATTGGAATGGATCAATGGCGGTCTCTTCATCTTCTTCTGGTTCTGCCAAGAAAGATGTCAAGAATTTCATTGTTCCACCGATAGCACTGCTCCACCAAGGTACCTTCTGATTATTCATCAGATAGTCGTAATAACTCATGACGCGTGTACTGTCCTTCTTATGAACGGGAATATTGAACAGGCTCACCTTAAAGTCTGTAGAATTCACCAAATCTGGATATAAGGTTGGATAGAGAGCTTCAGATCCCATCGCTCCGGACCCCATCTTCAATCCAAATTGAGACGCTAGCACACTGAGAGAGTTTGAGCTTCGACTAGTGGTCAACTCTGGTGCAAGTTGTACTTCACAACTATAATAATTAGGAATAGAAAGCACAATGACGCATGCCACGACAAATGTGGCAGGAAGCACCTTCCAATAAAGACTCTTGCACTTTTTCAGAGCATCAAACATCGCTTTAAAGTCAATGTGACTTTCCTCCTCCTGATTTGCCGGCTCTGTATATTGCTTTTGATTATCCATAATAATTTCTATTTGAGTTTATTTAGACAGGTATGCGATCAAGGCAACCATTGTTGCAAGAGGACTCAGCGCACTTCCAATTACTGACATACTAGCAATATCGAAATTCTTCTTCTTCTTGCTCGGCACAATAATCTCGCTACCTGGTTCTACAATCGTAGACCGAGACGCACTATTCATCATACCATTCTGATAAACGATAAATGTCTTTTTCTTCTTGGCAGACTCACTGAATCCACCAGCATTCTTGATATACCATTTAATGTTTTTGCCTTCCACATAAGTCACCGTGTTGGGGAATTGAACATCGCCAGAGATTCTCACGGTTCCATTGTATTCTGGTATGTCAAGTCGGTCATTCTCACGCAGAACAATATCATAGCGTCCACCTGGTTCTTTGATAGCCTTTTCCAAATCGATACCGATAGGATAAGTATCATCCATCTCCATCTTACTCCATGAGATTGAATCTTTTCTGTCCAAATTATTTCGGAGAGATTCTAACACGGCCTGCTTACGCACACGTTCTTCATCATTCATCACACGAATCAGTCGAGCACCCTTGACATAAGCATCTTGAGTCACACCACCTGCCATGTTGATGGCATCCGTCAGACGGAGGTTCTTCTTCTCCAAAGTGAACGCACCTTCGTAGTTTACTTCACCTGTCACAGTGATGTTCTTAGGCATCACGTAACCAGGGCTACGACGAACATGCACCACATCGTAAGGCTTCAAAATGAAACTGCGATTATTATTAATCACCAAACCATCCTTCAGGTCGAACTGATAAGTCTCGGAAATCTCACGACCCTTCTCTGTTGAATATGGATTATCTATTCTGCGGCTCACATCCACACGTGCCAAAGAAGCTCCATCGCGCAAACCACCCGCCTGAACAATCAGGTCCTCAATGGTGGTGTTCTCTGCATATTCATAATCACCAGGAGTCATCACCTCACCCGTGATAGTGAATAAACGTTCCTTGCGGAGTTCCTCTTGAGTAGGAATGAATACAACGTCCTCATTCTGCAATGGGAAATCTGCCACCGTGCCATTCATTATACCCTTCACGTCAATTGGAATTACCTCCAACGTACGGTCTTCCTTCAAACGGTGAATAATGGCATGATCAAGGAAAGCATCTTCTGTCAAACCATCAGCAGCTTGAATCAAGGTACGAACCGAGCAGACATCACCACCAATGTTGAACTGTCCAGGACGGAACACGGCACCCTTGATTTCCACCATGTTATCATAACGATTGAGAATAGCATCTACTGATACAGCATCGCCATCATCAACCGTAAAGGCATTCATTTCGAACTCGCCCACATTATGTACCGTGTATCGTTCTCCTGACTGACGAACCAATCGAACGGACTTCTTGTAAGCATCACCCGTAAAGCCACCAGCATATTTCAGCAAAGTTCCCACCGTCTCAGTCCGACGCATTTCATAAAACATTGGACGTTTCACATTACCCGTGATACCCACCAAACATTCGTAAGGGTCCACCTGAATGACATCGTTGTCCTGAAGATGGATATTTCCTGCCAAACGTCCATTGAGAATATATTCATAGATATCGACGACAGTGACCAAGTGGCCGTTTCTATACACTTTCACGTTACGTAATGTACCGAGGTCATTGATACCTCCTGCCATATACAAGGCATGGAAAACGGTGGCGAAAGAAGAAAGGTGATAAGTACCAGGGGTCTTCACCTCACCCATGACATTAATCATAATGGTGCGCGTCTGTCCCACCGTCAGTCTGACGCTTGAGGTCGAATAGTGCGAGCCTACGCTTCTTCTAATCTTCTCTTGAGCAGCAGCAACAGAAAGACCACTTACTTGCACAGGACCCACACCATCCACGGTGATGGTTCCTTCTGGGGAGATTGTATGAACCAACGTCTTCTGCGATGCACCATAAATATCAATGACAACTTGGTCGCCAGGTCCCAACACATAATCTTGCGGAGTGGCAAGATTCATATTGGGTTCAAAAGACAAAGAACCACGATTGAAGACATCACGACCAAACACTTTCTTGCCCGTCGCTTCACCAGGTGTCTCCTGGAGAGCCTTCACCTCATCCTCAGCATCTTCGTGTTCGTCTGCGGCATCTGCACGAATTTCACCCACTGTTCCTCGTTTTGCCGTAGTCATCTCTTGGGGAGTTGTACCATCGCCATTGGTTTGCGTCCTTCCAGTTTCCACAGTCGTTGCAGCATTCTTTCTCGACTGCACCTCATACTGATTGCGCAAACGGCGGATTTGTGCAATTTGCACACCACGTTGTGTCAACTTTGTCACAATCTGCGACTGGCTAGTACCAGCTTTTCTTTCGCGATCGATGAACGCTATCACCTGCTGGTCTGACATCTGCGCAAGAGCGCCCAAAACTGAAGTGAAGCAGAACAAGACTGCCATCAATACTCTTTTCATATTTCTATCTATTCTGTTTTTGCAATTGGTTAGAGAGGTTTCAATGCCGCAACTTTATCAACTCCAATTGGGCACATAACCCCATAATTGCTGCAAAGTTACTACTTTTTTTCCGCTCCAATAGTGAAAAGTTGGCTTTTTTTATTAAAAAACAAAAAAGATTTAATAATTTTGCACGACATTTCTGTATTATGGCGATCGAAGGAGAAGAATTTCGAGTGGACGTGGACCAAGTGTTGAAGGACAAGCTCGGCAAGAAATCCAAGTTTGTTCCTCAATTTTTGGTGTCATGGCTGAAGAGGATTATCCATCAGGACTGGATGAACGTGCATCTGTGCGGCGAGGGGAAAGGACAAGTGGGCGTGGAATGGTTGGACGGATGCTTGAAATACCTGAACTGCACGACAAAGGTGCAGACCAACATCAACGGGGTTGTCCAAGAGGGATTGGATGCGCTGCCTGGCAATGAGGGCGGACGTTACTTCACCATCGTGAGCAATCACCCGTTGGGAGGACAGGACGGTATTGCATTGGGTTCTATCATCTGCCACAAGTACGACAGTCAGATGGTGTATCTGGTGAACGACATCCTGATGAGCTTCAAGGGATTGGCACCACTCTGCGTACCTATCAACAAGACGGGGCGCAACAGTAGGAACTTTCCCAAGATGGTGGAAGCGGCGTTCCAGTCGCCCAAGAACGTGGTGATGTTCCCAGCCGGACTCTGTTCCCGAAAAGGGGAGGATGATGTCATCAAGGATTTGGAGTGGAAGAAGACCTTCATCACCAAGACGGTGCAATACCAGCGCGATGTGATTCCCGTTCATTTCTCGGGTCACAATTCCGACCGGTTCTACAACATTGCGCGTTGGTGCAAGCGTCTGCACATCAAGTTCAACATCGCCATGCTCTATCTGGCGGACGAGATGTACAAGAATCAGGGGAAGACCTTCACGGTCACGTTCGGAAAGCCTATTCCCTGGCAGACTTTCGACAAATCGAAGACGCCGAACGAGTGGGCGCAGTGGGTGAAGGAAAAGGTCTATCAGCTCGACCCCGGCAATGCGTCGGCATGACGGAAAGAACATTGGCGTAGCAGGGCGGACCGGCACAACAACGAATTAGGAAAAATCAAAATATGGAAGCAGAAATCATCGCACCTATTCCCAAAGAGGTGCTCAAAGCGGAACTTACTGATGAGAGGCGTTTGCGCATGACCAGCAAAAGCAACAATGAGGTGTATGTGGTCACATGGCAGAACGCGCCCAACGTGGTGCGCGAGATTGGCCGTCTGCGCGAGATTGCCTTCCGTGCAGCAGGTGGAGGCACGGGCTTGGATTGCGACCTTGACAAATTCGACACGATGGACCATCCCTACAAGCAGCTCATCGTGTGGAATCCCGAGTCGGAGGAAATCATTGGCGGCTATCGCTACATCCTCGGTCCCGACATCAAGTTCGACGAGAAGGGTCAGCCCATTCTTGCCACCAGCCACATGTTCCATTTCTCCGAAGAGTTCATCAAGGACTACCTGCCCTACACCATCGAGCTGGGACGTTCCTTCGTGACGCTGGAGTATCAGTCCACGCGCTCCGACGGCAAGTCCATCTTTGCCCTCGACAATCTTTGGGACGGACTCGGTGCGCTGGCGGTCATCATGCCTGGCTGCAAGTACTTCTTCGGCAAGATGACGATGTATCCCAGCTACAACCGCAAAGGTCGCGACATGATTCTCTACTTCCTGCGCAAGCACTTCGGCGACAAGGACGGGCTGGTCATCCCCACCAAGCCGCTCGAGTTGGAGCACGACCCCAAGGAGTTTGAGGAACTGTTCTGCGAGGACACTTTCAAGGAAGACTACAAGATTCTCAACCACGAGGTGCGTGCCCTGGGCTACAACATCCCTCCGCTGGTCAATGCCTACATGAGCCTTTCTCCCACCATGAAGATGTTTGGCACTGCCATCAATTATGGTTTTGGCGATGTAGAGGAAACAGGCATTCTCATTGCGGTCAGTGAACTTTACGACCAGAAGCGCATCCGCTACATCGACAACTTCGCCAAGGAGCACCCCGAGTACGTGCAGATCACGAGCGGTGCCAACAAGGTCATCTACGAGCCATCCAACAAGCAGGAACTCATCGACGATTTCGACCCTGTAAAATAGTCGATAAGTATACATATATATTATATAACACTCCAAAAGTGGCACAGAACATCAGTTTTTGTGCCACTTATTTTGTCATTCCAAATAAAACGCCTAACTTTGCACAAAATTTGAATAATTGTGTAATAATAAGATTTATGGCATTTACAAGAATCACCGCTGCAGAGGCTGCAGCACTCATCAAGAACGGAGACAATATCGGCCTGTCTGGTTTCACGCCAGCAGGCACACCCAAGGCAGTGACGGCAGAGGTTGCCAAGATTGCTCACGCTGAGCACGAGGCTGGCCGTCCATTCCAGATTGGCATCTTCACAGGCGCATCCACAGGTCAGTCCTGCGACGGCGTGCTGTCCGACGAGCAAGCCATCCGTTACCGCGCTCCCTACACCACCAACTCCACTTTCCGCAAGCACGTGAATGCGGGCGAGATTGCCTACAACGACATCCATCTCGGCATGATGGCTCAGGACCTTCGCTACGGCTTCCTGGGCGATGTTGACTGGGCGATTCTCGAAGTCTGCGCCATTGAAGAAGATGGCAAGGTGTATCTCACAGCCGCTGGCGGTATCTCTCCCACCGTGGCACGTTTGGCAAAGAAGGGCATCATCCTCGAGCTGAACGCATTCCACCCAGCATCTTCCAAGGGTCTGCACGACGTGTACGAGCCACTCGACCCTCCACAGCGCAAGCCCATTCCCATCGAGAAAGTGACCGACCGCATCGGTACTCCATATCTCCAGCTCGACCCCAAGAAGGTCGTGGGTGTCGTAGAGTGCAACATCCCCGACGAGGCGCGTTCCTTCAAGGATGCCGACCCCATCACCGACAAGATTGGTGAGAACGTGGCGAACTTCCTCATGGGCGAGAAGAAGCGCGGCATCATTCCTTCCGGCTTCCTTCCCTTCCAGAGCGGTGTGGGCACCACAGCCAACGCCATCCTCTTCGCTCTCGGAAGCAATCCCGAGATGCCACAGATGGAGGTCTACACCGAGGTGCTCCAGAACGCCATCGTGGACCTCATGTTCCAGGAGAAGGTGAAGTGCGCATCCACTTGCTCCCTCACCGTCACCAACGACAAGCTCCTGAGCATCTACGACAACATCGACTTCTTCAAGGAGAGACTCGTGCTGCGTCAGTCAGAGATTTCCAACAACGCCGAGGTCATCCGTCGTCTCGGTCTCATCGCCATCAACACCGCCATCGAGGTGGACCTCTACGGACATGCCAACTCCACCCAGATCTGCGGCACGAAGATGATGAACGGCATCGGCGGCTCGGGCGACTTCGAGCGCAACGCATTCCTCTCCATCTTCACCTGCTCATCCGTGGCAAAGGGCGGCGCCATCTCAGCCATCGTCCCATTCTGCAGCCACGTTGACCACACCGAGCACGACGTCAACGTCATCGTCACCGAGCAGGGCGTGGCAGACCTCCGCGGCAAGAGCCCCATCCAGCGCGCCCATGCCATCATCGAGAACTGCGCGCACCCCGACTACAAGCAGCTCCTCTGGGACTACCTCAAGATCTCCCAGAAGGGCCAGTCATGGCACAACCTTGCTGCCACCCACGCATTCCACGACACCTTCATCAAGGAGGGCGACATGCACAAGGTGGACTTCAGCAAGTTCGCATAAACCACACATCGCATGAAATTCATTTCCTGGAATGTAAACGGACTCCGCGCCGTGTGCGGCAAAGGTTTCTCAGAGACCTTCACCGCGCTCGACGCGGATTTCTTCTGCCTGCAAGAGACCAAGATGCAGGCAGGGCAGCTCGACCTCGCCTTCCCCGGCTACCAGTCCTACTGGAACTACGCCGAGCGCAAAGGCTACTCAGGCACAGCCATCTACACCAAGCACACGCCCCTCACCGTCGCCTACGGACTGCCCGACGACATCATCGCCACCCTCCCCGACGGCGATTGGCGCGAGATGCTCACCGAGGGACGCGTCATCACCCTCGAATATCCCCAGTTCTATGTCATCACCGTCTACACCCCCAACTCGCAAGACGGGCTCAAGCGCCTCTCCCAGCGCATGACCTGGGACGACGCCTTCCGCCTCCATCTCCAGCGGCTCGACCAGACCAAGCCCGTGCTCGTCTGTGGCGACATGAACGTGGCACACGAAGAAATCGACATCAAGAACCCCAAGACCAACCACTTCAACGCAGGCTTCACTGACGAGGAGCGTGCCAAGTTCACCGACCTCCTCGCCGCAGGGTTCACCGACACCTTCCGTCATTTCTTCCCCGACACGCCCAACATCTACTCCTGGTGGAGCTACCGCTTCCATGCCCGCGAGAAGAACACAGGCTGGCGCATCGACTACTGGCTCTGCTCCAACCGTCTCCAGCCCCAGCTCCAGTCCGCCAGAATCCACACCGACATCATGGGCAGCGACCACTGCCCCGTCGAGGTCGAGGTGGCACTGTAAGCAACACACGAACGACACGAATTCTTTTTGGAACATCGCCCCTTCAGTTCTCCAATTCTCAAATTCTTGATAGATAAAACTCAATGAGATATTCTTGTCAAGAATTTGAGAATTGGAGAATTCTTCTTTCTTTTATTCGTTATATTGGCTACGCCGAGCTAAAGGTTCGTTTCATTTGCCCCAACGGGGCGATGTTTAATCACCTGTGTCGAAGCCACCAGAGCCGCCATTGTTGCCGCCGCCATTGTTCGGGTCGGGAGTGGGGTCTGAGCCACCGCCATTGTCCGTGATGTCCTCCTCCTCAACGGGTGAGCCTGATGCGTCGACACGCTGCCACGACACCTCGGCGGCAAACTGCGCACTATACTTCTTGCTGACCGTCGCGCCGAGGCGGCTCTTTGCGCCGGCAAGTGTGAAGTCCTCGATTTTAGCCACCTCGACAATGTTGCCCTGCGCATCTTTCTTGTCCTTCAGGGATGCCTCAAGATTGGGATACACATAGATGAACTGCTCGCCCAAGGCACAGCGGAATCCTTTCAGCACGTTGCGCTTCACCGCCTTCATGTACTCCGTCACCGCTGCGCGCATCAGCGACGGCTCAATGCTGGTGTTCTCGCAAGCCTCCTCACACACCTCCATGAAGTCGAGGGTGCCGTTCGGGACGGGCATGGCGTAGAAACTGTGCGTCCCCACCTTTGTGTTCTCTTTGATAGTGTACTTTACTTTTGCCATAAATCAATAGGTTTTAAATGTTAATAATATAGGATGAAAAAACTCGGTCAATACCCCCACTTTCGTCATAGTATACTTCCAGCTCCGTCAGAATATACTTCCAGCTCCGTCAAAGTATACTTCCAGATTTCTCGCAATACTGGCTTACGATTGCAAATTAACGGAAATTCCGCCGTCCAAAAAAAGTGTCGGCTTTTTAATTCCCAACATTTTTCTTCGGCCGCCCTCCTTTCTTGCCCTTCTCGCGGTTCATGGCTGATATCAGGGCAGGGTCCTTATGTGCCCACGGCTCATCATTAAACTTGTAAACGTAGTTCTCAATCTGCTTCACCGTCAGTCCCATCCTCCGAGCCAGCTCCGCCGTCGTCATCGTGCGGTAGAGCCGCCTGATGACATCGCCATGTTTCGCCTTGCTGAATCGCTTCCTCTGCCGTTCCTTGTCATTCGTGTTCTTTTCCATTATAGTCAGTGATTTGGTGATTGTATGGACACAAAAAGGCTCCCACCCTTGTGTTCGAATGAGAGCCTGTTATAGAATTTCCGATAAGATGGGCTTACTTCTCCTTGATGCCCGTGATGATGTTAGTGATTAAGTTGTTAATAGTAATTTGGTAATTCACTTGCAAAGGTACGACTTTCTCCCCGAACCCGCCAAACATTTCCCCAAGTATTTGCCCCCAAGCTCGTTTTCCTTACTCTTTCTTCCTATTCTTGATGTCAGCATTGGGGAACCGCTGGCGCAACCGAGCCTCCTCCTCGTCGGTGAGAGAACCGTAAATCTCGAGCCTTTCGATGGAAAGACTGTCCATCCATTCGGGGACATTGACAGGAACCTCGTCTCCGTAATCGAGATCCAGACTGCGAATGTGCGACATCTTGCTGAGAATTTCCGGTGGGGTGGGTTGATCCTTGGACATAGAATAGTAGAGAAGCTGGAACTTGGTTTCCTCTTCCAGCCGCGCAACCTCCTCTGCCTCGGGGTCCGACACGCGGGCAAGCCAGCCAATCTTGGGAGTGAACGCTTGCGTCACGCTGTCCACCTCCACGCCCACGAATCCAGCCCACAGCTCCATCGGCACGACCTCCACCTCTTCGTTCGTGACGGGATGGGTGTAAACTTGGTTGAACGACACGCTCACCATCTCGTTTGCCATGCTGGAAGTCCACGCCACCTCCTCCGGCGGGACACCAAACCACTTGTCAGGGAAGAACGTGAGGAACCAGCCGTCCAGCATGGTGACGTCAGAGCGGAAACAACCCCTGGTGTTCTTCAGCTCGTCAACACGCAGTTTCTTCACGATGCTCCGCCAGAACACGCGGTCGGGCTGCCCCTCCGACGCCTTCACGAACTCCGCCAGCACCTTGTCCAGCTGCCGCGACCACTTCTCCAGACCGTACTTCTCCAGACTGCGCGCCTTCGCCTGCACCTTCCGCCAGTCGTCCGGCGTGCCCGTGAGGGTGATGGAAGGGATGCCACAAGCCACCCTCATATTCCAGAATTCGAAGAAAGTCTCCACCGCATCCATCAGCGTGATTTGCGAAGCGATGCGCTCCGTCACCCCCGTGGTCGTGAAGTCGGCAGTCAACATCTCCGCCACATCCCCCTTGGTGTTCGCCGCAACACCGGCGGTGAAATCACTCAGCAACTTCTCCCAATCGCCCTTCGTGCCCGACTTGCCCAGAACATCGTTGCCCTCAGTCACCACAATCTTCATCTTCCCCTCATGCTCCACAAACAAGTCGCGCATCTCCTCCGAATGCTTATTCACATAGTTCGAGAAGTTCTGGGCGATGATGAGCCACACCACATCGGGCGACAGCACCAGCGGATGGTGGTCGGCATACGCATTCACCATACATTTAAATAAATTGTCCTCGCCCATGTAGCACAGCGACTCATCGTCGAAACTGCTCTTCACCACACGATAAAGCTCCGCGGACGGCACGGTCTTGCCCACAATTTCGTCTGCGATCGCCTTGCCATCCTTCACTGCAAAGGTCTTCTTGGGAGCCGGCAACCCCTCGTCCACCACAAACGTGATGCTCCCCTTCGACCGCTTGAGAATCTTGCTCTTCGATGCCTTCTTCTGCGCCTTCCGCAACCGCTTAGCCATCTTCTTGTCCACGATCTGCGACTGCTTGAATGCATCCATCACCATCGAATCAAGGACGATGTCCGGATACAACTTCCCCAGCTCCAGCGGCGAAGGAGAATCGAGCGGCAACGGAAGCGTGTAGGCTCTGGCCTGCGGCTCGTCTGTATCAATAGGAGGAACCTGCCCGTGACCGAGGGCAGAAAACATGAGGCTGAGGACAGCCCAAAGAGTGATACGCAAAGTTTTCATAACGCAAACATTTTAGTGAGAAACTTATTTGCTGCAAAGGTAGGAAAACTTGCAAGTAAACTCCAAGAAAATGAATTTACAAATATTTTACATTTTTCCAAGGGGGTGGAAAATGTCGCCAAGAGGAATTTACAAATATTTTACATGACCGTCGTCAAATCTTTCTCTCTCAACAACTTCCGAAATATTTCCATCCCCAGTGGAAAAATCAAAAGAGGGTGGAAAGCAATTTCTTTGCCGTTTCGTCTCCCATATCAATTGCCTTCTGCAAATTGGCACGGGCAGCGGTCTTGTCGCCCTTCTGGAACTGGGCATAACCCAGGATGCGATAGGTGTCGATGATGTCAGGATTGAGTCGGATAGCAGTCTGGCACGCCTCGATGCACTCGTCGAACAGATTCACCCGAACAGTCAGCGCCGCCTTCTCCACATAATAGAGCGGTTCACGAGGTGCCAGTTCAATCGCCTTGTTGATGTCGTCGAGTGCCGGCTGATACATGCGGGCATTCACCTCAATCTGGGAACGCTCATAATAGAAGACGGGACTGACCTTGTCGTTCATCAGACGGGCATACTGGTTGTAGTCCTGCACCGCCTCGCGATACTTGCCGCTGTTGGCATAGAGCTGTCCGCGACGCATGATGAAGTTGGCTGCCTCCGAAGGCAATGGAGTGCCGAACTTGGCAATCGCGCTGTCGATGGGTTCCATCACCGCCTCGATGCTGTCGCCCCTACCCTCACGAGCCATGCTGATGGCATAGAGATACGTGGGACTGCCGCCACCGCTCTCCCTGTTCAGTTCCTCATACACCGCCAGGGCATCGTCATACCGTCTCTCGTTCATCAGCATCATTCCCTTCAGGATGAGATACCGCGCCTTCTCCGTCTTTTGCTCATCGCCAGGAGTCTGAGACGCATTGAGCGACAACGCCGTGTCCACATACTTGAGGGCGACGTCGATGTTCCACTTCTCATAAGCAGGTTCAGGTTGCAGACGAAGTTTGTCGAAAACGAGGGTCGCCACATTGTAGTTGGCGATAGCCTTGTCGCCTGCCAACGAAAGATATTGTTGCATATCATGGTCTGCCTCATCGAAGCGAGTCATGTCAATCAACGGCGTGGCGCGACGGAAATATCCCTCCGCATTCTTGGGATAGGTCGCGATGAAACGGTTGAGCATGTCCAGATATTCCTCGTTGCTGGTGGAACGCGACTTCGTATAGAGATAGACCAACGCTTCCTCCTGCGTTTCGGGCAATGCCTTGGGGATGAAAATATTGTTCAGCGCCACCGCTGCCGAACCGTTGAGGAATGCCGACATCTTCAGCTCATTACGGAAACGGATGTCTATCACATAGTTCTTGCCGCCCATCTGCGGATGCAGCACGCCCATCAGGTTTCCCGCCTCGTTGAACACGGGAGCACCAATCAACGCATCTTCCACCTGCTTGTCCAGACCATAATAAACATACTTTCCCTGTATCATCGCCGTGTCGGCAATCACAGCCTGCGCATCTCCCAACACGCCTCCGTTCTTGCGTCCCAACACATAAATCGTCGATTTCATCGGCTGAGAAGCTGTAACGGAAGGAATGACCGCATTCCCCTTGGTGTTGACATGAAAGCGCACCAGCGAATAGGTGTCGTCGGCTCCCAGAATCATGTCCACATCCGCCGACTTTCCACCATCATCAATCACAACCGCCTTGTAAGCCCCCTTGAATACACGGTAATCTGCCACCGCCTCTCCATTGGATCCCACATAGAATCCCGTTCCCTGATGCAACAGATTTCCCTGCTTGTCGTACGTGTTCACCGACACAATACCCTTCCTCACCTTCGAGGCAAACTTAGGTTGAGCCATTGCCAACAATGACCCCATCCACAACACTCCTATCAAAACCGTCAATCTTCTCATATCGATTATCTTCTCTTTTTACCTATTCTACTTGAATAATCCAAATCTTCTCTTTACATTATATATATTATTGATTCAACAACGCCCTCGCATTATCCAATGCCGCCTGTGTCAACTTCTCGCCGCTGAGCATGTGGGCAAGTTCCTCCACGCGCTCCTCATCAGACAGAGGAATGATGTGCGTCAGCGTGTCGTCGCTCGTATCTTCCTTGTACACCTTGTAGTGATGGCTACCCAAAGCCGCAATCTGTGGCAAATGAGTGATGGAAATGACCTGACGCTCCTGATCACCAATCTCTTTCATGATGCGAGCCATCTTTTCCGCGATGGAACCACTCACGCCCGTATCGATTTCATCGAAAATAATCGTGGGCAACTTCACGGCTCCTGCAATCAATGCTTTGAGAGCCAACATCACTCTGGCGATTTCACCGCCTGAAGCAATTTGACTGACAGGCTTCAATTCACCGCTCTTGTTCGCATTGAAGAGGAACTGCACTTGGTCATAGCCAGCCAAGGTAAGATCCGATGGATTCGCCAAAACGGAGCACTTGAACTGCACATTAGGCATTCCGAGCGGCAACAAACGTTCCTCCATTTCCTTTTCCACCTTCTTGGCAGCCTCCATTCGTGACTTGGAGAGCTTCTTTGCCAGAGCCAGCACATTCTCTTTCTGCACCTCCACATCCCGACGAAGTTTTTCGATGAATTCATCGGAATTGGTGATTCGAGACAGCTTCTCTTCCATCCCCTCCTGAATCTCCAGCAACTCCTTAATGCTCTCCACGCCATGCTTCTTCTGCAAGGTGTAGATAGTGTTCAGACGCTCATTTACCTGTTCCAGACGATTCGGATTGTATTCCACATCTTCTGCCTGTCCCTCCAATTCATTGGCAACATCCTTCAACTCAATGTAGCAGGAATCCAAACGCTCAGCCAACTCCTCAGCAGCAGAATACACCGATGAAATCGACTGAATGGAAGAAATACTTTGTTTAAGCAGCCCCAACACATCGGTTCCATCCGTGGAAGACTGCAGGTGATTGGCAGCTGTATAAAGGGAGGACTTGATGTCTTCAGCATGTTCGAGCGTCTCCGATTCCTCTTCTAATTCCTCCTGCTCTCCCTCTTTCAGATTAGCATCTGCCAACTGGTTCACTTGGAAACGCAGATAGTCCTCATCTTCCTTGCCACTCTTCGCCTCTTCCAAAACCTCCTCCAACTGTCTCACAAGACGACGATATTCCTTGTACTCGTTCTTGTAAGCCGACAGCGATTCCTGATGATTGGCAACAATATCAAGGACTCCTAACTGGAAATCCTCCTTGCCAAGCAGAAGGTTCTTGTGCTGGGAATGTACGTCGAGGAGTTGCTCACCAAGGTCTTTCAACTGAGCAAGGGAGGTTGGAGTGTCGTTGATGAATGCACGAGACTTGCCTGCCGAAGTCAATTCACGACGGATGATGCACTCCTTACCATCGGAATCGAGGTCATTCTCCTGAAAGAAATCATCCAAATGGTCACGGGAAATGTCGAAAATCGCTTCCACCACGCAACGTTTGGCATCCGCCTTGATGGAACGCGAATCCGCCCGCTGCCCCAATAACAGTCCGATGGCACCAATAATGATAGATTTACCAGCACCCGTCTCACCTGTGATGACAGAAAAGCCCGTATGGAAATCTATGTCCAGATGCTCGATGAGTGCGTAGTTCTCAATATGAAGGTGGCTAATCATTTTGTAATCTTTTTCCAATAAGTGATTTGATTGGCATTGATGTCGGACAAGATGTCATACACCTGTTGCTTCTCCTTCTCAGTACCATGTCCCGAATAGATATTGACGATTTCATCGCGCTTGAAATCCGTGAAAATCTGAGGAAGTTGGGAAAGAGGTTTTTCACTGCTCGCCTCTTTCAGCATTTCCAATGCCTCAGTGATTGCCGTCCGTCCACGATCCGCATTTTGTGCCATTTCATCGAGACCTTGGCGATAATACTTGTACTGCAAGTTGCGGAAAGGTTCCATAGAGGAATCCATATAATCATTGATGATTGCGTGGCGATTGTTGGTCTTGTCAAAGGCTTTCCACCCTGGCTCCGACATCGATTGAGCACTGTTCACAATGCTTTCCACCACATGCAGGACCTCCGTTCCGCCCATCGGAGAGAAAGTGTCCAGATCCATACCAATAAACAGATAAGCATAATACGCCAACATGGCCGTCAGGTTGTTGTCCAAGTTATTCTCGTTGAATTCCAAAGCATCCTGCTCCTGATAGGAAAAAGTAAACTCCGTATCACGCATGGAGAACACAACAGTGTTGTAACCCGAATTGAAAACGGGGCGGGTCACCTGAAAGAGCAATTCGCAGGAGAATGCGTTGGTGGATGCATTGTATTTCTTGACAGTGATGTTTAAGTTGCAATCGATTCGTTCTGCTTTCTGAAACTGCAAATCCGTCCACGAACGATTGTTCATGAACTCACTGATAGCCGTTTCCAACGACTCAAACACACCCGCGCTGGTTCCCTGTATCTGGGAATGGTTGACCTTGACGGTGCAATTCAGTTCTTGTCCATTGATCAACGAGATCGAGACACCTCCAAGGAACAAAAACAGGGAAAGAATCAATCTATTCAAATGTCTATACATACAATTATAGTCGTCAGGTAAAATACGAGTTGAAAAACACCCTTTGTGCTATTTTTCGGCAAAAGTACTACTTTCTCCCGACTTACCCAAATAATTGCCATGCTTTTTGTTTTTTTTGCAAACTGGGCAGACATTAGGGATGGTTTATGTTTCACAAATAGTTACACGATGTTTCCGAAGCATATTTTTTCGCCATTTTGTAGAAGATTTTCTTCTTTTTCTTTTTATTTCAATAAAAAAGTTTGTACTTTTGCAACGGAAATTAATTAAATTAAATAAAAAGGTGTCGGATGGCGGTTCATCCGTTCACTCAATAAAAAACTTAAAACAAATTCTCAACCGCGAGAAAAAGGAAAGTTATGAAGAATAAGACAACTGCAGGTATTCTTGCAATCCTTTTGGGATGTTTGGGTATTCACAAGTTCTACCTTGGTAACAACAAGGGTGGTATCATCTACCTCCTTCTTGGTATTTGCTGCGGCATCGGTGGTATCCTCGGTATCATCGACGGTATCATCTACCTCATGGACACTGAAGAGAAGTTCCAGGAGCGTATCGCTGCCAACAAGGTATTCGATTTCGCTTAATCCAATCAATCAATTTATTATTAAGTAAAAGCAAAAGTTAATTAAAAAACAAACGATTATGAAAAAGATTCTTTTCGCAGCTGTGGCACTCGTTGCCATCTCTTTCGCTTCCTGCAATGGTTGCGCTAAACTCGACGAAATTCAGAAGACAGCAGACTCTCTCGCTGCAGCTATGGATTCTGCAAGCGCACAGGTTGAAGAGGCTGACTCTGCATTTGACGAGGTAATTGAGGCAGCTGATTCTGTAGAAGCTTTTGTTGAGGAGTAATCTCCTGCGAATTGTCATCTATGACATAACGAACAAAACTTATACACTCAAGGGGAAAGTTTGCTTGCTCAAACAAGCGAACTTTCTTTCTTTTTAGAACACTACATTTCCTATATTCTATTATATGAAAAGATTACACACACTTTTCGTCATTTTGTGCCTCGTCCTGTCATCACAGGCACAGACTTTCTACGAGGTAAATTACAATGACAGCGATGGAGAGGAATACCTCGGGCTGATGATTTATTATGATGATGAAAATTGCAAAATGCGCCTTGTCTCTGCAAGTTCCATGGAGGAAGACATGGTGTATGAGTCACAATATGTGAACCTTGTCGAGGAAAAGGAGAGCGAGGAAGATACGGGCATGATGGCTTATTATCCTCTGGAAAAGAATTTCCCCATTTTTGTATGGTTCTGGCAAGAAGATGATGCCAGCGACATTAGCGACAAACCATACTTCACATATAATATAAAGAAAATCAAGCAATATAACGAGACTGAATACTTCCGTGAAATCAGCCTCGGAGATATGACGGAAGATTACATTGCCCAATTTTATGGAGAAGGTGAGCCAGAATACAGAATGCTGCTCAACGGCATCAATCTCGTAAAACTCCAAGGAGGGGCACGCCAAGACATAGAAGTGACCGTGGATGACCCAATCTTCACCAATAACGGAATCAACAACCAGGGAGAAGAAAGTAACTACGAAGGAGAAAATGTGGCACCAGGAGAAGGAGGAAACACTCTGGGAGGCGCCGATACC
This sequence comes from uncultured Bacteroidales bacterium, assembly GCA_902768125.1. GTDB lineage: Bacteria > Bacteroidota > Bacteroidia > Bacteroidales > Bacteroidaceae > Minthosoma. The sequence continues at coordinate 67,655 of CACXKA010000007.1, read as the reverse complement.
GCTGACGGATCCACACTTCATCTCATCGTGGTGGCAAACACCAATGTAAGCGACATTGGTACCGCCTGCCAAAAGGATATGGTCAACCTCAGCAGCGAGTTTGGCGGCATTGCAAGAGTATTAGGCATGAAATATGACCTCAAAACCATCTGGGGACAATCCTACAGCAAAGAGAATCTTGCTCAATTGATACAAAAATTCAATCCCAATCACGATGATGTGGTTGTGTTCGTCTATACAGGTCATGGTTTCCGTTTTGATGACCAGAGCGACTACTACCCCAACATGGATCTCAGCCCAACAAGCTACGATGACCCTATCAAAAATTATGTGGCTGTCAGTGACATTTATAAAGAACTTGTGGCCAAAGGGGCGCGCCTCAGTCTTGTATTCAGTGACTGCTGCAACAATGAGGTTGGAGCCACCACTCCAGTGGTGAACACCAACACCCTATTCTCACGTTCCAATAACAATTTTGACGTCAAGAAACTGCAACGTCTCTTCGTGGATGCCAACGGTAGTTTGATTGCCACTGCAGCCAGCCCCGGAGAGACATCATGGTGTGGTGTCAATGGTGGTTTCTTCACCTTGAGCCTCCTTGAAAGTCTGCGTAGCCAAGTAAGTGCACTCTCTGACCACATCCCTGATTGGGAAACCCTTGTGAACAATGCGCTTACCGCTGCCACAGCAAAATCTGAAAATAATCAGAACACGAAGGCACAGCATGGTATGAAAATGGTTAGAATCAACAAATAACAATAATAAAAAGAAAAAATATGAAAACAATTTTCAAGGTCGCCATAGGCGTCATTCTCGGTTTCTTTATCCTTATTGGTATTGTCACCTGCGCACTCTCTTTCGATGATGATGAGCAAGAAACTGAAACGACTGAAGAATACTATGACGAAGAGGACGTGAACGATGCTGAAGACTACTATGACAGCGAAGAAGCTGGTAGCAACGATGCGAGCAACATTGCACCAGGAGAAGATGGCGACGCCTACTCTTCATGGGGCGATGGCACTTGTCGTCCCATCAATGCAAAGCAGTTCTATCAGCTGGTGGCATCCAAAAAGAATTATGAGACCTACATTGGTGAAGGTCCATGCGTAGTAGATTTCTGGGCTGATTGGTGTGGCTACTGCAAACAAATTGACCCATATATGAAGGCGTTGGCAAAGAAATACAAAGGGAAAGTGCAATTCTACAAGGTCAATGCTGATGAAAATGAGGAATTGATGCAGCTCTATGGTATTGATGGACTTCCAACGATTTTCTTCTGCAATGGCGAAGACATACAAATGAACAGCGGTGCTCAGTCACAAGCAGAATTCGACAAGATAATCCGAGAGATGTTGTAAGAAAATGAAGATTCGATTATTATTCACATTATTCATTAATATAGCCATTGTTGCGTTCGCCCAAGAGGGAACGGACACTTTGGCTTCATTCTCCGATGCTGAGCAGGAAGCTGAATATCAGTCCTTCTACACCGATGATGAAGAGGAAGAAGTGATGGGCAAAGCCATCCTGCAAGGCAATAACAGCGGAAAGGTAAATGTCAAACCGACTGAAACCACTAACGGCGCACCATGCAAGATGTGGGCAATCTTGGTTGCAGACACCTATGACCAAAATATTGGGGAAGATGACAAGTATGACAATCTGGCTCTCAACAAAGAATTGAAAGCCATCGCACAATGTTTGGGTATTGAAGTAAGCATCACCAACATCACTGCCAACAGAGCATACGACAAGCGCAATCTCGTCAATGCAATTGCCAATCTGCGACCAGCCAAGAATGACATTGTTTTCTTCTGCTTCAATGGGCACGGATTCCGTTGGGATGATCAAAAGGACATGTATCCCAACATTTGCATGATTGGTCCTAATGATGATGTCTATGGACACTACGTGGCAACCACTGACATCTACAATGCCATTAAAGCAAAGGGAGCACGCCTCAATGTGGTTATCACAGATTGCTGCAATTCCAAATATGGCGAATATGCACCTCGTCAGAAAGATAATACACTCTACAGCCGTACTAACACCCGGGTGAGCAAGAAGCGGATGCAGGAGCTCTTCCTGGGGACCAAGGGAGTCATTCTCGCCACCGCTGCCAAACCCGGTGAATATGCATGGTCTTTTGATGGAACTGGTAGTGCTTTCACACAATCTTTTATTGCTCAACTGCGTAAAGAGGCAAGCACCAACCAAACAGATTCCCCTAATTGGCAACGCCTTATTGACAACGCCATTGAATCCGCACGAAGGAAAACCACTTCTTGCGAAAACACCCAGCATGGTATGCGATATATGAGTATCACTAAACAATAAAAACAACTAAATCCCAACAACATGGACAAATTCTTTTCAAACAACACATTCGTCATTGACGAGAAAATTGCTGCATTCAAGCTCTCCAATGCTTACAAAGTGTATAATGGAGAGGGGCAAGAGATTGGTGCCATTCAGGAACACAAATCATTTTTGCGCGTCATTCTTGGTCTTTTCCTGAGCGATGGCATGCTGCCATTTGAGCTGAACATCCTGAACATGGATGGCAAACGTATCGCCCAACTCAAGCGTGGCTTAACCTTGTTCATGTCAAAGGTGCAAATCTATAATGAGGCAGGGGCTCCCATCGGCTCTTTCAAACAAAAATTCGCGTTATTGAAGCCAAAGTTCACCCTTCTTAATAATTTAGGGAAGGAAATTGCCACCATCAAGGGAGATTGGAAGGCTTGGAATTTCGAAATAACCGATGCGGCTGGTCAGCAAATCGGCACAGTGGATAAGAAATGGAATGGCATGGCAAAAGAATTATTCACCACAGCAGATAAATATGCTGTGAACATCGAATCAACGTTGACCGATGAGAACACACGCATCGCCGTGGCTTCTGTTGCTGCAGCTATTGATATGATTTTGAAAGAGGGATCGTAATAGATGTCAATCATAAGGAACGATCAAAGACGTTCCAACTCATCTATAATGTCTTTGGCTACCTCCTCCTTTGACTTGAGGGGGTAGTCTTTTTTGTTATCAGCCGTAATGATCGTGATTTTATTGGTATCCGTACGGAAACCTGCTCCTTCATCTTTCAGGCTGTTTAGCACGATGAAATCGAAGTTTTTCTTCTTCAACTTCGCCTGAGCATTCGACTCTTCATCATTGGTTTCAAGAGCAAATCCAACCAATGTTTGACCCTGCTTCTTCATTTGACCCAACGAAGCAGCTATGTCAGGATTAGGTTTCAAGCGAATCACCATCTCGTCGCCTGTCCGTTTAATCTTTTGTTCAGCCACCTTTTCTGGTGCAAAATCAGCCACAGCAGCACACAGAATAGCCGAATCCATCGAAGAAAACAGTTCCTTGCATGCTTCAAACATCTCTTGAGCACTCTCTACATTGATACGATGGATGCTAGGATGATTGGTTTGCATGGAAGAAGAGACAGGGCCGCAAACCAACTCAACTTGAGCACCACGATTCGCACATTCATTTGCCAAAGCAAACCCCATTTTCCCCGAAGAATAATTCCCAATAAAACGTACAGGATCTATTTTCTCATAAGTGGGACCAGCAGTGATCAGCACCTTCTTTCCCCTGAGACTTTCCTGCTGGGAGAAGAATTGCTCTAAACATGCCACTATGTTTTCAGGCTCCTCCATTCTTCCTTTGCCTTCTAATTTTGAGGCCAAGAAACCTGTACCTGGCTCTATGACATGATTACCATACGACTGCAAGGTCTTCAAATTCTGCTGGGTGGAAGGATGTGCATACATATCCAAATCCATCGCAGGAGCAATGAAAACAGGAGCTTTCATTGACAAATAAGTAGTGATAAGCATATTGTCTGCCACCCCATGAGCCATTTTGCCTATAGTGGAGGCAGTAGCAGGAGCTATCAGCATGGCATCAGCCCACAAACCCAGATCGACATGAGAATGCCAAGTACCATCACGCTGAGCAAAAAATTCACTGATAACAGGCTTGCTGGTGAGTGCCGAAAGGGTGATGGGGGTGATGAACTCCTTCCCTGCAGGAGTGATAACCACCTGCACTTCCGCCCCCTTCTTAATCAGTTGGCGGATAATGAGACACGATTTATACGCAGCAATACTGCCCGTGATACCAAGTACTATTTTTTTGCCTTGCAACATGATGGTTTTAGTCTTTGAGCATCATCGGCATCAGCAACATAATGAGGTCTTCGTTCTCATCTTGTTCTGCTGGTGTGATGACACCTGCACGACTTGGATCGGCAAGTTCCAGAACGATATCGTTGCTGGTGATGCTGTTGAGCACATCTATCAGGAATGGGCCATTGAAGCCGATGCTCATGGCTGTACCATCATAGTCGCACATCAAATGCTCTTCTGCCGATGTAGAGAAATCCAAATCTTGTGAAGAAACCGTCAGTGTACCCTTTTCCACATGAATCTTAATGAGAGAGCTGCTCTGGCTTGCAAACACACCCACACGACGTAAAGCGCTAATGAAAGCCATACGGTCAGCTGTCACACGGAAAGGATTATCTGTTGGAATGACAGAATTATAATTTGGATAACGGCCCTCAATCAGACGGCAACTGATAACGTAATCCGTCAGCGTGATCTCCGCATTACGGTCATCGAAACTAACCACTGCATCACCCTCAGCCTTTGGAAGCACCGTCTTCAAGAGCAAAGCAGGCTTCTTGGGCAAGATGAAAGCAGATGGTTCGTCCACATGGGCAGAGAACACGCGGTTACGCACCAACTTATGGCCATCACTTGCCACAAACGTGATGCTATCCTGTGTCATATCGAAATACACACCATTCATCTGTGGACGGAGTTCATCGTCTGCAGCAGCGAAAAGGCTACGGCTGATGCCATTGAGCATCACCTGAGAATCAATAGAAAGACGACGAGCACCCTCATTCACACTATTAGGAATAGGGAACTCATAGCCATTCTGTCCTATGAGATTATACTTACCATTCTGATAATTGATCTCAATAGCAAACGTGTTTGGATCCACCTGGAACGAAATCGGTTGCTCTGAAATCTCCTTCACAGAACTGATGAGTTGCTTCGCACCAATGGCAAACTTGCCCTCACCATCTGCATCAGTGATTTCCACTGTTGTCACCATCGTTGTCTCGCTGTCCGATGCGGTCATCTTCAACACTCCATCAGCGAGCTCAAAAAGAATACAATCGAGTATCGGCAGAGCATTCTTGGAACTCTGTACTCGGCTTATCGTCTGCAGGCGATTGCTGAGACTGGTACTTGAAACATTAAATCTCATGGTCAAAAATCTTTATTTGAACACAAAGTTAGGGAGAAGTTTTGACAATACAAAAAAAAAGCGTAATTTTGTGGCTGATTTTATAATTATGTAACATAATACACTAAAAAATATGGAATTTACAGGAAGAATTATCAAGGCGCTTGATCAACGCACTGGCGTTTCAAGCAGAACTGGCAACCCTTGGAAGATGCAAGACTTCGTGATTGAGGAGACCATGGGACAGTTCCCCAAGAGAATGGTATTTAACGTGTTTGGCGAAGACAATCTCAATCGCTTCAACCTTCAGGAAGGTCAGGAGGTGACAGTTTCCTTCGACATCAATGCCCGTGAATACAATGGGCGTTGGTACAATGATGTACGTGCTTGGAATGTAGTGGCAGCAACGCCCGCAGCTCCTATTGCTGCACAGCCTGCTGATGCACAGCCACAAGCTGCTCCTTTCCCACCAGCAGACCAAGCTCCTGCACAGAACGCATTTGAGTCTGCGCCAGACGATTCAAGTGACCTGCCTTTCTAATTCTATATGACGGGGCTCAAAAGGGGGTGTGTCTTTTGACGCAACCCCTTATTTTATCTGATTCCAACAATTCGTTCTTGTCTCACCCTCTTATTCCCAATATAGCTTTTGGCTATTGATATCCCATTTGTGGTCTTTCGGGAAATCATCACCTTCCCATGCCTTCTTGCTCGTCCACTTCTCGGCAGGATCTGTCCAAAAAGAGTCTGTTTCAGGCAAGCCCAAAGGTAAGAAAGCCAAGCTGGTCAAGTAAAGCGAACCATTATTTGTGTACCAATCCGCCACATTAGGATGAGGTCCCACAAAACCTATTGTCAAAAATCCTCCTTCATTGAAATTCTTGCTCATTACCTTAGCATTTTTGTCAGGATTCTCCAACCGTCCATAGAACATCCTATTGGCAACAGCGGTGAGTGCAGTACGCACTTGTCCATTATGCAGTTCTTGAGGCAGCTGTTTACGCCACGCCAGTTGTGCCAAAGGTTGCATGGTTGCCATTCGGTAAGGGATGCTTCTTCCCACTACTGGGAAAGTTCCTTCTGGGGAGATAAGACGTTCCAAGATGACTGCCCATTTCTGCATACGCTTCCTTACCTCTTCCAGACGATTCTTGGCACCACGTGTCTTTTCGTTGGTCTTGCTGAAAATCAGTTGATTGTTATTTGGCTGCTTGGCTGCAATCATCTCCAAGCACTCTACATACATCGGTTGAATGACATAAGAATTATAGTAATCAAATGCGAAGGCAGGACCATCGCTGTAGATACCGTCACCAATATACCACTCTTCCACTTTTGCCAATCCCATCTTAATGCGATAGGCATCATAGGAAGCACCTACATACATCAGGAAACTCTCTTCCATTGCCACAAACAACAGCCAATTCGTATATGGAGGGTCATATCTGCGCAATTTCTGTATCTCTTGGATGTAACGGTCTTTTGTCTCCTTCGGAAGTGGTACCCAAAGAGAGTCGTAGCCACGATACAGCCCTTCCACCACATAAGCAGCATCCACCAATGTCTGACCTCCATTCTCCCATCCTAAACGGTCAAGTGATTGTGGATCAACCGCATTGATGATTGCTTGTCGTGTCCATTCACGCAGTTGCTTGCGTTTCGTACCCTCGGGAGAATCGTCATCTGACAAGTTCAACCATGGAGCCACACCCGCCAACAAACGGCCGAACGCCTCCATATACGCCACCTTCTTGTCGCGATTGTCCCAGGTAGGAGAAAGTTCCAGGTTTTTGTTACCGCCCGTCGTGTCCATCACCTGCTGCAGCTTTCCCTCTGCCATATTCTTCATGACAGGTTCCGCCATTTGGTACATGATGTCCACCCACACCTCGCGGTCAGTCTTCTGCTTACTCTTTGGAGCAGCAAATACACTCAGCGCCAAGCCGAACAACAGTAAGGCTGTATAGGTTCTCTGTTTCATAAATAGGTTGTGAGTTTTCAGTTGTTAGTTATATCTTGCAAATTCTGTGACAAGGTCACCATTCATCAGCACAAGGCTGTCTGTCGTCAGTTGCATGATTTCAAACGTATCAACGACGGCAGGACCTTCATCACCCAATTTCCTGGGCGAATGGAGCAGCAACAAGCCATCCTTTACTTCCCAAGAATCATAGTCAACCATCATATTATAAGTGGAAGCACGACCTTCTGAGTCAAGTTCAAGGCTTTGTTCCTTGCCATCAACTCCTCGTTGCGACCAGATATGCTGCAAAGAGGTGAGGTTCACTGCCACTGAGGCAAACACATCTTCCTTCGTGATATTATAAATCACCTCCAGTTCATCTCCCACAACAAGTCCACCCATCACATCCTGTCCGCTCTTGTTGATATACAGCGTATCACCATCATCATTGATGAACTCTATGACATTCATCGACGAGCCATCGCCAATGACTCCATGTTCTTCGCGAATATTGGGCATATCGTGTACAGGCACCACCGTCACCTCTGGTGTCTGTGCAGGGTTTTTCTTCTCATCACATGATAGCAGCAGCAAAGCAGCAAGTGCCATCAGCATTACATTTATTTTCTTCATGGTTGTTCCATTTATAGTTTTGTAGAGCAAAGGTAGTGCAAATTGAAGACAATACAAAATAAAAAAGAAAAAAAGCGTTGCAGTTCCTCTTCCGCAACGCTTTTTTTATCTATGAATGTGTCTCTTACACCAAATGACGAATCAATTCCTCCTTGTCACCGCAAAGCATATCAATGACTGGAATCTCAATCATCGTGTATGCACCTGGCTGCTGCTTCATGGAAGCACGAGCCACGTTGACCAGCACCTGAGCAGTCAAAGCAGGGTTGTTGATCTTCATGTCGAACTCAAACAGCTGGTTGTGAGTTTTGCCAGAAACACCCTTGCGTACCAAGTTCACACCATGACCTACATCATTGAGGGCATCCACACAAGGAACTTGCTGTACGTGTGTCTCATCGTTCACGAAGTAAGGATCAGCCTTGATAGCAGCCTCTACAGTCTTGAAATCTGCACCTTCCTCCAACTCCACATACACCATACGGCGATGGATACCAGTACCAACTGGGATAGTCATAGACAAAGCATCCTTCACGCCTGCAATGGCACGCACAGCCACAGAGTGACCCATAGAACGACCAGGGCCGAAGTTCGTGTAGCTAACGCCCTTAGGTGCGAGGCTCTCCATCAGAGAACGAACGATAGAGTCAGAACCTGGATCCCAACCTGCAGAGATGATGGAAACAGCGTTGTTCGCCTTTGCCACAGCGTCAAGTGAACGACGGAGGTCAACAATCCGGGTGTGTATGTCGAATGAATCCACTGTATTGATGCCAAGTGCAAGGCACTGTTTTGCGTATTCCTCTACCTTACGAGTAGGAGTGGCAAGGATTGCCACCTGTACATCCTTCAGTTCTGCAATGTTCTTGACCACTGGATAATTAGCGAGTTCAGCAGGCTTATTAGCCTCTCCGTTGCGACGAACCACGCCTACGCACTCTACATCCTGTGAAGCCTCAATAGCTTCGAGTGTGTACTTTCCGATGTTGCCATATCCAACAATGGCGGCACGAATCTTATTCATAATTTTGTGTTGTTTTTAAGAAAGAGGGCAGCAACGTGCATGTTGCTGCCCTATCTTCTTGATTCTTTATTTTGTATTTTCCGATTCTCCTTCTTCAGCTTCTTTGATGCGGGCACCCATCACAAGGTATGCCGTAGGAGCTGCGATGAAGAGAGAAGAACTTGTACCGATGATAACACCCAGCATCATGGCGAAGGCGAAAGCACGGATGCTATCACCACCGAGCACGAAGATCACCAACAACACGATGAATGTAGACACTGAGGTGTTGATGGTACGTGCGAGGGTGCTGTTCAATGCATCGTTGAAGATGCGCTGACGGTCACGGTTCGGATAGTTCTTAAACACTTCACGGATACGGTCGAAGATGACCACCTTGTCGTTGATGGAGTAACCAATCACCGTCAGGATAGCACCAATGAACGTCTGGTCAACTTCCAGTGAGAAGCCAATCCAACCGTAGCAGAGCGAGAACATACCAATCACGAGTACTGTATCGAGGGTCAAAGCCACGATAGAACCTACGGAGTATGCCACGTTGCGGAAACGGATAAGGATGTAGACGAAGATGACTACGATAGCGAAGAGCACTGAGAGCACAGCACCACGCAGGATGTCAGATGCAATGGCAGGACCCACCTTCTGAGAAGACACGATGGAACCGCCAGCACGGTTGTCGCGATCAAGGAATGCCTCTTCTGATACAGTCTTATCTACCATACCGCCATCCACGAATGCCTGATAGAGCAATGACTCAATCTGAGCATCAGCAGCAGAGCTGTTGTCTTCAATGTTGAAGTTCGTAGATACGCGTACATTATTACCCTCTGTACCGATAGCAATCACCGTCACGTTGATAGCCTCACCATCAGGGTTGTTAGCCTCAAACTGCTTCACGATAGCAGCCTTCACTGCTTCTGGCTCCACCTGCTTCACAAACTCAACCTTGTAGTTGCGACCACCTGTGAAGTCGATTGACTGGCTCAAGCCACGAAGACCGAAGCTGACGAGCACAATCACGAGGAAGATACCGAAAGCGATGAATGACTTCTTGTAGTTACCCATGAAGTTGAACTTCGTGTCCTTCATCATGTTCTGAGAGAACTTCGTCGTGAACTTCAGGTCTTGCCACTTACCACGATTGAGGAAGTGCTCGTAAGCGATACGAGTCAACCACACTGCGGTAAAGAATGAGCAGACGATACCGATAATCAGCGTTGTTGCGAAACCCTTGATAGGACCAGTACCGAAGTTATAGAGGATGACACCCGTAAGGATGGTCGTCACGTTCGAGTCGAAGATAGCTGAGAATGCGTTGCTGTAACCAGCAGACACAGCGGCACTGATATTCTTGCCACCACGCATCTCCTCCTTCGTGCGCTCATAAATCAGCACGTTCGCATCCACTGCCATACCGAGTGTCAGCACCATACCGGCAATACCTGACATCGTCAAGGCAGCACCCAGAGAAGTAAGGATACCGAATGAGAAGAAGAAGTTGAGCATCAGGGCGCAGTTTGCCACCATACCCTCACGCACGCCATACATCAGCACCATGTAAATCATCAGCACGATGAAAGCGACGATACAAGAGATGAAACCTGCCTGAATGGATTGAGCACCGAGGGTAGGACCTACGATGTCCTCCTGAATGATGCTGGCAGGAGCAGGCATCTTACCAGACTGAAGCACGTTTGCCAAGTCCTTAGTTTCTGTAGTTGTGAAGTTACCTGAAATCTGCGTGTTGCCACCGTCAATCTTGTTCATCACGTTTGGAGCGCTATACACGAGGTTATCGAGCACGACAGCCACACAGTGGTTCACGTTAGCCTCTGTGAGGGCAGCCCACTTACGAGCACCTTCCGTGTTCATCTTCATGGTCACGATAGGGTTGCCATACTGGTCAAACTCGTCTTTTGCATCCGTCACCACTTCACCTTCCAGTGGAGCACGTCCGTTAGGACCTGTAGTGCGAATAGCATAGAGCGCGAAAATCTTGCCAGCTTGGTCGTATGATTTCACACCCCACTTGAGAGAGAGGTCTGCTGGGAAAATCTGCTTAGCTACGTCCGAAACGAAAAGAGCATTGATTTCTGCAGTGTCAAGTGCCTGAGCCAAAGCCACCAAACAGCCGCTCTGTGCACCGGTTGGCTGCAACATAGAGAAGAGAGGATTTTCCTTCTTTTCTGCTTCCGTTGCCTTGCTTGCCTTCGCTGCATCTTCACCCTTGTTCACCTGAGCCAACACGCTGGTAGCGCTCTTGCTGGAGTCAGCCTTTTCAGCCACCTCTTCAGCTTCAGCCACAGCTGTTGTATCTGCTGCCACAGTGTCATTAGCCACCTCACCGCCGTTACGCAGAGCTGCATTCAGCTGTGAGAGGTAAGGAGTCACCTGAGGAGCATCATAAGTCTCCCAGAACTCGAGGTTTGCGCTACCCTGAAGGAGTTTACGCACACGCTCTGGCTCTTTGATACCAGGAAGTTCCACCATGATGCGTCCGCTCTGACCTTCAATCTTCTGGATGTTGGGCTGAACCACACCGAAGCGGTCAATACGTGTACGAAGCACGAGGAATGAGTTGTCAACTGCCTCGTCAACGCTCTCACGAAGAACCTTCTCCACGTCTGCGTCACTGCTGTTTGTGTTCACTTTGCCTTTCAGCTGCTGAGTGGCAAAGATGGTCGCAAGTGGCTTACCTGGAGCGTTCTTTTTATAAGCCTTGACAAAAAGTGTGATGAAATCGCTCTGACTTTCCTGAGCCTCCTTGGCTGCCTCATTGACAGACTTGAGGAAGGCTTCGTCAGTTTTGTGGTCCGCCAACGCCTTTACTACATCTGGCACGCTCACCTCAAGGATGACGTTCATACCGCCCTTGAGGTCAAGACCCAAGCCGATACCGGTTTCACGACAGTCCTTCAGTGTGTAGTTGCCCAGATAGAATGGAGTCGAGTTCAACGAATCCAAGTAAAGCTCAGCTTCCTGCTCTCCCATCTTTGCAGCCTTATCCTCCACATACTTGGTGACAAAGCCAAAAGAAAGGTAGAACAAGCAGATGAGTGTCAACGCCACTGCTAAAAACTTTACAAATCCTTTGTTTTGCATTTTGTTGAATGATTTAATATTTTGATTGTTATGTTCTATTCTATTTTCATCACTTTTTCAGCCCACAAAAGGCCTCAAAAAGAGGCGCGTCACACATATATTTATATATAACGCACGATGATTCAAGGTGCAAAGTTATACTTTTTTTTACAAACAGAACGAAAAACGGGATAAAAATATTCATTTAGAAGGTCTTTAAGTCCTTCTTTTACTCCAATTTGATAAAACAATAGATGGGATAATGGTCACTATCCTTGATGGAACTATCCACTTTGGCACCATACGCCTTGATGTTCGGGCTCACTAAAATGTGGTCAATACGGAAGTACATGCCACTTCTGTGGTAACTGATACCCATACCATTGCCGCTACGAGTGTAGGCATCATCCAATTCTTCCGTCAGACGATGATGAACATACGAGATTGGTGTGGAGTTCAAGTCACCGCACAATACAATGTGCTTGCCTCTGTTTTTCGCCACAAATGCTGCCACAGAATCCACCTGCATGCCACGAATGGAATCATGAGTCATGATCTTCTCTGTCAGGCTCAGGTACTTCGTTTCAGAGTCATTCTGTTCGGGGTGTTTGTAATTCTTGATGATGGACTTGTAGTTATCTTTGTCCTCTGGGCTTAACCGGTACGACTCCAGATGATTGTTAATCAGCAGCAGCGTGTCCTCCCCCACCCACATCTCATACACATACGAATGATTCGTCGTGGTGGGATAATCTATCTTTATCACAGAGTCAATGGGGAATTTCGAAAAGCAGGCAATATAGTTGTCTGTCTCCAGTTCGAAGTGATGATATGGATAGATTACCGATATGCTGTCAAGAGCACTATCCACAATTGATTTCTGTGCCTCTTGCAAGCAGATGACGTCAGCTCCACTTCTCAGCAAATACTGCATGATGGGGTTTTCTTCCCATCCCCCCGACTTTTCCTTACCAAATGCCTCCACATTGTACGACAGCACCTTGATGCTGCCCACTGGATTCTCTTTCGGGAGGTTGACGGGGAAATAAGCCCTTACGCTATTGGCACACAATGCCATTCCTGCCAACGGAAGCAGCACCCATTTCCACTTAAAAATCAGCCAAAATACCACAAAAAACACGTTTGCAGCAAGGAAAAAGGGGAACATCAGCCCGAAATACGACCATTGAGGCATATTCTGAGGGGGCAGACAAGAGGTGTAGGCACAAAAATTCATTGCCACAATCATCAGCAGATTGATGGCAATGAAAAGCATCAAAGGAATTGTCTTGAGCAGTTTCATTCCTCTCCCCTCATCGTTTTACTGGCATTGAACAAAATCGCCTTCTCGCTGTCAGAGAGATTCTGATAGCCATTTTTACGGATTTTATCAAGAATGCGGTCAATTTCCTCGTTATTCTGACGTTTCTGCTCGTTATACTGATGGTCGGCATAGTTCGTCTCACGCACGTTGGTCACACGCATCTTCGGCTCACGTTTGCCACCAAACCCCTTCTTCATCTTCGACCACATACCCTCATCCTTGTCGTAGTGAGAATCCTGCGTGGAAGAAGAATAGCGGTAATATCCCCGTTGCTTCTGCTGCTTATCTTGCAACTTCCAGATGAGCAAGACGATGAGACCCACCAAAATGCCGCCCAGATGGGCAAAATGCGCAATACCATCAATCGACGTGATGCCTAGATACATCTCCACCAACGTATAGAAACCCACCAGATACTTCAGTTTGATAGGGAACGGTATCGGGATGATGAACAACTTCGCATTCGGAAAGAAGAAAGCCGCAGCAGCCATCACACCATAGATGGCACCCGAAGCACCCACCAACTGAGCTGGATTGATGATGCCCATCCATGTCATTGCCTGATTCACCAACGCGGCACCAATGCCACACAACAGATAATACCACACAAAACGCTTCGTGCCCACCTGCTGCTCCACCGCATTGCCGAAAATCATCAACGACCACATGTTGAAGAACAAATGCCACCACCCTCCATGCATGAACATGTAGGTGAGATATTGATAGAGGGCAAAGCCCCTACTTCCTATCGGATGCAAAGCATTAAAATCGCGGAACCAATTTGTATTTCCATCCAATGCAAACATTGGAGTGACCCAATCGGTCAGGACATACAACACAACATTTATAATCAGGATTACCTTAACGGCAGGAGTCATTCTCATACGCTACAATCATTAACAAATATAACTATCTCACTTTCTGATTTTCGAGTGCAAAATTAGAGTTTTTCTTCCTATTAAAGGGCAAATATCAAGAAAATACAAGTTTTTTTTTATTTTTTCAACAATTTTTTTCGAAAAATGTTTGTTTACGACAATTTATCTCATATATTTGCAACGCAGTTTCGTTGGAAAACGCTCCAACCAAACAAATTTCGCACATAATCACGAGGTTTTTTAACGACCCAATACAACTTTATTTTTATAAACCTAAATTATTTAACTTATGAACAAAACAGAACTCGTAGGCTCTATCGCTGCTAAGTCAGGTTTGAGCAAGGCTGATTCAAAGAAGGCTCTCGACGCTTGTGTTGAGGCTATCGTAGAAGCACTCAAGGGTGGTGACAAGGTTTCACTCGTTGGTTTCGGCACATTCGCTGTTGCTAAGCGTCCAGCTCGTCAGGGTATCAACCCATTGAACAAGAAGCCTCTCAACATCCCAGCAAAGAACGTTGCTAAGTTCAAGGCTGGCTCTGACCTCGATGGCGCTATCAACTAATCTATTATTCTATCAAGGTAAAAAAGAAAGGGATGCAATCGCACCCCTTTCTTTTTTTCAATTCATCAATCATAAAATCGCGTGAATTGATGTTGAAAATCATTCCAAAACGATCATGGAAATTTGGAACCGCCATGAAAATGTCGTAACTTTGCAACATCAAAAGATGAGGTCAAATTTGCGCCCTAACAGGAGAAAAAAATTTTCCTAACTGGCCAGTAAAATTTTCCTAACCAGCGGGCAAAAATAACACCCCAAGCGTTCTTTCACATGATTACTTAAACGCAACGATAGGCAACATGAAAATGATGTAACGGAGAAGTTTGCCGATGAAAGACCAGAGGGCGACACCCCAGACGTTGGCACGAAGGATGCCAAGAGAGATAGAGATAGCCGTGCCGAAGATAGGAAGGAAAGAAAAGGCGGCAATCCAGGAACCTCGCTTCTCCACGTAGTCACGGGTTTTTCGAAGACGACGCTCCTTGATGCGCATCCACTTGGAAATCTGTTCTATACTGCCAATGCGACCGATGAAGTAGTTGAACATGGAGCCGAGCACATTGCCGATGGTGCCGCTGAGGATGGTGAGGACGGGATCCATACCCGTGGTGGCAAGCAAAGTTCCCATCACCACTTCAGAACTGAAGGGGACGAACGTTCCTGCCAGAAAGGATGCCATTGCCATCCCCAAATAGCCGTATTCGATGAAAAACTGATTGAGAGAATCCAAAGCGAGTTCGAGGTTTGAGAGTTAGGGTTGAAGGGGTAGATATTGAAGTGCGATGACTGCCAAGGCAAGCACCATGAGGATGATGCAGAGGATATGGGAGAATTGGGTATGGGTGAGGGAGAAGAAATGCCCAAACAGGATGGCCGTCGGAAGAATCAGCACAGGAAACAGTGTGGAGAAGTACTGGGGTTGGACACCTATCCAGACAGCAAGGACGAGTCCATATTGTATCAACACGCTGTAGATGATGCGGGTGCGAGTCTTGTCCATGTAGCGATGAAGATAGAAATCAATGCTTCCCGTCAAAAAGAGCAGGATGAAAAACGAGAAAGTGGCGAGTTCACGCACATCCAACATGGAGTAATCGCACCACTGGAAGGACACAATTTCTTGCAGATGAGACAGAAAGTCTCCCGTTGATTCTGTCATCACAGCGATGCCTCCGTAGAACCAATAAGGCAGCATGGTCGCCAAGAGTGAGGCGAGGAAACAGCGGAGGGTGAAGGAACGGAAATACCCTTGAATAATCCAATAGAGAGGCACCATCCAGAGCCATTTGGGGAACACCAGTGACGCCACCGACATCATCAGATAGGCAAGGAAAGCATACAAGGGATTGGGTGTCTGGTAGGAAGAGAAAAGGGGAAAGAAAGACAACAGCGACAAGAGCATCAGCAGCGTTCCTGGCTGAAAGAGATGACTATTGACTGCCAAGCCCAACAAGAAAGCGAGCATGGTGCTCAACATTCGCGAACCCACTCTCAGCAGCACGTTGGCATTGTTCAACTCCGCCATTCCATGCACAGCAACGGAAGCAAACAAAACACTGATTCCCAGCGACCAAAACCCCTGCTGGAAGAGAGGAGGCATCAGACGCCAAAGCCCATATTCTGTCGTAGAATAGGACACCGAGGTTTGAACTGACGGGGGCAAAAACCACAGCAAAAGCACCACCCCATACACAACGGGCAATGTCACTTGGCTATCGGTAATGCTTTTCTGAAAGTTCAGTCTCACGCTTTTTTTATTAAAAAGTTGTAATTCGAGTGCAAAGATAGGCGAAATAATTGACATTGCCAATTAAATGTTGTAACTTTGCAGCGATTTTTGCAAATTTCATTAATGAAGAAACTTTTCATTGAGACTTATGGCTGCCAAATGAACGTGGCGGACAGTGAGGTTATTGCGTCTGTGATGAAAATGGCAGGATATGAGACGTGTGCCTCCATTGACGAAGCCGATGCCGTGCTGCTGAACACTTGCTCCGTTCGTGAAAACGCAGAGAATAAGATCTACAATCGACTCGAAACACTCTATTCGCTGAAGAAGAAACGCCCGCTGATTGTGGGTGTGGTGGGTTGTATGGCGGAACGCGTGAAGGAAGACCTCATCGAGCACCATCATGTTGACTTGGTGGCAGGTCCCGATTCCTACTTGTCACTGCCTGAACTCTTTGCAGCGGCTGAGATAGGCGAAAAAGCCATCAACGTGGAGTTGAGCACCACAGAAACCTATCGCGACGTCATTCCCGAGCGTGTTTGTGGCGGACACATCAGTGGTTTTGTCAGCATCATGCGTGGTTGCAACAACTTCTGCCACTACTGCATCGTGCCTTACACCCGAGGAAGGGAACGAAGCCGAGAGGTGAACAGCATCCTCAATGAGGTGAAAGACCTCCAAGACAAGGGATTCAAGGAGGTGACGCTTTTAGGGCAGAACGTGAATAGCTATTCGGCAGAAGGAGTTTCTTTCCCTCAATTGCTTGCCAAGGTAGCTGAGACATTCCCACAGATGCGCATCCGATTCACCACTTCTCATCCCAAGGACATGAGTGATGAAACGCTGGAGGTGATTGCCGCTCATCAAAATATCTGCCGACACATTCATCTGCCCGTGCAGAGCGGAAGCGACCGCATCTTGAAACTGATGAACAGGAAATACACCCGTGAGTGGTATCTGGATCGTGTGGCAGCCATTCGTCGCATTCTTCCCGATTGCGGATTGACCACCGACATTTTCGTTGGTTACCATTCTGAGACGGAAGAAGACCACCAGCTGTCGCTGTCGCTGATGAAGGAGGTGGGGTACGACTCGGCATTCATGTTCAAGTATTCTGAACGTCCTGGCACCTACGCCTCCAAGCACCTGCCAGACGATGTTCCCGAAGAAACCAAGATTCGCCGTCTGAACGAGATGATCGCCTTGCAGAATGAGCTGTCTGCCGAAAGTTACAAGAAGGATGTGGGAAAGACATTCGAGATTTTGGTGGAAGGCGTGTCGAAACGCAGCAAGGAACAGCTTTTCGGACGCACGCCACAAAATAAGGTAGTGGTGTTCGACCGAGGCAATCACCACATCGGCGACTTCGTGACGGTGACCATCACATCCTCCAGTTCCGCCACACTCAAAGGCATTGAAACAACTCAAGCATAGGGCGATTCTCAAAAAACAATGAAGAAATGAGTAAGAACAGAAAATCATTCCTCAGCACCCAATTCATCACGGCTGCCATCAGCACCACCTTGGTGTTGGTGTTGCTCGGCACCATCGTGCTTTTTGTCATCACAGCACAGAACCTCTCCACGTTCGTCAAGGAGAACATCAACATCAGCGTGCTCATCAGTGACGAGATGGACAGCCTTTCCATCAAGAAGATGGAGGCAGCACTCAAACAATCACCTTATGCCAAGAGTGTGGAGTACATCTCGAAAGAGGATGCGCTGAGGGAAGAAATCATTGCACAGGGCATCGACCCCACCGAATTCATTGGAATGAACCCCTACACGGCTTCGTTCGAAATCAAAATCAATGCCGACCATGCCAATCCTGACAGCATCAACGCCGCCGTCAAGAGATTGAAAGGGAACTCCGACGTGGTGGATGTCATCTATTCCAAAGACCTCATCAAGTCGGTGAACGACAACATCCGAAAGGTCAGCATCATCCTGCTCATCATTGCAGCATTGTTCACCTACATTTCCTTCGCACTCATCAACAACACAGTGCGACTGACCATCTTCTCCAAGCGTTTCATCATCAACACGATGAAGTTGGTGGGTGCCAGCTGGGGTTTCATTCGACGCCCGTTCTTGGCTCAGAGCTTCACCTTGGGTATCGCCTCTGCTATCTTTGCCGACGGCTTGATTATCGGAGGACTCTACTGGCTGCATAACTTCGAGCCACAGATTGATGCCGTCATCGACCTCAAGGCAATGATTATCGTGACGGCAGCGGTATTCTTCTTTGGCATCATTATCACATACCTCTGCACACTCTTCTCGCTCAACAAGTACCTGAAGATGAGCAGCAACGAATTGTATTATATCTAAACAACCCACGCGTTGGGCGTTTTCAACAGTCAATTATAATGAAAAATTTCGCTTTCACAAAAATCAACTACATCCTGCTTTTGGTAGGAATCGTCATCATCGTCATCGGATTCATCCTGATGTCGGGCGATGCCACAAGTGAAGAGGCATTCAATCCCGATATCTTCAGCGACATGCGCATCAAAGTGGCTCCGATGGTGTGCCTCTTCGGCTTCTTATTTGAAATCGTGGCTATCCTTTGGCCTGCTAAAAAAGAAAAAACTGAGAACTAATGGATTGGATTCAAACCGTTATTATTGCTATAGTGGAGGGACTCACGGAGTTCTTGCCTGTCTCTTCGACAGGACATATGATTATTGCCCAAAACATCTTGGGAGTGGAGAGCACTGAATTTGTCAAGGCTTTCACCTTCATCATCCAGTTTGGCGCCATCCTCTCAGTGGTTTGTCTCTATTGGAAACGATTCTTCCGACTCAACAGGGAACCCCTCCCAGAAGGAACGCCTGCTTTCAAGCAGTTGATCCATAAGTTTGATTTCTATTGGAAACTCTTGATTGCTTTCATCCCAGCCGTCGTGCTCGGCTTGCTCTTCAACGATGTCATTGACGCCCTTCTGGAACGTGTGGAAGTGGTAGCCATCATGCTCGTCATCGGTGGTGTGTTCATGCTGTTCTGCGACAAAATCTTCAACAAGGGCAGTGACAGCACCGTGTTGACTGAAAAGCGAGCTTTCATGATTGGTCTTTATCAGTGTATTTCCATGATACCAGGTGTGTCACGTTCGATGGCGACCATCGTAGGCGGAATGTCTCAGAAGCTGACACGTAAGAATGCGGCTGAGTTCTCCTTCTTCTTGGCTGTGCCAACGATGTTTGGAGCCACAGTGTACAAGCTCTACAAACTCTTCAAGGAGGGCGGTTCAGAACTGATTATGAACAACCTCGACACGCTCATCATAGGCAATGTGGTGGCGTTCGTCGTGGCGTTGCTTGCCATCAAGTTTTTCATCAGTTTTGTCCAGAAGTATGGATTTAAGGTTTTCGGATGGTATCGCATCATCGTAGGAGGTCTTATCCTCGCCATGCTTTTGATGGGTCAGGAACTGACTATCTCATAGTCCTTTCAGAACGGCATGAATCCTCAGGCAGGTGAAATACTCATCTTCAACAAGCCCTACCGATGGACTTCCTTCAACGTGGTGGCAAAGGTGAGGGGTGAACTCTCCCACCGATTGGGTATGAAGAAACTGAAAGTGGGACATGCCGGTACACTCGACCCGTTGGCGACGGGCGTGCTCATCATCTGCACAGGAAAAAGTACCAAACTCATTGACGAGCTGCAAGCACACACGAAGGAATATGTTGCCACCATCAAACTCGGTGCCACCACCCCTTCGTTCGACATGGAGACCACAGAGGATGCCACCTACCCCACCGAGCACATCACCCAAGTATTGGTGGAAGAGAAACTCAAGGCATTTGTGGGACGCATAGAACAGGTCCCCCCAACATTCTCAGCGGTGAAAGTGGATGGAAAACGTGCATTCAAGTATGCCCGAAAAGGAGAAGACATCGAACTGAAACCCAAGATTTTAGTCATTGACGAACTGGAAATCTTACATTTCGGAGAGGTGGAAAATGAGGTGGAGGATGAAATGGTCGATGCTCGTGAACGTATCAAATATCAGAGCGGCAACCTGACGGGAAAACATCTCTCGCTCACCATTCGGGTGGTATGCAGCAAGGGTACATATATCCGAGCACTCGCACGCGATATCGGACAGGCGCTTGGTTCTGGCGGCTACCTCACTCAACTCATCCGCACACGCATCGGGAAATACACCCTGCAGGATTGCATGGAGATCAACGAGTTTCCTCAATGGCTCGAACAACAGACACTTGAGAATAACGAATAAAAATCAATTGATATATGAAACTATCACAATTCAAATTTAGACTCCCTGACGAGAAGATAGCACTCTATCCTCGCACCTACAATCCCGAAACGAAGTACTACAATCGCGACGAAGCGAAACTCATGGTCGTACATAAGAAGACTGGCGAGATTGAACACCGCCTCTTCAAAGAAATCATTGAATATTTCGATGAAGGTGATGCCTTTGTATTCAACGACACAAAGGTTTTCCCTGCACGTCTTTATGGTAATAAGGAGAAGACAGGTGCACGCATTGAGGTGTTCCTGCTCCGTGAGCTCAACGAAGACCTCCGTCTTTGGGATGTGCTCGTGGATCCTGCCCGCAAAATACGTATTGGCAACAAACTCTACTTCGGAGAGGATGAGTCGTTGGTGGCTGAGGTGATTGACAACACCACCTCTCGTGGACGTACGCTCCGCTTCCTCTATGATGGTCCCCACGATGTGTTCAAGGAGACTCTCTACAACATGGGCGAAGCACCTATCCCTGACGATATTCGTTCCCACCGTCCTGCAGAGGAAGAAGACCATGAGCGTTTCCAGAATATCTTTGCACGTCATGAAGGAGCAGTCACAGTGCCCGTTTCAGGCCTGCATTTCTCTCGAGAGCTGATGAAGCGCATGGAGATCAAGGGCATCGAGCAGGCTTTCATCACGCTCCATGTAGGATTGGGCAACTTCCGTAGCATCGACGTGGAAGACCTCACCAAGCACAAGACTGACTCTGAACAGATGTTTGTCAGCAAAGAGGCTTGTGACATCGTGAACAAGGCAAAAGAGAATGGACACAAGGTTTGTGCTGTTGGCAACACCACCCTTCGTGCCCTCGAGACAGCTGTCGGTCCTGGCGGCTTCATCAAAGAGTTTGAGGGATGGACCAACAAATTCATCTTCCCACCATACGATTTCACCGTAGCCGATGCAATGGTGGTCAATTTCCAACAGCCCCTCACCACCATGCTCATGCTCGTGACTGCATTTGGCGGCTACGATGTGGTGATGAACGCTTACAAGGAAGCCATCAAGGGCGAATACATGTTCGGCACCTATGGTGATTCCATGTTGATTATTGACTGATGCACACCGTTTATCTTTCACTCGGTACAAATCTTGGCGACAAGAAACACAACCTCGTGTCCGCCATCAAAGAAATAGAGAGGCGGATTGGTCCTGTGAGGGCACAATCCGCTTTTCTTACTACTGAGCCGTGGGGATTTGAGAGTGAGAACACCTTTCTCAATGCAGCCGTCCGGGTGGAGACAGAACTCTCGCCCAATGAATTGTTGCGTGTCACTCAGCAGATAGAACGAGAAATGGGACGCACCCAGAAATCATCTGTTGACCCTCAACAATCAAAAGTCATCTATCACGACCGCATCATCGACATTGACATTCTCCTCTACGACGACCTCCACATCAACACCAAGAAACTCACCATTCCTCATCCCCACATGCATGAGCGCAACTTTGTGCTCATTCCCCTCAAAGAGATTCTCCTCACAAAAGATACTCAACAATGAAAAAGACAACACTTGTGGCACTTGCTGCCCTTCTCACACTTCCAATCATGGCACAGAAAAGACTCTTCACAATCAATGACCTCATCCCTGGCGGATTCACCTATTACGGTTCTTCCGTTCCAGAAAACAAACAACTGACGTGGTGGGGTGACGAATGTATTGAGCAGGATATCCACGAGTGCCGTATCATCAACAAGAAGGATGGTTCTCTCCAGACGCTCATCACGCTGGAGCAAATCAACAACATCCTTTTGGCTGCCGACAGGAAGTTAGTGCATCACTTATACTATACATCTTTTCCCTATGCGGAAAAGCCGCTTGTACTCATTGGCGATAGTAGCAGGCGCACCCTCATCGACTGGGAAGCCAACAAGGTGGTGTGGAAAGTAGACCTTGACCCTAAAGCGAACAACGAGGATTGGAGCAAGGATTCTCGTTCTCACGCCTACACCATCGACCACAATCTGTTTGTCTTAACCGCTGACGGAAAGACTCATCAGGTCTCTTCCGATGGCAGCATCGATTTGGTGTATGGAGAAAGCGTGCATCGTGATGAGTTTGGTATCTCAAAGGGCACTTTCTGGAGTCCCGACGGCTCCCTGTTAGCTTTCTACAAGATGGATCAAAGCATGGTGTCCAAGTTTCCACAAGTGAACATCACCCTGCCCGACTATTCCCCATCAACTACAAATCCTCAAACCTCAAATCTCAAACCTCAAATCTCTCGTTGTGCCACCACCTCTCCCGATCCTTATCCGATGGCTGGTGAGACATCTCACAAGGTGTATGTAGGCATCTTCAACCCTCAGACAGAGAAAACGATTTTTCTGAACACAGGTGACCCCACCGACCGCTACTTCACCAACATCGCTTGGTCACCCGACAACAAAAAGATTTACCTCATCGAACTGAATCGTGACCAAAACCACGGCTCACTCGACGAATATGATGCCACTACAGGAGAGAAACTTCGCACCCTCTTCACAGAAGACAACGACAAATACTTCGAACCATTGAATCCCATCCAGTTCCTCCCTTGGGACGACAGCAAGTTCATCTATCAGACACGCAGGGATGGCTACAACCACATTTATTTATATAATAAGGAAGGAAAATGCCTCCAGCAGCTCACTAAGGGGAGCTTCGAAGTCATCAAAGTGTTAGGCTTCAACAAGGAACAAAAGACCATTCTTTACACGTCCAACGAGGTACACCCTTTGCAGCAGAATGTGTTCAGCGTGGACATGAAAGAGAAGTGCACCCTGCTTGGCGACAAGACGGGTTGGCACACTCCCACCCTATCCGAATCAGGTCATTACTTCATCGACAACTATTCATCACCCGAGGTTGCCCGCAATATTGACATCGTCTCAACTACTAAAGCCTCAACCCTGAACCTTCTCACGGCTCAAGATCCATGGGATGAGTTCAAGGTACCAGAAATCAAGACCGGCACCATCAAAGCAGCCGACGGAGTGACCGACCTTTATTACCGGCTGATTCTTCCAACGGATTTCGACCCTAACAAGAAATATCCAGCCGTCGTGTATGTTTATGGAGGACCACACGCTCACAACATTGATGCTTCTCGCAACTGGGGTGCGAGAGGATGGGACATTTGGATGGCACAGCAAGGACATGTGATGTTCTGCCTTGACAATCGAGGTAGTGAACATCGCGGACTTGCTTTTGAGCAAGCCACTTTCCGCCAGTTGGGAGTGGAAGAAATGAAAGACCAGCTGAAAGGTGTGGAATACCTCAAGAGTCTCCCCTATGTGGATGGTGAGCGTCTGGGCGTGCACGGTTGGAGCTTTGGTGGCTACATGACCACCAGCCTCATGACCACCTATCCCGATGTCTTCAAGGTAGGTGTGGCAGGAGGTCCAGTCGTCGACTGGCACTTCTACGAGGTGATGTATGGCGAACGCTACATGGACACTCCACAAACCAACCCTGAGGGATACAGGAAAACCTCGCTTCTCAACAAGACCAAGAACTTAAAAGGTCGTCTCCTCGTCATCTACGGAGGAAACGACCCTATCTGCGTGCCTCAGCACACCCTTTCTTTCATGCGTGCCTGCATCGATGCCGACACCTATCCTGACCTCTTCACTTATCCAGGTGATGAACACAACATGATGGGTACTGATCGCGTGCATCTACACAACACCATCACCCGCTATTTTGAGGATCACCTGAAATAAAATCTTCTTAATCTGTCAGGTGGAGGACAAAGCGGACACCTTTCGTAAAGGTGGGGTCAATGTCAAGTTCGCCGTTCATGTTGAGTGCCATGCACTTGCAGATGGGTAGGCCAAGACCGTCGCCTGCGGTGAGGTCATGCACTTCGCGGAAAGCCTTGAACACCTCTTCGTGCAGTTCATCTGGGATGGAACTACCTGTGTTCGACACCAGGAACTGATGCTTGTGCGCACCACGTTTCTTGTATTCCAAGGTGATGTGTCCACCCTCGGGGGTATAGTTGGCGGCATTCCCCAACAAGTGCAGCAGGATGTGCGACACATATTCCTTGTTAATTTTCATCGTCATCTTGGGAGCATCAGCCTTCAACACCACGTCGCTCTTCACCTTGTCCTGCACTTTTTGTATCAGTTCCTCACAGAAGGATGCCAATTGGATTTCCTCACGCTCCAACGTTTCATTAGAGTTTTCCAATTCGGAGAGAGTCTGAATATGGTCGGTGAAGTCCAACAATGCCTTCACTTCCGGAGTACTGCTATCCAGTTTCTGTAAGGTGGGGGCTAACTGAGCGGAGATATTGCTAATAAATTTTGCTTGTGAAGCATTGTTCTCGCTTAATTGACGGATGGTTTTCTTTTGCTTGCGGATCAGGATGATAGAGCGCATCAACACGATGGCACCTAACACCAATGCAGCAGCCAAGATAGCGGCCAAGATGCTCAGACCTACAATCACAGCCTGACGAGCCGTCAGCGAACTGTCCTTATCGGCAATATCGGCTTCGTTGTCGGCAATCTGTTTTTTCAGACCCTCCAATTTTTTCGCCACCTTCAATTCGCTGGCTTCATTCATTTTTTTCACCATCTCATTCAGTGTGGCATTTGCCTTTTCGTTCTGCCCCAAAGAGTAGAAATAAACTGATTGGTTGAAAAGATGGTCGTTTTTCAGGTCAATGTCATTCGCTTCATTGGCATATTTCGCCATGTTGTTGAGTTGCGCCAATGCCTCCTCGCCCTTCTTCTGTCTCGTATAAATATAGAAGCGCTCTTTTGCCGTCTGATAGTGCAGAGCAGCCCGCTGTCCCTTGTCAGCTTTTGTATCAATGCTTTGATCAATACGGCGCAACAGGTCCAATCCTTCCTTGTAGAGGTTATCTCCCTGATAATACAAAACTGTAGCCTTCAATCCACATGCCACACCCTCTTGCGTCTGTCCTTTTTTCACATAATCTTCATAGGCACGCAAATAGAATGCACGGGCATTCACCTTGTTACCTTTTCCATCTTCCCTTTCGGCTTGCATTTGCAGATTGCTTTTCTTCGCTTCCTGTGCATGAACAAAAGCACAGCAGCAAATCAAGCTCATAATCAGAACAAAACAATTCTTTCTCATACGCGTATCTATTAATAAGGTTATTATATCGATTAGAAGATTATTACCTGCAAAATTAGGCTTTTATTTCATTTCCACCAAATATACAAGGAAAAAACTTCGTTGCATCCAAAAACTCTCAACCCAAAACTCTCAACTCAAACTTTTTTTACTACCTTTGCAACATCATCAATATCAACAAACATGAAAGCAATCAGCACAACAAAGGCACCAGGGGCTATCGGTCCCTACAGCCAAGCCATTCAGGCAGGAGATTTTGTCTATACATCAGGACAATTGGGACTTGACCCAGCAACAGGAACATTCCCAGAAGGGGGCATCAAGGAACAGACACGTCAGTCATTGACCAATGTGACAGCCATTCTGGAAGAAGCAGGTTCGTCAATGGCGAAGGTGGTGAAGACCACCGTCTTCTTGGCAGACATGAACGACTTTGCTGAGATGAACGGCGTGTATGCCGAGTTCTTCTCAGAACCCTATCCAGCCCGTTCAGCTGTGGCGGTAAAGACATTACCCAAGAATGCCTTGGTGGAGATAGAAGTGGTGGCAACCAAATAAAAACAAGGGAGGAGATGCACAACATTTCCTCCCTTGCTTTATTCTGTAACTTACTGAGTTTTCTCTTTCACGTAGAAGGAAAGTTCCACCTTGTAAGTCTTGTTCTTTTCCTCAATCCGGGCAGCCATCGTAATCACATAATACTTCACTTTCTTGAATTCTCGCACATCGAAGATAGCTTCTCCATCCTTCATGAACTTGTTACCCATGTCGGCACTGTCCCACTCATAGTTGATGTAACCCTTACTGAGATCAGACCAGCTCCACTTTCCGATGTAGTTATTGCCATTTTGGAAGTAAAGAATGAACTTGCCTTCGCTTGTGAACTGAATGCTGGTGATGGTGGTACCCTCATCCAAGTCTTCAGTGATGGTGGCAACCGTCTTTGCATAATCGAGGATGGCATTCAGGCTGGCTGCTGAGTCAGGATTCTCGAAGTGTCTTACCGCAGTCACTCCATCCTTATGGCGGAGGCGAGTGTTCACCACTACCCACTCACGGCACAATTTGGCAGACACCTCATCACTTGCCACCTTCTCCTTCACGTCTGCCTCAAATTCCTGATCATCCATGTCGTCAATTTCTTCACCACTCATCAGATGGATCTTAGCTGACATCTTCTTGCCCGACTCTTTGTTCTTCAGTTCGATGGTGCAATAAGCACTGTCATCTCCATCCTTGATGATGGTGTAGGTATTGTTCTTGCCATCAAAGGTGTAAGTGCCCACGATATACTCATCGTCATCCCCTTCCGCACGTCTTTGATATGACTCTGCAGGAATGGCCTTGTTCAGGGTGATGATGGCTTTATTCGTTTCCGTTATAGCCACCTCCTTGAAAGGAGCACGATCACCATCGAAGACAAGCGTGAAAGACTCTTTCAGGTTATTACTAAGAGCAGGAGCGTCTTTGGAAGCCGCAGATTTATTCTGCTGAGTGACATCGTCACCATCGCTGGTACATGCAGCAAAAGCCACGACCATGCAGATAGCTGCTAAATAGAATAATTTCTTTTTCATATCATTTCTAAGTTTTAGTGTTATTGATTTCTGTTAGTCAGTTCTTTAGAAAATGTTGTAATAGATTCTGAAGTTGAGCACAGGATAGACGGTGAACTTCTCAAGTGCATCCACTGCATCGTGGAAATCCTTGTCATCCACATCTTCTTTCTGCACGCGAACCCATCCTTCGTCATCAGGCGAATAGACCTTAATCTTAGGTTTGCCCCAGAACATCACGCCAAGGTCAAAGGCACAACCCACCTTGTGCTTGGAGGAGATAGGACGTCCGAAACCTAAACCCACATAAGGCTTGAAGCTCTTGGTTTGCAAGCGCAGACGAACGAGGTCATTCTCGTCAGGACGAACAAATACACCGCCAATCTCAAGACCTTCCTCTGGTTCCACTTTCAACTTCTCTGTGTTGTTCGCTGTACCCAGATTAGAAAGACCCGCATAGAAACCTCCCGTCACGTGGAAGGAACTATGCTTGAAAGGGTAAATGTCTGCCAACACCTTGTAGTCGGACATGTGGACACGTCCCTTCACATCCACATTTTCCTGGTTACCACGCACTTTGTAGTTCACATCCGTCTTGATGCTGAAGCGAGGCAAAGTGGTGAAACCCGTCCTCAACGTGACATAATGGGTGAGAGGCGAGGCAATTTCAAAACCCCAACCCGTGGTTCCCACTTCAGCGCCAACCGACACATGATTGAAGATTTTTTCTTGAGCAATAGCAGGACTTGCCAGCAACAGGGTGGCAACAAATCCCCAAAAATGGAAAACTTTTCTCATAAGCAGTTTTTTTAGGGTTATTATTACATTTTAATTCTATCGGGAATGCATGTTATTTCCCTACAAATGCCTTGATGTCAGCATCTGTCGCATTATTCATGCGCTTGCCTTCCTTGAAAGTGAAGTTGGGATAAGCAGCCTTGAGTTGGTTGACTGAGTTGTCGATAGGGCTGCTGCCTGAAGTGGCAAAAGGAATAATGGTCTTGCCCTTGAAATCCTGTGACTCCAAGAAAGAGAGAATGATACTGGGGGCACGATTTGCCCAGATGGGGAAACCGAGGTAGATGACATCATACTTTTTGATATCAACAGGTTTGCCTCCCAACTTTTCACGGAAAGCGGGGTTACCCATCTCTACGACTGAACGTGCCTGACGGTTGCGGAAATCAAGGTCTTCCTTCGTGTAAGGCTTCTCTGGTTCAATCTTGTAGAGGTCTGCTCCAGCTGCTTCCTGAATTTTCTTGGCTGCTGCTTCTGTGTTACCTGAAGCCGAGAAATAAGCAACGAGCACTTTTCCCCTCTTTGCGTTTTGAGCACAAAGAGTCATGCTGACTGCCATGAGGGCGATGGTCAGGATAGTTGTCAATTTTCTCATTGTCTTGTTGTTTTAGAGGGTTAATAAAAATTATAGATATCCTAATAGTTGTTCTGGTCGGTCAATGATTACCTTCGCTCCTTGCTCCACGAGAAAGCTCCTTTCCCTAAATCCCCAGCTCACGGAGATGCACGGCAATTCTGAGTTTCTGGCTGTCTGCAAATCCACTTCACTGTCGCCAATATAGATGCACTCCTCCTTTTTGATGGGGTTTCCCTTCAACAAAGAGAGTTGACGGATGGCCTCATCCACCATATCTGGTGCTGGTTTCCGCTTCACCGCCTTTGTTTCTCCTATCGCCACATCCACCACATCTGCAAAGAACGCCTTGTGCAAATCTTTCACGGCAGGATCAAGTTTGTTGCTCACGATGGCGGTGAGATAACCTCTCTTCTTGCACTCCTTCAACATTTCCCCCACTCCTTCGTAGGGTGCCGTCTTGTCCATCGAATGTGCCACATAGTAGGAACGAAAAGTGTCAAATACATGGTCCTTCAGCGCTTCGTCAGCTGTTGGACAAGTTTGTTCTACACTCCTGTTCACCAAGTTCCTGATGCCATTGCCCAAGTAGCGACGTGTGTCCTGCTTGGCATTGGGTTGCAAACCTGCCTCACGCAGGGCGTATGAAACGCTGTCATGCAGGTCATCCAGCGTATTCATCAGGGTGCCGTCCAAGTCGAATATGAGGGTTGTCTTCATTTGCGCGTCTCTTCCAAGAACCTCAATTCCTGTTCCAGCATCTCCAGTTTCCTCATCTGATACCCCGCCTTCTTTGCCTCCTCAATAGGACGTGTATAAAGGTAATACGTTTCCATCGGACGTTTGAACTCGAAATCCAGTTTCATGCTGGGCGAGTATGGCGTCATGTGGATCGTATTGTATATCATCTTTTCTGCAAAGGTCTCATCAATGTTTTTCACCCCACACGCCTGCGCTGCCTCAATCACCTCCATCATCTGGTCTTTGATGAGTTGCAAGGTGCTTGGATTCTGCAAGAGAATGTCTGTCTGTGTGTTCAATGCCACCGTCATACCGTTGAATGGCATATTCCACACTGCTTTCTTCCATCGAGCCTCCAAATACTCCACTTCGTTGGCATCCACACCTGCTTTGCGGAAGTCATCCACCACTTCATCAATCTTCTCCTGCTGCTTGCACGAATAGTTACCAATGTTGATATAGCCGTAACACTGATGATTTACTTTGCCAGGTTCCGTCTTCGCACTACAGATGAATGCCAATCCTGCTGCCAATTGTACTGTAGGGAACATTTTCTGCACATCCTCCTCAATGCCAATGCCATTCTGAATCAACACCACCAATGTGTCCTCTTTCAGCAAAGGCGGCAATAGCTCTGGCAGAAGATGGTTGTTCACCGACTTCAATCCCACGAGCACCACATCACATTGCGGCATATCGGGTGTACTTTGATAGGCATTCACGTTGTCCAGATGAAAACTCCCATCGCATGAATCCACCTGCAATCCATGCTCCTTCACATATTCATAATCACGATGGAAAAGGAAATGCACCTCCTTCCCCGTTTGTGCCAGTTTCGCTCCATAGTAGCCACCAATGGCACCTGTTCCTATCACTCCGTATCTCATCTCTTTGAACTTTTGAAGACATCATGCATGATGACTCTGGGTGCAAAGATACGACGTTTTTCTCATACTATTATTCATCTTTCAATATTTTTTTTTACCTTTGCACATCAAGAACAATACAAAAACATCAAAAATAAGAAAAAGAGATGGAAAGACTGACAGTTGTGAAAGTGGGTGGCAAGATTGTGGAGGACGAGGAAAGCCTCCAGCAGTTGCTCAAGGATTTCAGTGCCATTGAAGGTGCCAAGGTGCTGGTGCATGGTGGTGGCAGATCAGCCACAAAGGTAGCGGCACAGTTGGGTATCGAAAGTACGATGATTGGTGGTCGTCGTGTGACGGATGCTGAGATGCTGAAAGTGGTGACGATGGTGTATGGTGGCTTGGTGAACAAGAACATTGTGGCGCGTTTGCAGGCTTGTGGCATCAATGCTTTGGGATTGACAGGTGCCGACATGAACGTGATGCAGTCACACAAACGTCCTTTGAAGAAGGTGAAGATGGAAGATGGTTCAGAGCAGATGGTGGATTTCGGCTTCGTGGGCGATGTGGACCAATGCGATGGTTGTATGCTTGCCACACTGATTAGTGAGGGTGTTGTGCCTGTAATGGCTCCACTGACTCATGACAAGCAGGGCAACCTTCTCAACACCAATGCAGACACCATCGCAGGTGAGACAGCCAAGGCACTGGCTCCCTATTTTGATGTGACCCTCATCTACAGCTTTGAACATGCTGGCGTGCTGACTGACCCAGAGGATGAAGCATCGGTCATTCCCCATATCAATGCTACGAGCTTTGAACAGTTGAAAGCTGATGGCACTGTGAACGGAGGTATGATCCCCAAGATTGAGAATGCGCTCGAAGCCGTCAAGGCTGGTGTGAAAAGGGTGATTATCACCAAAGCTGATGCTATTGATGGGGAGCACGGCACGATGATTAGTTAACGTTATCGTTAAGGTTAAGGTTTTAAAATGATGGATTTCAAGCACGACATCCTACCGCTGAAGAACATTATCTTCAGAACAGCTTTACGCATCGTCCTGAACAGGGAGGAGGCGGAGGACATCGTGCAAGACACCCTCGTCAAGCTGTGGGAACGGCGTGAAGAACTGGAGAAGGTGGAGAACTTAGAGGCTTTTGCGCTGACGATGGCTCGAAACCTTTCCATTGACCGCAAGGAGAAGTTGGAAAACCAAAACATCTCGTTTGATGACGAGGTGCATGACCTGCCCGATGAGGGACGAAGTGGTTCCGACAGCCAAATAATGAGGGAGGAAACCCGTGGATTCATTGCCAACATCATCAATGCCTTACCTGAAAAACAGCGCACTATCTTACAATTAAGAGATATAGAAGGAAAAAGTTATAAAGAGATTGCGGACACGTTAAGCATTTCAGAATCAGATGTAAAAGTAACACTCTTCCGTGCCAGGAACGAATTGAAAGAAAAAATTTTGCAAAAAAAATCACTTTTTCTGTAACTTTTCTTTCAGTCATCCGTCGTATGATTAGAGAGTAACAAAAAATCACTCAAAAAATGGATTACAAGTACATAGAACAACTGTTGGATAGCTACTTTGACTGCCGTACTACGTTGCAGGAGGAGCAAATTCTTCGTTCGTTCTTCTCTCAAGAGGATGTACCTGCCCATTTGGCACAATATGCCGCTCTCTTCCAATACGAGGCAACTGCCAAAGAAGAGGTGTTGGGTGATGACTTTGATCAGCGAATCATGGCACAGATTGAAGATGCCACACCCAAGGAGGAAACTTCAAAGGGACGCATCATCAAAATGACCTCTCATCGCTTCGCTCCATTCTTCAAGGCTGCCGCAGTAGTGGCAATGGCGCTCACCATCGGACGCGCTGCAGAGCATGCCATCGGAGAACAGGCTGCCGAAGAGAAAAACAATGCAGTGGCAATTGACCCTTACATCAAGACAAGTGATGTACAGCAAGCCATCCGCGTGAAGGATGTGAGTCAGGCAGAAACAAAAGCTTCCAACGATTCCATCATCACCATCGCCACGAAGGATGAGATTCAATGAGACAAGCTCTCTCGTCAACTCGAACTTTTGCTTTTACTTATAATAACAATTAATGCTTAACTAAACCAAAACCTACTGAAGGTGAAGCTGTGAAGCCCGCCACCTTCCGCTGAAAGAGCAAGACTCTGGAAGCAAACAGGCTCTCAGGAGCCAAAAGGTTGGACAAGGTTCCAATTCTCTCAAAAAAACCAACTTCGTGCTGAGGCACGAAAAAGACCTGACAAAATTTCTTGTCAGGTCTTTTTTATGCATGAATATCAAAGTTATCTTAAAGTTTCCTTTACTTTCGTCGGATGATGCGGTTCGTCACTCGCTCCGCTGAAATCATCGTGCCATCCTCTCCCACAATATCCACATTCCACACATGCGTGCTCTTGCCCGCATAAATCATGCGGGCTTTGCCAAATACTTTCCCTTCGGTTGCCGACATCGCCACATGACTAGCATTCACTTCTGTACCACACACTGCAAACGTCTCATCGTAATTGATCAGATGAAGTGAACCCACACCCGCAATGGTTTCTGCCAAGGTCAACGACGCCCCTCCATGCAGCACACCTAAATACTGACGTGTTTGTGGCGAAATGGGCATCTCAGCCACAGCATATTCATCATCGGTAGGGATAAAACGAATACCCAAAGTCTCGATGATGGTTCCCTGCATGCGGGAGTGAAGAAAGTCACATTCTTGTTGCGTCAGCACGATTCTATCTACAATTTGTCAATGTACAATGATCGTTACTTGGAGAACTCCTGATAAATCTTGTTGGCAATCTCCTGCATCTCTTCAGCAGAAAGGCTGAGCTTTGGATTGGCAAAGTTCATGTCCTTCTCGCTCTGCATAGGGATGAGGTGAATGTGAGCGTGGGGCACTTCAAGTCCCAGCACTGCCTGACCCACTTTCACACAAGGGAATGCTGCCTTGATGGCAACAGCCACTTTCTTGGCGAACACCTCAAAACGAGCCAACTCATCGTCTTCCATATCGAAGATGTAATCCACCTCACGACGTGGGATGACCAGCGTGTGGCCCTTCACGAGCGGATTGATGTCGAGGAATGCATAGAACTCCTCGTTCTCAGCACATTTGTAGGAGGGAATCTCTCCTGCTGCAATCTTAGCAAAAATACCCATGATTATCCAAAGTTGATGCTCATAATTTCGAACTTCATCACGCCACGTGGCACAGTCACCTCTGCCACATCACCCACTTTCTTGCCCAGAAGACCTTGTGCAATAGGTGTCTTGATGGAAATCTTGTTCTCGCGGAGATTTGCTTCACCTTCGCTCACGATGGTGTAGGTGAGTTTCATACCGTTATCCACATTCTTCAGTTCCACCTTCGAGAGAATCTGCACCTCATCTTTCTTCGTCAATTTCGAAGGGTCAAGAATCTTCGTATCAGCAAGAATTGCCTTCAGTTCAGCAATCTTAGTTTCCAACTTTCCCTGTGCCTCCTTAGCGGCATCATACTCTGCATTCTCTGAGAGGTCGCCCTTTTCGCGCGCCTCAGCAATCTGGCGAATCACCTCTGGGCGTTCCACCTCTTCCAATTCTTTGATTTGGGCACGAAGCTTGTCGTAACCCTCTTGCGACATATAACCCATATTGAATTTTATGTTTTGGTTTCTACGTTATTAAAAGTTTGCCTTTTTCGGATGTAAAAGAAAAGAATCCCGACACCCAATGATGTCGGAACCCTTCCAATCTTTTTCCGCTGCAAAGGTACGGCTTTTCTTCTATTCTACCAAATTTTTCACCCAAAAATCAAAAACTGAGGGCAAAACCGCCTAAGAAATTGGCTCCAATGTTGCGATATCCGAAATAACGGTCATAGTTTTGGTTCATCAGATTATCACCCTTGATGAAGACAGTCAGAGGCAAATCAACAGGAACTGTATAGCGGATGCTGGCACCAAAATTCACAGTATTGGGACGCTTATAGGCAGGACCTGGCGCCACACCTTCAGGAATGCTGTAGCAATCCAACAGCCAATCCACTCCTACATACAAGTCCTTGATGAGTTTGAAGTCCGCCTTCCAATCCATCGTGAAGGCAGGGGTGATGTACGAACCCTCTATCCACTTGGCACCATCCGCTTTGTTGCTGTTGATGTTCAGACGGTTTCTTGCCTCCACCTTGACGATGTCAGCATAGTGGTAGGTGAGGTCGGCATTCAGATAGAAGCACTTGTTCTTCGAGAAGGTCATCATAGGGTAATACAAGCCATTCACTGTGTTGGAGAGCTGAGTCATATCTGCATGATGGGTCGATGTGTCGAAACCAACACCAAGGTCACCACTAAAGCCGTTGTAATCCTTGAAGCGATAACCCACAGCGGCATCCACCTGATGGAACGCATCTTCCATCTTCAGTTTCTGACCTCCCGTGTTCAGCACGAAATAAGGATGAATGGCTGACAGATGATGGAAGTTATTGTCCTCCTCATAGCCACGCACTTTCACATACACATCGCTCTTGGGATTGAGGTGATAAGTGAGCGATGCATCAGGTGCCACATGTCCTTTCGTACTGACAAACACACCCAATTTCACCTCCATCAATTCATTGTTATATAAATAATGAGGCGTGAAGCGCAATCTCGTGATACCGTCCAAATCCTTATTCCCATACGAAGAGTTCACAAAGCCGATGCCCAACCCTACTGCATGCTCGTCGGAGAACTTGTAGGTGCCCTTCACATCTGCATGCACAAAAGTCTCACCCAGTTTCTTCTGCAAATTGGTCAGGTGGTTCTGGCTAAAGAACTTCACCCCTGCTGTAGCTCCAATGCTGAAGTTGTCCACCTGATAAGGAGTGAATCCCACCAAGGCATTGCCTACCACATCATGTTGCTTGTCCGTCACAAGACTTTTACCCATATAGTTGAACAGATGGTTCTCGAAACCACCCTTCACGAAGAAGTCCACTCCATTGTCGAAACGGTGGTTATACTTCAAAGTGGTACGATTTCGGTAATCGCGGCTTTTCCAACCCTTCACACCAAAATAGTCATTATCCCTTGCCTTGCCGTTGAAGCCCTGAAACGTCAGATCCACACCCAACGCATCATTCTCTGTCAAGTCAAACTGATAAGCTGCTTGTCCATCCAGTTTTCCAAGCACACCACCACTCAAGTGCAGATAACCCTTCTTGTTGCCCTTCCACACAGCCTCACTCTCATAGTCACCCAGAGGTTCTGGAGCATAATTGTTGAGTGCCTGACCATCCACAGCATACTGCATCGTGTAGTGTGTCACCTTGGTCTCAGCAGGCTTGGTCTTTACGGGCATCTTCTTCACGTCCGTCACCACAGGTTTTGCTTCGTTGGTCACTTCCACAGTGTTATCCAACTGAGCCATTGCAGCAAGGCAAGTGAAAAGTGAAAAGTGAAAAATGAAAAATCTTAGTTTCATATTTATTCTATTCTCTAAATTCAAAAAACTGTCAATTGTCAACTCTATCTCATTCTCTCCTCTATCAATCCCTTGATGTCATCATCCTCCTTGTAGTTCGCTTTCAGCGACTCCAGCGTCTGCTTTGCCTCTACTTCGCGACCTTCTGCCTTGTAGATGTCACTCAGAAGAATAAAAGCGCGGGCCAACCAATAGGGCTTTCCTATTCCATCGTCAATCGCCTTGTTCAACTGCTGCTCTGCCTGCTGATACTGACCAGCATTATAAAGTCTTTGTGCTGCCACCACAGGAGCTTTTGCGGCTTCTGTTGCAATAGAATCTTGTGCTGCAGCGATGGAATCCTGAATGGCAATGTTGGCAGCCATATTTGCCAATTCCTCACCAGCCTTCTTGGCATATTCGCTACCTGGATAACGAACGGAGATAGAACTGAATACAGCAGCTGCCTCATCTTCCTTGCCTGAGAGCACATAAGCACGTCCCTGCTCATACAAAGCTTTGGCTGCTTGTGAAGAAGCAGGGTATTCAGCATTCATCTGGTTGATGATGTCCACCTTCTTGTCATAGTTACCACGCAAACCCTCGATATATGCCTGTTGCAACATTGAGTAGTCACCCATCGTGTGGTCAGTTGCCTTGGCGGTTGCATAGTTGGCATTTGCCTCGTCATAGTTACGCATATTCAGATAGCAGTCGCCAATTCGGTTGTAGGCATCTGCTTTCACCTGATTCGTCGCTGTGCTGAGTTCCGTAATCTTTTTGAATTCTGTGATGGCGGCATTGTATTTTTGTTGTTTGAACTGCGCATAGCCTAAACTATACAGGGCATAGCCGCTGTTCTTCAACTTGCCGCTGGGTGTCTGCTGACCTAATGTAATGGCTGTTTGCAAGTCGCTGGCTGCCTGCGCATAATTGCCCAGACGGTAGTTGCAGTCACCCTTCACATAGTAGGATTCCGCGTAAGCCTCTGCATCAGCCTTGCCCATTGCGACAGCTTGGGAGGCATAAGTGAGCGCCTCTTGCACCTTGTTCTGACTCAAGTCTCGGAAAGCCAGGTTATAGAGCACCTTCTGCTTGTCTGCCAATGTGGTGGCATCGGGTGTCTGCACCTTGTTGATGGCATCGAGAGCCTTCGAATAGTTCTTCTTGCTCATATACACCTCCGTCAGGCATTGCGAAATAGGGGTGGCGTATTGAGAGTTTGGATAATCGTTGAGGAACTGCTCCATTACCGTCACCGTGTTGGCTGCATTCTGCTCGTGCAGGGTCAAGGCATAATTGTAAAGTGCCTGCTCACGAAGAGAAGACTTGGCATTCATATTCGCAGCGGTAAGGAAAGCCGTCTGTGCCTCAGCTTTGTTGCTTGTTTGGAGGGCAGCGATACCTACATGCAACCAAGCGTTCTGTGCCATTTCATCTTGGTCAACACCAGCCGCTTCTTTCAGCGTAGCAATAGCCTTGTCATACTGACCGTTGCGATAGTAGCACATACCCTGCTTGTATTGTGAGGTGCGGGTCTTCTCACCAGCTTCCAGATAGCCCAAGGCGCGATCATACTTTCCTTCATCGTACAATTTCTCACCTGCCAGACGATACAGCACATTGTTGTAGCTGAACACCTCATCTGTCAAGCCCGTCAAGGGGTAAGGCAAGACGGTGGGAGTCTCTGTGCCGTTCGCCTCATCCTCAAAGAATGACGCCAACGCCTCATCGAAGTGGAGTCCCTTCACCAATAAGTTTCTACGGAAGATACGCAAGACATCTGCATACTGCGAAAGCGGATGTTTTTTTGTCCACTCACCGATGCGATCAGCCGTTCCAGGATTGCCCAACACATAATCGCACACCAAAGAGAGAGCCTCGGCATCCTCGCGACCCTTCACACCCTCATCCGTCTCATCCAAGAAACGCTCAAACTGTTGTCTTGCACCATAGTAGTGGCCATCAGCCACCGCTTTCACTGCCGTTTGCTGCGCCTGCATGCACAAAGCCGCACCTGCCATCAGCCACGACAACAACATTCTTTTGTTCCTCATATCACTTAATCAATTAGAATTCTGCTGCAAAGATAATGTTATTTCTTCTATTATCCTCAATATTAACAATATATAACATCTATTTTTTTCTTCATCATTTTTTTTACATCTTATCAATTGGGATTCTTATTTTTGAAGGCGTATTTCTTGTTTCTCTCAGTTATTTTTCGTATCTTTGCAAAAGAAATCACGTTGAAACTCCTTTTTCTTAAAAAGGGAAAAAGAAAACAAATGAAGGTTTTTGCCGACCGACCCCACATATAAGGGCGGACGCTCGCAGATATACGGGCGCCCGCCCTTATTTATGCGACCGACCGCCCAAATCTGGTTACACCCAGCTTCTTTCCCTGTTACATAGGCGGCTTTCCCCTGTTGTATAAGGGTCTCTCCCCTTGATTCCCCTAACGCCCCGACGGCATTAATTGAAAGAGGCGGCGGCAAAGCATTGTTTTGCCGTCGGCAAAAGGTAGGATTGCCGGCAGCAATTTTGGGGAGATAGGTGTTAGGTTATTTTCCACTATGCCGTTCCCAAAAGACGCCATCGGTGTAGCCCTGGATGGTCGGGTCTTGGTCGGCAAGGAGGAGGCGTTTGGCAGCAAGGAGGCAGTAGTCGAGGTTGAGTTCGATGCCACAATAGCGGCGACCTAACTTCTTGGCAACCACAGCGGTAGTGCCACTGCCGAGGAAGGGATCGAAGACGATGTCGCCCTCACGAGAGGAGGCAAGGATGAGTTTGGCAATGAGCTTTTCGGGCTTCTGGGTGGGATGCTCTGTGTTTTCGGGCATCGACCAAAAGGGCACGGAGATGTCATCCCAGAAATTGCTGGGGCAAGTGGTGCGATAGCGACCTCCTTCTGTTTCCTCCCAATCCTTGGGTTGTCCGTCTTGCCGATAGGGAGCCAAGACACGACGGCGCAGCTTGACAGCATCGAGGTTGAAATAATAGTCTTTGGGATTCTTGACGGCAAACCAGATGTCTTCCATCGAGTTCTTCCAATTCTGCAAAGCCCCTCGCCCTTTCTCTCTTTGCCAAGTGATGCGATTGAGGATGGTGAGCCTTTCTTCGATGACTCGTTGCATCGAAGAGGAACAACGCCAATCGCCACACATATAGAGAGAACCGTTAGGAGCGAGTTTGTCGCAAAGCGGCTCAAACCAACTGCGTAGATAATCCTCATATTCCTCTGAAGATTTCTCCACAAACTTTGCCTCCCCAAAGTCTTTCTTCAGGTTGTAGGGAGGGTCCACGATGATGAGGTTGGCAAAGCCATCAGGCAAAGTGTCCAGCACGGAGAGGGTGTCTCCATGAATGAGGGATTTCCCATCTATCATCGGCAAAAGGGCATCCCTTTCCTCATCATTCACATGCAAAGTTCTGTTGTTTGGGGCTTTCATGCCACAAAAGTACAACTTTCTGAGGGAAAAATAAAAACTTTTCATTGAAATTCGCTATCTTTGCAACGAAAAGTCAAAAACTACGATACTATGACTAAAAAATACGATTTTCTCATCATCGGCTCTGGTGTGGCTGGTATGAGTTATGCACTCAAGGTGGCTGAAGCAAAGAAAGGTAAGATTGCCATTCTCTGCAAGACCACTCTGGAAGAGGCTAACACGGCAAAGGCACAAGGCGGCATTGCCTCAGTGACGAACCTGCTCGTCGATAATTTCGAAAAGCATATAGAAGACACCATGATTGCAGGCGACTGGATCAGCGACCCAGAGGCTGTGCGACAAGTGGTGACTGGCGGTCCTGCAGGCATCAAGGATCTGGTGCGCTGGGGCGTGAACTTCGACAAGCAGGAGGATGGCTCTTTCGACCTGCATCGCGAAGGCGGACACTCTGAATTCCGCATCCTGCACCATGCCGACGATACTGGTGCTGAGATTCAGCGAGGACTGATGGAGGCTGTGAGGAATCACCCTGACATCGACGTGCTGGAGCATCATTTTGCTGTGGAAATCATCACTCAGCACCACCTCGGGATTCGTGTGACTCGTCGCACCCCCGACATCGAGTGTTTTGGTGCCTATGTGCTGAATCCCAAGACAGGCAAGATTGACACTTACTTGTCGAAAGTGACCCTCATGGCAACAGGTGGTACGGGTGCCATCTATGCAACGACTTCGAACCCCAACATCGCCACAGGCGACGGCATCGCAATGGTGTATCGTGCCAAGGGAAAGGTAAAGGATATGGAGTTTGTGCAGTTCCACCCCACCGTGTTGTTCAACCCAGCCGAGACACATCCTGCCTACCTCATCACGGAGGCAATGCGTGGCTATGGCGGCATCCTGCGTCTGCCCAACGGTGAGGAGTTCATGCAGAAATATGACGAACGTCTCAGCCTTGCTCCTCGTGACATCGTGGCTCGTGCCATCGACAACGAGATGAAGATTCATGCCCTCGACCATGTATGCCTGGATGTGACCCATAAAGACCCCGAAGAGACCAAGCATCACTTCCCCAATATCTATGCGAAGTGCCTCAGCATCGGCATCGACATCACAAAGGACTACATCCCTGTGGCTCCAAGTGCGCACTATATGTGTGGTGGCATTCAGGTGGATCTGGACGGAAGGTCAAGCATCCGAAGGTTGTATGCTGTGGGCGAATGCTCCTGCACAGGATTGCACGGAGGCAACCGTCTGGCAAGCAACTCGCTCATCGAGGCAGTGGTGTATGCAGATGCAGCAGCCAAGAACTCGCTGGAGGTGATTGACCAGTATGAGTTCAATGAGAAGGTGCCTGCATGGAACGATGAGGGAACGATGACGAACGAGGAGAAGGTGCTGATTGCACAGGACGTGAGGGAAGTAGGACAGATTATGTCCACTTATGTGGGCATCGTGCGTTCCGACCTGCGTCTGCATCGTGCTTGGGAGCGTCTCGACCTGCTCTACGAAGAGACCGAACACCTCTTCAAGCGTGTGAAGCCCACCCGTGACATCTGCGAACTCCGCAACATGATCAACGTGGGCTATCTCATCACTCGCCAAGCCCTCGAACGCAAGGAAAGCCGAGGACTCCACTACACCGTCGATTATGCTCCCCATGCATTGGACAAGAAGAAATGATAACCAACAACAGACAATTCAATATCAACAATGAAAAAAATATTATCACTCTTATTTCTTAGCTTTTCACTTTTAGTTTCATCGCAGGCACAAGACATGAGCCTGCCTATGGATTCGGCAGTACGGAAAGGTGTGCTGCCCAACGGACTGACTTATTACCTGCGCCACAATGAGTGGCCAGAGAAACGTGCTTTCTTCTACATCGCCCAGAAGGTGGGTTCGATTCAGGAGGATGAGAACCAGCGTGGTTTGGCTCACTTCCTCGAACATATGTGTTTCAACGGCACCACTCATTTCCCAGGTGACCGCTTGAAGAAATACTTGGAGAGCATCGGCGTGAAGTTTGGCGAGAACCTGAACGCTTACACCTCTTTCGATGAAACTGTCTATAATATAGATAATGTGAATGTGGAGACAGCTGGGGCACTCGACTCTTGTCTGCTCATTCTTCACGACTGGAGCCACGACCTCCTGCTCGAAGGCAGTGAGATTGACAAGGAGCGTGGTGTGATCAACGAGGAATGGCGTTCGAGAAGTTCTGCCATGATGCGAATGTATGAGAAGGCACTCCCTGTCATGTATCCTAACAGCAAGTACGGCAACCGTCTGCCTATCGGTACGATGGACATCGTGATGAACTTCCCTCACGACGACCTGCGCAGCTACTATCGCAAGTGGTATCGTCCCGACCTGCAAGCTATCGTGATTGTGGGCGACATCAACGTGGACGAAATGGAGCAGAAGATTAAGACGGTCTTCTCCGACATCCAACCAGCCGCTCCTGATGCTGCCAAGTTCGAATACTATCCCGTGCCCGACAATGCTGAGCCTATCGTCTCCATCAACAAGGATAAGGAACAGCGCAACAACTCCATCAATTTCATGTGGAAGACTGAAGCCTATCCACGTGAGATGAAGAACAGCATCCCTTATTTCATCTTCAGCATCACAGCCAACGCGATGTCAAGCATGTTCAGCGAGCGCATCCGCGATATCCTCCAGAAGGAGAACGCACCCTTCTTGGGCGCCAGCTTCGGTTATGGCGAGTTCTTTGTTTCC
Organism: uncultured Bacteroidales bacterium; assembly: GCA_902768125.1. Lineage (GTDB taxonomy): Bacteria > Bacteroidota > Bacteroidia > Bacteroidales > Bacteroidaceae > Minthosoma. Next base: position 25,609 of record CACXKA010000007.1, on the reverse strand, counting down.
AAGACCAAGGAGGCTTACAGCGCCAGCGTCACCTGCGAGGACAACAAGTATGAGGAAGGTGTCAAGGCGCTCTATCGTGAGATTCTCCGTGTGAAGAAATATGGCTACACCGCTGCTGAATATGAGCGATACAAGTCCAGAATACTCTCCTCCCTCGAGAGTTCCTACCTCCATCGCGACAAGGTGCAGAGTAGCAGCTACGTGAACGAGTGTGTACGTCACTTCCTCGACAACGAGCCAATGACAGGCATCGAGTGGGAGTACAACACCATGAACCAACTGATTCCTGCCACCACAGTAGATATGGTCAACCAGTTTGCACAGCAGAAACCAGACGGTAACTTCGTCGTGGCGATGTTTGCAGCCGACAAGGAAGACAACATCCTGCCTACCCAAGAAGACCTCTTCAAATGGATGGCAGAGGTGGAAGCAGAGAACATCGAACCACTGAAAGAAGAAGCAAACGATGAGCCACTCATTGCCAAGATGCCAAAACCTGGCAAGGTGAAGAAGATTGAAGACGACAAATATGACGCCAAGCTCATCACCCTCAGCAACGGCATCAAGGTGCACGTGAAGAAGACCAACTTCTCACCCAACCAAATCAGCATGAGCGGACACAGTTGGGGTGGAACTTCTTTGTATAGCGAAGATGAATACGACCAGACCGACAATGTCGATTGGGTGAGCGTTGGTGGCTGGGGCAATTTCAGCACCACAGAACTCAACAAGAAGATGGCTGGCAAGCAGGCTTCTGCCAACACTTATGTGGGTACAGACAGCGAAGGTGTCTCTGGTGGATGTGTGAAGAAGGACTTCGAGACTATGCTGCAACTCACCTACCTCCATTTCACGGCTCCACGTAAGGACCTTGAGGCTTACAACTCCAACATCCAACGCAGCAAGGCTGCCATGAAGAACGCTGAGCTTCAACCGACAACCGCTCTGCAAGACACCATTGCCAAGGTCGTATACAACAACCATAGGCGTGCCCTCCGCACTAAGCCCGAAGATCTCGACCGCATCAACTACGACCGCATCATCGAGATCTATAAGGAACGTTTCGCTGATGGCGACGACTTCGAGTTCTTCATCGTGGGCGACTGCGATGCCGATACCATTGCCCCACTCTTGGCAAAATATCTGGGTGCCCTGCCGACGAAGAAAGGTTCTGAGAAGTGCGACACCATCGACTTCAAGATGGTGGACGGCATCCACAAGAATGTCTTCGAGAAGCATCAAGAAACCCCAAGTGCCATTGTGCTTTTCGTTTATCACACACCGATGAAGTACAACCTCAAGAATGCCCTCACCTGCAGCATGCTCGACCAAGTGATGGACATGATGTACACAGAATCAGTTCGTGAGGATGAAGGTGGTGCATACGGCGTGCCTGTAAGTGCAGGTCTGAGTCGTTATCCACAAGAGCAGGCAACCGTGCAGATTCAACTGCCAACAGCTCCAGACAAGCGTGAGAAGATGACCACCATCGTCTATCAAGGTGTGGAGGATATGGTGACCAAGGGACCTAAGGAAGAAGACGTGCAGAAGGTGAAGGAGTATATGCTCCGCAGCCATGAGGAGTCTCTGAAGCAGAATGACTACTGGATGGGACAGATGATGAACTACGTCCTCTATGGTGAAGACCATGATGCCATCTATGTGGACACCGTCAACAGCATCACCGCTGCCGACATCCAGGAAATGGCACGCCAGATCTTCCAGAGCGGAAACCTCATCGAGGTCGGCATGACCAGCCCAATGGAAGACGTCATCCAAAATCAAGAAGAAAAGTAATATGAAGAGAATATTTTCACTATTAGCAATTCATTTCTCACTGTTGGTTTCATTGCTGGCGCAAGACCCGCTGCCTGTGCCCGTGATGCCCATCAGCAACTTTGCACCACCAGCTACCCCTGACTCCACCTTCACGGCAGCCCCTGACAATCAGGGTGTGGTGACACCTACTCTACCCTGGGGAGAGCAAATCCGTACACGCCTCGATGCTTTTGCCAATGAAGCCAATCGTGCCCCCTACAATGTGGGAATCAGCGTGTTCGACCTTACTGACGACGTGCCCGTCTGGGGCTACAATGCCCACAAGGTACTGCGTCCTGCTTCCACCCAGAAGGTGCTCACAGCCATCACCGCTCTCAGCGTGCTGGGTGCCAGACATGAGTTCAAGACTCGTTCGTATTACACAGGCACCATCGCTGCCGACGGCACTTTGCAGGGAGACATCTATGTAGTGGGCGATTTTGACCCCATGTACTCCCACGCCGACCTCAAAGAACTGGCTCGTGCCATCCGTGACCTTGGTGTCAAGCGAATCAGTGGAAAGATTTATGGCGATGCCAGCATGAAACACGCTGACCTCTATGGCAACGGCTGGTGCTGGGACGATGTGCCCTCTAAGTACGAGCCTTACCTCTGTGCCCTGATGGTGGAACGTGGACGTGTCTATCCCAATTTCGGTTCTTATTCCAAAGATGCCTCCTTTCACCCAGCTGCCCACTTCGCCTATGCCCTCAGTCAGGAACTCAAAAACCTCAGCATCACAGGCGTCAGCGCACAAGTGGTACCCTACGACACAAAAGACTATCCTGGTGGAGGAAACAACTTCCATACGAAGGCTCGCACCGTTGAGGAAGTGATGCAACGCATGCTCAAAAACTCCGACAACCTCCATGCGGAGGCTGTCTTCTTCAAAATCGCCAATGCAGCAGCTGGCAAGCGTGCTTCTTGGAAAGATGGAGCCAAACAAGTGGAAACTCTCTTGCGCCGTGCAGGAGTCACCATCGACAACCACATCGAAGTGGCAGATGGTAGTGGTGTGTCACTCTACAATTACTGCACACCAGAGGCTCAGGTGGCGATGCTCCGCTATGCCTACCGCAATGCCTCTATCTTACCCGTCTTCTACGGTTCCCTCCCCATCGCAGGCGTGGATGGCACCCTCGATGAACGCATGCAGTCAGGTCCTGCCTATCGCAATTTGCATGCGAAGACAGGCACCCTTGAAGGCGTTATCGCTCTCACAGGCTATGTCACAGCTTCCAACGGTCACCAACTCGCCTTCTCCATCCTTATCAACGGTACTCTCACCGCCAAGGAAGCACGAGATTATCAAGACCGCGTCTGCCAGGCATTAGCAAGGTAAAGTCACACTGTTTTTTTGAGTCGGATGTAATCTTCCAAGAAAGAAACCACTTTCTCAGGCGTCATACCGGTGACATTCAACACACAATCGTAATTGTGGGCATCAAAGCGCGACACGTCAGCAACATGCTTGACAAAGGTGTTGCGCTCTTTGTCTATGCGGTCAACAACCTTGGCTGCCTCTTTGGGGGTGAGGTTCTGCTTCGTGGCAATACGGTTGATACGGGCATCACGATCTGCGATGATGAGCAGATTCAGCGCATTGGGGTTTTCTTGGAAAATATGGAAGCCCACGCGACCAATAATAATGCAACTTTCTTTTTCAGCCACCTCACGCAGAAGACGTTCTTCAGCACTATAGAGAGCCATCGGTGTAACCTCAGAAGTAAGCTTTTCACCTGTCTGGAAGGAACCAAATTGTTGATAAAAGTTGCAAATGTCATCCCACCAATGAGGATTCTTTGCCTTCACACGATCCATACTCTCAACAGTCATATTATACTGTTCAGCTATGCTTTTCAGAATGGTGCGGTCATAAACCTTAATACCCAACTTCTGACCAAGTAGGCGTGCAATCTCTCCACCACCGCTACCACACTCGCGGTTGATGGTGATAATGATTTTCTGTTGATTCATCTGGCATTTGATTAATAGTTAGTATCTTGTTATCTTATTTCAGCAAATCTTGTCCAATGTCACGACGGAAGTACTTACCCTCGAAGTGAATCTTGCCAGCTTCGGTGAAGGACTTGACAAGCGCCTCGTTTTGGGTGTTACCATAGGAGCTGACCGCGATGACACGACCACCTGCTGTGACGACTTTACCATCCTTGAGGGCTGTGCCTGCATGGAACACCACAGAACCTTCCACATCATCGATGCCTGTGATTTCGAAACCCTTCTGGTAAGCTTGTGGATAACCGCCGCTAACCATCATGACACAAACAGCAGAACGAGGATCAAACTCCAAAGTGCGGGTGTCAAGGTTACCCTCTGCCACGCCTTCGAGCAAATCCACGAGGTCGCTCTTGATGCGGAGCATGACGGTCTCTGTCTCTGGGTCACCCATGCGGACATTGTATTCGATAACCACAGGATCACCCGCTTTGGCATAGGCATAATCACGATCTACCTTAATGAGTCCGAGGAAGATGAAGCCCTTGTAGTCGATGCCCTCAGCAGCCAATCCATCAACAGTAGGTTTGACGATACGCTCTTCCACTTTCTTCATCCAAGCCTCATCAGCAAATGGAACGGGAGAAACACTACCCATACCACCAGTATTAAGACCAGTGTCACCCTCGCCAATACGCTTGTAGTCCTTGGCTTCGGGCAGAATCTTGTAGTTCTTTCCATCAGTCAACACAAAAACAGAGCACTCAATGCCAGAGAGAAACTCCTCGATAACCACAGTGGCACTCGCCTCGCCAAACATGCCGTCGAGCATGCCACGAAACTCTTTCTTCGCCTCTTCAAGCGTGGGAACGATGAGCACTCCCTTGCCAGCACAAAGTCCGTCTGCTTTGAGCACATAAGGTGCCTGAAGAGTCTCCAAGAAGGCTATACCTTCTTCGATGTTGGTGCCATTGAAGGAACGGTAAGCCGCTGTGGGGATGCCATGACGCTGCATGAAGCCCTTGGCAAAATCCTTGCTGCCTTCGAGCACAGCACCAGCTTTGGAAGGACCAATCACAGGAATGTCCTTCAACTGGGCATCCTGCTTGAAGAAGTCATACACGCCCTTCACCAATGGGTCTTCTGGTCCTACTACGACCATATCGATTCCATTCGCCAAGACAAAAGTCTTGATGCCTTCGAAATCGTCAGCCTTCAAGGGCACATTCTCACCCACGGAGGAGGTGCCAGCATTGCCTGGGGCAATAAACAGTTTCTCAATCTTCTGGCTCTGAGCTATTTTCCAAGCCAAGGCGTGCTCTCTACCGCCGCTTCCAAGTAGTAATATTTTCATGTCTTTTTGCTTTTTCTATCCTTTTCGGGGTACAAAGGTACGAATTAGCAGGCGAAAAGCCAAAAGAAACTATGATTTTTCACTTTTCACTTCTTCACTATTCACTTCTTTTTCTTACCTTTGCACCAAAATCTTTACACAATAGTAAGAAAATGAGCGCAAGGACTCTTGCTGACACGTTGACACGAACCGTCGAAGAACTGGCACGACCAGAATCGTACAAGGATCTCTATCACGAGCACAATGACGGAACACCATTGCCTTCGGGCGAAGTGCTAAAACAAATCATTGACCTTGCCCGAGGAATCATCTTCCCCGGCTACTATGGTCGTTCGTGCATCAACAAGAACACGCTGAAATATCACCTGGGGGTGGATATTGAACAGCTCTATTCTCTCCTCGTTGCACAGATTCAGGCAGGCCTGGTATTCTCTAACTTCGAAGAGAGAACTGCTGTGTTTGCCGCTTACAGCCCCGACACCATCAACATGGAAATGCGTCGCATGGCTGAGGAGCGTGCTGAGAAGTTCATCAACCGACTGCCCGAACTGAGGCGTGTGCTGGCAACGGATGTGGTAGCTGCTTTCAATGGCGACCCTGCTGCCAAGAACTATGGCGAGATTATCAGCTGCTATCCTGTCATCAAGGAACTGACGGTGTATCGCATCGCCCATGAGCTGTGGAACCTCGATGTGCCACTCATTCCCCGCATGCTGACGGAGATTGCTCACTCGGAGACAGGTATTGACATCCATCCTGGCGCAACGATTGGCGAATACTTCACCATCGACCATGGTACAGGTGTGGTGATTGGCGAGACAAGCATCATCGGCAATAACGTGAAGCTCTATCAAGGTGTGACACTGGGTGCCAAGAGTTTCCCTCTGGATGCCGACGGCAACCCAATCAAGGGCATTCCTCGCCATCCAATCTTGGAAGACGACGTGATTGTCTACTCCAATGCTTCCATCTTAGGAAGAATCACCATCGGAAAGGGTGCCGTGATTGGTGGTAACATTTGGGTGACCCACGATGTGCCTGCAGGTGAAAACATCACACAACAAGCTCATGCGCTGGGTGAAGCGCGCCATTCGGACAGCAAACAATAACGATAAGAACATGACTGAATTCAAGATAATCGCAAAGACCTTCCAAGGACTGGAAGAGGTGCTTGCAAAGGAACTGATCAATCTGGGTGCCAACAACGTTGAGATTGGTAGGAGAATGGTGGCTTTCACAGGTGACAAGGAGATGCTATACAAGGCAAACTTCTGCACACGAACGGCAGTGAAAATCCTGAAACCCATCAAGGAGTTCAAGGCAAACGATGCCGATGAGGTGTATGAGGCTGTGAAATTGATTGACTGGGAGAAGTACATGGACGTAAAAAGCACGTTCTTGGTGGATTCCGTCATCTTCAGCGACAACTTCCGTCACTCAAAGTTTGTGGCATATCGTGTGAAGGATGCTATTGCTGACTACTGGCGTGACAAGACAGGTGACCGTCCGAACGTAGGCATCAGTAACCCTGACCTGAGAGTCAACGTGCACATTGCGGAAGACGATGTAACCATCTCCCTCGACTCATCAGGTGAAAGCCTGCATCAGCGTGGCTACAAAACTGCTACGGTACAAGCCCCACTGAACGAGGTATTGGCTGCTGGACTCATCATGCTGACAGGTTGGGATGGCGAATGTGATCTGATTGACCCATTTTGTGGTTCAGGCACCATCCTAATTGAGGCGGCGCTGATTGCACAGAACGTCTATCCAGGTGTGTTCCGTAAAGAGTATGCTTTCGAGAAGTGGAAGGATTTTGATGCAGACCTCTTCGACCGCATCTACAACGATGATAGTCAGGAGCGTGAATTTGACCATAAGATTTACGGCTACGACATCAACCGTCAGGTAGTGCAGATTGCCACTGACAACGTGTTGAATGCAGGTGTGAAGGACATCGTGAGCGTGGAGCAACGTGACTTTTACGAGTTTGAACAACCACTCGACAAGGCCATCATCATCACCAACCCACCTTATGGTGACCGCATCAGCACGGATGACATCTATGACCTCTACGAAACCATCGGCAAGAACCTGAAGCGCAACTTCGTGGGCAACGATGCCTGGATCATCTCCCACCACGAGGAACTGTTTGACAGGATTGGCTTCAGACCTTCCACCAAATATGCGTTGTTCAACGGCTCGTTGGAATGCGAGTTCCGCAAGTACCAAATCTTTGACGGCAAACTGAAGGAACGTCGCGAAGAGGGATTGGACATCAAGACGGATGAAGATCGACGCCACAACCTCAAGTTCAAGCCTCACAAGAAGAATGAGGATGGTGAGTGGTCTGCCAGCAGAAAGACGGATGACGAGGAGCACTACTTCAAGTCAAAACCTTTCAAAGAAAGACCTTCCAAAGATATCTCCTACGACGAGGAGGTGAACAGGAAATGGGGTAAGGATAGTCGTTGGAAGATGTTCGAGGCTGAGGATGATGAAGAAGCAGAAATCATCAACCGCCATCTGGGCAAATGGGGCGATCGTATAGTGCGTGCAGGAGGTTCCCGCAAGGGTAAAGATGACAGAAGAGGGGGTGAGGATCGTGAACGCTTCACGGATCGCGCCTCCCGTCAAGAAGCCAGAAAGTCATTCTTCACAGGTAAGGGTGTCAAGGATTTTGGTGAGAAAAGAGATTCTTTCGAGGGTCGCAGAGGGGAACGAGACGAACGACGTCCACGTCAAGATGGTGAGCGACCTGCTCGTAAATTTGACGGACAGAGAAATGGAGATCGTCCGTTTCGAGATAAAAGGAACGGGAAGAAATAAAGACGGAACGTAAGGTTTCCAAGTTATATTGATGGCCGAAGGAGAGCAACATTCCTTTGGCCATCAGTTGTCTTGCCTGCTCTGGTTTCCCCCTGAAACCGTGAATGACCCAAGGCTGTGGCTCACGCCCTTCTTGCTTGCAAGAGACTTCAAGTTCACGACGAAGCATGAGTAATTCATCGAAAGCCCTCACACAATGGATAATCATCGGCTTCCGTACTTCTTCGGCAAGAAGTATTTGGGCACGAAACGCCTCCATCTGCAACGAGAGTGCCTCTCCTTTCGATTTATCTAATCCACACTCACCTATTGCCCAGACATCAGCTCGTTGTGCTTCCTGATAAACCGAATCTATTACCTGCTGCCAATCAGCCTTCACCTTCCACGGATGCAAGCCTACCGAGAGCCTCACCTGCTCAGGATAGAAGGGTCGCATATCCGCTACATCCACATTCAGCAGACATGCTTCTTCATCAATATGATATGTATGGAAATTGAACATACTCACCAATGAAACTCTTCTGGTACAGGATCATAACCGCTTCCCCCCCAGGGATGGCAACGCAAGATACGACGACATGCCAAATAAAACCCTTTCAGAGGTCCATGCTTCTTAATGGCTTCGACAGCATAGCTGGAGCAAGTGGGGGTGAACCGACACGTTGGAGGCAACAATGGCGAGATACAAGCCCTATAGAAATAAATGGGAAGAAGGAGAAGAAAGGAGAAGAAGGAGGAAAGCATTTGAGTTGAGGTTTGAGATTGGAGGTTTAGAGCTTGTCTGGGTTATCGTTAACACAAATCCTCTCCGCTATGCGGGTGAGGGCCTTCTTCATACTCTTGTTGACAGTGTAGAAAGTGGGGAGGGTGTCGGTGATGCACACAAAAGCAAGGGCAAGTCGAAAATCTTTTCCCTCGAGTGCATCCCAAAGGATATGTTTATTGAGGCGATAGGCTTCGCGTATGAGCCGTTTCATGCGATTGCGGTCAACGGCATGGCGAAATCGTTTCTTGGGCACAGAGACCAAGATAGAAGCCAATGGTTCTCCCGTAACGTCTTCCCCACCCTGCTTCTCCATCTGCATATAAACAATTCGCAGGGGAAATGCCGCCATTGACGCATTCCCTCCTGCGAATATTTTTTCTATGACAAGCTGGCTGGTGAGCCGCTCACTTTTTGTTAATGCATAAGGCATTATTTCAGTGTTTTAGCATACGCCTCGATAATGGCAGGCACCGAACGAAGCTCTGGTGTGGGCTGATAATCCACGTGCAAGCCAGCCTCTTCTGCTGCCTTGATGGTCTTTGTACCCAGACAAGCCACCTTGATGTCCTTCTGCTCGAAATCAGGGAAGTTCTTCATCAACGAATGGATACCTTCTGGAGAGAAGAACACCAACATATTGTAGTCGAAAGCCTCATCAGGCGTGAAATCATTTGCCACGGTGTAGTACATCACTGCCTCATCGTGCTCCACTCCAATTTCATCGAGCATACGACGCATGTCGTCGGTGTGAGCTGAAGACTGAGGCACGAAATAGGTCTCTTTGCTGTGCTTGGCAATGATAGGCATCAAGTCTGTCAAAAGACCAGACTCTGGGAAGAAGTTTTTGCGCTTGCGATACTGCACATACTTCTGGATATAGAGAGAGACCTGTTCTGAAACACAGAAATATTTCATGTCGTCAGGGATGCTGACACGCAATTCCTTGCAGAGGGCAAAGAAGTGGTCAATAGCGTGACGTGAAGTAAATACTATAGCTGTATGGCCTGGAATAGACACCTTCTGCTGACGGAAATCCTTGGCAGACATGGGTTCAATTTTAATGAAAGGCCTGAAAACCAATTCTATTTTGTATTTTTGTGCCACCTCAAAATAGGGAGACTTCTCCGTCTGAGGTTTTGGTTGAGATACTAAGATCTTTTTTGCCATCAATATAAAATGTTTTTTACTATATAATTGTCACTAAACCATACCGCCAGATGCCCAAATACAAGTGTCGGTAACAATTCGACGCTGCAAAAGTACAAAAAAATGAGCATATAGCCATATTTTTTTACCTTAAAGTTAGCAATTAGCTTATAAAACAGCAGTAACTCGTACAGAACCACTACCAAAATGGCACTCCATATGACAATCTCATGACTCAAATGAGAAAATACATCCATAAGAGCAATGGGGTAAAAAAGGAAGGCTGTCAAGGAGGTCATCAGCAGGTATCCCGATATCCATTTACGACTCGGTTCACGATCGAAAAACGTAAAATTCACAATTGAATAGAGACAGGATTTTACATAGATGAACAACTGGAGCGCCAACCATCCGGCAACATATATCCAATAGGGAAATCCTATCGAAGAAATGTAGCTGCTTTTCGCAATCTCACTTTCTAAGAAAAGAAGGGACAGACTGAGTGCACCGACGGTTGTCAGCAGGAAGACATTCAGCATTTCGCCTGCATCCTCCATCACATTCCCCTCCACATAAACACGCTTGGACGTGAAATACTCTTTCAGACGATAGAGCAACAAGTCCTTACCCTTGTAGAAAACGAATGCGAGGATAAAGAACATGACCGTCATACCAGCTACGACAACATCATCTTTACAAAGGATATAGTCGCACTGCTCCATCGGAATGTTGCGGTCGGGCAGAAGAATCCCCTGCTTATAGAGCTCCGTATTCCGAAGTACGGTGGAATCAGAAACAAGCCATGTGCTTAGGTCATTCATAAATCTTAACCAAAACCTCAAACCTCAAATCTCAAACCTCAAACCTCAAATCTCAAACCTCAAACCTCAAATCTCAAACTCTTGCTTTATCTGTGCCTGATACTTCTCGGTTTCCTCCCAAGGGAACAGGGTCACCTCGATCTCACGGTCTCCCTGATAGCGATTGGTGAATTTCTTCACTACCCGTTCCGTCTTTCTTCCAAAGTGACCATAAGATGCCGTTTCCTGATAGATAGGTTTGCGCAAGTCGAAACGCTCTTCTATGGCCTTGGGACGCAAGTCGAAGATGCTGCCAATCTTGGTGGCTATCTCACCATCGGTCAGCGCCACCTTGGACGTGCCATAGGTGTTGACATAAATACTAACAGGGCGTGCCACACCAATAGCATAGCTCAACTGTACCAGTATCTCATCTGCCACACCTGCCACCACCAGATTTTTGGCAATATGACGAGCTGCATAGGCTGCCGAACGGTCCACCTTGCTGGGGTCTTTGCCCGAGAAGGCTCCACCACCATGTGCACCACGACCGCCGTAGGTGTCAACAATAATCTTCCTACCCGTCAAGCCAGTGTCACCGTGGGGACCACCAATCACAAACTTGCCCGTTGGATTCACATGATAAGTAATGCCCTCTTTGAACAAAGCACTCACTTTCTCGTCACCAATTTCGGCAATAACTCGTGGAATCAAGATGTTGATGACATCCTGCTTGATGCGTGCGAGCATTTGCTCGTCTGCCTCTTCCTGTGTGAGTCCATTCTGGGCATCAGGTACGATAAACTCGTCATGCTGGGTACTCACCACAATGGTGTGGATGCGCTCCGGCTTGTTGTCATCGCCATATTGAATGGTCACCTGACTCTTAGCATCAGGACGCAAATACGTCACCTCCTTCCCGTTGGGACGTATATATGTCATCACTTTTGCCTCTCTTCGGATGTCAGCCAATACACGCAGGATGCGATGCGAAAGGTCGAGAGACAAAGGCATACCGTTCTCAGTTTCGTTGGTAGCATAGCCAAACATCATGCCCTGGTCACCTGCACCCTGTTCTTCAGGATTTTCACGTTCCACGCCTCGGTTGATGTCGCCACTCTGTTCGTGGATGGCATTCAACACGCCACAACTCTCACCGTCAAACTTATAGGAAGACTTCGTGTAACCAATCTTGTTGATAGTGTCGCGAGCAATTTCCTGCAAGTCCACATAGGCATTGCTCTTGACCTCGCCAGCAACGACCACCTGACCCGTTGTGACCAACGTTTCGCAAGCCACCTTCGAGTCGGCATCATAAGCCAACAAATTGTCCAGCACAGCATCGCTGATTTGGTCGGCCACTTTGTCGGGATGTCCCTCCGAAACTGATTCTGATGTAAATAAATAACCCATAGTCAATTAAAAATTAAATGTTTAATAATTAATAATGTATGGGGAAAGAATTGGGGAAGATGCACAGACAAAAACACACCTCAATAGTGAGGCTTTCCTTTGTCGTTTTAGCATTTTTTACTGTGGTTGCAAGCAGCCCAAATCTGTCCACATTTGAATTTGGGTGCAAAGGTAGTGCAAATCGAGGGAAATTCCAAAGGAAAAACTCTTTTTCTTTGTATTTCCGAGATGCAGCCTACTTTCGACGTAGTCAAAGTTACGAACAAGTGAGAGAAATACCATAATTATTTGAGTTTTTCCGAGGGGGAAATGCCATTTTAAAACAACGGCGTTCTTTTGATGAAACAACGGTGTAGGAAGCTCAAAACAACGGCGTTGTTTTAAAGCCGGTACGCCGTAGCATTATAAGAAGGTCTTTATTGCCTCCTCATTTCCACCCTTCAACACCACACGTTTCTCCTTGTCGAGAAGATACAGCATAGGTGTGTGAGGCACGTAATATTCCCCCTTCAGGTCGTTCACATCCTTGCGAACCACCTTGAGACGAGGGTTCTGCATGATAAGAAGGTCCTGCTTCAGTTGTGTTTCCAACCGTTGACAACGACGGCAGTCTGGGTCGAAAAAAATGAGCAACATCTGCTCCGCCTTGATGTCATACAAACGCGCCTGCTTCCCATCAGGAGTCGTAACAAGAATATCTGCCGCACGGCTACCTACTTGATTCTTCGCCAACTGCTCCAAGAGCCAACTGCGCTGAGGCGTCTCAGGCAAAGCTCGCAACAGATGAACATACACTCTATCACTGTACAGAGGTGAGTCGGGGTCATCCAGATAGTGTGCCATCAGCCCCTCAAAAAAAGACAAAGCTGAAGGATGCGCCACTAACGAATCAGCAAGGGCTCTTGCCCCCTTTGCTGCTGTAACCGAGTCCGCATGTTGCATGAAGTTCAGGAAATCCACCATACCCTGCTCCCCCACCTCACGGTTCATCGCCGTGCTGTCTGCAAAAGCATACTGATTCCAGAAATGATTCAACAAATAAGAGAGTCGTGCCTCTGGCTCCTCCATTTCGTCTGGAATCTCAGGATAAGGAAAATCTGCCTGCTGTGCCTGGACACCCAAAGCACAGCAGAGCAGAAATACCATATACAGTCTCCTGCTTTTCATCATTGCGCAGGGGCTTCTTTTCCTACCACCACATTCGTGTTGCCCGTCACTTGAGCCTCATTACCGCCACCATAGACGTTACCACGAATGTCAGCACCCACAACGTTCTTAGTCTCGAAGGTTGACTCAAACCAAACTTTTGCCTGCGAATCAGTGTTATAGCGAGAGTCGCCCGTTCCGATTTCGATGCTGGTGTTTCCTTTCACATCGGCAGCATTACCACCACCGAAGACATTACCGATAACACCCATCTTACCAGCCTCGTGAGGATACAACTTCACTTTCACACCATCAATCCATGCTGGTTTATCTGTGTCATTGTCTGGGTTATAAGCGACGTTGTTGTTGCCCTCCACCAGCACTTCGTTAATAAGGACTCTTGGATTGCCAATCAACGTTGCTGACTGTCCCTTGCCACCACCGTAGATATTACCGATGCTGGTAAACGACTTCACATTCACCCAAGGGCCAGAGAAACCACCAGGATATTCGCCCTCACCAGTATAAACATCTCTAGCCTGTGCCTCCGTCAGAGGAGTTCCATCCGTACCATAGCCATAAGCCGAATATGCTGCTTCATTACCACCACCATAAAGTTCACCAATGATAAGAGGCGCTTCACAATCCTCCGATTCCTCAATATTCAACGTGATGCTTCCATCAATCTTACCACCCGACTTGTTACCACCGAACACACGACCGAACTTACCGCTGGTAAGTGTCAGGCTCACGTCGTTCTCCACATCAGCATTCTTGGCACCCGCATAAATCTCCTCTATCCAGTCATCAGGCATACAGTCCAGGACAATCTCGGCACCACCATACATATCAGCCTCGTTACCGCCACCATAGACTTCACGAACCATCAACTTATCACAGCAGCCTGGACCTCCGTCTTTAGCAACATTTGTCACAGAGGAACCTCCTCGGATATCTCCCTTGGTATTACTACCGCCATAGACGTTATTGACCGTTCCTGCCATCAGTTGAATGATAGCCTTACCACCATCTAACTTTCCATAGGTGCTTCTTCCTCCTGTTCTGTAGCCGACGTTGGCACCAGGGTTATTATCGCCTGCTCCATAACCGCCACCAAACACATTATCAATAATCTTAGTTCCTCTGATGAGCACCTTCGTACCAGGTGTAGCAGCACCATAACCGCCACCATAGACGTTCTCGATACTCGTCAAGCCACAACCTTCAATAATGACCTCCGTGCTTTGCTCCGATTCAGATTCATCAGGCACATAGTCAGCCTGATTACCACCACCATAGACTGCAACGACATCATACACATCATTCGCTGTCGACTTGGTACTAATGTCATCCAAATCCCTGTTCTGTGTAGCATAGATATGCACCATGACATGACCCTTTGGCGTACCATTTACATTGTTGGCTCCAAAGATATTACCCAAGACTATACATCCCTTGGCATCCTCAGCCACTCCCTTGTTCAGTTCCAGCAGCACATTACCATACACAATGGCCTCAACACCTGGTGTCGTGACTATCTCACCTGTTTTCACTTCCTTCCGACCCAATCCACCACCATAGGCATCGCGCTCAATAGTTCCACCAAGCAGGTTGACCGTTGTTGTAGGATGAACAGTTTCTGTTTCTATATTACCCTCTGAGTCTTTAATCGGGACATCATTAGCATCTTTTTTACCAACCGAACTTGTAGTATTCGTATTCGCCAATGCACCTCCGCCATATACATCTTCAACTATCGTTCCGCCTTTGATGTTTACAACAACACTACCTTTGGTAAGACCAACCTCACCTCCGCCATAGACAGAACCATTAATGGTGGCATTTCCGTCGATGGTCACTTCTGGATGGGTGGACAAGGCCAAAGTCTCAAGGTAAGTTGAATAGGTATCTTCATCTTGGAAATATTCCCAAACAAATGGGGAACCCGTTTCATAATATTCCCATGTACCAGCACCTTCAGGGAAGTCCGTAGCATTAGTATATAGCGTCATACGTCTAGATCGCTTGGTCTTGTCTGCATTATCCTTATCAAATCGAGTTTCGACACCCTTACCGGCACCAAAGACATCAGATCCGACTTTTGCATGACCCTGAACGGTTACATAACAATATCCACCACCTAACAATATTGACGGCATCTTCACTGCATCAAGACCATATCTGCCCACAGAGGCAATTTCGCCGCCACCATAGACGCTCTTTCCAACCACAGCATTGCCCTCAACAGTTACGGTGGTATTGCCACGTACCAGAGCCGAGTAACCATGTGTTGCCACACCGGCACCACCGCCAAAGACGCTACCAGCAATAGTGGGTGCACTTGTTCCACCTTCTGTTCCAACTCCATCGCCGATCTTCACCTCGGTATCGTATTCCACACGACCAACTTCACCACCACCAAAGACATTACCATTCACCGTACCATTGCTAACAGTGACGCTCGTCTGCTTCACCATGGCTTTCTCACACTTGAACGTGTCTTCCTTACCCTTGCCAGCTCCGAACACATTGCCCTTTTCTGGGTTGGTATTACCATCTATACCAACCTTACCACCAGTGATTTCTACTTTACTCAGACCACCTGCAGTCCATACATACCTGCCGTCAGTGGTTTCGGTAAATGTACCCACATTGCCTAAGTTACCGCCACCATAAACATTAACACCTATGGTTCCGCCACTCATATTGACAGTCGTATTCTCCTTCACATGACCAGCCTCGCCGCCACCATAGACACTACCCTTGACATCACCATCCGAAACGGTGACACTAGTTTCTCTTACTTGGGCAAGATTGTCATCTGTAGCACTGAGATCACCACGGGCTGCACCAAAGACATTACCGTCTCCAACGGTACCGCTGACACCGATAGTACCTCCAGTGATGTCAATTGTGGTCTTACCACTGGTAGCCACATCTGACGTTCCCACAGAACCCATAGCACCAGCTCCATAGATATTGCGAATTACGGTTCCGCCATCAATGGCAACTTTTGCCGTACCATAAACGATACCTGCTAACGGGTTATATTTATCACCCTGACCATCATTAGCAGTATGACCCTCTGGAACGGTAGTAGAATAATACTTATCAGTACCACAACCACCACCATACACATTACCACGATATGGATATTCAGCGCCTGAATAACTTATGTCATCTGTTGGGTCATCAGGAGTCCCATTATTATTTGTAATGGTTGAACCAGAAGCAATACCGATAGTACCACTATGAATATTGACAACTGCATCATGATAGTTATGTCCATTCTCACCACCACCATAGACGGAGCCAACAATCCGTGGAGACGATTCATCACCACCAATGGTTACTTCTGTATCATATACCCAAGCCAACTTGTCGTGGATAGAACCAGGAGCACCCACATCACCTCGTGACGATCCGAAGATCATACCGTTCTCGCTACCATCCTCACCAATCTTACCACCCTTAATGATGACTGTTGCCTTACCACCAGAGATATATTCAGAGATGACATTGTTTGCGTCATAAGTGAAGGTTCCCACAGAGCCATATGCACCACCACCATAGATATTATGGTGGATGACGGGTGATTCCGATGTGCCATTTATCTGCACATTAGTGTTGCCCTTGATAATACCTGCAGTAATATAGTTATTACCAACAGGATCGACATAACCCTTACCACCGCCATACACATTTCCATATTCAGCACCACCCTTGTCTGCAGTACCGATAGTACCGCCAGAGATATTCACAATAGCATCAGTGGTCACTGTACCCAACTCACCACCACCATAGACGCTACGCTTAATTATACCGCCCGTGATGTTCACAGTCGTCTTCTTCGCAGTAGCCAACAGTGACCAGTGGTTGTCTGTATCGAAAGCGGACCCATCGAGTTTGGTAAGACGTCCCATGCTGCCTCCGAATACGTTACCACCATACTCAGCATCTGCTACGTCATTACCAATAGTACCACCACCAATATTCATGGTAATATAACCACGCTTGAAATCTGCAACAGCGTTACCCTTGTCATCCATATTGTCTGAACGCATCACGCCATAGCCCTCCTCTGTAGTAAGATAAAGACCATAGCCCACAGATGCCAGACGTCCACCACCATATACGGAACCAAGCATCTCACCACCATAGATATGCATGACAACGGATCCACCCACATTACCAGCCGTTAGTGCTTCGCCACCGAATCCACGTCCGCCACCAAACACATGACCATCATAATAGGAGGTTCCTCGTGTACCAATCTTAGGACCTGTTGTTGTGCCTGTCTCACCAATGGTCAATGTGACATTTTTCAGTACGTGACCATCCTCGCCACCACCATAAACAGAACCGTAGATTCTACCACCTATAACGTTGACAACGGCATTTTCCACATTCGTATCTTTATTAAAGAAGATGCGCTGGTCACCTTTACCACCACCGAAGATATATCCTGTAACAGGATGAGCGATAATATCATTATCAGTACGTGGCACACCAATCGTACCATCCGTCATTGTAATGGTGGCATTACCTAATACATTAGTGGCCTCACAACCACCATAGACGTTCGTCAGGATATGACCTCCATTGATGGTTACAGTCGTATTACCCTTCACTTGTCCTGCAGTCATGATGTATCTACTGATGCCCTTCTCTGTATCGAAGTAAGGCACACTACCCGAACCGCCGCCAAAGACATTGCCGTAGAATGTATGACCATCAGAAGCAATACGTCTACCACCTTCGGTCGATTTAGCTTCGGCCAGTCCTGTTACTACTGGATATTTATCCAAATTTCCGGTGGCATTCGCATTCGGATCGTAAGGTGCAAACATATCTTTCATGCCATCGTTATTTGTATCTAGGCCATATACCCAACTTGCACACTCGGTAAGAGATTCTGAAGCCCATTCAGCATCAGTATAGCGACGGTTCACACCATCACCTGCACCAATCTGTCCACTGTTAATAGTTACATTCGTATTGAACTGTACAAGACCATTCTCACTACCACCATAGACGGAACCCTTGACGAACGAATTTCCACCGATGGTCACATTCGTCTGAGTAGATAAAGCCAGGGTTTGAACGAATGCGAAATAATCCTCTTCTTTAGTATAATACTCCTTAGTATTAGTCTTATCTATACGATAGGGTCTGTCACCCTCTTCATAAGTATAAACCGCAGGAAGGATTCCCTTACCGGCTCCAAACACGTGACCATAGTCATCGGGTGCATCCGTTCCATCTGTTATCTCTGAATGATACATCTTCATGCTAGTTTTTGGACCGATTTCAGCATAGCCCCCGATAGTGACTGTACAATAACCACTATTGGCGTTCGCCAACACATATGGCATACCTACTTCTACACCATTTGCCTCTGCCTCTGCCTCATCTTCAGCAACCTTATATCTGGCTACCGAAGCTATTTCACCACCACCATAAACACTCTTCCCCACCTTGGCATTGCCCTGAATAGTGACTGTTGGATTACCACGTACCAAACCTGCATAACCATGCGTCTTTGTGCCCTGACCGCCACCGAACACATTGCCAGTGATTTCAGGTGCACTTGTAGGTGCTGTTGTCTCGTCTACTCCGTCTCCGAGACCTATCATTACTTTCGTGTTCTTTTCCACACGACCAATTTCGCCACCGCCGTAGACAGTACCATTCACCATGCCATTACCAATGACGACAGTCGTTCCTCCATCGCTTGTATCTGTTAGACCCGCATTATTGATTCCCACCATTGCCTTCTCACAAGTGAATGCGCCTTCCCCACTCTCTGCTGCTTCACCCTTGCCACCTCCGAACACATTACCATCAATGGTAACTTTCGAAGCACCTTCGGCAACAGCGACATAGTCGTTACCTGATTTCTTGGCACAGATATTCACAAAGGTATTGCCAGTAACATCGGCCAAATTACCACCACCATAAATGTTACCAGTGATTTTGGCACCTTCTACATTCTCCTTAGGCCAGGTTTCATCAGTATTCTTTCCATCGGCATGTATCTCTACTATCGTTTCAGTACCGATGTTTATAGTGGTGCTACCTTCAACTTTTGCAGCATCACCGCCACCATAGACATTTTCTATCTCACCAAGTTCGTCAGCAAGGTTCTTCACCTCATTGATGTTAACAGTCGGATTACCATACATCACGGCACCTTCACCAAATCCACCACCATATACATTACCAATACGAGTAAACTTGGTCACATAAAGTTGAGGATCTGGATATTGACCTGTAGTAGCATCTGGGGCTATTGTACCCTCAGCAACAGGATTTGTATCTGTAGCTGATTTTCTGGGTTGCAGTTTATCATTAGCGGCTTTATAATAGCCGTAGACGGAATAAGCTGCTTGATTACCACCCAAATAGAGATTGTCTATAATCAAAGGTTCGCACGATTCCTCAATATAGAGTTTAATGGGGCCTTGAATGGTGCCACTGGTATCGTTACCACCAAATATATTTTCAAAATGTCCACCAGTAATCACCAAGTTCACACTGCCTCTGATGTTGGCATCCTTAGCACCACCATACACATTCTTCAGTCCTGGAATACAGCCAATCACCAGGTCCGTTCCTCCATCCTGGTCTGCATTCTTACCTGCACCATAGATGTTCTTGACCTGCAAAATACAAGGAACCACAATATCTGTCGCCTTACCAGCTGACGAACCACTTCTGATGTTACCCTTAGTATTCGAACCACCATAAGCAGTGTGTACCATACCACCATAGAGTTTCACCTGAGACTTACCATCACCTACTGTATAAGCAGTTTTGTTTTCCTCATCTGTATAAGTATAATATCCTACGTTTGCACCAGGATTATTTTCACCAGCACCATAGCCACCACCAAATACCTCGTTAATGAGGTATGCACCCATGATTTTTACCTGAGTTGCTGGTACTGCTGCACCATAGCCACCACCATAGACCTCCTTGATACTTGTCTCGTCACATCCTTCGATAATGACCTCTGCAAAGTCTGTCCCTGAAGTCGGCTCATAGTCAGCCTTATTACCACCGCCATAGACGGCAGCCAGGTCGTACGTAGCACCTTCACTCCATCTTTCGTCAAGAGTTGTCTTTGTGGCGTCCTTGGTATTACCAGTCTTAACCGTCTTATAAACATGTACCGTCACGTGGCCCTTAGGCGAACCATTGGTATTGTTACTACCGAAGATGCTACCACTCACTTCACAAGTACCATTGTCCTTATTCAAATTCACAGTGACATTACCTTTCACTTCTGCAGCAATAGCATCCTTAGCATCAACAGCAGGAGTCTTTATTTTTTGTTCGTTAGTTAATGCAGCAAATTCTTCAGCTGTTAATGATGTACCTTTATCAGTATTATACTCATTTACATCCGTATAAAGAACTGCACTTTGAGAACCTACAGCAGCTTGTCCAAGACCACCACCAAAGACGTTACCATTGACTATGCCCTTAAAGAGGTTCACCAAAGTCGTATTAGTTGTATTGGTATTGACAGAACCTAAGGCTCCACCACCATAGACATTACCCCAAATAGTTACAGAGGTATTGCCTGGATAGTCTTTTGAGCCTACATTCACTGTTACATTACCATCCACCTTGGTTGCCTGTCCAAGACCACCACCGAATAGAATATCTGCAGTTGGTGCTGAAGATTGACCAACAGTTCCTCCAAAGAGGTCCAACTGTGTACCATCGTGCATCTCACCATTGGCATCGCAACCACCATACAAGCCACCAGCAACCACATCGCCATAGAGTGTTACCGTTGACTTACCATACACATGAGCAGTCGTGGTTCCATTACCCTGACCACCACCAAATACATATCTGCTGACATTACCCTTCTTCAGAGTAACGGCTGTTGTCTTTCCCTCCGTATAGCTTAATCCAGAAGTTCCTCTTGTAGCATTCACAGC
This sequence comes from uncultured Bacteroidales bacterium, assembly GCA_902768125.1. Lineage (GTDB taxonomy): Bacteria > Bacteroidota > Bacteroidia > Bacteroidales > Bacteroidaceae > Minthosoma. The sequence goes on along the minus strand of CACXKA010000007.1, from coordinate 4,426 downwards.
ACCCAAAGCACTACCACCATAGACACTACCTCCAACGGCAATATTGCCACCAATAAAGGTACCGTCTGCTTTCTGACCGCCGACATTCACCGTCACATCACCAGTTACCGTAGTTGCAGCACCATAGCCGCCACCATAGACGTTACCACGGATATCAGCACCGACAACAGCTATCCTTTCGTAGTAAGTCGTGTTCTCTGTAGCAGTACCAGAGACAGAGGTGTAAGTTGATCCTGTACGAGTATAGCAGTTCTCCGGCAAGGTGGTACCCACTGCAAACTCCTTCGTCACGAACACATATTCTTCCGTACCGATATTGACATTGGTATTACCAACGACCTCCGCAGCATTACCACCACCATAGACATTATTGATAGCACCAATTTTGTCCTTAGCATGAGATGGGACAGGATAGTTACCTGGTGTCTTGGTATCTTCTGCCACAACAGCAATGTCCTTATCAAAGAACTTGCCGTTTGCGACATTGACGTTCACCGTCGGATTGCCAACCATTACTGCAGGCTCACCATAGCCACCACCATAGATATTACCGATACTGGTAAACGACTTGACGTTCACTTGAGGATCAGCAAATAATTGATTAGAAGAATATGGAGTAGTGGGAGTATAGAAAGCCTCACCATCGTCCTTACTCGTTCTAATCACATTAGTCGTGCCTGATTTTTTATAACCGAAAACTGAATAAGCGGCTTGGTTTCCACCACCATAGAGTTCTCCGATGATGATAGGCTTACAACCTGTTTCCTCGATATTCACCGTAATGGAGCCACTAATGGTTCCGCTCAGGTTGTTACCGCCAAACACGCGGTCAAAGGTTCCATTGGTGATATTCAGCGTTACGTCACCCAAGATATCGGCAGCCTCAGCACCACCATATGCAGCTCTCAGGCCAGGGATACAAGCCATGTGCAACTTCGCCTCCGCATCCATCGGTGCACTCTTTCCACCACCGTAGGCTTCATCCACGCAGAATTCACAACTATTCTGATCCTCCAACATCGTTATGGCAGTGATACGCACATTACCCTTTGTATTTGAACCACCAAAGACACGGTGAACCGTACCTCCAAAGATATTTACAGAAGCCTTGCCTGAACCATATCCGTAATTGTTTGCCCTGTTTGCAGGTGTCTGTGCATCATTAGCATCATCTTCGTATACATGGAAACCAACATTAGCACCAGGGTTAGTGAAAGTGGGTGTACTTTTACCATTACCACCACCAAACACCTCGTCAATTTCATAAGCGCCATTAACGGTCACACTCGTTGAAGGTGTTGATGCAGCATTGCCACCACCGTAGACAGCTTCAATACTAGTATAATTACAACCATCGATAATCACATTGGTATGAGCACTGGCTTTTGTTGCTTCGTTATCCGACATTGCATTGGCGGGATAGTATTCAGCCTGGTTACCACCTCCATAGACAGCTGACACATCATATTTGTTGTCATCTGGATTAGTCTTGTTTCTTGCCTTCGTAGAGATGTTCTCTGTTGTAGCACTCTGCGTAGCATGCACATGAACCAATACTTCACCCTTAGGCGTTCCATTGACGTTGTTACAACCGAAGACATGGTCAACAATAGCACCCTTCTTGGTATCCTTTACCTGATATACGCCATTAACCAGATTCATCGGTTTGGCATCGTCATCTCCTGTTATCGCCGTTCGCAGTGTCTCATCAATATCATTAGCTGCATCCAGTCCATTCAGGTTCACCTTCACATCACCCCAAACATAGGCAGGAGTAGCGTCATCACCCAAACCGCCACCATACACATCGTGCACAACCGTTCCACCAAGGATATTGACAACTGTCTTGTAATATGCAGACTTCAATGTGGCATGTGCCCAGGATTTATGGGAATAATACGTTGTATTCGCAGTAGCCTTCGTATTTGCAGTCGTGATTTCTGTATATACATAAGGATCATCGACTGTTCCAGCACCACTACGTGTATAATATCCAGTAACGATAGTCGTTTCCGCTGTTATTCCTGCGACCGTACCATAGCCATCATTCCAATTACCAGTATTCGTATCAGCCAACGCACCACCGCCATAGACATCATGGGACACCGTACCACCTGTCATATTGACCTCCACACAACCCATAGTGATACCTCTCTGACCACCACCATAAACAGAGCTATTGATTGAAGCGTTTCCGTCAATCGTCACGAGGGTATTGCTGGTTAATGCAAGCGTCTTCAGAAAAGAAAGATACTCAGCCTCATCACCAAAACCAAGCGAATTATTACCACTAATCACATGTGTAGCATTAGAATAATCAGCAGGTGTGACACCCTTGCAGGCACCAAACACGTTGCCTGTGATTTCTGCATCATCTTTGATTGTAACGGTACATGTTCCACCGCTTAACGGTTCTTTTGGCAATGAATTTTCCACTCTGAATTTTCCCACCGAAGCTGTCTCACCACCACCATAGACGTTGCCTCCTATCTTGGTTTTACCCTGCACGGTAACAGTCGCATCACCACGCAGAAGCGCAGAATAGCCGTGTGTTTCCAAACCTGCACCTGCACCGAACACATCGCCTTTGATTTCAGTGTCATTTTCATTGGTTCCTTCTATTGACACCACCGCATCATTTTCCACACGACCGACCTGACCACCACCATAAACGTTACCATACACTGTTCCCTTACTGATAGTGACATTTGTTTTGTACACCATGCCTTTCTCACAATAGAATGAGTCATCAACACCCTTACCAGCTCCAAACACATGACCTGAAGCATGATTTGTGGTTGATTTATTCTCAGCACCTACCTGACCACCAGAGATATTCACAGTACAAAGACCCGTGTTGTTGTAAGTATATGTTTCGCCAGGATTAGCTTCGTTCGTCCATTTATAATTGTAATCGTTACTCTTGTCAATTGTACCCACATCACCTAAGTTACCACCACCATAAACGTTTCCTTCTACAGTTCCTTTACTGATGTTCACCACAGTATTGATTTGAACATCTGCCTCATTGCCACCACCATAGACGGAACCTTTGACCGTGACTTGTGCCAAAGCATTATTACCCAGTAGCAGCAACATTGTTGCCACGAGCACCGCCCGAAGGGCTTTTATAAAGGTATGGTTTCTATCTTGTGTCATATCTTGTTCTGATTATTGTTCAATATTAACCGTTGCTGTACCACTTACCAAACCTCGATTGCCACCACCAAAGACATTGCCGAGCACTTGGGTGTTACCCTGAAGCGTGACGGTGGTATAGGCAGCAGCGGGATTAGCGGTATTGTTCACAGAACTCTGATCACCACCGCCATACACATTTCCCTTAGTGGCATCGCCATCTGTACCTATTTTACTATCGCCATTGATGATGAGAGTGACATTTCCGGTTACAATACCAAGATCTGTCAAATCAGTGGTGGTGTATATTAAATGATTCGTGTCATCAAATTCATTACCCGCAGAAACACTTGCGGCGTGAGTCCATGTATATTCTACGCCATCAGGATATTCGCCGTCTGTAAACACACCAACACTTTCGTTATATGCAGGGTTGGTTTTCATCATTGTTCCTTGGGGTACCACATTCACCTTTTCTACGCTTGCAGAGAAGCCTGCACCAAATACATTCTCATCAACGGTACAATTCGTTAATGTCGACTTGATATTACCATCTACACTTCCCAGCTTGCCTCCGCCATAGAACGAGCCTGTAATATGACAATCCTCCAGCGTTGATTCTACATTTTTGGTCTTAGCCAAAGAGAGTGAGGCATATAATACGTAAAAACGTCCCACATAATCGGGCTGTCCACTTTGGCCACCGGAATAAGGAATAAACTCGCACTCGTATTCAGTAGATATACCTTTTCCTGCGACATATTTTCTTGTATAGTCAGCATTCCATGTGTCCCAGTCTTTTTCTCCGGTTTTATCCCTACTCATATGCCTAAAGTAAGATGTACCGCCATAACCTGCACCATAGAAATTACCGAATGTAGAGCCTTTAGCTTTTGTAATGACCTTCATGTTGTCCTGCATATTGCCAAACTTCGGACCGCCACAATAGAGGCCTACATTACTATTATTGATTTCAACATAAATATGTCCCAATACCGGTTTTTGGTCATTGATACCACCACCATAGAAATTGGTAATATCGGCATGGTCTATCAACCATGTGACATCACCCTTTAATTGTTCCTGACCGGCACCTGCCATATCGCCAAACTTTCCGCCATTGATATAACATTCAGCATTGTCTGTTACGGATTCGACGTTTGGTTGGAAGGTTCCCGTCAAATAGAAAGATTCAAACTCTCCACCCGTTACAGAGATAGGAACGTGACGTGTCCACCTTTGGGCACTTGAAGTGTGTGTGCCATTGCAGAATTCCTTCATCCAGACA